>CAVXJG010000005.1:0-300577 GCA_963762105.1 uncultured Actinomycetota bacterium | reverse complement strand
CGCTAGGCCGGTTTCAGGCGTTGTCTCCGCGCCACGTCCAGTCGGTGATGTCGGGGAGATCTGCGAGGTGCTCGCGGATGTAGCGGGCGTGGTCGGCAAGTCGCTCCTGGCAGAGCCGGTTCAGGGCGTCCCAACCGGCCGGCCGGCGGCTGGCGCGGCGGAGCACCTCCTGGGCGAGGTGGAAGCGGCTCATCCGGTTGAGGACCACCATGTCGAACGGGGTGGTGGTGGTGCCCTGCTCACTGAAGCCGCGGACGTGGAAGCGCCCTGGGTTGCTACGACCGTGGATGAGCTGGTGGACCGCCCGTGGGTAACCGTGGAACGCGAAGACGACGTGCCTGTCGGCGGTGAAGAGGCCGTCGAACTGGCTGTCGGCGTAGCCGTGCGGGTGGTCGTTCTCGGGCAGCAGCGCCATCAGGTCGACGACGTTGACGAAGCGCACCTTCAGGTCGGGCACATGGTCGCGCAGCAGCTCGGCTGCGGCCAGCGCCTCCTGGGTTGGCACGTCACCGGCGCACGCCAGCACGATGTCGGGAGTCTCGTCGTCCGGACAGGTGCCGGCCCACGACCACACGCCCGCGCCCGTGGCGCAGTGACGGTGGGCCTCGTCGAGCGTGAGGTACTGCAGGTGCTGCTGCTTGTCGACCACGATCAGGTTCACGTGGTCGGTGCTGCGCAGGCAGTGATCCATGATCGACAGGGTCGTGTTGGCGTCCGGCGGGAGCCAGACCCGCACGACCCCGGGCGAGAGCGGCAGCATCGAGTCGATCAGGCCGGGCCCCTGGTGGGAGAAGCCGTTGTGGTCGTTGCGCCAGCACGTCGAGGTGAGCAGCACGTTGAGCGAGGACACCGACGCGCGCCACGGGAGGTCCTGGGCGTGCTGGAGCCACTTGACGTGCTGGATCGCCATCGACGCCGAGACCATGGCGAAGGCCTCGTACGTCGCGAAGACGCCGTGCCGGCCGGACAACGTGTAGCCCTCGAGCCAGCCCTGGCACAGGTGCTCGCTGAGCACCTCCATCACCCGGCCGTCGGGGCCGAGGTGGTCGTCCGTCGCCAGCAGCGGACCCATGAAGCACCGGTCGGTGACCTCGAAGACCGACTGCAGGCGGTTGCTGGCTGTCTCGTCGGGTGAGAACAGGCGGAAGGTGCCCGCCGCCGTCGGGCCGCGCCGTGGCGGCGTACAGCTCGCGCATCAGCTCCCCCGAGGACTTCGTGTTCTCGACCAGGCTGCGACCGGGCGCGTCGACGGGGACCTCGAACTGCGTCAGGTCCACGGGTGGGAGCGCCTCGCGCAGCCGCCCGCCGTTGGCGTACGGCGTCGCCGACATCCGACGGTCCCCCTCGGGCGCGAGGGCCCGCAGCTCCGGCACCAGCCGGCCCGCGTCGTCGAAGAGCCGCTCGGGCGCGTAGGACCGCAGCCACTCCTCCAGCATCCGCAGGTGTTCCGGGTTGTCCGCGATGCCGGACAACGGCACCTGGTGGGCCCGGAAGGTGCCCTGCACCTGGACACCGTCCACGATGTCGGGGCCGGTCCAGCCCTTGGGCGTGCGCAGCACGATGGCCGGCCAGGCGACGCGGGCCTGCCGGGATGGTCCGCTCCCGGACCGGGCGGCGGCCTGGAGGCCGCGGATCTGGTCCTGGGCGTCGCGCAGGGCGGCGTACAGAGCGGGGAACACCTGGGCAGGGTCGTCGCCGGACACCGTCACCGGCGCCCAGCCCTGGGATCTCAGGTAGCCCTCGACCTCCTCGTCGCTGCTCCGGCCGAGGACGGTGGGACCGGCGATCTTGTAGCCGTTGAGGTGCAGGATCGGCAGCACCGCCCCGTCGCGTCGAGGGTTGAGGAAGGTCGGCACCCGCCACGAACCCGAGAGCGGGCCGGTCTCGGCCTCGCCGTCGCCGACCACGCAGGCCACGGTCAGGTCGGGGTGGTCGAACGCCGCGCCGGCCGCGTGGACGAGGGCGTACCCGAGCTCGCCGCCCTCGTGGATGCTGCCCGGCGTCTGCACGCTGACGTGGCTGGGGATGCCGCCGGGCGAGGAGAACTGGCGGAAGAGCGTCCGGACGCCGTGGGCGTCGTCACCGACGTGCGGATAGATCTCGGAGTATGTGCCCTCCAGCCAGGCGGCCGCCACCAGGGCGGGGCCGCCGTGGCCGGGGCCGGTGACGTAGAGCCAGTCGGTGTCGGTCTCACGGATCACGCGGTTGAGCAGGGTGTAGAGCATCGACAGCCCGGGGCTGGTGCCCCAGTGCCCCAACAGCCGCGGCTTGACGTCGTCGAGTGTCAGAGGGTCACGCAGCAGCACGTTCTCCCGCAGGTAGATCTGGCCGACGGTGAGGTAGTTGGCCGCCGACCACCAGCGCAGATCGAGGTCGAGCTCGATGGAGTCGTACGACGAGGCGGGGAGAGGGGCGGAGGCAGGCGGACTCGGTGTGTGGTTGGGCACGGCGACCATGTCACCACGGCTGGATGTCGCGGGCCAGCCTTGTCTCACGTAGGTCCTCGCGCATTGCCGCCTTCGCGGGAAACGGCGCGAAGTGGAGTGACGACGAGGATCACGGCCATGACCAGATGGGCGGGAGTTGGCTCCCTTGACCATCTCTGCTGTAGCAGTGGCATCCATGTCTCGATCCTTATGGAACGTCTCGAGAGAGCTTCAGAGCCGCAGGTCCGCTAGTGGGGCGACCAAGGTCATCTGGCGCGAAGCCTGACGCATCGCAACGACGCGGCCGGCGGCCCACCCCGGCGCCCGTCCACCCGCCGGTGGAGCCATCGCGGCGAGATCGTGACCGCTGCGGACCAACAGCCAGGCCACCAGGGAGTTGGAGTTCCACATGTCGCCTGTGTGCTGCTCGTCGGCGCCCCACGTGGCCGTCGGGAACTGAGGAACCAGCTCCAGGACCCGCCGTGCAACATCGTCGTCCTGGCTGACGCACACCGGGCTGCCCACCGCCTCCTCGACGTCAGGGATGCGTCCGCCGGACCAGCACCGCACCTCGTAGCGAAAGAGCCTGAGTCGCCCGAGCGGTCGAAGCCCCACCGGCCCTTCACACACGACGCCCCGGTGGGGATCCGGCGTGTTCCAAACTGGCGCCATCTCGATCACGAACCGCTCGCGGTCGAGGCAGACCTCGAGCGCGGAATGGTAGAGGTCGCGTCGTTCTCGACCGGCGAGCCGAGCCGAAATGGCCTCGTACGCTCGACCGTTGGCCCGCACGCAGCGCCCTCCCGCACCCATTGGGAGCCAGTACAGGTCAACCCGCCCGTCGTTCATCGGTCCTCCGCGTCGCTGCGCCGTCTGGGTTCAGGAAAGGTCGAAGACGAGCCTCGCCGGCACGTCGCCGGCGAGCACCTCGTCGAAGCAGGCGTTGACGTCGTCGAGCTTGCGACTCTCGGCGACCACCCGGGTGCGGCCCTGGGCGTGGAGGGCGAAGGTGTCGTGGAGGTCGTTGCGGGTGCCGACGAGCGAGCCGATCACGCTGATGCCCTTGAGGACGGTCTCGAAGACGGGGATCTCGAGCCGGTTGTCGGCCGGGCAGCCCCACGATGACGAGTCGGCCGTTGGGGTTCAGCGCCGCGTGCGCGGCCTGCATCGCCTGGGGCGACGGCACGGTGACCAGGGCGACGTCGACGCCGCCGATGGCGGCCAGCTGTGCTGCCTGGTCGCCGCGGGCGTCGATGATGTGGTCGGCGCCGAGGTCCTTGGCGAGCTGCAGCTTGGCGTCGTCTACGTCGACGGCCACGGTGGTGGTGCCGAAGATCTTGGCGTACTGCAGGCCGAGGTGGCCCAGGCCGCCGATGCCGACGACCATGGCGGTCTCGCCCGGTTGCGGGTGGGCGACCTTGATGGCCTTGTAGGTCGTCACGCCGGCGCAGGTCAGCGGCGCGGCGTCGAAGGAGGTGACCCCGTCGGGCACGCGGACGACGTGGGAGGCGTTGCCGACGGCGTACTCCGCGTAGGCACCGTCCATCGTGTAGCCCATGAACTGCGGGCTGGTGCAGTAGGTCTCCCAGCCGGCGACGCAGTAGCGGCAGTGTCCGCACGCGTCTCCCAGCCACGGCAGGGCGACCCGATCGCCGACGGCCAGGGTGTCGACGCCATCGCCGAGGGTCTCGATGAGGCCGACGCCTTCGTGACCCGGGATGAGCGGGATCTTGGGCTTGACGGGCCAGTCGCCACGCGCGGCGTGGATGTCGGTGTGGCACAGCCCGCTGGCCTCGATCCTGACCAGCACCTGGCCGCGGCCGGGTTGGGGGTCGGGCACCTCGCGGATCTCGAGGGGGGCTCCGAGCTGGGGGACGACGGCGGCCTTCATGACATCTCCTTGGTTGTGGGTTCCCCTCCATCCCATCGTGGCGGCACGTCGTCGGGCAGGTGCTCATGTCCCGGAGGGGGAGGTCCAAGGTCCCGGGTTCTGGGAAGTTCGAGACCCGATCACATCCGACTCAAGGCACCGGCTCGGGTCGCAGGGGTCCCGGGTCGGCCCCCTCTTGCGCGTCGGTGCTGGCGGCCTGCACCCGCGAGATGATCCCCGACGTGGCCGTGGCCGAGCCGTCGCAAGAGACGCTGGATGCTGGTGAGTCCGCGGGTGTCCCGAGTGGCGGTGACGATTGCCCCATGCAGGTCGGGGCCTTGGCCCCTTTTCTCCCGAACGTCTCAGCGGGAGCGTCGTCGTCATGGGTGAGCAGCTGACGAGAAGCGATGATGTCCGGGGGGACGCTGTTGTGGTGTCGGGCCTGGTCAAGGACTTCGGCACCACAAGAGCCCTCGATCATCTCGATCTGACGGTGCGCACCGGCGAGGTGCATGGCTTCCTCGGGCCCAACGGCGCCGGGAAGACGACAACGATCCGGATCCTGCTAGGCCTGCTGCGCGCGACGGGTGGCCGGGTCACGCTCCTGGGCGGTGATCCATGGGGAGAGACTGCCGCCCTGCATCGCCGGCTGGCGTACGTGCCTGGTGAGGTGAACTTGTGGCCCAACCTGACCGGTGGTGAGGTCATCGACCTGCTCGCGGCCCTTCGGGGCGGGCTGGTCCAGTCGCGCCGGGCGGAGCTGCTGGACCGCTTCGAGCTCGACCCGACCAAGCAGATCCGGTCCTACTCCAAGGGCAACCGCCAGAAGGTCGCGTTGGTGGCGGCGTTCGCCTCCGACGTGGAGCTGTACCTGCTCGACGAACCGACCTCGGGTCTGGATCCCCTGATGGAGCGGGTGTTCCAGGACGTGGTTCGCGCGGTGCGCGACCGGGGAGGCACGGTGCTCCTGTCCAGCCACATCCTCTCGGAGGTCGAGGCCCTGTGCGACCAGGTCACGATCATCCGGAACGGGCGCGCTGCGGAGTCGGGCACCTTCGCCGAACTGCGTCACCTGACCCGCACGACCGTGGAAGTGGAGACCGCGCGGCCACCGACCCGTCTGGCTTCGACTCGCCCAGGTGCACGACGTGACCATCGACGGCACCAAGGCGAAGTTCAGCGTCGACGCCGGTGACCTGAACACGGTGCTCGAGCAGCTCGTGCACTACGAGGTCCGGTCCCTGACCAGCACGCCGCCGACGCTGGAAGAACTGTTCCTGCGCCACTACGGCGACGAGCTCGAAGCGTCGACGGTGCTCGAGGCCGTGTGAAAACCATGCATACGCTCACTGCGGCCGACTTCTCCGGCACCCGACGGCTTGCCCGCCTGGCGCTTCGGCGCGACCGATACGTCCTCACGACATGGTGCGCCGGACTGGGCTTGTTCGTCGCGGCGACGACTGCGATGTTCGCGCAGAGCCTCGCTCTCCAGGAAGACCTCGTGCGCGAGACCCGCATAGTTGCGACCAACGCCGGCATGCGCCTGCTCGGGCTAACTTCGGGACCCAGCGTGGGCGGCTACATGCTGCACCGCGAGTACGTCACCCTGGCCGCGCTAGCCGCCCTGATGAGCACCTTTGCGGTGATCCGGCACACCCGCCAGAACGAGGAGCTCGGCCGCGCGGAGATCCTGGGCTCCGCCGTGGTCGGTCGCTACGCCGGCCTGGCCGCCGGCGTCCTCGTCGCCGTCGCCGCCGACGTGGCCCTGGCCGTGGTGCTCGCAGCAGGCATCACAGTCAGCGGGCAGCCCGTCGGGGGCGCTCTGCTGGCCGGAGCCTCGGTGGCCGCAGTCGGTCTCGTGTGGGTCGGAGTGGCGGCGGTGACCTGCCAACTGTCCTCCACGACCCGCGGTGCCGCCGGTATCGCGGCCGGCGCCCTCGGCATCGCGTTCGCACTCAGCGGCATCGGCAACATGATCGGCAGCGTCGACCAGACCGGCCTACGCGTGACCAGCGCGTGGCCGGCGTGGCTGTCCCCGATCGGGTGGGGCCAGCAAACCCGTCCGTTCGGTGGTGCCCACTGGTGGCCGCTGCTCCTCGCCGTCGTCGCCCTCAGCATCCTGCTGGCCATGGCGGTCGCGCTCGCGTCCCGTCGTGATGTGGGCCGCGGCTTGTGGCCAGAACGACGCGGCCACGCCGAGGCGACCCGGGCGCTGCTCACTCCGGTCGGCCTGGTCTGGCGGCTGCAACGCAGCGCGTTCATCGGATGGGCGACCGCTTTGACGTTGTTCGGGCTGATCTTCGGCAACCTCACCGAACAGATCCAGGGCCTCGAAGGCCACGCCAAAGACTGGTGGACCGAGGCGGGCGGCACCGACCAGGTCGTCGACGCCTACCAGGTCTCGATCATCCAGATGGCCGGCATGTTCGTCGCGATCTACCTGGTCCAGGTCCTGCTGCGGATGCGGGTCGACGAGACCGGTGGCACGCTGGAGCCAGTGCTGGCCTCGGGCGTCACCCGGACACGATGGCTGCGGGGCCACCTGCTGGTTGCTGTCGCAGGCTGCGTCGCGCTGATGGTGCTCTTCGCGGTCAGCATGGGACTGACCGCCGGGCAGGTTCTCGGAAACGCAGGCACCCCGGTCCTCGACCTGGTCTGGGCCGGCCTGGTGCAGGTCCCGGGCATCCTGGTGGTCGGTGCCGCCGTGGCTGCAGTCGTGTGCGTCGTACCCCGGTGGTCGGTTCCGGCCAGCTGGGCCATCCTCCTCTCCGCGCTGGTGGTGGGCCCCATGTTCGGCCCCGGCCTCAACCTGCCCCCATGGGTGCAGTACCTCTCGCCGTTCACCCACAGCCCCAAGGCGCCGGCCGCCACGGTGACGGCCGCACCCATGCTCGCTCTCACGGCCGTCTGTATCGCACTTGCCGTTGGAGCACTGGTCTCGCTTCGGCACCGCGACCTCGCACTTCCGGCCTAGAACCGTCGCACTCCCTGGACCCGACCTACGCTCGCGCGTCCGGCTATTCCCCCTCTCGTGTCCCGAGCGCAGCGGTGATGTACAACCGCGTGTCCTAGGCCCGCCCCGGATCGATCTTCGCCTCTGCCGACGGGTTGGTCTCGGCGCAGCTATGAAAGCAACGAGAGGAGATCGCCAATGTGGCTCAAGCTCAAGGACGTGGGCGCGACGCTCCCGGTGGCTGCCGTCGCTGTGCCGTACGTCGGCTACGTTGTTCGCGGAGAGATGCCGCTCATCGAGGACCCGCACGGCTTGGCTGGAATCGGTCTGGTGCTGGGTGCTACAGCCTTTTTCGTGATGTCGCGCGGCGACGCGTTGGACCGGACGGGCAAGCTGGAGACGGCAATGGCCGTGGTCAGCCTGGCGCTCGGCGTGGCCGCTTACGAGCTGTCGGAAACCGCCGCGGCCCAGGTGCTGCTGGGGGTGTTCATGGTCTCCATCGCGCTGGTTTGGGTGGTGAAGCTGATCGACCACATCGGTGCGCTGCCCAGGCGTGAACCTGCAGGGGTGACCATGCGCAGCGCGTCCAAAGCGAAGTGACGCACCGTCCGGCCGGAGCGAGGAGCTCGGTTGTCGCCGTCGGATCGTCGGGACTCACCGAGTCTCGACCCGCGCCGGGATCGGCCCGCCCGCGGTCATCGTGAACGGAAGCGCCAGAGGGAAGACCGGGTCGAGGGAGGTGACCCGGCGGCGTCGTAGGAGGCTCGCGAGGCCGAGCGTGGCTTCCAGGATGGCGAAGTGGTCACCGATGCACGAGCGAGCGCCCGCGCCGAACGGCAAGAATTGCCAGCGGTCCCGGCCCCGCGACCGCTCGGCGCTGAATCGGTCCGGGTCGAAGGTCTCCGGGGCGTCCCACAGCGCTGGGTCGCGGTGGAGCGCGTAGATCCCGACGATCAGATTGGATCCCCGTTCGACCCGGAACCCGTCCACCACCGTCTCGCGCGTCGCGAGCCGGGCGAGCGCGGCCGCTGGCGGGCACAACCGGAGCGCCTCGTGGATGACCTGCACGGTGAACGGGAGCGCGGGCACGTCGTCGACGGTCAATGACCGGTCGCCGAGCGCGCCCACCTCGTTGGCAACCCGGTCCTGCAGCTCGGGGTGGTGGCCCAACGCCCACAGCGCGTAAGTCAGCGTCGTCGACGTGGTGTCGTGACCGGCGATGAGGAACACCGCGAGGTCGCTGACCACCTCGTCGCGAGTCAGCGGCCGGCCGGTATCGGGATCCCGCGCCGCCAGCAGCAGCCGCACCAACTCGCAGTCGCGGTCCGGGTCCCCCTCGCAACCGGCGATTGCCTCATCGATCACCGCGTGGATGTCGGCCAGGGCTGCACGGAACCGGCGCCGTGCGGGCGTGGGTAGCGACCTGGGGGCACGAACCGGTCGCAGCCCCCGGCTGGTGACGTAGTTCAGCACCTGCTGGATGCTCGGGCCGAGGTCCGAGGCATGTTCGTCGAGGTCCACGCCGAACAGCGATCGACCCAGCACCCGCAGCGTTAGACCGCGCATGTCTCGGTCCAGGTCGAGCCGGGCACCCTCAACCCAACCCGAGGCTCGTTCATCGGCCGCCGCGGCCATATGACCGGCGAAGGTCGCGACATGCCGCTTGGTGAACAGCGGCTGCAGCGTCCGTCGCTGCGGCTTCCAAGCCTCGTAGGGCAGGTTGAAGACGTTGTCCCCGATCAGCCGCGTCTCAAGGTGAATCTGCGTCAGCTTGTCCATGGTGTCGTTGCTGGAGCCCGCGAGCACGTCGTGCGCGCCCTGCGGCGAGGTGACCAAGACGAACGGCGGAACCACGAGCCGGGGCCCGAGCGGGACCCGGACCACGGGCCCCGCCACGTCACGGACGACCGCGGGACCGGTGTGGAACTCCCTCACGACACGTAGTCGCGCCGGGAGCGACATCGGTGCGACCGGCGGCAAGCCGGGTGAGTCTGATGCGCGTCGTCATCGCTCGCTCCCTCCGGACCTCCCTCGCAACCATTGTGGGGATCCGTTCGCTCATCTGCCATCGGCATTTCCGTGACCACTGGTCTCGCGCGTTCGTTGGACGGTACATGTGCCCTAGACACCGGCTCCCAGCGGCGGGGCGACCGACGCATGAGATGAGCGGTTCGAGGACGCGCAGTCATCCGAGGTGAGCGGCCGCATCGGTTGCACACGCGGCGAAAAGACGCACGTGGGTGAGTGGACTCGTTGCTGCCGATCCGGTCGGGGGACGCGGACAGAACACGAGTCACGAACGGCACGCTGGCACGCAGCGCCCAGCGAGGCGACGCACGCCGCGAGCGCCAGGCTAGGCCCTCGTCTTGAGGTAGATGCGCGCATCCCAACCGTCGAGCTGGATCTGGTGATCGTCGAGCCGGGCCCGCGCTGAGGAGTTCGACAAGAGGAGTCTCGCTCCGACCCAGGCGTCGCCCAGGGTGACAGTGCCCGGGGCAGTTCCGCAGTTGGCGACGACCAGCATGGACTCGGTGTCGGTGCTTCGGGTGTAGGCCCAGATGTGCGGGTCGTGGTCGAACAACCCCGTGAAATCACCGCGGACGAAGATCGGCAGATCGTGTCGGAGCTGGATGAGTCTGCGGTAGTGGGCGAACACCGAGTCCGCTACCTCTTGTTGGGCGGCGGCGTTGAGCCAGGTGTGGTTGGGGTTGACCGGTAGCCAGGGATCGCCGGTGGTGAACCCGGCATGGGCGCTGGCGTCCCACTGCATCGGGGTACGTGCATTGTCCCGGCTGATCTTGGCTAGCCCGGTCAGCGCGGCCCCTTCGTCGAGTCCCAGTTCGAGGACCGAGGCGTAGTAGTTCGCCGCCTCCGGATCGCGGTGCTCGTCGCCGCGGCTGAAGGGGTAGTTGGTCATGCCGAGTTCCTCACCCTGATAGATGTAGGGCGTCCCCTTCATTCCGTGCAGGATCGTGGCCAAAGCGGTCGCAGAGCGGTACCACTGCGCGGGGTCGTCGTCGCCGAACCGGGACACGGCGCGCGGCTGGTCGTGATTGTTCCAGTACAGGCTGTTCCAGCCGACCGCGGCGAGTTCGAGCTGCCAGCGATGCAGCGCATTCTTCAGCGCGACCCGGTCCAGGCCGAGGTAGTCGAACTTGTTGAACGTGCTTTGATCGACCTGGACGTGCTCGAACTGGAAGACCATATTCAACTCCCCGCGGTCCTCACCGGTATAGAGGCGAGCCTGCTCGGGGGTGACGCCTGGCATCTCGCCGACCGTGAGGAACTGCCCGTCCCGGCCGCTGAAGACCTCCGAGTTCATCTCGGCAAGGAAGCCGTGGACGTGTGGCCCGTCGGCAAACATCTGGAACGCGTTGACATAGCGTGCGCCGGAGGGGTTCGGCGCGTCCGGCAGACCGTCGGCCTTGGAGATGAAGTTGATCACGTCCATCCGGAAGCCGTCGACACCGCGGTCGAGCCACCACCGCATGATGTTGTGAACGGCAGCGCGCACCGCCGGGTTCTCCCAATTCAGGTCCGGCTGCTTCCTGTCGAACAAATGCAGGTAGTACTGACCGGTTACCGCATCGAGCTCCCACGCCGAGCCGCCGAAGAACGACCCCCAGTTGTTCGGCTCTTGGCCGTCTCGTGGGTTCCTCCAGATGTACCAGTCGCGATGCGGGTCCTCGACCGAGGAACGTGCCGCGACGAACCAGGGATGCTCGTCGGAGGTGTGATTGACTACCAGGTCCATGACAAGCTTCATCCCCCGCGCATGGACTCCTTCGAGGAGCGCGTCGAAGTCGGCAAGTGTGCCGAACATCGGGTCGATGTCGTGGTAGTCGCTGATGTCGTAGCCGAAGTCGGCCTGCGGCGACCGGTAGATCGGTGACAACCAAGCAACGTCAACGCCCAACAGCGCGAGGTAGTCCAATTTGGCGATGATGCCCTTCAAATCACCCACTCCATCACCGTTGGAATCAGCGAAGCTTCGTGGGTAGATCTGATAGACGACTGCCGACTTCCACCACTCAGCACCCGGCTGACCCATGAGCCAATCCAACCAGGTCTGGTCGACGCGGCGGGGCGGGACGGCCTCCCTTCTCGCCTTCACTGGCCTTCGGTTCGGCGAGCTCGCCGCGTTGACCGTCGACCGGGTCGACCTGCGCCCGTTGCCGGCTCAACGTCTCCCGCGGCGTCACCGAGGTAGGCGGCAAGCTGGTGTGGTCGACGCCCAAGACGCATCAGAGTCGATCGGTCCCCTTTCCGAGGTCCCTCGAGCCAGCCTATCAGAGCGAGCGATGGCGGGCAGGCAGCCCGACGAGCCGCTGTTCACTTCGCCGTCCGGCGGGGTACTTCGCCTCCACAACTGGCGCTACCGGATCTTCGACCTGCCAGGCCTGTCGACTCGCTCCCAACCTGCCGGTCGGACTGACAGATCCGAGCCAGCGACGTCCCCAGCGAGGGCCTTCAAAGGAGCGTGACGGGCCGTCGCTAGGGCCCGTCATCTGACTCTCAACTGCTGCCGGACGATGCCATCCGGGCCGCTTCTGCAAGGGTGGACGTGAATTTCTTGTGCCACATTTGTGCCACAACGGCCGATCAGGCCTCGTTGGGGACTCTGATGGGGACACCGAAAATGCCGTCTGACCTGGGAAAACGTCGGCGCCCCCGACAGGATTCGAACCTGTGACCGGCGGATTAGAAGGCCGCTGCTCTGTCCAACTGAGCTACGAGGGCTGGGCGGACCCATTGTGACGGGTCGGGTCGGCATCGCGGAGTTCTTGGCGCCCGGGGCGCATCAAGAACACCACGTACGCCGGCAGGCGCACGCTCCTCGACCAGCGGGTCCGCTTCAGCCGCGCAGGGCGCCCATCCACTCCTCGACGTCGGCGGAGGTGCGGGGGAGCGAGGCGGAGAGGTTCTCGGTGCCGTCGGCGGTGACGAGCACGTCGTCCTCGATGCGGATGCCGATGCCGCGCAGCTCCTCGGGGACGAGCAGGTCGTCCTGCTGGAAGTAGAGGCCGGGCTCGACCGTGAGCACCATGCCCTCGGCGTACGTGCCCTTGGCGTAGGCCTCGGGTGCGGCCTGGCCGCAGTCGTGGACGTCCATGCCGAGCATGTGGCTGACGCCGTGGAGGGTCCAGCGGGCGTAGACCTTGGACTCGGGGTCGAGCGCCTCGTCGGCCGAGACCGGGAGCAGCTTGAGGTCCTCGAGGCCGTGCGCCATCACGTTCATCGCCGCCTTGTGTGAGGAGTCGAACGGCTGCCCGGGAACAACGGCGGCGATGCCGGCCTCCTGGGCGGCGTAGACGAGGTCGTAGAGCTCGCGTTGCAGCGGCGTCCACCTGCCGTCGACGGGCAGCGTGCGGGTGACGTCGGCGGTGTAGAGGTTGTGGGTCTCCACCCCCATGTCGAGCAGCACCAGCTCGCCCGGGGTGATCGGACCGGTGTTGTCGATCCAGTGCAGCGTGGTGGCGTGTCGGCCGCCGCCGACGATCGAGTCGTAGCCGATGTCGTTGCCCATCGTGCGGGCCCGGCGGAAGAACGTGCCCTCGATCCAGCGCTCGCCGAACTCGAGCACCCGGTCCCACTCGGCGACGCAGTCGGTGAAGCCCAAGGTGGTGTGGTTGCACGCCTCCTGGAGCTCGGCGACCTCCCACTCGTCCTTGATCAGCCTCATCTCGGACGCGACCCGGGCGAGCTCGCCGTCGCGGGTCTCGTCGCCTGGCACCAGCGCGTCGACAGCCGTCGACACACCGCGGTGCACGCGGGTCTTGCCGGTGCCACCCAGGACGCCGGCCAGGTCGTCGATGTGGCGGACCTCGAGGCCGAGCGAGGAGGAGATCTCGTGCAGCGACGGCCGTCGGCCGACCCACAGCTCGCCGTACTGGCGGTCGCGGAAGAACTCGTCGGTGTCGCGGGCCGACCGGGGGCGCGCGTAGAGCACTGACTCGCCGTCGTCGATGACCAGCACGGCGTCGCTGGTCTGGTTGCCGGAGAAGTAGGTGTGCGCCGTGTCGGGGCGGAAGCGGTAGTCGGTGTCGTAGGACCGCACCTTCCAGGTGCCGGCCGGGAGCACCAGCCGCTCGCCCGGGAACGCCTCGGCGAGCTTGCGACGTCGCTGCTCGGCGTACGGCGTGATGGGGTGCGGCGGCAGGTCGAGCTCGCGGTCGCCCCAGCCTTCACGCATGAATTTCGAGTAGGCCTCTGGCACGGCCGGGTCGTGGGATTCGGTCTTGAGTTCCTTGTCCTCGTTCACGGAGATCACCCTACGCCGTCGCTCCCGCGTCCACAGGAGGGCAGCGGTTAGGCTCCCGCCATGCCCCGGCAGCGCCGCGACACCATCGCCTTCACGGTGGTGGTGACGATCATGGTGGTGCTCGGCGCGGCCGGCATGCTGCTGATCCTGGCCCTGTCCGGAGCCCCGAGGACTCTGTTCCTGGCCACCGTCCTGGCGACGGTCCCGGTGCTCCCGCTGATCGGCTGCTACCTGTGGTTGGACCGCTACGAGCCGGAGCCCCGCCGCCTGCTCGCTGCGGGTCTGTTGTGGGGCGGTTTCGTCGCCACGGCCGCCGCGCTGATCCTCCAGGGCGTCGGTGGCATCTTCGTCGGCCTCGACAGCAACGCCAGCCTGGCGATCGTCGCCCCGGTGACCGAGGAGGCGACCAAGGGCGCCTTCCTGTTGCTGCTCCTGTGGTGGCGGCGGGCCGAGCTCGACGGCATCCTCGACGGCATCGTCTACGCCGGCATGGTCGGCATCGGCTTCGCCTTCATCGAGAACATCCTCTATCTCGCCGCCGCCTACAACGGCACCGACGGCACGGGCCCCGGGGGTACCACCGCGCTGGCGGCAACCTTCGTCGTGCGCTGTCTCTTCAGTCCGTTCGCGCACCCCTTCTTCACCAGCTTCATCGGCATCGGCGTCGGGATCGCCGTCACCAGCCGCACGCGAACCGCCCGCATCCCCGCGCCCCTGCTGGGGTACCTCTGCGCCGTCGCCGCCCACGGGGCCTGGAACGGGTCGACGATCTACGGGAGCGAGAACTTCTTCCTGGTCTACGTCGTACTGATGGCGCCTGCGTTCCTCGGCGCGATCGCCCTGGCGGTGTGGGCTCGTCGGTCAGAGCGCCGCATGCTCGCGGCCGCCCTCTCGGATGCCGCGGCGCGCGGCCTCATCCCGGCGACCGACATCGGCTGGGTCGTCGACCTCGACGCCCGCCGGCAGAGCCGGGCGTACGCCAAGCGGCTGGGCGGCGACCAGGGCCTGCGCGCCATGCGCGACTACCAGCAGGCGGTCATCGAGCTCGGATTCCTGCACAACCGATACCTTCGAGGCACCCCCCCGCCGGACTTCGCGGCGCGCGGGCAGGAGTACGTCGCCCGGATCGCCGCCGTGCGTCCGTCGATCGCGTTCCCCGGACAGGTGGTCCCCCAGCGATGAGCCCCGAGACCGTGCAGGGCACCCAGATGCTGACCGCGCTGGTGCGGCTGCGCGGCGCCCTGCAGACGGCGGTGCTGCCGCTCGAGCTCCCGGGCGTCGCGGACAAGCGCACCAGCCATCGCGAGATGGTCGACCAGGTCGAGGACTACATCATCCCGCGCGTGATGGCCCTCGACGCGCCCCTGTTGGCGGTGGTGGGCGGCTCGACCGGTGCCGGCAAGTCCACGCTGGTCAACTCTCTCGTCGGCACGCGGGTCACCGAGACCGGGGTGCTCCGCCCGACCACTCGCTCGCCCGTCTTGGTGCACAACCCTGCAGACGGCGGCTGGTTCGGCCAGGACCGGCTGCTGCCCGACCTCGAGCGGGTGCAGCGCGCGACCACCGACCCTTCGGCCCTCCAGCTCGTCTCGGCGCCATCGGTGCCCGAGGGGCTGGCCATCCTCGACGCCCCCGATGTCGACTCGGTCGAGGAGCAGAACCGCACGCTGGCCGCCCAGCTGCTCGCCGCGGCCGACCTCTGGATCTTCGTCACCTCTGCAGCCCGCTACGCCGACCACGTGCCGTGGGGCTTCCTGCGCCAGGCCGCCGAACGATCTGCGTCGGTGGCCATCGTGCTCGACCGCACCGCGCCGGAGGCCGTCGACACCGTCGCGGCCCACCTTGCCCGCATGCTCGCGTCGCGAGGGCTCAAGGACTCGCCGCTGTTCATCGTTCAAGAGGGACCGGTCTCCGACGACGGGCTGCTGCCGTTCGAGGCCGTGGCCGACATCGGGAACTGGCTGGTCGAGCTGGCCGCCGATGCCGACGCCCGCGCCGCCGTCGTCAAGCAGACGCTGGATGGTGCGATCAGGACACTCACGCGGCGTACGCACGACGTAGCGGACGGCGTGGCCGAGCAGGTCGCCGCCGAGGCCCGGCTTCGCGAGGACGCGAACAAAGCCTACGACCGGGCGATCGCCGACATCGTCGACGCGACGGCTGACGGCACCCTGCTGCGCGGCGAGGTGCTGTCCCGCTGGCAGGAGTTCGTCGGGACCGGCGAGCTGCTCCGGTCCCTGGAGACCAAGGTCGGCTGGCTGAGAGATCGTGTGGTCAACGCCATCAAGGGCAAGCCCCAGCAGGCCGAGCGGCTGACCGTGGCGGTCGAGTCGGGGCTGGAGACGCTGATCCTCGAGCACGCCGAGGCCGCCGCCGAGCGGGCCGAGGCGTCCTGGCAGTCGCTCGCCCCCGGCCAGGCCCTGCTGGCTGGCGCGGGCGAGGACCTCGGACGGGCCTCCCGTGACCTGCGCCATCGAGCCGAGCGCGCGGTCCGCGACTGGCAGCAGGACGTCCTCGAGATGGTCCGCACCGAGGGCGCCGACAAGCGGAGCACGGCGCGCTACCTGGCCTTCGGCGTCAACGGCCTGTCGGTGGCGCTGATGGTGCTGGTGTTCTCTCACACCGCCGGACTCACCGGCGCGGAGGCCGGCATCGCCGGCGGCTCCGCGGTGCTTGGTCAGAAGCTCCTCGAGGCGGTGTTCGGCGACCAGGCCGTGCGCGACCTTGCCGAGCGCGCCCGGCGCTCGCTGAACAGCAGGATCCGCGAGCTGATGGACGCCGAACGCGCCCGCTACACCGGGCTCCTCGATGGCCTCGGGCTCGACGCGCAGACGCCCGAACAGCTGCGCACGGCCGCCCGCCGAGTCGACGACCTGCGCTACGAGTCGGTCCGGGGAACCGACCCTCTCGCCCACTAGGCTGAGTCGACACACCCCCCAATACTTCTCGACACTTCTCGAGGGAGCACATGACGTCCTTGCTGGAGGGAGCCAGGAAGCTCGTCACCCGGAGCCCCGACCTCGGCGTCCGGATCGACGGCTTGGACGCTGCCCTGGCGGCCTCGCGCGGGCATCTCCCCGACGAGCTGATCGCGCAGAGCCAGGCGGTCCTCGATCGCGCGACGAGCCGGTTGCGGCTCTCGGCCGACCACACGGTGGTCGCGATCGCCGGCGCGACCGGGTCCGGCAAGTCCTCGACCTTCAACGCGATCGCCCGCCTGGAGCTGGCAGCGGTCGGCGTACGCCGTCCGACGACGTCGTGGGCGACGGCCTGCGTGTGGGGCAACGACGGCGCCGTCGAGCTGCTCGACTGGCTCGGCATCCCGCCGCGCCACCAGGTGCTGCGCGACTCGATGCTCGACCACGGCCCGAACGACGACGCCATGAGGGGCCTCGTGCTGCTCGACCTCCCCGACCACGACTCCACCGAGGTCTCCCACCATCTCGAGGTCGACCGGCTCGTTCAGCTCGCCGACCTGCTGGTGTGGGTGCTCGACCCGCAGAAGTACGCCGACGCGGCCATCCACGACCGCTACCTCGCCCCGCTCGCCAGCCATCGCGAGGTGATGCTCGTGGTGCTCAACCACGTCGACGCTGTGGCGCCCAACCGCCGCGAGTCGATGCTCGCCGACATCCGACGGCTGCTCGATGCCGACGGGCTCACCGATGTGCCGGTGCTCGCGACCAGCGCCAAGACCGGCGAGGGGATGGCCGAGCTGCGCAAGGAGATCGTCTGGCGGGTCAACGCCAAGAGGGCCAACCGGACCCGTCTGGAGGCCGACTTGCGCGCGACGGCCCAGCTCCTCGACGAGGCGACGGGCTCGGCCCGCACGCCTTCGTTGTCGCGCGAGCGGGTCAAGGCGCTCGAGGACGCCCTGGCCGAGTCGGCGGGCGTGCCGACCGTGGTGGCCGCCGTCGAGGCGTCGACCCGGATGCGCGCCAACCGCGCCACCGGCTGGCCGATCACGGCCTGGCTCTCCAGGCTGCGACCCGACCCGCTCAAGCGGCTCCATCTGGACCTTGGTTCGTCGGGGCGCCATCTCGCCGGCCGCGCCCGCACGTCGATGGCGGCGCCGACGCACGTGGAGCGCGCCCGCGTCGACACCGAGCTGCGGGCGCTGGCCGACGACGTGTCCAAGGAGCTGTCGCGCCCGTGGGCGGCCGCCGTACGTCAGGCGTCGCTGGCGCGGCACGACGACCTCAACGACCGGCTCGACCGGGCGCTCGGCGAGACCGACCTCAATGCAGGCCGGATCCCGGTGTGGGCGGGGCTGGTGCGGGGGCTGCAGTGGCTGCTCATCCTGGCCGCGATCCTCGGTGCCCTCTGGCTGGGAGCGCTGTTTGCCGTGCGCTACCTCACCGTCGACGTGCCCGAGACGCCCGACGTCGAGGGCTACCCGCTGCCCGTGCTGATGCTCGTCGGCGGGATCGTCGCCGGCATCCTGCTGGCCCTCGTGTGTCGCCTGCTGGTGCGCGGCACGGCGCGGTCGCGCGCGCGGTCGGCCGACCGGCGACTCCGGTCGGCGATCTCCGAGGTCGCCGACGCGATGGTGGTCAAGCCAGTCCAAGACCAGCTGGTCGCGTACGCCGCCGCCCGCAAGGGCATCGAGCAGGCGCTGAAGTAGCCGAGTGCCGGGTTCGCAGCCCGGCATCCGTCCACAAGCCGGCCGCCGGCATCACTCCCTCACAGCCCTCTCCCGCCGGACGGCTTCCTCGTCGGCGCCGCCGGGTTGCCTCGTGGTGACCGCATCTCGCGGTCGGCGAGACGAGGAGGAAGCGCATGTATGAGACGACCGTGACCCTGCAGGGCTGGCTGGGCGGCAACGTGACGACCCGGATGGCCGGCGACACCTTGGTGGCCAACTTTCGGGTGGCCAGCACTCCGCGGCGCTACCAGCGCAGGAGCGAGTCCTGGGTCGACGGCGCCACCCAGTGGTACTCCGTGAGTGCCTGGCGGGCGCTGGCCGAGAACTGCCAGCAGTCGTTGCGCCGCGGCGACCCGGTCGTCGTGCATGGCCGGCTGACCGTCAACACCTGGACCAACCAGCAAGGCGTCGAGGTGAGCTCGCTGGAGATCGAGGCGATCCACGTCGGGCACGACCTGACCCGGGGCACGAGCGCGTTCACGCGGACGCCGCGACCGGCAACCGTCGAGCCCACCGAGCTCACCGAGCCCACCGAGCCCAGCCGAGCCCGGCGAGGCCGCGGCAGCGCAGACGGCAGCATGATCGGAGGCCGAGGGCCTCATCAACGGGAGCGCTGAGGAAGGCGAGCGTCTAGGACGACGCCAGCTCGATGGTGACTTCGTCGTTGGCCAGCGTCAGCGTGGAGCCGTCAGAGGTCGCGGTCACCCCGTCCTGGAACAGCCCGATCAACCACTGGTCTTGTGCCATCAGGTCGTCCGGGCAGGCCATCATCGTGGCCGCGGGCTCGCCGGTCCACGCGAGGGTGCCGTCGGTGATGTCGTACGCCGCGGACATGATGTTGCAGCCGGCCGACACCTGCATCCGGGGGCCCTCGAAGCTCAGGTTGATCGTTGACCCTTCGGCGAGGTCATGTCCCGTCACGCTCGTCGAGACATATGTCGCGCCCTCGAGGTCGTCGGCAGTCACGGCAGAGCCCGACGCCGACGTGGATGACTCGTCCGTTGCCCCGGAGCTGTCGTCGGAGCCGCACCCCGCGACGCCCACGGCCACCAGGGCCATCATCACGGCGACCGCGGCTGACCAGCGGGTGCGGAGGATCGAGGTCCTCATCGGCTTCTTCTCCCGTCTCCCGGGCGGTTGCCCAGGCACTGGACCGCATCATTCCGGACACCTCCTGCGCCCGCCTCACCCGTTTCGGACGAGGCTCGGGCTGGCTCGACAACTGGTGCCTTACGCTTCGGTGCATGGGCGGATCGGGAGTGGACCCGGCCCGCGTGGCTGCTCTCAAGGAGCGCGAGGACGCCGCCTTCGTGGGCATGCGCCCGCGCAGCCAGGCGCTGTGGGCCTCCGGGCAGGCAGTGATGCCCAACGGCGTGCCGATGAGTTGGCTGCGCACGTCGTACGACCACCCGCCGATGTTCATCGAGTCGGCCGCCGGGGCCCGCCTGCGTGACGTCGACGGCCACGAGTACGCCGACTTCAACATCGCCGACATGTCCATGTTCACCGGCTACGGCCCGGCTCCGGTGGTTGAGGCGGTGAGCCGGCAGGTGGCGCTTGGATCGCAGTACCTGCTGCCGACCGAGGACTCGATCTGGGTCGCGGGCGAGCTGGCGCGGCGCTATGGCCTGCCGATGTGGCAGTTCACGCTGGCGGCGACGAGCGCCAACACCGAGGTCATCCGGATCGCCCGGTCGGTGACCGGCCGGGAGAAGGTGCTGTTCTTCGACGGCAAGTACCACGGCCACTTCGACGAAGTCTTGGTCGAGATCGAGGACGGCCGCCTGGTGCCGGAGGAGGACGGCCTGCCGCATGACGTCACGTCACGGACGCTCGTCGTGCCATTCAACGATCTGGAAGCGTTGGAGCGCGCGCTCGCGGGCCGTGAGGTGGCAGTGGTGATCACCGAGCCGGCGCTCACCAACAACGTGGGCCTGTTGATGCCGGACGACGGCTTCCACCAGGGCCTGCGTGAACTGACCCGGGCTACCGGCACGTTGCTGGCCTACGACGAGACTCATACCCAGGTCGTCGGCCCCGGCGGACTCACCCGGAGGTGGGGGCTCGCGTCCGACTTCGTGACGGTCGGCAAGTCGATCGCCGCGGGCATCCCGCTCGGTGCCTACGGGATGACCGAAGAGGTGGCCGCGGTGCTGCAGCGCCCCGGTGGTCGCGACGACGACAAGCCGCAGGTCGCGGTCGGCGGCACCCTGTTCGGCAACCCGCTCTCCATGGCCGCGGCGCGGGCGGCCATGGGTGAGGTGTTGACCGACGAGGCCTACGCCCACAGTCAACGTCTCGGCACCCGGCTGGCCGACGGGCTGTCTCACGTCGTGGCCGCGTCGGGGCTGGCATGGACGACCCACCGGTTCTGGCCGCGAAGCGGGTTGTCGTTCAGCCCGGCCATGCCGCGCACGGCCTCCGAGGCGATGGAGAGCTTCGACGTTCCACTGCGCAGGTTGATGCGCGTCTACCTCGCCAACCGGAACGTCTGGGATGCCATCGTTGGCGCCGGGCCGACCTGCTCGGTCGCCGCGACCGACCAGGACGTCGACGCCTACCTCGCTGCCTTCGGCGACCTCATGAGTGAGCTGACCTGACTCGCGGGCGTCCCGTGCGGCCGATGAGGGTGCCGCACAGCCGCGATCTCGTGGATTGGGGCGATGTCGCCAGCCCCCGTAGGGTTTCGAGACATGGCTGAGTACGTCTTCACACTGCGCAATGTGCGCAAGGCCCACGGCGACAAGGTGGTCCTCGACAACGTGACCTTGTCGTTCCTCCATGGCGCAAAGATCGGCGTGGTCGGACCCAACGGCACGGGCAAGTCGACGCTGCTCAAGATCATGGCGGGCCTCGAGCACGCCAACAACGGCGACGCGATCATCGACCCGGGCGCGACCGTGGGGATGCTGCAGCAGGAGCCTCCGCTGACCGACGGCACCACCGTCCTCGACAACGTCGAAGAGGCCGTCCACGAGATCAAGGGCAAGCTCGACCGCTACAACGCGATCTCCGAGGAGCTCGGCAACCCCGACGCCGACTACGACACGCTCCTCGCCGAGATGGGCGACCTCCAGACCGACCTCGACCACGCCAACGCCTGGGACCTCGACAGCCGGCTCGACCAGGCCATGGACGCCCTGCGCTGCCCGCCGCCCGACGTCCTGGTCGACAATCTGTCCGGTGGCGAGCGTCGTCGGGTCGCCCTCTGCAAGCTGCTGCTGCAGCAGCCCGACCTGCTGCTCCTCGACGAGCCCACCAACCACCTCGATGCCGAGTCGGTGCAGTGGCTGGAGAACCACCTGGCGTCGTACCCCGGCTGCGTGCTGGCCGTGACCCACGACCGTTACTTCCTCGACAACGTCGCCCAGTGGATCCTCGAGCTCGACCGTGGCAAGACCCACCCCTACGAAGGCAACTACTCCACCTACCTGGAGACCAAGAAGGACCGCCTCAAGATCGAGGGCCAGAAGGATGTCAAGCGCGCCAGGATGCTCGAGCGAGAGCTCGAGTGGGTGCGGTCCAACGCCAAGGCCCGCCAGACCAAGAGCAGGTCGCGCTTGGCCCGCTACGAAGAGATGGCGGCCGAGGCCGACCGGATGCGCAAGATCGACACCTCCGAGATCAACATCCCCGCCGGCCCGCGCCTCGGCGACATCGTGCTCGAGGCCGACCACCTGACCAAGGGCTTCGACGACCGCATCCTGATCGACGACCTGTCGTTCACGTTGCCCCGAGCCGGGATCGTGGGCGTGATCGGCCCCAACGGCGTCGGCAAGACCACGCTGTTCCGGATGATCACCCACCAGGAGGAGCCCGACAAGGGCGACCTCAAGGTCGGCACGACGGTGAAGATCTCGTACGTCGACCAGGGCCGTGGCGGCATCGACCCCAACAAGAACGTCTGGGAGGTCGTCTCCGACGGGCTGGACTTCATCAAGGTCGCCAACTTCGAGATGAACTCGCGCGCCTACGTCGCGTCGTTCGGCTTCAAGGGCCCCGACCAGCAGAAGAAGGCCGGCGTGCTCTCCGGTGGTGAGCGCAACCGTCTCAACCTCGCGCTGACGCTCAAGATGGGCGGCAACCTGCTGCTGCTCGACGAGCCGACCAACGACCTCGACGTGGAGACCCTGCAGTCGCTGGAAGACGCGCTCCTCGACTTCCCCGGTTGCGCCGTGGTCACCTCCCACGACCGGTGGTTCCTCGACCGGGTGGTCACCCACATCCTGGCCTGGGAGGGCGACGCCGACGACCCCGCGAACTGGTTCTGGTTCGAGGGCAACTACGCGTCGTACGAGGAGAACAAGGTCGAGCGACTAGGCATCGAAGCGGCCCGCCCGCACCGCGTCACGCACCGCCGCCTCACCCGGGACTAGCCCTGAGGGGGGTCGTCAGCGGATCTCGGCCTCGGGGTGGGTGACGACGAGCTTGTCGGCGACCGTGTTCATCACCCGGCCGAGTGCTTCGAAGTCCTCGGCACTGGCGAGGTCGACCAGATAGTCGCGGACCCCGTTGACGTGGACCGGCGCCATGGCCTGCAACAGGTCGAAGCCGTGCTGGGTCATCCCGCACACGATGCCGCGGCCGTCCTCGGCCGAGCTGGTCCTGGCCACCAGGTCGGCCTTCTCCATGCGGGCGACCGTGTGGGTCACGCGGCTCCGGCTGTGCGCCATCGCGTCGGCGAGCTGCGCCATTCGCAGCTGCCGGCCCGGCTTCTCCGAGAGCCTGACCAGGATCTCGTACTCCGCGAGCGAGACGTCGAAGTGACGCCGCAGGTCGGCGTCGAGGCGGTCCAGGAGCAGGGTCATCCCCATCACCAGCGCGCGCCAAGAATGCTGCTGGTGCTCGTCTAGCCAACGCTCCTCCACGAGATCGGGCATAGGCAGACCCTAAGCGAGAGAGTGCCGCGACCAGGCTGGCAACGCGCGAGGACGGGTCATTCAGCCCAGCCGTTCGAGGATCAGCGCCATTCCCTGGCCGCCACCGACGCACATGGTGATCAGCCCGGTGGTCTTGTCGTGCCACTCCAGAGAGTTGAGCATCGTGTTCTGCAGCCGGGCGCCGGTCATGCCGAAGGGGTGACCGACGGCGATGGCGCCGCCGTTGACGTTGAGGCGGTCGATGTCGATGCCGAGGTCCTGGTACGACGGCACCACCTGCGCCGCGAAGGCCTCGTTGATCTCGACCAGGTCGATGTCGCCGATCGACATCCCGGCGTGGGCCAGGGCGCGCTTGGTGGCCTCGACCGGCCCGAGTCCCATGATCTCGGGGGAGAGGGCGCTGACGCCGGTGGCGACGATCCGGGCCAGCGGGGTGACCCCGAGCTCGGCGGCCCGGTCGTCGGACATGATCACGACCGCGGCGGCGCCGTCGTTGAGCGGGCAGCAGTTGCCCGCCGTGACCAGCCCATCGGGACGGAACACCGGCTGGAGCTGAGCCACGGCCTCGTAGGTCACGCCGGCGCGCGGGCCGTCGTCGGCTTCGACCACGGTTCCGTCGGGCGTGGTCACGGGGGTGATCTCGCGGGCCCAGAAGCCGTCGACGATCGCCTTCTCGGCCAGGTTCTGACTGCGTACGCCGAACTCGTCGAGCTCCTTGCGAGAGATGCCCCGCGACTTCGCGAGGTTCTCGGCCGTCTGGCCCATCGCCATGTAGATGTCGGGGACAGCGCCGTCCTCCCGGGGGTCGTGCCAGTCGACGCCGCCCTGGGCCGCGGTGGCCGTGCGCGCCTCGGCGTCGGAGAACGTCGGGTTGTGGGTGTCGGGCCAGCTGTCGGACGTGCCCTTCTCGAACCGCGACACGGTCTCGACGCCCGCGGAGACGAACACGTCGCCCTCGCCCGCCTTGATCGCGTGGAAGGCCATCCGGGTCGTCTGCACCGAGGAGGCGCAGTAGCGAGTGACGGTCGCGGCCGGCACGTCGTCCATCTCGTTGAGGATGTTGACGACCCGGCCCAGGTTGAAGCCGCTCTCGCCGCCGGGCAGGCCGCAGCCGAGGTAGACGTCGTCGACGGTGTGCGGGTCGAGCGCAGGCACCTGGTCGAGCGCGGCGCGCACGATGGTGGCGGCCAGGTCGTCGGGTCGCAGCTCCTTCAGCGACCCCCGGCCGGCGCGGCCGATGGGGGAGCGGGCGGCACTGACGATGACGGCCTCGGGCATGAGCGGACTCCGATCTCGGGGCGACGCGGGAGGGACAGACCCGCTTGCCAGCCTAGTCGGCGGCCGTTCGGTGGACCGCGTCCGGATCTGAGCCCGTTGCCCCAGGCTCGCGGGCGGCGATACGTTGGCGCGGCGTGGAGTTCCGGCGCGCGAGGGAGACGGGGACGCGATGGCGGCAGACCAGGAAATAGTCAAGGCGCTGACCCAGACCGACCTGTTCGGGGGCCTCAGCAAGAAAGGCATCAACGCGATCGCCAACCAGTCTCGAGTCGTGAACCATCCGGCCGGCAGGGAGATCGTCGAAGAGGGCGGCGGGGCGGCAGCCTTCCACCTGATCCAGTCCGGTACGGCGTCGGTCCGGGTCGGCGACAAGCGCCGGCCCGACATCGGACCGGGCGACTACTTCGGTGAGATCTCGCTGATCGACGGCCTGCCGCGGTCGGCCTCGGTGAAGGCCGAGACGTCGCTGACCACCATCTCGCTGCCGTCCTGGCACTTGCACTCGCTCCTCGACGAGCACCCAGAGATCGCCAGGCAGCTGCTCAAGGTGATGTGCGCGCGGCTGCGGGCCGCCGAGCGCTGACCGCACCTCGTCGGCCCGGCGACCGCCGGTCCGTCATCTGGCAGCATCGAGGGGTGCGCCACGTCTACGAGTGCCCCATGCGCTGGGCCGACATGGACCTGCTCGGACACGTCAACAACGTCGTCTACGTGGACTACCTGCAAGAGGCCCGCGTCGACATGCTTCGCACCCACAGCCGACGTGAAGCGACAGGCGACCTCGCCGAGGGGCTGGTCGTGGTGCGCCACGAGGTCCACTACAAGGCCCCGCTGACCTTCCGCTTCGAGCCGGTCAGCATCGAGTGCTGGGTGACCGACATCAAGGCGGCGTCGTTCACGATGGCCTACGAGGTCTTCCACGAGGTGCCCGACCACGCCGACGGGCGCAGGGTCTACCTCAGGGCCACCACCGTGCTCACCCCGTTCGTCTTCGGAGCCGAGCGACCGCGTCGGGTCTCCGCGGACGAGCGCTCGGCCCTGACGGCGTACCTCGAGGACCCGCCCGACTGGAGCCATCCCACGCGAGGCCTCGGGCGTGGAGCGCCGGGCCGCCGCGACAAGGTGGGCCACTACCCCGTGCACGTCCGCTTCTCCGACGTCGACGTCTACGGCCACGTCAACAACGTGGAGTACTTCACCTACTTCATGGAGGCGCGGCTGCTGTTCACCGCCCGCCTCTGGAAGGACCTCCCCGAGGGCACGCCCCCGGTGCACATGGTCGTCGCGCAGACCGACGTCGACTACCGCGTGCCCATCCTCTTCCGCCCGGAGTCGTACGACGCCTGGTCCTGGCTCACGCGGGTCGGCGACCGGTCGATGACGATCGAGTCGGAGATCTGTGACGGCGACACCGTGCTGTCCCGGGCCCGGGTGGCGATGGTGTTCGTCGATGCCGAGACCCAGCGACCGGCGGCTCCGGCCCCCGATCCTCCGCGAGCGGCTGCTCGCCGCGCCGCGGGACTGACGGCGCCTCACTCGCCTCACTCGAAGCTGTTGACCATGAACTGCGCCGCGTGCGTGACGTAGTCCCAGAACTGCGTGTCCTGCTCCGGAGTCAGGTCGACCGAGTCGAGCCCCTCACGGAAGTGCACCAGCCAGCGCTCCTTGGCGGCCGGCGTGACGGCGAACGGCGCGTGCCGCATCCGCAGCCGCGGGTGGCCGCGGGTGTCGGAGTAGGTCGTCGGGCCGCCCCAGTACTGCACCAGGAACAGCCGGAACCGCTCCTCGGCCGGACCCAGGTCCTCCTCGGGGTAGATCGGGCGCAGGACCTCGTCACCGGCCACGCCCTTGTAGAAGGTCGCGACGATCCGCTCGATGGTGTCGTAGCCACCGATCTCGTCATAGAAGGTCGTCACCCGGTCATTGTCCCAAGCCGGCGCGGCCCTGGCGGCGGCGGGATCAGCGCGGCGGCTCCGCGGCCGCCTCGGCGTCGTCGGTCTCCTGGTTGACCACGACGGTCTGCGTGTCGGTCCCGATGCCCTCCGCGTCGAAGCGGGCCTTGATCCGCGCTCGCATCTCGCGCGCCACCCGCCACTGCTCCATGGGAGCGGTCTTCAACGTCACCCGCATGGTGATCTGGTCGGCGGTGACGGCCTCGACGCCCCAGATCTCCGGCTCCTCGATGATCACGCCCTCGAAGTCCTCGTCGCGCCACAGGTCGCCCGCGACGTCGTTGAGCACGGCGCGCACCCGCGCGACGTCCTCGCGGTAGGGGAACGTCACGTCGAGCACCGCCCGCGCCCAGTTCTGGCTCTGGTTGCCCACCCTGAGGATCTCGCCGTTGCGGACGTACCAGACGGTTCCGTTGACGTCCCGCAGCCTCGTGACCCGCAGGCTGACCGCCTCCACGGTCCCGCTGGCCGGACCCAGGTCGACCACGTCGCCGACCCCGAGCTGGTCCTCGAAGATCATGAAGATGCCGGCGAGGAAGTCCTTGACGAGGTTCTGCGCGCCAAAGCCCAGAGCCACCCCGACGATCCCAGCGCTGGCGATGATCGGGCCGATCGCGTAGCCGAGCTCGGACAGCATCATCGTGACCACGACCGCCACCACGACGCCCGTGATGACGCTCTTGAGCAGGTCGCCCATGCTGCGGGCCCGCTGCATCCGCCGGGCCCGCGCGCTCCCGCCGTCCTCCGCTCCGCGGCCCACGGCCATCCGGTTCAGCCGGTCGGGCAGCACCCCCTCCTCCGCCCGGCGAACGATGCGGTCCACGCCCCGCTGCAGCAGCCAGCGGGTGACCAGACCGACGACGGCGATGACGAAGAGCGACGTCGGCGTACCGATGAAGGAGCTCGCGAACCGCGCCGCCTGCTCGTTGTTGGTCCAGTCGTAGACGGCGTCACAGAGCTGCTCGGAGTCCGTGCACGGGTTGCTGGTGGCGAGGGCCGCCATCGCACCGATCAGGGGGAGAGCCATGGCGCCAGTATGTCGGGGGCGGGATGGCGATATTCTCGACCCCGTGACCAAGACGCTGATGCGCTGCCTTGCCGTCGTGACCGTCGCCGTCGTCCTGCCCGTCACGTACGCCGCTGCCGCGAGCGCCAACGTACCCGAGCACTGGAGCGACCCCGAGCCGGTCTCCCCGCTTCCTGCGATCCTCATCTTCGTCGGCATTCCACTGCTGACGACCGTCCTGCTGGCGCTGGCGGTCTACCTGCCGTCGGTGGTTCGCGGTGAGTCCCTCGCCCCCGCCGGGGCAAGGGCCGAGGATCAGTGGTTCGGCGGCCGACGCGACGCCGACAAGGCGCTCAGCGCTGGTCCATCCGGCCGCCCGGCTGCGGGCGAGCCGGGCACAGCCGAGGAGACGGGTGGGGCCAGTGGCGGCTGGTGACTTCACCGCGGCCGAGCGGTTCGAGATCGACCGGGCGATCCGCGCTGCCGAGCAGACCAGTCGCTGCGAGTTCTCGGTGTTCGTCGGCCGGGCCGACGGCGAGCCGCGCGACTACGCCGTCCGGCTGCACGGTGCGCTGGTCGCGCCGACGCGCAGCGTGTTGCTGATGATCGACCCCGTCGCCCATGCCATCGAGGTCGTGACCGGCGCCGTCGTACGCCGCACTCTGTCCGATCGTGAGGTCCAGCTGGCCGTGCTGGAGATGCAGACGGCCTTCACCGAAGACGACCTCGTCGGCGGCCTCAAGCGGGGCATCGCCATGCTCGCCCAGCACGCCCGGGCTCCCCAGACGCTGCACGCGCAGGAGTCTAGAGCGCCAGGGGTTGCGGTTGACTGACCAACCCCTTGGGGTTGCGGTCGGTGAGCCGCCGGCGGACCTTAGTCACCTCGCCGAGTCGGCGCTAGTTGCCCGGCTTGCTTCCTTGTCCGGGCCGTAGACGTCGCAACTAGCGCCGACTCGGCTCTGTCGCGGCCTGCTGTGTCATTCCTGCGGCGTCGCGCTCCTGGGCGCGGAGGGCGCGGGCGACGTCGTCGCGGCCCTCGCGCACGAAGCGCTTGGCGGCCGGATTGGCCTCCGAGGAGCCCAGCCAGGCGTCGACCTTGTCGAGCATGGTGGGGCTGGCCAGCGGCTTGGGGAACATGTACTCCAGGGCCGTCGAGGCCTTGTGGGTGCCCAGCCGCTCCCAGATCGTGTCTGCCACCTCGAGGTACTTGTCGAGGTAGGGCGCCAGCAGGTCCTCCTGACCGAAGCGCATGAACGACTGCGTGATCGACCGTTGGGTCGCGTTGGGGACGTTCTCGAGCACCATCGCCTGCTCCCACGCCTCGGCCTTGGCCTCGGCGGTGGGCCGGGAGGCGAGCGCCGCGGCGGCGTTCTCCTGGCCGGAGATGGTGTTGTCGCGCTCGAGCTCCTCGGCGATCCGGTCGGCGTCGGCGCGACCTTCCTTGGCCAGCGCCGTCACCAGCCCCCAGCGCAGGTCGGTGTCGATGGCCAGCCCGTCGATCACGGTGCTGCCGTCGAGCAGACCCGCGAGCTCGGCCAGCGCGGCGTCGCTGCGCGCGGCCCCGGCGAAGGCCCGGGCGAACGTCAGCTGGTGGTCGCTGCCGGGCTCGGCCGACGCGAGCAGCTCGCGCAGGCCCTGCTCCCAGGTCGTGCGGAGGGCGTCGCGGTTCTCGGGGGCGGAGTAGGAGTTGATCGCCTGCGCGGCGTAGCCGGGGATCCGGCTGGCGCCGAAGGCGTCGGTCTCGGTGCCGATGTTGGCCAGCACCAGGGTCACGAAGTCGGTGGCCGACATCTCGGCGTCGCGGGTCATGTCCCAGGCGGCGCCCCAGCACAGGGCCCGGGCCAGCGAGTCGTCCAGCCGCCGCAGGCCGCCGATGAGAGTGGCGAGCGAGCGCTCGTCGAGGCGGATCTTGGCGTAGGTCAGGTCGCCGTCGTTGAGCAGCAGCAGGTCGGGCTGGCGCTGGCCGACGAGCTCGTCGACGACGGTGCGCTCGCCCTCGATGTCGGTCTCGACGTTGGTACGGCGGACGAGACGGCCGTCGGCCTGGTCGCCGGTCCAGTCATACATGCCGATGCCGATGCGGTGGCGGCGCAGGGTCGGGTAGTCGGCGGCGGCCGACTGGCGTACGGCGAAGGAGGAGTAGGCGCCGTCGGCGTCGAGCTCGAACTCGGCGGCGAGGGTGTTGACACCCGACGTCTGCAGCCACTCCTTGGCCCACGAGTCGAGCTCGCGGCCGGAGGACTTCTCCAGAGCGGTGAGCAGGTCGGTGAACTCGGAGTTGGCGTACTGGTGGTCCTGGAAGTACTGCCGCAGGCCGGCCAGGAAGGGGTCGAGCCCGACCCAGGCCACCAGCTGCTTGAGCACCGAGGCGCCCTTGGCATAGGTGATGCCGTCGAAGTTGACCTCGACGGCCTCGAGGTCGTGGTTGTCGGCCGCGATCGGGTGGGTCGAGGGGAGCTGGTCCTGGCGCAGCGCCCAGTTCTTGCGGGCGTTGGTGAAGCCGGTCCACGACTCGGTGAACTCGGTGTTCTCCACGGCGGCGTGGTAGCACGCCCACTCGGCGAACGACTCGTTGAGCCAGAGGTCGTCCCACCACTTCATGGTCACCAGGTCGCCGAACCACATGTGCGCCATCTCGTGCAGGATCACCGAGGCGCGGAACTCGTAGAACGAGCCGTCCTGACGGCTGCGAGGGAGGTACTCGTCGCGCAGCGTCACGGCGCCGGCGTTCTCCATCGCGCCCATGTTGTACTCCGGCACGTAGAGCTGGTCGTACTTCTCGAACGGGTAGGGGAAGTCGAAGGCCTCCTCGAAGAACTCGAAGCCCTGCTTGGTGATCTTCACGATCTCGTCCCGGTCGAGGTGGTCCACCACGCTCTGCCGGCAGTAGTGACCCAGCGGGATCGTGCCGTTCTTGCCCTCGTAGACGTCCTGGACCTCGTGGTACTCACCGGCGATCAGCGCGGTGATGTAGGTCGACATCGGCTTGGTGGCGGGGAAGTGCCAGACCGACTTGTCTGCGTCGACCTCTTCGGGCGCCGGCGTCGGGGCGTTGGAGACAACCTTCCATGCCGAGGGTGCCGTCACGTTGAACGTGAAGACGGACTTGAGGTCGGGCTGCTCGAAGGTGGTGAACACGCGGCGCGCGTCGGGCACCTCGAACTGGCTGTAGAGGTAGACCCGCCCGTCGGCCGGGTCGACGAAGCGGTGCAGGCCCTCACCCGTGTGGCTGTAGGGCAGCTCGCACGACACTCGCAGCTCGTTGTCGGCCGCCAGGTCGTCGAGCCGGATCCGGTGCTCCCGGTAGACGTCGAACTCGTCGAGCTTCTGGCCGTTCAGCCAGATCTCGCGGACGGTGGCGCCGACGAGGTCGGCGAAGGTGTTCGCGCCGGGCTCGGAGCAGGTGAACTTGAGCACGGTGGTGCTCTCGAAAACCTTGTCGGAGACGGTGAGGTCGAGGTCGATGGTGTACGACGCGACGCTCAGCAGTCCGGCGCGGGTCTGCGCCTCTTCACGGGTCAGGTTGGTTCCAGGCATGTTCGGCATCCTGCCATCCGGGCGAAACGGGAACACCACCGGATTGGGAGGTGTTATCGACTCATGACCTCTGTCTCGGACAACTCCGATCGCGCCCGCACCCAGGCGGACTTCTGGTTCGACCCGATGTGCCCCTTCGCCTGGATCACCTCACGCTGGATCCTCGAGGTGGAGCAGGTGCGTGACATCGAGGTCGACTGGCACATCATGAGCCTGGCCTACCTCAACCAGGACAAGGACATCTCCGACGAGTACCGCGAGAGGCTCAGGCCCGGATGGGGTCCCGTCCGTGTGCTCGCCGCCGCCCAGGAGCGGCTGGGCGACGGCGCCCTGCTCCCGCTCTACACGGCCATGGGCACTGGCATCCACCTCGAGAAGTCCGGCATCACGGTCAAGATGGCGACCACCGCGCTGGCCGACGCCGGACTGCCTGCCGACCTCATCGACGCCTGGGACGACACGGCGTACGACGAGGCGGTCGTGAAGTCCCATCACCTGGGCATGGACCAGGTCGGCAACGAGGTCGGCACGCCCACCATCGCCTTCGAGGGCACGGCATTCTTCGGCCCCGTGCTCAGCACGATCCCTCGCGGCGAGGAGGCCGGCCGGATCTGGGACGCCTGCGTGGCGCTGGCCAAGGTGCCGTACTTCTACGAGATCAAGCGCTCGCGCACCGGCGACCTCGACTTCAGCTAGCCGCTCGCTGGTCGAGGAGGTCGCGCAGCGACCGTCACGAGACCCCGAAACGCGGACCGCGGACCTCTCACCGGGTCTCGTGACGGGACTTCGTCCCTCCTCGACCAGCGATGGGACGAGAAACGAGTAGCACCACCTCAATAGGCTGGTCCCATGACCCATGTCCTGTCCGCCGTCGCCTGGCCGTACGCCAACGGCCCGCGCCACATCGGCCACGTGGCCGGTTTCGGCGTGCCCTCCGACGTGTTCAGCAGGTACATGCGGATGGCCGGCCACGACGTCCTGATGGTCTCCGGCACCGACGAGCACGGCACCCCGATCCTGGTCGCCGCCGACGAGCAGGGCGTGATGCCGAAGGACCTCGCCGACAAGAACAACGCGATCATCGTCCAGGACCTCGTCGACCTCGGCCTGTCGTACGACCTGTTCACCCGCACCACGACGGGCAACCACTACCGCGTGGTGCAGGAGATGTTCACGACCGTCCTGGCCAACGGCTACATGGTCGAGCAGACCACCAAGGGGGCGGTCAGCCCCTCGACCGGACGCACGCTGCCCGACCGCTACATCGAGGGCACCTGCCCGATCTGTGGGTACGGCGAGGCGCGCGGTGACCAGTGCGACAACTGCGGCAACCAGCTCGACCCCACGGACCTCATCGACCCGCGGTCGAAGATCAACGGCGAGACGCCGAGCTTCGTCGAGACCCAGCACTTCTTCCTCGACCTCCCGGCGCTGGCCGGCGCGCTGCAGGACTATCTGGGCGGCCGCGAGGCGTCGGGCACCTGGCGTCCCAACGTCATCAAGTTCTCCCTCAACCTGGTCGAGGACCTGCGTCCGCGGGCGATGACCCGCGACATCGACTGGGGCATCCCGGTGCCCGTCGACGGCTGGCGCGACAACCCGACCAAGCGGATGTACGTCTGGTTCGACGCGGTCATCGGCTATCTCTCCGCATCGATCGAGTGGGCCAGGCGGAAGGGCGCGCCGGAGCGCTGGCGCGAGTGGTGGAACGACCCGGAGGCGCTGTCGTACTACTTCATGGGCAAGGACAACATCGTCTTCCACTCCGTCATCTGGCCCGCCGAGCTGCTGGCGTACGACGGGCGCGGCGACCGCGGTGGCGAGCCGGGGCCCTACGGCGAGCTGCAGCTGCCCACCGAGGTGGTCTCCAGCGAGTACATGACGATGGAGAGCCGGCAGTTCTCCACCAGCCGCGGCCACGTGATCCTGGTGGGCGACATGCTGGCCCGCTACCAGCCCGACGCGCTGCGCTACTTCATCTGCGCCGCCGGCCCCGAGACCTCCGACGCCGACTTCACCTGGGCCGACTTCGTCCAGCGGACCAACTCCGAGCTGGTCGCGGGCTGGGGCAACCTGGTCAACCGGACCGCCACGATGATCGCGAAGAGCTTCGGCGAGATCCCACCTGCCGGGCCCCTCGAGCCGGTGGACGAGGAGCTGCTGGCCGTCGTACGAGGCGGCTTCGAGACCGTCGGTGACCTGATCGGACGGCAGCGCCTGCGCGCTGCCATCGCCGAGGCCATGCGCGTGGTCGGCGAGGTGAACAAGTACCTCACCGCCACCGAGCCCTACAAGATGAAGGACGAGTCGCAGCGCGAGCGGCTCGGCACCGTGCTCCACGTGGCGGCGCAGTGCGTGCTCGACTGCAACACGCTGCTGGCGCCCGTTCCTGCCGTTCTCGGCCAACCAGGTCTGGCTGACCTATGGGGGCAAGGGCGTCTTCATGCCGATGCCCGTCATCGAGCACGTGGAGGACCTCGACCCGGACGACGGCGCCTACCCGGGCACGCTGCACGTCTACCCGATCATCACCGGCGAATACTCGGCCACGCCCCGATGGGAGAGCCGCCCGGTGACCGTTGGCGCGAAGGTCGAGAAGCCGACGCCGATCTTCACCAAGCTCGACCCGTCCGTGGTCGACGAGGAGCGTGCCCGACTCGGGGTCACGGCGATGAGGATCCTCGTCGTGGGCGCCTCGGGTCGGCTCGGGTCGGCCGTGGTCGAAGCGTTGGCGGATCGGCACGAGATCGTGACTGCGTCGCGCTCGGGCGACGGTCATTTCGTCGACCTGCGCAACCCCGCGACGATCGCCGGCCTCTACGCGTCCTTGGGGCCGGTCGACGCCGTCGCGTGCACGGCCGGCAAGACGCCGTACGCCGCCCTCGACGAGCTCGGCTCGGACCAGTTCGCCGAGGGCTTCCGCGACAAGCTGCTCGGCCAGATCGAGCTGGTGCGCCAGGGCGCTCGGCACCTGAGCGACGGCGGGTCGTTCACGTTGGTCAGTGGGGTGCTGGGCGTCGACCCGATCCGCACCGGAGCGGTGGCGAGCACGGTCAACGGCGGCATCGACTCGTTCGTCCGGGCAGCCGCCATCGAGCTGCCGCGCGGGCTGCGCGTCAATGCCGTCAGCGCCACGGTGTTCGCCGAGGCGTGGGACGTCTACGGCCCGCTGTTCGCGGGGTTCAAGCCCGTGCCGGTGGCCGACGCGGCGTCGGCGTACGTGAAGTCGATCGAGGGCGCGCTGACCGGCCAGGTGTTCCGGGTCGGCTACTGAGGCCGCTGCTTTGGCGTCGTTCCTTGCGCCTTTGGTGTGGTTGCAACGCGGCCAAAGCGCAGGAATACCCGGCCGACCGGGTATCCCGACGCGCCTCACCCCAGCTGCGCGAGAAGGTCCCAGGTGGCGGCGACGAGGTCGGCCTCGGAGAGGTCGAGCTGCCGGCGGAGGACCTGGTCGGTCTTCTGGTCGGGGTCGTCGGTGGGGATCCGGCGGTAGCCCTTGGCCAGGTCCAGGACGCGGTCCATGCCGTAGGTGTCGACGAGGTAGCTCACTGCCGCTCGCGCGATGAGGTAGTCGGCGTCGGGGTCCAGGCCCCAGCGCGCGGTGGTCGGCAGCGCGCGCCGGACGTCGAGCACGTGACCGGCGACCTGGCTGTCGACCGGCACCTCGGTGAAGTCCGCCGGCTGCGTGGAGACGTACTCCGCCAGCCCCTCCTTGAGCCACGTCGGCGCGCCGAGCAGCGGCCGCAGCATCAGGTAGTGGGTCAGCTCGTGCCGCAGCACGTGGGAGTCCTCGGCGACGGCGGTGGCTTCCTCGGGATTGACCTTGATCCGGACGCCCGCGAGGCCCGTGTAGCGCCCGTCGCCATTCGTGCTGAAGACCGGCATGGTCACGGCCGCGGCCTCGCGGTCGTCGACGGTGTTCATCTTCGTCACCTCGCCGACCGACGTGGCGTCGACCAGCACGTCGTACGCCGGCGGGATGCCGAGGACGTCGGCGTCGAAACGGATGTCGCTCGCGACGCTCTCTGCGAGCGCGCCGGCCGCGTCGGACTGCTCCTGGTCGACCACGACCAACAGGTCGCCCGAGCGCGCCACCTCGATGGGCACCGAACCCGCCCACGGCCGTGATTGCGGCTCCGGGGAGTCGGCGTAGGAGCCGGGCAGGCTCTCGGCGCCGAGCAGCCAGTGGCCGTCGCGCCGCACGAAGGTGTCCTCGAGCGAGTTGGCGACGGGCGAGCGGTCCACGTCGCGGAGTCGCACCTGCTCGACCAAGGTCGGCCGGAAGACCGGGTCGTCACCCTCGACCTTCGCCGGCGGCAGGCCCGAGGCGTCGTCCACCCTGTAGCGCATCGACTCCACGGGCAGCTTGCTCAGGTTGTCGTAGAGGGTCTGCTGGGTCGCCACGAAGTCGTCGTCGGCCGAGTCGACGGTGGCCAGGAAGGCCGTGCGGTCGTGGTCGAGGATCGCCTGGGACCGCTTCTTCAGCAGAGCGCGGATCTCGGCGCGGTCGTCGTCGGTCGGCTGGAACGGCCCGTCGGCCTGCTGGGAGGCCGAGGACGACGTCGACGCGACGTCCGTCAGCAGGCTCCGAGCTCGAGTCGCCGGCGCAGCCCGCAGCCAGCGCCAGGACGGCGAGGAGAGCGGCGTACGCCGGTGCCCGGACCACCCGGCGAGCCTACGCGGCGTCGTCCGTCGGTTGTGGCGCGCGCCGCTCGGGGACGGGGCCGCCGTTGCCGGCGGCCCCGTCGTGGTTCAGCTGTGTCGTATCAGCGGTTGATCGCCGGACCCGAGCTGCCCTTGCCGGGGGACTCGGGCTTCGAGGTCGACAGGCCGGCAGCCGGCGGCCGGACGGCCCAAGAACCCGAGACCTCCAGGTATCCAGAAACGTTCTTGGACGCCAGTAGGAACGCACCGAACGGGCTCGCACCTCGGCGAGAGGCTCGCGTTCGTCGTGGAGAACGAGTCCGAGGAGTTGAAGCGGAGGTAGATGCAGAGATTCCCGGGCGTAGCCAGCGGGTTGGCGAGGGTTCCAGGGCAGGCGACGGTCGCCGGACCACCGAACGGAATGATTGAAACCGTCGGTGCAGAGGCGAGTGTGAACCCGAACGAGATGTCGTCCGTGGTGAAGGTGGCATTGTTCTCGAGCAGGATGAACGTTCCGCGGATGAGACCCGGGAGTGGGGCGTACTTGAGGGTCCGACTGAGCCTTGGTGTAGTAGTTCGTGTCGGACTGGGCCTTGGTGTAGTAGTTCGTGAGCGAGGCGTCGTGCTGCGCCTTCGTGTAGTAGTTCGCGAGCGAGGCGTCGTGAGCGGCCTTGGTCTCGAACAACGTGTTCGCGTCAAACTTGGTGTAGTAGCGGGCGTTCGCCTTCTTCTTGGTGTAGTAGCGCTTGTCAGCGCGCGGCTTGATCTCCTGCTTCCAGACCTGCTTCCAGTCGATCGCCGCGGCCGCGCCTTGGACGGCTGCGCCTGCCGGCGTCACCAATGCGATGCCGCCGCCGATCAGGGCCCCCGCGAAAAGCCCTACGGCCCATGCCTTGCCCCGCCTTGTTGCTGTCATGGAATCTCCCGTGTTGGTGGGGCGCGCCAGGCCCCGGGATTAAGCGGCGCTGCGGCACATCCTGCACCGATTCCTTTGCACGAAGCCTTCTCGTCTAGACCACTAGTTCGAGGCGTATCACCCCGGTCACGGGACGTTCCTGACCGATGGGCGGATTGCGGGTCCCGTCCCTAGACTCCCTGCATGCGCGTGCACATCGGCTGCGACCACGCAGGCCTCGACCTCAAGGCCCACCTGGTGGGTTGGCTGTCCGAGCACGGCCACGAGCCGGTCGACCACGGCCCGTTCGTCTACGACGCGCTCGACGACTACCCCGTCTTCTGCCTCCGCGCAGCCGAGGGCGTGGCCGCCGACCCGGGCAGCCTCGGCGTGGTCATCGGAGGCTCAGGCAACGGCGAGCAGATGGCGGCCAACAAGGTGCGCGGCATCCGCGCCGCGCTCGTGTGGTCGGAGGAGACGGCCGAGCTGGCGCGCCAGCACAACGACGCCCAGGTCATCGCCGTGGGTGGGCGGATGCACTCGGTCGACGAGATGACCCGCTTCGTCGAGGTCTTCCTGACCACCCCGTTCAGCCAGGAGGAGCGGCATGCCCGCCGGATCGGCATGCTCAGCGACTACGAGGCGACCGGCGACCTGCCCCCGCTGCCCGCGTCCGCCGTCCCCGATGCCTGAGGGGCACACCCTCCACCGGCTGGCCAGTGACCTGCAGACCGCCTTCGGCGGCCGAGTGGTCCGTGCGTCCAGCCCCCAGGGGAGGTTCGAGCAGTCGGCCGCGCTCATCGACGGCACCGCGTTGGTGCGTGCCGAGTCGGCCGGCAAGCATCTGTTCGCGGAGTTCGAGGCCGAGCGGGTGCTCCATGTCCACCTCGGCCTGATCGGCTCCTTCGACGTGCACTCCGGCGTGAGCGCCGTACCCGTCCCCGTGGGCCAGGTGCGGCTGCGGTTGACGAGCGTCGACACGTACGCCGATCTGCGCGGCGCCATCCTGTGCGACCTGGTCACTCCCGAGCGTCGCGACGAGATCGTGGCGCGCCTCGGGCCGGACCCGTTGCGGCCGGATGCCGACCCGATGCGCGCCTGGCGACGGATCAGTCGGAGCGCCCGCCCGATCGGCGACCTCCTGCTGGACCAAGAGGTGCTGGCCGGTGTCGGGAACGTCTATCGCGCGGAGGTGCTCTATCGACACCGCATGCACCCCCTGCGGCCGGGCCGGACGCTGCGGATCGGACAGTGGCGGGCGATGTGGGACGACCTCGTCGGGCTGATGGCCGAGGGGGTCCGCACCGGCACCATCGACACCGTGCGCCCCGAGCACACGCCGGAGGCGATGGGGCGCGCGCCGCGAGCCGACGACCACGGTGGCGAGGTCTACGTCTACCGGCGCACCGGCCAGCCGTGCCTGGTGTGCGGGACCCGGATCCGCACCGCGGTTCTGGTCGGCAGGAATCTCTTCTGGTGTCCGCGATGTCAGCCCCGGTTCCGATCCCGCGCCGTACAGTGATCGTCAACGACCGGACGGGATCACGACCATGAGTGGAGCGCCGAAGTCGCGATCCCGCGTGCCTTCGCGGGCCGCTCGCGTCTTCAAGTCACTCGACAAGCCCGGGCGCTCCCCGATGATGGCGCTGGCGCTCCTCGTCGCCCTGGCCGGAGCCGTGGCCGTCGTCCTGGTGTTCTTCCCCGACTTCTTCCCCATCACCCTCGTGGTGCTGCCGCTGATGCTGGGCAGCCTCTTCCTGAACCCCCGCCAGCTGCCGCCGTTCGTCGGCATGATCGGCGTGATCACGGTGATCGCGATCCCCCGCTTGGCCCAGCCGACCACCCGCACCTTCATCGCCATCTGCACGATCTTCGTCCTGTGCTTCCTGGTCCTCTACACCTCCTACCGGCGCTCGGGGCTCGGCGTGGCCGGTGCGCAGGGCGAGACGATGCTCATCGACCTGCGCGACCGGATCCAGCGGCACGGCCAGCTGCCCTCGCTGCCCGGCCAGTGGTTGGCCGAGTCGGCGCTGCGCTCGGCCGGCGGCACGCTGTTCGCCGGCGACTTCATCGTCGCCTCCGCCACCAACGACCGGCTCGACGTCGCGGTCGTCGATGTCTCCGGCAAGGGGGACGCCGCGGCGACCCGCGCGCTGTTGCTCTCCGGTGCGTTCGGCGGGCTGATCACGGCCGTGCCTCCCCATGAGTTCCTCACAGCCGCCAACGCCTACCTCCTGAGCCACCGCTGGGACGAGGGCTTCGCGACGGCCGTCCACGTCTCCCTCGACCTGACCTCCGGCCACTTCGAGGTCTGGACCGCCGGGCACCCGCCGGCCGTGCACCTCGCCGCCGGCAGCGGTCGCTGGTCGGCCCTGCCGAGCGACGGTCCGGTGCTGGGCCTGATCGAGGGCGCGGAGTTCGAGAGCGTGCGCGGCGTGATGCGCCCGGGCGACGCGATCCTGCTCTACACCGACGGCCTCGTGGAGACGCCGCGGCGCGACATCGAGCTCGGCATCGACCGGCTCATCGGCGAGGCCGAGAAGGCGTTGCACGCCGAGGCCCCGGACCGCGTGGAGCGGCTGGTGGAACGGCTCGGCTCCAAGGACGACGACCGCGCGCTGCTCCTGATCCACCGCCGCTGAGCGCCCCGACGGCCCGCCCGCGGTTTGGGGTCGGCACCCGCCCCTGTGGCACGATGACATCCGCTCATCCGGCGCCCATCAAGCGCTGGTCGAGCATCGCGGATGTAGCTCAATGGTAGAGCCCCAGTCTTCCAAACTGGCTACGCGGGTTCGATTCCCGTCATCCGCTCTCAGGCGGTCAGCGAGCCGGTGAACACCGGCTCGGGGACCCGCCTGGCGGGGCGTAGCGTAGTGGCTAGCGCGCCTGCTTTGGGAGCAGGAGATCGCAGGTTCGAGTCCTGTCGCCCCGACCGAGCACCCCCCAGAAACAGACCCAGAGACAGACCCCAGCAACAGACACAGCACCTGACGTCAACGATTGAGGAGACACCCTGTGAAGAGCGCCGTCGAGACCTTGAGCCCGACCCGGGCCAAGCTGACCGTCGAGGTGCCCTTCGAGGAGCTCAAGCCGAGCCTCGACGCGGCGTACAAGAAGGTTGCCCAGCAGATCAACATCCCCGGCTTCCGCAAGGGCAAGGTGCCCCCGATGGTGATCGACCGTCAGGTGGGCCGCGGAGCCATCCTCGACGAGGCCATCAACGACGCGCTGCCCAAGCTCTACGTCCAGGCCCTCCAGGAGAACCACCTCGAGCCGCTGGCCCAGCCCGAGATCGAGGTGACCCGCCTCGAGGACAACGAGGCGCTGGAGTTCACCGCCGAGGTCGACGTCAAGCCCGAGATCACGCTGCCGGCGTACGACGACCTCAGCGCGCAGGTCCCCGACGTCGCCGTCACCGACACCGACGTGGAGGACCAGGTGCAGGCGCTCCGCGAGCGCTTCGCCACCCTCATCGACATCGACCGGCCCGCCGAGGACGGTGACTTCGTCGTCATCGACCTCACCGCCACCCAGGACGGCGAGCCCGTCGAGGGCGCCGAGCTGAGTGGCATGTCCTACAAGGTCGGCCGGGGCGGCATGCTCGACGGCCTCGACGAGGCGCTGGCCGGCATGAGCGCCGGCGAGGACAAGACGTTCACCTCCCAGCTGGTGGGCGGCGACCTGGTCGGCCAGGAGGTCGAGGTCTCGGTCAAGGTCACCCAGGTGCAGGAGCAGGAGCTCCCCGACTACGACGACGAGTTCGCCCAGCTGGCCTCGGAGTTCGACACCGTCGACGAGCTGTCGGCCGACGTGCGTGAGCGGCTGGGCCGGGGCAAGCGCCTCGAGCAGGCCGCCGCCGCCCGTGACGCCGTCCTCGAGGCGCTCCTCGAGCGGGTCGACGTGCCGCTGCCCGAGACCATGGTCACCGACGAGCTCAACGCCCGCAGGCAGAACGTCGAGCAGCAGCTCGCCTACGCCGGCCTGACCATGGAGAAGTACCTCGAGGACGAGGGCCAGACCGCCGAGGAGTTCGAGGCAGACCTCGAGCGTCGCGTGCGCGACGCCGTCGTCGCCCAGTTCATCCTCGACGAGGTGGCCGACAAGGAGGAGCTCGGCGTCGACCAGAGCGAGCTCTCCCGCCACCTGGTGACGCGGGCCCAGCAGTCCGGCCAGGACCCGCAGGAGTTCGCCAACCACATGTTCGAGCACAACCACGTCCCGGAGCTGGTGCAGGAGATCCGCCGCGGCAAGGCGCTCGCCAGGCTGGTGGAGTCGGCGACCGTCACCGACGCCTCGGGCAACGTCGTCGAGCTGAAGAACCTGCGCCCCGACGGCACCATCGGCGAGCCGGAGGCCGAGATCGACACGACGGACGACGGCGACGGCGCCGTTGGCGACGAGCGCGTCTCGGCCGTCGACCCCGGCCAGACCAGTGGCGACGAGCCCACGGCGGCCGCGCGCCTCTGACGGTGGTGGGCCTCGGCCGACGACCGGGACGAGCTCCTCGACACCCGCAACCAGATGAGCCCGACACGCTCTCGGGATGACACAGTGACCCCATGAGCGATCGGGCGGTGGCGGCCGGCCCGGGGCTGCTGGAAGGCCTGTCGTTGCTCAGCGAGGTGGCCGACGAACTGGTCGTGAGCACCGTCAGGGACACCCATCTGGCCTGGTCGGGACGGGTGTACGCCGCCGTCCAGCGGCCGACCGGAGGAGCGGCCGCGCTGCCGCGGGTGGTGCACCACGGCATCGCCGGTGCCGTCTACGCGGGCATCGGCGCGGGCCTGCGGGTGGCCTCCCTGGGCCTCGGCGCTGTGGCAGCCTCCGGCCGCGGTCCGCGACTCGAGGCCAGCCGGCCGGGGCGGTTCCTCAGCCGCACGGTCATCGGCCTGATCGGCGACCGCCTCGCCCGCGAGCGGCCGACGCTGGCGTGGTCGATGTCGCTGCGCCGCGACGGCGCCGACGTGTCGCTCGACAGCACCTCCCTCGCGGCGGCCTACCCCGACGCCGGCGCCGACCTCGTGGTGTTCCTGCCCGGCCTGTGCGAGGACGAGACGGCCTGGGACAGGCATGCCGACCGCCAGGGGACGACGTACCCGGAGGCACTGGCGGCCGCGGGCTGGAGCCCGCTCATGGTGCGGGTCAACACCGGACGGGCCGTGCAGGACAACGGCGCCCTCCTGGCGGCCCTGATCGCCGACGTCGTCGACGGCTGGCCGGTCGCGGTGGGGCGGATCGCCCTGGTCGGCCATTCGATGGGGGGTCTGGTCGCCCGGGTCGCGTGCGCGGTCGACGCCGCCGGCTCCGAGCGATGGTCGCCGCTGGTCACCGACGTGGTCACCCTCGGGACGCCGCACCTCGGTGCGCCGCTCGCCGGCTGGGCCCGTCACGGGGCAGCCGGGTTGGCGCGGCTGCCGGAGACGTCGGCCTTCGGCCGGATCATCGACCAGCGATCGGTGGGCATCCTCGACCTCGAGCGCGGCCTCGACCTGGACACGGCGCCAGCGCTGCCGCATGCGCGGATGCGGCTGGTGTCCGGGTCGCTGGGCGGCGGGAGCGCGCCCGTCGGCTGGCTGGCGACGCGGGCGCTCGGTGACCTGCTGGTCCGCCAGGTCTCGGCAACGGGCGGCGGGCGGTTGTTCCCGGGCGCCGACCTCCTGCACGTGCCCGGCGCTGACCACTTCGGCCTCCTCAACCATCCCGACGTACGACGGGCGCTGCTGGACTGGCTGGACCGGGGTCCGGACTAGAGGTCGGACCAGTGTTTCGGCCCGCTCCGCAGGGCCGAATCCGCTGTTGGCGAACAGCGCCCCATAAGCCGTGGAGATGTCCGTCGTGACGGCTAGGGTCGCTGACGTGAACCCGTACTCCAGCCCTGTCCCCGTGCCCGGGCCGCAGCTCAACGGCGGCGCCTCGGGCTACGGACTCGACGACCACATCTACCAGCGGCTCCTCAAGGAGCGCATCGTCTTCCTCGGGTCGGAGGTCCGGGAGCAGAACGCCAACGCCATCTGCGCGCAGCTGCTGCTCCTCTCGGCCGAGGACCCCGACGCCGACATCTTCCTCCACATCAACTCACCCGGCGGCTCCGTCGACGCGGGCATGGCGATCTACGACACCATGAACTACATCCCCAACGACGTCGCCACCGTCGGCATGGGCCTGGCCGCGTCGATGGGCCAGTTCCTGCTCTGCGCCGGCGCCAAGGGCAAGCGCTACGCCCTGCCCCACGCGCGGATCATGATGCACCAGCCGTCCTCCGGCATGGGTGGCTCGGCCTCCGACATCAAGATCCAGGCCCAGCAGTCGCTCTACATCAAGAAGGTGCTGCTCGAGCTGATCTCCGAGCACACCGGCCAGACGGTCGAGCAGATCACCACCGACGCCGACCGCGACCGCTGGTTCACCGCGCAGGAGGCGCTCGAGTACGGCCTGGTCGACCAGGTCATCAAGAGCGCGCTCCAGGCCGCCGACGAGGGCCGGCCGGCCCACGCCAACGAAGACGACTGAGGACGGACGATGAACTACTACATCCCCCAGTGGGAGGAGCGGACGTCCTACGGCTTCCGCCGTATCGACCCCTACGCCAAGCTGTTCGAGGACCGCATCATCTTCCTCGGCACCCCCATCTCCGATGACGTCGCCAACGCCGTGATGGCCCAGCTGCTCTGCCTCGAGTCGATGAACCCCGACCAGGACGTGCAGATCTACATCAACAGCCCTGGCGGCTCGTTCACGGCGCTGACGGCGATCTACGACACGATGCGGTTCATCCAGCCCGACGTGCAGACGGTCTGCCTGGGTCAGGCCGCGTCGGCGGCGGCCATCCTGCTCGCGGCCGGCACGCCCGGCAAGCGGCTGGCGCTGCCCAACAGCCGGATCCTGATCCACCAGCCCTACACCGAGGGCACCTTCGGCCAGACCTCCGACATCGAGATCCAGGCCAACGAGATCCTGCGGATGCGTGAGCTGCTGGAGAAGATGATCAGCGATCACAGCGGCAAGAGCATCGAGGAGGTCAGTCACGACATCGAGCGCGACAAGATCCTCACCGCCCAGGGGGCCGTCGAGTACGGCCTGATCGACGCTGTGCTCGACTCCCGCAAGAAGACCCCCGTCCTCGCCTGAGGCCATGACAATGGTCAGGTGGACGTCTCGGCAGCCGGTCTGGACCCGACTCCGTGTCGTCGCCCGTCAGGGGGCGGCACGGGGTACCGTCGGAGGGTCGGTCTCCCGGAGGCTCGCGGTGGTCCGACCCAGGCAGCAGACGAGGCACCACACGACCGCACCCGCACGACTCGTTATCGCCGGAGCTCCCTGCTCCGGCCGAATCGGAGGATGACCGCCCGTGGCACGCATCGGTGACGGAGGCGACCTGCTGAAGTGCTCTTTCTGCGGAAAGAGCCAAAAGCAGGTCAAGAAGCTGATCGCCGGGCCCGGCGTCTACATCTGCGACGAGTGCATCGACCTGTGCAACGAGATCATCGAGGAGGAGCTCAGCGAGGGCGCCGAGGTCACCCTCGACGAGCTGCCCAAGCCCAAGGAGATCTTCGACTTCCTCAACTCCTACGTCATCGGCCAGGAGCACGCGAAGAAGTCCCTCGCGGTCGCGGTCTACAACCATTACAAGCGGGTCCAGGCGGGCGTCGTACCGATCGGTGGCAAGCACTCCAAGGAGGAGCAGGTCGAGGTCGCCAAGTCCAACATCCTGGTGATCGGCCCGACGGGCTGCGGCAAGACCTACCTCGCCCAGACGCTGGCCCGGATGCTCAACGTGCCGTTCGCCATCGCCGACGCGACCGCGCTGACCGAGGCCGGCTACGTCGGTGAGGACGTAGAAAACATCCTGCTCAAGCTGATCCAGGCCGCCGACTACGACGTCAAGAAGGCCGAGACCGGCATCATCTACATCGACGAGATCGACAAGGTGGCCCGCAAGGCCGAGAACCCCTCGATCACCCGCGACGTCTCCGGCGAGGGCGTCCAGCAGGCGCTGCTCAAGATCATCGAGGGCACCACCGCCTCGGTGCCGCCGCAGGGGGGCCGCAAGCACCCCCACCAGGAGTTCATCCAGATCGACACCACCAACATCCTGTTCATCGTCGGCGGTGCGTTCTCCGGGCTCGAGCAGATCATCGAGCACCGGGTCGGCAAGAAGTCGCTCGGCTTCACCGCCGAGGTGCGCGGCCAGGCCGAGCGCGACGGCGAGGACCTGCTGGCCCTCGTGCGACCCGAGGACCTCACCAAATACGGGCTGATCCCCGAGTTCATCGGCCGGCTCCCGCTCATCGCCAGCGTCACCAAGCTCGACAACGCCGCGCTCGTGCAGATCCTCACCGAGCCCCGCAACGCGCTGGTCAAGCAGTACCAGAAGCTCTTCGAGATCGACGGCGTCGAGCTCGAGTTCACCGAGGGCGCCATCGGCGCCATCGCCGACGCCGCCATGGAGCGCGGCACCGGCGCCCGCGGCCTGCGCGCGATCATCGAGGAGGTCCTCCTCCACGTGATGTACGACGTGCCCTCCCGCGGCGACGTCGGCAAGGTGATCGTCACCCGCGAGGTCGTCACCGACGACGTCGCCCCCACCCTCATCCCGCGCGAGTCCGAGGCGAAGAAGAAGAAGTCGGCGTAGGAACACCGATTCGTCTGCCGATCGCTGTGAGTTCTCACGCTGACGAGGCACAGACGAATCCGTGTGATGGCGGCACTCCGACTCTGCGGAGGTCGTCCATGACGTCGGCGGCCTCCAGCCGCAGCTCGATGGTCGAGCAGCGCAGCACCGTGTCGCCCTGGATGACGACCGACCGCTCGCGCTTCATGTCCTTCCACCAGGCTGTGACCTCGGCGTGGAACGACCCATCGATCTCGAGCACTACAAGTCGGCCGTCGGGCATCACCCATACGCAGTCGAGGTAGCGTCGTCGGCCCTCTTTGTCGAGTCGGACCACCTGACGGGTCGGAGCGGTCAGCCCATAGCCCGCGCATAGACGACCGACGTTGAGCTCGGCGAACGAATGGGCGCCGCCGGCGATGTCACCCAGGACGAGGCTGAACGTCTTGCCGTGCCTGAGCTTGCGGATAGCCGGGATGGTGAAGCCGAGCCGCTCGGAGGTCGTCAGCCCCTGCTGGACGCAGGCCGCGAGCAGGCCGATCGCGCGTCGTACGTTCGGGTCACGCTCGGCCGCGAGGAGAGCGGCGTGCTCCAGGGGCAGGCGCGGCGGGCCGGTGACGGGATGCACCCAGCGTGAGTAGGGACGGCGCGTCTGGTGGAAGAAGTAGCCCGGGAGCGGAGGGACAAGGTCGCCCTTCGGCGTGAGCACCTCGATGGTGTCCCGACCGACCCACCGGAGCCCTGCTCGTCTGACCGCCGTCAGGTGTGAAAGCGCGGCGCCCTGGCCGGCGTGCAGCACCCCCACCCACAACCGCTGCTCGGGGTCCAGAGGGCCTGTGTGGAGCACGACCAGACCGGGCGCCGGGGTCTGCCAGCGCAGGAACCGCAGCTCATGGTCGATGTGGCTGTCCGTCCACCCCGCCGCCTCGAGCTGTCGACGAGCGAGGACGCCGGACTGGGCCGCGGCCAAAGACTCGACGCGCAGCAAGCGGTTGGCTCGATTCGTCTGTGCTCTGCCGTGAGTTCCTTCGCTCAGTGGCGCAGACGAATCGGTGTTGGATGCCTCGGACATGCGTCGATGCTGCCCCTGCCGCAGCGTCGACGAGACCCGTCATCCACAGCGGCCAGGTCGCCACCGATTCGTCTGCGGGCACCAGCCGCGGTAGTCACAGCAACCCGCAGACGAATCGGTGTTCAGTCGGGCAGGTCGGCCAGGATGGCGACCACGCTGATCTCGGTGGCGGTGGACACGGGGGTGAAGACCAGGTCGCCGGTGACGTGGCCGGCGCGGCGCAGGTCGTCGGCGGCCTGCGAGGCGGCGTCGACCAGCGCTGCCGGTCCGCTCACCTCGGCGCGGGTGACGGTGGCGCGCATCGAGACCTTGGCCTGCGACTTCGCGCCGCGGATGCCGGCCAGGGCCGCCGCGACCGCGGTGAGCACGGCGGGGTCACCGACCTCGCCCCCCGCACCGGCATGCTCGGGCTCCGGCCAGGGGGCCCGGTGGACCGAGCCCTCCTGCCACCACGACCAGACCTCGTCGGTGACGTAGGGCAGGAAGGGCGCCAGCAGGCGGAGCGAGGAGTGCAGCGCGCAGGCCAGGGCGGCCTTGGCCGACCGGGTCTCGGGCCCGTCGGCCTCGTCGTACGCCCGCTCCTTGACCAGCTCGAGGTAGTCGTCGCAGAACTGCCAGAAGAACCGCTCGGTCACCTCGAGAGCCGTCGTGTAGTCGTAGGCGTCGAACGCGCGCGTCGCCTGCTCGCAGGTGTCGAGCAGGGCAGCCAGCAGCGCGCGGTCGACCGGCTCGGTGATCAGCTCCGGGTCGGGGTCGGTGGCACCGACGGATCCCAGCACGAACTTCGAGGCGTTGAGGACCTTCATCGCCAGCCGGCGGCCGACCTTCATCTGCGACTCGTCGAAGGGCGAGTCGGCGCCGGGGCGCGCCATCGCCGCCCGCCAGCGGACGGCGTCGGCGCCGAACCGCTCCAGGATGTCGTCGGGAATGATCGCGTTGCCCTTGGACTTCGAGAGCTTCTTGCGGTCCGGGTCGACGACCCAGCCCGAGATCATCGCGACCTTCCAGGGCACGACGTGTTGCTCGTAGTGAGCGCGGACCACCCGCGAGAACAGCCAGGTGCGGATGATCTCGTGGGCGTGGGTGCACAGGTCCATCGGGAAGACCCGGGCGAAGAGGTCCTCGTCGGTCAGCCAGCCGCCGGCGATCTGCGGGCTCAGCGACGACGTGGCCCAGGTGTCCATCACGTCGGGGTCGCCGAGGAAACCGCCGGGCTTGCCGCGCTGGCTCTCGTCGTAACCGCGGGGGGCGTCGGTCGACGGGTCGACCGGCAGCTCGGCCTCGCTCGGCAGCAGGGGGTGGTCGTGGTCGGGCTCGCCGTCATCGTCGAGCGGGTACCAGACGGGGAACGGGATGCCGAAGAAGCGCTGCCGTGAGATCAGCCAGTCGCCGTTGAGGCCGCCGACCCAGTTGTCGTAGCGGTGCCGCATGTGCGGCGGCACCCACTCGACCTCCGAGCCCCGGGCAAGCATCTCGTCGCGCAGTGCGGTGTCGCGACCACCGTTGCGGATGTACCACTGCCGGGTCGAGACGATCTCCAGCGGCTTCTCGCCGCGCTCGTAGAAGTTCGCCACCCGCTGGGTCGGCGTGGGCTCACCATCGAGGTCACCCGACTCACGCAGCAGCCCGACCATCGCCTCCCGGGCCGAGAAGGTCGTCTTGCCGGCCAGCTCGGCGTACGCCGTCGCGGCAGGCTCGCTGGACAGCCAGGCGGGCGTCTCGCGCAGCAGTCGGCCGTCGCGGCCGACCACCGTGCGCACCGGCAACTGCAGCTCGCGCCACCAGGTCACGTCGGTGAGGTCACCGAACGTGCAACACATCGCGATACCGGCGCCCTTGTCGGGCTCAGCGGCGTGGTGCGCGAGCACCGGGATCTCGACGCCGAACACCGGGCTCGTCACGGTCGTGCCGAAGAGCGCCTGGTAGCGCTCGTCGTCGGGGTGGGCGATCAGCGCGACGACGGCCGGGACCAGCTCGGGGCGGGTCGTCTGCACATAGACGGGCTGACCGTCAGGCCGGTGGAAGGCCACCCGGTGGTAGTGGCCCGGGTAGTCGCGCGCCTCCATCTCGGCCTGGGCCACGGCCGTTTGGAACGTGACGTCCCACATGGTCGGGGCCTCTGCCAGGTAGGCCTCGCCCCGGGCGTAGTTGCGCAGGAAGGCCGTCTGGCTGACCAGCTGCGACTTCGGCCCGATCGTCGTGTAGTGCTCCTGCCAGTCGACCGAGAGCCCCAGCGTGCGCCACAGCTTCTCGAAGACGACCTCGTCCTCGACCGCGAGTCGCTCGCAGAGCTCGATGAAGTTGGGTCGGCTGATCGACACCTGGCGCTTGGGGTCCGGCTTCTCGGGCGGCGTGTAGTCGGGCTCGTAGGGAAGCGACGGGTCGCACCGGACGCCGTAGTAGTTCTGCACCCGCCGCTCGGTCGGCAGGCCGTTGTCGTCCCAGCCCATCGGGTAGAAGACGGACTTGCCGCGCATCCGCTGGTAGCGCGCGATCAGGTCGGTGTGGGTGTAGGAGAAGACGTGCCCGACGTGCAGGCTGCCGCTGACGGTCGGCGGCGGCGTGTCGATGGCGTAGACGTTCTCGCGCGGCTGGGTGCGGTCGAAGCGATAGGTCTGCTGCTCCTTCCACGCCGCGACCCACTTGTCCTCGAGACCCTCGAGCGCAGGCTTGTCCGGTACGACGACCGAACGCCGCTCGGCGCTCGTCGTGGTCCGGGCCTGGTCGTGGGTCTGGGTCATGCGGCCCAGGATATTGGGGTGATGGGACCGGCGTCGCATCGATACCGTGCGGACGCATGACGTACGACGTCGAGTTCACCTCCGATCCCGGGGCCTTCCTCGCCGTGGCCGACGACCTGCTCGCGGCCGATCCGGTCATCACCACGGTGGTCTCGACCGTGACGAGCCGTCACCGCGACCAGGACGCCGCCGGCGTCCCGCGCCCGCAGGATCGGCCGCTGTGGTGGGCGTTGGTGCGCGACGCCGACGGGGAGATCGCCGGTGCGGCGATGCGGACGGCACGGACTCCGCCGCACCCGCTCTTCCTGCTGCCGATGCCCGACGGCGCCGCCGTGACACTGGCCCGGGCGCTGCACGCCCGCGGTGAGGGGGTCGGCGGTGCCAACGGTGCACTGCCGGCCGTCCGAGACGTTCGCCGACGAGTTGGCCCGCCTCCAGGGCGACGTGGTCGAGGTGGCCCAGCACACCCGACTCTTCGAGCTCGGCGAGCTGACGGTGCCGCGCGGTGTACCCGGCCGGCTGCGGCCGGCCACCCCCGACGACCTCGACCTGGCAACCGAGTGGGTGGACCGCTTCATGGACGACGCCGACGAGCAGGCCGGCCGCGACGCCCGGGGCCCACGGCCGCGAGGGCATCGCGCCCGAGGAGCTGCTGGGCCGCATCGAGCACGGCGACTACTGGTTCTGGCTCGACGAGGCGGGGGAGCGGGTGCACCTCACCGGCGCCAACCCGCCGAGCTTCGGCGTGGCCCGGATCGGCCCGGTCTACACCCCGCCGGCGCAACGCCGGAGGGGGTACGCCGGCGCGGCGGTCGCCGCCGTGTCCGCGCTGCTCCGGGACGCCGGCGCCCGGGTCTGCCTGTTCACCGACCAGGCCAACCCGACCTCCAACGGCGTCTACGTCGCGCTCGGCTACCGCCCGGTCGTCGACATGGTGAACCTGCGCATCGCGCCCCCTCAATAGAGTGGGGCCCGAGATGACCGAGCCCCCTGTGACCAATGCCGACGCCGCCGAGGCACCCCGACTCGCCCAGACCTTCGACGAGGTCCAGGACGCCCTGCTGTCGCGGTGGCCCGAGACGCGCCTCGAGCCGTCGCTCGACCGGATCCGCGCGTTCACCGAGCTGCTCGGCGACCCCCAGCGCGGCTACCCGGTCATCCACCTGACCGGCACCAACGGCAAGACCTCGACGTCGCGGATGATCGACACCCTGCTGCGGGCCCTCGACCTGCGCACGGGCCGCTTCACCAGCCCCCACGTCGAGCGGATGACCGAGCGGATCTGCCTCGACGGCGAGCCGTTGAGCGACGAGCAGTTCGTGCGCGCGTTCAACGACGTGGCGCCGTACACCCACCTGGTCGACGCCGACCAGGACCACCCGCTGTCGTTCTTCGAGACGATCGTCGGGATGGCGTACGCCGCCTTCGCCGACGCGCCCGTCGACGTCGCCGTCGTCGAGGTCGGCATGGGCGGCTCGTGGGACGCCACCAATGTCGCCGACGCCGCCGTCGCGGTGGTGCTGCCGGTGGCCGTCGACCACGCGAGCTACCTCGGCAACGATCCAGCCGACATCGCCGTCGAGAAGGCCGGCATCATCAAGGCCGGGTCCATCGCCGTCTCCGCGGAGCAGCGACCGGAGGTCGCCGAGGTGCTGACCGGGCGGGCCGCCGAGGTCGGTGCCCGGGTGCTGACCGAGGGCCGCGACTTCGGCGTGGTGACCCGGGCGGCGGCGGTCGGCGGCCAGGTCTTCTCGCTGCAGGGTCTGCACGCGCGCTACGACGACCTGTTCATCCCGCTCTACGGCGCCCACCAGGCGCAGAACGCCGCCGTCGCGCTGACGGCGGTCGAGGCCTTCACCGGCAACGAGCCGCTCGACGCCGGGCTCGTCGCCGCGGCGTTCGCCGAGGTGACCTCGCCGGGCCGGTTGGAGATCATCCGGCGCAGCCCGACGATCGTGCTCGACGCCGCCCACAACCCCCACGGCGCGCGTGCCGTGGCCGAGGCGCTGGAGGACTCGTTCCAGTTCTCTCCGCTCATCGGGGTGATCGGCGTGATGGCCGACAAGGACTACGAGGGGGTGCTGGCGGCGTTCGAGCCGCACCTGGCGCACGTCATCTGCACCCGCAACTCCACCCACCGTGCGATGGACCCGGAGAAGCTTGCCGAGACGGCGCGCGAGATCTACGGCGAGGACCGGATCTCGGTCTCGCAGCTGCTGCCCGATGCGATCGACCAGGCGGCGGCGCTCGCCGAGGCCGGTGACGCCTTCGGCAGCCCGCTCGGTTCGGGCGCCGTGCTCGTCACGGGTTCGGTCGTGACGGTGGGCGAGGCCCGGCAACTGCTGCGGGGCCGGTCGTGAGCGAGCCCGGAGCGACACCAGCCGCCGCCCCCGCACGCTCCCCGCGGCGCGGCATGTGCGCCGCGATCCTGAGCCTCGAGGCGATCACCCTGGGCCTGACCGTCCCGGTGATGGTGTCGATCTCCGGCGTGCCGCTCGCCACGGCGCTGTGGGTCGGGCTCGGCCTCACCGTCGCCTGCCTGCTGCTGGCCGGAATGCTGCGCAGCGAGTGGGCCTACTGGGCGGGCTGGGGGATCCAGGTGGCGGCGATCGGGCTCGGCTTCGTGATCCCCCTGATGTTCGTGCTGGGCGCGATCTTCGCCGTGCTGTGGGGCACCGCCGACTTCCTCGGCCGCAAGATCGAGCGCGAGCGCGCGGCGGCGTACGCCGCCCACGACCAGTCGGCTCCATGACCGAGTCGCTCTCACCCACGCCCCGGACCGTCCTGGGGCGGCTCTCCGAGAAGGGGCGGACCGACCGGGAGGAGCTGCACGCCCTGCTCGACGAGGCGCTCTACGCACATGTGGGCGTGGACGCCGGCGGCTACCCACTGGTGCTGCCGACGGTGTTCGCCGTCGATCTCGACGGCCCCGACGCGGGCGGCACCCTCTATGTCCACGGGTCGGTCGCCGCCAAGTGGCTGTTGGCGGCGCGCAACAAGACGGTCTGCGTGACGATCACCGAGGTCGACGGCCTGGTCGTGGCCCGTTCGGGATTCGAGAGCTCGATGAACTACCGCACCGCGGTGGTCATCGGCGAGGCGCGCGTCGTCGACGACGCCGACGAACGCCAGCACGCCCTCGACCTGATGGTCGACCACATGGTTCCCGGCCGGGCGGCGACGATCCGCCGCCCGACCCGCAAGGAGCTCGCGGCCACCCAGGTGCTCGCGGTGCCGTTGCGTGAGGCTTCGCTCAAGATGCGCGCGGGCGGGCCCGACGACGAGCCGGACGACGTCGCGCTGACCCCGTGGGGCGGCCACATCCCGCTGCGCCGGGTGGCCGACGCGCCCGTCGCGCGACGAGGGCTCCCGCGAGCCGGCACCCGACGACGTACGCCGTCGCGCCGAGCAGCTGGGCGCACACTAGGGTTTCTGGCTATGGAACGCACCCTGGTCCTCGTCAAGCCCGACGGCGTTCGCCGTGGCCTCACCGGCGAGGTGATCCGACGGATCGAGGCCAAGGGCTACCGGCTGGTGCGGCTCGAGCTTCGTGAAGCGACCCCGGAGCTGCTGGCCGAGCACTACGCCGAGCACCTTGGCAAACCGTTCTACGAGCCGCTGGTCGAGTTCATGCTGTCCGGGCCGGTGGCCGCCGTGGTCGTCGAGGGCGAGCGGGTCGTCGAGGGCTTCCGGGCGCTGGCAGGAGCCACCGACCCCACGGTCGCGGCGCCTGGCACGATCCGGGGCGACCTCGGCCGTGACTGGGGTCTCGCCGTGCAGCAGAACCTCGTGCACGGCTCCGACTCCACCGGGTCCGCCGAGCGCGAGATCGGGATCTGGTTCCCCGCGCTGTAGCAGCCGGCACCCCGGCGTGGCGTCCGGGTGAGCGGCCGACCCGCGCCTAGCCTCGGAGCAGGGTCGGGTGGGACACGCCTGCCCCCTCCTTCCCCGGAGTACGTCGACCAGCGAGGCAGCGCGCGATGGCAGGCAGCTTGATCGGCCGCGACATGGCCGTCGACCTCGGCACCGCCAACACGCTCGTCTACGTCCGCGGCAAGGGCGTACTGCTCGACGAGCCCAGCGTGGTGGCCATCAACACCACCACCGGCGAGATCCTCGCCGTCGGGCACGAAGCCAAACGGATGATCGGCCGCACGCCCGACAGCATCGCGGCGATCCGTCCACTCAAGGACGGCGTGATCGCCGACTTCGACGCCACCGAACAGATGCTGCGGTTCTTCATCCGGCAGGTGCACCGCCGCCGCTACTTCGCCAAGCCGCGGATGGTCATCTGCGTGCCCAGCGGCATCACCGCCGTGGAGCAGCGGGCCGTCAAGGAGGCGGGCTACCAGGCCGGCGCCCGACAGGTCTACATCATCGAGGAGCCGATGGCCGCCGCGATCGGCGCCGGGCTGCCGGTCCACCAGGCCACCGGCAACATGGTGGTCGACGTCGGCGGCGGCACGACCGAGGTGGCCGTCATCTCCCTCGGCGGGATCGTCACGTCGATCTCCATCCGCACCGCCGGCGACGACCTCGACGCCGCGATCGTGTCGTGGATGAAGAAGGAGTACAGCCTGATGCTCGGCGAGCGCACCGCCGAGGAGGTCAAGATGACCATGGGCTCGGCGTTCCCGCTGCCGCAGGAGACCGAGGGCGAGATCCGCGGCCGCGACATGGTGTCCGGGCTGCCCCGCACGGTCGTGGTCTCCAGCGCCGAGATCCGCCAGGCGCTCGAAGAGCCGCTGCACACGATCGTCGACGCCGTCCGCAGCACCCTCGACCAGACCCCGCCCGAGCTGGCCGGCGACATCATGGACCGCGGCATCGTGCTCACCGGCGGCGGCGCGCTGCTGCGCGGCCTCGACGAGCGGCTGCGCCACGAGACGGGCATGCCCGTGCACGTCTCCGACGACCCGCTGACGAGCGTGGCCATGGGTGCGGCCAAGTGCGTGGAGGAGTTCGAAGGGCTCCGGCAGGTCTTCGTCGCCGAGCGCAGGCGGTACTGATGCCGCTCTGGATGCCCGGAGACCGCCGGCCCCGCGGCTCGGGCCGCCCGGGCGACCGGCAACCGAGCCGTTCGCTGCTCGTCGCCCTGCTGATGGCGTGCGCCACGCTGATCACCCTCGACTACCACGGCGGCACCGACTCGCCGATGGAGCCGGCCCGCCGCGCGATGGGCGAGGTGTTCGGCCCGGTCGAGGCGGCCGCCGCCCAGGCCGTGCGCCCCGTCACCTCGATCCCCGAGTGGTTCCGCACCCGCTCGTCCATGCGCCACGAGATCGCCACCCTGACCAGTCAGAACGCCGATCTGCGTCAGCAGGTCAACACCTCCGGCCTGGACCGCAACCGCCTGGCCGAGTACGACGGCCTGACCGCCGCCGCGAGCACGCTCGGCCAGGCGCTGGTGCCGGCCCGCGTCGTCGGGGTCGGCGCGACCCAGACGTTCTCGCGCACGGTCACGATCGACGCCGGCTCCGAGGCCGGCCTGGCCCCCGACCAGACGGTCGTCAACGCCGACGGGCTGGTCGGTCGGGTGCTGCGTGTGACGCGCACGACCGCCACGGTCCTGCTGGTCGTCGACGCCGAGTCGGTCGTCGGCGGACGGATCGGCGAGAGCATGCAGCTCGGCTTCCTGCACGGTCGCGGCGACCTCGGCAGCAGCGGCCGGCTCGACCTCGAGCTGGTCGACGACTCCGTGGTGCCGGCCAAGGGCGACGTGGTGGTCACGTGGGGGAGCGAGGACGGCGCGCCCTACGTGCCCGGCGTACCCGTCGGCCGGGTGACCGCCGTCTTCAGCAGCCTGCGCCAGACCTCGCAGCGCGCGGTGATCGCGCCGTTCGTGGACTTCGGTGCCCTCGACGTCGTCGGCGTCGTGGTGCCGTCCGGGACGCACTCCGACCGCTCCGTGGTCGAGGCCGACGGGAGCCTGCGATGAGGGCCCGATGAGCGCCTTGCGCTGGCTGGTGACGGTGGGCCTGGTCGCCGTAGCGCTGGTCCTGCAGGTCACGTTCTTCCCGCACGTCGCCTGGCACGGCGTGGTGCCCAACCTCTGCCTGCTCGTCGTCGTGGCGGCCGCACTCGTCCGCGGGCCGGAGCAGGCCGCCGTCCTCGGCTTCGTGGCTGGAGTGCTGCTCGACCTGGCCCCGCCGGCCGACCACGTCGCGGGCCGTTGGGCCCTGGCGCTGGTCATCGTCGGCTACGTCGCCGGCCGGATGCGCCAGGACACCAAGCCGACCGCCGTCGCCGTGGTGACGACCGTGGCCGCCGCGTCGTTCGTCGGCACATCGGTCTATGCGCTCAGCGGCCTGCTGCTGCAGGACCCGGTCGTGTCGGTCTCCGAACTGCTGCCGGTGATCCTCCTGGCGGTGGTCTGGGACGTGCTGCTGACGCCGTTCGTGCTGCCGCCGGTGATGCGGCTGTTCAGCGCGCTCGACCCGGCCCAGGCCCACGTCTGATGGTGTCGTCGGGTTCGACCGGCCGGGACCGGGGCCGGTTGCGGGTGCTGGTGATCCAGGCCCTGGTCTTTTCGTTGTTCGCCACCCTCTTCGTCCGGCTCTACTACCTCCAGGTGGTCAGCGGCGAGACCTACCACGCGCGAGCGGCCGCCCAGTCGCTGCGCGACATCGTCGTCCAGCCCGAGCGCGGCCTCATCGTCGACGACCAGGGCCGGCCCTTGGTGGCCAACCGCACGTCGTGGGTCGTCTCGGTCGACCGCACCCTGCTCGGCAGGCTCGGCGAGCACGGCTCCGAGGTCGTGGTGCAGCGGCTCTCGCGCGTCCTGGACGAGCGCCCGGCGCGGATCCGCAAGCGGCTGGTGACGTGTGGGGAGGACGACAGCGTGGTCGGGCTGTGCTGGAACGGGTCGCCGTACCAGCCGGTGCCCGTGGCCGCCGACGTCGGCAAGGCCGCGGCGCTGCGGATCCTGGAGCAGCCCGAGGACTACCCGGCGGTGTTGGCCGAGCAGCAGAGCGTGCGCAGCTATCCGCGGCCGTTCGGGATCAACCTGGCCCACGTGCTCGGCTACCTCAGCCCGATCACGTCCGACGAGTACGACGAGGCGCAGCGAGACAGCGACACGTCGGTCAACGGCGCCTCGGTCGTTGGCCGCGCCGGGGTCGAGCAGGAGTACGACCGCTGGCTGCGCGGGATGCCCGGCTACCGCAGCGTCGCCGTCGACTCGATGGGCCGCGTGCTCGGCGACGGCAGCGCTGTCGCCGGTCAGCCGGGCGACACCCTCGTCACCTCGATCGACGCCAAGGTGCAGGGCGTCGTCGAGCGGCAGCTCGCCGAGACCATCAAGACCGCCCGGGCCACCCACGACGACGTCACCGGCCGCAACTACGCCGCCGACTCGGGTGCGGTGGTCGTGCTGGAGGCGCAGACGGGACGGGTCGTGGCGATGGCCAGCCAGCCGACCTACGACCCGGGCGTCTGGGTGGGCGGGATCAGCAGGGCCCAGCTCAGCCGGCTCTACTCCACGAAGGCCGACAACCCGCTGCTCGGCAGGGCGACCCAGGGCCAGTTCGCGCCCGGCTCGACCTGGAAGCCCGTGATGGCGGTGAGCGCCCTCAACAACGGCTTCACTCCCGACACCCGGCTCAACTGCTCGCCCGGGCTGCAGGTCGGCAACCGGTGGTTCAAGAACTACGAGTCGGCGTCCTACGGCTACATCGGCTTCGACAAGGCCCTGCAGATCTCGTGCGACACCTTCTTCTACCGCGTGGGCCTCGCCATGTGGCAGCGCTACGGCACCGACCCGACCGACGTCGACGCCAGGGACCCGCTCGTCGAGGGCGCCAAGAACTTCGGCTTCGGCCGCAAGACCGGCATCGACCTGCCGGGGGAGTCCGGCGGCCGGATCGCCGACCGCCACTGGAAGCTCGCCTACTTCAAGTCGATGAAGAGCTACTACTGCAAGATCGACCGCGCGAACACGTCCGGCAAGCGGGACTTCCTGCACGTCTTCGCCCACGAGTTCTGCCTCGAGGGCAACTACTACCGCGCCGGTGACGCGGTGAACTTCTCGATCGGCCAGGGCGACACCCTCGTCACGCCGCTCCAGCTGGCCCGCGCGTACGCCGCCCTGTCCAACGGCGGCACCCTCTACGAGCCGCGGATCGGCAAGGCGATCGTCAGTCCCGACGGCACGGTGCTCAAGCGGATCCCCCCGAAGGTGCAGGCGCACGTCAAGGCGACGCCCGCGAGCATGCACTACGTCGACCAGGCCCTGCTCGGCACCGCCAAGGTCGGCACGATGGCCTGGAAGATGATCGACTTCCCGCTCGACCGGGTGCACATCCGGTCCAAGACCGGGTCGGCCGAGGTCTACGGCAAGCAGTCGACCTCGTGGGTCGCGTCCTACGACGAGAACTACGTCGTGGTGATGATGGTCAGCCAGGCCGGCACCGGCTCGGGCACCTCGGGGCCCGCCGTGCGGGCGATCTGGGAGAGCTTGTACGGCGTCTCCGGCACCGCAGTGGACCCGTCGCGGGCCGCGATCCCCGGCACCACGCCGCCCGAGGGGCTGCCGACGTTCCTGGGCGACGGCTCGATCCTGCCGCCCGGACGGAAGGTGCGTTGATGACTCTGACTGCCTCCGCTCCGACCCGCAGCGGCCTGGCCGCTCGCACCCCGGGCCTCGACTGGCTGCTGATGCTCGCGGTGCTGGCACTGGTCACGATCGGCAGCCTGCTGGTGTGGTCGGCCACGTCGCACCGTGACGACCTCACTCTCGGTGACCCCGCGGCGTACCTGAAGAAGCAGCTGGTCAACATCGGCATCGGCCTGGTGCTGCTCGTGCTGGTCTCCGCCACCGACCACCGGTGGGTGCGGATCCTGGCGCCGTTCGTCTATCTGGCCTCCATCGGCGGGCTGGTGCTGGTGCTCACGTCGGGCACCACCATCAACGGCTCGCGGTCCTGGCTGCAGCTCGGCGGGTTGTCGGTGCAGCCCTCGGAGTTCGCCAAGCTGGCCGTGGTCATCGGCATGGCCCTGCTGGTCGCGGAGCGCGCCGAGGGACGGCGCCGGCCGGTCGGTCTCGGCGAGGTGCTCGGCATGCTCGTGATCGCGGGCATCCCGGCGTCGCTGATCATGCTCCAGCCCGACCTCGGCACCATGCTGGTGCTCTCGGCCACCGTCTTCGGCGTGCTCGCGGTGGCCGGCGCTCCGCGGCGCTGGCTCGCGCTGCTGGCCGCCGGCGGCGTCACCGCCGCGGTGGCCGCGGTCTCGGCCGGCTTCCTCAAGGAGTACCAGGTCGACCGCTTCCTGGCGTTCACCAACCCAGGACTCGACCCGCGCGGGGCCGGCTACAACACCGAGCAGGCCCGCATCGCCGTCGGCAACGGCGGCCTCTTCGGCCAGGGCCTCTTCCACGGCTCGCAGACCCAGTCGGGGTTCGTGCCCGAGCAGCACACCGACTTCGTGTTCACGGTCGCCGGCGAGGAGCTCGGCCTGCTCGGGGCCGGTGTGGTGATCGCGCTGCTGTGCGTGGTGATCTGGCGGGCGCTGACGATCGCCGCGACCACGCCGGACGTGTTCGGGCGGGTCGCCGCGGCCGGGATCGCCTGCTGGTTGGGCTTCCAGACCTTCCAGAACGTCGGGATGTGCCTGGGCATCATGCCGGTCACCGGCGTACCCCTCCCGTTCGTGTCGTACGGCGGGTCGTCGCTCTTTGCCGGCATGCTCGCCGTCGGCCTGTTGCAGAACATCGCCAGCCGTTCGCACGAGCGGGCGCGCGGGTCGCGCGCCATCGCGGCCAGGCTGTCCCGGGGGTAACGCGAGTCAGGGTTTGATGCTGAGGAAGAGGTAGGCCGCCAGGATGGCGAGGTGGAGCCCTCCGTTGAGGGGCTTTGCCCGGCCCGGAACAACCGTCAGGACACCCACGATCACCGACATCAGCAGAAGAACTATCTGGGTATCACCGAGGCCGAGGGTCAGCGGGTCGTCGAGCCAGATCGTGGCGACGGCGATCGTCGGGATGGTCAGGCCGATAGAGGCCATCGAGGACCCGTACGCCAGGTTGAGGCTGGTCTGAACCCGCTGGCGGGAGGCCGCGCGGACGGCCGAGATCGACTCGGGCAGCAGCACGAGCAGGGCGATCACCACTCCGACGAACGCGTGCGGGAAGCCGACCGCTGCCACTGCGTCCTCGATGGACGGCGACTCGACCTTGGCCAGGCCGACCACCGAGATGAGAGCGACGACGAGCAGACCCGCGCTCGTGACCGCCGCCCTTGCCGACGGCGGGTCGGCGTGCCCGTCGTGGTCGTCGTCCGGGATCCCGTGCTCGCCCTCGACCGGCAGGAAGAAGTCGCGGTGCTGCACGGTCTGGGTGAAGACGAACATCAGATAGACCAGCAGGGACGCGACCGCCGCGAACGTCAGCTGGCCGGGGCTGAACTGTGGGCCGGGCTGGGTGGTGGTGAAGCTTGGGAGGACCAACGTGAGGCTGGCCAGCGTGACCACGGTTGCCAGCGACGAGCCCGTGCCCTCGGCGTTGAAGACCGCAAGCCCGGTCCTCTTCGCACCCACCACGAGCGAGAGTCCGACGATGCCGTTGACGCTGATCATCACCGCAGCGAAGACCGTGTCCCGGGCGAGCTCGGAGGTGTCCTTCGAGGAGCTGACCATCAGCGTCACGATGAGCGCCACCTCGATGACGGTCACCGCCACGGCCAGGATCAGCGACCCGAACGGCTCGCCCACGCGGTGGGCCACCACCTCCGCGTGGTGCACCGCCGCCAGCACTGCCGCGACCAGCACGACGGCGATCAACAGCGCCGGTGCCCAGGCCAGGTCGCGACCCCAGCTCGCGGCCAGCACGACGAGCGCCAGCGGCGGGGCGAGGGTGGTCCACCGCACCGCCCCCACCCGGCTGTCGCTCATGGCCGCCAGCCTAGGGAGAGCCGCCAGGATTCGAGCCAAGCCTCATCAGCGGATCCGGCGCAGGATCCCGTCGCGAAACTCGCTCATCAGCGCACGCCTACTCCACTCCGGGACCGGCGCGAAGGCGTCGTTCTCGGCGACGAAGGCCCGGACAGCGGTCAGCGGGTTGTCGCCGGGGCCCCACGGCCGGTTCTCGAAGTGGCTTGCGGGGAACTCCTCGACCAGGGTGTCCGCCACCATGACGTATCCCCCGACGGGAACCAAGGGAGCCAGGGCCCGCAGCTCGCCGAGCACGTGGTCGTGGGTGTGGTTGCTGTCCAGGACGAGGACGGCCCGTTCGGCGTCACCGATGAACTCGCGCGCCGCGGCGACGGCCTCATCGGACGTGGAGTCGGCCTCGAGCAGGCGAACGCCACGGGCGAGCGGGTGGTCGGCCAGCGCAGCGGTGGTGTGGGGGTAGACCTTGAGGTCGATGCCCAGGACCGCCGGTTGCTCACCTGTCATCGCCATCAGACCTGCGTCGAGCAGCATGCTGCCGCCTCGGGCCACCCCGGTCTCGACGACGCGCTGCGGCCGGTAGGCCCAGAACAACTCCTGGGCCACCATCACGTCGTCGGGCAGCCGGATGATCGGCACTCCGGCCCACTCCCACAGGTAGGTGTAGCGGTGCCGCTCAGCGGCGACCTGCAGCTCCACTGCCTGGTCGCGCAGGGCCCGGTCGCCGGCGAGGCCACGGCGCCAGCCGTCGCGTTCGGCGGCGTACTCCGTGGCGTTGGGCACATAGTCGCCGTGCGAGGTCTGCTCGCCCGCATCGCCTGTCGGTTCAGTCATCTGAGAAGAACTCCCTCGTCCTGGTCGGTGTCCACCCTCGGCGGGTGATCCATGCGATGTCAGCGGCGCGTTCGGCGTGCGACGCGCTCGGTGGTCGGGCCTGCGCCGCCGGCCGCCACCGAGCGCCCACGGCAGTGACCAGGTCGGCGACCCGGCGCAACCGTCCCGAACCCACCGGAAGATATCCCGTGCAGCCCTCGGCGACGGCCAGCCCTACGGCTCGACCGACGTCCTCCGCGTGCACGAAGTCGTGGACGGCGTCGGGTGTCGAGAGCTCCAGCGGCTCGTTGCGGGCGGCGGCCGACGTCGCCTGGTGGACCAGGGCCGGCCGGCCACGGGACTCGTCGAAGACGTACGCCGGCCGCAGCCAGCCGATCTCGCCCGTCTCGACGGCCTCGGCCACCCGGGCCCGCAGCTCGGCCTTCGACCGGGTGTAGGCGTCGGCAGCCCCTTCGATGTCATCGACAACGGTGCCAGTCAGCCAGAGCGCGGACCCGTGGCGGCGGCAGGCGTCGACCAGCTCCAGACTGGCCGCTACCCAACGGTCATTGTCGGGACTGGAGCGATAGTCGGACCGGCCGCTGGCAGACCATGCGAGGTGCAGCACGCCGCGCGGCCGGACCCGGGCCACCAGCTCGGCCAAGGCGCCGGGGACGAGCAAGTCGACTTCTTTGCGACGGACCGGCTGCGGGGGCGGTGCGTCGACCGGCCAATGGGCCAGAGTCCAAGTCCCGATCAGCCCACTGCTCCCCGTGACGAGCACCGGCCCGGTGAGGGACTCGCTCAGGTAGGCGGCCACGGGTGCCCTCGGGCCTCGTCGTTGATCGTGCCGACCACCCCGTCGACCACGATGCCGACGCCCTGTCGGCGAGCCTCCTCGAGCACGACGACCTTGCGGAGGAAGCCCCGGTCGTCGCGGTGCCGGACGCCACGCAGCAGACGGAGTCCGGACGGCCCGATGGCCTCCACGGTGACCGAGGTGGGTGCGGTCACGTCTGGAGAGCCCTCATCGACGGGATGGCGACCCAGCTCGTGGCCTCCGGTGCGAGGGTGGCGACGATCGCGGCGATCTCCAGCGAGAGGTTCCACGGCAGGATCAGCACGTCGTCCGCGTCGTACGACGCCAACGCCGTGGGCGCGGCCACCGGCACCTGGCTTCCGGGCAGGAACTTGCCCTGTTTGGCGACGCTGCCGTCGACCACGACGGCCAGGTCGTCGTGACGCACACCCGCGGCGTTCATCAGTGTGTTGCCCTTGGCCGCGGCCCCATAACCGGCCACGGTCCGTCCGGCCTCGCGCTGCTGGTCCAACCATGTCCGAAGTCCGTCGATGGCCGCCCGGCTGCGTTGGGCGAAGTCCTTCCACAAGTCCTCGCTGAGCAGGCCCCTGGAGACCTCCTCGCCGATCGTGGCCTCCACGCTCGGGTCGAGCGTGAAGTCCGGGTCTCGCGTCAGCCAGTAGCGGTTGGACCCGCCGTGCGTCGGCAGGCTGTCAACGCGGACCAGCCGCAGCCCAAAGGGCTCGACGACTCGGGTCACGGCGTGTGCGCTGAGGTAGGAGAAGTGCTCGTGGTAGATCGTGTCGAACTGGGCCTGGCGCATGAGCGCGAGGAACGAGGGATTCTCGACGGTGATCACAGTCCGGTCGTCGCACAGCGCCGCGAGCCCGGCAGTGAAGTCGCGAAGGTCGGGGACATGGGCCATCACGTTGTTGGCGGCCACCAGGCGCGGGTGGCCGTGCTCGGCCACCAGGCGCCGAGCCGTCTCGAGGCCGAAGAACTCGTTGACCGTCGGAACGCCCTTGTCCACTGCGATGGCGGCCACCCGGGCGCTCGGTTCGACGCCGAGCACGCGCATGCCGAGGGCTTGGACCTGCTCGAGGAGATAGCCGTCATTGCTGGCGATCTCCATGACCAGGTCGCCCGACACAAGGTCAAGGGCCTCGCACATCGACCGCGCGTAGGCGCCGGCGTGAACGACCCACGAGGGGGACACGGAGGAAAGGTAGGGATAGTCGCTGCCGAAGAGGCGCTCGGGGAGGACGTACTCACCGACCTGGCCGAGCCCGCACGAGCGGCACGTCATCAGGTGAAGGGGGAAGGCAGAGTCAGGGGAGTCCTGGGACAGCGCCATCTCGTTGGCCAATGGCTGAGCACCGAGGTCGAGGACTGACGTCAGCCCGGTGGCCCCGCAGCCCCGGCAGACGGTGGAGCCGCGCTCGGTCAGTGCGGGCGGGTGGTCGCTCATGACGGGTTCACGACCCATGGCTGTTGGCCGGACTCCCAGAGCTGGTTGAGCTCGTCGCGCTCGCGCAGGGTGTCCATCGGCATCCAGAATCCGTCGTGCTCGTAGGCGGCGAGCTGACCGCGCTCGGCAAGGGTGCCCAGGACGCGCGTCTCGAACACGGTGGCGTCGCCCTCGACGAGGTCGAGGATGTCGGGCTCGGCGACGAAGTAGCCACCGTTGATGCGGTCGCGAGACTCGTGCGGCTTCTCGCGGAAGTGGGTGACCACCCCGTCGACCACCTCGATGGCGCCGAATCGCGGCGGGGGATGGACGGCAGTGACGGTGGCCAGCGCGCCGGTCTTCTCGTGGTGGGCGATCACCGCGTCGATGGGGACGTCGGACAGACCGTCTCCGTAGGTGAGCAGGAACCGCTCACTCAGGTGCGGGCGCAGCCTGCCGAGCCTGCCGCCGGTCATGCTGTGCTCACCGGTGTCGATGAGGGTGACCCGCCAGTTCTTGTCGCTACGAGAGAGGTATTCCACGGAGCCCGTCGCCAGGTCGACCGCGATGTCACACTCGTGCAGCAGGTGGTTGGCGAAGTACTCCTTGATCACGAAGCCCTTGTAGCCAAGTGCCACGATGAAGTCGGCGTGCCCGAACTGGGCGTAGTGGCTCATGATGTGCCACAAGATCGGCTTGCCGCCGATCGCCACCATGGGCTTGGGGATGGCGTGGGTCTCTTCCGCCAGGCGTGTGCCGCGGCCGCCCGCCAGGATCACAGTCTTCACGCCGGTCCCTTCGCTGTCAGTGCCCGCGCCTCAGCGGCCGAGCCCGCGGCGAAGATAGCGCACGACCAGCGACACATCCCAAGCGTCGCCCGACGAAACTCGGGCGCAACCAGTCGTCGGCCGCGAACAACGGGCCCGGTCAGTCGCCACAGTGTCGCCGACTAGGGTCGTGCCCATGTCAGTGCACAGGTTTGGGGTCGTCGGCGCCGGGATCGTCGGTCTGGCCGTGGCCCGCCGCATCGGTGAGCAGTTCCCCGGGGCCGAGGTCACGGTGATGGACAAGGAGGACCGCGTCGCCGCTCACCAGACCGGTCACAACAGCGGTGTCGTGCACGCGGGGCTCTACTACACACCGGGATCGCTCAAGGCGACCCTGTGCCGCCGCGGGGTCGCCTTGCTGAAGGACTACTGCACCGACCGAGGGCTGCCCTACGACGAGTGCGGCAAGCTCGTGGTGGCCGTCGACGACAGCGAGGTGCCCGCCCTGGAGCGGATCGCGGAGCGTGCGGCCACCAACGGCGTAGTGGGGCTGCTGCGCCTCGGGCCCGACGGACTGCGCGACATCGAGCCGCACGCCGCCGGAGTCGCAGCGCTGTATTCGCCCGCGACCGCGATCACCGACTACGCGGCGGTGGCGCGTGCCTACGCCGACGACATCGTCGCGGCCGGTGGTCGGATCGAGCTGTCGTTCCCAGTTGAGGCCATCCGGCAGCACGCCGGACGGGTCGAGGTGCGATCGGGAGAACGAGCCCTCGACTTCGACCGCCTCGTGGTCTGCGCAGGCCTCCAGTCCGACCGCGTGGCGGCGTACGCCGGGGACAGTGACGAACCCGCGATCGTGCCGTTCCGCGGTGAGTACTACTCGCTCGTCCCCGGGCGGGAGTTCCTCGTCCAGGGGCTCATCTATCCGGTTCCCAACCCCGACTACCCGTTTCTCGGCGTGCATTTCACCAAGAGGGTCGGCGGCTCGGTCGACGTCGGGCCAAATGCAGTGCTGGCTCTCGCCCGCGAGGGCTACACGCGCGGCACCATCTCGCGGCGAGACGTCCGGGACGCTATTGCCTGGCCGGGATTCCGTCGGCTGGCCCGTCAGCACTGGCGCATGGGGGTCCAGGAGATGGCAGGGTCGTTGAGCACCAGGCGGTATCTCCGCTTCGCCCGCAAGTATGTCCCCGAGGTCACGGTCGCCGACGTCGTCAGAGCTCCGTCGGGGGTCCGCGCCCAGGCGGTCGACCGGGACGGCAGCCTCGTCGACGACTTCCGGATCTCCCACCTGGACCACGTCCTGGCGGTCCGGAACGCCCCCTCGCCCGCGGCGACATCCTCGCTGGCGATCGCAGAGCACATCACTGACCGGCTCCGTGACACTGTCGGCACCACATGACCCGCACACCGACACGAAAGGCCACCGAGTCATGAAGATCCTGGTCACTGGTACCGACGGCTACCTGGGCTGCCTACTCGCGCCCGAGCTGATGCGCGCGGGTCACGACGTGCTCGGCGTCGACACCGGCTACTACAAGCACGGCTGGCTTTACCACGGTATCGACACCTCGCCTCAGACCCTGGCCAAGGACATCCGGGACATCGACAGGCAGGACCTCGAAGGCGTGGACGCTGTGGTGCACATGGCCGAGCTCTCGAACGACCCTCTCGGCGAGCTGCTGAGCGACGTCACCTACACGGTCAACCACGCGGGATCCGTGCGACTCGCGCAGCTGGCGATCGACGCCGGGGTCGATCGGTTTGTCTACATGTCCTCATGCAGCGTCTACGGCGTTGCGGACGGCACCGTCGACGAGACCAGCGCGGTCAACCCACAGACGGCTTACGCGATCTGCAAGACGTTGGTGGAGCGCGACCTCGCGCAGTTGGCGTCCGACGACTTCTCGCCCACGTTCATGCGCAACGCGACGGCCTTCGGCGCCTCTCCCCGGATGCGCTTCGACATCGTTCTCAACAACCTGTCCGGCCTCGCCTGGACGACGCAGCGCATCGCCATGACCAGCGACGGGACACCCTGGCGCCCGTTGGTGCACGGGCTCGACATCGCCCAGTCGATCCGGTGCGCACTGGAAGCGCCTCGCGAGGCGGTTCACAACCAGACCTTCAACGTCGGCAGCAACGAGCAGAACTACCAGGTACGGCAGGTCGCCGAGACCGTGGGCGCGGAGTTCGCCGGCTGCGAGGTCACGTTCGGCCCACCGGCCGGCGACAACCGCAGCTACAGGGTGAACTTCGACAAGATCTCCTCTGAGCTGCCCGGGTTCTCGTGCGAGTGGAACGCCGAACGCGGCGCACGCCAGCTGCACGAAGTGTTCTCCGCGATCCAACTGGACCACGAGACTTTCACCGGGCGGGGGCACACGCGCCTCAAGCAGCTCGAGCACCTCATCAGCACCAAGCAGCTGGACGCCGACCTGTTCTGGACGAGCCGGTCAGCACCCGCCGCGCCCTGACGAGCAGAATCACGGAGTGGGCGCGCCCGCGCAATTCGGCGGGATCCGCAGGGCCGACGTACGCTGGGGCGTTCGTCCATCAAGTGAGGTCAAGCCCGGTGTCTGCGTCGTCTCAGAGCGTCTTCCCGCTGCTCGAGCCTCTGTTGCCGACCGTCCAGAAGCCCATCCAGTACGTCGGCGGCGAGCTCAACTCCACGGTGAAGGACTGGGACTGCGCCATCGAGGGCGAAAGCGTCCGCTGGGCGCTGATGTACCCCGACGCCTACGAGGTCGGCCTGCCCAACCAGGGCGTCCAGATCCTCTACGAGGTGCTCAACGAGCGCGACTGGATCCTCGCCGAGCGCACCTACGCCGTCTGGGCCGACATGGAGCGGGTGATGCGCGAGCACGGCATTCCCCAGTTCACCGTCGACGGCCACCGCCCCGTCGGCGACTTCGACCTGCTGGGGGTCAGCTTCTCCACCGAGCTCGGCTACACCAACCTGCTCAACGCCCTCGACCTGGCCGGCATCCCGATGCACGCCGTCGACCGCGACGACGACGACCCGATCGTGGTCGCGGGCGGCCACGCCGCCTTCAACCCCGAGCCGGTCGCCGACTTCATCGACGCCGCCGTCCTCGGCGACGGCGAGGAGATCGTGCTCGCCATCTCCGAGGTCGTCCGCGAGTGGAAGGCCGAGGGGCGTCTGGGCGGCCGCGTCGAGCTGCTGCGTCGGCTGGCCGCTTCCCAGAACGTCTACGTGCCGCGCTTCTACGACGTGGCGTACGCCGCCGACGGGACCATCGAGGCGGTCGTCCCCAACAAGCCGACCGTGCCGTTCCGGGTCCGCAAGCACACCCTGATGGACCTCGACCAGTGGCCCTATCCCGCCAAGCCGCTGGTGCCGCTGGCCGAGACAGTCCACGAGCGCTACTCCGTCGAGATCTTCCGCGGCTGCACGCGCGGCTGCCGGTTCTGCCAGGCCGGCATGATCACCCGGCCCGTCCGCGAACGCTCGATCGAGACCATCGGCGCGATGGTCGAGAACGGCATCCGCAAGTCCGGCTTCGAGGAGGTCGGCCTGCTGTCGCTCTCCAGCGCCGACCACAGCGAGATCGGGGAGATCGCCAAGGACCTCGCCGACCGCTACGAGGGCCAGAACGTCTCGCTGTCCCTGCCGTCGACACGAGTCGACGCCTTCAACGTCACCCTGGCCAACGAGTTCTCCCGCAACGGCCGACGCTCCGGGCTGACGTTCGCCCCCGAGGGCGGCAGCGAGCGGCTGCGCAAGGTCATCAACAAGGCCGTCACCGAGGAGGACCTGATCCGCACGGTCGCCACCGCGTTCTCGCACGGGTGGCGCCAGGTGAAGCTCTACTTCATGTGCGGGCTGCCGACCGAGACCGACGATGACGTCCTCGAGATCGCCGACCTGGCCGCCAAGGTGATCGCCAAGGGCCGCGAGGTGTCCGGCCGCAACGACATCCGCTGCACCGTCTCGATCGGCGGCTTCGTGCCCAAGCCGCACACGCCGTTCCAGTGGGCCGCCCAGCTCGACCACGAGACCACCGACGAGCGGCTGCGCAAGCTCCGCGACGTCGTGCGGGCGGACAAGAGGTACGGCCGGGCGATCGGGTTCCGCTACCACGACGGCAAGCCCGGGACCATCGAAGGCCTGCTCTCGCGGGGCGACCGTCGAGTCGGCAAGGTCATCGAGCAGGTCTGGCGCGACGGCGGCCGCTTCGACGGCTGGAGCGAGCACTTCTCCTACGACCGCTGGGTCGCTGCCTGCGACGAGGCGCTTGCCGGCACCGGCGTCGACCTCGACTGGTACACCGTCCGGGAGCGCGACTACGACGAGGTGCTCCCGTGGGACCACCTCGACTCGGGCCTCGACAAGGACTGGCTGTGGGCCGACTGGGAGGACGCCCTCGACCCCGACTCGGCGGAGATCGAGGACTGCCGCTGGACGCCCTGCTACGACTGCGGCGTGTGCCCGGAGATGGACACCGACATCCAGATCGGCCCCACTGGCAAGAGGCTGCTCCCCCTGTCCGTGATGTGAGCCGGGCGTGATGTGATCGGTGGGTGACGGACTACCGACCCCTCCACCTCGACTGGCCCGGCCTGACCAACGTCCGCGACCTCGGTGGACTCCCCGTCCATGGCGGCGCCGTCCGCGACGGCGCGTTGATCCGGTCCGACTCGCTGACCAAGCTCGACCCGGAGTCGGCCGAGGTGTTGCGCGAGGCCGGGGTGAGCCGCATCGTCGACCTGCGCCGCCCCGGTGAGTCGCCCGTGGCACATCCGTTCGCGGACGACCCGACCTACGTCAACCTGCCGGTCGAAGACCCGGCGGACGCCAAGTTCCTCGGCACGTCGATGCTCGACCTCTACATCTCGATGCTCGACGTGCGGCCCGATCTGTTCGCCGCCGCGGTCGGGGCGATCGCGGACGCTCCGCCCGGTGCGGTGCTCGTGCACTGCGCCGCTGGCAAGGACCGCACCGGCCTCGTGGTCGGGTTGGCGCTGTCGGCGGTGGGCGCCGAGCCCGAGGTCGTCGCCGGCGACTACGCGTTGACGGAGTCCCGGCTGGCCGCGCTGATCGAGGACTACCTGGCAGCCATCGAGGACGACGCGCAACGCGAGGAGGCGCGTGGCTACCAGGCCACGCCTGCCGAGAACCTGCTCCGGGTCCTCGAGCACCTCGACGACCGCTACGGCGGCGCGGCGGCGTACCTGCGCTCCGGCGGGATGACCGACGAGCAGCTCACCGCGCTGCGTCGCCGACTCGTGGCCTGAGCTGGTCCTCGATGAAGTGCGGCCGGGAGACGTAGGCCGCCAGGGCGAGGAGCGGCGCCGCCAGGATCGCGAGGAGCAGCAGCGGCACGGTCCAGCCGCCGGTGGCCTCGTAGAACGCGCCGACGGTGAACGGGCCGGCCGCCGCGATCAGGTAGCCCAGCGACTGCGTCAACGACGACAGCGCAGCCGTGCCCTCGGGCGTGCGGGCCCGCAGCCCGACCAGCGTCAGGATCAGCGGGAAGGTGACCGTGCCGATGCCCACGAGCACCGCCCACAGCAGAGCGAGCGAGTACGGCGCCACCATCAGGCCGACGAAGCCGAGCGGGTAGCAGGCCAGCACCGTGAAGAGCAGCCAGCGCGGGTCCGCCGACTTCGCCAGCCTGGTGGGGGCCCAGAGCGACAGCGGGATCGCCACCGCCGCCAGCGTGCCCACCAGCAGCCCGGCCTGCCCCGCCGAGTAGCCCGAGTCGCGCCACAGCTGCGCGAACCAGCCGAACACGACGTACGCCAGCAGCGACTGGAGGCCGAAGAACGCCGCCATGGCCAGCCCCAACGGGGTGCGGAGCACCTCGACGTAACGGATCGTGCGTCCCGGCTCCTCGAGGTGCCGGTCGCGGCGGACCAGCCCCAACCAGGGCACCAGCGCCACGAGAGCGACGCCCGCCCAGACGCCCAGGCCGGCGCGCCAGCTGCCGAAGGCGTGCGAGATCGGCACGGTCAGGACCAACGCGGCGGTCAGCCCGATCGACAGCGCCGTCGTGTAGATCGCGGTCACCAGGCCGATGCGGTCGGGGAAGTGCAGCTTGACGAGCGACGGGAGCAGCACGTTGGCCACGGCCATGCCGGCCAGGGCCAGCAGCGAGAGCGCCAGGAACTCCAGCTGTTCGGGGACCGCGGCCCGGCCGGCAAGTCCCAGGACCACGCAGCCCAGCGCCAGCATCGTCACCCGGTGCAGGCCGACTCGGGCGGCCAACCAGGGCGCCGAGGCCCCGAAGGCGGCGAAGGCGATCACCGGCAGCGAGGTGAGCAACCCGGTCGTGGCCCCCGACATGCCGAGTCCGGCGCGCACCTCGGCGAGGACGGGCCCGACGCTGACGGCCGCCGGCCTGAGGTTGAGCGCCAGCAGCACCAGACCCACCAGCACGAGCGTCGTGCGGCGTGCCGACCCGCTGGATGATTCGGAGCCAGGCACCCGGCGATCGTCTCAGGGCGACCTACAGTCGGGGACATGGGGCCGTACGGCGTGGTGCTGCGAGGGGCGGCGTCCGGTCCTCATGCTGGGGCTCGCTCGCCGGGTGCTCGTCCGACGCGAGCAGCGGGTCCCGAATGGCGCCGCTGGTCGTGGAGACCACGCACCTGACGGCGACCGCTACCCCCACTCCCACACCCAGTGCTGCCGCCACCAGTGCCACGCCCACTGCCACGACGCCTCCGGCGCCCGAGCCCGTGCCCGCCTTCTCGACGGCGCGGGCGATGCGAACGGTGCGCGTGCTGGCCGGCGACATCGGCCCCCGGCTGGCGACCGGTCCGGCCTTCAGGCGGGCGGCGCGGTACGTCGCGGGGTGGTTCGCCGCGGCGGGCTACGACGTGCGCCGCCAGCGGTTCCCGGTGCCGGCCGGCGACTCGTGGGGCGTGCCGGTGCGGGCCGGCACCTCGATCAACCTGGTAGCGACTCCGGTCGGGTTCGACCCCGAAGCGCCGTACCTGCTCGTCGGTGCCCACCTCGACACCGTGGCCGTCGCGCCCGGGGCGGAGGACAACGCCTCGGGCGTCGCCGTCCTGCTCGAGACCGCCAGACGGGCGGCGGCGACGCCACCGCGGCTGCCCACGGTCTTCGTGGCCTTCGGCGGGGAGGAGCCGCGCGGCCCCGGCGACGACATGCACCACTTCGGGTCGCGGCACTACGTCGCGGAGATGTCAGCCGCCGAGAGGCGCCACCTGCGCGGCATGGTCTCGCTCGACCGGGTCGGCGTCGGCGAGCGTCGTCCCGATCGCGTCGGCGCCGGACGGCATCGCCGATCGCGACCGGGCGGCGCTGGCGCGGTCGGCGGGGCGGCTCGGTATCGGCGTCGCGATCGACCCCGACAACACGGCCAGCGACCACGGTCGTTCGCGGACGCGGGCCTCCCGGCCGCGCGGCTCGGCAGCACGCCGTACGCCGCCTACCACTCTGCGCAGGACGTCGTCGCCGTGGTCGACCCGGCTCAGCTCGGAAGGGTCGGCCGGGTCATCTGGGCGTGGCTCCGAGGCCGCTGAACCGCCAGAAGTTGGCGAACAGCCGGTCGGCGGCGGCGTACGGGACGACCCGCGGCGCGAAGTCGGCGCCGATCCGGTAGGGCACGAAGCGCACGCCCTTGAGCTCGTCGCCCCAGAACGTCGCCTCGAGCACCAGGCCCTCGCTGCGTCTCGGGCATGAAGTCCATGTCGAAGACGAAGTTCCCGAGCGAGTGCACGACCAGGGCGTCGCCGATCAGGCTGGCGCCCTGCACCCAGTGCGGGTGCCCGCCGACGACCAGGTCGGCGCCGGCCCGGACGAGCCGGCGCGCGACGTACTCCTGGATCGGCTCGGGGCGTTCGGTGTACTGCGTGCCCCAGTGCGGCATCACGACGACAACGCTCACCCGGCGGTCGAGGCGGCGTACGTCGCGGAGCACGCGGCCCAGTTCGGCCCGGTCGAGCGGCCCGGTGCGCGGCGGCATGCTGACCGAGTTCGCGCCCGGCGTCCGCGGCCCCGCCTCGGGCGTCTCGCCAATCGTGTTGAAGGCGAGAAACCCGAACGAGGTGCCATGTCGGCGCACCACGGCCGGTCGTCGCGCGTCTGCCAGGTCGGCGCCGGCGCCGAAGGGACGCAGGTCGGCGGCCCTCGCCAAGTGGTCCACGGTGCGCACGAGCGCCGCGTCGCCGTAGTCGCCCGAGTGGTTGTTGCCCAGGCTCAGCGCGTCGAACCCAGCCGGCCGCAGCCCGCGTCGCACCCGCGGGTCGGCCGCGAACGCGTCGCCCTGGGTCGGGGCGCCGTCCGCGGAGAGCGTGCTCTCCAGGTTGCCGACGGTGATGTCGGCCAAGCGGAGCCGACGCGTCATCGGCCGCAGCGCGTACGCCGGGTGGCCGGCCGCAGCGGCCCGCTCACCGACGCGGCGGCCCAGCATGATGTCGCCGACGACGGTCAACGTGGTGACCGGGCCAGGCTCGGGACCGGCCGCCCGCAGCACGTAGTCGTCAGGCGACCGGAGCGGGTCGACGCCCGCCACCGACAGCACCGCCACCTGGGGACCGACCTCGCTGGCGCGCACCACCGCCACCGTGTCGGGCGCCAGGCCGACCAGGTCTGCCGGGTTGCGGGTCACGGTGAGGCGTCCTCCCGGCATGCCGAGCTGCCGCCAGCGGGTGATGCCGCCGTCGAGGAGCAGTCCGGCCTGCCGAGGTGTCAGGTCGGCCGGCGGACGGCGGGCGTTGACCGCGATCACGAGTGGCTCGTCCGATCTGGGCTGTGGCGCCGGCGGGCTCGACGAGGCGGGCGACGGCGCGGAGCTGGAGGGCGCCGGTTGCGGGTTGGCCGCGGGCGGGTCGGCTGCCTGGGGCGTCGTCGTACAGGCAGCGAGCGCCAGGACACCCGCCAGCACACCGAACATCCGAGCCCTCATCCCGCCACGGTAGCCAGCCCGGTCGCGCGGCGCTGTCCCCGGCGATGGGCAAGATGATGGCCGTGCGACACATCGACGACGCCGAACGCCGCGCCAGGCTGGTGACCAGGCACGGCATCGCGCCCGACACCCGGCTCCCCGACCCCGTCGCCGCCACTCGCGCGATGACGGTGCTCCACGCGACCGAGCCGGCCACCGTCTATCTGTCGCTGGTCGCTCGCGTCGACGGGCTGACCGTGGCTGCGATCGAGCGCGAGCTCTATGAGCGCCGCACGCTGGTCAAGCAGCTGGCGATGCGCCGGACGGCGTTCGTGTTCCCGCGCGACCTGCTGCCGGCGGCGTGGGGGAGTGCGTCGGCCAGGGTTGCTGCCCAGCTGCGGCCGCGGCTGGCCAAGGAGGTCGAGCAGGGCGGCCTGGCCGAGGACGGCGCCGCGTGGGTCGACCGCGCGTGCGCCGCGGTCCTCGAGCGGTTGGCCGACGGCAGCGAGCTGTCGGCCCAGGCCCTGCGCGAGCAGCTGCCGGAGCTCGAGGGCAGGCTCGACCTCGCCGTCGGCAAGAAGTACGCCGCCAACGTCTCGATCTCGCCACGGGTGCTGACGCAGCTCGGCGTCGAGGGGCTGCTGGCCCGCGGTCGCAACGGCGGGCACTGGCGGATCTCCCGGCCGCAGTGGACCACCATGCAGGCCTGGCTGGGCGAGGCCGAGGAGCACTGGAAGGCCGACGAGGGCTGGGCCGAGCTGGTGCGCCGGTGGCTGTGGACCTTCGGCCCCGGCACCGCCGCCGACATCCAGTGGTGGCTCGGCGGCACGGCCGGGATCGTCAAGCAGGCTCTTGCCTCGCTCGGTGCCGAGCAGGTGTCGCTGGACGCCGGTCCGTCGGGGGGACAGCCGGGCTGGGTGCTGCCCGACGACCTCGAGGCGGTCACCCACGACGAGTCGTGGGCCGCGCTGCTGCCCGTGCTGGACCCGACCGTGATGGGCTGGAAGTCCCGCGACTTCTACCTCGGCCCGCACGCGCCGTTGCTCTTCGACTCCAACGGCAACGCCGGCACCACCGCCTGGTGGGGCGGTCGCATCGTCGGCTGCTGGGTGCAGGACACCGCCGGCGTCGTCGAGGTGCGCTACGTCGAGGACGTGCCGAAGGCCGGCCGGGCCGCCCTGGCCGTCGAGGCCGAGCGGCTCACGGCCTGGCTCGACGGCGTCCGGGTCAGCACGGTCTATCCCTCGCCGGCGATGAAGGGCTGAGCGAACCGCACGACCCCGGTCGTCCGCGCTCGACCCGCCCAGAGCCGATCGCATTGACTCGCGGCGCGCGGGCTAACTAGGTTCAGGAACTCGGCGGAGGCGGGGAGGCTCGGGTTGAGTGACGAAAGTCGGCGTGACGGCGCCGAAAAGGCACCCGAGGTCGGGGCGGATCGCGGCCGGCTGTACCGCTCCTACGTCGAGCAACAACTGGGCTCAGGTGCCGACGAGGACACCGCCCTGCGCCAAGCCATCGGTGGCGAGTTCGACGCGATGGGATCCATCCAGTGCGACCTGCTCATTGCCAACGGCCTCGCCCCCGACGGGTTCGTGATCGACATCGGCTGTGGCTCAGGGCGGTTGGCACGCCCACTCGCGGCCTACCTCGATGAACGAGGGTCCTACCTCGGCACCGATGTCGTCCCGGACCTGCTCGACTACGCTCGGCGGCTGGTCAACCGCGACCACTGGCAGTTCAAGCCTGCTGACGGGTTCACGATCCCGGCCCCTGACTCCTCTGCCGACATCGTCTGCTTCATCAGCGTCTTCACCCACTTGCGCCACGAGCACTCCTTCCTCTACCTCCAGGAAGCAAAGCGCGTCCTGAAGCCGACCGGGCGCATCGTGTTCTCGTTCCTGGAGTTCGCGATCCACTCGCACTGGGCCGTGTTTCAGCACAACTTCGAACAGCCGTTCGCCGAGAAGCCCCTCGACCAGTTCATGAGCCGCGACGGAATCCAGGCCTGGGCCCAGCACCTGGAGCTCGATGTGGTGTCGATCCTGGACGGGGACGTGGCCAATATCCCACTGCGACAGCCCGTCACGATGGAACACGGGGCGACGTACACCGACCTGGGCGCGCTTGGCCAGTCGGTGGCGGTCCTCAGCTGGCCCTCGTCGTAACTCAGGGTTGGCCCGGCACGCACCGACACGGCATAGAACGGTCGCTGCTGCACCTCGACGTGGACGAACTGGCCCGCCGCTGGGGAAGCCGCAAGGCCTCGCGTAGGGTGGCGAGCCGATCGCCGCCGACCCGAGGGAGGTGCAGATGCGGTTCCCCACGATCGACGTGCCGGCAAACTCGTCTCGCTACTTCCCGACGAGAAGCGACGCTCTCCGCCAGCCCACCGGGCGCGTGCGGGTGGGCTGGGACACGGTCGGCGGATTCCTGCACAACGAGTTGTTCGACGAGTCCCTGATCCGTCACGACGAGCACTACTACACCTCGGTGGTCGACCTCGACAGGGTCCTGCAGGTGCCGACGCTCGAGCACCTTCCACAGGTCCTCCGGCATCTGCCCGCCACGCCCCGTGTCGTTGACATCGGTTGCGGGCAGGGCGACTTCGTCGACGGGGTGCGGTCCCGCTTCGGGCTGGACGCGGTCGGCTACGACCCCGTGGTCCGCCGACCCTCGTCGTACCTCTTCCGGCGCTACTGGGACGAGACCGAGGAGGTCGGTGACCTGTATGTGCTGCGCTGCGTGCTCCCGCACATTCCAGATCCCTGGGCATTCCTGGCCCAGCTGGCCCGGCCCGGGAAGCGCTCGCTGGCGCTCGTGGAGTTCCAGCGGCTGGAGTGGATTCTCGACCGAGGCATCTGGTACCAGGTGTCACACGACCACGTGAACCTGTTCCGCAGCGAGGACTTCGAAGCCCGGTACGACGTCGTCGACTCGGGCACCTTTCGGGACGACGAGTGGGCCTGGGTCCTCGTGGATCCCGCGACGGCCCGCCAGCCCCGGCAGCGGGACTTCGACCTCGCCGACGACGTGGCCCGTCTCTTCGAGGAGCGGTCGGAGTTCCTGAGCCGGGCAGCGGCACAGGACCGCCCGGTGGCCGTCTGGGGCGCCGCCGGCAAGGGAATCGTTCTGGCCCACGCGCTCATCGCGTCTGGGGCACGGGATGTTCGCGCCATCGATGCCGACCCGAGCCGGGCCGGGCGGTTCATGGAGGTCTCAGGCTTGGAGGTGCTCGGTCCGGCTGATGCGCTTGACTCGCTCCCTCCGGATGCGCTCGTGCTCGTCAGCAACCCCAACCACCTCGACGACGTCCGGGCGTGGGTGGACGGTCGCTGGGAGGTCCGCTGCGCCACGAGCGCGGCGTTGACGGGCGGCTCGGATCAGAGGTAATCGAGTCTGGCCGAAGGGGAGGGCTTCCCCTGCGCGCAGGGACTTCCCCCGTCGAACCGATCGCTGGGGATGAAGCTGGAGACGCGCCAAGCGGTTAAGATGCGACGCTGCCAGCGGCCCTTGGCGCCGGTTGTCGGATGCCCATCCGGGAGAGGAACCAATGCCTGCACAGGAAGTGCACTCCCCCCTCGGGGGCACCACGTCTGAAGACTATTCCAGCTGCTACTACAACGAGGCTCACCTCGGCGGTTACGACGACTACCGCTGGGAGAACGAGCGATGGCGTGAGTTCTTCACCATGGTGGCCGACCGGATCATCGCGGCAACCCGGCCGACCACGGTTCTCGACGTCGGGTGCGCAAAGGGGCTTCTCGTCCAGGGGCTCGCGGCCCGGGGTGTCGATGCCCATGGTTTCGACGTCTCCACCCACGCCATCGAGAATTCCCATCCCGACGTCCGTGATCGACTGACGGTGGCCTCAGCCACCGAGCCCATCGCCGGTCGGTGGTCCCTCATCACGTGTGTGGAGGTCCTCGAGCACCTCTCGCCGGCCGACGCGCAGCTGGCCATCGACAACATGGCTGCCGCGACGGATCGGGTGCTGTTCTCGTCCAGCCCTGGGGACTTCGACGAGGCGACTCACATCAACACTCACCCGACGGCTACCTGGGCCCAATGGTTCGCCGAGCGCGGGTTGTTCCGCCGGATCGACGTCGACCTGACGTTCCTGAGCCCCTGGGCCGTGCTCTTCGAACGAGCCGACGCTGACGCGCGCACGTTGGTCCACCGCTACGAGTCCCTGCTGACTCCACTGACCGGTGAGGTCTTGGAGAAGCGGGCTGCCCTCGTGGAGTCTCACCGCAACGTCAGCGCGCTGCACGACCGGCTGACGGCGTTGGAGTCGAGCCCCGACGGCGAGCTGGCCGCGACGAAGCAGCACGTGGCCAATCTGGAGGCTCAGCTGGAGTCCTTCCGTGAAGAGGTGTCCCGCGCACGGCACGACCGGTTGACGATGCGGGACCACGCGATCGGGAGCGAGGCCGAGATCGCCCGGCTGATCGTGGAGCTCACGACCGCTCGGGATCGGGTGACTGGCTTGCGTAAACGTGTCGGGAACCTGCAGCGCAAGCTCAAGGATGAACGGACCGCACGCCGGGGGAGCCATGATCGGCTGATCAAGGTCCGTGCCAAGCTCGTCGAAGAGCGCGGGCGGGCCGATGCGCGTGACCGCGAGCTGCGTCAGGTGAAGGAGTCTCACACGTGGCGGATCGGCCGCTTCTTCATCGCTCCGTTCTCGATCTTCAAGCGTTGAGCGGCAGCTGATGACCGCGCCGCTCTTCTCGATCGTCACGCCCGTCTACGACCCGCCTGTCGACGTCCTGCGCGACACCGTTGCCTCCGTGCTTGCCCAGGACTTCGATGACTGGGAGCTGATCCTGGTCGACGACTGCTCACCAAGTCCGACGGTCCGAACCGTGCTGGCCGAGCTGGCCGCGTCCGACTCGCGGATCCGGGTCATCGAGCGGGAAACCAATGGACACATCGTCGCCGCCTCCAATGACGGCGTCTCGGCTGCGACGGGGGAGTTCATCGCCCTGCTCGACCACGACGACCTGCTGGTCGACGTGGCGCTGGCAAGGATGGCCGAGGCGATCGAGGAGCACCCCGAGGTCGACTATCTGTACTCCGACGAGGACAAGGTCGACGAACTCGGCACGTTCTACGACACGTTCCACAAGCCCGCGTGGTCCCCAGAGCGTCAGCGAGGGCAGAACTACACGTCCCACTTGTCGGTCCTGCGGACCGAGGTGGTGCGACGGGTGGGCGGCTTTCACGAGGGTTACGACGGCTCCCAGGACCACGACCTCGTGCTGCGTGTCACCGAACAGGCGCGCGAGGTCGTTCATGTCCCAGAAGTGCTCTACCACTGGCGAAGCGTCCCTGGCTCGGTGGCCAGCGACGTCAACGCCAAGCCTTACGCCGCGATCGCGGGACAGCAAGCGGTCCAGCATCACCTTGAAAGGCTGGGCATCGCCGCCGAGGTCGGTCAGGGACCCGTGCCGGGCCTCTACTCGATCTCGCGCCGTCTCGACCCGGCCCGCCGCGTCTCGATCGTGATTCCCACGAGGGGATCTTCGGGCCTCGTGTGGGGCGTTTGGCGAGTCTTCGTCATCGAGGCCGTGCGTTCCCTGTTGGAGCGCACCGAGCACGCCAACCTCGAGGTCGTCGTGGTCTACGACGAACCGACGCCCGATGCCGTGATGGCCGAGCTCGAGAATCTCCTCGGTGACCGGCTGGTGCCCGTCTTGTCGACGGACGAGAAGTTCAACTTCAGCCGCAAGATGAACCTCGGGTTCATCCACTCCACCGGAGACCGGATCGTGCTGCTCAACGACGACGTAGAGGTCCGCTCCGATCGGTGGCTGGAGGAGCTGGTGGCACCGCTCGACGAACCCGACGTCGGGATGACGGGGGCAAGCTGTACTTCAGCAACGACACCATCCAGCACGTCGGGCACCGCTACGCACAAGGGCAGTTCCATCACATCGCCATCTACAAGCCGCGCTCGTTCCTCGGGGAGTTCGGGAGCTTGGCCATCAACCGAGAGGTCAGTGGCGTCACGGCCGCGTGCTCCGCACTCCGACGCGAGACATTCGAGGAGATCGGGGGATTCGCCGAGATCCTCCCTGTCAACTTCAACGACGTCGACCTGAGCTACAAGGTGCGCCACCGCGGGCATCGCATCCTGGTCATGGCCCAGGTGGAGCTGTTCCACTTCGAGAGCCAGACCCGCGAGCGCTACGTCGACGAATGGGAAGGCGCGGCCGTGAGGCAGCGCTGGGGGCGTCCCCAAGACGACCTCTACGTGCCCAGTCGCCCCTGAGCCGCTGTTCACACTGCTGCTCCGCCGAGGCTCACGCACTCGGTGACACACCCATCGGAGAGGGCAAATGGCCATCCGTATAGTGCCGCCTGCAACCCAGCCACAGAGGAGCCCGATGTCTACCCCTCGACGTTCCTGGCGTGCGTACCCGTGGCACGTGATCATCCCTGTGGCGGTGTACGTCGTCCTGGTCCTGGGCGGCGTCACTCAGTCGTCCATCGGGATCTCCAGCCTCCGCGCGGACCCCACGAATCCCTCCGGAACGATGATCGGCGATGCGCGTTCCATCCGGTCGGACGAGTGGCTCACCGCCACGCCCCTCGCCGTCGGCGTCACGGCCACGGGCAGCACCGACTACCTCAACCCGCTGGCAGCCCCGCAGCAGTTCCTCTCCGCCCTACCGTCGGGACCGGTGTCGTCGGTGGTGCTGTTCGACAGCTCCGCCCTGCTCCTCGGCCCCTGGCTTCCGGACGCGATGCTGGTGGCCGCCCATTGGTGGCTCTCCGTGCTGCTCCTGGTGCTCGCCACGCCGTCCTTCTTCAAGTCGCTCACGGGCAGTCGTCGCGTCGGCTATCTGGCCACCGCCCTCATCGCATTCGCGCCGGTGACCGCCTGGTGGTCGTCCACTCCGGTGGGAGTCCTCGGGTTCGCGATCGCGGGCGCGGCGTGCCTCCAACACTGCGCCCGCGCTGCCGTCGAGTCACGCCGGGGAGCGGCCGTCGGCTGGGGTTTGCTCAGCGCGGTCATCCTGGCTCGGGCTCCGATGGGCTACCAACCCTGGACGATCATCTTGGACACGGCAGTCCTGCTGGTGGCGGTCCTCGGCATCGTGGTGCCAAGCGAGCGACGGGGACGGGCGATGGCGGCGGTCGCCGCGACCGGCTTCGCCACGATCCTGCTGGCCGTCGGCATCCTGATCGAGAGCCGTGACGCGCTCGCTGCCGTCGTCGACACCGTCTATCCAGGCCGACGCGTATCGACCGGCACCCCGCAGCCGTTCCAGGAGATCTTCGGTGCGACCGGGCTCGGTCCCCTGACCGACACCATGCCGATGAACGGGACGAACGCGAGCGAGATCTCCTCCGCCTTCGCGATCGGCTTCCTCTGGGCGATCCTGCTGCTCGCGCGAGGAGTCACCTTCCGCGACTCGGGCCACCGGGCCGCCGTGATCGCCCTGTCGGCCCTCTCAGCGTTCTGGTTCGCCTGGGCGACCCTCGACTTCGGCTCGTTCGGCACCCACATCCCCCTGGCCAACATGGTGCCGCCAGGGCGGACCGCTGACATCCTCGGCTGTCTGGCGATCCTGCTGCTGTGCCTGGTCCTTCCGGCCGCCAAGCCACGCAACGGCTGGCTGTTCTCGGCGATGACGGCCTGCGCCTGTGCCGCGGTGGCCGGATATGCCGGGTTCTTGCTCCGCATCCAGAACCTCCCCGAGATCTCGACCAGCGCCATCTGGATCTCCACGCTCCTCGTCGCGCTGGTGGTCCTCGTCGTGACGCGCTGGCCCCACGGAACCCCGGGCTACGTGCTCGCCGGCGTCTGCGCCCTCCTTCTCGTCTGGGACGTGAACCCGGTGCTCATCGGTCTCGGCGACCTTCGCGGTACCCCCGTCGCGGACCGGATGCTCGAGGAGGGGAAGAAGGCCCGCGAGGACGGGTCCGTCTGGGTCTCGGACGCTGCCGTGGTCGACTCCCTGCTGACCGCCACCGGTGTGCCCTCGCTGTCCGGTCGACAGACTGCTGGCCCCAACAAGGAGGCGTGGATGCAGTTGGACCCGAACCCCGCTGACGAGGCAGTGTGGAACCGCGCCGCCTACGTGTGGTTCGAGTGGACTGACAACCCCACCTTGACGGTGGACAGCCCCAGTCCAGACGTCGTGATCGTGCACGGCTCGCCCTGCACCGTGGCGGACCGGATGCCCGAGGTCACCACCATCGTGGCCTCGCGCCCGCTCGCCGGCGACTGCCTGACCGAGGTCAGCACGTTCCAATGGGCTGGCACGCCGCGCTACAAGTACGCCGTCGATCGCTGACCGGCCCGGGCGCGGCTGGGCGGGCGACTCATCGGCAGTGAGGGCAGCTCAACCGCCCGACACCGCGGTCTCGTCCAACTGGGTCGCGATCCACGCCTGCAGCCCGCTCACCCCGCGCTCCAGGTCCCACTCGGGCCGCCAGCCGAGGGCAGCCTGCGTCGCGGTCACGTCGCACTGCGCGTGTCTGACGTCGCCATCCCGGAACAGGCCGACGACGTGCGGGGCGGGCGCTTCGTAGTAGGCCGCGATCGTCTGCGCAAGGTCACCGATCGTCGTGGGGGATCCGATACCCCACGTCATGGGTGCGGAACTGAGGTCCGGGTCGCTCCAGGGCCAGCCGCAGAGCGGCGACGACGTCGAGGATGTAGACGAAGTCGCGGGTGATCTCACCGTCTTCGTACAGCGGGATCGACGCTCCCTCGCGGGCCAGCCGGGAGAAGAGGGCGACGATCCCGGTGTAGGAGTTGGTGAGCGACTGCCCGGGGCCGTAGACGTTCTGGAGCCGCAACGTGGAGAGCCGCACGTCATGGGAGCCTGCCCAAGCGGTCAGGATGTGCTCCTGCGCCAGCTTGGTGGCGCCGTAGACGCTCGAGGGCGCCGGGACGGTGCGCGCCGCCGCACTGGCCACCGGGGTGCTGTCCGCGAAGTCCCACCGACCCGTCGACAGCTGCTCATGCGTCCGCGGGCCGGGCTGGTAGAGGGTGCCGTCGGAGCGGCGCCAGGTGCCCTCCCCGTAGACGGCCCGGCTGCTGGTCAGCAGAAGGTGTTCCGGCTGCCGTCCGGACTCGGTGAAGGCGTCGAGCATGCGCGTCGTGCCCACGACGTTGACCAGCGCGTGCCTGCTGCTCTCCGTCAGCGACTGGGCGGTCCCGGTCTCGGCCGCCAGGTGCACGACGACATCGGGCGCGCAGCCCGCCAGGAGTGCTGGACCAGTCGCCGGGCCGGGTGACGTCTCCACGGACGAGCTCGGCGGCTTCGTGCAGCGCCGTGGGACGCTCGGAACTTGCGTGCACCTGCGGGTGGAGGTTGTCCAGCACGACCCATCGGTCGGCCACAGCAGCCAGTTCCTGGGAGAGTGCGCAGCCGATGAAGCCCGCGCCTCCCGTGACCAGGACCGTACCCAGCTGTGACATCCAGCCCTCCTTCTTGACGTGTGGGTGGCCGCACAGTCTAGGGCGATCGACCCCGGCACCCGTTCGTTAAGGTGGGGGAGTGGGTCCAGAACCAGCGAGAGATCGGGCGGCGGGTTGACGCCCGCCCAGGACCGCTCCCGGCCGGGAGCGCCGGCGCACCCGGACCCGCGGCGTACCGAGCAAGGTCTGCAGGCATCGCGATCCTCGCGAGTAACCGTGGCCATCCCCGTCTTCAACGGCGAACGGTTCCTCGCTGAGGCGTTGACATCGGTGCTCGAGCAGACGACGCCACCGGACGAGCTACTCGTCTTCGACAACTGCTCCACCGACCGGACGGTTGAGATCGCGGAGTCGATGGTTCCAGGATCGGTCCGCCGGTCCAAGAGCAACCTGGGGGCGGTCGCCAACTTCAACCGGTCGGTCTGCGAGTCGACGGGCCGCTACTTCGCGTGGCTCGCCGCCGACGATCGCCTGCAGGCGTCGTTCATCGAGAGGTCGCTGGAGGCTCTCGAGGCTGCTCCGGAAGCGCTGGCCTGTCTGCCGGCCATCCAGTTCATCGACGTCGAGGGCCGTGCACTGCATCGGCAGCACGACGCCGCGTTGCGAGCGACAGACCCCTCGGAGCGGTTCCGGTCGTTCCTCCGTCGACCTCGCTGGACCGAGGTCTACTGCCTCTATCGTCGGTCGGCATTGCTGACGTCGCCCATGTTCAGGGACGAGTGGGGCGCCGACGTCATCTTGACGTGGTGGTTCCTGCTCCGCGGTCCGCTGGTCGTGCTCGATGACCCCCTGCTGGACTACCGCGTGTACCCCGCCCCGACGGTCGAGGAGACCGCCGCGACGTTGAACCCCGGAGCCGCGCCCCAGCACTGGCGCATGCTCGGCCTGTGGCGGTCGCTGTGGAGGGAGACGGCTGCCGCCGACGTCCCGCGACCCACCGCCAGAGCCGCGCGCCGCGAACTGCTGTTGTGCCTGGTCCGCAGGAACTGGCTCAAGCACCTGTGCTGGGACGCCTGGATCCTGGCGCAGGATCTGATCGGCCGGGGCGGACGCGTGCTACGGGCGCGACGCCGCCCCTAGCTACCAAGAGGCTCAGATCACCGGAGTGCTGGTGGCGCTACCGCCGCCTTCGGCTCGCTGGTCGGAGCGCAGGTCCCAGATCTGCCTACTCAGCACCAGGAGGGCAATCAGCGCGGTGAGGACCCCTGCGAGGGGTGCCGCCGCGGCGCGCCACAGCGGCTCGAGGGGGAGGGTCAGCACGATGAAGAAGCTGATTGTCCCGAGCACCCAGGCCGCGGCGATGCGGCGCCACTGGTCAACCGCGGCCAGGCATGCCTGCTGGACCACGGCCACGAACATCACGCTGCTGGCGGCTGCGAGGACCATGAGGTAGGGGACCTCCAGCTGGTAGTCGGGGCCGACGAAGACCGACAGCACCCACGGGCCGAGGGCCGCGAACGCGACGACGTAGGCGATCCCGATCACCGAGGCGGCGAGGTCGGCCCGGTGACGGAGGTGGTCGAACGTCACGCGGTCACCGGTCTCCACCGCATGGCCGAGATGCGACAGAAGCGGCGCGAAGATGGCGGCCACGAACTGGGTGGGGATCCGGCTCAGCGTCACGGCAGCCGCGAACGCGCCGAGAGTATGGGCGTCGACCGAGGAGATGCTGGCTAGCCACGGCACGGAGCCGTTGTTGGCCAGCAGCGGGCCGGAAGAGCCGATCAGCAGGTAGACGATGGGCGAGGTGGCGACGCCGACTCCCCGAAGTCGCGGCCGCGTCAGCCAGCCCGGTGCGAGCCGAGAGCCGAGTGCGAGCCCGCCGGCGGCGGCCGCGCAGGCGCACATGGCGAAGGCGGTCAGCGACCCCTCGCCGAGTGCGGCCACGGCCACCACCAGCCCGACGCGCAGGACGCCGTCACAGCTGAGCTGGGCTGACACGGCGGTGAAGTTGGCGTGTCCGTTCGCGAAGCCGCGCTGCACAGACTGCGCCATCATCAGCAGGAGGAACAACGGAAGCAGCAGGACCGCGCCCAGCGTGTCCGCGAAGAGCTCGGAGGCCAGGATCGGCGCCGTCGCGAGCAACACGATCGTGAGAAGCGTCCAGGCCACGAGCGCGCGCCCTGTGAGCAGGGCGGTGACCCGGCGGGCGTCGCGCGACCGCGCAATGTCGGTGATGACCAGCCGCGTGAGGTAGGCCTCGAACACGCCGAACACGTTGGCCAGGAGAGTGGCCACGGTCCACCACACGGCAAACGCGGCGTACTCGTGCGGGGACAACGCGCGGGCGGCGACCGCGATCATCCCGATCGTGCCCAACCCGCTGACGCCGAGCCCGATCGCCAAGACGACCGTGCCGCCGGCGAGCTGTCGTCCGGCGCGTCTCAATGCATGCGGGTCAGGCGTCACTGGCGCACCTCGTGGGGCCCCATCTGGAGGTCAACTTGGGGGCCGCGCACCCGGGTCGGCAGTCACTGGCCTCTCGCCGGGCGCCAGGGGCAGGGCCGGGGCCGCGTCGGGCCGTCGTGGCTTGTGCCGCAGGGCGGGCGCCTCGAGGAGGTGCCACGAGATCTGGGCGAGGATCCAGACGACCGGCGTGGCGATGGCAATCATGGTCCACGGCCCCAGATCGGGACCCAGCACCTGGTAGATCGTCTGCTGCACCGGGAACGCCCAGATGTAGACACCATAGGACGCGTCCCCGAAGCGCGTGACGAAGCGACCAATCGGCGGCAGCGCGTAGGCGAAGCAGAGGGACAGATAGACAGCCGAGACGGTCCAGATGATGACGCGAGGGGCTGTCGGCCCGGAGCTGCTCAGGATGCAGAGGGCCAGGAGCGTTGCGCCGACCGGCCAGCTGAGGACCAGCCGATCGCGGTACAAGTACGCCGCGCACCCCACCGCGAACGCGGCCAGCACAAAGGTCGAGGCGATGGCGGGGGGCGCGATGGTCACCCACACACCGGCCCACAGCAGACCCAGCACGGCCAGGCCGAGGACCAGGCGGCGGCGTCGCAGCAGTCCGGCGATGCCGAGGACGGCCAGGGTCAGGTAGGCGAAGACCTCGACGGGCAGGCTCCACAGTGACCCGTTCACGGCGCCGGCAAAGACGTTGTCGTCGTAGACGCCGGGCAACTGAGCGCCGAACGGGAACATCAGCGTGATGCGGACTGGGTAGATCCACGTTTCCCACGAGGAGAAGTAGTCGCCGAGGGTGGCCGTCGTGACCAGCGGGCCGAGCACGAAGGCGGTCAGGAGTGCCACCGCGGCGAGGGCCGGCAGCAGTCGGAGGGCGCGCTTGGTCCAGAAGTCGCGGGGGAGGGGTCGTAGACCCAGCTGCGCGTGATCAGCAGCCCGCTGACACCGAAGAACACCAGCACGCCAACGTTGCCGAGCGTGGCCTTGAACTGGTGCAGCGGCTGCTCCTCGCCGACCAGCGCATAGGAGTGCGAGACCAGGACGGCCCACGCGGCGAGCAGTCGCAGGAGGTCGAAGTTGTTGTCGCGGCTGCGCACGCGGTCGGCGAGAAGGACTGCGCCGAAGCGGGTCGTCCGCCCCTCGGCGGACGGTCCGCCAGCCACCTTCGCCATGCGCGGAGGGTACCAACGCGGCGCCCGCTGACCGCGATCGACGCGACTCCCCGGGCTCGGCGGTAGGGCCTCGCGTATCGACTAAACTCCCGCTCCTCCGCCCCTCGTGCCGGAAGGCCACGCGTGAACGCTCGACCGCTCGTGCTCGTCGACATGCTGTCCTACACGGGCACGAAGGGCGGGATGGAGACCTATACGCGGGAGCTCTATCGCGAGCTCGGGACCCGTGACACCGGACTCGACTTCGTCGCGCTCGCCAGCAAGGAGGGGTCGCGGCTCGACCTCTCCTGGTTCCCGGGGGAGGTCATCCGGTCCCGGATCAGTGGCGAGAACCGCGTCGTGTGGGCAGCCGGCGAGCTGCTCGGCGTCGACCGCCTGGGCCATGCGACGCAAGGCCGACCTGGTGCACTGTCCGGCGACGCTCGGCCCGATGTGGACGCCGATGCCAACCGTGCTGACGATTCACGACATGCTCTATTGGAGCCACCCCGAGTTCATGGTGACGCCGTTCTACACCCGTCCGGTGATGTGGATGGAGCGCCGCGGTGCCGGCAACGCCACCCGCATCATCACCGACAGCCAGGTCTCGGCCGACGAGATCGTCCAGTTCCTCGACTTCCCCGCGAGCGGCTGCACGTCGTGCCGCTTGCGGCGACGGCGCACCGCTACGCCGACACGTGGTGCGCGACCGCGAGAACCTGCTCATCGCCAGCGGCCAACGCCGTCCTTACAAGAACTGGGACGGGCTGATCCGGGCACTTGCCCTCGTCGACGAGGCCGTCAGCCCACGTCTGGTGGTCACCGGGTCGTCCGACCCGGTGACCGATCCGCTGCTGCCGGTCATCGCCGACGCCGGCCTGCACGAGTGGGTCGAGGTGCGTGGCTGGGTGGAGCGAGCACGAGCTAGCCGACCTCTATCGGCGGGCGCGCGCGCTGGTGATGCCCACGCTGTGCGAGGGATTCGGTCTGCCCGGTCCTCGAGGCCATGGCGTCGGGGCTGCCCGTGCTCGCCTCGGACATCCCAGTCCTACGCGAGGTCGGCGGGGATGCCGCTCTGTGGTTCGACCCCTACGACCCGGCGAGCATCGCCGCGGCGATGACCGTTGCTGCCACGCAGCCCGAGCGGCTCGAAGGGCTGGCCGCAGCTGGGCGTGGCCAGGCGGCTCGGTTCTCCTGGCGGCGGATGGCCGACGAGACGCTCGCGGTCTTCCACGCGGTCGCTGGACGGAGTCAGCGGCCGAACGCGTGGCGAGCCAGCGTCGGCACTGAGCTCCAGCGACCGCCGCGCTGATCGCCTGGCGGGAGCAGCGTCAAGGCGTGCAGCCGGCTCGTCCCGCGCACGTCGCGCCGTGCGGGCGGCCCGCCGCCAGCCGCGGGCCCGCATCTGCTCGGCGGCCATCGCGTAGTAGCGCCGCTCGTCGGGCAGCCGGCCGCCTGCAGCAGGCTGGTCGACGACGCGCTCGCGGTGTGGCGGCGGTAGGAGAAGCAGACCGTCGGGTCGAGCACCAGGGTCTCGCCGGCGGCGACCATGTCGATGACCAGGGCGAGGTCCTGGATGATCGGCAGCCCGTCGCGGAACTCGTAGGACTGCACGCGTTCGGTCCGGAAGACCAGCGAAGGCCAGTAGAGCCAGTTGCCGCGCAGCAGGCTGACGGCCAGCCGCTCGCCGCCGAGCTCGGCCGGCCGGCGACCCGCGGCCTGATCGCGCCGCTTCACCTTGTCGCCCAGCGGGTCGACGGGCCTGCCTCGCTCATCGATCACCCGGACGCCGACCTGGATGATCGCGCGCAGCCGGGAACGCCGCGTGGGCCGCCCGGACGTTGGCGACGAAGTCGGGGTCGCAGCAGGTCGTCGCAGCCGAGGAACATCATCAGCTCGCCGGTCGCCAGGTCGCGGCAGCGGCGGTAGTTCTCGGTGATGCCGAGGTTGGTCTCGTTGCGGACGTATCGGATCCGGGGGTCGGTCTCGGCGGCGAAGTACTCCGCCACCGAAGGATCCGGGTAGCAGTCGTCGACGACGACGAGCGTCCATTCGCCGTCGGTCTGGCGCGCGCACGCTGTCGACCGTGGCGTAGAGCAGCTCGGGTCCCCCCAGTAGGGGACGAAGATCTCCATGGCATCGGGCACGCTCTCAGCCGCGGTGTCGGTCGGTGGGCGGCTCGGAATCGGCGGCGCGGTTGGCGCGCTCGAGCTCGAGGCGCAGCAGGGCCACCTCCTCGGCCAGCGTGCGGGTGCGCTCCTCCATGCGGCCGAGCTCGTAGCTGTGCTGGAGGGTGAGCATCAGCAGCACCAGGGAGGCGGTGAAGAACAGCAGGTTGGCCGGAACCTGGAGGCCCAGGACAGCGGTCGCGCGCTCGAGCAGGACGGGAACAGCGCGACGATGAAGGCGCAGATGGCGATGATGAACCAGATGACGGCGTACTTCTCACGCAGCCGGTGGCGCCGCAGCATCTCGAACAGCGACACCAAGACGATGACCGAGCCGGCGAGACCGAGCAGGTTGACGGCGCTCATGGGTGCACGCTCTGCTCAGCGGAGGCCAGGGTCGCGCGGGTGGCGCCCTCGTCGAAGCTCGCCGGCCATCTGCGGACGAGGGCCAACCCGAGAGCCACGACCGCCCGCACGAGGTAGACCGCGGCGCGCAGCGGCGAGGAGGACGGCTGCCCGGCTGTGCGGCTGCGCATGTCGACCGGCTCCTGGGTCACCGTGCACCGGGTGCGGAGGGCGATGACCAGCGACTCCACGGTGTCGCCGAGGTACTCGGCGGGGTAGTGCGAGGCGAACACCGAGATGGCCCGTCGGTTGGACACGCGGAACCCGGAGGTGACGTCGGTGAGGCGGGTCTTCGCGAGCCGCGAGATCACCCGCGCCAGCATCACCATGGCCCACCGGCGGGGTCCGCGGACGACGTACGGGTCGTCGGCGCGTGCGAAGCGGGCCCCGATCACGATGTCGGCGTCGTCGAGTCGCGCCAGGAGGGCCGGCAGGTAGCGAGGGTCGTGCTGGCCATCGGCGTCGATCTGGGCCGCGGCGTCGTAGCCGCGTCGCAGAGCGAAGCGGTAGCCCGTGCGCATCGCCCCCCCGACGCCGAGGTTGAACGGCAGTCGGCAGACCTCCGCGCCCGCCGCCAGCGCCTCAGCGCTCGTCTCGTCGCCCGAGCCGTCGTCGACCACGAGAACGTCGACGCCGGGGTTGGTGGAGCGGATCTCGCGAACGGTGTCGCCGATGGAGCCCTGCTCGTTCCACGCCGGCACGATCACTAGCACCCGAGGTGCCGTTTGTGGTCCGGGCATGGCCAGCATGGTACGGCGTCGGTGCGCTAGCTAGCGCTTCCGGGACCACCGTCAGGCGGTCGATGTCGGGTGAGTCGCACGACCGGGGTGGCACTACCGTGACCTGGTGCCGCAGCCACCCGAGCAGAACCCGCCCCCGGTGCAGCGGCTCAGGGTGCGCTACGCGAAGCGCGGCCGCCTGCGCTTCACCAGCCACCGCGACTTCAGCCGAGCCTTCGAACGCGCTGTGTTCCGGGCCAAGATCCCGATGGCCTACTCGTCGGGCTTCCACCCGCACCCGCGGATCTCCTACGCCGGCGCCGCGCCGACGGGGGCGGCCAGCGAGGCGGAGTACCTCGAGCTCGCCCTTGCCGAGGTCGTCGACCCCGAGGGCGTACGACGTGCGCTCGTCGAGGCACTCCCCGTCGGCCTCGACGTCGTCGAGGTGGTGGCGGACGGCCCCGGCTCCCTCTCCGAGCGGCTGGAGGCCAGCCGCTGGAGCGTGGTGGTCGAGGCGCCGGCTGCCAAGGTCGCCGATGCAGTCGCCGCCTTCCTCGCCGTCGACTCCGTACCCGTCGAGCGGATGACCAAGAAGGGCCTGCGCAGCTTCGACTGCCGGGCTGCGGTCGTCGAGCTCGCCGCGCACGAGCACCCGGGGGGCGCGGAGCTCGATCTCACCCTGCGGCACACGGTGCCGGCGGTGCGGCCCGACGACGTGCTGAGCGGCCTGGTGCGCGTCACCGGCCTGGAGGTGACCGGGGCGCCGCTGCTGACCCGGACCCGGCAGGGCCCGCTCGACCCGGCGACGGGGGAGGTCGGGGACCCGCTCCACCTCGCGTAATAGCAGGCGGGTCCTCCGGTTGTGCGATACTGGCCACGGCCGACCGGGCTCGTGGGAGCCAGGCCGACCCGACGACGTTCTCGCCGGTCCCGCACCACTGGGGGCAGGCACACCGGGAACCGATCGTCACCAGCACCGCGACGCGCCACACGAATGGGTGACAGCCAGTTCGTGCGGGCCCTGCGACCGCGGCTGGCGGCGGACGGGCTTCTGTGACGCACCGCGGAGGGTGTCGCCGCCAGACGAAGGCTTTGCGTCGCCTCCCTGTCCATGCGGGTGGCGCCGCCGGACACGCCGGGTCGGTACGCCGACCGGGCGGAGGAGAGCAGATGCTCGACGAAGAGACGCCCACCAACGACGCAGGCGAAGCAGCAGAGTCGGCCCCGCCGGCGGCCGAGAAGCCCAAGAAGGCGCCCGCGCGCAAGCGGACGACCAAGAAGGCCGCCGCGCCGCCGGTGAGCGAGTCGGCCGACGAGGCCGCAGCGACCGAGCCGGCCGACGAGCCCGCCCGGCCGGCCCGCAAGACTGCCAAGAAGGCGGCCGCCAAGAAGACCGCGACCAAGAAGACGGCCGCGAAGAAGGCGACCACCAAGAAGACCGCGAGCAAGAAGAGCGCCGAAGCCGCCGAGCCGACCGCCGAGCCCGCTGCCGAGCCGGCCGAGCAGGCCCCGCCGTCGGTCGCCCCGCTCTTCCAGGCCCCGGAGGCCACCAAGGTCACCCGACGAACCCGCGGCTCCGCCGGGAAGTTGGCCGCCGAGCCCGCCGCGGATGAGACGCCCGCTCAGGTGCCCGACGAGTCGGCCGACGCCACGGCCACCGAGAAGCCCGTTGCCGACGAGACCGACGACTCCACGGACGAGGCCGGCGCCGGCCGCCGCAAGCGTCGCCGTGGTGGCCGCCGCCGCCGTAAGTCCAGCGACGGCGGAGAGGCCGAGGCAGAGACCGAAGCGTCCTCGGACACCGAGCCCGACGACGACGGCGCAGCCGCCGGCGACTCCGACGAGCCGACCGAGGGCACCTCGCGCCGCCGCCGCCGCCGGCGCCGCACCAGCGATGACAACAGCGACGCCGGGGACGACCCGCAGAACACCGTCACCCGGGTCCGGCGCACCCGCAGCGCCGAGGACGAGATCACCGCAGTCTCGGGATCCACCCGCCTCGAGGCCAAGAAGCAGCGCCGTCGGGAGGGCCGCGAGGCCGGGCGCCGCCGAGCGCCCATCGTGAGCGAGGCCGAGTTCTTGGCCCGTCGCGAGTCGGTGGACCGAGTGATGGTCATCCGGCAGCGCGACGAGCTCACCCAGATCGCCGTGCTCGAGGACAAGGTCCTCGTCGAGCACTACGTCGCGCGTGAGTCGCAGACCTCTCTCATCGGGAACGTCTACCTCGGCCGCGTGCAGAACGTGCTGCCGTCGATGGAGGCCGCGTTCGTCGACATCGGCAAGGGCCGCAACGCGGTGCTCTACGCCGGTGAGGTCAACTGGTCGTCCCTCGGCCACAAGGACGGTCAGCCCCGCAAGATCGAGTCGGTGCTCTCCTCGGGCCAGCCGATCCTGGTCCAGGTCACCAAGGACCCCATCGGCCACAAGGGCGCCCGGCTCACCAGCCAGGTCAGCCTGGCCGGCCGGTTCCTCGTCTACGTGCCCGACGGCACCACGAGCGGCATCTCCCGCAAGCTGCCCGACACCGAGCGCAACCGTCTCAAGACATTGCTCAAGGAGATCGTCCCCGACACCGCCGGAGTCATCGTGCGGACGGCGGCCGAGGGCGCCAGCGAGGACGAGCTGACCCGCGACGTCGAGCGGCTCAAGGCGCGCTGGGACGACATCGAGAAGAAGGCCAAGGGCCAGTCGCCGCAGCTGCTCTACGGCGAGCCCGACCTGACCCTCAAGGTCGTCCGTGACCTGTTCACCGAGGACTTCAACAAGCTGGTCATCGAGGGCCAGGACGCCTGGGACACCGTCCAGGGGTACGTCTCGCACGTGGCGCCCGACCTCGAGTCGCGGCTGGAGCGCTACGAGTCGGCCGACGGTCGCGACGCCTTCACGTCGTACCGGATCGACGAGCAGATCCACAAGGGACTGGACCGCAAGGTCTGGCTGCCTTCCGGCGGCTCCCTGGTCATCGACCGCACCGAGGCGATGACCGTGGTCGACGTCAACACGGGCAAGTTCACCGGCTCGGGCGGCAACCTCGAGGAGACCGTCACGAAGAACAACCTCGAGGCGGCCGAGGAGATCGTGCGCCAGCTCCGGCTGCGCGACATCGGCGGCATCATCGTCGTCGACTTCATCGACATGGTGCTCGAGTCCAACCGAGACCTGGTGCTCCGGCGCCTGGTCGAGTGCCTCGGGCGTGACCGCACGCGCCACCAGGTCGCCGAGGTGACCTCGCTCGGCCTCGTGCAGATGACCCGCAAGCGGATCGGCACTGGCCTGCTCGAGTCCTTCTCCCACGACTGCGAGGCCTGCCACGGCCGCGGTGTCGTGGTCGAGGACGCGCCGGTCGAGCCGCGCCGCGTCGAGGAGGAGGGCCGTCGGGGCCGTCGTAGCCGTGGCGGCCGCAACGGCGACCAGCAGCCCGCCGCCCGCTCGTCTGCTCCCTCGCCGCGCGACGTCGCCGCCGTGGCCAAGCCGCACCCCGAGACCGACGAGCATGACGACAACGAGGAGCTCGAGGACCTGCACGACGGTCCGGTCGAGCCCCCGATGGTGCATGCCGACGACACCGCCGAACCGGTTGCGGACGAGTCCCCGGAGACCCCCGAGTCCGTGGGTTCCGAGGAGCCTGACGCGGCTGAGGCCTCGCAGGACGAGACGGATCGCGAACTAGCGGTCGTCCCCGATGACGAAGCTCCGTCCGCTCAGGACGAGCACGACGAGCCCGATGACGACGCCAGTCCCCCGGCCCCGCCGGAGCCGCCGCGCGTGGTCACGCGCAGCCGCCGCCGGGCCGCCAGCCGACCGGCGGGTCCGCCGGCCGCCCTGGCCGACACCCCCGAGGGTGCCGCGATAGCCGCGGCCCGAGAAGCCGGCGCCGTGCTCGTCGCCAACGACCACGCCCACGACTCGGGCACGCCCGCGCTGCACGTCCCGGTCAAGAGGCGCGGCCGCAAGCGCTGACCTGGTCAGTCTTGTCGGTCGCGACTTTCGAGCTTGGCGCGGAGTCGGTCGCGCTCCTCGCGCAGCCGGCTGCGGTTGCGGCGCAGCTCGTCGCGGTCGCGGGCGAAGGTCTCCCGCTCACGGGTGAGCACGCCGCGGAGCTTCTCGATCTCGCCCATCAGCTCCGTGGTGATCCGGGCTAGCTCCTCGCGCATGGCCTCGGTCTCTGACTCTGCGCCCTCGATCCGTTGGCGTAGCTGGGCAGTTTCGTCGGCCAGCCTGTCGCGCTCGATCTCGGCGTCGTAGAGACGCTCGGGCAGACCCAGGGCGCTGGCCGACGCGTCGTCGACCACTGCCTTGACCACGAACTGGTAGGTCAGCGACTCGGGGTCGGCGAGCACCCGCTCGACCAGCATGGGGTCGTAGGAGGCGGCGTCGAGGCCCTGCTCGGTCTCGAACAGCGGCGCGGTCGTCCGCCTCACCTCTGCGACGGCGAAACCGGCCTCGCGAACGAATCGCAGCAGCGAGCTGCGGGTGAAGAAGCGGGTGTGAGTGGTGTCGAGAATGCCGGTCTCGGTGTAGTCGAACTTTCCGTCGAGCAACGCCAGCCTGATGTCGCCGTGTGCGATGTTCGGAAGCGAGATGACCACGAAACCTCCCGGCGCAAGGAGGTCATGCGTGCTCCGGAGCACCGGAAGCGGGTCTCGCAGGTGCTCCAGCACGTCTGCGTAGACGACCACGTCGAACGAGCCCGCCCCGAAGTGGGCAGCCAGGTCGGCGGTCTCCAGGTCGGCAGTCAGCACCTCGAAGCCGCGCTCGCGCGCGATCGTGGCGCTGGCCTCGTCGTACTCGACACCGAGGACCTCGTTGCCCCGTTCGGTCAGCGCCTCGGCGAAGTAGCCGGTGCTGCAGCCCACGTCGAGGACACGCTTGGTGGAGCCGATCAGGTCGGCCACGTGCCAGTGACTCGAGTTGGACTCCCGAGCGAGGTCGAGGTCGATGTCGTACTTCGAGACTGCCATTCGCCCTCCTGGTAGTAGCGGTCGAGTCGTGCCGACCGAGTATAGAGAGCCCCGCCGGGGCCACGTTTTGCGCATCGGGCGGGCGGGTCCGTACTATTGACCCTCGGTGCGCTCAGGCGTGCCCATTCCGTGTGACAGCCCTCCTCGAGCCTCTGCTTCGTGGTGTGCGCGCCGACCCGGACAAGACGTGTGAAGAATCGACGAAGGAGACCGCGGTGTACGCGATCGTGCGCTCAGGCGCCATCCAGCAGAAGGTCGCTGTCGGCGACGTCATCGAGATCGACAAGGTTTCGACGAAGGTCGGCGAGTCGCTGACGCTGCCGGTCGTGATGGTCGTCGACGGCGAGAAGGTCACCGCCACCGGCCTGGACAAGGCGGGGGTGACCGTCCAGGTCCTCGGCGCCACCAAGGGCCCCAAGATCATCATCCAGAAGTACAAGAACAAGACCGGCTACAAGAAGCGCCAGGGTCACCGTCAGAAGTACACCCAGGTCAAGGTCACCGACATCTCCCTCTGACAACCACGGGCCCTGGCTCAGCGGCAGCGAAGGACAAAATCTCATGGCACACAAGAAGGGTGCGGCCTCGACCAAGAACGGTCGGGACTCCAACTCCCAGCGCCTCGGCGTCAAGCGCTACGGCGGCCAGCTCGTCAACGCCGGCGAGATCATCGTCCGCCAGCGGGGCACTCACTTCCACCCGGGCACCGGTGTGGGCCGCGGCGGTGACGACACCCTGTTCGCTCTGGTCGAGGGTGCTGTCGAGTTCGGCAGGCGGCGCGGCCGCCGCGTCGTCAACATCGTCCCGGGCGAGTGACCTGACGCTCACCTGCAACAACATCCACTGAAGGGCGTCCCGCTTTAGGGGGCGCCTTTCTTGGTTTCGAGACGGTTGCTTCGCAACCTCCTCAACCAGCGAAAGATCGGCGGTGCTTCGTGGCAGTTCCCACGTTCGTCGACCGGGTGACGCTGCACGTCAGCGCCGGCCGCGGCGGCAACGGCATCGCCTCGGTGCACCGTGAGAAGTTCAAGCCGCTCGGTGGACCAGACGGTGGCAACGGTGGCCCCGGCGGATCGGTGATCCTGCGCGTGGACCCCGACGTGACCACGCTGGTCGACTACCACCACAGCCCGCATCGGAAGGCCGAGGTCGGCGGTCACGGCGCCGGCGCGCACAGGAACGGCACCCACGGGCACGACCTGGTCCTTCCAGTGCCCGACGGCACGGTCGTCAAGGACGCGCAAGGTGAGGTGCTGGCCGACCTCGTCGGCGCCGGCACCGAGCTGGTCATCGCCCAGGGCGGCCGTGGTGGGCTCGGCAACGCCGCGCTGGCCAGCGCCAAGCGCAAGGCGCCGGGCTTCGCGCTGCTCGGCGAGCCCGGCGACGAGCTGGACATCCGACTCGAGCTCAAGGTCGTGGCGGACATCGGCCTGGTCGGTTTTCCCAGCGCCGGAAAGTCCAGCCTGATCGCGGCCATCTCCCGGGCGCGGCCCAAGATCGCGGACTACCCGTTCACCACACTCGTGCCCAACCTCGGCGTGGTCACGGCCGGCGACACGACGTTCACCGTCGCCGACGTGCCGGGGCTGATCGAGGGCGCCAGCGAGGGCCGCGGCCTTGGCCACGACTTCCTGCGCCACATCGAGCGGTGCGCGGCCATCGTGCACGTGGTCGACACCGCGACCATGGAGCCGGGCCGCAACCCCGTCGAGGACCTCGACATCATCGAGAACGAGCTGAGCCGCTACGGCGGCCTCGAGGACCGGCCACGGCTGGTCGCCCTCAACAAGATCGACGTGCCCGACGGCTCCGACATCGCCGACATGGTCGTCGACGACCTGCGGGCCCGCGGCCTCGACGTGTTCCCGATCTCCGCGGCCAGCGGAGCCGGCCTGCGCGAGCTCACGTTCGCGATGGCTGGCATCGTGCAGACCGCACGCGACGCGCGTCCGGCTGCCGAGGCTCAGCGCATCGTGATCCGCCCGCCGTCGGCCGACGGCGCCGACGACTTCAGCGTGACCCAGACCAACGAGGGCTGGCGGGTGCGGGGCGACAAGCCCGAGCGCTGGGTGCGCCAGACGGACTTCACGAACGACGAGGCGGTCGGGTTCCTCGCCGACCGGCTCAACCGGCTCGGCGTCGAGGCGCGCCTTCTCGCGCTCGGCGTGCAAGAGGGCGAGGCCGTCCTCATCGGCCCTCCCGACAACGCCGTCGTGTTCGACTTCAAGCCCGGCATCGACGCAGGCGCCGAGGTCCTGAGTCGCAGGGGCGAGGACCACCGCTTCGAGGACCAGCGTCCGGCTGCCCGCCGGCGCCGGGCCATCGACGAGGCGATGCCCGAACGGAGCGAGGAAGAGACCCGCGCCGACGTGGCTCGCCGGATCGACCAGGCTCGTCTGATCGACGACAAGATCGTCAAGGCGTCGCGGCCACAGACCGGGCCGATGGCCTACGAGATCGGCTCCGCCGACGACCCCGACCGCCGCGACGAGGACATCGACAAGTGACTCGGGCGGCGGTGGTCGCGGCCCGCCGCGTCGTGGTCAAGGTCGGCTCGTCGTCGCTGACGACGGCCGGCGGTGGGCTGGATCCCGAGCGCCTGCGCCGCCTGGTCGACGTCTTGGTGGCCACGCGGGAGCGCGGCACCGAGGTGGTGCTGGTCTCCTCCGGCGCCATCGCTGCCGGGCTCGCGCCACTGGGGCTCAAGCGTCGGCCGCGGGCGCTGGCCGCTCAGCAGGCCGCGGCGTCGGTCGGCCAGGGGTTGCTGGTGCACCGCTACACAGAGGAGCTCGCGCGGCACGGGATCGTGGTCGGGCAGGTGCTGCTCACCGTCGACGACGTGACGCGCCGCGCGCACTACCGCAACGCCCACCAGACCTTCGCCAAGCTGCTCGAGCTCGGGGTGCTGCCGATCGTCAACGAGAACGACACGGTGGCCACGACCGAGATCCGGTTCGGCGACAACGACCGGCTGGCGGCCCTCGTCGCCCACCTGGTCCATGCCGACCTGCTGGTCCTGCTCAGCGACGTCGACGGCCTCTACGACGCCAACCCGGCCGCCGGGCCGGCCTCGCTCCTCTCCGACGTGGCCTCGCCCGCCGACCTCGACCGCGTCAGGATCGGGTCCACCGGCGGCGCCGGACTCGGCTCCGGCGGGATGGTCACCAAGGTCGAGTCGGCCCGGATCGCCACCGGCGCCGGCATCCCCGTCGTGCTCACCTCCGCCGTCAACGCCGCGGCCGCGCTCGCGGGGGAGGACGTCGGCACCCTGTTCCACCCCACCGGGCGGCGGCGCCCGATCCGGCTGCTGTGGCTGGCCCACGCGACCGACCCGCGCGGCCGGCTGGTTCTCGACGCGGGCGCCGTGCGCGCCGTCGTCGATCGGCGGGCCTCGCTGCTCGCGGCCGGGGTGACGGCCGTCGAGGGCGACTTCACGGCCGGCGACCCAGTCGACCTGACCGACCCGGAGGGGCGGGCGATCGCCCGTGGCCTGGTCAACTTCGACGCGGCCGAGCTGCCGGCGCTGTTGGGGCGCTCGTCGCACGACCTGAAGCGTGAGCTGGGGGCGGCGTACGAGCGGGAGATCGTGCACCGCGACGACCTCGTGCTGCTCTGATCGTTTCATCCTTTCCCTTTCCCGTGTACCGTTGGCCAGTCCGCAGACCGCCCAGGGCCGGCACCGGGCCAAACTGAACTATCTCGAGGAGCAGTCGATGCCGGGGGACCGTGCTGGTGGTCGAGGAGCATTCCGTGGACACCCGACCCGCTACCGCCTCGGTGACCGGATTCGCATCCCGCGCATCCCTGGCATCGCCAGGCCGCGGGCCAGGGTCGCCATCTTGGCGGCTCTCGTGGTGGTGCTCGAGGTCTGTCCTGTTTCCGCGGAGCCATTCGTTGGCACCGTCGTCCCCCCGTGGGACTTCCTGGGCAGTTACAACACTGACGCCTATTACTGGTCCGCCCACGGCTCGTTCTTCTCACCGGTCGAGTGGGTACCCACGACGTGGGCCGGCTATCCAGGGTGCAGCGATCCTGCAGAGCGGCGCCTGGTATCTGCCCGCGGCGCTGGTTTCAGCCGTCTGGCCGTACACGATTCACGTGGCAGCCGTCGTAGCCGCCGTCACACGTCGCGTGGGGGCTGGTCGGTGCGTACCTGTTGATGCGCCGGCTGATGGGCGATTTCTGGATCTCTGTCTTCGCCGGTGTTGCCTGGTTCTTCGCCGCAGGGTTCTACGCCAATGCCGAGCATGTCGACATCGCTCGCGGCTACGCGTGGCTGCCGTGGGTGTTGCTGGCGCTGTCCTCCCGGTGGCGGTGGAACTCGCTGGTGGCAGGCCCCGTCTGGCGGCCATCGTCTTCTGGCAGGCCACAACGGCGATGTATCCCGGACAGGTTATCGCTCTGACCTACGTGGCGCGTCGTCTGGGTCGTCTACTGGCAGTGGGTGGATCGTCCGCGGCTGCGGGAGTACCTCGTGCCCCTGGCCGTCACCGGCGTCGATCGTTGTCCTGCTCAGCGCTCCTCGGCTCCTGCCCTACTACTTCCTCGGCGCAGGCAGCATGACCAACTCGCCGGACGACTCACTGTTCAGTTCGTACCTGATCGGCACCCTCCTCTTCAGCTTCGGCTCACCGGAGCTGCCCAACTACATCAGCGATGCGCTCCTTCTTCGTTCCCGCCACCGTCCTTGCCCTGGCGCGTGGGCTCCCCTTCGCAGCCGGACCACCGGGCCGGTCTGGCGCTGGCCCTTCCTGCGTTCGCGCTCGGGATGCCTTTCCTGCCCTGGTTCAACGCCTCACAAAGCCTTCCTGGTCTCGCGTCTCAGCCGCTTCGGCATGAGTGACTTCAAAATGTTTCTGCTGTTCGGCCTGGTTCTCGTCGCTGTTGCGGGAGCAGGTCGCCTCCTGGCGGACGGGCCGAATCTGCGCACCCGCGGACGATGCCTTGCGTGCAGGGGCAACATTTCTCGTGGTGGCGTCTGATGCTCGTGCCTTGCCGCTCATGGGCCCGTTCTCCGTCACGCGACTGGGTGCCGCAGTGGTGCCTCCTGCTTCTTGCCGTTGCGCTGCTGCTGGCTGCCGGACGCAAGCTGCGGTGCCGGCGCTCTGGTCGCTGCCCTGGTGGCGCTCACGGCCGTCTCAGGCGTCGATGTGGGCTCAAGACAACGCCGTCACCTGGCAAGACGCCGAGGCTCGCCTACGAGCAGGCGATCCTGCGGCGCGACCGTGGACCAGTTGATCGCTACGCAGCCCCCGGCCGCCACCGTTCAACGCCCAGCGCGTGCGGCGCTGCCGGAGCGCTACACGTCGGCGCGTGTTGCGCGCGAACAACTGGAACTGCTGCCTATTTTAACGGGCCAGCTCGCGGTCGGGGGATATGTCAACCTCCGCAGTTTCCCGCTCACAGACAAAGCTCGAAACAGCCATTCTCGACCCCAGTCGACGGCACCACCTTTGCGAGGTTCCTCACTGCCTCCGGCATGGCCGTCACCCGCGAAGGGCGGTCCCGTCACATCCGTCGAGATCGCCCGGTGCCTGGATGGTGGCCGTTGTGGGCCAGCACAGATAACGCCGGCGAGCTATCGCCCGGGGGCGATGTCCTACCGAGTGTCGAGCGCAGTTCCTGCTGTGGCGCTCTTCAACGAGGCCTTCTACCGCGGCTGGCATGCGGAGGTGTGTCCCGACCGAAGAGCCCTGCTCTCCGGTGACCACCCGCGGCAGCACGCAGGGCCTGCTGTCGGCGTCGCTTCCGTCCGGCGAGTACATCCTCGCCCTGAAGTACCGACACTCCAGGCGCCGGAGCCGCCTGGGTGGCGTTCGCGTCGGCGGTCGCTGATCCTGGTGGCTGTGGGCCGGTGGCACTGTTGCCCTCCGGAGACGGCGTGGTCGACATGCCCGAGGCACCCAGGCACGGTGACTCGGATGGATGAGGTGCCCTTCAACGACCTCGCTCGGGAGAGCGCTCGGCTCGGGCGACAGCTCGAATGACGTGGTCAGCCGTGTCGTCGACAGCGGCTGGTACGTCCTGGGACCGGAGAACGAGCAGCTGGAGCTGGAGCTGGCGGCGTACATCGGGACCGATCACTGCGTGACCGTCGCCAACGGGACCGACGCGCTGCAGCTGGCGATCTCCGCCCTGGGGGTCACCTCCACCGACACCGTGCTGACGGCTGCCAACGCCGGGGGCTACGCGTCCACCGCCACCAGGGCAGTCGGTGCGCGGCCTGTTTACGCAGACATCGACCGGACGAGCCTGCTGCTGACCGCCGACACGCTTCGAGCAGGCGTGCGACGACCTGGACAGCCAACCCGCCGCCGTCGTCGTCACCCATCTGTACGGCAGGTCCGCCGACATGCCGTCGATCATCCGCTGGGCCGAGGGCCGAAGCATCCCGGTCGTGGAGGACTGCGCACAGTCGGTGGGCGCGATGCACGACGGCCGTCGAGCCGGCTCCTTCGGCCAGGTGGCGACCATGAGCTTCTACCCGACGAAGAACCTGGGAGCGCTCGGCGACGGGGGAGCACTTCTCACATCGTGATGCGGACGTCGCCGAGCGGCTCCGCCGGCTTCGGCAGTACGGCTGGGAGAGTAAGTACCGCGCGACTACGCGCTCATCGGGCGCAATTCGCGGATGGATGAGCTTCAAGCGGCGGTGATCCGCCTGAAGCTGCCGTTTCATCGACGCGTGGAACGACCGACGTCGGTGAGATCCATTCACCTTACTGAGCAGGCTGCGGGCGACCGGTCCGGATGGTCAACACCTCCGGACCGGGTTTCGTCGGGCATCTCGCCGTGGTCGACGTTCTCCGACAGAGCGGCCGTCGCCGCCCACTTCGCCGACGCACGAGTTCCGGACGGACGTCCACTACCCCATCCCGGACCACAAACAGCCTCTTGGTCCGCGAGCGATTCGCATCGTTGCTCTGCCGGTGATCGAACGAGCAGCCGAACGCGTCGCTGTCGCTCCCGCTGCTTCCCTTGGCTGTCCGACGAAGATAGTCGCCCGCGTCGCCGCCGTTCTGAGTGAGTTCCCGCATGACGGGGCAGGACGGGGGTGCCGTCCTGGAGGAAGTATTGACCGGGGAGGTCTTCGCTCTACTCGGTGTTATATCCTCTTCTACTATAATACTACCAACCTTCTCTATTTTTATCTTCTTCGCTCTAGTATCTACAATATAATCTTCTACTTTCTACTTATAAATCTTTTTCTTTATCTACTTTTCTCCAAACTACTCTATCATATTACTACTCTACTTTCTTCTCTTTACCATATTTCCATTCCCATCTTCTATTATCACTCTCTTAACTTCTTATCTTTCATCTCCATCAATATCATCTTTCTCTCTCTCTCTCTTCAACTTTTTAATTATCATATCTACCTATCTACTATAATCTATCACCCTTATCTCTTCATTTCTAATCTAGAACTATCTAAACATCTCATCTATCTTATCTATCTTAACATCTAATCACTCTCTATAACTCTTCTCTCTCTCTTACTTTTCTCTATCTATCTATTATCTCATCTTATCATCTTATCTTATATTCTAATGCCTCTCATCATCTCAACATCTTCTCTTTTCACTACTCATTTTATCTATATTTTCATCATCTCATCTAATCTCACTCTAATCTCATCTACCATCTCTACTATCTTTTTTATCATCTTATCTATTTCCCTACTATCTCTCTTCTCTTCATAACTTTTTCATTTCTTTTACCTTTCTCTATATCTCTTTACTTTCTTTACATCTTTTTCTCTTTCATCAACTTACCTATCTCTTTTATTCTTTTCTCTTTCTTTTATCACTTTATATCTCATCATATCATCTCTCTCTTTTTTTCTTATCCTATCTTCTCTTTCATCTATCTCTTTTCTCTTTTACATCTCTTCTCTTTCTTTTCTTCTCTTTCTCCTTCTTTTATCTTTCTTTTCTCTCTCTTCTTTTTTTTCATTTTCTTTTATCTTTTCTTCTTTATCTTCTTTTTCTTTTCTTTCTTTCTTCTTTTTTTCTCTCTTTTTTTTCCTTTTTTTTTTCTCTTTCTTATTTATTTCTTCTTTTTTCTTCTTTTATTTTCTTCATCACAGCTTTACACTCCAGCTAAATCTTCCAACAAATGAGCTTCTTCTTGCACCCGCAGACCCTGTGCGAATCCACTCCAGTCGGCAACGGCACTCGCGTCTGGGCCTTCGCGCACATCCTGCCCGGCGCGCAGGTCGGGCGAGGACTGCAACATCTGCGACTCCGTCTTCATCGAGAGCGACGTCGTCGTCGGCGATCGCGTCACCATCAAGTGCGGCGTGCAGCTGTGGGACGGCGTGCGGCTCGAGGACGACGTCTTCGTCGGACCGAACGCGACCTTCACGAATGACCTCTTCCCGCGCAGCAAGCAGTACCCCGACAGCTTCGCGCAGACGCTCGTCGGACGCGGTGCTTCCATCGGCGCGCAACGCCACCATCCTGCCCGGTGTGACGCATCGGACGGCGGCGCGATGATCGGCGCCGGGAGCCGTGGTCACCCAGCGACGTTCCCGCCGAACGCGATCGTCGTCGGCAACCCCGCCCGCATCACCGGCTACGCGGACACCCTTCGTCGTGACCGAGCCGCGCCGACGCCGACGGGCTCGCCGCTGAGCGACGGATCGCCGAGCCGGCGTCGCCGGTGTCGGCTCGATCGCGCTGCACCGCGCCGACGACCTGCGCGGTGCCCTGGTCGCCGGGCGAGCTCGAGGCTACGCTCCCGTTCGTGCCGCGAGCGCTTCTTCGTCGTCTACGACGTGCCCACCGCAGGACGTCCGCGGTGCTCATGCGCACCGCGCTGCCATCAGTTCCTCGTCTGCCTCCAGCGGCTCCGTGCACGCGCATCGTCGACGACGGCACGCACCGCGCCGAGTACCTGCTGGACCGCCCCGCACCGGGCTCTACATGCCGCCGATGATCTGGGGCACCCAGTACAGTACTCCGACGACGCCGTCCTGCTCGTCCTCGCCTCCCACGCCGTACGACCCCGACGACTACAGGTTCGCCTAGGGTGACGGGCGTGGAACCGCTGATGCGCACGCCCGCCGAGCGCGCCGAGGACGACTACTGGGAGGCGCTGTACGGTCCGTGGCAGCCGCTCGACCCGCCCGGTGTCCGCGACTTCTTCGCCGGCTTCGACCGGCCGTGGTGGATCGTCGGTGGCTGGGCGATCGAGGCCTTCACCGGGGCGCCGCGCGGCCACGAGGACGTGGACGTCTCGATCCTCGTGTGCGACGTGCCGGCCCTGCGCGAGCACGTGGGGGAGCGGTGGCAGCTCTGGAACATCTCCGACGGCGCGCTCCGCCCGCTGAGCGACCACTGGCCCGACGTGCAGCACCCCGAGAGCCAGATCTGGGTACGCCGCGACGCAACGTCGCCGTGGGTCTTCGACCTGCCGCTCACCCCCGACCGCGACGGCGCCTGGACCAACAAGCGGCTGCCCGACCACGTCGCGCCCGTCGAGGAGGTCACCTGGCTGGCCGACGACGGCATCCGCTACCTGAAGCCGGAGATCGTCCTGGTCTACAAGTCGCGGCTGCAGCGACTCAAGGACGAGCGCGACCTCGAGCGCACCTGGCCGCTGCTCGACGGCGCCGCGCGGGACTGGCTGGTGCGTCGGGTGACCGAGCTCCAACCCGACCACCCGTGGCTCGAGCGGATGGTCTGACCCGGGAACCGCGGGCCGTCGCGGGCCGTCTGATGTGCGAACCACCGAGTCCCGGGAGGAAACCCATGAACCCTCGACTGCTGCCCGCCGCCCTCGGCCTTGCCGCCGTGCTCGCCCTCGCCGGCTGCGGCCAGGCGACCGGGACGGCCGACGACGCGACGACCCCGTCGCCCTCGGAGTCGAGCTCGTCAGCTACCACCTCGACCGGGACCGCCGACCCCATTTCCGTCGCCCCGACCTGGCCGGAGACCGGCTGCGGCAGCCACTCGATGCTCTCGATCGACTACGCCCGGGAGCCCCAGGGGTTCGGCACCCCCGAGGAGGCCGCCCTCGACTGGGCCGAGACCGAGGTCGACGGCGTCGTCCCGATCGTCGTGCCCGCGAAGGACCACGCGCCGACCGGGGTCGCCCTCGTCGACCCCACGAACAACGAGATCCAGGCCCAGGTCACCGTGATCAAGGGCAGCACCGGCTGGTGGGTCGACGGCGTCGAGACCTGCAGCTGACCCATCCGTCCGTCCGCTCGGCGGCGTGGTTCGCCGGGGGGCAGGGGTGCGCCGTACGCTTGCGGATGCGATGAACGATCCCTCCCTGGCGACGCCGGCGCAGCAGCCGGTCTATCTGGACCACGCCGCGACCACGCCGATGCTGCCGGTGGCCATCGAGGCGATGACGCGGCACCTCGCCGACGTCGGGAACCCCAGCTCGCTGCACGCGAGCGGGCGGCGAGCCCGCCAGGTGGTCGAGGAGAGCCGCGAGACGATCGCACAGGCCCTCAACTGCCGGCCGGGTGACGTGGTCTTCACCTCCGGCGGCACCGAGTCCGACAACCTGGCGCTCAAGGGCACGTTCTGGGCACGCCACGACCAGGACCCGCGACGGGTCCGCATCATCTCCACGGCGATCGAGCACCACGCCGTCCTCGACCCACTGATGTGGCTGGCGGCCGAGGATGGTGCGGAGGTCGAGCTGATCGGCGTCGACGGCCGGGGTCGCGTCGACCTCGAGGCCATCCGGGCGACCGTCGAGCGTGATCCGGGCAGCGTGGCGCTCATCTCGGTGATGTGGGCCAACAACGAGGTCGGCACCCTCCAGCCGATCGAAGACATCGTCGCGCTCGCCGTCCCGCACGGCATCCCTGTGCACACCGACGCGGTCCAGGGGGTGGGCTCCGTGCCGATCGACTTCGCGGCCTCGGGCGTGGACCTGATGACGCTGACCGGCCACAAGGTGGGTGGTCCCTACGGCGTCGGTGCCCTGGTCGTACGCCGTGAGCTCGAGGTCACCGCGATGATGCACGGCGGCGGCCAGGAGCGCGACATCCGCAGCGGGACGCTCGACGCGCCCGCCATCGCCGGCTTCGCCGCAGCAGTCGAGGCGGCCGTCAAGGTCCAGGTCGAGCACGCGGAGCGGGTGTCCGCCCTGCGCGACCGGCTGGTGCGTGAGGTGCAGCAGGTGGTGCCCGACGCGATCGCCAACGGTGACCCGACGGATCGGCTGCCCGGCAACGCCCACCTGCGCTTCCCGGGCTGCGCCGGCGACTCGCTCCTGATGCTGCTCGACGCCCGCGACATCGAGTGCTCGACCGGCTCGGCCTGCTCGGCCGGCGTCGCCCAGCCCTCCCACGTGCTGATCGCCATGGGCCTCAGCGAGGAGGACGCCCTGAGCTCGTTGCGGTTCTCGCTCGGCCACACCAGCACCGACGCCGACATCGACGCGCTGGCCGCCGCCATCGGGCCGTGTGTCGAGCGGGCTCGCGCATCGCGCAAGCCCGTCGCCCGGTGACGCGCGGGTGATCTCGCGATGAGGGTGATCGCCGCGATGTCCGGTGGGGTCGACTCCGCCGTGGCGGCCGCTCGGGCCGTCGACGACGGGCACGACGTCACCGGCATCCACCTGGCGCTGTCGCGCAACCCGGCGTCGTACCGCTCGGGAGCTCGTGGCTGCTGCACGCTCGAGGACGCCAACGACGCTCGCCGGGCCGCCGACGTCATCGGGATCCCCTTCTATGTCTGGGACCTCAGCGAGCGGTTCCACGACGACGTCGTGGTCGACTTCATGGACGAGTACGCCGCTGGGCGCACTCCCAACCCGTGCCTGCGCTGCAACGAGAAGATCAAGTTCGCGGCCGTCCTCGATCGCGCGATCGGGCTCGGGTTCGACGCGGTGGCCACCGGCCACTACGCGCGGCTTCGCACCGCTCCCGACGGGACCGTAGAGCTGCACCGGGCGGAGGACCACGGCAAGGACCAGTCCTACGTGCTCGGTGTGCTGACCCAGGACCAGCTGCGGCACTCGCTGTTCCCGCTGGGCGACACCCCCAAGCCGGAGGTACGCCGCGAGGCCGAGCGCCGCGGCCTGCGGGTGGCTGCCAAGCCCGACTCCCACGACATCTGCTTCGTCGCCGACGGCGACAATGCCGGCTGGCTGCGCGAGAAGCTCGGCGAGCGGGCACCCAATCACGGCGGTGACATCGTCGACGACGCCACCGGCGCCGTGCTCGGGCAGCACACGGGCACCTACGCGTTCACCGTTGGCCAGCGAAAGGGCCTGCGGATCGGGCGGCCGGCCGCCGACGGGCAGCCGCGCTTCGTCCTCGACATCGAGCCGGTCTCCGGCACCGTCCGGGTCGGGCCGCGTGAGGCACTGACCGTCCATGGGCTCGAGGCCGCCGCGGGCCGATGGTGCGGCACGGTCCCGGAGCGACTGGAGGGGACCGTCCAGCTCCGCGCCCACGGGGCCGAGCACCGCGCGGTCGTCGTCACCTCCGAGGGCGGGGCCGAGGTGCATGTCGACCTGGTCGACCCCGCCCAGGGCATCGCCCCGGGCCAGGCCGTGGTCGTCTACGACGGCACTCGCGTCGTCGGCTCGGCGACCATCACCTCAACCTCGAGCACCGCGCGCGAGCCGGCTCGAGACCCGGCGTGACGCTCGCGACCGGCATCGGCTCGCTGCCAGGGACCGACCCCGTCGAGGCGATCCGCCTGGTCGTCGACGAGCTCCCCGACTTCCCACACCTGCCCGAGCTCCCCGATCGCGGCCCCACCGGCTCGATGACCGGTCGTGCGCTGGCCCTGGTCGCCGAGCTCGGCTTCGACGTGCAACCGTCGGGCTGGCGCCTCACCGACGCCCCCGGCCGTGACCAGCGCCGCGCCCGCAGCCTGCTCGACGAGGATCTCGACCGGCTCGAGGAGGCGCTCGACGGCTACGCCGGCCCGCTCAAGATCCAGGTCGCCGGCCCGTGGACGCTGGCCGCGACGGTCGAGAAGCCCCGGGGCGACAAGGTGCTCAGCGACCACGGCGCCCGCCGCGAGCTGGCCGAGGCCCTCGCCGAGGGGCTCCGCGACCACGTCGCCGACGTTCGTCGCCGGGTGCCCGGCGCCGAACGCCTCGTCGTCCAGGTGGACGAGCCCGCCCTGACGGCGGTGCTGCAGGCACGGGTGCCCACGGCCTCGGGCTTCGGCCGGCACCGCGCCGTCGACCGCCCCCAGCTCTCCCAACACCTGGAGTGGGTGCTGTCCGCCATCGCCGACGCCGCCGAGCCGTGGGTGCACTCCTGCGCGCCGGAGACCCCCTGGGACCTCGTCAGGACTGCCGGCGCGCGCGGTCTCTCGGTGGACTTCGCCGTCCTCGCGGCGGCCGACCACGACGAGCTGGGCGGAGCCCTCGAGGCCGGCCTGACCGTCGCCCTCGGCGTCGTCCCGTCCACCGACCCGGAGACGCCGCCCAGCGAGCGCGGGCTGACCGAGCGCGTGCTCGGGTGGTTCGACATGCTGGGGATCGACCCCGAGGAGGCAGGGGACCGGTTGGTCGTCACCCCGACCTGCGGCCTCGCGGGCGCCACGCCGGCATGGGCGCGGGACGCGATGGCCCTGACCCGGGCCGTGGCCGGGCACGTCACCGGAGCCTGAGCGGACCGTTCGAGCCCGTCGGGCGTCCGACTCGCCGAATCCGGGGGGAGAGGGTCGGAGGGCCCGGTCGCCACGCCCGACAGGACGGCGGCCGGGCCCTCGCGACCCCACACTCGATACGGCTACGGCGTGTAGCCGGGTGCCTGCCAGAAGCGGATCCAGTCCACGCTCATCGCCTGCGGCAGGTGGGCGTCGCCCTTGAGCTTGGACAGCTCGTAGTCGGAGCTGAGCAGGCTCAGGATCGGGAACTGCGCCACCCCGGAGATGCCCGTGGTGATCCGGGAGGTCTCGCGGCCGTCGATCCGGAAGACGTAGGCCGTGGGTGACCACTCCACGGAGAACACGTGGTAGCGCTTGGACCAGCCGTCCTTCTTGCCGGACAGGAACCGCTCGGGCTTCTTGATCCAGCCGCCGATCTTCTGCGGCACCCCGGTAGACGTCGGGTTGTAGATGAAGCTGGTCAGGCCGCCGTTCTTCACCCCGTCGCCGAAGTACTCGATGATGTCGATCTCCGCGCCACCCTGGAGGGCGTTGGGAATGTAGGTGGGGTTCTGCGGCTGCATCCACAGCGACGCGTGCTGACCCTGGCGGGGCTGGAACTTGATGCGCGCGGCGACGACGCCGTACTTGAGGTAGGCGTGGCCGTCGGTCGAGACGTGGCCGTTGAGGCGGTAGTCGAACTGGCCGATCACCGACCCGTCCTTCTTGTACGCCGTGCAGCTTCCGGCCGGCATCGACGGGTCGCGGACGACCATCAGCTTGAGGGTGCCCGAGCTGACCCGGGTCGCGGCGGGATCACCCTTGGAGCAGTTGCGCATCGACTCGGGTTGGTAGAACTGCATACGGTGCACCCAGTTGCCGCTGAGGGCCGTGCCCAGGAACTGGTCGGTGAAGGTGGCCGGACCCCAGGTCCCGGTGGCCACCGAGCGGCTGGCGACTGGCTTCAGGCTGGAGCTCTTCGCGGCGACGGCACGGTAGGTGACCGGCTTGCCCTTCAGCTGGGCGGGAGCGGCGAACTCGACCTTGCCGGACCGGCTCTGCACTCCCGTGGCGACCTTGACCCACTTGGAGCCGGCTTTGCGCTGCAGGACGACCTCGCGTCCCTTCTTGGCCGGGGTGAAGGTGGCGACGACGGCAGCGAGTGCGTCGTCGGGGTTGGCCACGCTCCTGCCGGGCTGCACGATGCCGGGAAGCACGGTGATGGTGGCGCTCTGCGAGGCGGCCTCGGACGCCTGGCTGATGGTGGCGACCGCGGTGCTCAGGGTCAGAGCCGCCAGCGCGGCAGCGAGGGTGCGTCGGGACGACACGGGGGGGCCTCCAGGTCGTTTCGGGGGGGGTGGGTCGACCTCAGGAGACGTATCTCCCAACCCGATCGAGAGTGTGGCACCACCACGCGACGAAGTCCCAAGATCGGCGCAAATCTGGCCGGGAGGACGACGAGGCCCGGCCACCCTCGCGGAAGGTGACCGGGCCTCGCCAGTTGGTCGTCTAGACCGTCACGGTGCCGGCGTTGCCGTCGGGACGATCTGGGTCGGGTCCTGCCACGTGCGGATCCAGTCGACGTACATCGTCTGGGGCAGGTTCGCCTTCTCGTCCTTGCCGGGCAGCTTGGCGAGCTCGTAGTCGGAGCTGAGGACGCTCAGGATCGGGTACTCCGGCACGCCGGAGATCCCCTTGTTGATCCGCCCCGTCTCCTGGCCGTCGATCCGGAAGATGTAGCTCAACGGAGTCCACTCGACGGAGAACACGTGGTAGCGCTTGTACCAGTCGTCCTTCTGGCTCGTGAGGTACTGCTCGGGGTGCCTGATCCAGCCCCCGGCCGCCGCACCCCCGAGGCCGAGCTTTTCCGGGCCCTTCGGCGTCGGCGCGTAGACGAAGCTCGTCAGGCCGCCGTTGGGGACGTCCTTGCCGAACCACTCGATGACGTCGATCTCGGTGCCGGCCTCCTTGGCGTTGGTGGCACCGCTGAGCTTGAACGGCTGCATCCACAGCGAGGCGTGTTGGCCCTGCAGCGGCTGGAACTTGATGCGGGCGGCCATCACGCCGTAGGTGATGGTGTGCGTCGACTGCGTGCCGATGTTGGCGTTGAGGCGGTACTTGAACTTGCCGAAGATCTTCTTCTTGCCGGGCTTCTTGGGCTTGCAGAGCGACTTGCGCTGCTTGTCGATCACGACGCTCAGCTGGGCGGTGCCCCTGCCGACCTTGACGGCCTTCGGGTCACCCTTGGAGCACTCGCGCTTGGACACGGGCTCGTAGAACTGCTGGCGGTGGGTCCAGGCGGCGCTGAGCGACGTGCCGGTGAAGTCGTCGCTGAAGTCCTGGGCGCTGCCCCAACGATCGGTGCTCACGGGGGGGCTGGCCGAGCCGAGGCCGAAGACCCGGTAGGTCACCGGCGCCCCGGGGACACCGGGGGCGACCGGGAAGATCGCGTTGCCGGTCTTGCCGATCTCGGCCTTGCCGGCGGTCACCCAGGTGGTGCCCGAGAGCCGCTGGAGGAGGACCTTCCTGCCCTCCTTGGCGGCGCTGAACTTGCCGATCACGGCCCACTTGGCGCTGGAGGAGGTGGCCAGGCCACTGCCGGGCCCGATGATCCCCGGCAGGATCGAGATCCCCACCGTGGCCTTCCGCTGCTCGGTGGCCGAGGGCGAGGGCTGCGCCGATGCGGCGACGCCGGTGGTCGCCACGAGTGCGGCCACGGTCACGGCGATCTTGTTGCGAATGGACAGCATTGCGTTTCCTTCACTCGATGGACTTCTCGGTGGTCTGCTCGAGGATCGATTCGGCTGATCTCGAACGGGTCTCGATGGGGCGCGGGTGCAGTGTGCCTCGGGGTGTTGAACGCAGCGCGACACAGTCCCCGGAGAGCGCGGTCCGACGGCCTGGACGCGGCAGTCTCTCACAGGGCGGGCGTGTCTCCCGGCCAGCGGTCCGGGTCAGGCCTGCCAGTACCGCACCCAGTCCACGGACATGGTCTGGGGCAGCTTGCCCTCGCCCCCGAGGTGCTCGAGCTCGTAGTCGGAGCTCAGGATGCTCAGGATCGGGTACTCCGGCTGGCCGGAGATGCCTTCCGTCGTCCGCCAGGTCTCCTGGCCGTCGATACGGAAGACGTAGGCGTCGGGAGTCCACTCCACGGAGAAGACGTGGTAGCGGGTGAACCAGTCGTCGTCCTGGGCGGCGAGGTACTGGTCGGGGTCATCGAGCTGGCCGCCGACCTTCTCAGGGCCGTCGGGGGTCGGCGTGTAGATGAAGCTGGCGAGCCCACCGTTCTTGACCTCGTCGCCGAACCACTCGATGACGTCGATCTCCGCGCCGCCCTTCGCCGGGTCGGTGGTGCTCTCGGAGATCGCGGGCTGCATCCACAGCGAGGCGTGTTGCCCCTGGAGCGGCTGGAACTTGATGCGCGCCGCCAGGACGCCGTACTTGAAGTAGTGGCCGTTGGTCATCACGTGGCCGTTGAGGCGATAGTCGAACTTGCCGGCGGGGGAGCCGTCAGCCTTCTGCGCCGCGCACTTCTCGTTGGCGCGCTCGGGGTCGGGCAGCACGCTCAGCTGCATCGTGCCGCCGCTCACCTCGACCGCGTCGGCCGAACCCTTGGAGCACTTGCGTAGGCCCTCGGGGTTGTAGTCACCCTCGCCTCGATGCACCCAGAGGTCGGACATCTTGGTGCCGTCGAACTCGTCGGAGAAGTCGGGCTCGCCCCACTCCTCGGCCGGCGCGGCCTTGGAGGTGACCTCGTCGAGCCCGTCCGAGCTCGGCGCGGTCACCCGGTACGTCGTCCCCGACGCAGGCGTCCCCTCGGGCAGCACGAACTCGGCGCGACCGTCGGAGTCCTGCTCGGAGGTCGACACCGTCTGCCAGCCGGCGCCGGACTTCTGCTCCAGGACCGCGTCGCGGCCCTCGGACACCGGCGTGAAGGTGGCCGCCACGACGCCAGCGGCGTCGTCGGAGCTGGCGGGGTCCTCACCCGCCTGGGCGATCGGGGGGAGCACGGTGATCTGGGCGCTCTGATCGGTGCTGCGGAAGAACTGGAGGTAGACGACGGCTGCGGCGGCGACGAGCACGAGGACGACGAGCGCAACGGTCAGCTTGGCTGTTCTGCTCAACGGGGGATGTCCCTCTCCGGTGGCCACCGTCATGGTCGGGGCCGACGGGGAGACCCTGTCCTGCCCTGCCTCACGAGGAGGGGGCCGAACTTCCTGGCAGCCCGAGCGCCCGGCCTGATGGGGGCCTCGGGGGTCGCCAGCGAGTCTTGCACAGGGCCCCCGGGTCGGATCAAACCCGGGGGCCCTGCGCCGTCGTCGTGACGGGTGGTGCGAAGGTGCGGCTGTCAGCCGACGTGCTGCGGGACCTCCGGCCCGTCAGTGGCGAGCTCCTCGTGCTTGACGTCGAGGAACGTCCACACCACCGCTGAACCGGTCAGCATCAGGAACACGCCGACCAGGAACGCGGCCGTGGCCCCTTCCGTGAAGGCGCCGAGGTAGGCCACCTGAGCCACCAGGTCGGGGATCGAGGTGGCGTTGAACGCCGTCATCAGCTGGTCGATCAGGCCCGGGTCGGCCTCGGCGAGGCCGCGCCCGACTCCCGGTGCGATCTTCTCGATGTGGGCGGTGGAGTAGTGGCTGGCCACCGTGCCCAGGATCGCCAGGCCGAGCGCGCCGCCGATCTGCTGCATCGTGTTCAGCACGCCCGAGCCGATGCCAGAGTCCTCCGACCGCACGTGGTGGACGGCCGTCAGCGTCAGCGGGACGAAGACCGCGCCCATGCCCAAGGCCATCAGCACGATGAACGGGAGGACCTGGGTCCAGTAGTTCACGTCGGCACCGAGGTACTGCCCGCTCAGCACCGCATGCACCACGTCCGTGTCGAGGTCGGGCACGCTGAGACGCGAGAACCCGAACAGCGCACCGGCGGCCGTCAACGTGCCGACACCGGCGATGTAGCGCGCGTCGATGCGGTTGACCAGGTTGGACACGATGCCCGCGCTGATCACGATGCCGACGCTGAACGGCAGGAAGGCGACGCCGGTCTTGAGCGGGCTGTAGCCCATCACGTTCTGGATGAACAGGCTCAGGAAGAAGAACATCGCGAACATCGCCGCCGGGAGCAGAGCCATGGCCACGAAGCTCGCGGCCCTGGTCTGGTTGGCGAAGATCCGGAACGGCAGCAGCGGGTGCTCCACCCGCGACTCGACTGCGACGAAGAGGGCGAGCAAGATGGCGCCCGCTGTCAGGCTGGTGATCGTCCAGGGGTCGCTCCAGCCGTACGCCGGGTTGCCGGCGTGGGTGAGGCCGTAGACGATCGCGAGCAGGCCGGCGGTGCCGGTGATCGCGCCGGGGATGTCGAGCTGGCCCTGGCGGCTCTCGGACTCAGGGAGGATGCGCGGCGCCAGCAGGGCCGCGACGATGCCGATCGGCACGTTGATCAGGAAGGTCAGCCGCCAGCCGTGGATGTCGAGGCCCAGCACGTCGAGGCTGGAGCCGGTCAGCCAGCCGCCCAGGATCAGACCGACGGCCGCGCCGGCACCTGACATGGCGGCGTAGATGGCGAACGCTCGGTTGCGCGCCGGACCGGCGGGGAACGTGGTGGTGATCAGGGCCAGTGCGGCCGGGGAGGCCAGCGCGGCGCCGAAGCCTTGGATGCCCCGGGCGCCGAGCAGCAGCAGCTCGCTCTGCGCGAGACCACCGAGCAGCGATCCGACGGCGAAGACGACGAGGCCGATCATGAAGATCCTGCGGCGGCCGTAGAGGTCGGCGAGCCGACCCCCGAGGAGCAGGAAGCCGCCGAACACCAGCGTGTAGCCGGTGACGATCCAGGTCAGGTTGATGCCGCTGATGTCGAGGTCCTTGCCGATGAACGGCAGGGCGATGTTGGCGATGGTGGCGTCGAGCACGACCATCAGCTGGGCGATCGAGATCAGCACCAGCGCCCAGCCGAGCTTGACCTCGGGCTTGGTCGTCGGCCGCTCGATGCTCGCGGTGTTCTCGGACATGCGTAGTTCCTTATCGGTGGGTGAGGTTGGCACAGGGCCGGGTCAGGGTCGGTCGGGCGCTTACCGGTCGTCGGGGCCGGTCGGCTTCAGTGCGGCGGGCAGGATGATCTGGTCGATCACCTTGCGGATGATGTCCTTGTCGGGCGGCAGGCCCATCAGGAACAGGCGGTGCAGACAGATGCCGGCCAGCGCCGGCGCGATCAGGTCGATGTCGATGCCCTCGCGGAGCTCGCCGCGCTCGCGGGCGCGCTCGAAGACCTGCCGGCCCGCGGCCGCCTTGGGACCGATCACGCGCTCGCGGAAGGCGGCGGCGAACTCGGCGTCGCGGCTGATCGCGGTGAGCACGCTGGCGAAGGTGGCGACCGCGCTGTGGTCGGTGAGGCCACCGACGCCGCAGAACGTCTCGAGCAGGTCGCCGCGGAGGCTGCCGGTGTCGGGCACCTCGGGCGCGCCCTTCTGGGACAGCAGCGCGTCGATGACGAGCGCGACCTTGCCGTTCCAGCGTCGGTAGAGCGTCGCCTTGGAAGCGTGGGCCGCGCTGGCCACGGCGTCCATGGTGAGGCGGTCGTAGCCGACCTCCTCGAGGACCTGGAGGGTCGCGTCGAAGATCTCCTGCTCGCGGTCACCCTCGACGCGGGGGCGGGTGCCCTCGGTCTGGCCAACCGATTGGCTGGCGGCGGTCGAGATGGGGGTCAACGGTGCTCCTGGCGGGACGGATGAAACGAAACGGTTTCGTTTCGTCAGACCGTACAACCACCGACCCCGATGAAACAATTCCGTTTCATCCGAACTATTTTCCGGGTCAGCTGCCGAGCACGTCGAGGGCGGAGGTCAGGGCCCACTCGTTCCAGGCGGCGCGATCCCGCAGCAGGTAGTGCCCTACGGGACCCATGTCGTGGAACTCGGCGGACCGCGCGACCCCGGCCGCCCGTCGTACGTAGGCGGCGGTGGCCTTGGCCGAGGTGATGCGATCGCTGGTGCCGTGCGCGGCGAACAGCTTCCTGCCGGCGAGCTGCTCGACGCTCTCACCCGGCGGGAACCAGGGTGCGAGGGCGACCACGCCGCGGACGTTCGGGTCGTCGGCGACGTGGACGGCCGTCCGGGCGCCCATCGAGTGGCCGAGCAGGCAGACGGGGACGTCGCCGAGCTCGCGGCGTACGTCGGCCAGCGCGTGGCGGGCGTCGGAGATGCGACCGGCGCCGCCGTTCCAGCCGCGCCTGGTGAACCGCATCAGCCAGATGCTGGTCCCGGCCTCCTGCGCGCGGCGGCCGATCTCGCGCTGCATCACTGCGGAGCGGCGCCACGACAGGCTGCGGCTGTCGACGACCTGGTCGGAGTGGTCCTTGCCACCGTGCATCATCAGGATCAGGGCCCGGGGCCGGACGGAAGCGTCGTACCGCGTCCAGAACGGATCGGCAGCACTCACGGTCATCGTCGGGTCACCCTCCCCTTGTCGGCCACTCGTCGGTTCGCACCCACGAGTCTGGCGGATGTCGCCGTCGGCGGAACCGGGCAAGATGTCGGTGTGAGCACCCCCGAGCCGACGCCCGCCGAGGCGCGGGCCGAGCACCAGCAGCTGGCCGAGCAGATCGAGGACGCCCGGTGGCGCTACTTCGTGCGCGACGACCCCACGCTGTCCGACGCCGACTACGACGTCCGGCTCCGACGGCTGCAGGTCCTCGAGGAGCAGTGGCCCGAGCTGCGCACCCCCGACTCGCCGACCCAGAAGGTCGGCGGCGCCGTCTCCACGGAGTTCACCGCCGTCGACCACCTGCGGCCGATGGAGAGCCTCGACAACGCCTTCACCGACGAGGAGATGGCGTCGTGGTACGCCCGCCTGGGTCGTGAGGGGGTCGAGACCCCGGCCCTGCTGTGCGAGCTCAAGGTCGACGGCCTGGCGATCAACATCCTCTACGAGGACGGCCGCCTGGTGCGGGCGCTGACGCGGGGCGACGGCCGCACCGGCGAGGACGTGACACCCAACGTGAAGACGATCGACGCGGTGCCGCACCGGCTCACCGGCAGCGACGAGTTCCCGGTCCCGCGGCTGGTCGAGGTCCGCGGCGAGGTGTTCTTGCCGACCGAAGCGTTCGAGCGGCTCAACGTCTCGATGAGCGAGGCCGGCCGGCCGGTGTTCGCCAACCCGCGCAACGCCGCAGCCGGCTCGCTGCGCCAGAAGGACCCCCGCGTCACGGCCACGCGGGACCTCGGCATGGTCTGCCACGGCATCGGCGCGCGCGAGGGGTTCGAGCCGACGGCCCAGTCCGCGGCGTACGACGCGTTGAAGGCGTGGGGCCTGCCCACCAGCGACCGCGTGCGGGTGCTCGGGACGCTGAAGGAGGTGCGCGAGTTCATCGACTACTACGACGAGCACCGCCACGACGTGGAGCACGAGATCGACGGCGTCGTGGTCAAGGTCGACGAGGTCTCGCTGCAGCGCCGGCTCGGCTCGACGTCGCGGGCGCCGCGCTGGGCCATCGCGTTCAAGTACCCGCCCGAGGAGGTCAACGCCAAGCTGCTCTCGATCGAGGTCAACACCGGGCGGACCGGTCGGGTGACGCCGTTCGGGGTGATGGAGCCGACCCGGGTGGCGGGGTCCACGGTCGAGCGCGCGACCCTGCACAACGCCCACGAGGTCAAGCGCAAGGACGTGCGTCCCGGCGACACGGTGGTGCTGCGCAAGGCCGGCGACGTGATCCCCGAGATCGTCGGGCCCGTCCTGGGTCTGCGGCCCAAGGGGCTGAAGCCGTGGGTGATGCCGACCGAGTGTCCGGCCTGCGGCACGACGCTGGCGCAGGAGAAGGAGGGCGACAAGGACCTGCGGTGCCCGAACCACCAGTTCTGCCGGTCCCAGGTGCTCGACCGGATCTTCCACGTGGCCGGGCGTGGTGCCTTCGACATCGAGGGGCTCGGGTCGGAGGCGGCGTACGCCTTGTGGTCGGCGAAGGTGATGGCCAACGAGGGCGACGTCTTCGGACTCGACGAGGCCAAGTTGCTGACGACCGAGCTGTTCACGCGCGCGGCCAAGAAGACCGAGACCGACCGCGCCACCGACGGCCGGGTGCTCTCGGCCAACGGCGAGCGGCTGCTTGCCAACCTCGACCGGGCCAAGCAGGTGCCGCTGTGGCGGGTGCTGGTCGGCCTCTCGATCCGCCACGTCGGACCGACCGCGGCGCGGGCGCTGGCCACCGAGTTCGGCTCGATGGACGCGATCCGGGCCGCCTCCATCGAGGCGCTGGCCGCGGCCGAGGGCGTCGGCCCGACGATCGCCGACTCGGTGCGCGAGTGGCTCGACGGCGAGGAGTCCGGCTGGCACAACGAGATCGTCGAGAAGTGGGAGCGCGCCGGGGTGTCGATGGCCGACGAGCGCGACGAGTCCACCGACCGCACGCTCGAGGGCCTCACCCTGGTGGTCACCGGATCGCTCGTCGACTTCAGCCGCGACGGTGCCAGGGAGTCGATCCTGGCCCGGGGCGGCAAGGCCGCCTCGTCGGTGTCCAAGAAGACCGACTACGTCGTCGTGGGCGACAGCCCCGGCTCCAAGGCCGACAAGGCCGAGCAGCTCGGCGTACCGATCCTCGACGAGGCTGCCTTCAAGGTGCTGCTGGAGGCGGGTCCCGTCGGGTCTCTGACGATCGGTCGTGGCGCGATCCGGGAACATCCTCGGCACCACGTGCCGGAAAGTTACCCGGATCTGCGCTCGCTTCCACAGCATCCGATGGCGTCCGGACCCTATGCGACGAATCCGGCCACCGTGCCGACATGGACCTGTTGGCCAGTGTCGCCCGCACGCTCGGGCACCAAGACGGAGTCGTCTCACGCAGCCAAGTCGTCAGTGCTGGCGGCGACGATGTGTTTATCGAGCGGATGATCCGTCGACGTTGCTGGGCACGGGTGCACTCTGGGGTCTACGTCGACCATACGGGTTCGCTCGGCTGGGATCAGCGCGCGTGGGCAGCAGTCCTGTACGCCGCCCCGGCGGCCCTCGCCGGCAAGTCGGCGCTGCACGCACACGGCGTCCGTGGCCAGGATGTGAGAGCCGACGCGGAAGTCGCGGTCGTGGTCGACCATCGACGTCGAGTCCGGACGGTGCCCGGGCTGCGGATCGAGCGCCTGGTCGACTTCGACCGGGTGGTCCAGGCGCACCTGAGCCCGCCGCGGGTCACGATCGAGCACGCTCTGCTGCGGGTCGCCTCGACCGCCGCGTCCGAGGACGCCGCGGTCGCGGCACTCGCCGATGGCTGTCAGAGCCTGCGGACGACGCCGGCGCGTCTGGCCGTCGAGCTTGGTGAGACAGTGCGGATCCCTCGACGCCGATTGCTCTCATCCGTCCTCGACGACGTCGCCGAGGGCGCGAACTCTGCGCTCGAGAGGCGCTACCTCAACCACGTGGAGCGAGCCCACGGGCTGCCCCGCGCCCGTCGGCAGCGAAGGGAGGACGATGCCGGCGGTCCAATCCGCGACGTTGTGTACCCGGCTCAGGCCACCATCGTGGAGCTCGACGGGCGCCTCGGCCACGAGTGGGCCGCCGAGCGATGGGACGACCTCGACCGCGACATCGACAGCGCCGCGACGGGTCGGCTCACCGTCCGCGCAGGCTGGCGCCAGGTGCTCCAGCCTTGCCGGCTCGCAGTGGCTGTCGCGCAGATCCTGGTGTCGCGGGGCTGGGGTGACCGACCTAGGCCGTGTGGACCGAACTGCCTACTCGCCTGAGCCGGGTAACTTGCCGGCACCTGGTGCCGGAGAAGTTCCCGCATTTGACGCGGGACGGGTTCGAACACGCTCAGGAGCCGTCGCTCAGGGGGTGGCGGTGCAGGCGGGTCGTGAGCAGCCGCCGCTCGGCCTCGTTGGCCGTCTGCTCCAGTGCTCGAGTGTTGGCGGCGTCGGCCTCGTCGTCACGGCCCAGGGCGGTGAGCAGCTCGGCGCGGGTGGCATGGAAGAGGTGGTAGCCGTCGAGCCGGTCGGCGAGGGCGTCGACCTCGGCCAGCGCCGAGGGGAGGTGATCGGGACCGAGTCGGGCGAGCGCGATGGCGCGGTTCAGCTGGACCACCGGAGAGGCGTCGTAGCGGCCGAGGATGTCGTAGAGGGTGACGATCTGCAGCCAGTCGGTCTCCGCCCACGAGGCACTGGTGGCGTGACAGGCGGCGATGGCGGCCTGGATCTGGAACGGCCCAGGCGCATGCAGGGCGGCCGCTCGGTCGAGCATCTCCCCAGCAGCCCGGATCGTCGTCACGTCCCAGCGGGACCGGTCCTGATCGGGCAGCAGCACCAGCGAGCCGTGGTCGTCGAAGCGCGCGGCCGCGCGGGCGTGCTGGAACGACAACAGCGCCGCCAGTCCCCAGGCCTCGGCCTCGCGGGGCAGGCTGGTCGCCACCACCCCCGCCAGCCACACGGCGTCACCGGCAAGGTCGCGGTCCTGGGTCGGGCCGTCGGAGGAGACGAAGCCCTCGTTGTACATCAGCGCCACCACGGCGAGCACGTCCGAGAGACGTTCGGTGAGCACGTCGTCGGCCGGCACCGTGAGGGCGATTCCCGCGGTGACGATCTTGCGCTTGGCCCGCACGATGCGTTGCGCCAGGGTCCGCTCGTTGACCAGGAACGCGCGCGCGATCTGCGGCGTCGTCATGCCGACCACGGCGCGAAGCGTGAGCGCGAGACGGGCCTCGGGGGCCAGTGCCGGGTGACAGCACGCGAACAGCAGTCCGAGCCGGTCGTCGGTCCCCGCGTCGTACGACGCCGGGTCAGCCTTCGGCTCGGCCAGTCGCTCCGCGAGCGCGGCCTGCCGGTTGCGGCGCCGGACCAGGTCGAGCGCGTTGTGGCGGGCAGCGGTCTGCAGCCATGCCGCCGGCCGGTCGGGCGTCCCGTCGCGCCGCCACGACTCCAGCGCCTCGGTCACCGCCGTCTGCACGGCCTCCTCGGCGAGGTCGAAGTCGTGGAACTGGCGGGCCAGCCGGGCGACCAGCAGACCGGACTCCTCGCGCAGCGTGCCCGCGAGGAGTCCGTCTGCCTGATCGCTGGGTGTCACTCGAACTGGCTGTAGTCCTCGACCATGGGCCGGATCTCCACGGCGACTCCCGGCAGTGCCAGGTTGGGCCAGGTCTTGGTGAGCGCGATGGCGGCGTCCATGTCGGCCACGTCGATGACGCTGAAGCCGCCGATGACCTCCTTGGCCTCGTTGAACGGACCGTCGACCACCACGGGCCCGTCGTCGCCGAACCGCACGGTGGTCGCGCTGCTGACCGGGTGCAGCTCGGCGCCGCCGTCGGCGAAGACGGAGCCGTTGGCCACGAACCAGTCGTAGACCTGCTGGTAGACCTCCTTGGCCCGGTCGGGGTCGACCGCTGCGTCGAGGTCGGGCCGGGAGGTGAACATCAGGACGTACTTCATGGTGATCCCTTTCGTCGGGCCCCTGTCGGGGCAAGTGTTCACCAAGTACGGCGCCGGTGCCTGCCGGAAATCGACAGAGCCCCGGAACTTCTCCCGGGGCCCTCGTCGTCGGTGCTCAGCTCTCGTAGATCGACCCGGCGTACCGCAGGAACTCGTCCTTGCCGAAGGACAGGCCGTCCGGCAGCGGCTGGTCGGAGCAGTCGCCCGTGGTGGGCGAGCACACCTTGAGGCTGTCGCCGGAGACCGTGAACAGCCGGCCGTCGGCCGTCCAGCCGTATTGGTACGTCTGACCCCGCAAGCTGACGACGGAACCCGAGTCCACGCCGTAGACGTCGAAGCCGTCGGGCTTGTCCCAGGCGCCGATCCGGACGTATCGCCCGTCCGGCGAGAGCAGCTGGAAGCCCTCCGCAGCGTCGGGCACGGTGAGGAGTGTCTCGCCGCTTGCCAGGTCGACCACCTCGGCGGCCTTCCCGACGGAGAGCACGGTTCGTCCGCCGTTCACCACCGGCATGCCCTCGGGCATCGCGTCGGTCGTGGTCACCTCGCCGGTGCGCCAGTTGACCGCCACGGGCGTGTCGTTGCCGACGAAGACCAGGTCACCCGAGAGGGCCACGGGAGGCGCGGGCCAGCCGCCCCACGTCATCTGCCCGGGGACGTCGAAGCGGGCCACGTCCTGGTCGGTGGTCAGGTCGTGGACGACGACCTGCTCGGTGTCGCCGGCCATGTCGGCGTACGCCAGGAGTGGTTGCGTCGGGTCGACTCCGGGGACGACCTCCCCGAGGGTCAGCCCCAGCTTCTGAGTGGTTCCGTCGGGAGCGACGAGCACGAAGTGGAACGGCGCACCGCCGTCGGAGGCGCCGTCCTTGTTGGTGCGGACCAGGAGGCCGGCGGAGGTGTAGTAGATCTGCTGGACGACCTCGTCCATCCGCACGGCGGTCGCACCACCGTCGAGGTAGAGCGTGTTGCCGGCGGCGAAGGCCGGGGGGAACTCCTGCTCCGGCACGACAGGCTTGTGGCCGTCGTCGGCCACCGTCGTCCGGTCGTCGGCTGCCCGATCGGGGGAGCCGCCGAAGGCGAACGCGGCCCCCACGCCGACCACCGCGACGACGGCAACCGTGGTCAGTCCCTGCGCCACTCGGCGCCGCCGGCGCAGCCCGCGGCCGCGCGTCAGGACCTCGGCCGCATCGGCCGGCGGGACGGTGAGGTGCTGGGCTTCCTCGTGCAGGAGGGCGGAGAGTCGGTCAGTCATGGTTCGCTCCAGTGGTCTCAGGGATGACGGCGTCGCCGAGAAGGACGCGCAGCTTGGCCAGCGCGTGGGAGGTCTGGCTCTTCACCGTGCCGTCGCTGCACCCGAGGGCGCGGGCCGACTCGGCGACCGAGAGGTCCTCGTAGAACCGCAGCACGATCACCGCCCGCTGGCGCGGCGGCAGCTGGCCGAGGGCGGCGACGACCGACGGGCGCAGGCTCGGGTCAAGGTCGTGGACGCCCACGTCGGGCAGCGACTCCGTGGGCAGCTCGTTGCGCCAGGAGCGCCGGCGGAACCACGACGCGGCGGTGTTGACCAGCGTGGTGCGGGCGTAGCCGGGCGCGGCCTGCACGTCGCGGACCTTGGGCCACGCGGCGTACGTCTTGGCCAGCGCGGTCTGGGCGAGGTCCTCGGCCAGGCCGCGGTCACCGAGCAGGAGGTACGCCGTGCGCACCAGGCCCGGCCACGCCACCTGCACGAACTCGCTGAACTCCTCGTCCGACGGGTGTCGGGACATCGCACCTCCTGTGGGCTGCCGATGGTCTCACCCCGACAGATGCCCCGACGGACCGATCGGTTGCCTCTCCTAGGATCACGGCATGCCCGAAATCAGCAGGGACGAGGTCGCCCACCTGGCGAACCTGGCCCGGATCGACCTGACCGACGCCGAGCTCGACCACCTCGCGCCACAGCTGTCGGTGATCCTCGAGTCGGTCGCGTCGATCAGCGACGTCGCCGACGACGACATCGAGCCGACGTCCCACGCGCTGCCGCTGACCAACGTGTTCCGCCCCGACGTGGTGGTGCCCTGCCTGACCGCGGAGGAGGCGCTCTCCGGCGCCCCGGCCCGGGAGGGCCAGCGCTTCTCGGTGCCACGCATCCTCGGGGACGAACAATGAGCTATCGCGGGACCGCCGCCGAGCTGGCCGAGTCGCTGGCCGACGGTCGCACCACGTCGGTCCAGGCCACCCAGGACCACCTCGACCGCATCGCCGCGATCGACGGTGAGCTGCACGCGTTCCTCCACGTCGACGCCGAGGGCGCCCTCGAGCAGGCGGCCGCCTCCGATGCCCGCCGCGAGGCGGGTCAGGCGCTCTCGCCGCTCGACGGGATTCCGATCGCGGTCAAGGACGTGCTGGCCACGAGGGGAATGCCCACCACGTGCGGCTCCCGGATCCTCGAGGGCTGGATCCCGCCGTACGACGCCACGGTCGTCGCGCGCCTCAGGGCAGCGGGCCTGCCGATCCTCGGCAAGACCAACATGGACGAGTTCGCGATGGGCTCCTCCACCGAGCACTCGGCCTACGGCCCGACGCGCAACCCGTGGGACCTCAACCGGATCCCCGGCGGGTCGGGTGGCGGCTCGGCCGCCGCGGTGGCGTCCTTCGAGGCGCCGCTTGCCATCGGCACCGACACCGGCGGCTCGATCCGCCAGCCCGGCGCGGTCACCGGCACGGTCGGGTTCAAGCCGACCTACGGCGGGGTTTCCCGCTACGGCCTGATTGCGCTCGCCAACTCCCTCGACCAGGCCGGCCCGGTGACCCGCACGGTCCTCGACGCGGCCCTGCTGCACGAGGTGGTCGGCGGCCACGACCCGCTCGACTCGACGTCCATCGACCAGCCGCTGCCCGACCTCGTCGGGGCCGCGCGACGTGGAGCCGACGGCGACCTGACCGGCGTACGCATCGGGGTCGTCAAGGAGCTCGGCGGCGAGGGCTACCAGGACGGCGTGCTGGCCCGCTTCCAGGAGTCGGTCGAACTGATGGTCGCGGCCGGCGCCGAGCTCGTCGAGGTGTCCTGCCCGCACTTCGTGCACGCGCTGGCGACCTACTACCTGATCCTGCCGGCCGAGGCGTCGAGCAACCTCGCGAAGTTCGACGCCATGCGCTACGGCCTGCGGGTGCTGCCCGAGGGGGTCGACGACCCCAGCGCCGAGGAGGTGATGCGGGCGACCCGGGCCGCCGGCTTCGGCGACGAGGTCAAGCGGCGGATCATCCTCGGCACCTACGCCCTGTCGAGCGGCTACTACGACGCCTTCTACGGCAAGGCCCAGAAGGTGCGCACGCTCATCAGCCGCGACTTCGACCAGGCGTTCACCCACGCCGACGTGCTGCTCTCGCCGACGGCGCCGACCACTGCTTTCGAGCTGGGCGAGAAGCTCGACGACCCGCTCGCGATGTACCTCAACGACCTGGCCACCATCCCGGCCAACCTGTCCGGCGTCCCCGGCATCTCGGTGCCCAGCGGCCTGGCCGACGAGGACGGCCTGCCCACCGGCGTGCAGATCCTCGCCCCGGCGATGGCCGACGACCGGGTCTACTTCGTCGGGGCGGCGCTGGAGGCCGCGCTGCTGGAGAAGTGGGGCGCGCCGATCCTCGACAGTGCCAGGGGTCTCGACAAGCTCGACCGGCGTTCGGCGGAGGTGTCGTGATGACAGAGACTCTGCTGTCGTACGACGAGGCGCTGGAGCGGTTCGACCCGGCGCTGGGCCTGGAGGTCCACGTCGAGCTGAACACGGCGTCGAAGATGTTCTGCGGCTGCCCGACGGAGTTCGGAGCCGAGCCCAACACGCAGGTCTGCCCGACGTGCCTGGGCCTGCCGGGCGCGATGCCTGTGGTCAACGAGATCGCCGTCGAGTCGGCCATCCGGATCGGGCTGGCCCTCAACTGCGAGATCGCCGAGTGGTGCCGCTTCGCCCGCAAGAACTACTTCTACCCGGACATGCCGAAGAACTTCCAGACCTCCCAGTACGACGAGCCGATCGCCTTCAACGGCTTCATGGACGTGCAGGTCGAGGGTGCCGACGGTCCCGAGACGGTCCGCGTCGACATCGAGCGCGCCCACATGGAGGAGGACACCGGCAAGTCCCTCCACGTCGGCGGGACCACCGGCCGCATCCACGGCGCCGACTACTCGCTGGTCGACTACAACCGGGCCGGCATCCCGCTCATCGAGGTCGTCACCAAACCGGTCCTCGGCACCCGCGAGCAGGCGCCGCTGGTCGCCAAGGCGTACGTCGCCCAGCTGCGCGACCTGCTCCTCGGCCTCGGCGTCAGCGACGTGCGGATGGAGCAGGGCTCGCTGCGCTGCGACGTCAACCTGTCGCTGGCCCCGCGTGACACGGGCGCAGAGCCGGGGCAGCACCGGCTCGGCACCCGCACCGAGACCAAGAACGTCAACTCGCTGCGCTCGGTCGAGCGGGCCGTCCGCTACGAGATGCAGCGGCACGCCGCCGTACTGATCTCCGGCCGGCCGATCCTCCAGGAGACCCGGCACTGGCACGAGGACACCGGCGTGACCACCTCGGGCCGGGAGAAGTCCGACGCCGAGGACTACCGCTACTTCCCCGAGCCCGACCTGGTGCCGATGGCGCCGGACCGCGAGTGGGTGGAGCGGCTGCGGGCCACGCTGCCCGAGCCGCCGCACGAACGCCGGGCCAGGCTGCAGCAGGCCTGGGGCTTCTCCGACCTCGAGATGCGCGACACCGTCGGCGCCGGTGCCCTCGGACTGGTCGAGCAGACGATCGCCGCCGGCGCGCCCCCGCAGGCCGCCCGCAAGTGGTGGCTCTCCGAGCTGGCCCGCCGGGCCAACGAGACCGACTCCGACATCGCCGCCCTCGGCGTGACGCCGACCGACGTCGCGCGGGTGCAGGCCCTGGTCGACGAGGGCCGGATCAACGACAAGCTGGCGCGCCAGGTCTTCGACGGCCTCGTCGCCGGGGAGGGCACAGCCGACGAGATCGTGGCCGCCCGTGGGCTCGCCGTCGTCTCCGACGAGGGCGCGCTGTCGGCCGCCGTGGACGCGGCCATCGCGGCCAACCCCGACGTGGCCGACAAGATCCGCGACGGCAAGGTCGCGGCCGCCGGCGCACTCATCGGTGCGGTGATGAAGGAGCTGAGCGGGCAGGCCGACGCCGGCCGGGTTCGCGAGCTGATCCTGGAGAAGCTGACCTGATCCTCGTGCAGTAGATTGAGGCCGCTCCCGACCGGGAGCACACCACAGCGCCCGTGGTGGGGGAAGCCGGTCCAACTCCGGCGCTGACCCGCAACCGTAGGCCGCACCCGTCGAAGTACTGACGAGAGCGGCGAGCCGGAGCACCCGCAGCGGAGCGTCCTGAACACACGCTGTCGAGGAACGCAGCGGGTGGAACCTTCGGGTCGACCCGGAGTCCTGCCCGCTGTCAGCAGCGGGAAGGAATCATGCACATCACTCGTCCCCTGGCCGCGCTCGCCGCGGCCACCATGCTTGCCGGGCTCGCCTCCGCTCCGGCGAACGCCGCGTCGCCGTACGACCCGGCTCCGGGCGCCGACGGCTCCGGCTGGCTCGCCGACCAGGTCACCGACGGCCTGGTCCACAACGAGCAGTTCGACTTCGACGACGTCGGCCTGTCCATCGACGTCGCCCTCGGCCTCGACGCCGCGGGCAAGAAGCCGACCGTCGTGAAGGCGATCACCAAGGCCGTCGCCAAGAACGTCGGCTCCTACACCGCCTTCCCGCCCAGCATCTACGCCGGCGCGACCGCCAAGGCGTCGGTACTCGCGCTCGAGCGGGGCAAGAACCCGCGTTCGTTCGGCGGTGTCGACCTCGTCACCCAGCTCGAAGGTCGCGTGGCCACCGCCGCGCCTCTCACCGGTCGGATCGAGGACGCCTACGACCCCAGCGACTCCTTCGGCGGTGACTTCGCCAACGTCATCGGCCAGGCGTACGCCGCGTCCGCGCTGAGCCAGGCGAAGAGCCCGAAGGCCGCCTCGGCCGCGTCGTTCCTGATCCAGCAGCAGTGCGCCAAGGGCTTCTTCCGCCTGAACTTCACCGCCGACAAGACGGACGCCGACCAGACCTGCGACGGGGCCGCCAAGGCGGAGCGGTCGCCCGACACCGACGCGACGGCCATCGCGGTGCTCGCCCTCCAGCACGTCAAGGGGGCCCCCGCCAAGGCCGCAGTCAAGAAGGCCGTGGCCTGGCTCGTCGACAAGCAGGGCGCCGACGGCTCGTTCGGCGGAGGCACCTCCACCGAGTCGGCCAACACCAACAGCACCGGCCTCGCGGGCTGGGCCCTGGCCGAGGCCGGCAAGGCCAAGCAAGCCGGCAAGGCGGCGGTCTGGGTGCGGACCTACCAAGTGGGGCGCGCGAACCCCTGCTCGGGAAGTCTGGCCAAGCACGTCGGCGCCATCGCCTACGACCTCGACGGGTATGAGGCGGGGTGGAAGAAGGGCATCACCAAGAAGACGAGCGACCAGTGGCGACGGGCCTCGGCCCAGGCCCTGCCCGTGCTCCAGTGGGCGCCTCGCGCCGACGGTCCGCTGACGGCGACGGCTCCGGCAGCGGTACCGGCGGGCGCGTCGTTCAAGATCGCCCTCGGCGGCGTCGCCCCGGGCCAGCGGGTCTGCGTGGCCCGCAGCGGGCAGGCATTTGAATACGTGCCCGGCAGGAACGCCCTGTCCAAGGTGACCCTCCCGGCGCTGAACTCGTCCGGCACCTACACCTACACGGTGTACGTCGGCAGCCAGCACCGCGAGGTCGCCGTTCGAGTCACGAACTGACGGTGTCCTTGAAGGCCCGGCTCCGTCCGGCCGCCGCGGTCCTCGTGACCGTGGCGGCCGGCGGGCTGGGCGTCCTCTCGAGCAGCCCCGCGTCGGCCGCGCCCTGTCCCGGCAGCACCGGCGTCACCGTGGTCGTCGAGTCCAACCGGCTCGGCGCCGGCAGCAGCCAGTCCTGCGTGACCGACGGCAGCGGCCACACGGCCGACCGCCTGCTCAAGGACGCGGGACACTCGCTCACCTACGTCCAGCGCTTCCCCGGCTTCGTCTGCCAGATCGACGGCCTGCCCACCGACGACCCGTGCGTGAACACGCCACCCGCGGACGCCTACTGGGGGCTGTGGTGGTCCGACGGTAAGACCGGGAAGTGGACCTACTCGTCCCTGGGCGCGGGCTCGCTGTCGGTTCCGGCCGGCGGCTACGTCGCGATGGTCTGGGACGGCTCTTCCGGCGACGTACGGCCCTCAGCCGTGCCGGCGGTGCACCCGGCACCCACGCCATCGCCCACGCCATCGCCAACCAAGAAGCCGTCGCCGACGCCCACCTCGACACCGAGCCCCACGCCCACCTCCTCACCGAGCGCCGCGACCTCAGCCGCGGCCACGGGCACCCCGACGGCGAGGCCGAGCCCCACCAAGACCCCGAAGCCGTCGCGAACGCCGTCCCCGACCGAGGAGACCACGTCGGCAGCACCGCCCTCGGAGTCACCGTCGGACCAGCAGTCCGAGGCGGGCGGGCCGCTCGAGCCCCCGGCTGGCTCCGGCGGCGACGACGGCGGCGGCCTGCCCGGCTGGATGCCACCCGCGCTGGTCGTCGTGCTGCTCGGCGCGGCCGGCGGGGTCGCCGTGATCCGGCGCCGGACATGATCAGCCGCCTGCCGCGCGACCTGCACCCCATCGCCTGGTGGGGCTGGGCCCTCGGTCTGGCCGTGGCCGCGTCGTCGACGACCAACCCGTGGGTGCTGCTGCTGTACGTCGGGGTGGCGGCGCTCGTTGTCGCCGCCAGGCGCGGCGAGCATCCGTGGTCCGGCTCGTTCCGTCTCTATGTGATCCTCGCCGTGGTGATCGTCGCGGTCCGGGTGGTCTTCCGCGTGATCTTCGGCGGCGGCGACTTCGGCACCGTGCTCGTCGACCTGCCGGAGGTGCCGCTCCCCGGTTGGGCTCTGGGTGTCCACCTGCTCGGCCCGCTCACCCAGGAGTCCTTGCTGGCCGCGCTCTACGACGGCATGCGGCTCGGGACCATCGTGATCTGCGTCGGCGCCGCCAACAGCCTGGCCAATCCCAAGCGGCTGCTGCGGTCGATGCCGTCCGCGCTCTACGAGATCGGCACGGCGATGGTCGTCGCCGTGACGGTGCTGCCCCAGCTCGCCGACAGCGTCTGGCGGGTGCGCGCGGCTCAGCGGCTGCGGGGTGGCGAAGCCGGTCGGGTCCGGCGGCTGCGCCGGCTGCTCGTGCCGGTCCTGGAGGATGCGTTCGAGCGCTCGCTCGCCCTCGCCGCCGGCATGGACACCCGCGGCTACGGCCGGACGACCGGCCTGACCCCCGGCCGCCGCCGGCTGACGGGCGCGCTGATGCTGACGGGCCTGTGCGGCCTGTGTGTCGGCACCTACGCCGTCCTCGACCAGACCGCACCCCGCATCCTGGCCCTGCCCATGCTGGGTCTCGGGGTGCTGGCGGCGCTGTTGGGTCTGCTGGGTGCCGGGGGACGGGTGCGGGCCAGCCGTTACCGGCCCGACCCGTGGCTGGCCGCCGAGTGGGTGGTGCTCGCGGCCGGGATCTCGACCGCGACCATCGGCGTCGTGACCGCCCACCGCGACGTCGCCCTCGCCTACCCCGCTCTGACTTCCTGGCCGCAGCTCGGCGCGGCGCATCTGGTTGCAGCCGCAGTTGCGCTCGTGGGAGGCCTGCTGTCCCCGCCTCCGGCCGTCCACGAGGAGCCGGCGGCCGCGGACGTCGTACCGGTGGGAGCGTCGTGATCGAGCTGAGACGCATCGGCCTGTCGTACGCCGACCGGGCAGCCGGCCCGGTGCTGGACGGCGTCGACCTGACCGTGGCGGAGGGCGAGCTGGTCCTGGTGACCGGCCCCACCGGGTCGGGCAAGTCGACGCTGCTCGGCGTCCTCACCGGCCTGGTGCCGCGGTTCACCGGCGGCACGCTGTCGGGCGACGTACTGCTCGACGGCGTCAGCATCGTCCGTACGCCGCCGCGCGAGCGCGCCCACCTGGTCGGGTACGTCGGCCAGGACCCGGCCGCCGGCTTCGTCACCGACACCGTGGAGGAGGAGCTCGCCTACGGCATGGAGCAGCTGGGTGTCGCCGGTGACACGATGCGCCGCCGGGTCGAGGAGACCCTCGACCTGCTCGGCATCTCGGCCCTGCGGCACCGCGACCTGCGGCGACTCTCGGGCGGCGAGCAGCAGCGGGTGGCGCTCGGCTCGGTGCTGACCATGCATCCGCGCGTGCTGGTCCTCGATGAGCCGACCAGTGCCCTCGACCCGACGGCCGCCGAGGAAGTGCTGGCCACCCTGACGCGGCTGGTCCACGACCTCGACGTCTCCGTGGTGTTGGCCGAGCACCGGCTCGAACGGGTGGTGCCGTTCGCCGACACGCTGGTCACGCTGGGTGGCGACGGGACACTGAGATCTGGCGCCCCGGTCGACCTGCTCCAGGACTCGCCCGTGGCGCCGCCGCTGGTCGAGCTCGGCCGGTCGGCGGGCTGGCAGCCGCTGCCCCTGACGGTGCGCGACGCCCGCCGACGCGCCGTCGACCTTCGTGACCGGCTGGGCCCGCCGCCCGAGGACGCGCCTCCCGCAGCGGCCACGGGTGGGCTGGAGGCGACCGGTGGTCACCGTCCTGCACGGCCAGACCCTCGCGGTGCGCGGCGTCACCCTCGCCCTGCGGCCCGGCTCGGTCACCGCGCTGATGGGCCGCAACGGGTCGGGCAAGTCGTCCTTGCTGTGGGCGTTGCAAGGATCGGGCCGGAGGCTGACCGGCCGCGTCGCCGTGGCGGGGCAGGACCCCGCCGGCCTGGAGGACGACGTCCGCCGCCGGACCGTCGGCATGGTCCCGCAGAACGCCGCCGACCTGCTCTACCTCGAGACGGTCGCCGACGAGCTCGGCGCGGCCGCCCCCGCCTCGGCCGCGGAGGCGCGCGCCATCCTCGACACCTTGGTCCCGGGGATCCCCGACGACACCCACCCGCGGGACCTGTCCGAGGGCCAACGACTCGCCCTCGCGCTCACGGTGGTGCTGGCCGCCGCCCCTCCGATCCTGCTGCTCGACGAGCCGACGCGCGGCCTCGACTACGCCGCGAAGCGGGCGTTGGCCGGGACCCTGCGCCGACTGGCCACCGACGGGCATGCCGTGCTGGTGGCCACCCACGACGTCGAGTTCGTGGCGCAGGCGGCCGGCGTCGTCGTGGTCCTCGCCGACGGCGAGGTCGTCTCCTCCGGGCCCGTACGCCGCGTGGTCGCCGAGTCGCCCGCGTTCGCACCCCAGGTGACCAAGGTGCTCGGCGCGCCCTGGTTGCGCGTCGACGAGGTGGTGGCGCGACTATGACCACCGCTACCAACCGGCCTCCGAAGGCGGTGCCGCTCACCAAACGCTCGGTCGTCGTCCTCGGCGTCGCCTCGGTCGCTGGGCTGATGATGCTGTGCTGGCCGCTGCTCGTGCGGGTGCCCGACGGGGGCACGGTGAGCCCGCCCTTCCTGTTCCTGGCCCTGCTGCCGGTCGTGATCGCCGTGATGCTGGCCGAGGTGTCCGAGGGCGGGCTCGACCCGCGGGTGCTGGCGATCCTCGGCGTGCTCACCGCCTGCAACGCCGTGCTGCGCGGTCTGTCGGCCGGCACGGCCGGCGTGGAGCTGGTGTTCTTCCTGCTGATCCTGGCGGGACGCGTGTTCGGCCCGGGCTTCGGCTTCGCGCTCGGGTGCACCTCGCTGTTCGCCTCGGCCCTGGTCACAGCAGGAGTCGGCCCGTGGCTGCCCTACCAGATGCTGGTGTCGGCCTGGGTCGGCATGGGCGCCGGGTTCCTGCCGCGCCGCTACACCGGGCGGGCCGAGATCGTCCTGCTGGCGGCGTACGGCGTGGTGTCGGCGTTCCTGTTCGGCCTGCTGATGAACCTCTCCAGCTGGCCCTACGTCTTCGGCATCGCCGTGCCCGGCCATGAGGGAGCGCTGGACTACGTGGTCGGCGCGCCGCTCGCGGAGAACCTGCAGCGGTTCGCGGTCTACACGCTGCTGACCTCGACGGGCAGCTTCGACACCGGCCGAGCGATCACTACCGCGGTGGCGATCGTGGTGCTCGGCCCGGCGGTGCTGACCACTCTGCGGCGGGCATCGCGCCGGGCCTCGCTGTCGCCGTAGCAGCGCCGGCTAGAAGTGGTAGCGGAGCACGAACTTGCCGTCGGCGCCCTGCACGCCGGCCACGCAGATCCGGTAGGTCTGGCCCTTGCGGACCCGGAAGGAGAGCCGGCTGCTCCTGCCCTTGCCGCCGTTGTCGTTGGCGGCGACCTTGTGCAACTTCTTCGCCTTGCTGCCGGTGTAGACGCCCAGCAGGGTGTTGAAGTTAGAGCCGGACAAGTCGACGGTGACCCGCCCCGCTTGCTTGGCCTGGATCTTGTACCAGACGCTCTTGGAGGCCTTCTGACCGGCGATCTTGCGCGGCTCCTTGGGCTGCCGGTCGGCGCCGACGTTGGAGCTGGCCTTCTTGCCCTTGGCGCCCTTGAGCGAGGTCGCGTCTCTGAGGTCGTCGTTGATCGGCGTGTAGCGGTAGCCGAGCACGATCGGGCCCTGCCCGGGACCCGAGCCGATGTTCTGGCCGTCGACGGCGATGCGATAGGTCACTCCGCGCTTCACCTTGGCCACCAGCGCACTGGTCCCGTCGGTCGGCGCGACGTCGTCGCTGGCCGCGATCTCCTTGGCGCCGGTCACCTGGGCACCGCGATAGACCCCGAGCAGCGTGTTGAACGGGGAGTTGTTCGTGTTCAGTCTCAGCAGGCCGGTGGCTGGCGCCTTGAACTTCCACCACACGGACGCCCCACCCGGGTTGCCGGCGACGGCGGGCTCGCCCGCCTCCTTGGTGGCGCCGTTGTTGCCGCCGGTGACCGCGCCCCTGGTGCCGTCGAGTGCGGTCGCGGCGGCGTACGAGTCGTTGACCAGCGGCACGAAGAGGTTGACGCTCATCGTGTCGGCGCAGCCGGTGTTGACGTGCACACCGACACCGGACGGGTGACCGTTGTCCAGCGCGGCGGAAGGTGCGGTGGCATCTGTGAAGTCGACCTTGCCGGTCGAGCCTGGGAACGGGTCGGACACCGAGCCGCGGTAGCTGTAGTCGTCGAGCGGGTTGGTGCCGCTGGCCTCCTCGACGTCGATCAGGCGGTGCGCGTCGTCGGCGTTGGCGTCGTTGGTCCTCGTGACGGTCTCGTCGACGTGATAGATCAACAGGCCGCAGCCGGGCAGTCCGGCGTCGAAGCCGACGGGCTCCCTGTTCTCGACGAGGAAGTACTCGCCCTTGCCGGAGTGGCTGTAGAACTTCCAGTCCACGCCATGGGGGTTGTCGCGCAGCCGGTACGCCGTGGGGCTGGTCGCCGAGGTCGGCACGGGCACGCCGTTGACCAGTCCGGTCACGGGCTGGGGCACGATCCACCCTTGGTAGGACTTCGACCACGCGTCGGGGAGCGTGGGCGTGCTTCCGGGGAAGGTGTTGGGGGCCGCGGCGTAGCTGCCGTCGGCCATGATGCTCCAGTCGCCGAGGCCCGAGCTGGAGAAGTCGGTGTCGTAGAGGTCCGGGAAACCGATGTCGTGGCCGAGCTCGTGGACCTGAAGGCCGATGGTGGACATCTGGCCGGGCGGAGCGGCCGACTGACACATCCACTCGCCGAACATCATCCCGCCGTCACGGTTGACCTTGACGCCATCGGCCTTGGCGGCCTGCTGGTGTTGGCCGCCCTCGTGACCCCACACGCTCGGGCCACAGTTGGCCCCTTCGCCGCCGAAGGAGGTCTCGTAGCCGGCGGCGATCACCACGACGTGCAGCTCGGTGGGGCTCAGCACGCCGTTCTTGTTCGTGTCGAAGGCTTGGTAGTCGACGAACGGGTCGGCGGCCTTGACGGCGTCGTTGGCCAGCTTGGTCTCGCGGGCGTCGTAGTCGTTGCCGAAGTCGGGGTGGTTGTAGGGCAGCTGCAGCCAGCCGACGACCCCGTTGTCGGCGACGCCGCCGCTCTCGGGAGCGGGGACAAGGGAGAACGCGCCGAAGCTGGCCTGCTGGTAGAAGCCGTTGACGGTGCCGCCGGCCCCGAAATAGGAGGTCGACCACATGTCCTCGGTGCTGCCGACCGGGGCCTGGTTGGCGAAGGAGACCAGGATGACCAGCGTCGGCTGGGCCCCGGTGCCGGTGCCGGGCCCGCGGTCGAGGTCGTCACGGTTCGCCTGCGCCCGGGCGGCCACCTCGTGCCGGAGGCCGCGTGCCGACGCCGGCGGCGCGGTCTTGCCGACCTCGAGGGACGAGGCGACGGAGCGTCCGGCGGCGTCCAGCCGGGTGGCGTACCGCCACACGCCGGAGGCGTCCTGGACGACCGAGTAACCGTCCTTGGTCTCGTAGCCGTAGGTCTCGGAGTCGCCCCATGCCGTGAGCGTGATGGCCGTGCCGTCGGGCTGCTCGAACCGGTAGGGGCCGCGGTAGACCGGGGCGCCCGGGCCGTGGGCCACGCCGGTCTCCGGGAGCGGGGTGTCGGTCGTGACCTCGATGACCTTCGGGTCGGGGTCCCGGCTCGCGCCGGCCGCCGTCCCGCTCGCGGCCAGCGACGGCGTTCCGGCGGCGACCAGGGCAAGGGCCAGCGCGGTCAGGCCGACGCGCGTGGTGGTGCGACTCATGGGTCTCCCTCGAGAAACTGTCCGGGTCCGTCCGGCAGCCGATGCCACGGTGCTACCCGCCCGCGGGCACCCTAACCGGGTCGCTCAAGCGGCTGTGGATTCGGCGACGTCGGCGAGGAAGTCGACGAGGAGGTCGTGGACCGCCTCGGGCTGCTCCATCTGGATGAAGTGGCTGCCGCGCAGCTCGACGTACGTCGCGTCCTCGAGGCGGTCGTAGGCGCTGCGCATGTCGCGGGCCCCGGCCAGCACGTCGTAGGTCGCCGCGACGAACATCACCGGCACCTTGACCCGGCTCAGCGAAACCCGGGCGTGCTCGGAGGAGCGCAGCGCCAGGTGGAAGAACCACTCGACGGGCGTGCTCAGGAACTCGCCGACCGCGCGGGCGGCCAGTGCGGGGTCAGGCACGGGCAGCATGAAACCGCTGTGGGTCAGCACCGCGATGGTGCGGCTGCCGATGGGGATCCTGGTCGAGATCGGGCTGATCGCCCGGCCGGTCAGCCTGAGCAGCCGCGACAGGGCCACCGTGACGTTGCGGGCGACCCCGTGGGGCAGACGAAGCGGCCCGAGCATGGTGGCGAACGTGTCACCGGGCACGCCGGCCACCGCGAAGATCCCGGAGACCCGCTCGGGGTGGCGCAGGGCCAGCTCGAAAGCCGTGTTGACACCCATCGACCAGCCGACCAGGACGGTCTTGTCGATGCCGAAGTGGTCCATCACCGACAAGGCGTCCTCGACGAACTCCTCGATGCCGCACCGGGCCGCGTCGGCCGGCCGGTCCGAGCCGCCGGTCCCGCGGTGGTTCCACGAGACCACGCGGACGCCGCAGTCGGGGTGCAGCAGCGCCGGCCACGTCCAGGGGCTGACGCCGAGGCCGTTGCAGAGCACGACGGTCGGGACGTCGCTGCGTCCAGTCGTGTCGTTGGTCCAGGCCCGGAGGCGGGTGCCGTCGTCGCTGAGAATGTGGTGGAACTCGATCACCGACTCTGCCCCGCGTCGAGGCCCTCCGCGTCGAGATCTGCCGGGTCGAGGTGTTCCGGGCTGGGCCTGCGTGGTCATGGCTCGATTGTCGCCCAGCGGGTCCCGTGAAACGGTCAGTCGGGCACCGGTTCGGTCAACGTGTCGCGGCTGCGGGTGGCGCCGACGCTGGCCACCATCACGCTGGCCACGGCGACCCACTGAATCGGGGTGAGGAACTCCTGCAACACGATCATTCCCGCCAGCGCCGCCGCGGCCGGCTCGAGGCTCATCAGGATGCTGAAGACACCGGGCCGGATGCTGCGCAGGGCCATCAGCTCCGCGCTGTAGGGGATCACCGAGCTCAGCAGTCCCACCGCGGCGCCCAGCATCAGGATCTCCGGGTCCAGGAGGTCGCCGCCGCCCGCCGGGATCGCCCACGGCGTCAGGACGAGCGTCGCCACCACACTGGCCACTGCCAGCCCGTCGAGGCCCGCCCACTGGCTGCCCGTCCGGGCGCTCAGCAGGATGTACGCCGCCCAGGCCGCGCCCGCGAGCAGCGCGAAGGCGACGCCGACGGGGTCGAGCTCGGTCTTCTCGAACCCGAGCAGCCCGACCCCCAGTCCCGCCAGCGCCACCCACACCAGGTCGCGCGGCCGCCGCGACAACACCACCGCAAGCACGAGCGGACCCGTGAACTCGAATGCCACCGCCAGCCCCAGCGGGATCCGGGCGAACGACTGGTAGATCGCCCAGTTCATCAGCCCGAGCGTCACGCCGAAGGCCACCACCGTCAGCCAGTCGGACCGCGTCCGGCCTCGGGTGCGCGGACGGGCGATGAGCACCAAGATGAGCGAGCTCGTCACCAGCCGCAGCCACACCAGGGCCGTCGGGTCGATCTGCCCGAACAGATCCTTCGCGAACGCCGCCCCCAGCTGCACGGACGCGATCCCGGCCAGCACCAGCCAGACGGGGGAGAACGGCCGCCGGGTCACCGGGTGAGCGTAGGGCGCCTGACCCGCTGGTTGAGGAGAGCGCGCTAGCGCTCGTCTCGAAACCGCCGGTCTCGACCGATGAATCGGTGTCCGTTGCCGGGTCTACGATGCGAGACAGGGTCGTCGGAGGAGAGGAACGAGGACGTGGCAGGCAGCACCATCTTGATGGTCGGCACGCGCAAGGGGATGTGGATCGGGCGGTCCGACGAGGCCCGCGAGGAGTGGTCGTTCGACGGGCCGCACTTCGACATGGAGGAGGTCTACTCCTGCTTCATCGACACGCGCGGCGACCAGCCGCGGCTCCTCGGGGGTGCGTCGTCGAGCTGGCTTGGGCCACAGGTCTGGCGCTCCGACGACCTCGGCAAGAGCTGGGATGAGACCCCCAACGGCGCGATCAAGTTCGCCGAAGGCACCGACGCCACCGTGGCCCGCATCTGGCAGCTGACGGCCGGGCCCGAGGACGGCGTCGTCTACGCCGGCACCGAGCCAGGCGCCGTCTGGAAGTCAACCGACCGCGGCGAGACCTTCGCCCTCGAACAGGCCCTCTGGGACCATCCCGAGCGCCCCGAGTGGGGCGCGGGGTTCGGCGGCCAAGCGTTCCACACGATCCTGCCCCACCCCACCGATCCGCAGTCCGTCACGGCCGCGATCTCCACCGGCGGCGTCTACCAGACGACCGACGGGGGCGCCTCCTGGCAGGCCCGCAACCAGGGCATCAAGGCGGAGTTCCTGCCCGAGGGCGAGCAGTTCCCGGCCTTCGGCCAGTGCGTCCACAAGGTCACCCGTCACCCGGCCCGCCCCGAGCGCCTTTACCTCCAGAACCACGGAGGCGTCTACCGTTCCGACGACGAGGGTGGGATCTGGAAGTCCATCGCCGACGGGCTGCCCGCCGATTTCGGGTTCCCGATCGTCGTGCACCCCCACGAGCCCGACACCGTCTACGTCTTCCCGCTCGACGGTGGCGCCGGCCGCTACCCGCCCGACGGCAAGGCCCGCGTCTGGCGCTCTCGCGACGCGGGGGAGACCTGGGAAGAGCTCGCCAAGGGCCTGCCCGAGGCGTTCTACGTCGGCGTCATGCGCGACGCGATGAGTGCCGACGACCACGAGAGCGCCGGCATCTACGTCGGCACGCGAAACGGCGCGGTGTGGGCATCGTCGGACTCCGGGGACTCCTGGCAGCAGATCGTCGCCGACCTGCCCGACGTGATGGTCGTCCGCGCGGCCGCGGTCTGAGCGCGGCAGCGTCATGGGCACCTTCGAGGTCAGCAGGTCGACGAGCATCGCGGCCGACCCCGGGCGTCTGCACGAGCTCATCGACGACTTCCACCAGTGGAGCCAGTGGTCACCCTGGGAGGGCCTGGACCCCGAGATGAAGCGCACCTACAGCGGCCCCACGGCCGGCAAGGGCGCTCGCTACGCCTGGCTGGGCAACCGCAAGGCAGGCGAGGGCAGCATGGAGATCACCGGCACCGGCCCCGACGGCGTCGACATCGAGCTGCAGTTCATCAAGCCCTGGAAGTCCACCAACCAGGTACGCCTGAGCCTGGCGCCCACCACCAAGGGCACCGACGTCACCTGGACGATGACGGGCGAGCAGACCGGCCTGATGGCGGTGTTCGGCAAGGTGGTGCCGATGGACCGCCTGGTCGGCAAGGACTTCGAGAAAGGGCTGGCCCGGCTCAAGGCGGTCGCCGAGCAGACCGCGTGACCGAGGTCCTCGCGGCGGCCTCGGCCGCTCTGGGGCGCGAGCTGCGCGAGGTCGGTGCGCTCGGCGGCAGCGATCGCTCCGGCGTGCACCGAGCCACCGACGGCGCCACCGACGTGGTGGTCAAGTCGTACGCCGCCGCAAGCCGCACCTCCTGGGCCCGCGAACGCGTCGGGCTGGCCGTCGCGGGGCCGCTCGGCCTCGCCCCACGACTCCTCGCGGTCGCCGACGAACCGCCCCTCGTGGTGATGGAGGACCTCGGCGGTGCGCCCAGCGTCGCGGACCACCTGCTGGGGTCCGACCGGGCGAGCGCCGACGCGGCGTTGGTCGCCTGGGCCACGACCGTGGGACGGCTGCACGCGTGCACCCATGCCGACCGGGCGAGCATCGCCGACACCTTCAACGAGGCGGAGGCGGGCGCGGCGGGTGATGAGCCCATCGACCGGTTCCACGCCGGGGTGACCGGCAGCCTCGACGAGGCCACCGCCGACTGGGCTTCGAACGCCGAGGCGCTCGGGCTCTCTGAACCTCCCGACCTACGCTCGCTCGCCGCGACGCTCGCCGCCGACACCCACCACGCGCTCAGCCCTGCCGACGTCTGCCCCGACAACAATCTGCTGCTGGACGACGGCTGCCGGCTCATCGACTTCGAGTGGTCCGAAGTCCGGCACCCCGCCTGGGACGCGGCCTACCTTGCCGTCCCCTGGCCCACCTGCTGGTGCTCCTGGTTGATCCCCGACGCGACGGCGGAGCGTGCCATGGACGCTTACCGGGAGGCGGCGGTCGAGGGGATCCCTTACGTCGGCAGCGATGCGTTCCTCGCCGACGTAGCCGCGGCCCGGACGTGCTGGGCCCTGATCTCGGTGGCTTGGTCGCTGTCCACTGCCTTGCGCGAGGAGCAGACACCGCACCCCGCGAGCCCGGGGACCCGGCCCCGCATGCAGCACCGCCTCGCCCTGGTCGCGGCGTCGGGCACGGTCGCAGCCACGTTCGCCGGTGAGGTCCTCGAGCACACCCGCCAGCGCTGGGGCGATCTCGCGCTCGCGCTCGCCCCGGCGTACCGCTGAAGCTGGTTTCGAGACGCGTCACGCAGCCCCTCGCAAGCTCGGACCCTGCGTCGAACGCTCCTCAACCTGCCCGTCTTTGCCTGGCCCTCGCAGGCTCGGGCCAGGGACGGTCACGCTAGGCTCGCCGCATGCCCGAGCACGACATGAAGCCCCGCTCCCGCGATGTCACCGATGGTCTGGAGAAGACCGCGGCCCGGGGGATGTTGCGGGCGGTCGGCATGGGCGACGAGGACTTCGCCAAGCCGCAGATCGGCGTCGCGTCCTCGTGGAACGAGATCACCCCCTGCAACCTCTCCCTCGACCGGCTCGCCCAGGCCGTCAAGAACGGCGTGCACGCAGCAGGCGGCTATCCGCTGGAGTTCGGCACCATCTCGGTCTCCGACGGCATCGCCATGGGCCACGAAGGAATGCACTTCTCGCTGGTCTCGCGCGAGGTCATCGCCGACTCCGTCGAGACCGTGATGATGGCCGAACGGCTCGACGGCTCGGTGTTGCTCGCCGGCTGCGACAAGTCGCTCCCCGGCATGCTGATGGCCGCGGCCAGGCTCGACCTCGCGAGCGTCTTCCTCTACGCCGGGTCGATCATGCCGGGCCAGGTCGACGGCCACGACGTCACGATCATCGACGCCTTCGAGGCCGTCGGCGCCTGCCTCGCCGGCAAGATCACCCGCGAGGAGGTCGACCGCATCGAGCGGGCGATCTGCCCGGGGGAGGGCGCCTGCGGCGGCATGTACACCGCCAACACGATGGCCGCCGTCGGCGAGGCGCTCGGCATGTCGCTGCCCGGCTCGGCCGCGCCGCCTGCCGTCGACCGCCGTCGCGACGGGTTCGCCCACCGGTCCGGAGCCGCCGTCGTCGAGATGCTCCGCCACGGCATCACCGCCCGCCAGATCATGACCATCGAAGCGTTCGAGAACGCCATCGCCGTGGTGATGGCGCTCGGCGGCTCCACCAACGCCGTGCTGCACCTGCTCGCCATCGCCCGCGAGGCCGAGGTCGACCTCCAGCTCGACGACTTCAACCGGATCGGCGACAAGGTGCCCCACCTCGGCGACCTCAAGCCCTTCGGTCGCTTCGTGATGAACGACGTCGACAAGGTCGGCGGCATCCCCGTCGTGATGCGCGCCCTCCTCGACGCCGGGCTGCTGCACGGCGACGTCCTCACCGTGACCGGCAAGACGATGGGGGAGAACCTCGCCGACCTGGCGCCTCCCGATCTCGACGGTGAGGTGCTCCGGCGCATGGACCGACCCATCCACAAGTCCGGCGGGCTCACGATCCTGACCGGTTCACTGGCTCCCGAGGGCGCCGTGGTCAAGAGCGCCGGCTTCGACGACGACGTCTTCACCGGCACGGCCCGCGTGTTCGACCGCGAGCGCGCCGCCCTGGACGCGCTGACGGCCGGCGAGATCAAGCCGGGTGACGTCGTGGTGATCCGCTACGAGGGGCCCAAGGGCGGCCCGGGCATGCGCGAGATGCTGGCCATCACGGGTGGGATCAAGGGCGCCGGTCTCGGCAAGGACGTGCTGCTGGTCACCGACGGCCGATTCTCCGGCGGGACGACCGGCCTGTGCGTGGGCCATATCGCCCCCGAGGCCGTGGACGGCGGTCCGATCGCCTTCGTCCGCGACGGCGACCAGATCACGCTCGACGTGGCCAACCGCACCCTGTCCGTGGAGATCGACGACCTCGACGAGCGCGAACGGGGCTGGGAACCCCTGCCGCCCGTCTACACCCGCGGTGTCCTCGGCAAGTACGTCAAGCTGGTCCAGTCAGCCGCCCACGGAGCCGTGTGCGGGTGACGCTCAGCCAGGCGGCCGGCGTGGTCCTTTTGGGCAGTCTTCTCACGTTCTGCCTCGGAGGTCCGCCGGCTCACCTAGCGTGATCGAGCGGCCACAGCTCCCCCCACCTCCCCCCACACAGCCGCTGGATCGTGGAGTACGACGTGTCTCTTGCGCGCCCCGACGTCGATGTCGACCCCCGCACCGCCGTGATCGGCGTCCTGCTGTCGAGCAGCCTCGGCCACGAACCGGCGGGCGATCATCTGCTCGCGGGACTCGCCCTCGGCCTGCGTCGCGATCCTTCGCTCGACCCGACCCTGCGCGCCGTCCACACGACGGAGGGTGAGGTCCTCGCGGCCGCGACCCGCCTGATCGAGGAGGGCGCGGAGATCCTGGTCGCGGGCATCGGTCACCCGACCGTGGCCGGGCTGGCCGAGCTGTGCCGCGAGCGAGACGTCGCCCTGGTGGTCGCCGGCCTCGGCGGACACGTCCAGGAGGACCGCCTCCCCGGAGTCCTGCACTGCACGCAGCAGCAGTGGCAGGCGTCGTACGTGATGGGCGCCTGGGCGGCCCGGCACCTCGACGGCGACCTGTTCCAGATCGTGGCCGCGTCGCACGCGGACGACGACGCTGTCGACGCTCTTCAGTCCGGCTTCCTGTCGGTCGGCGGGTCGGTCGTCGGCAGGGCCACGACCCATCGCCTCGCCGACGCGACCGAGGTCGACGACGCGGTCCTCGCTGCCTGGGTCTCTGGTGCCGGCACCGTCGCCGTGCACGCGTCGGGGCAGTGCGCGACCGACATCGTGCGGGCCGTGCGTTCCAGCGGCCTCCGCGTCGAGCTGGTGGTCGACGGTCTCGGTGCCGAGGACTTCGCCCTGGCCGACCTCGATCGTGGCGACGGCGGTATCTACTCGGCCTCCTCGTGGTGCCGCGCCGACGCCGGGGCGTTCGGCCAAGAGTTCCGTACGGCGACCGGGCACGCCGCCGACCCCTTCGCCGCGGTCGGCTATGACGCGGCCGTCCTGCTCATCGAGGCGGCGCGGCGGCTCGGCCACGATCGTCCGTGGTCGCTGCTGGTCGACGTGCTGTCGGGGTTGTCGGTGACGGGATCCCGTGGCCGGATGACCGTTGACGTGGCGACCGGCTCGGCAAACACCCCGATCGTGGTCCGTCGTTCTCGCGCCGGCCGCAACGTGGTCGTGGCCCGCCGGCCGCTCGTGTCCGCGCCGCCGCCGACGATGGCGTTCACGATGGTCGGCCGCAGCGCGGTGTCGTACTCCGACGAGGTCACGGACGCCTGACCCGGGCGTTCCGATCAAGCCCTGCGGTGACGATGCTGCGTGGGTCCCGGGGAGAGCCGCTCCCCGCACCTACGGTGTGCCCATGACGGCCGTCGGGGGGTCCCTGCCGCGGCGGTTGATGTTGGCGTTTGCCGGCACGGCGACCGTGGCGGCCGTGGCGCTGGCAGGCGTCACCAGCCTCGACGGCCGGTCGCATCGAGGGTCGAGCGACGGCGCCGACCTGGTGGCGGCCGACCCCGGCCCGGCGATTGCCGTGCCTGCTCTCGACCCAGCCGATCCAGCCGATCCAGCCGATCCAGCTGATCCAGCCGACCCGGTCGTCGGGGCCGAGCGCGTCCACGCGGCCCGACCGCAGCTGCCCGGAGGGGGCACGCGGGTGTTCGGGCACCGGCGCTTCCTGGTCGCCTACTACGGCACCGCCGGCACCGGCTCCCTCGGTGTGCTGGGGGAGGCACCCCCCGACGAGATCCAGCACCGCCTGCACCTCGCCGCCCAGCCGTTCAAGCGCCCGGGCGACCAGATCCAGACGGTCTACGAGCTGATCGTCACGGTCGTCGACCCGCACCCGGGCCCCGACGGGGACTTCAGCCACGACATCGCGACCGACCACGTCCGCGACTACATCGAGGCCGCCCACCGCAACGGCGCGCTCGTCGTGCTCGACCTCCAGCCCGGACGGGCCAACTTCCTGACGGTGGCCAAGCGCTGGGCGTGGGCTCTGAAGGACCCCTGGGTCGGCCTTGCGCTCGACCCCGAGTGGAGGATGAGCCCCCGGCAGGTGCCGGCCCAGCAGATCGGCAGCGTCCGGGCGACCGAGGTCAACCGGGTCTCGCGCTGGCTGGCGCGACTGACCCGAGACCGTCGACTGCCCGAGAAGCCGTTCGTGCTGCACCAGTTCCGGAGCACCATGATCCGCGGCATCGAGTCGATCGTGGACCGGCCGGGGCTGGCGATGGTCCAGCACGCCGACGGCTTCGGCAACCGGCCGCAGAAGCTGGCGACGTACCACGCGATCGCGCGGCCGGCGCAGTTCACCATGGGCTTCAAGCTGTTCTACGACGAGGACGTGCACCGCTTCACGCCCGCCCAGGTCCGGCGGATCCGACCGGCGATCAGGTTCGTGAGCTACCAGTGACCGGGCGTCGACTACTTCGTCGCCGCCGGGGTCCTCGCAGCCACCCTCCTGGCGGCGGCGGCTGTCGGTGGGCAGCGGGTCCCGCTCGACCGCGCCGAGCTCTCTGCGGCGCTGCCGTCTGCGGACGCTCCGTCGGACCGACCGTCCAGCCGCCCGACGACCGCTGGCCGGCTCGCCGTGGCTGAGCGGGTGCCAGTCCGGGTCGAGCGGAAGCAGCTGCCGGGCGGCGGCACCCGGATCTTCGGACATGACCGGTTCCTGGTCGCCTACTACGGGGCCGCCGAACCCGGTGCGATCGGGGTGGTCGGCACGACCCCGCCGGCGCTGATGCGGCACCAGGCCCGGCGCGCGGCCCGCCCGTTCCGCGGAGTATTTCCGCGCGTGCAACCGGTCCACGAGCTCATCGTCACCGTCGCCGACCGCAGGCCTGGCCGCGACGGTGACTACAGCCACCACATCGCGGCCGACCAGGTACGCCGCTACGTCCGGGCGGCGCACCGGCACCGGGCCCTGCTCCTGCTCGACGTGCAGCCGGGTCGCGCGGGCTTTCTGACCGCCGCCCGCCGCTGGGCCTGGGCGCTGCGCGACCCGTGGGTCGGGCTGGCGCTCGACCCCGAGTGGCGGGTCGGGCCGCAGCAACGACCGGCCGGTGTGATCGGCAGCGTCGGGGCGGCCGAGGTCAACCGCACCTCACGCTGGCTGGCTCGACTCGTGCGTCGTCACCACTTGCCGGAGAAGCTCTTCGTCCTCCACCAGTTCACCCCGTCGATGATCCGCGACATCGGTCGGATCCGGAGTCGGCCGGGCCTCGCGATGGTGCAGCACGCCGACGGTGTCGGGACCAGGTCCGACAAGCTGGTCTCGTTGCACGCGATCGCCCGGCCCGGCCAGTTCACGATGGGCATCAAGGTCTTCTACTTCGTGGACACCCATCGGTTCAGGCCCGCCGACGTGCGCAGGATCCGGCCCCGGATCCGCTTCGTCAGCCTGCAGTGACCGTGTTCGGGCCCACGTCGTAGGTTGCTGTCCGTGCTCCTCCCGGCCTTCACCGACCACCACGTCCATCTGGGGCTGGTCGATCCGAGCGGGCTCGCGGCGTCCGGGATCGGTCGGGTCGTCGACCTCGGGTGGTCGGACGCGGTCAAGGGTCTGGCCGCGGAGGCGCCCGTGGCCGTGCAGTACGCCGGCCGTTTCGTCACCGCTCCCGGCGGCTACCCGGGCGCCAGCCGGTGGGCGCCGCCGCGGTGCACGACCGAGGTCGCGGAGCCGAGCCAGGCCGATGGTGCGGTGTCGGCCCAGCTGGCGCTGGGCGCGTCCGTGATCAAGGCGACGCTCAACCGGGACGCCGGTGCCGTGCCCGACCTGGCCACCCTCGAGGCCGTGGTGGCCGCCGCCGCCGTTGCGGGGCTGAGCGTGGTCGCGCACGCCCAGGGCCCGGGGATGGTCGAGCTGGCCATCGCCGCCGGGGTCGGGGCGCTGGCACACACGCCATGGACCCACCGGCTCGACGACGAGGTGGTGGCCGAGGCGGTCGACGCCGGCCAGGTGTGGATCAGCACGCTCGACATCCACGGCCACGGCACCAGCACGCCCGACCAGGAGCGCGCGGTCGACAACCTGGCCCGCTTCCACGCGGCCGGTGGCCGAGTCCTCTACGGCACCGACCTCGGCAACGGGCCGCTTCCGGAGGCCCTCAACCTCCGGGAGATCGACCTGCTCCTGGCCGCCGGGCTGCCCGAGGAGGCCGTGCTGGCGGCGCTGACAGACCCGTGGCCCGTCACCGAGACGGAGGCGAGTCCGGGCGTGACGACGTCCTTGCCGGACGACGGCACGCTCACCGAGCGGCTCGGCCACGCCCGCGTCGTCGAGGCGGAAGGGGCCTGATGACCCACGACGACCCGCTGGCGGCGTACCGGGACCGCTTCGTCGGGACCGACACCGACCTCGTCTACTTCGACGGCAACTCGCTGGGCCGTCCGCTGGCCGTCACCGCCGAACGGCTGCGCGACTTCGTGCTCGACGAGTGGGGCGGCCGGCTGATCCGCGGCTGGGACGAGCGCTGGTTCGACCTGCCGCTGACGCTGGGCGATGAGCTCGGCCGGATCTGCCTGGGCGCGGCGCCTGGCCAGATCGCCGTGGGCGACTCGACCACGGTGCTGCTCTACAAGCTGATGCGCGCCGCCGTGGCGGCCCGACCCGGGCGCACCGAGATCGTGATCGACCGCGACAACTTCCCGACCGACCGTTACGTCGCCGACGGGGTGGCCCGCGAGTGCGGGCTGACGCTGCGCTGGGTCGACGTCGACACCTCGGCCGGCATCACCCCCGAGCTGCTGGCCGAGGCCGTTGGCGAGCAGACGGCGCTCGTCGTGCTCAGCCACGTGGCGTACCGATCGGCCTGGATCGCCGACGCCGTCGCGTGCACCGCGATCGTCCACGATGCCGGAGCGCTGGTGCTGTGGGACCTGTGCCACTCGGGGGGCGCGGTGCCCGTCTCCCTCGATGCCTGGGGAGCGGACCTCGCGGTCGGCTGCACCTACAAGTACCTCAACGGCGGTCCTGGGTCGCCGGCCTTCGCCTATGTCGCCGACCGTCACCTCGCCACGTTCACCCAGCCGATCCAGGGCTGGATGGGCGCGACCGACCCTTTCCTGATGGGGCCGGACTACCGCCCGGTGGCCGGCATCCGCAGGTTCCTGTCCGGCACGCCGGCCATCGTCGGGATGCTGGCCGTGCACGACATGCTGGAGCTGCTCGACGAGGTCGGGATCGAGGCGGTCCGGCAGAAGTCGATCGGGCTGACCGAGCGGGTCATCGCGATCGCCGACGAGACGCTGGCAGACCGCGGCGTGACCGTCGCCTCGCCCCGCGACAGCGCCCTCAGGGGCGGCCACGTCACGCTCGTCCACCCGGCCATGCGGGAGGTGACGGCCGCGCTCTGGAAGCGCGACGTGATCCCCGACTACCGCGACCCTGGCGGCCTGCGGGTCGGGCTGTCGCCGCTCTCCACGTCGTACGACGAGGTCGACCGCGGGCTGGCCGCCCTCCGCGAGCTGCTCCCATGACGCCGGGCGGTCCGCGTGTCAACGAGCACGGCCAGGCGATCGGCGAGCCCGTCGAATGGGAGCCGCGCGAGGCGCCCGTCCCGGTCACCCTCACGGGTCGCTACGTCACGGTGACCGGCCTGACGCACGCACACGCCGACGACCTGTACGCCGCCCTGTGCGGACCGGACGACGCCTCGCTGTGGACCTACCGGTCGGGCGAGCCCGGCTCGCCGCACGCGATGCAGGAGCTGGTCGGCGACCTGTGCGCCGAGCCGGTCATGGTGACCTTCGCGATCGTGCCCCGCGGACGCGGGCCGGAAGGGATGGCGTCGTTGATGCGGGTCGACCCGGCCAACGGGTCGGTCGAGGTGGGCGCGATCATCCTCGCGCGCACGCTGCAGCGGACCCCGGCGGCCACCGAGGCGATGTACCTGCTCGCCCACCACGTCTTCGACGCCCTGGGCTACCGGCGCTACGAGTGGAAGTGCGACTCCTGCAACGAGCCGTCGCGGGTGGCCGGGTCCCGCCTGGGCTTCACCTACGAGGGCAGGCACCGCAACGCGATGGTCTACCGCGGCCGCAACCGCGACACCGACTGGTTCTCCATCACCGACGCCGAGTGGCCCCGCCTGCGCGCCGCCCACGAGGCCTGGCTCGACCCCGCCAACTTCGACGAGTCCGGCCAACAACGCACCCGGCTCTCGGACCTCACGCGCCCGCCGTCGGCATAGTCCCTGACGTTTGGGTTGCTTTCGGGCCTAGAAACCAACCCAAACGTCAGGGACTATCCCGGCGACCCCCGGCGGAGGTGTCGGGATGCCGTGGCAGGGTGAGGGGCGTGGACCAGCGCGTCAGCTTCATCACCTTGGCGGTGCCCGACCTCGAGGCGGCCTACGCGTTCTACGTCGACGGGCTCGGGTGGGAGCCGGCGATGCACGTGCCCGGCGACGTGCTGATGATCCAGGTCGGCGACAAGCTGCTGCTGTCGTTGTGGGTCGAGGCGGGGTTCGAGGGCGAGGTGGGTCCGATCCGTCGAGGTGAGGGCCACGTCCCGATCACGCTGGCCCACAACCTGCCCACCCGCGAGGAGGTCGACGGCGTCCTCGAGGAGGCCCGTGCCGCGGGGGCGTCGTACGTCGGCGAGGCGGTCGAGCGCGAGTGGGGCGGCTACACCGGCTACTTCGGCGACCCGGCCGGCTACCGCTGGGAGGTCGCCTACAACCCCGGACCCATCGGACAGACAGTGCTGCCCTGACCAAGCTGAGCAGAGCCCGACCACAGGAGGAAACACGATGCCCGACACCCTCAAACGAAGCGAGGTCCTCGAGCGTCAGCCCGAGGGCTGGCAGGTGCTGCTCGGCGCGATCGAGGCGCTCTACGCCACCGGCGACTTCGCCAAGGGGCTGGAGTTCGTCGGCCGCGTCGGTGAGGTGGCCGAGGCGGCGAACCACCACCCGGACATCACGCTGACCTATCCGACCGTGCACATCCGGCTGCTCAGCCACGACGCCGGCGGCGTCACCGAGCGCGACCTCGCACTGGCCGGCCAGATCCGCGACATCGCCGCCGACCTCGGCATCGACGCGACGCCCGACAATCTGAGCCGCATCGAGTTCGGTCTCGACGCCCACGACCAAGCGGCCGTCGGCGCTTTCTGGGCGGCGGTCCTCGGTTACGACATCGACGACCAAGACATCGCCGACCCCCAGGGCCGGCAGGTCACTCTGTGGCTCCAGCAGACCGACGCGCACGACGAGCCGCGCCAGCGGTTCCACGTCGACATCACCGTGCCGCCCGACCAGGCGCAGGTGCGCATCTCGGCGGCGCTGGCCGCCGGCGGCACGCTGGTGAGCGACGAGCGCGCGCCTGCTTTCATCGTGCTCGCCGACCCCGAGGGCAACAAGGTCTGCGTCTGCACGTCGCTGGGCCGCGACTGACTGGGCCAGCCCGCCAGCATCCGGGACCGCGATCCCGGATGCTGGGACGCCTGGCAGACTCGGCTGACGGATCGTCGGCCCGATGGCTACCGTGGGCGCATGAGCACGACGCTTGTACGCACCCGACGCGAGGACTGAGCACCAGCCGGTCTCGACCTCGCGTCACCCCTCGCCGCCGATCCGGCCGAGGGGTTTTTTCATTTGGTCATCCACCCGCACACACAGGAAGCCACGGACATGGGCGAGCAGGACACCACCGTCACGGGTGCGCAGAGCCTGATCAGGTCGCTGGAGGCGGCCGGGACCACCGACATCTTCGGCATCCCCGGTGGCGCCATCCTGCCGGCGTACGACCCGCTGATGGACTCCACGATCCGGCACATCCTCGTGCGCCACGAGCAGGGCGCGGGCCACGCGGCGCAGGGGTACGCCGCCGCCACCGGGCGGGTGGGCGTGTGCATGGCGACGTCCGGGCCGGGGGCCACCAACCTGGTCACCCCGCTGGCCGACGCCCACATGGACTCGGTCCCGATCGTGGCCATCACCGGCCAGGTCGGCGCGGCGTTCATCGGGACCGACGCCTTCCAGGAGGCCGACATCCGCGGCATCACGATGCCGATCACCAAGCACAACTTCCTGGTCACCGACCCCGACGAGATCCCGCGCATCATCGCCGAGGCCTTCTACATCGCCTCGACCGGCCGTCCTGGTCCGGTGCTGGTCGACGTGGCCAAGTCGGCCCTCCAGGCCAAGACGACGTTCGAGTGGCCGACCGAGATCTCGCTGCCCGGCTACCGGCCGATCACCCGGCCGCACGCCAAGCAGATCCGCGAGGCAGCCCGGCTGATCCTGGAGTCGCGCCGACCCGTTCTCTACGTCGGGGGAGGGGTGATCCGCGCGCGGGCTTCTGCGGAGCTGCGGGAGCTCGCGGAGCTGACCGGCATCCCGCTGCTGACCACGCTGATGGCGCGCGGCGCCTTCCCCGACAGCCATCCACAGCACCTCGGCATGCCCGGCATGCACGGCACCGTGGCCGCGGTCGCGGGCCTGCAGCGCAGCGACCTCATCATCAGCCTCGGCGCCCGCTTCGACGACCGGGTCACCGGCAACCTGGACTCGTTCGCCCCGGGCGCCAAGGTGATCCATGCCGACATCGACCCGGCCGAGATCGGCAAGAACCGCTACACCGACGTGCCGATCGTCGGCGACTGCCGCGAGGTGATCTCCGACCTGGTGCTCGCGCTCAAGGCAGAGGCCGACGCCGGAAACACCGGCGACTACGAGGCCTGGGTCGACTTCCTCGCCGGGATCAAGAAGCGCTACCCGCTGGCGTACGACACCCCTGCCGACGGCGCCCTCGCCCCGCAGTACGTGATGGAGCGGCTCGGCGCCATCGCCGGACCGGAGGCGATCTACGTCGCCGGCGTCGGCCAGCACCAGATGTGGGCGGCCCACTTCGTCGGCTACGAGCACCCCAACACGTGGATCAACTCCGGGGGCCTCGGCACGATGGGCTACTCCGTGCCCGCCGCGATGGGCGCCAAGGTCGGCCGGCCCGACGCCACCGTCTGGTCGATCGACGGCGACGGCTGCTTCCAGATGACCAACCAGGAGCTGGCCACCTGCGCGATCAACGACATCCCCATCAAGGTGGCGATCATCAACAACGAGTCACTCGGCATGGTGCGGCAGTGGCAGACGCTGTTCTACAACGAGCGCTACTCCAACACCGACCTGCACACGGGAGCCGACCGGCGGATCCCCGACTTCGTCAAGCTGGCCGAGGCCTACGGCTGCGTCGGCCTGGCATGCGACTCCCCGGACTCCGTCGACGCCACGATCGAGAAGGCGATGGCGATCGACGACCAGCCGGTCGTCGTGGACTTCCGGGTGCACCGGGACGCGATGGTCTGGCCGATGGTCGCGGCCGGCACCAGCAACGACGACATCAAGTACGCGCGCAACCTCGCCCCCGAGTTCGACCAGGACGACCTATGACCCGCCACACTCTGTCGGTCCTCGTCGAGAACAAGCCCGGCGTGCTCGCCCGGATCGCCGGACTCTTCAGCCGCCGCGGCTTCAACATCGACTCCCTGGCGGTCGGGCCGACCGAGCACGACGAGGTCTCGCGGATGACCATCGTGGTCAGCGTCGAGGATGCCGCGCTCGAGCAGGTGACCAAGCAGCTCAACAAGCTGGTCGAGGTGATCAAGATCGTCGAGCTCGACGGCTCTGCCTCCGTCAACCGCGAGCTGCTGCTCATCAAGGTCCGCGCCGACGCCGCGACCCGCGGCCAGATCCTCGACGTCGTCGAGCTGTTCAAGGCCAAGGTCGTCGACGTCTCCAACGAGAGCGTCACCGTCCAGGCCGTCGGCAACGTCGACAAGCTGGCCGACCTGCGGAGGATCCTCGAACCCTTCGGCATCCGCGAGCTCGTCCAGTCCGGCATGGTCGCCATCGGCCGCGGCGGCCGCTCGATCTCCGAGCGCAACCTGCGCCCGGTCGCCGTACCGTCACCGACGCGGGCGGGATGAATACCCGGCCGGCCGGGTATTCATCCGCTTAGTGAGCGTTGCAACCCCCACTAACCGACCGAAACGCCCACGAAGTTCCCGCACCACCACCCAGAAGGAGCGCCACCGTGGCCCAGATGTTCTACGACGACGACGCCGACCTCGCCCTGATCCAGGGCAAGAACGTGGCCGTGCTCGGCTACGGCAGCCAGGGCCACGCCCACGCGCTCTCGCTGCGCGACTCGGGCGTCGACGTCCGGGTCGGGCTGCCGCCCGAGTCGAAGTCGCGGGCCAAGGCCGAGGCCGAGGGGCTGCGCGTCCTCGACCCCGCCGAGGCGGTGGAGGAGGCCGACGTCATCGTGATCCTGGCCCCCGACCACAAGCAGCGCCAGCTCTACACCGAGGCCGTCGAGCCCAACATCACGCCGGGCGACACCCTCGTCTTCGGCCACGGCTTCAACATCCGCTTCGGCTACATCACCCCTCCCGACGGCGTCGACGTGTTCATGGTCGCGCCCAAGGGTCCGGGGCACCTCGTCCGTCGCGAGTACGTCGACGGGCGCGGCGTACCCGTGCTCGTCGCGGTCGAGAAGGACCACTCCGGCAAGGCCTGGGACCTCGCGCTGTCCTACGCCAAGGCGATCGGCGGGCTGCGGGCCGGCGGCATCAAGACCACCTTCACCGAGGAGACCGAGACCGACCTGTTCGGCGAGCAGGCCGTGCTGTGCGGCGGCGCCAGCCAGCTCGTCATGTACGGCTTCGAGGTGCTCACCGAGGCGGGCTACCAGCCCGAGGTCGCCTACTTCGAGTGCCTGCACGAGCTCAAGCTGATCGTCGACCTGATGTACGAGGGCGGCATCGCCAAGCAGCGCTGGTCGGTCTCCGACACCGCGGAGTACGGCGACTACGTGTCCGGCCCGTTGGTGATCACGCCGCAGGTGAAGGAAAACATGAAGGCCGTGCTGGCCGACATCCAGAACGGCAAGTTCGCGCAGCGGTTCATCGACGACCAGGACGCCGGCGGCCCCGAGTTCAAGGCGCTCCGCGCCAAGGGCGAGGTGCACCCGATCGAGGAGACCGGCCGCGAGCTCCGCAAGCTGATGGCGTGGGTGAAGTCCCACGACGACGACTACACCGAGGGCACCGCCACCCGCTGACCCCGCGCCGGCGGTCTGCCGAGGCCCGAGGGCCGACGGCCGAGTGGCCGTCGGGTGAACGACGAGGTGAGGTTAGGCAAACCTAACTTCGGCGGTCTATGGTGGCCGCGTGCTTGCGAACTATCTGATCGGGCTGCGCGAGGGTCTCGAGGCGGCCCTGGTGGTCAGCATCCTGGTCGCCTACCTCGTCAAGACCGACCGCCGTCACCTGCTGGGCCGGATCTGGGCCGGGGTCGCGCTGGCGGTCGCGGTGAGCCTGGCCTTCGGCGCCCTGCTCACCTACGGCCCGCGCGGCCTCAGCTTCGAAGCCCAAGAGCTCATCGGCGGCACCCTGTCGATCGTCGCGGTGGCCTTCGTGACCTGGATGATCTTCTGGATGGCCCGAGCCGCGCGCGGCATCGCCGGCGAGCTCCGCGGCCGCATCGACGACGCCGCCGACGGCACGGCCTGGTCACTGGCGGCCGTCGCGGTCCTGGCCGTCGGGCGCGAGGGCCTCGAGACCGCGCTGTTCCTCTGGGCGGCCACCCAGGCCGGCACCCGTGACGCGACCGGCACGTCCACTCCGACCTGGGAGCCGCTGCTCGGCGCCGCGCTCGGCCTGGCCACGGCCGTCGTGCTCGGCTACCTGCTCTTCCGCGGCGCGATCCGGATCAACCTGACCAGGTTCTTCACGTGGACCGGCGCCTTCCTCATCGTGGTGGCGGCCGGGGTGCTGTCGTACGGTGTCCACGACCTCCAGGAGGCCGGCTTCCTGCCCGGCCTCAACAACATCGCGTTCGACGTCTCCGGCGCGGTCGACCCGACCACCTGGTACGCCACGGTGCTCAAGGGCGTCTTCAACTTCTCGCCCGTCACCACCAAGCTCGAGGCCGCAGCCTGGCTCTGCTACCTCGTGCCCACGATGGTGCTCTTCTTCCGCAGCGTTCGTCGCCGCCAGACCGCGTCCGGCGCGCCACCGCGCGTGCCCACGCCGGCTCGCTGACGTCCCGACACCTCCACCCCACTCACCAGTACCGGAAGGATGACTTCCTCGATGAACCTGCGCCCAGCCCTGCTCCTCGCGCTCGTCCTGGGCTTGCCCGCCCTGGCCGCCTGCACCGAGAACGTGCCGTCGGGCGGCGGTGACGACGCCGGCTCCCCGCGCTCGGTGACCGTGAGCTCGACCGACTCCGCCTGCGACCTGTCGGCCACCGAGGCGCCCGCGGGCACCCTGAGCTTCGACGTCAGCAACGCCGGCTCGCAGGTCACCGAGTTCTACCTGCTCGGCGAGGACGGGCTGCGCATCGTGGGTGAGGTCGAGAACATCGGCCCCAACCTCGACCGCCAGCTGGTCGTCAACGCGCCCGCCGGCACCTACGTCACCGCCTGCAAGCCAGGCATGAAGGGCGAGGGGATCCGCGCGGCCTTCACCGTCACGAAGTCCGACGAGGCGCAGACCGTCAGCGCCGACGACCAGGAGCTGGTGACGCAGGCGCAGGACAACTACGGCGCCTACGTGCAGGACCAGTCCGACCAGCTGCTGGTCAAGACCCAGCAGTTCGTGGCGGCGTACGAGTCGGGCGACGACGACGCGGCCCGCACGATCTACGCCGACGCCCGCACCCATTGGGAGCGGATCGAGACGGTCGCGGAGTCCTTCGGCGACCTCGACCCCCGGATGGACGCCCGCGAGGCCGACCTCGAGCCCGGCCAGAAGTGGACCGGCTGGCACCTCATCGAGAAGGACCTGTGGCCGCAGCGCGCCGAGGACTACGCGCCGCTGACGCCCAAGCAGCGCAAGGCGTACGCCGACGACCTGCTCGCCAACACCGAGACCCTCGACAAGCGGATCGGCACGCTGGAGTTCACCGTCGACCAGATCGCCAACGGCTCGCGCGGCCTGCTCGAAGAGGTCGCCACCGGCAAGGTCACCGGCGAGGAGGAGTACTGGTCGCGTACCGACCTGTGGGACTTCCAGGCCAACGTCGACGGTGCCCGGGTCGGCTACGAGGGGGTCCGCCCGATCCTCGAGAACAAGGACCCCGACCTGGCCGAGGCGCTCGACGCCCGCTTCGCCGAGCTGCAGACGCTGCTCGACGCCCAGCGGGTCGGCGACGGCTTCACGCTGTACGACGACCTGACTGCCGAGGAGGTCAAGGCCCTGGCCGACGCCGTCAACGCCCTGTCCGAGCCGTTGTCCCGCCTGACCGCCGCCGTGCTCGGCTGACCGGCCCCCCATGAAGGTCAGCAGGCGAGGGCTCATCGGCGGCGGCGCGGCCGCCGCCGGGATGGCGGGTGCGTTCATCGCTGGCCGGGCCGCTGACTCCGCAACCACGGACGTCGCGGACGGTGACTCCACTGCACCTCCGTACCCCTTCCGCGGCGAGCACCAGGCGGGCATCGTCACCCCGGCACAGGACCGCCTGCACTTCGCGGCCTTCGACGTCACGACCGACTCCCGCGACGAGCTGGTCGCCCTGCTGCAGGCCTGGACCGCGGCCGCGGAGCGGATGACACAGGGCGACCCTGCCGGCCCGGTCGGACCGACCGAGGGCGCGGCCAACCTGCCGCCCGACGACACCGGCGAGGCGATCGGGCTGCCGGCCGCGGGGCTGACCATCACCTTCGGCTTCGGGCCCGGCCTGTTCGTCGACGCCGACGGCCAGGACCGCTTCGGACTGGCCGACCGCAGGCCCGCGGCCTTGCGCGACCTGCCGCACTTCCCGGGCGACCTGGTCGAGGACGCCCGCTCGCGCGGCGACATCTGCATCCAGGCCTGCGCCCAAGACCCGCAGGTGGCCGTGCACGCGATCCGCAACCTGGCCCGGATCGGCTTCGGCACGGTCGCGGTGCGTTGGTCGCAGCTGGGCTTCGGGCGTACGTCGACCACCTCGACCTCCCAGTCGACGCCGCGCAACCTGTTCGGATTCAAGGACGGCACTGCCAACGTGAAGGCCGAGGAGATCGAGGCGCTCGAGGAGTTCGTGTGGGTGCAGGACGGCGACTCCGCGGCCGGCGACTGGCTCGCCGGTGGCTCCTATCTCGTGGCCCGCCGGATCAACATGACCATCGAGGTCTGGGATCGTCAGCCGCTGGCCGACCAGGAGGGCTTCGTCGGTCGCACCAAGGACACCGGTGCGCCGCTGTCGGGCGGCGAGGAGTTCACCGAGCCCGACTTCACGATGCCCGGTCACGAGGGTCCGGTGATCCCCGTCGACGCGCACGTGCGGGTGGTGCATCCCGACAAGAACGACGGCGCGCGGATGCTGCGCCGCGGCTACAACTTCGTCGACGGCTCCAACGCGCTCGGCGGCCTCGACGCCGGGCTCTTCTTCATCGCGTTCGTCCGCGACCCCGACCGCCAGTTCATCCCGCTGCAGAACCGGATGGCCAAGAACGACGCGCTCGTGGAGTACCTGAAGTTCACCAGCTCGGCGATCTTCGCCGTGCCTCCCGGTATCAGGCCGGGGGAGTACGTCGGCCAGGCGCTGTTCGCGTGAGAGCCCGGGAACACCGCGCACCGACTGGTGGTTGAAAGTTGCATGAAGATCGAGATCTGGTCCGACGTCGTCTGCCCGTGGTGCGCCATCGGCAAGAAGCGCCTTGACGACGCGCTCGCGGAGTTCCCGCACGCCGGCGACGTCGAGGTCGTGATCCGGTCCTTCGAGCTGGACCCGACGGCCCCGGTAGGCGGGTCCGAGCCGATGGTCGACGTGCTGGGTCGCAAGTACGGCGTCGGCGCCATCGAGGCCGCCACCATGATGGGCCGGGTCGAGGGCATCGCGGCCGACGAGGGCCTGGTCATGCACATGGCAAGCACGATCCACAGCAACACCCGCGACGCCCACCGGCTGCTGCACCTCGCCCTGGAGACCGGTGGCCGCGACCTGCAGGCGCGGCTGAACGCGGACCTGATGGCCGCCCACTTCGAGCGCGGCGCCGACGTCGCGGACCACGACGTGCTGCGGTCCGTTGCCCGCGGAGCCGGACTCGACGCCGAGACGGTCGACGACGTGCTGGCGGGTGACGCCTACGCCGATGCGTTCGACGCCGACGTACGCCGGGCCCGGGCGTACGGCGCGACCGGCGTGCCGTTCTTCGTGATCGACGAGAAGTACGGCGTCTCGGGCGCCCAGCCGCGCGAGCTGTTCACCCAGGTGCTCGAGCAGGCCTGGGCCGAGGCCAATCCGCTGCAGATGGCGGGCGCGGCCGACGCCGAGGCCTGCGGTCCCGAAGGCTGCCCGATCTGACCCTCAACGCCCTTCAGTCGCCGGCCACTCACCGGCCCGCACGATGAAGTGGCAGGACGGCTCGTCGTACCAGTCCTCGGTCTCGCCGAGGTCGGTCATGCCGAGCCGGCGGCACACGGCGATCGACGGATAGTTGTTCGTGTGGGTCAGCGCCCGGATCTCCGTCAGCCCGTGGGCCAGGCCGAAGACCAGCGCCGCACGGGCGGCCTCCGTGACGTAGCCGTTGCCGACGGAGTCGGGGTGGGCGTACCAGCCGACCTGGACGAGCCCGTCGGACTTGGGAATCGGCACCAGCATGATCGCGCCGGCGACGGCCCCCGTCTCGGCCACCTCCATCGCCCACTCGCCTTGAGGCAGGTCCAGGTCACCCGCCATCTTCGCGATCTTCTCTTGCGCCTCCTCGACCTTCTCCATCAGGCGCGGGGTGCCCAGCCAGCGCACGATGTCCTCGCGGCTGAGCATCTCGAACAGCCGCTGCGCATCGGCGTGGCGCCAGGGGCGAATCACGAGGCGGTCGGTGCGGATGGGGATCACGGTCTGGGCGTCGGTCACGGCGGCAGCATGCCAGCCGACGCCGGTCGAGGTCGCCTGAGATTCGTGGGTGGCCGCTCGCGGTCGTGGTCGAGACGCGGCCGGAGGGCGCACTCCGGTCGGGTAGAGTTCTGCGGGCACAGCGTCGTGCTCGACCGCCGCTCTCCAGCCGGTCCACCACCCACCTGACTGACATACAGACCGAGGTCCTCGCTGTGACTGCGCTCCCCATCCGGCCCGTCGTACTCATCGCCGAGGAGCTGAGCCCGGCCACCGTCGAGGCCCTGGGGCCGGACTTCGAGATCCGTTACTGCGACGGCTCCGACCGCGAGAGCCTGCTCTCGTCGATTGCCGACGTCGACGCGATCCTGGTGCGCTCCGCGACCAAGGTAGACACCGAGGCACTGGCGGCTGCCAGGCGGCTCAAGGTGGTGGCCCGCGCCGGCGTCGGACTCGACAACGTCGACGTCAAGGCCGCGACCCAGGCCGGCGTGATGGTGGTCAACGCGCCGACCTCCAACATCGTCTCGGCTGCCGAGCTCGCCGTCGGATTGATGCTGGCCGCGGCCCGCCACCTGTCGCCCGCCCATGCGGCGCTGAAGAACGGCGAGTGGAAGCGGTCGAAGTACACCGGCATCGAGCTCTACGAGAAGACCGTCGGCATCGTCGGGCTCGGGCGCATCGGCGTACTCGTCGCCCAGCGGCTCTCGGCGTTCGGCATGATCGTCATCGCCTACGACCCCTACGTGCAGGCCGGTCGCGCCGCGCAGATGGGCGTTCGCCTGGTCGACCTCGACACCCTGCTCGCCGAGTCCGACTTCATGTCCGTGCACCTGCCCAAGACGCCGGAGACCGTCGGCCTGATCGGCGCCGAGCAGCTGGCGGCCGCCAAGCCCTCGCTGGTGCTGGTCAACGCCGCGCGCGGCGGCATCGTCGACGAGGACGCGCTCTTCGCCGCCCTCAAGGAGGGCCGCATCGCCGGCGCCGGCCTCGACGTGTTCGCCACGGAGCCCTGCACCGACAGCCCGCTGTTCGAGCTCGAGAACGTCGTGGCCACCCCACACCTCGGCGCGTCCACCGACGAGGCGCAGGAGAATGCCGGCGTCGCCGTGGCCCGCTCGGTGCGGCTGGCGTTGTCGGGCGAGCTGGTCCCCGACGCGGTCAACGTGCAGGGCGGCGTGATCGCCGAGGACGTGCGCCCCGGCATCCCCCTCACCGAGAAGCTCGGTCGCATCTTCACCGGCCTGGCCGGCGAGGTGGCCCAGCAGATCGACGTGGAGGTGCGCGGCGAGATCGCCGACTTCGACGTCAAGGTGCTCGAGCTGGCGGCCCTCAAGGGTGTCTTCAGCGACGTCGTCGACGACCAGGTCTCCTACGTCAACGCCCCGCTGCTCGCCGCCGAGCGCGGCACGGCCGTGCGGCTGATCGCCGACCCGGAGAGCCCCGACCACCGCAACCTGATCACCCTGCGCGGCACCCTGGCCGACGGGTCGCAGGTCTCGGTCAGCGGCACGCTGATCGGCCTCAACCAGCGCGAGCGGATCGTCGAGGTCAACGGCTTCGACGTCGATCTCGAGCCCACCGACCACCTGGCATTCTTCACGTACGTCGACCGGCCCGGCATGGTCGGCACCGTCGGCCGGATCCTCGGCGACGCGGGCGTCAACATCGCCGGCATGCAGGTCGCCCGCGACGAGAAGGGCGGCTCGGCGCTGGTCGCGCTGTCGGTCGACTCGGCCATCGGCGCCGAGGCGCTGGCCGAGATCGAGACCGCCATCGACGCGGCCTCCGTGCGCGGCATCGACCTGGGCTGACTCTCACACCGATTCGTCTGTGGATCGCTGTGAGTTTCCTCGCTGGGACCCGCAGACGAATCGGTGTTCAGCGGCGGGTGGCGATCACCGCGGACGCGTCGGCGGCGATCATCACCTCGACGGCGGTGAACCGCTCGTCGCTGAGCCACTCCTCGCGCAGGGTGTCGACCCGGCCGGCGTAGGTCGGTGGCCACACCTCGCAGGGCGTGAAGTCGTCGAGCACGACGATGCCGCCCTCCTCCATCAGGTCCCACACGGCGTCCGGCCCGACGGCCTTGGGCTTGCCCGAGTCGAGGAAGAGCAGTGAGAAGGGGCCCTGGTCGAGGAGCGTCGACCAGTCTGCGGCGAGCACCTCGACCTGTGGGTCGTCGGCGAAGATCTCGGCCGCCGCCTTGGCCAGCTTGGGGTCGAGCTCGGCCGAGATGATGCGGGCGTCCTTGCGGACCCCGGAGCGCAGCCAGGCAGTGCCGACCCCGCAGCCGGTGCCGAACTCGGCGAGGGTGCCGCCGCGGGTGGCGGCCAGCGTGGCCAGCAGCCGCCCGGTCTCGTTGCGGCAGAAGGAGACGTAGCCGGCCTTCCTGGAGACCGCGAACGCACGATGTACGACGTCCGGGAGCTCGGGAGGGGCGGACATGCGGGCAGTCTCTCATGGTGGGCTTGCCGTCTCGGATGCTGAACGCTTCGGCAAAACGGCATGCGACCCGTCGAGGCGCGGCGTACGGTCGGCTCATCATGCGGAGCGTGTTCGTACTCATCGACTGCCGCGGCGGGGCCTGACAGCAGGGCCACCTCGCCGCGGAGTTCGGCGTTGCGGGCCTTGCGAACAGAGTGGGCGAGCGCCAGCGAGCCCGCCACGAGATCAGCCTCGCAGACCCGTCGACGGGCTCCTTGAGCCCGCGTGATCCGCAGCTATCCAGGTCGATGACCGACCGACTCCCACGCGATCCGTGGGTGAAGGTCTCATCTCCGTCGCGGCTCTGCTCACTTCCAGGCACAGCAGACCGACACGACAACGGAGATGGACCGATGTACGACATGTATCCCGACTGGGGTCCCGCGAACCACCAGCCCGAGAACCCGCGCAGCCACGAGGCCGTGCAGGCCTCGCTCGATCTGCGGGACAACGGCAGCGAACGCCCCGACGACAACTAGCCTCGAGCCTCATGCCCCCCACGACCCCAGCCACGACGCCGGCCCCGGCTCCCGGATCGCTCGCCCTCGCCGTCATCCCCGGCGACGGGATCGGCCCGGAGGTCACCGCCGAGGCGCTCAAGGTGCTCGAGGCGGCCGCTCCTGCGGGAGTGAAGTTCGAGCCCACCCGCTACGACCTGGGCGCCGAGCGCTATCTCGCCACGGGCGAGGTGCTGCCCGACAGCGTGCTCGCCGAGATCCGCGAGCACGACGCGATCCTGCTGGGGGCGGTCGGTGGCAAGCCGGGTGACCCTCGGTTGCCGGCCGGCATCCTGGAGCGCGGGCTGCTGCTGCGGCTGCGTTTCGAGCTCGACCACTACGTCAACCTGCGGCCTTCCCGGATCTTCCCGGGTGTGGTCTCACCGCTGGCGAACCCCGGCGACGTGGACTTCGTGGTCGTCCGCGAGGGCACCGAGGGCCCCTACACCGGCAACGGCGGCGCCATCCGGGTCGGCACGCCCCACGAGGTGGCCACCGAGGTGTCGCTCAACACGGCGTACGGCGTCGAGCGCGTGGTCCGCGACGCCTTCGCCCGCGCGTCCCGACGTCCGCGCAAGAGGCTGACCCTGGTCCACAAGACCAACGTGCTCGTCTACGCCGGCGCGGTGTGGTCGCGGCTGGTGTCGGAGGTGGGTGCGGAGTTCCCCGACGTTTCCGTCGACTACCTGCACGTCGACGCCGCCACCATCTTCCTGACGACCGACCCGGCCCGCTTCGACGTGATCGTCACCGACAACCTCTTCGGCGACATCCTCACCGACCTGGCCGCCGCCATCACCGGCGGCATCGGCCTGGCTGCGTCCGGGAACATCAACCCCGACCGGACCACGCCGTCGATGTTCGAGCCGGTGCACGGCTCCGCGCCCGACATCGCCGGGCAACAGATCGCCGACCCGACCGCCGCGATCCTTTCCGCCTCGCTGCTGCTCGACCACCTGGGGCACGCCGACGCGGCCGCCGCCATCGAGTCCGCCGTGCTGGCCGACCGCGCCGACCTGGCCGCCTCGAGCCGCCGGCGCCACCCCTCGGCGTACCGTCCGAGGTCGGCGACGCCATCGCCGCGCGAGTAGCCGGGTAGGGGTTCGCCTGTCGGAATACCCGGTCGGCCGGGTATTCCTGCGGTTCGCGGGCGTTGCAACGACGCCAAACCGTCAGGAACGACGCCACACTCGCGTCAGTAGGGCGTCCTACTATCACCCTCACGATCGTCACGAAAGGTGGGCTACCGTGCCTCCCATGGAGATCAGCACGACCCTGTCGACCGACCTCGTCAACGACGCGCGGCTTGCGGAGATCCTGGCCAACCCCGGGTTCGGGCTGCACTTCACCGACCACATGTTCACCGTCGAGTGGACGCCGGCCAACGGCTGGTACGACGCCCGGGTCACGCCGTACGGCCCGCTCAGCCTGGACCCTGCGACCGCCGTCCTGCACTACGCCCAGGAGATCTTCGAGGGCATGAAGGCCTACCGTCACGAGGACGGTTCGATCTGGACGTTCCGCCCCGAGGCCAACGCCGAGCGGATGATGCGCTCGAGCCGGCGGCTGGCCCTCCCGGAGCTGCCCCCCGAGGACTTCGTCGCGGCCGTCGACGCCCTCGTCGGCGCCGACCGCCGCTGGGTGCCCGACAACGCCGGGGAGAAGAGCCTCTACGTCCGGCCGTTCATGATCGCGACCGAGACGTTCCTCGGGGTCCGACCCTCGCAGCACGTCACGTTCATGGTGATCGCCAGCCCTGCCGGCGCCTACTTCAGCAAGGGCGTCAAGCCGATCACGCTCTGGCTGACCACCGAATACACCCGCGCGGGCCGGGGCGGCATGGGCGCGGCCAAGACCGGTGGCAACTACGCATCGTCCCTCGTCGCCCAGCAGGAGGCCACGGCCCGCGGCTGCGACCAGGTGGTCTTCCTCGACGCCCAGGAGGGCCAGTACGTCGAGGAGCTCGGCGGGATGAACATGTACTTCGTCTTCGCCGACGGCCGCATCGTCACCCCGGCCACTGGCACCATCCTCGAGGGCATCACCCGATCCAGCATCATGGAGCTCGCCGGCAAGCTCGGCCACCAGGTCGAGGAGCGCAGGTTCTCCATCGACGAGTGGCGCGACGGGCTGACCAGCGGCGACATCGTCGAGGTCTTCGCGTGCGGCACCGCTGCGGTTGTCACCCCTGTCGGCCAGCTGCAGTGGGACGGCGGCCAAGCCGGCGCGTCCGACGTCCCGGCGGGCGAGCTGACCATGCAGATCCGGCAGGCGCTGGTCGACATCCAGTACGGCCGCGCCGACGACACGTTCGGCTGGATGCACAAGGTCGTCTGAGGCGGTCTGGTCGTGAGCCGCATCGTCGACCGGGACTGGGAAGCGTTCTACGCCTATCAGCAGACTCGCACGGAGGTGCGGCCACTCCTCCTCAAGGCCATCGCGTACGCCGGCCCCGCCGGTGGGCGGGCCGCCGTCGACCTGGGCTGTGGCCAGGGCTTCGAGACGATCGCACTGCTCGACGCCGGCTGGACGGTCACGGCGGTCGACAGCTCGGCCGCGGGCCTGGCCCTGGTGAGGGAGGGCGCCGGCGACCGGCCCGGGCTGAGTCTCGTCGAGGGGTCGATGGCCGCTGTGCCGATCCCGCCCGCCGACCTCGTGCACGCGTCGTTCGCGCTGCCGTTCTGCCCTCCGGAGCAGTTCCCGCAGATGTGGGAGCACATCCGCGCGGCGCTACGCCCAGGAGGCATCCTGGCCGTCAACTTCTTCGGACCCCACGACACCTGGGCGGGCGAGGAGGGGATGACCTTCCACTCCGAGACCGAGGTGCGCGAGATGCTCGACGGGCTGGAGGTCCTCGAGCTCACCGAGCGCGACGAGGACGGCATGAGCGGCGCGGGCCCCAAGCACTGGCACGTCTTCGACGTGCTGGCCAGGCGTCGCGAGCGCGCGCCAGACCGGTGATCCGGGGGCCGCGCAGGTAGCATTTCGGGCGTGTCGACGTTGCCGCGTCCGAAGGCGCCGCCGGGCCTGGTGGTCGGCGGCTACACGCTGCTGACCCGGCTCGGCGAGGGCGGCATGGGCGTGGTTCACCTGGCCCGCGGTCCTGGTGGTGAACGCGTCGCGCTCAAGGTGCTCCGCCCGCACATCGTCGGCGACGACGAGGCGCGGGCCCGGCTGGCCCGTGAGGTCGGCTCCCTGAGCCGGATCCGCAGCCCCTGGGTGGCCGAGATCGTCGACTCCGACCCCTGGGGCGAGATCCCGTTCGTCGCCACGCGCTACGTGCCGGGCTTCTCGCTGCACGACCTGGTGCAGGAGGACGGCCCGGTCACCGGCGCCGATCTGATCTGGCTGGCCCGCGGCCTGGTCGAGGGAGTGGCGAGCGTGCACGCCGCGGGCGTTCTGCACCGGGACGTCAAGCCGTCCAACGTGCTGATGGAAGGCCGGACGCCGATCCTCATCGACTTCGGCCTCGCCCGGGTCGCCGACGACCCCAGGATCACCCACACCGGCTGGCTGCTCGGCACGCCCGGCTACCTGCCGCCCGAGATCCTGTACGGCGAGGATGCGACGCCGGCCTCCGACGTGCACTCGTGGGCGGCGACGGTCGCCTACGCCGGCACCGGACGGTCGCCCTACGGCACCGGACCCTCGATGGCGATCATGGACCGCGTCCGCCGCGGCGACCACGACCTCACCGGCCTTCCCGACGCGCTGCGCAGCGTCGTGGCCTCGGCGCTCGACCCCGAGCCGGCCCGCCGGCCCAGGCTCGACCGCCTCCGCGAGCTGTTGAACCCCGACGCCGAGGCCCACACCATCAGCCTCGAGGTGCCGCCGGAGGAGCCCGAGGACCTGTTCACGATGCCGCTGGCCATCGCCGCCCAGGCCGGCGTGGCGCCGGTCGCGCCGCTGCGGCCGACCCGCGTGGAGCCGGCGGAGCCGGGCACGTGGGTGCTGCCCGACCATCCCGACCAGCCCAACCCGGCCTACCTGCCGCAGCACGGCTGGGTCGGCCCGCCGGTCGCGCCCCGCGCGCCCGGTCCGGAGCGGGCCCGCCGCGCCAGCCTGCTGGTCGCGACGGGCGTCGCCGTGGCGGCCGCCATCACGGCGTACCCCTATCTGGCCACCGCGCTGGTCCTGGCGCTGGTCTGGCTGCTGCGCAGCGGCTCGTTGACCGCCCAGGCGACCGGCGACCGGCAGCGGCTGCGCGGCCGTGCCCGGTGGTGGGACGTCGTGGTCGCGCCGCTCTCGGCCCCGGTCCACCTCATCCGCGCGATCCCCGGCACGTTCATGCTGGTGTTCTGGGCCGCTGGCCTTGCCGTGGCCGGGGCGCTGCTGTGCTACGCGGCCTCGGCGACCGTCGAGATCACGCTCTTCGTCAGCGGGGTGCTCTTCGTAGCGGCTCTCTACCTCGGACCGGGTGGCTCCCGGGTCAGGCGACCGCTGTCGCGGCTGGTCAACCCGCTGGCCCGCGGCACGCGCACGTGGCTGGTGGCCATGCTCGTGGCGATCGTCGCCGCGATCGGGCTCGGCCTGGTCGCCGAGACCGGCGTCAGCTGGGACCCTGCGAAAGGTCAGCCCGGCGCCGACCTGCGGCTCCCCGGTCGCTGAGCCCGGATCGCGAGACTTCTGCGCGCGCCCCCGTCGGCCGTGGCACGATGGCCACGTGCAGCACTTCAGCATCATCATCACCTAGCGCGTCGGCAACCCCGGCGCGCTGACCTCTCGTTCCTCGAGAGGTCTTTTGCATTTCAGCCTTACGAACGAGAGACCACCCATGGATCTGCAGGGCGACTTCCACGTCTACGACACCACCCTGCGCGACGGCGCGCAGCAGGAGGGCCTCAACCTCTCCGTCGCCGACAAGCTCGCCATCGCGCGGCAGCTCGACATCCTCGGCGTGGGCTACATCGAGGGCGGCTGGCCGGGCGCCAACCCCAAGGACACCGAGTTCTTCCGTCGGGCCCAGGATGAGCTCGACCTGCGGCACGCGCGGCTCGCCGCCTTCGGCGCCACCCGCCGGGCCGGGATCGCCGCGGCCGACGACCCGCAGATCGCCGCGCTGCGCGACAGCGGCGCCGGCGTGGTCACCCTGGTCGCGAAGTCTCACGAGCGGCACGTCGAGCTGGCCCTGCGCACCACGCTGGAGGAGAACCTCGCGATGGTCCGCGACTCGGTCGCCCACCTCACGGCCGAGGGCCAGCAGGTCTTCCTCGACGCCGAGCACTTCTTCGACGGTTACCGGCTCAACCGCGACTACGCCCTCGAGGTGCTGCGCACGGCGACCGAGGCCGGCGCTTCCGTCGTCGCACTCTGCGACACCAACGGCGGCATGCTGCCCGACTGGGTCGCCGAGGTCGTCCACGACGTGGTCGAGACGACCGGCGTCCGGGTCGGCATCCACTGCCACAACGACACCGGCTGCGCGGTGGCCAACACGCTGGCGGCCGTCGACGCCGGCGCGACCCACGTGCAGGGCACCGTCAACGGCTACGGCGAACGCACCGGCAACGCCGACCTGCTTGCGGTGGTCGCCAACCTCGAGCTCAAGCTGGGCCGCCAGGTGCTGCCCGACGGCCGGCTCGCCGACGCCACGCGCGTCGCGCACGCCGTGGCCGAGGTGACCAACGTGCCGCCGGCGTCGCGGCAGCCGTATGTCGGCTCGTCGGCCTTCGCCCACAAGGCCGGCCTGCACGCCAGCGCCATCAAGGTCGACCCCAACCTCTACCAGCACATGGACCCGGTCGGTGTCGGCAACGACATGCGCCTGCTGGTCAGCGACATGGCCGGCCGGGCCAGCATCGAGCTCAAGGGCCGCGAGCTCGGCTTCGACCTGTCCGACGACCGAGAGCTCGTCACCCGCGTCACCAACCGCGTCAAGCAGCTGGAGGCCAGCGGGTTCACCTTCGAGGCAGCCGACGCGTCGTTCGAGCTGCTGCTCGCCGAGGAGGTCGAGGGTGCGCGCCCGGCGTACTTCGACGTCGAGTCGTGGCGGGTCATCACCGAGACCACGCCCGGGGACGAGGCGGTGTCGGAGGCGACGGTCAAGCTGCGCGCCGAGGGCGTGCGCTACGTCGTCACCGGCGAGGGCAACGGCCCCGTCAACGCGCTCGACCACGCACTGCGCGAGGCGATCGGGCAGGCCTTCCCCGAGGTCGCGAAGTTCGAGCTGATCGACTACAAGGTGCGCATCCTCGACCAGGGGCACGGCACCGACGCCATCACCCGCGTGCTCATCGAGACCTCCGACGGGTCCTCGACCTGGGTCACCGTCGGCGTCGGCCACAACGTCATCGAGGCGTCGTGGGGGGCGCTCGTCGACGGGCTGACCTTCGGGCTACGCAAGCACCACAAGGGCTGACGAGCACCCGGCTACCGTGGCCGGGTGAGCGACCTCCACGACCTGACCGCCCTCGAGCAGGGTGCAGCCGTACGCCGCCGCGAGGTGTCGCCGCTCGAGCTGGTCGACCACTACCTCGGCCGGACCGACGACGTGGGGGCGTTCGTGACCCGCACGCCCGAGCTCGCCCGCGAACACGCCGCCGCACTGGGGCAGCGTCCCGACGACGCGGGTCCGCTCTTCGGCGTACCGACCGCGATCAAGGACCTCAACCTGACCGCCGGCATCCGCACCACCTTCGGCTCACCCGTCTTCGCCGACTTCGTGCCCGAGGTCTCCGACGCCGTCACGCTGGCCATGGAAGCCGCGGGCATGGTCAGCCTCGGCAAGACCTCGACACCTGAGTTCGGGTCGCCCTGCTACACCGAGCCCGAGGGGCTCCCGCCGGCCGTCACGCCGTGGGACCGGACCCGGATGGCAGGCGGCTCCTCCGGTGGCGCGGCCGCCGCCGTGGCCGCCGGCCTGGTGCCCATCGCCCAGGGCTCCGACGGCGGTGGCTCGATCCGGATCCCCGCGTCGTGCTGCGGACTCGTGGGGCTCAAGCCGACGCGTGGCCGGATCTCGGGCGCTCCCATGTATGGAGACCCGGTGGGTTTGGCGACGGCCGGGGCGATCTCCCGGACCGTGCGCGACGCGGCGGCGATGCTCGACGTGCTCGCCGGTCGTGGGGTGGGTGATCCGTCCTGGGCGCCACCTCCTTCCGAGACATTCCTGGCGGCGTGTGAACGGAAGCCGCCACGGCTCCGGATCGCGAGATTCATCGAACCAGTCATCGCCGACACCCCAGTCGACCCCGAGTGCGTCCGCGCCTGGGAGGACGCCTCGGCACTCCTGGAGTCGATGGGCCACGAGATGGTCGACATCGCCGTCCCGCTGCCGGCCGACGCCGTCCCGGTGTTCGAGACCTGCTGGGCGGTGCTCACTGCTCTGTCGGTGGTCCCTCCCGAGGCCGAGCAGATGCTGCGGCCGCTGACCCGGTGGCTCACCGAGCGCGGCCGCGCGGTGTCGGGACCGGAGTTCGGGCTCGCGATCGGCGAGCTGCGGCGGATCGCCGCCGGCGCGCTGGCGACCCTGGCGCCGTACGACGCGGTGCTGACGCCGACGCTGGCCGTGCCGCCGCTGCCGGTCGGCGGGATCCGCAACGACGCCGACCCGGCCGCAGACTTCGAGGCGCAGAAGGCCTTCACCCCGTGGACGTCGGCCTGGAACGTGACCGGCATGCCCGCCGTCTCGCTCCCGCTGCACTGGACGCCCGAGGGTCTCCCCGTCGGCGTGATGCTGGCCGCCCGCCCCGCGGAGGAGGAGCTGCTCCTGCCCCTCGCCGCCCAGGTGGAGGCCGCCGCCCCCTGGGCAGACCGCCGCCCGCCCGGCTGGTGATCGGCCGGCTGGAGGGACTATCCCGAGGTCGGCGGCAGGTCGGCGTGCCCGTCGTAGCAGACCACCCGGCGCACCAGGTCGTCCCAGCCGGCGGTGATGCGGTCGAGCGGGAGCTGGTCGATCTTCGTCTGCTGGACCAGGACGATGACGTCCAGCGGGGCGAGCAGTGCGGTGGCGAGGATGGCGATGTCGCCGCGGCATTCGAGCTCGGTCAACAGGTAGCGCACGTGCATGGCGGTGAACGCGGCGACGGCGTATGACCGTACGACGGCGCGACCAGCGGCCCGGATCAGCTCGGCGTGGGCCAGGTTGAGCTCCATCCGGGAGTGCCCGAAGGCGAGCAGCCTCTCGAGGGGTGGGGCGCCGGGTCCGAGTGGTGGCGGACCCTCGATGACCAGGCGCTGCCACTCGGTCTCCGAGCGGTTGAGCAGCGCCCCCATCAGGCCCTCGCGGCTGTCGAACCGCCGGAACACGGTCCCCTTGCCGACACCAGCCTCGGCGGCGACGGAGTCCATGGTCACGCCGTCGACGCCGTGCCGCTCGACCAGGCGGGCCGCCGCCGCGAGCAGGGCCTCGCGGTTGCGCGCCGCGTCGCTCCGCTCCCGAGGCGGCTCGTCGATGAGGGGGAGCGGGTCGAACACGCGCTCACCCTAATGTGAGCGGGCTCTCGCCTCGACGGGAATACAAGCGGACCACAGTCCGTTTTGATGGCACAACGTCACGATCCCCTCGAGGAGCCCCCATGTCCGACACCCGCGTCGTCGTCCTGCTCGGCAGCCTGCGCGCCGACTCCCTCAACCGGCGCATCGCGGAGACGCTGCGCGACCAGGCCCCCGCCGGCACGGTGGTCGAGATCGCCGAGGGTCTCGGGGAGATCCCGTTCTACAACGAGGAGCTCGACGGCGGCCCCGACGGCGCCGTGCCCGCCGCGGCCCAGCGGCTGCGCGACCAGGTCGCCGGTGCGGACCGCGTGCTCGCGGTGACCCCGGAGTACAACGGCACGATGCCCGCCGTCCTCAACAACGCCATCGACTGGCTCTCGCGGCCCTACGGCCAAGGTGCCCTCGTGGGCAAGCCGTTCGCGGCCATCGGCGCCACCCCCACGCCGTACGGCGGCAAGTGGTCGCACGACGACGCCCGCCGCTCCGCCGGCATCGCCGGCGCCCTGGTGCTGGGCGACGTGGTCGTCTCCCAGTCTGCGCTCGGCGGCGACATCCTGACCGACCCCGAGGTCGTCGGGCGGTTCCTCGGTGCGTTCGACGCGCTGGTCCGTCACGAGACCGCCCCCGCCGCCGCCTGAGCCTTCCCTCGCGCCCCGAGGCGTGGTGGGCTGATGGGCATGACCGACCTCACTCCATATATCTGCGTCGCCGACTCCCGCGCGGCCATCGACTGGTACGGCGACGCGTTGGGCGCCGAGGTCGTCTACGCCCCGATCGTGATGGAGAACGGGCGGGTCGGACACTGTGAGATGGCCGTCGACGGGGCGCGCTGGATGATGTCCGACGAGTTCGAGTCCGCCGGCGTCGCGCCCCCCGACCCCGAGCGCGGTTCGGCGGTGACGCTGCACCTGACCGTCGACGACGTCGACGCGATGGCGGCCCGGATCGTCTCCACCGGTACGCCGATGACTCGCGGTCCGGAGGACAGCCCACCGGCCGGCCGGGTCGCGGTCTTCACCGACCCGTTCGGCCACCGGTGGTTCCTCACCCAGCCGATGAACTGACCCGGGTCAGCCGAACCAGCCAGGCGCCAGTCGCCGGAACTCCTCCCGGGCCAGCCCGCCCGCGCCCTCCGGCAGGACCGCGAGCAGTGGCGTGCCGGTGACCCGAGGCAGGTCGTCGAGGTTGCACTGCTCGGCCAGTCCCGGAGCGGCGGGCCACGATCCGACCACGAGCCCCGTGGGCTCCAGCCCGCGCCCGCGCAGGGCGTTGACGGTCAGCTCGGTGTGGTTGAGCGTGCCGAGCCCCGCGGCCACCACGACCACGACGTCGGCCGCCAGCGCCTCGGCGAGATCGAGCAACGTGCCGCCGTCGGTGTCCAGCCGGACGAGCAGGCCGCCCGCCCCCTCGACGATGACCGTGTCGTGCGACTCCGCCAGCACCTTGATGCGGTCGACATACTCCGCGACCGGCGGGATGGGTACGCCGCGCAGCCGGGCCGCCGTGTCCGGTGCGAGCGGGTCGTCGAGGGCGGTGAACTCCTGGACGGCACAGCCGCTGAGCGCGTGCACCACCTCGGCGTCGGTGGCCTCGGGCGAGCCGATCCCGGTCTGCACCGGCTTCACGACGACGACCGACCCGGCGGCCGCGGCGCGGACGGCCAGCGCAGCGGTCGCGACCGTCTTGCCGACACCGGTGCCGGTGCCGGTCACGACGACGATGCGGCTCATCCGGTGCCCGGCGCCGCGTCGTACTCCTTGACGACCTGGCTCAGCACAGCGGTCGCCCGCGCCCAGTCGGCGTCCGCGATGCCGGCGCTCGTGGTGATCCGCAGCCGGGAGATGCCGTCCGGCACCGAGGGCGGCCGGAAGCAGCCGACGAGCACCCCGTCCTCGCGCGCCGCGGCCTGCGCCTCCAGCGCCACCTGCGGCGATGCCATCGGCACCGACAGCACGGCGCCGGCGGGGGCCTCGACGCCCAAGGCGGCGGCGAGTCCGCGGACCCGCTCCCGCACGAGGGCCGGTCGCTCGGGTTCGTCGGCGAGCAGTCGGAGCGCAGCGACGGCAGCACCCGCCGCGGCGGGTGCCAGACCGGTGTCGTAGATGAACGGTCGCGCGTGGTTGACGAGGTGTTCGACGACCGCGGCGCTGCCGAGGACCGCCCCGCCCTGCGCGCCCAGTGACTTCGAGAGGGTGGCGGTGACGATGACGTCGTCGCGACCGGCCAGCCCGAGGTCGTGCACGAGCCCGCGCCCGCCGGCGCCCGCGACCCCCAGTCCGTGGGCCTCGTCGACGACCAGCATCGCGTCGTACGCCGCGCACGCCGCAGCCAGTTCGGCGAGCGGTGCCGCGTCGCCCAGCACGGAGTACACCGACTCCACCACCACCAACGCGCGCCTGCCCGGGCCGCGCCCGAGGGCCGCCGACACGGCCGCGACGTCGTTGTGCGCGACGATCGCGACCTCGGCCCGGCTGAGTCGGATGGCGTCGACGAGCGATGCGTGCACGTGGGCGTCGGAGACCACGAGGCAGTCGCGGTCGGCCAGCGCGGCGACAGCCGACAGGTTGGCGTGGTAGCCGGTCGACATCACCAGCCCCGCGGGTTGCCCGAGGAAGGCCGCGAGCTCAGTCTCGAGCTCGGCGTGCAAGCCGAGCGAGCCGGTCACCAGCCGCGACGCGCCCGCGCCGGCGCCCCATCGTCGGGCGGCGCCGGCGGCGGCCGCGACGACGGCCGGGTGGCGCGCGAGGCCGAGGTAGTCGTTGCCGGCCAGGTCGAGCGCCTCGTCGTCGGCAGCACGGGGCCGCAGTCGACGGCCCAGCCCAGCGGACTCGCGCCGAGCCGCCCGCTCCGCCAGCCACTCCCGCCAGATCACCCGCGCCTCACCCCACCACGACGGCGGACTCGACCGCCGCGCAGATGGTCGCGATGTCGGCGTCGGTGCAGACGTAGGGAGGCATCGTGTAGACGAGGTTGCGGAACGGCCGCAGCCACACGCCCTGGTCGAGCGCCGCCTCCGTGGCCTTCTCGACGTCGACGCGATGGTCGAGCTCGACCACGCCGACGGCACCGATGGTGCGCACGTCGTTGACCTGGGGGAGCCCCCGGCAGCCGTCGAGCCCGGCGGCCAGGCCCCGGTGGATCCGCGCCACTTCGTCGCGCCAACCATCGTCGGCCAGCAGGTCGAGGTTCGCCAGGGCGACCGCGCACGCGAGCGCGTTGCCCATGTAGGTCGGGCCGTGCATCAGCACCCCGAGACTCCGACGCCGAGAGCCCGCGAGCGACCGCGCTCGTGCAGAGGACCGCGGCCAGGGTGAGGTAGCCGCCGGTCAACGCCTTGCCCACGCACATGATGTCGGGAGCCACGCCTGCTGCTTCCGCGGCGAAGAGAGTCCCCGTCCGCCCGAACCCCGTGGCGATCTCGTCGAAGACGAGGACGAGACCGTGGTCGTCGGCCACCTCGCGCATCACGCGCAGGCACTCCGCGTCGTAGACATGCATGCCGCCGGCTCCTTGGAGCAGCGGTTCGACGACGATCCCGGCGAGCTCGTGGGCGTGCGTCGCGGCCAGCGCACGGAACCCCGTGGCCCAGTCGGGCACGTCGCCTGCGTCGGCCGGAGGTCGGTCGGCGAACACCTGCGCGTGCAGGACCCCCGTGAACAGCGAGTGCATGCCCCCCACGGGGTCGCACACGCTCATCGCGCCGAACGTGTCGCCGTGGTAGCCGCCGCGGACGGTGAGCATCCGCGTGCGCTCCGGACGACCGATCCCGCGCTGGTGCTGGAGGACCATCTTGAGGGCGACCTCCACGCTGACCGAGCCCGAGTCGGCCAGGAACACGTGCTCGAGCCCGGCGGGCGAGATCTCGACGAGCCGCTCGGCCAGCCGCACCGCCGGGGCGTTGGTCAGGCCACCGAACATGACGTGGGCGAAGTCGTCGACCTGGGCGTGCAGGGCCGCATCCAACGCGGGGTGGCGGTAGCCGTGGATCGCGGCCCACCACGACGACATGCCGTCGACCACGTCGCGACCGTCGGAGAGACGCAGCCGGACGCCCTCGGCGCCCGTCACGAGCCGGGTCGGCGCCGGGTCGGTCATCGAGGCGTACGGATGCCAGACGTGCTCGCGGTCGAACGCGAGCAGGTCGTCGGCGCTGGGCAGGGACATCGCGGCTGAGTCTACGGAGGGCATCCGGCCCCGGCTCGGCGCTCGTCCGGTGACCGACCGGCACGCCCGACGCGGTGCGGCACGGGCTATCTTGCTGCGCGTGACCGACATCCTCGCCCGAGCGCGCAGCAAGGTCCTCGACGGCGGCGAGGGGTTGTCGTACGACGAGCTCGTCGAGGTGCTCGAGCTGCCCGACGAGCGGGTCCCCGAGCTGCTCGACCTGGCCCACGAGGTGCGGATGGCGCACTGCGGGCCGGAGGTCGAGGTCGAGGGGATCATCAGCCTGAAGACCGGCGGTTGCCCCGAGGACTGTCACTTCTGCAGCCAGTCGGGACAGTTCACGTCGCCGGTGCGCTCGGTCTGGCTCGACATCCCTCAGCTGGTCAAGGCGGCCGAGGAGACCGCGGCGACCGGGGCCACCGAGTTCTGCATCGTCGCGGCGGTCCGCGGCCCCGACGAGAGGCTGATGTCCCAGGTCCGCGACGGCGTCGCGGCGATCCGGGCGGCCGTCGACATCAACGTGGCCTGCTCGCTCGGGATGCTGACCCAGGAACAGGTCGACGACCTCAAGGCCATGGGCGTGCACCGCTACAACCACAACCTCGAGGCCGCGAGGTCCTACTTCCCGTCCGTGGTGACCACCCACTCCTACGAGGAGCGGTGGGAGACCTGCGAGATGGTGCGCGAGTCGGGCATGGAGCTGTGCTGCGGCGGCCTCGTCGGGATGGGCGAGACGCTCGAGCAGCGGGCCGAGCTGGCCTCCCAGCTCGCGACGCTCGACCCCCACGAGGTGCCGCTCAACTTCCTCAACCCGCGGCCGGGAACACCCTTCGGCGACCTGCCGGTCATGGACTCCGCCGACGCGCTGCGCACGATCGCGGCCTTCCGGCTCGCGATGCCGCGCACCGTGCTTCGGTACGCCGGCGGCAGGGAGCTCACCCTCGGTGACCTCGGCACCCGCGAGGGCCTGCTCGGCGGCATCAACGCGGTCATCGTCGGCAACTACCTGACCACGCTCGGCCGGGACTCCGACGAGGACCTGGCGCTGCTCGCGGACCTGCGGATGCCGATCAAGGAACTCGCGAAAACCCTGTAGTGGCCGAGCCGGTGGAGAAGTTCTGCGGTCACTGCGGTCTCCCGCTCGATGATGGCGACCACACCGACTGCCGACGCAAGCTGGAGCTCGAGCCCCCGCGCTACTGCCCCGCCTGCCGTCGGCGGCTCAAGGTCCAGGTGACCCCGCGCGGATGGTCGGCGACCTGCGTCGAGCACGGTGCCCTCGTGCACTGAGTCTCTGTCGGGCGACGATCAGGGCTCGACGACCGCGCCGTGCAGCTCGGCCAGCAGTACGGCGCCGGCCAGGTCGAGCTTGGTGTCCTTGAGCGTCGCCTCGTGCAGGTTCGCCCCGCCGAGCGAGGCACCGCGCAGGTCGGCCTTCGTCAGGTCGGTCTCGCGGACGGTCGCGCCTTCGAGCCGGGCGTCGCGGAGCACCGCCATGGTGAGGTCGGCCATCGACAGGTCGGCCTCGCGCAGGTCGACCTTGCTGAGGTCGATCCCGGCCAGCTTGGCGCCTCGCAGCGTGACGCCGCGCCACTGACCGCCCATCACCCGCATCGGCCGCATCGTGCAGTCGGCGAACACCGAGCCGTCGAGCTTGCAGCCGTCGAGCGTCACGTCGAAGAGGTTGCAGCGCCGGAAGTCGCCGGCGACGAACGCCGACGACACGTGCGTCGACGCGTTGAACCGGCAGTTGTGGAACGTGCACTCGCGGAACACCGCGTTGCGCGTGGTCGCCTCCGTGAGGTCGACGTCCGAGAACGTGCACTTCTCGAAGACCACGTCGACCAGCTCGTCGCCGTACCAGTCCTCGGCTTGATAGGTGTGCCCGCTCGTCGTGGTGCCGGGATCCGGGAGCGGGTCAGACATCGACGCTGCCGCCGCTGCGCCAGTAGACGTTGTCGGACCGGTCGAGGAAGCCGTTCTCGACGAGGTAGCGCCGGAGTGCCGCATAGTCGGGGTGGAACTCCGTCAGGATCTCGTTGACCTGCGCCTCCGGGTAGCGCACCCCCGGCTCGAAGGACTGAGCCAGGAAGTCCAGCACCACCAGCAGCTTGGCGTGCTTGGTGGGGATGGTGTGCAGGCGGCCGTCGGAGTCCAGGAAGTTGCTGAGCACGCGGTCACTCATGAGGCCCACCGTATGACGAGCTCGGTCAGCCCGGAGCGGCCAGGTCGAGCAGGCCCTTGGGCGGCATCGCGGTCTCCAGGGCGCCACCCGGAGCGCGCTTCTCGAAGTGCAGGTGGCAGCCGTCGGGCGCTCCGTTGTCGGACGCGCGGGCGATGAGCTGTCCCGGCTCGACCGTGTCGTCGGTGCTGACGTAGACCTTGCGGGTGTGGCCGATGACGAGGTCCCAGCGGTCGGTGTGGAGCACGATCGGGTTGGTGCCGTACGCCGACCCGAGCGACACGTGCTCCACCACGGTTGCCCGCCGGGCAGCGAACAGCCTGGTGCCGCACGGCATCGCGATGTCGATCCCGTGGTGGAAGCCGCGCTGCTGGTCGCCGACCGTGCAGCGCGGGTCGGGGGAGTAGTACGGCGCCCGCGTGCAGCCGAACGGGATCATGATCCGGTGCCGCCCGCCGAACCACGGCGAGGAGTAGTAGGTCTTGTCCTTGGTGTAGAACACCCACCGCGGATCCGGCTTCGCCGCGACACTCTCGCCGGTCGAGCCCGCGAGCGCAGCGAGCGGTGTCGAGACCCAACCGAGGACGAGCACCAGGAGCAGCAGCCGTCGCATCCCCGCACGCTAACCCGCTGGGGTGGCCTCGACGACGATCTCGACCTCGAAGCCCTCGGAGTTCTCCAGATAGAGCGCCGTGTGGTCGTCACCGCCGGCGTGCGGGTATTTGTCGGCGTACAGCTCGGACCAGCCGTACCCAGGCGCGTCGGCCCGCAACGCGTCCAGGGTCTGCAGGTCGGCCACGGTAAGAGCCAGGTGGTTGATGCCCGGGCGCAGGCGGTCGTGCGGAACGTCGGTCAGGTCGGGCGACCGCTCGAGAAACGTGTAGGTCCCGTCCGGGTGCTTCCAGGAACCACTTGTCGCCTCCAGGAAGTCCACCTCCCAGCCACAGCGGCCGAGCAGCCAGTTCCACTCGGGCGTGGCGGTGGCCGGGTCCTGGACCCAGAGGTCGAAGTGGTGGATCGCACGCATGGTGCCAGTTCACCGCTGGTTGAGGAGGTAGCGCTAGCAACCGTCTCGAAACCAGGACTCACGGGACGGCGGACAGCAGGAGGTCGCACGCCTCGACGAGACGGGCCCGCAGGGGCGCGGCCCGGTCGGCGAAGGCGCGCTGGTGCGCGGCGTACGCACGCTTGCCCTCGGCCGTCTCGATCTTGATCGGCGCGAAGCCCCACGAGGCGAAGTCGTAGGGCGACGCCCGCATGTCGACCTCGCGGACGTCCCACGCGAGCACGAAGCAGTCGGCGACGAGGTCGGAGCCGACCAGCGGCCAGAGCCGGAACGCGTGCTTGTAGAGGTCCATCGTCGCGTGCAGGCAACCCGGCTGCTCGTACGCCGCCCGGTCGTCGCGGCCGGGCGACAGCGCGTTCAGCGGGCGCGCCGTCGGGGTGAAGAAGCGGAAGGCGTCGAAGTGCGAGCAGGCGATCCGGTGCGACTCGACGACCTCGTCGGTGGCCGCTCCGCCGAGGCGCAGCGGGACGTCGTGGCGGGTCTCGTCGGTGCGGTGCACCATCGCCCACTCGTGCAGGCCGAAGCAGCCGGTGTGGGCGGGCCGCGAGGCGGTGGCCAGCAGGAGTGTCCTGATGCCCCTGATCAGCGGCCGCAGCCGGTCGAGGTCCTCGACCGTCCCGCTCTGCGGCCAGCCCGGCTGCCAGGTCATCAGCTTGGCGGGGCTGAACGAGTAGTAGGTGAACAAGAAGTCGTGGACGGGGTGCTTCTGGCCGGCCTGCCGCCGCGCCAGGTGCGGCTCGACGTACGGCGCCAGGCGCAGCCGGTGCGCCTCGGCCCGGCTGTCGAGCAGCGTCATCGTCTCCACACCGTCGATGTTAGGTGCGCGGGCGCCCGTCGGTAGGGTCGGGACGTGCGGATAGCGAGGTTCACGACGGGTGAGGACCCCCTCTATGGAGTCGTCACGGGCGAGGTCGACGAGTTCGGTCAGCCGGCCGACGACAGCGTCGTCATCACCCTCGCCGGCGACCCTTCTACGTCGGCATCAAGCTGCTCGAGGAGCAGCACCGGCTCGCCGACGTGCGGCTCCTCGCGCCCGTCATCCCGCGCAGCAAGGTGGTGGCCATCGGCAGGAACTACGCCGCCCACGCCGCCGAGATGGCCAGCGAGGTGCCGAAGGAACCGCTGATGTTCCTCAAGCCCAACACCAGCGTGATCGGCCCGAACGACCCGATCTTCTACCCGCCGCAGAGCCAGCGCGTCGACTATGAGGGCGAGCTGGCCGTGGTGATCGGCCGGATCTGCCGCGACGTGCCTGTCGAGAAGGCCACCGACGTGATCTTCGGCTACACCGTCGCCAACGACGTGACCGCGCGCGACCTCCAGAAGTCCGACGGGCAGTGGAGCCGGGCCAAGGGCTTCGACTCGTTCTGCCCGCTGGGGCCGTGGATCGAGACCGACCTCGACCCGCACGACTTCGACGAGGGCCGCACGGTGCAGACCCATCTCAACGGTGACCTCAAGCAGGACGGCTCGACCCGCGACCTGATCTTCGACATCCCCACGCTGATCGCCTACATCACCAGCGCGATGACGCTGCTGCCCGGCGACGTGATCCTCACCGGCACCCCCGAGGGGGTCGGTCCGATGCAGGTCGACGACGAGGTCGAGGTCTCGATCGCCGGCATCGGCACGCTGACCAACAAGGTTGCCCAGAGATGAGTGCACAGCGATGAACGACGCGACGACCGACCGGGTGCGGGTGCGGTTCTGCCCGTCACCGACGGGCAACCCCCACGTCGGCCTGGCCCGGACCGCCCTGTTCAACTGGGTGTTCGCGCGGCACCACGGCGGCGACTTCGTCTTCCGCATCGAGGACACCGACGCTGCGCGCGACAGCCAGGAGTCCTACGACTTCCTGCTGGAGGTGATGCGTTGGCTCGGCTTCGACTGGGACGAGGGGCCGGAGGTCGGTGGCCCCTATGGGCCTTACCGCCAGTCCGAGCGGATGGACATCTACGCCGACGTTCTCGGCCGCCTGCGCGCGGCGTCGTACACCTATGACTGCTACTGCACCAACGACGAGGTCGAGGCCCGCCGCAAGGCGTCGGGCTCCAAGCTGATGGGGTACGACGGCTTCTGCCGCGAGCTGACCGCCGAGCAGGTCGCTGCGTTCGAGGCCGAGGACCGCCAGCCCGTCAGCCGGTTCCGGATGCCCGACGGCGAGCTCACCTGGGACGACCTGGTGCGCGGCGAGATCACCTTCCAGACCGAACACGTGCCGGACTTCGCTGTCGCGCGCGCCAACGGCCAGCCGCTCTACACGCTGGTCAACCCGGTCGACGACGCGATGATGCACATCACCCACGTGCTGCGCGGCGAGGACCTGCTGTCCTCCACGCCGAGGCAACTGGCTCTCTACACCGCGCTCGTCGACCTCGGCATCGCCGAGCGCACGCCGCGCTTCGGCCACCTGCCCTACGTCATGGGCGAGGGCAACAAGAAGCTGTCGAAGCGCGACCCCCACGGCAACCTGCTCAACTACCGCGAGGAGGGCTTCCTCCCCGAGGGGCTCCTCAACTACCTGGCCCTGCTCGGCTGGGCGATCTCCGGTGACCGCGACATCTTCACCATCGACGAGATGGTCGAGGCGTTCGAGATCGGCGACGTCAACCCCAACCCGGCCCGCTTCGACATGAAGAAGGCCGAAGCGATCAACGCCGCGCACATGCACCTGCTCCCGATCGACGAGATGACCAGCCGCGTGCTGCCCTTCCTCAAGCAGGCGGGCGTGGTCGGCGACCCGGTCGGCGACGCCGACGCGCAACTCCTCGAGCTGGCGATGCCCCTGGTGGCCGAGCGGATCAACAAGCTCACCGAGGCCGTCGACATGCTTGGCTTCCTCTTCGTCGACGAGAGCGCCTTCACCCTCACCGACGAGATCGACGACGCCGGACGCGACGTGGTCAAGGCGGCGTACGACGCGCTGTCCGGGCTGTCGGAGTGGAGCACGGCCACGATCGAGGAAGCGTTGCGTGTCGCCCTCGTCGAAGCGCTCGGCCTCAAGCCGCGCCTCGCGTTCGGGCCGGTGCGCATCGCCGCCACCGGCCGCAAGGTCTCGCCGCCGCTCTTCGAGTCGCTCGAGCTGCTCGGCCGCGAGCGGAGCCTCGCCCGGCTCGCAGCCGTCGTGGGGTGAGCGGGCCGATGACTGGACCGACGACCGGGCCGATGACGGAGCCGATGACGGAGCCGACGGGGCTGCCGTACCACCTCATTCTGCTGGGCGGTCGCCACGGCTGGTGGCGGTTCCTCGTGGGCATCGCGGTGTTCGCTGCCGGACTGATCATCGTGGCGCCGCTGCTGCTGCAGCTGCCGTTCGCGCTCTGGTTCCTAGCCGACGGCCAGCCGGTGCTCGACGGCATGACCAACCTGCTCGACCTCGACGACCCGACGCCGCTCGGCCTGGCCTACCTCAACCTGACACTGGCCGCCGCGATCCCGATCGCGTGGTTCGTGGTCAAGGTCGTCCACGGACTGCGACCTGCTTGGCTGTCGTCGGTGATGCCCCGGCTGCGCTGGCGGTTCCTCGTCGTCTGCCTGGGTCTCTCGGTGGTGGCCCTGATCGCCACCCTGGTCGTATCGGCCCTGCTGCCGGCCCAGGACCAGGGCGCCGAGATCTCGGGCCACCTCAACGACTTCACCTCGACCACCCGCGACTTCCTCATCGTGGTCGTGGTGCTGACCCCGCTGCAGGCCGCGGGGGAGGAGTACGCGTTCCGCGGCTATCTGACCCAGGCGTTCGGGGGTCTGTTCCAGTCGCGCTGGGTGGCGGTCGTCGCCTCGGCGTTCATCTTCGGGCTGGCCCACGGTCTGGGACAGAGCATCCCCATCTTCTTCGACCGCTTTGCCTTCGGTCTGGTGGCGGGCGTCCTGGTCGTGCTGACCGGTGGGCTCGAGGCGGGCATCGCCATGCACGTGCTCAACAACTGGCTGGCCTTCGGCCTCGCGCTCACCTTCGGAGACATGGCCTCGTCGCTCAACCCGACCGGCGGCTCCTGGTGGAGCATCCCGGTGACCTTGACCCAGTCGTTGGTCTACCTCGGCCTGGCCCTCGTAGTGGCGCGACGGATGGGCCTCGCCGACCGCACCGACCCAGCCGAATTGGTTGCCTCCCGCGCCCGCGTGTAAGGTTTCCCGGCGGCCAGAGGTCCCGGTTCCAGAGCATCATCCGGGCGTCAAAAGGCCCGCTCACCTTGGGATATGGTGTAATTGGCAGCACGACTGGTTCTGGTCCAGTTAGTCTAGGTTCGAGTCCTAGTATCCCAGCTCAGCAGCTCTGATTTCGCGGTCGCCGGCAACATCGGCGGGCCGCGATTTGTTCGGTCCAGAGCCCCTTCGCTAAGGTTTCACCTCGTTGCTCCGGCAGGTGCGGGGCGAAGAAGCCCCCGTTGTGTAGCGGCCTAGCACGCCGCCCTCTCAAGGCGGTAGCGCCGGTTCGAATCCGGTCGGGGGTACTCCCGAGGCCAGGTCCCGCCAGACCTGGCCTCGTGTTCATTTCCGGGCCAGACAGTCCGGGCAGGTCCGGGCGGCCCACCCAGCGGTGAGCCTGGTACCGAATCCCGCGCCATTCGGTTGCAGCCTCTCCGCCGCCCTGGTCGACGCATCGGCTAGGCAGCAACGCGCCCACAACATCGACCGGGTCCAAGCCGGTCAGCTCAGCAAACCCGAAGCAGCCGAGAAGAACGACGCCAGCCTGTGGCGGTCCTGCTACGGGACGTCGACGTTCATCAGGGTTCCGGGTGCCAGGCAGGGTGAGGAGGAGCCCAGCCACAGATCGCCCGAGCTGATCGATGCCCCCCAGGCGTAGTAGCCGGACTCCATGACCGAAATGCTCGGCGAGGGGAACGTGCCGTTTCCCTGGGTGCGTAAGAAGGGCGCTTCCTGGGCGATCCTTCCGCACTGCATCTGCTGCCTCTCGGCCGCGCTCGCGTAGGGCCCGTAGAGCGTGACGGTCCCGTGGACCGAACCCTGGAACGGTAGCCCCGACAAGGTCACCTGGACCGCCACGTTCTCACCCAGCGTCGCGGTGGGCTTGCTGAGGGTGGTCGTCGTGGTGGGCGCCCGGACCTTGGTCACGGCGCCGCAGGCGGACACCGGAATGCTGGTGGCGGTGCCGTCCACCACGACCCGCCACGCGTAGAAGCCGCCGGCGGACGGAGCGAGGGCGGGCAGGCCGTAGCTCCCGTCACCGGTCACGGTCGTGGTCGTCGTGCCGACCGGCGAGCCGGAGCAGACGGCCGCGGACGCGGACGGGAAGGGCCCGTGCAGGGCGGCCGTCGCGGCGCGTGGGCTGTCGTCGCCGGCGATCGCGGCAGTGACGGCGGCCTGACCGCCGACGACCAGGGTATCCGGGGTGGCTTGCAACGACATCGTCTGCGGCCCCCGAACCGCGGTGAGGACGCTCGCGTCCACCGTGCGCCGGACTCCTCCCTCGGCGGCCGCGGCCTGGTCACGCTTGACGGGCCTGCGTAGGTGGAGGCGGTGTTCGGGCACCTGGCCCACGCTGGCCGTGACGTCCTGCCAACCCTGCTGGGTCGCCGGGAACTGTGCCACCGCCCGGCCGTCGTCACCGGTGATGGCGTGGACCGTCGCGGCGCCGGGCGCGGACACCGCCACGGGGAGCCCTGCCGCGGGTCGGTCGTGGCGGGCGGTGACGTTGACCGTCGCCATGATCGTGCCGCCCACGTCGGCGCTGGTAGCGGTCACCGTGACCCGGTAGATGCCCGCGAACTTGCGGCTCTGTTCCAGCATGATCTTGGCGTAGCTGCGCACCGTGGCCGGGTCGCCGCTTTGCCGGATCCGGGCCGCTCCGCGATGGTGATCGATCCGCCACCGGCCGCCTACCAGCAGGTGATACACGACGGCGTCGACGGCGGCAGCCTGCCGAGCGTCTCGGTAGCCGCCGTACTTGGAAAGCACCCACGCGGCCCGCGCGGTCGCGCGACGCGAGGCACCTCGGGACTGGTCGAGGTTTGCCACGACCTGCGTCGGTTCGTAGCCGCGTCGGTTCGGGTCTCTGGTCGGTGTGACCACGAAGATGGGGGTGTCCCCGATCTTGTAGCCGCCCATCCAGCCGCCGTCTGCGTGGCCGTTGCGCGCGATGCGGTAGCCGGTCCATCGGTGTGCCTTGTCCACGGCGTACGACGCCGCGACCGGTGTGGCGTCGGCGGAGCGCTGGTCCACCGCCAGCAGCCCTGCCGCGACCAGCAGCAGAGCCAGGAGCAAGGGCGGCCGCCAGGCGCGCGACGCGGTGGGGGGATTCTCGGGCATGGTCGACCTACTCATCCGACCGGAGGCGGTGCCACCGTGCCGGGGTCGGTGGGCTGCGGGGTCGGGGTGGGCTGCGGGGTCGGGGTGGGCTGCGGGGTCGGGGTGGGCTGTGGGGTCGGGGTGGGCTGTGGGGTCGGGGTGGGCTGTGGGGTCGGGGTGGGCTGCGGGGTCGGGGTGGGCTGCGGGGTCGGGGTGGGCTGCGGGGTCGGGGTGGGCTGTGGGGTCGGGCTGGGAGGTGGCGGCGGGGCGGGCTCCTCGGTCGGGCTCTCGGTGGGCGTCGGCGTCGCCGTGGGAGAGGGGGGTGGTGAAACCCACACCCGGCCGGAGACGGGGTCGACTGCCGGCGACGTGGCCGTCCACCGTGCCCAACCCGCAGGCAGGCCCTCCAGGACGACCCGACGTCCGTCTTCGCTCGTCACCCACACGGTCCGGACAATGAGGGCACCAGTGGCGCTCCTGATGGTGAGCCGCACGGGCGCCGGGACGGACGACGCACTCAAGGTGAACCTGGCCACGCCGGGCACGAGGGCGGCCGGATGGACGCTGAGCTGCTGCACGACCCGGTCGAGGAACTTACGGCCGTCCGGTGCACCATCGCCTCGGCCCGACGAGTCGCTCGATGCCGTGGTCCGCGTGCTGGCCTCCGGTCCGCTCCCGCCTCGGTCCGCACCGACGGCCACCATCAGGGACACCGCGAGCAGCAGGACCGCCGCCCCGACCAGCCCCGCCAGGACACGTGCGTTGCCGCGGGTTGGATGCGGCGCAGGCCGGTCGACAGCACGACGTAGTGCATCCCACCGCTGGGCGTCCGCGAGTTCCTCGGCGGCCGGAACGGGGGTGGTGGGCGCGGCCGCGACGACGGGAAGGGCGGTCGGCTCCCGGGCCGGTGGTGGCAGCTCGGCCGCAGCCGCCGTGGGCGTGGCCAGAGGCGGCGCCGGCGCGCGTGCAGGTGGCGCGGGTGAAGGTGGGGCGGGTGAAGGTGGCGCCGGCGGGGCCACAGCCGGAGGCGGACGGAGTGCCGGTAGCGATGGGTCCCGGACGGGGGTGGCGTCCTCGACGAGGGTCGTCCCGACGGCGGATTCGACGAGCGCCAGGATCCGTTGCGAAGGGGCGACCCCGACGCTGTCCCACGTGGCGTCGCGATGGCGTCGGAACTCCGACACCACGCCGGCGAGGTCTCCTCGTGCCAGGTGCGCGCGGAGGGCGACCTCGCAGGCTGCCTCCGAGTGGGGCTCGATGTCAGTGGCAGACCGGGCGGCGTCGATGGCGAGTACCAGGTCTCCCCGGTCCAGCGCCTGCCGCGAGAGCCGGTCGAGGGCACGCAGGCGCATCTGGTCGAGGCTCTCGCGCTCGGCAAGGACCCAGTCGTCGTACCAGCCGGGCAGCAGCTCCCCGGCGCTGAGCAGCGTGAGCAGGTGGGCTTGCTCGTCGTCGGACTCCGGAAGCTCGGAGACCTCGGCGGCGCGACGGACCTCCGCCACGTCGACCTCGATCCCCGGGTCGAGCCCGACGAAGGCGCGCCCGGCGTGCAACAGGCCAGGACGAGCGTGTTGGGTCTGCATCACCGCCCGGCGCAGGCTCGCGAGCGCTCGCTCGTCGGTGCTGTCGGGCCACAGCAGAAACGCGACGTGCGGACGGGCCCGCTCACCGCTCAGTCCCAGGAGCGCGATCAGGCGCTGTTCTCGGTGGCTGAGCTGCAGCTCGGCCCCGTTGTCGACGAGCTGCCAGCCCCCGAGCAGGCGCAGGCTGATGCGGCCCTGCGATGCACTCCCGCGCTGCGGCATGGCGAGCCCCCCCGGAACGCTCTTCCCTGGCAGGAGACCACACAAGCAACTGACCGCTCAAGGGCTGGGCGGGATGGAATCCCCAGCCGGCAGGGGGTTACCCCCCAGCATCGCCACAAACTGCGGACCGGGGGTCGGTGGTCTAGACCGGTTGCGTGATCGGAGCAGGTTGTCACGCTGGCGTCACGCCCCGGATGGGTTCCATGTTCCTTCGCGCGTAGTTCTTTTTGCGCGCACCGCATCACGGGGGAGGTGAACACCATGCGGGAAATCAACTTCACCGCTGGGGGACGGGGTGTTCGCCAAGCGGCTCGGTGCGCACGTCAGCTCGAGGCCGAGCACACCGAGCTGCTCCCGACTCGGGAGTCGCTGTTCTTACTGGTCCTCGGCTGCACGTTGGCGCTCGTAACAGCCGGTGCACCGGTGAGCGCGCTCGCCGCCTCCGGTAGCGCCGCCAAGCCACCCCCGCGCAGCGGTGCCCTTCAGCTCGTGCGCGAGATGCCCACCCGTGAGCTCGGCGTGAAGCGGCCCGCCACGCTCGCATGGGACGGCCGGCGCCACGCGCTGCTCGTCCGGCAGGACGACCGCGTGGTGCGACTCGGCACGGACGGCACGAAGCGTGGGAAGACGCTCACTCGGCAGCCGGCACCGAGGCCCTTCGGGTCCACCACCGTCGATGCCTGGACCGATCGTTCGGGCGTCCTGTTCGGGCTGGCATCAGGCGGACTCCTGCGGTTCGTCGACGGCAAGCTGACGCAGACGCCCATCCGGGGAGCCGCCGGTCACGACCTGCGGGGGCTGACCGGGTGGCCGGGCACGCACCTGCTCTGGACCTTCGACCAGGACCGAAGACTCCTGCTCGGGGTCACCAAGAGCGGCCGCGTGGCCAGGTACCTGGACGCGAGGGAGCTCGGCGTCCGCAACGTCACAGGCATCGCCGTGGCACCCTCGGCCGACCGCACCGACGCCCGCGCGATCAGGCACGTGTACGTCGCCGACGCAGGTGTCGGGCCCACTCTGGGCCGCATCGTGGAGGCCTCCCTGGCTGCCGAGACGAGCACGGCGCTTGCCACCACCGGCTCACTGGTCCGCCAGGTGGCCACCTCGGCGTACTCTCCCCCGAGCCCGGATCCGTCGGGAATCACCTACATCCCGGGCAGCGACCGTCTCTTCATCGCCGACGGGGAGGTCGACGAGATGTCGATCTTCGCGGGCGCGAACTTCTTCGTCACGACGCGTACGGGCGTGCTGATGGACACCGGCGTGTCTCAGCCCTGGTCGAACGAGCCCACGGGGGCGGGATACAGCCCCGGCGACAACCACATGTTCGTCAGCGACGACGACGGCAAGGAGGTGTATGACGTCGCCCCCGGCGGTGATGGCAGGTTCGGTACGCCGGACGACACCGTCACGCACTTCGACACCGCCGTGGCCGGCAACACCGACACCGAGGACGTCACCTACGACCCGGCTACCGCGTCGGTCTGGACGATCGACGGCGTGAACACCCAGGTGTACCGCTACCAGCGGGGACCGGACGGGATCTTCGGCACCACCGACGACCTGCGCAGCAACTTCGACGTCGCGGTGTACGGCGCGCGCGACCCGGAGGGCATCGAGTACGACAACGTGCGGGACACGCTGGTCGTGGTGGACGACGGCGCCAAGACCATCTTCGAGCTGGACCGTGCGGGAGCGCTCCTGAACACCATCAGCGTCGCCGGCTACGGCATCGTGGCCGCTGCCGGCGTCACCGTGGCGCCCGGGTCGGTCAACACCAGCCAGCGGAACTACTACGTCGTCGCGCGCGGCGAGGACAACGACTCCCACCCGACCGAGAATGACGGCGTCCTGTACGAGTTCTCGGCGAACCTGCCCGGGGGCGCCACCAACCAGGCACCCATCGGGAACGCCGGACCGGACCAGACCGTCATCCTCCCGAACGCGGCAACCCTGGACGGCACGGTCACCGACGACGGCCGGCCGTACCCGCCCGGCGCGGTGACCACGACCTGGGAGAAGGTGACCGGCTTCGGGACCGTCACCTTCGGCAACCCCAACGCGGTCGACACCACGGCGCAGTTCAGTGTCGAGGGTACCTACGTGCTGCGACTGACCGCGAACGACGGTCAGGCCAGCGTCGCCGACGACATCACCGTCACCGTGGCACCGCACGTGACCGGCGCGTTTACCAAGACCGTCGTCGCGGTGGGGGAGCGTACCCGGTTCAAGGGCACGGTCTCCCCGGCCGCGGATGGTCAGCCTGTCCGGCTTCAACGGCGCAAGGGCGGCGAGTGGGTGAACGTTGCGACCAAGCACCTCGAGGCAGGCAACAGCTCGGCCTACAAGTTCAATATCCGTCGGGGAGACAGCGGACGCTACCGCTACCGCATCAGGGTGCCGGCGTACGCCGGCACGCCGTCGGCCGCCTTCGGCGGTCCCGCCAAGGGCCTGCTGCTGCGTGTGTACCGGGCCGAGATCACCGCCGTGCACCCTGGAGGTGATGAGTTCGTCGCGATCGCCAACACGGGGGCCGTCCCGATGGACATCGATGGCTGGCTCCTGCTCAACAAGGGCACGAGGAAGAAGCGGACCCTGACCGACCTGGTGGTCCGGCCCGGTCATGTCGTGCGGATCCACTCGGGCGCCGGCAAGAGTGACAAGAACGACCTCTACCTGGACCGCAAGGTCATGTGGGGTCAGCACGCAACCGCGGTGCTGCGCAACGACAGGTCGGTGCGGCTGGACCGGTTGCGCTACTGAGCAGACGTCAGCGCAGGGCCCTGTTGCGTTGACGCAGCGCACTCGGGCCGGTGAGGGTGCCTTGATGAAGCGCACTCGCCGTCCGAGACCGCCAGTGAGGATGCCCGCGGGCTTCACTGGCTTCCGTTTCCCGCCCGAGGTGATCTTGTCGGCGGTGTCCCAGCACCAGGTCCGGCTCACGCCGATGGGGGCAAGAAACTGGTCGACGTGTCCGAGGGCGAGCTGGTGCACGGCTTCCCCGGTCGCCCGAGTCGTCGAACGACGCCAGCCTGTGGCGGTCCTGCTACGGGACGTCGACGTTCATCAGGGTTCCGGGTGCCAGGCAGGGTGAGGAGGAGCCCAGCCACAGATCGCCCGAGCTGATCGATGCCCCCCAGGCGTAGTAGCCGGACTCCATGACCGAAATGCTCGGCGAGGGGAACGTGCCGTTTCCCTGCGTGCGCAAGAAGGGCGCTTCCTGGGCGATCCTTCCGCACTGCATCTGCTGCCTCTCGGCCGCGCTCGCGTAGGGCCCGTAGAGCGTGACGGTCCCGTGGACCGAACCCTGGAACGGTAACCCCGACAAGGTCACCTGGACCGCCACGTTCTCACCCAGCGTCGCGGTGGGCTTGCTGAGGGTGGTCGTCGTGGTGGGCGCCCGGACCTTGGTCACGGCGCCGCAGGCGGACACCGGAATGCTGGTGGCGGTGCCGTCCACCACGACCCGCCACGCGTAGAAGCCGCCGGCGGACGGAGCGAGGGCGGGCAGGCCGTAGCTCCCGTCACCGGTCACGGTCGTGGTCGTCGTGCCGACCGGCGAGCCGGAGCAGACGGCCGCGGACGCGGACGGGAAGGGCCCGTGCAGGGCGGCCGTCGCGGCGCGTGGGCTGTCGTCGCCGGCGATCGCGGCAGTGACGGCGGCCTGACCGCCGACGACCAGGGTATCCGGGGTGGCTTGCAACGACATCGTCTGCGGCCCCCGAACCGCGGTGAGGACGCTCGCGTCCACCGTGCGCCGGACTCCTCCCTCGGCGGCCGCGGCCTGGTCACGCTTGACGGGCCTGCGTAGGTGGAGGCGGTGTTCGGGCACCTGGCCCACGCTGGCCGTGACGTCCTGCCAACCCTGCTGGGTCGCCGGGAACTGTGCCACCGCCCGGCCGTCGTCACCGGTGATGGCGTGGACCGTCGCGGCGCCGGGCGCGGACACCGCCACGGGGAGCCCTGCCGCGGGTCGGTCGTGGCGGGCGGTGACGTTGACCGTCGCCATGATCGTGCCGCCCACGTCGGCGCTGGTAGCGGTCACCGTGACCCGGTAGATGCCCGCGAACTTGCGGCTCTGTTCCAGCATGATCTTGGCGTAGCTGCGCACCGTGGCCGGGTCGCCGCTTTGCCGGATCCGGGCCGCTCCGCGATGGTGATCGATCCGCCACCGGCCGCCTACCAGCAGGTGATACACGACGGCGTCGACGGCGGCAGCCTGCCGAGCGTCTCGGTAGCCGCCGTACTTGGAAAGCACCCACGCGGCCCGCGCGGTCGCGCGACGCGAGGCACCTCGGGACTGGTCGAGGTTTGCCACGACCTGCGTCGGTTCGTAGCCGCGTCGGTTCGGGTCTCTGGTCGGTGTGACCACGAAGATGGGGGTGTCCCCGATCTTGTAGCCGCCCATCCAGCCGCCGTCTGCGTGGCCGTTGCGCGCGATGCGGTAGCCGGTCCATCGGTGTGCCTTGTCCACGGCGTACGACGCCGCGACCGGTGTGGCGTCGGCGGAGCGCTGGTCCACCGCCAGCAGCCCTGCCGCGACCAGCAGCAGAGCCAGGAGCAAGGGCGGCCGCCAGGCGCGCGACGCGGTGGGGGGATTCTCGGGCATGGTCGACCTACTCATCCGACCGGAGGCGGTGCCACCGTGCCGGGGTCGGTGGGCTGCGGGGTCGGGGTGGGCTGCGGGGTCGGGGTGGGCTGCGGGGTCGGGGTGGGCTGTGGGGTCGGGGTGGGCTGTGGGGTCGGGGTGGGCTGTGGGGTCGGGGTGGGCTGCGGGGTCGGGGTGGGCTGCGGGGTCGGGGTGGGCTGCGGGGTCGGGGTGGGCTGTGGGGTCGGGCTGGGAGGTGGCGGCGGGGCGGGCTCCTCGGTCGGGCTCTCGGTGGGCGTCGGCGTCGCCGTGGGAGAGGGGGGTGGTGAAACCCACACCCGGCCGGAGACGGGGTCGACTGCCGGCGACGTGGCCGTCCACCGTGCCCAACCCGCAGGCAGGCCCTCCAGGACGACCCGACGTCCGTCTTCGCTCGTCACCCACACGGTCCGGACAATGAGGGCACCAGTGGCGCTCCTGATGGTGAGCCGCACGGGCGCCGGGACGGACGACGCACTCAAGGTGAACCTGGCCACGCCGGGCACGAGGGCGGCCGGATGGACGCTGAGCTGCTGCACGACCCGGTCGAGGAACTTACGGCCGTCCGGTGCACCATCGCCTCGGCCCGACGAGTCGCTCGATGCCGTGGTCCGCGTGCTGGCCTCCGGTCCGCTCCCGCCTCGGTCCGCACCGACGGCCACCATCAGGGACACCGCGAGCAGCAGGACCGCCGCCCCGACCAGCCCCGCCAGGACACGTGCGTTGCCGCGGGTTGGATGCGGCGCAGGCCGGTCGACAGCACGACGTAGTGCATCCCACCGCTGGGCGTCCGCGAGTTCCTCGGCGGCCGGAACGGGGGTGGGCGCGGCCGCGACGACGGGAAGGACGGTCGGCTCCCGGGCCGGTGGTGGCAGCTCGGCCGCAGCCGCCGTGGGCGTGGCCAGAGGCGGCGCCGGCGGGGCCACAGACGGAGGCGGACGGAGGGCCGGTAGCGATGTGTCCAGGAACGGGGTGGCGTCCTCGACGAGGGCCGTCCCGACGGCGGATTCGACGAGCGCCAGGATCCGGTGCGAGGGGGCGACCCCGAGATGGTCCCACGTGGCGTCGCGATGGCGTCGGAACTCCGACAACACGCCGAGGAGGTCTCCTCGTGCCAGGTGCGCGCGGAGGGCGACCTCGCAGGCTGCCTCCGAGTGGGGCTCGATGTCAGTGGCGGACCGGGCGGCGTCGATGGCGAGTACCAGGTCTCCCCGGTCCAGCGCCTGCCGCGAGAGCCGGTCGAGGGCACGCAGGCGCATCTGGTCGAGGCTCTCGCGCTCGGCAAGGACCCAGTCGTCGTACCAGCCGGGCAGCAGCTCCCCAGCGCTGAGCAGTGTGAGCAGGTGGGATTGCTCGTCGTCGGACTCCGGAAGCTCGGAGACCTCGGCGGCGCGACGGACCTCCGCCACGTCGACCTCGATCCCCGGGTCGAGCCCGACGAAGGCGGGCCCGGCGTGCAACAGGCCAGGACGAGCGTGTTGGGTCTGCATCACCGCCCGGCGCAGGCTCGCGAGCGCTGGCTCGTCGGTGCTGTCGGGCCACAGCAGAAACGCGACGTGCGGACGGGCCCGCTCACCGCTCAGTCCCAGGAGCGCGATCAGGCGCTGTTCTCGGTGGCTGAGCCGCAGCTCGGCCCCGTTGTCGACGAGCTGCCAGCCCCCGAGCAGGCGCAGGCTGATGCGGCGGCGGTGCGATGCACTCTCGCGCTGCGGCATGGCGAGCTCCCCCGGAACGCTCTTCCCTGGCAGGAGACCACACAAGCAACTGACCGCTCAAGGGCTGGGCGAGATGGAATCCGGCAGGGTTACCCCCCAATCATTGCCACAAACTGCGGACCCGGGCTCGGTGGTCTAGACCGGTTGCGTGACGGGCAAGTCCGGGCAGCCCACCCAGCGGTGAGCCTGGTACCGAATCCGGCGCTCAAACGGTCCCTGCCTCACCGCCGCCCTCGTCGACGCATCGACTGGCCGGCCGTGCCGGTCGCAGTGTCCGATTCCCGCTAGAGACTGTCGGTGGGGGAGGGCAGGATGGACCTATGTCCACGACCACCCGATCCCGGCTCGACGCCGAAGCCTGCTACCGCGCGGTGAGCTCGCGCGACCGGCGGTTCGACGGGGTGTTCTACACCGCGGTCCGCACCACCGGCATCTACTGCCGTCCCTCGTGCCCGGCCCGCACACCCGCCGCTCGCAACGTCGAGTTCCACCCGACCGCGGCGGCCGCCCAGACGGCCGGCTTCCGGGCCTGCAAGCGCTGCCTGCCCGACGCCACGCCCGGCAGCCCGGAGTGGGACGTCGCTGCCGACGTGGCCGGCCGCGCGATGCGCCTCATCTCCGACGGCGTCGTCGACCGCGGTGGCGTCGAGGAGCTGGCGTCCCGCGTGGGCTACACCCCGCGTCACCTCAGCCGCCTGCTCACCGCCGAGCTCGGCGCCGGTCCGCTCGCCCTCGCGCGAGCTCGTCGGGCCCAGACGGCCCGGGTGCTGATCGAGACCACCGACCTGTCCTTCGCCGACATCGCCTTCGCGGCCGGGTTCGCCAGCATCCGGCAGTTCAACGACACCATCCGCGAGGTCTACGACGTCTCCCCGACCCACCTCCGCGGGCGCCGCGGCGGTCATCCGTCCACGGGCACGGTGAGCATGAGGCTCGCCGTCCGGACGCCGTACGCCGGCCGCGCGCTGCTGGCGTTCCTCGCGACGCGCGCGATCCCGGGCGTCGAGGAGGCCGGCGACGGCTGGTACGCCCGGACCCTCGCCCTCCCGCACGCGTCCGGCACCGTCCGCCTCGACATCGACGACCACGACGAGCCCGGCCAGACGGCCTTCGTCACCGCGACCTTCGCTCTCGAAGACCTGCGCGACACGGCCGCCGGGGTCGAACGCGTCCGCCGGCTCCTCGACGCCGACTGTGACCCGACGGCCGTCGACGACGTGCTCGGCCGTGACCCGTTGCTGGCCCCACTCGTGGCCCGCCGGCCCGGACTCCGTGTGCCCGGGCACGTCGACGGCAACGAGCTCGCCGTCCGTGCCGTGCTCGGCCAGCAGGTCACGGTGGCCGCGGCCCGCACCGTCGCGGCCCGGCTCACCCAGGAGCTGGGCCGGCCCGTCGCCCGACCCCACGGGACGCTGACCCATCTCTTCCCCGACGTGGAGACGCTGGCCGCGCTGACGCCCGAGAGCCTGCCGATGCCGCGCGCCCGCGGCCGAGCCCTGGTGGGCCTGTGCCAGGCACTCGCTGACGGCGACATCGTGCTCGACCGCGGCGCCGGCCGCGATGACACCCGCCGGGCCTTGCTCGCGCTGCCAGGGATCGGACCCTGGACCGCCGACTACATCGCACTGCGGGCGCTCGGCGACCCCGATGTCTTCCTGCCGACCGACATCGGCATCCGCGACGCCCTGAAGGGGTTGGGCCGCGACCACGCGGACGCCGCCGACCTCGCCCACCACTGGCGCCCCTGGCGCTCCTACGCCCAGCTGCATCTGTGGCAGACCCTCAGCGACCCGAACCCGACCCCCACCGTAATTGGAGACATGTGATGTGGACCGTTATTGATTCGCCCGTAGGTTTCCTGCGCATCGTCGAGAACGCCGGTGCGATCACCGCCATCGAGTTCTCCCCGTTCCGGGACCACGACGGCCGCCCACGCGGCGCCCGCGCCGAGGACCCCAACGACAGCCCCGTCCTGGCCCGCGCCGTGACGCAGTTGCGGGCCTACTTCGACCGCGACCTCAAGGAGTTCGACCTCCCCCTGGCACCCGCCGGCACCGAGTTCCAGCAGGCTGTGTGGCGCCAGCTGGTCGGTATCGGCTACGGCGAGACGGCGTCGTACGGCGAGATCGCGCGGCGGCTCGGCAAGTCCAACGCCGCCTCTCGCGCTGTCGGCCTCGCCAACGGCTCCAACCCGATCCCGATCGTCATCCCCTGCCACCGCGTGATCGGCGCCGACGGCACCCTCACCGGCTACGCAGGCGGCATCGAGCGCAAGCAAGCCCTGCTCGAGATCGAGCAGGATGCCCTCTTTTGAGACGGCCGAGGAACGAGGCCGAATCGAAATGTGAGGGCAGGTTGAGGAGCGTCGACTCGGACCGAGCCTGCGAGGGACGAGTGACGCGTCTCGAAACCCGGTGAGGGAACTAGGGCGGTGACCCGGTTCACCGCAACAAGCGCGCTTCCGGCGTACGTTGAGCGTCCGACTCCCCAAGCACAGAGGACCCCATGACCGAGCACGGCCAGCCCGTCCCGCCCGACGTTCCCTACGGCCAGCCGCCGGTGACGCAGGTCGGCGAGGATGCTCCAACGCCCTACCCGTACACCTCCACGCCCTACCCGGCGCCGGTAGGCCAGCCGACGCCTCAGTACTACGGCGCTCGCCCCACCGGTCAGATCGGAGCAACCCGCGACACCGCTGCCTGCATCGTGTTGTGCATCGTGACGCTGGGCATCTACTCCCTCTACTGGTTCTACAAGACCCACGACGAGATGAAGCGGCACACGGGGCAGGGGCTCGGCGGCGGGATCGCGTTCTTGCTCGCGTTCTTCGTCGGAATCGTGATGCCCTACCTGACGTCCAACGAGGTCGGCGACCTCTACGGCCGCGCAGGTCAGCGGCCGCCCGTCACCTGGGCTACCGGCCTGTGGTACTTCCCCGGCATCTTCATCCTGATCGGACCGTTCGTCTGGTTCATCCAGACCAACGGGGCGCTCAACTCCTACTGGCGCTCGCAGGGCGCCGCCTGATCGGCTACTCAGCCGCAGCCCGGCGCAACGACTCGGACAGCCGCTCGGCCGCGGCCAGCACGGCGGGAGCGTGCATGCGGCCGGGCTGACGGGAGAGGCGCTCGAGCGGCCCCGACACCGACACTGCGGCGATCACCTTGCCGCCGGGAGACTTGATCGGGGCCGACACCGACGCCACGCCCTGCTCGCGCTCGCCCACCGACTGGGCCCAGCCACGGCGGCGGATGCCCGACAGCGCGGCGGCCGAGAAGGCGGCGTTCTGCAGGCCGCGGTGCATCCGCTCGGGGTCCTCCCAGGCCAGCAGCACCTGGGCGGCCGAGCCGGCGCGCATCGTCAGCTGGGAACCGACCGGGATCGTCTCGCGCAGGCCCGAGGGTCGCTCGGCGGCGCCCACACAGACGCGGTAGTCGCCCTGCCGTCGCCACAGCTGGGCCGACTCGCCGGTGATGTCGCGCAGCCGCGCCAGCACCGGACCCGCGGTGGCCAGCAGCCGGTCCTCGCCCGCGGCGGCCGACAGCTCAGCCAGCCGGGGGCCGAGCACGAAGCGTCCCTGCATGTCGCGGGCAACGAGACGGTGGTGCTCCAGGGCGACCGCGAGCCGGTGCGCGGTCGGCCGGGCCAGGCCCGTCGCGGTGACCAGGCCGGCCAGGGTGGCCGGCCCGGCCTCGAGGGCCGTGAGCACGAGGGCGGCCTTGTCGAGCACGCCTACCCCGCTGGTGGTGTCCATATGGCAATACTGCCGTCTCAGAATCTGGATGGCAAGCCTATGCTGAACCGGATCGAGCCGATCGAGCGCAAAGGAGCACTCCATGGGCAAGACCCTGGCCGAGAAGGTCTGGGACGAACACGTCGTACGCCGAACCGACGGTGAGCCCGACCTGCTCTACATCGACCTCCACCTCATCCACGAGGTGACCTCGCCGCAGGCCTTCGACGGCCTGCGCCTCGCCGGCAGACAGGTGCGCCGTCCGGACCTCACCATCGCCACCGAGGACCACAACGTGCCCACCCTCGACTGGGACAAGCCGATCGCCGACCCCGTGAGCCGCACCCAGGTCGAGGCGCTGCGCCGCAACTGCGCGGAGTTCGGCGTCCGGCTGCACCCGCTCGGCGACCTCGACCAGGGGATCGTCCACGTCGTCGGCCCGCAGCTGGGCCTGACCCAGCCGGGCATGACGATCGTCTGCGGCGACTCCCACACGAGCACCCACGGCGCGTTCGGCGCGCTCGCCTTCGGTATCGGCACCAGCGAGGTCGAGCACGTGCTCGCCACGCAGACCCTGATGCAGGCGCGGCCCAAGACGATGGCCGTGACCGTCAACGGCAGCCTGCCTGACGGCGTGACGGCCAAGGACATGGTGCTCACGCTGATCGCGCACACCGGCACCGGCGGCGGCCAGGGGTACGTCGTGGAGTACCGCGGCCCGGCCATCGAGGCGCTCTCGATGGAAGCCCGGATGACCGTGTGCAACATGAGCATCGAGTGGGGTGCCAAGGCAGGCCTGATCGCCCCCGACCAGACGACGTTCGACTACCTGGAGGGCCGCACCGAGGCCCCCAAGGGTGCCGAGTGGGATGCCGCGCTGGCCTACTGGCAGACGCTGGTCACCGACGCCGACGCGGTCTTCGACGAGGAGATCGTCTTCGACGCGAGCACGATGACGCCGTTCGTCACCTGGGGGACCAACCCGGGCCAGGGCGTGCCGTTGGGCGGGAGCGTGCCAAGGCCTGAGGACCTCGAGGACGCGACGGACCAGATCGCGGCGCAGAAAGCCCTTGAATACATGGGCCTCGAGGCCGGCACGCCGATGCGAGACATCAAGGTCGACACCGTCTTCGTCGGCTCGTGCACCAACGGACGCATCGAGGACCTGCGCGTGGCCGCCGCGATCGTCGAAGGTCGGCAGGTCGCCGCGGACACGCGGTTGCTGGTCGTGCCGGGCTCGGTGCGGGTGCGGCTGCAGGCCGAGGACGAGGGGCTCGACGTGATCTTCAAGGAAGCCGGTGCCGAGTGGCGCGGGGCCGGCTGCTCGATGTGCCTGGGCATGAACCCCGACCAGCTCGCTCCCGGCGAGCGCAGCGCCTCGACCTCCAACCGCAACTTCGAGGGCCGGCAAGGCAAGGGCGGCCGGACGCATCTCGTCTCCGTGCCCGTGGCCGCCGCCACCGCCGTCCGCGGCACGTTGTCGTCGCCGGCGGACCTCGAGCCAGTGGAAGGCAGGGCCTGATGGAGAAGTTCACCAGCCACACCGGCATCGGCGTCCCGCTGCGCCGCAACAACGTCGACACCGACCAGATCATCCCGGCGGTCTACCTCAAGCGCGTCACCCGTGACGGCTTCGAGGACGGGCTCTTCGCGGCCTGGCGCAACGACCCGACGTTCGTGCTCAACCGGTCGCCGTACGACGCGGGGTCGGTGCTCGTCGCCGGCCCGGACTTCGGCACCGGCTCGTCGCGCGAACACGCCGTCTGGGCCCTGCAGAACTACGGGTTCCAGGCCGTGGTCTCGCCACGCTTCGGCGACATCTTCCGCGGCAACGCCGGCAAGTCGGGACTCGTCGCTGCGCAGGTCGACGACAAGGTGGTGCAGCGCCTCTGGGACCTCCTTGAATCCGACCCCGGTGCGACCGTGACCGTCGACCTGGAGTCGCGGACGGTGCGTGCCGGCGAGGGCCTCGAGGCGATCGAGGACTCCTTCGACATCGACGACTACACCCGTTGGCGGCTGCTCGAGGGTCTCGACGACATCGACATCACTCACTCCTACGACGACGACATCGCGACGTTCGAGAAGACGCGGTCGACGCTCAAACCCTCAACCCTGTAAGGGATTCCGGGCCCCGCGCGGACTCGCCGCGAGCCGTTTCTGCCCCGATTTCCTGGGGAAACCGGCCGAGCCGGTCTTCGAGCGAGCCGAAATACTTTCCAAAAACACCGGCGTGGCGATTGTGGGTTAGGCCGCGAATACCTAGCGTGCGTTGAAGAAAGTCGGGCAACGGCCCGGCCCCGGGATTCATGTGGAAGGGAAGCTAGTGAACAAGTCACAGCTCGTCGACGCTCTGGCGTCGCGTTACAACGGGAACCGGAAGGCCGCGTCGCAAGCGCTGGAGGCCGTTCTGGACACCATCACCCGCGAAGTCGCGAAGGGCGAGAAGGTCGCGATCACCGGCTTCGGGTCGTTCGAGAAGCGGATTCGCGAGGCCCGTTGGGTGCGCAATCCCCAGACCGGCGCGCGCATCAAGGCGAAGAAGACGGCGGTGCCGAAGTTCACCGCGGGCGCCGACCTCAAGAACGTCGTCTCGGGTGCCAAGAAGCTGCCCAAGCTGACGCTGACAGCCGCCACGGCGGCCGCGGCCAAGGCCACGCCGGCCAAGAAGACGACGACCAAGTCCGTCGCCAAGAAGGCCACGGCGAAGAAGGCCACGGCCAAGAAGACGGCCACCAAGACAGTCGCCAAGAAGGCACCTGCCAAGAAGACCGTCACCAAGAAGACGACCGCTGCCAAGAAGACCGCCACCAGGAAGGCGGCTCCGGCGAAGAAGACCGCCAAGAAGACGGCCACCAAGACAGTCGCCAAGAAGGCACCTGCCAAGAAGACCGCCACCAAGAAGGCGACCGCAGCCAAGAAGACCGCCACCAAGAGGGCAGCCCCGGCCAAGAAGACCGCAAAAAGGACCGCGAAGAGGACCGCCAAGAAGTCCTGACGCAAAGTCCTCGTGATGGTGGGCCGCCGAGAGGTGGCCCACCATCACTGCATTTCGAGCAGTTCCGGCACGAGAGCGGCCACGGCCGCGGCGCTGTGCTCACCGAGGCCGAGCCCGACGGCCGCCGTGAGGTCGGCCCGGTCGTCGACGTCGTGCCGCAGCCCCGCGAGGTCGCCCGGCACCGGCCAGGCGCCGCCGTCCTCGTGCAGCGCCGCCGACTGCGGGCCGAAGCGCGGCGCGAACTCGTCAAGCGGCGCGGTGTAGAGCGTCGTCCCGATCCCGGACGCGTCGGCGACGAACCGCGGCCAGCCGTCCCGTTCGGCCAACGCGGCGTCGAGCTCTGATGGCCGGAGACACGGCAGGTCGGCGCAGATCGCCACCGGTGTGAGGTCGGGCCAGCGACGCGCGGCCTCCATCGCGGCAAGGGCGAGGCTGGCGTTGAGGTCGCCCGAGACACCGTCGGGGATCGCGGCACAACCGAGGTCGGCCAAGGCGCTCGCGAAGCCGGCGTCGTCGGTCACCGAGAGCACCCGAGCCACTACGGACGACGCCAGTGCGGCGGTCGCGGTGTCGAGTGCGAACGCCCGGGCGAGCGGCTCACGCGGCAGCCCCTGGAGCCGGGTCTTGCCCACGCCGGGAGGCTTGACGGGCAGCAGCACGACGTACGAGCCGGCTCCCATCCCGCGATCCTTGCAGGGGGTCCAACGCCTGCGCGAACCGAGTAGCCTGCACTCGACCCGAGGCGGTGGGCACCGGCCTGTCGGCAACGTAGAGCGACGAGAGGCGAAGGACGCGCGTGAAGGTTCGCGAGCTGCAGCAGCCCCGTGGCTGGGCGTTCGACCTGGCCGTCGTCGTCGTGAAGCCGACGCTGCTCGCCACCACCACGCGTACCTGGCTCGGGGGTGAGAACATCCCGGAGACCGGCGGTTGCATCGTGGTCTTCAACCACATCTCCCACCTCGACCCGCTGACCGCCGCGCACTTCCTCTACGACCACGGTCGGCTGCCGCGCTATCTCGCGAAGTCCGGACTGTTCAAGAACAAGGCACTGGGCGGCTTCCTCAGCGCGGCCGGGCAGATCCCGGTCGAGCGGTTGGGCAAGAACGCCAAGGGCGCGTACGACGCCGCGGTCGCCGCAGTCCGGGCCGGCGAGTGCGTCGTGGTCTATCCCGAGGGGACGTTGACCCGCGACCCCCACCTGTGGCCGATGACCGGCAAGTCCGGTGCCGCGCGGATCGCGCTGGAGACCGGGTGCCCGGTGATCCCCGTCGGTCAATGGGGAGCCCAGGAGCTGTTGCCTCCCTACACCAAGACGCCGCATCCCTTCCCGCGCAAGCACATCACGATGATCGCCGGACCGCCGGTGCCGCTCGACGACCTGATGGCGCTGCCGCGCACGGCACAGGTGTTCAACGAGGCGACCGCACGGATCATGGCCGCGATCACCGAGCTGGTGGAGGAGGTGCGCCAGGAGCAGGCGCCCGCCGAGCGCTACGACCCACGCAAGGCCGGCGACCGGCTCACCGGTGACCCGCGGAAGAAGGACCTGCCGTGAACTCTCACCAGCGCATCGCGGTCTTCGGTGCCGGCAACTGGGGAACGGCGTTCTCCATCGTGCTCGCCGACGCCGGCAACCAGGTCACCATCTGGGGCCGCCGCGAGGAGCTCTGTGCTGCCATCAACGAGCAGGGCGAGAATCCCGACTACCTGCCGGGCATCAAGCTGCCCGACCAGATCTCGGCGACGCACGACCCGGAGAAGGCCGTTGCCGGCGCCGACATCGTGGTGCTGGCCGTGCCGTCGCAGACGCTGCGCGCCAACCTCGAGGACTGGGCCTCGGTGCTGCCCGACAACAGTGTGCTCGTCTCGCTGATGAAGGGTGTCGAGCTCGGCACGTTGAAGCGGATGAGCGAGGTGATCGCGGAGGTCACCGGCGCGGGTCCCGACCGCATCGCCGTGGTCAGCGGGCCCAACCTGTCGAAGGAGATCGCCCGCCGCGAGCCGGCGGCGTCGGTCGTCGCGTGCGAGGACGAGTCGGTGGCCCAGCTGGTCCAGGACCGCATCCACGGCTCGATGTTCCGGCCCTACACCTCGGTCGACGTCGTTGGCTGCGAGATCGGCGGCGCCTACAAGAACGTCGTCGGCATCGCGGTCGGGATGGCCGTCGGGCTCGGCTTCGGCGACAACACCACGGCCTCCCTCATCACGCGGGGGCTGGCCGAGACCGCCCGGGTCGCCAAGGCCTTCGATGCCAACCCGATGACGCTGATGGGGCTGGCCGGCCTCGGCGACCTGGTGGCCACCTGCTCCTCGCCGCTGTCGCGCAACCGCTCGTTCGGCGAGAAGCTGGGCAAGGGCATGACCACCGCCGACATCTACGCCTCTACCCGTGAGGTGGCCGAGGGCGCCAAGTCGTGCGCCTCTCTGCACGCGCTGGCCCGGCGGGAGGGCGTCTACGTGCCGATCGCCGAGGCCGTCGACGCGGTGGTGGCCGGAAAGATGACCGCGGCCGACACCATGGAGTCGTTCATCGCCCGCGACACCAAGGCCGAGACCGACTGACCGCTCTCCGCTGGTTGAGGAGGTTGCGCTAGCAACCGTCACGAAACCACGGTGGGGTGGCTGCCTCCGTTGCGCTGGTTTCGTGACGGGACTTCGTCCCTCCTCAACCAGCGATTTGGTCGAGGGCCTGGACGAGGTCGGCCCACAGGTCGTCGACGTCCTCGATGCCGACCGACATCCGCACCAGCCCCTCGGGGATGGTGGCGGCCTCGGTCTTCCAGCGTCGCCGACGTTCGAACGTCGACTCCACGCCACCCAGCGAAGTCGCGTGCACCCAGAGCGTGGTCTGGTGGGTCAGCAGGTCGGCGGCGATCGCGCCCTCCGCGAGCACGATCGCGACGATCGCGCCGAAGCCGGGATAGCGCACCTCGCTGACGGCGGGGTGGTCGGACAACCTGCGCACCAGCTCGGCGGCGTTGGCCTGCGCGCGCTCGAGACGCAGGTGCAGGGTGCGCAGCCCGCGGAGCGCCAGCCACGACTCGAGCGTCCCGGGGATCGCGCCGATCAGGTCCCGCCGCCCCTTGAGGACGTCGTACACCTGGTCGTCGCGGGTGACCAGGGCGCCCAGCAGCACGTCGCTGTGGCCGGCCAGGAACTTGGTGGCCGAGTGCACGACGATGTCGGCGCCGAGGTCGAGCGGGCGCTGCAGCAGGGGTGTCGCGAAGGTGTTGTCGACCACCACCGACGCACCGGCCTCGTGGGCCGCCGCGGCGAGCGGGCTTGATGTCGGCGACGTCCAGGGCCGGGTTGGTCGGCGACTCGATCCACAGCAGCGCGGCATCCGCGCAGGCGGCGATCACTGCGTCGGTGTCGGCGATGTCGACCAGTGACACCTTGAGCCGGCCGCGCGACTCCAGGTCGGCCAGCTGCATCACGCAGCCGAGGTAGGCGTGGCGCGGCGCGACGACCAGCCCGTCCTGGCCCACGAGGTCGAGCACGGTGGCCACGGCCGCCAGTCCGGACGCGAAGGCCAGGCAGCGGCCGCCTTCGAGCTCGCCGAGCGCGTCCTGGAAGCCCGTCCAGGTGGGGTTGGCGTAGCGGCCGTACTCGAGGTCGCCACCGGCGACGTACGTCGAGGCCATCGTGATCGGCAGGTTCAGCGGCTGGTCCGGCTCGTGCGGCGGTCGGCCGGCGTGCACCACCACCGTCGCGGGGGACAGCGCGGGCGCGGGGGTGTCGTCAACCATGCCCCTCAACCTAGGCCGCTAGGGTCGGGCGCGATGAGCCAGTCCCAGTCCAACGAGTCCGGGCGAAAGCGCGTCGCCGTCGTCTTCGGTGGGCGGTCAAACGAGCACGCGATCTCCTGCGTCACGGCAGGCAGCGTGCTGAAGGCCATCGACCGCGACAAGTACGACGTCGTGCCTGTCGGCATTGCCACGGACGGCCGCTGGGTGCTCGAGTCCGGCGACACCGAGCGGTTGCAGATCACCGGTCCCGATGCACTGCCTGCGGTCGACGGCGACCGCGCCGCGGTGACTCTCACGCGGGACGCCAAGGTCACCGACCTCGTCGTGCACGAGCCCTCGCAGCCGCCGCAGACGCTGGGCGAGGTCGACGTCGTCTTCCCGCTCCTGCACGGACCATGGGGCGAGGACGGCACCATCCAGGGGATGCTCGAGATGGCCGGCGTCCGCTACGTCGGCGCGGGGGTGCTCGCGAGCGCCGTCAGCATGGACAAGGCCTACATGAAGGTGGTGCTGGCCGCCGCTGGTCTGCCGGTGATGAAGTCGACCACCGTGACCGCCCGGCAGTGGTACCGCGATCCCGATGGCGTCACCCATCGCATCGGCGAGCTCGGCTACCCGGTCTTCGTGAAGCCCGCACGCGGTGGCTCGTCGATCGGGATCTCCAAGGTCCACCACGCCGGCGAGCTCGCTGACGCGATCGAGGAGGCCCACCGCCACGATCCCAAGGCACTTGTCGAGATCGCGGCCGAGGGCGCTCGTGAGATCGAGTGCGGCGTGCTGCAGGCGCTCGACGGCACGCCGGAGCCCAGCCTGCCGGCCGAGATCCGGATCACGGGGGAGCACGAGTTCTACGACTTCGCCGCCAAGTACCTGCCCGAGGAGCACACCGAGCTCGACGTACCGGCCGACCTGCCGGACGACGTCGCCACCGAGCTGCGCGAGCTGGCCGTGAGGACGTTCGAGGCGGTCGGCTGCGAGGGGCTCGCCCGCGTCGACTTCTTCGTCTTCCCCGACGGCTCGGTGGTCGTCAACGAGATCAACACGATGCCCGGCTTCACCCCGCTGTCGATGTTTCCGCGGATGTGGGCCGCGACGGGTCTGGACTACCCGGCCCTGGTCGACCGGCTGATCACGCTGGCGCTGACCCGCGACACCGGTTTGCGCTGACTACTCGCAGTCGTCGACCTCGCGCAGGTGGTCGGTGACCGGCTTCGCGAGCTGGGCGATGGCGGCTGCCGGGCCGTCGGGCCGATATTTGGCAGGTACGTCGACCTCGACGATCGGCCGGTAGCCGACGGCAGTGAGCACCACGTCGGCGTCCTGGTCGTCGATCTGCTCCTCGGGAACGAACCAGCCCACTCCGTCGGCCACCTCGCACGACGACGTCACGTCGAAGTCGGCGGGCACCCCGACCCCGCAGCGGACCACGATGGCGGGATCGCCCCAGGCGCGGCCGAGCGCGGCCGCCGGGTTGACCTTGCGTCGTTCGTGATCTGCCAGCCGGTCGGGCAGGTCCGCGAGGAACTCGTTGCAGGTCGCCAAGTCCTCGGCCGAGATCTCCGGCGAGGTGAGGGTGACCGGCTCGTCGGCGCAGCCGGCCAGCGCCGCGACGACGAGCAGCGTCGTAAAGAAGCAGACGCCCCGGACCCAACCGGGTCCAGGGCGTCGGCGAAAGGTCGGGTACACGACCTTGGCTGCAGAAGCGTGGCTAGATGTGCACGACGGGGCACGTGAGCGTGCGGGTGATGCCGTCGAGGTTCTGCACCTTGGAGACCACCAGCTTGCCGAGCTCGTCGACGTTGCGGGCCTCGGCGCGGACGATCACGTCGTAGGGGCCGGTGACATCCTCGGCCATCGTGACGCCCTTGACCTGGGCGATGGCGCGAGCCACGTCGGCGGCCTTGCCCACGTCGGTCTGGATCAGGATGTAGGCCTGGACGACCATCGGTGACTCCTCGTTCTCGGGGGGTCCGCGCGCCGGCGGCTTGCCGTCTTCCAACCTACAGGTCAGCCAGATCGGCGGCGACCCTGCGCAAGCCGCAGGATCACTCTGGTGAGATGGGCACATGACGCTGCCGCCGGACGCGACCCTGGCCGACGTGGGGGAGTTCGGGCTGATCGCCGAGCTGGTGGGGCTGTTCCCGCAAGGGGAGCAGGTGTTGGTGGGGCCGGGGGACGACGCGGCCGTGCTGCGCGTGCGCACCGGGCACGTGGTGGTGTCGATCGACCTGATGGTCGAGGGCCGGCACTTCCGCCGCGACTGGGCGACTGCCGAGGACGTCGGACATCGCGCGGCGGCGCAGAACCTCTCCGACATCAACGCCATGGGCGGTACCGCCCACTCGCTGACCATCGGGCTGGCCGCGCCGGCCGACCTGCCCGCGGCCTGGGCTCTCGACTTCGCGCGGGGCTTCGCCGAGGAGTGCGCCCTGGTCGGCGCCTCGGTCGTGGGCGGCGACCTGACCAGTGCGGCTGAGGTGGTCATCGCCGTCACCGTGATCGGTGCCTGCGCGCAGGCGCCGATCCTCCGCTCCGGCGCCGAGGCGGGTCAGGTGGTGGCGCTCGCTGGCCGCCAGGGCTGGGCCGCGGGCGGGCTGGCCGTCCTGGGCCGCGGATTCCGCTCGCCGCGGGTGCTGGTGGAGGCCTACCGCCGTCCCGAGCCGCCGTACGCCGCTGGGCCGGCCGCAGCGGCCGCCGGCGCCACCGCGATGATCGACGTCTCCGACGGCGTGGTCGCCGACGCCGGCCACCTGGCTGCCGGCTCCGGCGTCCGGATCGACCTGCGCAGCGAGGCGTTCGAGGTGCCCGAGCCCCTGCACGCCGTGGCCGCCGCCACGGGGTCGGACCCGCTCCACCTGATCCTCGGCGGCGGCGACGACCACGCCCTGCTCGCCACCTTCGACGAGGCCGCCGTGCCCGAGGGCTGGACCGTGGTCGGCACGGTGAGCGAGGGGGAGGGCGTCACCGTCGACGGGGCGGCGTACGAGGGCCCCGCCGGCTGGACCCACTTCTGATCCATTTCACGCACCCGCCCGCCGTCGGCTAATCTGTACCGGTTGCCCGCTGAATGGGTGACCCCCTTTCATCGATTCCCAGGAGCACTCCCGTGGCTGCCGTCTGTGACATCTGCGCCAAGAAGCCCGGCTTCGGCAACAACCGTCCGTGGTCAACAAGGCCACCCGCCGTCGTTTCGACCCCAACATCCAGCGCGTCCGCGCGATGGTGAACGGGTCGCCGAAGCGTCTGCACGTGTGCACCCGCTGCCTGAAGGCCGGCAAGGTCACCCGCTGACACCCGCGACACCACGACGAGCCCCCGGACAACGAGTCCGGGGGCTCTTTCCTTGACTAGGGTTTCCGGCATGGAGCAGGTCCCCCGCGGCAGCGGCACCATCGAGCTCGCCGTGGTGCTCCGCTTCGTCGACATCGCGGTCGACGCGCTCGAGGAGGCCCGCGAGGAGATCGACGCCCTCAACGTCTATCCGGTGCCCGACGGCGACACCGGCACCAACATGTACCTGACCGTCTCCGCCGCCCGCGACGCGCTCCGCGAGGCCGTGGAGAAGGGCGGTGGCCCGAACGCCGACCTCGCGACCGCCCTGGCCGCGCTGCGCAGGGGTGCGCTGCTCGGCGCCCGCGGCAACAGCGGGGTGATCCTCAGCCAGATGCTCGGCGCCCTGGCCACCACGATCTCCGGCGCCGGCGGCGAGGAGCGCAACGCGCAGATCATGGCCCGCGCCCTGCGTGAGGCCACCGATGCCAGCTATGCCGCGGTCGGACAGCCGGTCGAGGGCACGATCCTCAGCGTCGTGCGCGCCGCCGCCGACGCCGCCGAGAAGCGCGCGACCGAGCCCGGAGCGAGGGCCCGCGACGTCTTCACCTCGGCGGCCGCCGCCGCTCGCGAGGCGCTGGCGCGTACGCCGGACCAGCTGAAGGTGCTGCGCGACGCCGGTGTCGTCGACGCCGGAGGCCGCGGCCTGAGCGTCATCCTCGACGCGGCCGAGACGGTGCTGACCGGGCGGCGGCCGATCCCCGTCACGGCGCCGATCGGCATCCGGCGCATCCCCATCCCCGTGACGGGAGAGGACCTGACGGAAGGCGGGCCGGCGTACGAGGTGATCTACCTCCTCGACGCCGACGACGACGCCGTCCCGGTGCTCAAACGCGCCCTCGGCGGTCTCGGCGACTCCCTGGTCGTGGTCGGCGGCGACGGCCTCTGGAACGTCCACGTGCATGTCGACGACGTCGGCGCGGCCGTCGAGGCCGGCATCGTCGCCGGCCGACCGCACCGCATCCGGATCACCCACTTCGCGGAGCAGGTCGCCGAGGCGCGCGCCAAGGTCTCCGCCCGGAGCGGGCGCCAGGTCGTCGCGGTGGCCGCAGGCCCGGGTCTGTCGCGGCTCTTCGGGGAGGCCGGTGCCACGGTCGTCGTCGGCGGGCCTGGCAACCGGCCGTCGACGGGGATGATCCTCGAGGCCATCCACGCGTCGGGCGCGCAGGAAGTCATCGTGCTGCCCAACGACTCCGACTCGGTGCGCGCGGCCCAGGCGGCCGCACGGACGGCCCAGGGCGACGACGGCATCCGGGTCGCAGTCATCCCGACCGAGGCGCAGGTGCAGGGGCTGGCCGCGCTGGCGGTGCACGAGCCGGGGCGGCCCTTCGACCAGGACGTGCTCGAGATGACCGCGACCGCCCGCCACGCCCGACACGGCGCGGTCACCGTTGCGGCGCGTCAGGCCATGACGATGGCCGGCCCTTGCGAGCCCGGCGACGTGCTGGGCGTGATCGCCGGCGACTTCGCGGTGGTCGGCTCCGAGCTCGACACCGTGGCGGCCGAGGTCCTCGAACGACTTCTCGCCGGCGGCGGCGAGCTGGTCACCATCGTGGCCGGCGAGGGCGGCGAGGAGCTGGCCCAGCAGACGGCCGCCACGGCCCGGGAGCTGCACGCCGCTGTCGACGTGATGGTGTACGACGGTGGGCAGGAGCGCTACCCACTCCTCATGTCCGTCGAATAGCTCGTCGAACAGGCACCCATCGTGATCGATCTCGACTCATCGCTGACCACCGTCGTCGGTGACAAGGCCACCAAGCGCAAGCGGATGGCCGAGGGCCTAGGCCTGCAGACCGTCGGCGACCTGTTGCGGCATTTCCCGCGCCGCTACGTCAAGGCGGGTGAGCTCACCACGGTCGCCGACCTGCATCCCGGCGAGATGCTCACCGTCGTCGGCGAGATCGTCGAGAGCGACCTCAACACCTACCAGGACCGCCGCACCCACCGGCCGGCGTACCGCCTCGACACCGTCCTGGAGACCGACGGCCCCAAGCTGCGGATGTCGTTCTTCGCCAAGAACGCCCGCATCGCGCAGTGGAACGCCGCCCGCCTCTCGGTGGGCCGGCGCGGCGTCTTCGTGGGACAGGTCAGCACCTTCCGCAACCAGTGGCAGCTCACCAACCCGCGGATGGTCCTCTTCGGCGTCGCGGCCGGTGAGGAGGGCGAGGACGGCGGCGTCGTCGACTCCTTCGGCGCGCTCTACCCGCTCTACCCCCAGACCAAGGGCGTGGACTCCTGGGACATCCAGCGCGCCGTGAGCTTCGCGCGCAGCGTCATCGACGACGTCCCCGAGCTGTTGCCCGCCGAGGTTCGCGCCGAGTACGACGTCCCCGACGCCCGCACCGCGATCGACCTCATCCACGCGCCCGACACCTGGGACCAGGTCCACAGGGCCCAGCGGCGCTACCGGTTCGAGGAGGCGCTGGTCACTCAGCTTGTCCTGGCCCGGCGCCGGGCGTTCCTGCGAGTGCTGGGCGCCCAGGCCCGCACGGGCGGCGGTGGGCTGCTCGCGGCCTTCGACGAGCGACTGCCGTTCGAGCTCACCCAGGGACAGCGCGAGATCTGCGCCCAGATCGAGGAGGACCTCGCCCAGCCCCACCCCATGAACCGTCTGCTCCAGGGCGAGGTCGGCTCGGGCAAGACCGTCGTCGCCCTGCGCGCGATGCTGCGCGTCGTCGACTCGGGTGGGCAGGCCGCCCTCCTTGCGCCGACCGAGGTGCTCGCCCAGCAGCACTACCGGTCGATCACCGCGATGCTCGGCGACCTCGCGGCCGGCGGCATGCTCGGCGGATCCGCCGACGGCACGACCGTCGCGCTGCTCACGGGGTCGATGCCGAAGGCAGCCAGGGCCGAGGCGATGTCGCGGATGGCGACGGGCGAGGCCGGCATCGTCATCGGCACCCATGCCCTGCTGGAGGAAAAGGTGATCTTCGCCGACCTCGGCCTGGTGGTCGTCGACGAGCAGCACCGGTTCGGCGTCGAGCAGCGTGCCGCCCTGACCGACAAGGCGGGCTGGCCACCGCACGTGCTGGTGATGACGGCGACGCCGATCCCGCGCACCGTGGCGATGACGATCTTCGGCGACCTCGAGGTGTCGACGCTGACCGAGCTGCCGGCCGGGCGCGCCCCGATCCAGACCAACGTCGTGCCGCTCATCGACCAGCCCCGCTGGATCGAGCGGGTCTGGCAGCGGGTCCGCGAGGAGGTCGACGCAGGCCACCAGGCCTACGTCGTATGCCCCCGCATCACCGGCGACGAGCTCGAGGAGGGCGAGCGCGACGTGATCGAGGCCCTCGAGGAGGAGTTCGACGACACCCCGCTGGCCCGCGACGCCAACGAGCGGCCGCCCCTGGCCGCCGTCACCGAGCTGGTCGAGCGCCTGCGGGCCCGGGGCCCGCTCGCCGGACACCCGGGTCGAGATGCTGCACGGCAAGATGCCGCCGGACGACAAGGACCGGGTGATGCGGGCCTTCGCCGCGGGGGAGGTCGACGTACTGGTCTCCACCACCGTCATCGAGGTCGGCGTCGACGTCGCCAACGCGACCACCATGGTTCTGATGGACGCCGACCGGTTCGGCATCTCCCAGCTCCACCAGATGCGTGGCCGGGTCGGTCGCGGCGGCTTGCCCGGGTTGTGCCTGCTCGTCACCTACGCCCCGGGCGACACGCCGGCCCGCGAGCGGCTCGACGCCGTGGCAGCCACCACCGACGGCTTCGAGCTCAGCCGTCTCGACCTCGGTCAGCGCCGCGAGGGCGACGTCCTCGGCAGCTCCCAGTCGGGGTTCCGTTCCAGCCTGACAACCCTGCGGGTGCTGCGCGACGAGGACACGATCGTGGCCGCGCGCGCCGCCGCGATCGGTCTGCTCGAGCGCGACCCGGACCTCGCCGAGGCTCCCGAACTCGCCGCAGCAGTGGCAGAGATGGAGAGATCACGGCAGTCTGACTTCATGGAGAAGTCCTAGATGCCCGGCGCGAGCCCCGATCGGCACGGGGACGCGAGCGCGGCATGACCCGGATCATCGGGGGAACAGTGGGGGGGCGACGCATCGACACGCCCCGCGGCGTGACCACGCGCCCGACCACCGACATGGTGCGCGAGGCCCTCTTCTCCGCGATCGAGGCATGGTGCGGCTCGCTCCAGGGCCTGCGGTTCCTCGACCTCTACGCCGGCTCCGGGCGCCGTCGGACTCGAGGCCTGGTCGCGCGGTGCCGGCGTGGTCACCCTGGTCGAGCAGGACCGCAAGACGGCGGCGATGATCACCGCCAACGCCAAGTCGCTGGGTTTCCCCCGCGCCCACGTCGTCGTCGGCTCGGTGGCGCTGGCCCTCACGCGGCCGCCCAACGCGCCGTACGACGTCGTCTTCCTGGACCCGCCCTACCCGACCACCGACAGCGACGTCGACGACAACCTCTCGCAGCTGACCTCGGACTGGCTGGTGCCGGGCGCGATGGTGGTCGTCGAGCGCTCGTCCCGGAGCCCGGAGCCGACCTGGCCAGCCGGGTTCACCGACACTCGTGAGCGCAGCTACGGCGAGACCACGCTCTGGTACGGTCACGCCGCCCGCCAGCCCTAAGCACTCACGAGCACCCCCGACCGAGCCGACGACCGAGGAGATCGAAGTGCGCCGAGCAGTCTGTCCCGGTTCCTTCGACCCGGTGACCCTGGGCCACCTCGACATCGTCGGCCGCGCCTCCCAGCTCTTCGACGAGGTCGTCGTCGCGGTCGGGGTGAACCCGTCCAAGAGCCGCCTCTTCTCCGACGAGGAGCGCATCGCCATGCTGGAGCGGGCCTGCGCCGACTTCGACAACGTCACGGTGTCCTCGTTCAGCGGTCTGCTGACGGAGTTCTGCCGGCGTGAGGGCATCCACGCGATCGTCAAGGGCCTGCGCGCCGTCAGCGACTTCGACTACGAGCTGCAGATGGCCCAGATGAACGCATCCCTGGCCGCCGAGGTCGAGACGGTGTTCATCCCGACGGCCCCGGAGTACTCCTTCCTCGCCTCCAGCCTGGTCAAGGAAGTGGCCGGCCTGGGCGGCGACGTGTCCGCGCTGGTGCCCGGCTTCGTCCTCGAGGCGCTCGTCGCCCGGCTGACCAGCGGCGATGCCACGGCGCACGAGCCAGACGCAACCTGACGCGGTTTTGCCCGAGCGGCGCCCCGCCGGATACCCTTCACGCTGATCTGTGTGTGCCCAACCGGAAGTGATCACCCTGAGCAAAATGGACCCGAGAGCGCCGCTCGTGCTCGACACTCGCGAGCTCGGCCGCCGCCCGGGGTCCCAGCGCGAGGTGTCACTGTCGGCCCCGGCTCCCGCAGATCTGGGCATCGAAGTCCTTGCTGTCCCCGAAGGCTCACCGGTCGAGTTCGACCTGCGGCTGGAAGCGGTCATGGAAGGGGTGCTGGTCACGGGCACGGCGCGAGCCGCGCTCGAGGGCGAGTGCGCACGGTGCCTGGGGCCGATCCACGACGAGATCGAGGTCGAGCTCCAGGAGCTGTTCGTGTACGACGACCGCGACCACGACCCGGATGAGGACGACGAGGTCAGCACGCTCCAGGACGACCTGCTCGACCTGGAACCCCTGCTGCGGGACGCGGTGGTGCTCGCACTGCCGTTCCAGCCGCTGTGCGAGGACGACTGTCCCGGGTTGTGCGTCGAGTGCGGCGCGCGGCTCGCGGATGACCCCGGCCACGCACACGAGGCGGCGATCGACCCGCGGTGGGCCCAACTATCCGGGCTGACCGAGCTCGCGCGAGACGAATGACCATCGGATCCGGACACATCCGGATCCACATCGGAGGAGAGAACAGTGGCAGTCCCGAAGCGGAAGATGTCGCGGAGCAACACGCGTCACCGTCGCTCGCAGTGGAAGGCCGTCGCGCCGTCCCTGGTGACCTGTGCCAACCCGGCCTGCGGTGCCAAGCACCTGCCTCACCGCGCGTGCGGGACGTGTGGCCAGTACGGCGCCCGAGCCGACCGCCGTCAGGTGCTCTGATCGCGTCACCGGTCCGCTGAGCGACTACGAGGACCTACGCACCGCGCTCGGGGAGCCCGTGCTCGACCCCGGGCTGCTGGACCGCGCCCTCACGCACCGCTCGTTCGCCTACGAGAACGGCGGCCTGCCGACCAACGAACGGCTCGAGTTCCTCGGTGACTCCGTGCTCGGCGTGGTCGTCACCGAGACGCTCTACGTCATCCACCCCGACCTGTCCGAGGGCCGATTGGCCAAGCTGCGCGCGGCGGTCGTCAACGCCCGCGCGCTGGCGGTCGTCGGCCGCGAGATCGGGCTCGGTGAGCACGTCAAGCTGGGCCGTGGCGAGGAGTCGACCGGCGGCCGGGCCAAGGCCTCGATCCTCAGCGACACCGTCGAGGCCGTCATCGGAGCCGTGCACCTCAGCGGCGGCTTCGACGCCTCCGGCCCGCTGGTGCATCGACTCTTCGACCCCCTGATCGCAGCCGCGTCCGAGCTCGGCGCCGGCCTCGACTGGAAGACCTCGCTCCAGGAGCTGGCCGCCGAGCGCTCCCTCGGTGTCCCTGAATACGTCATCCAGGACGAGGGCCCCGACCACATGAAGACCTTCACTGCGCAGGTCCGCGTCGGCCGACGACCTCTACGGCAACGGCGTGGGCCGCTCCAAGAAGGAAGCCGAGCAGGCCGCAGCCGAGACGGCGTACGGCGAGCTGGCGGGGCTCGGCCTCGCCGGCCCCGCCGACGACTGACGCCCGTGCCCGAGCTCCCCGAGGTCGAGGTCGTCCGTGCCGGCCTGGAGCGCCACGTCGTCGGCGCCCGGCTGGCCGAGATCGAGGTGCTGCACCCGCGCCCCGTCCGCCGCGACCACCGCGGGCCGACCGGCTTCGTCGCGGCGCTGACCGGACGTCGGGTGGAGGCGGCCCGCCGGCGTGGCAAGTACTTCTGGCTAGCCCTCGACAACGGCGACGCCTTGCTCGGCCACCTCGGCATGAGCGGCCAGATGCTGGTGCAGCCCGCCTCCGCCCCCGACGAACGTCACCTTCGGGTCCGTTTCACGCTGACCCGCCCGAAAGTTTCTGGCGGGTCGATGGAGCTGCGGTTCGTCGACCAGCGGATGTTCGGCGGCCTGATGGTCTCCGAGGGCGGCGCGGAGCTGCCGACCGAGATCGCGCACATCGCCCGCGACCCGCTCGACCCCGAGTTCGACGACGACCTGTTCGTACGCCGCGTCCGCAAGCGCGTCTCCGGCGTCAAGCGGCAGCTGCTCGACCAGACCCTGGTCTCCGGGGTCGGCAACATCTACGCCGACGAGGCGCTCTGGCGGGCCAAGATCCACGGCGAGCGGAGGGGTGACCGGCTGACGGCTACCCAGGTGCGCGACCTGCTCGGCCAGGCCCGTGGGGTGCTGGTGGCGGCGCTGGGGGAGGGCGGCACCTCCTTCGACGCGCTCTACGTCGACGTCAACGGGCAGTCCGGCTACTTCGACCGCTCGCTGCACGCCTACGGGCAGGAGGGGCGGGCGTGCGACCGCTGTGGCACCCCCATCCGCCGGGTCGCCTTCATGAACCGGTCGTCGTACTTCTGCCCGGTGTGCCAGCCGGTGCCGCGCGCCCGCAGGCGCTGAGCGGTCTGAACCACTTCGCGACCTCACGGGTCAGGTGGCGGCCGGTTTCGAGACAGCTCGCGCCTCCCGTCGCTTCGCTCCGGTGTGCGCCGAGCCTCCTCAACCTCCTCGCTTCCCTCTGCCGTGCTCGCAAGCTCGCACGTCAGAGCGCTCAGAGATTGACCGGAGCGGCCCGGGGTGTCACTCTTGAAGACGGCCCCGTTCTTCGGGCCGTCAACCGTGTTCGGAAGGCATCACTACATGGCCAAGGCGCTGCTCGGCACCTTCCACAGCGACCTGCGGACCCCCGCCCGACTTGTGTCGGAGAACACCCGGCTGCGGGTGCGCGTGGGCGAGCTGGAAGCCCTCGTCTCTCGGCTCTTGGAGGAGAACGACAGGCTGGCCGCGGCCGAGGCCGTCGCCCTCCTCGAGCTCCACCAGACCGAGGCGCTGCAGGAGATGCAACCCGCCTGACGCAGGACCGGGCTCGGCGACCCGCCCAGGGCCGCCGAGCGTAACGAGGCGCGCCCGCGGGTCAGTCGGGCCGACCCGGGTCGTTGACGTCGGACGGCATCGCCCGCGCGGCGTACCGCTGCCAGTTGCCCTCGAGCGCCTCCATCAGCTGGGTGACCATCAACGGGGAGAGGTTGACCCTGGCCACCACGTTGCCGGGAGTCTGGCCCTCGTGGGTGCGGGCGAAGTCGAGGCGCACGAAGTCGATGGTGAACTCGTAGGGACTGTGCGAGACCGCAGCGAAGTTGGCCCACACGCCGCCGGCCTGGTCGTCGGGCAGAGCGATCTGGAAGTTCTGGTGCGGCTGGCCCTCGGCGGTCATCCCGCGAGGCTACCCGCGCACTCAGACACGCCGCCCGGGTCACGGCGCCAGGCCTGCGCCCGACTAGGCTGGGCGGGCTGCTTCCCCCGGCCGGTCCTTCCCCGGGCGCGACCTGTCCCAGGCGCGCTCGCCCTGTGAGCCGACCGTCAGCGTGCGGAGCAGTGTCGCCTGAGTGAGGAGCCCTCGTGTACCTGAAGAGCCTGACCCTCAAGGGGTTCAAGTCCTTCGCGTCCTCGACCACGTTGCAGCTCGAGCCGGGCATCACCTGCATCGTCGGTCCCAACGGCTCCGGCAAGTCCAACGTCGTCGACGCGCTCGCCTGGGTGATGGGCGAGCAGGGGGCCAAGTCCCTGCGCGGCGGCAAGATGGAGGACGTCATCTTCGCCGGCACCTCGGGCCGGCCTCCGCTGGGGCGCGCCGAGGTGCTGCTGACCATCGACAACTCCGACGGTGCCCTGCCGATCGAGTACGCCGAGGTGACGATCAGCCGCACGATGTTCCGCAGCGGTGGCTCCGAGTACGCCATCAACGGCACGTCCTGCCGGCTGCTCGACGTCCAGGAGCTGCTCAGCGACTCGGGCATCGGCCGCGAGATGCACGTCATCGTCGGCCAGGGTCAGCTCGACACGATCCTGCACGCGACGCCGGAGGACCGGCGCGGCTTCATCGAGGAGGCTGCCGGCGTCCTCAAGCACCGCAAGCGCAGGGAGAAGGCGCTCCGCAAGCTCGACGCCACCGACGGCAACCTGACCAGGCTCGGCGACCTCCTCCACGAGATCCGGCGGCAGCTCAAGCCGTTGGGCCGCCAGGCCGAGGTGGCCCGCAGGGCCGCCGGCGTGCAGGCCGACGTGCGCGACGCCAAGGCCCGGCTGATGGCCGAGGACCTGGTCATCGCCCGGACCGCGCTCGAGCAGGAGCTGGCCGACGAGTCGATCCTGGTCGAGCGCCGCGAGGAGGTGGAGGCGGCGCTGGAGTCCGCCCGCCAGCAGGAGACGGCGCTGGAGGCCTCCCTGCGCGAGGACCTGCCCGCGCTGGCGCGGGCCCAGGAGACCTGGTTCGCACTGTCGGGACAGCGCGAGCGCCTGCGCGGCACCCAGTCGCTGGCCGCCGAGCGGATGCGCAACGCCGCGAGCGCCGACCTCGGCCCGGTCGACGCCGGACGTGACCCCGAGCGCCTCGAGGCCGAGGCGGCCGAGGTGCGCGAGCAAGAGCAGGCCATTGCCGGCGAGGTGGCGACGCAGCGCTCGGCGCTCGAGACGGCCGTCACCGCACGGCGTACGGCCGAGGAGGCGGCGGCCGGCGAGGAACGGCGGGTGGCCGGGCTGCTGCGTGCCGCGGCCGACCGGCGCGAGGGGCTCGCGCGGCTGCACGGCCAGGTCAACGCGCTGCGCACCCGCGCCGCGGCGGCCGACGACGAGATCGGCCGGCTCCGGGTCGCGCGCGAGGAGGCGGTCGCTCGAGCCGACCGCGCCCAGCGCGACTTCACGGCCCTGGAGACCAAGGTCGCCGGCCTCGACGCCGGCGAGGAGGGCCTGGACGCCGAGCACGAGTCGGCGGTCGCGCTGCTCGACGACATCACGGCGCGGCTGGAGAAGTTCCGCGACGAGGTCCAGCGCGCCGACCGCGAGCGATCGGCGCTGGCCGCCCGCAAGGAAGCCCTGGAGCTGGGCCTGGCAAGGCCCGACGGCGCCGGCGCGCTGCTGGCCGCGACCGACCAGGTCTCGGGCCTGCTGGGCTCGGTGGCCGCGCTGCTGTCGGTGCGGTCCGGCTATGAGACCGCGGTGGCCGCGGCCCTCGGCTCGGCGGCCGACGCGGTGGCCGTGGCCGACGCCGATGCCGCCGTCGCCGCGATCGGCCACCTCAAGACCCACGACCTGGGCCGGGCCGGGCTGGTGCTCGGCGGCGGCCCCACCGACACGACGACCGACGGCGACTGGCCCGGGCTGCCTGGCCACGCGGCGTACGCCGTCGACAGCGTGGACTGCCCCGCCGACCTGCGCCCGGCGCTGGCCCGGCTGCTCTTCAAGGTCGCGGTGGTCGACGACCTCGGCGCCGCACGTGCGCTGGTCGCCGACCTGCCCGACGTCACCGCCGTGACCCGGGACGGTGACCTGATCGGGCCACATCAGGCAGCCGGCGGTTCGAGCTCTCAGCCGAGCCTGCTGGAGATCCAGGCGGCCGTCGACGAGGCCACCGGCTCCCTCGCAGAGGCCGTCGCCGTGAGCGAACGGCTCGGCTTCGACATCTCCCGCCTGGAGAGCGAGCGGCTCGACGCCCAGCAACGCGTGGACGTGGCGCTGGCCAAGCTGCACGAGTCCGACGCCACCTTGGCGGCCGTGGCCGAGCAGCTCGGCCAGCACGGCTCGCAGTCCCGCTCGGCCCGCGCCGAGGCCGAGCGCGTCACCGCCGCGATCACCACCGCCGAGGCCGCGCGCGACCAGGACCTGGCCGGCCTGGCCGACCTCGAGAGCCGGCTGACGGCCGCCGAGGATGCCACCGACGAGGAGCCCGACACCAGCGAGCGCGAGCGGCTCGTGGAAGCGGCGCGCACGGCCCGGGCCGGCGAGATGGACGGCCGGCTGGCGCTCCGCACGTCCGAGGAGCGCGCCCGCGCTCTGCACGGCAGGGCCGACTCCCTGCTCGCCGCGGCCGAGGCCGAGCGCGAGGCCAGGGCCCGCGCCGCCGAGCGCCGGCAGCGGCTGCTGCGTGAGGGTCGGGCGGCCGAGGCGGTCACCGCCGCCGTCGTCATGGTGCTGGCCAGGCTCGAGGTCTCGATCCACCTGGCCGCCGAGGCCCGTGCCGCCGTCGAGGCGACCCGTCAGGAGCGCGAGCGCGACCTGCTCGGCGTCCGCGCCCAGCTCCGCGAGCTGGCCCAGCAGCACGACGAGCTGGTCGGCTCGGTGCACCGCGACGAGCTGGCCCGCACCCAGCAGAAGATGCGCATCGAGCAGCTCGCCGAGCGGGCCATCGACGAGCTCGGCCTCGACATCGACGCGCTGGTCGCCGACTACGGGCCGGACAACCTGGTGCCGGCGACCGGGCCAGACGAGGAGGGCAACCTGCAAGAGCCGGTGCCGTACGTGCGTGAGGAGCAGCAGAAGCGGCTGCGCAGCGCCGAACGCTCGCTGGCCATGCTCGGCCGGGTCAACCCGCTGGCCCTTGAGGAGTTCTCGGCGATGGAGGAGCGGCACAAGTTCCTCACCGAGCAGCTCGAGGATCTCAAGCGGACCCGCAAGGACCTGCTCGACATCGTCCGCGAGGTCGACAACCGCGTCCAGCAGGTGTTCGCCGAGGCGTACGCCGACGTGGCCGCCGCCTTCGAGGCGACCTTCACGCGGTTGTTCCCGGGTGGCGAAGGCCGGCTGGTGCTGACCGACCCCGACGACATGCTCAACACCGGCGTCGAGGTCGAGGCGCGGCCGCCCGGCAAGCGGGTCAAGCGCCTCTCGCTGCTCTCGGGCGGCGAGCGGTCGCTGGTCGCGGTGGCGTTCCTCGTCGCTCTGTTCAAGGCCCGGCCGTCGCCGTTCTACATCCTCGACGAGGTCGAGGCCGCTCTCGACGACACCAACCTCAGCAGGCTGCTGGAGATCTACGAGGAGCTGCGCGAGTCCTCCCAGCTGCTGATCATCACCCACCAGAAGCGCACCATGGAGGTCGGCGACGCCCTCTACGGCGTCGCCATGCGGGGCGACGGTGTCTCCGCCGTGATCAGCCAGCGGCTCAGAGAGGCGGAGCCCGCGTGACGACCATCGTGATCGCGATGGTGCTGATCGTGCTGGTGGCGGGCGTCTTCATCGCCTACGTCGCCTTCCCGCACCGTGGCGAGGACCTGCCCGGCGCGCCGTGGCTGGGGCGGCTGATGCGCCGGGGCGCCGAGGCGCTGCCCACCGTCGAGGACGAGCCCACGGTGCCCGCTGTGCCTGCCGAGCCAGCAGGCGCTACCGATCCGCAGCCCGAGACCGTCGTACCGACCGAACCCGTCGAGCCCGTCGAGCCCCTGGATCCCGTTGAGCCGGCCACGCCGGTGGACCGGCCGAGCGGGCGTGGGCGCCACCGGGGCGAACCGACCGCCTGATCCTTCGGCTGGTTGGATGGTCGCCATGGGTGACTGGCTCTACCTGATCATCGCCATCGTCGTGGTGGCCTTCGGCGTGACCGTCGGTCTCGTGACCGCGGGACGCCGGCGGCGGCAGCACGCCGCCGACCACGCGCCGACCCGCGAGGTGACGACTGCGCCGGAGGCGGCCACCACCGTCGACGCCCCGGTCGAGGCACCCGAGGCAGCGCCGCTCGAAAAGCCCGAGGGCACGGCGTCGCGGCTGGTGCGGCTGCGCCAGCGCCTCGCCGGCTCGCAGGGCGGCTTCGGGCGCGGCCTGCTCTCGCTGCTCTCCCGCGAACGCCTCGACGAGGACACCTGGGAGGCGATCGAAGACACCCTGCTGACGGCCGACGTCGGTGTGAAGCCGACCCAGGAGCTCGTCGACGCCCTGCGGACCCGCTTGCGTGTCGACGGCAAGGAGTCCGGCGATCCCCGGTCGGTCCTCCGCGACGAGCTGATCAACCTCGTCGGGCCGGACATGGACCGCCGGCTCCAGGTGTCCGGAAGCGACGGCCACCCCGGTGTCGTTCTCGTCGTCGGCGTCAACGGCACCGGCAAGACCACCACCGTCGGCAAGCTCGCCCGGATCCTGGTCGCCGAGGACCGCTCTGTCGTGCTGGGTGCCGCCGACACGTTCCGGGCCGCGGCCGTCGACCAGCTCGTGACGTGGGGCGAGCGGGTCGGCGTCGAGGTCGTCCGGGGGCCCGAGGCGGGCGACCCGGCCAGCGTGGCCTTCGACGCGGTCAAGGAGGCGGTCGCCCGCGGGGTCGACACCGTCATCGTCGACACCGCCGGCCGGCTGCAGAACAAGGCCGGCCTGATGGACGAGCTCGGCAAGGTCAAGCGCGTCATCGAGAAGGTCGCGCCCGTCACCGAGGTCCTGCTCGTCCTCGACGCCACCACCGGCCAGAACGGCATGACCCAGGCCCGCGTGTTCGCCGAGGTCGTCGACGTCACCGGCATCGTGCTCACCAAGCTCGACGGGTCGGCCAAGGGCGGCATCGTCATCGCGGTCCAGCGCGAGCTCGGCGTCCCGGTCAAGCTGGTCGGTCTGGGCGAGGGCCCCGACGACCTCGCCCCCTTCGACCCTGCCGCCTTCGTCGACGCCTTGCTCGGCTGAAGATTTCCCGGTCGAGGAAATCTTCAAGGGCACCGCCTCAGCGCGCGAGCAACCGGGCGGCGTCGTCGAGCAGCACCTCGGCGCGGTGGTCGAAGGAGTGCTCGCGCATCACAGTCTCCGCGAGCCGCCGCCGAGCCGCGCGATCGGGGAAGGCCGTCTGCGGGTCGTGCAATAGCGGACCCATCTCCTGCTCGTCGTGGAAGGTGCGGACGACGTCGCCGAAGGTCTCCTCGAGGCCGGCGATCTCGTCGGTCACCAACCTGGCCGCGCAGGCCGTCACGTCGAAGAGCCGGTTGGCCAGGAAGCCGTCGCGGCGCATGTCGTCCCAGTGGTCGTTGAGCACGACCCCGGCCGAGGCGTAGAGGGCACCGAGCTCCTCGTTGGCCACGATCCGCGACGAGATGAGGTGCGGGGGCAAGAACGTCTCCCAGTCCGAGCCGTGCACCTGCACCTCGACACCGACCGCGAGCGCGGAGCGCACCGACCGGCGGTAGACGTCACGGGAGTTGCCGACGAACAGCACGGGCGGCCCGGTGTCCGGCTCCGCACGGTCGGGGTTGAACAGCCGCGGGTCGGTGCACTGCAGCAGCGGGGTGACGGTGATGCCGGTGGCCGCGGTGGTGGCCGTCGACCACGCGGTGCTGGCGGCGTACACCCGGTCGTACGCCGCCAGCTCTGCAGGCCCGACGAGGTCGGGATGGCTGATGACCCACTCGAGGTTGACCCGGCCCGGCCGGGGTGCGACCCGGTCGAGCCCACGCAACACCAGGACCACGTCGTCGAGGTCGCGGGTATCGCGGTGCCGCAGGTCGCGGGTGTCGATGGTGACGCGCTGTCCCAGCCGCTCGAGGGCGTCGGCCATCGAGCGCGCGAAGTAGCTGTCGCCCCAGCGCTGCCCGCGGCGGCCCGAAGGCGCGGCGATGTCGAGCGCCCAGCGCAGCACCGGCGGCGCCTCGCGGACCTCGGGCCGAATCGGCCGGACCAGGGTCCGCGGCGTCAGGGCCGGCGTGTCGAGCGGGTCGCGGTCGGCGGTCGGCGACCGGCTCTCCCAGCGACGGCCTACCACCTCGAAACCGGCGTGCTCCCACGCCGCCTCAGAACCATCCGGGGGGACGGGGCACAGCTCCTGGAGCGCCTGCACGCCCTCGGACCCGGAGTCCAGACGCGCCAGCTGGCCGGCCTTGAGCACCATGGTGACGTGTGGGGTGACCACGGTGCGGCCGGCGCCGCGGGCGGCCATCCGAATGCCGAGCTCGACCTCCGGCAGGGCGTCGCCGGCGCGGGCGTCGAAGCCGCACAGGCGCAGCAACGTGCTGGCCCGGGCGGCCACGATCGGCGACAGCGGCGCCGGCACGTCGTTGGAGGAGAGCGAGAGCGCGTCCCTGACGGGATGGCCGGCCAGGAACGGCTCCGGATGCGTGCGGCCCGGCCCGAACACCGCGCCGGCACTGACCACCAGGCCGGCCCGGTCCACGAGGAGCGGTTGGGCCAGGGCGACGTCGTCCTCGGCCAGCGCCGTCACCAGTCCGCCGAACACATCGCGCGGCGGGGTGGCGGTGGTGCGGGCGAGCACGACCACCTCGCCGGTGGTCGCCGCCACACCGAGGTTGGTGGCGACCGTGGCGCCGATGCGCGCCCAGGGAGTGAGGAGCCGGGTGCGCGGGAAGGCGGCCAGCAGCATCGACAGCGGCAGCTCGACGGCCCGCGGCATCCGTACGCCGACCACGACGAGCTCCACGTCGGCGTCGGCCTTGACCCGCGACAGGGTGCGAGTCACCCACCTTGCCGTGCGGTCGAGGTCGGTGCCGGCGTGCAGCACGATGCTGAGGCGACGGTCCTCCCGGGGCACGTGCTGGGCCGTCGCCCAGTCCACCAGGTGACGCTCCAGCACCAGCGCCGTCCACCGCGCCTCGGCGACCGGGTCGTCCTCCTCGCGGTCGTCCCACCGGAACTCCACGCCGGCCCCGGGCACGAGATGCAGGTCGGTCTCGGCCGCGAGCTTGAGAACCAGGTCGAGGCCCTCGGCCGCCTCGAGTCGCTCGTCGAAGCCGCCGACCCGGGCCAGCAGGTCGCGCCGCGCGACCAGCATTGCCAGGTTGACGTGCTCGTGGGCGAGCAGGTGGTCGCGGTCGCCCTCGAGGGCCCGGTAATAGGTGCCGTCGGCACCTTCGAAGCGCAGCGCGGCGTGCGCCATCTCCCAGCTGTCGTCGGCCTCGAGGTGGCCGAGCAGGATGCTGAGGAAGTCCGGGTCCCACACGTGCCGCGTGTCGGCGAAGGCGACGTAGCGACCACGGGCCTTGTCCAGGGCGGCGTTGCGGGCCCGGCCGGCGCCGCCGCGCGGGACGGTCACCGTCACGACCCGGGGCTCGAAGGCCGTGACACCAGCCAGCACGGCCGGGGTGTCGTCGCCCGACCCGTCATCGACGACGATCAGCTCCCAGCCCTCGAACGTCTGTGCCTGCACGGCGTCGATGGCACGGTGGAGGCGATGGGCCTCGTCGTGGACGGCCAGGACGACGGTGACCAACGGCTCGGCGTCGGCGGCCGGGCGGGGGAGCGGCGGCGGCTCGGGTCCGGCCTCCGGCCGGGTCTTCGTACGCCGCTGGGCCAGCCGGACCTCGCTGCTCTCGTCGCGTCGGGTGGCCGCATCGAGCGCCGCGGCGCGCAGCCGGCCCCACGAGATGGCGGGCACCCCGGCGGGCACCGGCACCGGGGTGTCATCCTCGGCCGAGGCCACCCACCAGGCGAGCGGGCCGAAGGGATGGGCCTGCGACTCGGGGTGCTCGTCGACGATCTGCGCGAGGTCGACCATCGGGTGCGGCGAGAGGGTGCGGCGCCGGCGCTCGTCGCCGACGTACCACGACAGCGCGTCGATCCCCTCGGCGCGCCACGGGCCGGCGACGTCGCACCACAACCCCTCGAAGAGCGGGTGCGGCGAGCAGTCCTCACCGTCGAGGTAGCGGTCGACGGCGGCCTCGTCGGTGGCGAAGGCGGTGCCGAGCTGGACGCCGATCCAGTCGCGGTCGACGAGGCCGGTGGCCAGCAGGCGCTCGCGGGCGGCGGCGCGTCGACGCGGCTCAGGGGACACGGCGGTACTCCACCTGTCGGCGCAGGGGCTGGAGCGCGGCGGGTGTGGGCCGGAGCCGCTCGGTCGGGCGGGGCGGGTAGTAGATGGCCGTGTCCTCGAGGAAGGCGCGGACCCCCGCGAAGGCCTGCGGCAGCTCCTCCTCGCAGTAGGCGAGCAGCTTGTCGGCGCCGAGGCCGTAGGGGTCGAAGCGCAAGGTGTCGAGCTTGACGTAAGGAAGTCGGCCGTGGTCGAGGGCGCGGTCGGCCAGCGCCGCCGCGGGGTTCCACGGCTCGCGCGACCGCTCGCGCCAGGTGTTCAGGCCGGCCCGGTCGCGGGTGGCCCCCTGGCGGTGCGCGGCCCACCAGCGCACCCGACGGCGTGCCAGGCGCCGGTCGGCGGGGGTCTCGTGGAAGAAGGAGCCCGACCGGAATCCGGCGCAGTGCAGGCCGCCGCTGAGGCCGACCTCGTGCTGCATGATCACCTGTCTCCGGCTGGAGAGCGGGTCCAGGCCGGTCCAGAACCGGCGGAAGGCGGCCGAGCCCACCACCCAGGGACGGAACGCGACGAAGAAGCTCTGCACGTGTGGGGCGATGCGCTCGGTGCGAGTGAGCCCCCAGAAGTCGACGGGCTCGGTGGCCATGGCGGCGAAGATGTCGGTGTAGGGCAGCACCGGCACGTAGGTGTCGTTGCAGATGACGACCTCGTCGTAGCCGTCGAGGTCTCCGGCCCGGTGCAGCCCGACCTGATAGCTGGTGAAGTCGTAGCCGTAGTTGGGCCGTTGGGCAAGCTCGCCGTGCTGGCTCAGCCAGCGCCGCGACTCGTCGGTGAGGTCGGCGGTGGAGACCACGAGGAGTCGGTCGACGGCCGCGGCCACCTGCTCGACCTGGCGCCGGACGTGCGGTCCGAGCCCGCCTCGATGGTCGTAGTGGGCCATCACGGCCAGCCGCCTCGTCATCGCCGCAGCACCACGGGCGGGACGTCACAGCCGCGTCCGAGCGACGTCATGCTCACCCCTGGTTCGTACCGGATCCGAGTCGGGCTCAGGCTATCGAACCCGCGGCACGGTCCGTTCACACGGATGTAACACGCGCGGGCGTGTTCTTTTCCTGCCCGAAACGTGTCGCGGCGCGGTCCGAAACCTCCTCTGGCGAGGCTGCTGTCCAAGTTGGGTGGGTGTTCTGCGACAGCGCGGTCGCGGGACACCCGGCCCTCCACGACTTTCGCTCCTCTGGAGGTTTCATGGACGGCTACTACGCCTTCATGCTGGTGGCATCCTCGCTCGTCCTGATGATGACCACCCCAGCGCTGGCCCTCTTCTACGGCGGCATGAGCCGTTCGAAGTCCGTGCTCAACATGATGATGATGTCGTTCGGCGCGATGGCCATCGTCGGCATCGTCTACGTGCTGTGGGGCTGGTCGATGTCGTTCGCCGGCACCGACGTGGGCGGCCTGTTCGGCAACCCCTTCACCGCCTTCGGTCTCGAGGGCGTCGGCTTCGACAGCTACGTCTACGTCGCGTTCCAGATGACCTTCGCCGTCATCACCGCGGCCCTCATCAGCGGCGCCATCGCCGACCGGGTCAAGTTCTCGGCGTGGCTGGTCTTCGTCCCGCTCTGGATCACGCTGTCGTACTTCCCGCTGGCCCACATGGTGTGGGGCGGCGGCTTCCTCTCGGGGCTCGACCCCGACGGCCTGTCCGCCAGGCTCTTCGGCGTCGCCGACGGTGTGGCGAAGGTCTTCCCGCAGGACTACGCGGGCGGCACGGTCGTCCACATCAACGCCGGGATGGCCGGCCTGGTGCTCGCCCTGGTCATCGGCAAGCGCCTCGGCTTCGGCAAGGAACCCACCCGCCCGCACAACCTGCCGCTCACCATGATCGGCGCCGGGCTGCTGTGGTTCGGTTGGTTCGGCTTCAACGTGGGCTCGATCGTCTTCGTGGCCGGTGACGGCGGCGAGAAGGACATCGCGCAGTTCATGTCGGAGACCGGGGTCACGTGGATCAACACCACGCTGGCGACCTGTGCGGCGATGCTCGCCTGGCTGCTCGTGGAGCGGATCCGCGACGGCAAGGGCACCTCGCTGGGCGCCGCCTCGGGTGTGGTGGCCGGCCTGGTCGCCATCACACCGTCCTGCGGCGCGGTCGACGTCTACGGCGCCATCATCATCGGCGTGGTCGCCGGAGCCGCGTGCGCCTACGCCGTGGGCCTGAAGTTCCGATTCGGCTTCGACGACTCGCTCGACGTCGTCGGCGTACACCTCGTCGGCGGCATCGTCGGCACCGTGCTCATCGGCTTCCTGTCGACGGCCTCCGCCCCGGGTGGGATCGACGGCCTGTTCTACGGCGGCGGCGTCAAGCCGCTGGTCATCCAGGTCCTGACGGCCCTGTCGGCCGTCATCTGGTCCGGTCTCGCCACCCTGGTCATCGCGCTTGCCATCAAGTACACGATGGGTTGGCGGATCACCGAGGACGAGGAGGTCGACGGCGTCGACTTCGCAGAGCACGGTGAGTCGGGCTACGAGCTCGGCGGCGCGGGCGGCGTCCGCACCCCGACCGGGGTCCTCGGCACCGCCAAGGGATCCGTCAAGGAAGGAGCGAACGCATGAAGCTCGTCACCGCAGTGATCAAGCCGCACAAGTGGGAAGACGTCCGTGAGGCCCTCGAGACCTTCGGCGTGACCGGCATGACCGTGAGCGAGGTCAGCGGCTACGGCCGGCAGAAGGGTCACACGGAGGTCTACCGGGGCGCGGAGTACGACATCGCCCTGGTGCCCAAGATCCGCATCGAGATCGTCTGCGACGACGCCGACTCCGAAGACATCGTGGGCATCGTGGTCAAGACGGCCCAGACGGGCCGGATCGGCGACGGCAAGGTGTGGGTCAGCCCGGTGGACACGGTGGTCCGGGTCCGCACCGGCGACCGCGACGGAGAGGCGATCTAGGACGGCCATCCTGACTCGAGCGGTGACCCGCCCGGTGACCAGTGGGGAGCCGGGCGGGTCAGGTCCATGACCGCCACCGAGCGCCGGGAGCGGACCGCCGCGGCCGACCACCGGTGCTCCGACGCGTACGCCGCCGCCGGGCTGCCCGAGACCGGGGCCGCCCTGGTGGCGGTCGGCGGCTACGGGCGCGCCGAGCTGGCGCCGTACTCCGACCTCGACGTGGTGCTGGTCGGCGACGACCACGTCGACCTCGGAGCGGGCGCCGAGCAGCTGTGGTACCCGCTGTGGGACTCCGGCGTCCAGGTTGACCACTCGGTCCGCACCGTCTCGGGGATGCTCGAGGCCTCGGCCGGCGACCTGCGGGTCGGGCTCGGGTTGTTGGACATCCGGCACCTGGCCGGCGACCCCAACCTGACGCTACGGCTGCGGACCCGGGTGCTGACCCAATGGCGGCGCACAGCGCGCGACCGGCTGCCCGAGCTGCGGCGCCTGGTCGACAGCCGGCACGAGCTGATGGGCGAGCTGGCGCACGTCTCGGTGCCCGACCTCAAGGAGGCCGAGGGCGGGCTGCGGGACGCGACCGTGCTGAAGGCGCTGGTGGCCACCTGGCTGGTCGACGTCCCGCACGCCGACCTGGAGCGGAGCCGGCTTGCCATGCTCGACGCCCGCGACGTCCTCCACGCGGTGGCCGGCCGGGACACCGACCGCGTCAGCCCTGACGTCTGGGCCGAGCTGGCACCCGGCCTCGGGCTGGCCGACGCCGGCGCCGCGCAGCGACACCTGCGCGAGCTCGGTCGGCGGATCTCGCACCTGTCCCGCCTGACGTGGCGGCGTACGGAATCGGTGCTGGCGGGGCCGGCCTCCACCGTCGGGCCCCGGCGTCCTCAGCTCGAGCAGCTGGCGCCCGGCGTCGCCCTTTCCGCCGGCGAGGTGGTGCTGTCCGCGGACGCCGACCCCGCCCACGACCCGCTGCTCCTGCTGCGGGCCGCGGTGGCCGCTGCGGAGCGCGACGCCGAGCTCGCCCCCGCCACCGCCGCGCGGCTGGTGCGGGAGAGCCCCGACCTGCCCGACCCGTGGCCCGACGGGGCGCGCCAGCTGTTCGTGCGGCTGCTGGCGTCGGGCCGCGGCCTGCGGGCTGTCTGGGAGACGCTCGAGGAGACCGGCGCCCTGGACCGGCTGCTGCCCGAGTGGGAGCGGATCCGTCTGCTGCCGCACGCCTCGGTCATCCACCGGTTCACCGTCGACCGGCACGTGGTCGAGACCTGCATCGAGGCCTCGTCGCTGATCCGCCACGTCGCCCGGCCCGACGTGCTGATGGTCGCCGCGCTGCTCCACGACATCGGCAAGGGCGGCCTGACCGAGCACAGCGTGGGCGGCGAACCGATCGCCCGGTCCATCGCCACCCGGATGGGCTTCGACGAGCACACGGTCGACCTGGTCGGCACCCTGGTCCGCTGGCACCTCCTGCTTGCCGAGACCGCCACCACCCGAGACCCCGACGACCCCGCCACCGCACAGCTGCTGGTCGTCCGGCTGGGCAATGCGGAGGCACTCTCGCTGCTGCGGGCGCTCACCGAGGCCGACGCCCGCGCCACCGCACCCAAGGCCTGGTCCACCTGGCGGGCCAACCTGATCGACCTCGTCGCCGGCAGGGCGGCCGACTCGCTGGCCGGTCAGGGCGGCGCCGACCTCCCGGCGCCGGAGCCGGAGGAGATCGAGATCCCGCGCACCGTCCGCAAGGGTGGGACCTGCATCGACGTCGTCGCCGGCGACGACGGTGCCCGCGTCACCGTCATCGCCCCGGACCGGATCGGACTGCTCGCCGACACCGCCGCGCTCTTCGCGATGCAGCGCGCACCGGTGCGGGCCGCGCGGGCTTGGGCCCAAGGGGCGTACGCCGTGTCCGTGTGGCAGGTCGCCGAGGAGCATCTGGACCCCGCCGTGCTGCGCCAGCGCTTCGACGCGATCACGTCCGGGCGCGTCGACCCCTCCGCCCGGTTGCGCCGGACCCCTTCGTCGGGCCTGGCCCCGACCGTGGTGGTGCGTCCAGAGGCGTCGGTCCACGCCACCGTCATCGAGGTGCGGGCGGCCGACCGCACCGGTCTGCTCTACCTGGTCTGCGCTGCCCTAGCCGCCCAGGACCTCTCCGTGCGCTCCGCCCACGTCGACACGCTGGGCCCCCAGGCCGTCGACGTCTTCTACGTGCAGGAGTCCGGAGCAGGCACCCTCGGCGACCTGCGCGCCTCCGAAGCCGCCCACGCCATCCGCCACGCGCTCACTCCGATCGAGCCGGACTGACGCTGTTCGTGTGGTAGTCCCTGACGTTTGGGTTGCCTGGCAGCCGAAGAACCAACCCAAACGTCAGGGACTATCTCGCCGACCCATACTCAGAAGGGCCGTCCATCCGCGGATGCGGGAACCCCGCTGTTCAAGGGACCATGACCTACCCTGGGAGGTCGTTGCCCCGCCCCACTCGAAGGACCCTCCTTGTTCGCCACGCTCTCCGACCGCCTCGCCGACGCCTTCAAGAACCTGCGCGGCAAGGGCCGGCTCTCCGACGCCGACATCGACGCCACGGCTCGGGAGATCCGCATCGCCCTGCTCGAGGCCGACGTCGCGCTGCCGGTCGTCAAGGAGTTCGTCGCTGCCGTCAAGGAGCGGGCCCGGGGCGAGGAGGTCAGCCAGGCGCTGAACCCGGCCCAGCAGATCGTCAAGATCGTCAACGAGGAGCTCGTCACGATCCTCGGCGGCGAGACCCGCCGGCTGCGCTACGCCAAGACCGGCCCGACCGTGATCATGCTGGCCGGCCTCCAGGGCTCCGGCAAGACGACCCTGGCGGCCAAGCTGGCGCTCTGGCTCAAGGATCAGGGCAAGACCCCGCTGCTCGTGGCCGCCGACCTCCAGCGTCCCAACGCCGTCGGCCAGTTGCAGGTCAACGGCGAGCGGGTCGGCGTACCCGTCTTCGCACCCTCGCCCGGCAACGGCGTGGGTGACCCCGTCGCCGTCGCCCGCGAGTCGCTGGACGAGGCCAAGCGCAAGGTCCACGACGTCGTCATCGTCGACACCGCTGGCCGGCTCGGCGTGGACGCCGAGATGATGTCCCAGGCAGCGGCCATCCGCGACGCGGTGAACCCCGACGAGATCCTCTTCGTCGTCGACGCCATGATCGGCCAGGACGCCGTGACCACGGCCCAGGCCTTCCTCGACGGGGTCGGCTACGACGGCGTCGTGCTGACCAAGCTCGACGGCGACGCGCGGGGTGGCGCGGCCCTCTCGATCGCCTCGATCACTGGCAAGCCCGTCATGTTCGCCTCCGCCGGCGAGAAGATGACCGACTTCGACCTGTTCCACCCCGACCGGATGGCCTCCCGCATCCTCGACATGGGCGACATGCTCACCCTGATCGAGCAGGCCGAGAAGAGCTTCGACCAGGACACGGCCATGAAGGCCGCCGAGAAGCTGACCGGCAAGGGCGGCGACTTCACCCTCGACGACTTCCTCGAGCAGATGCAGCAGGTCCGCAAGCTCGGCTCGATGCAGAAGATCATGGGGATGCTGCCCGGGATGGGGCAGTTCCGCGAGCAGATGGAGAACTTCGACGAGCGCGAGATCGACCGCATCCAGGCGATCATCCAGTCGATGACGCCCGCCGAGCGGGCGAACCCCAAGATGATCGACGGCTCCCGCCGGGCTCGCATCGCGCGCGGCTCGGGGCGTCAGGTCGCCGACGTGAACAGTCTCGTCGACCGGTTCTTCGAGGCGCGCAAGATGATGATGTCGATCGCGCGGGGCGGGATCCCCGGTCTGCCCGGGATGCCCGGTATGGCCGCCAAGAAGCCCAAGGCCAAGCCCAAGCCGGGCAAGGGCCGTCGGGTCTCCGGCAACCCCGCCAAGGCCGCCCAGCAGGCCAAGGCCGCACTCGAGAAGGCCGCCGCAACGCCGGGGAACCCGCTGGGCAACCCCGACGGCGAGGAGGTCGACTACGAGAAGGCCGCCGCCGCGCTCGACCTGCCGAAAGACTTCTCCAAGTATCTGAAGTGACCGGTCCTCGAGAGAGCACCCGATGACCAGGGTGCTCGTGGTCGACGCCGCCAACGTCGTCGGCAGCCGGCCCGACGGCTGGTGGAAGGACCGCGCCGGTGCGGCGAGACGGCTGCACGAGCAGCTGCTGGTCGCCGACCTCTCCTACGACGAGGTGGTCCTGGTCCTGGAGGGACAGGCGAAGGGCGGCGTACGCCGTGGCCGAGACGGTCACCTACGCGTGGTGCACGCCGCGGGCGACGGCGACGACGCGATCGTCGCCGAGGTCGCCAGCGCCCGCGAGGCGGGTGATCTGGTCACCACGGTGACGGCCGACCGGATGCTCCGCGCTCGCGTCGAGGGGCTCGGTTCGCAGGTCGTGGGTCCGGGCTGGTTGCTCGGCGAGCTCAGCGGCTGAGGGAGTCCAACCTGGCGCTCTCGCGCTCCTCGCGGTGCAGCCCGCGGACGGAGTTGAAGGTCCAGAGCTTGTTGAGCACGAACGACAGCGGCGTGACCAGCCCGATCACGATCAGCTGCGCCCAGTAGAGGCGGGTCCGGAAGCCGGACGAGTCGTCGAACACCGATGTCGACAGCGAGAAGGGTGAGCCCGGGTGCATGAGCAGTGTCAGCACCAGCAGGCCGATCGCCTGGCCCAGCAGCCCGATGGCCAGGAACGGGCCGTACTCCTTGAGCCAGCCCGCGTGCTGCGAGGACTTGAAGGTCCAGCTGCGGTTGAGCTGGAAGTTCCAGAGGTTCGCCACGAGGAACGCGATGGTCGAGTAGACGTGGTACATGCGCACGTTGAAGTCGGTCAGCGGGAGGCCGACGATCGCCTGCTCATGGGCCGGGCCCATCTTGCTGACCACGATCAGCACGACCATGTTGACGACCACGCCGGAGAGGCCGACCACCCCGAAACGGGCGAGCAGGATCCAGTTGCGACGGTGCCGCACCAGGACGGTCTCGCGGAGGCTGCTCACCCTTGAAGGCTAGCCCGGCGCCCGCGGCTGCGGCGCGATAACGTCACGTTCATGGCTGGGCGGATGGTTGGGCCGATCAATGGCGACCCCGTGCCGAGGTTCCGTGGGCCGGTGCTCCCCGACGGCGAGGTCCGCGACATCTATGTCGTTGGCGGGCGGATCACGTTCGAGCACCAGGCCGGCGCGGAGACGGTCGCCGAGGGATGGATCGTCCCTGGCCTGGTGGACGCGCACTGCCACATCGGGCTGGACGACGACGGCGCGGTCGGCGACGAGGAGGCGGAGGCCCAGGCCGTCGAGAACCGCGACGCCGGGGCGCTGCTGATCCGCGACGCCGGCTCGGCCGCCGACACCCGGTGGATGCACGACCGCGACGACCTGCCGCGGCTGATCCGCTGCGGGCGACACCTGGCCCGGACCAAGCGCTACATCCGCAACTACGCCGACGAGGTCGAGCCGCTCGAGCTGGCCGCGGCGGCCGCTCGGGAGGCCCGCGACGGCGACGGCTGGGTCAAGCTCGTCGGCGACTGGATCTCCCGCGAGGACGGCGACCTCGCGCCGTCGTTCCCCGCCGACGCCTTCGCCGACGCGATCGCGGCCGCGCACGAGCACGGCGCCCGGGTCACCGCCCACTGCTTCGGCGAGACCGTGCTGCCCGGGCTGATCGAGGCGGGCATCGACTGCATCGAGCACGGCACCGGCCTGAGCGCGGACCTGATCGACGCACATGGTCGAGCGCGGCACGGCACTGGTGCCGACGGTGATGCAGCTGGACAAGTTCCCCGAGTACGCCGAGGCCGGGGCCGCGCGCTTCCCGGCGTACGCCGCGCACATGACCGACCTGCACGCCCGCCGGCGGGCGACCGTGATGGCGGCCTACGACGCCGGCGTCCCTCTCTACGCCGGCTCCGACGGCGGGGGAGTGAGCCGGCACGGCAACATCGCCGGCGAGATCGTCGCCATGGCCGAGCTGGGCATGCCCGCGGAGTACGCGCTGGGCGCCGCGTCGTGGCGCGCTCGTGAGTGGCTCGGCTGGAACGCGACCCTCGAGGAGGGCGCCCCGGCCGACTTCGTCGTCCTCGACCGCGACCCGCTGACCGACCTCTCGGCCCTGCACACGCCGGCCCGGGTGGTGCTGCGCGGCGCGATCGTCGCCTAGGGCCACACCACGCGCCGCGACCTGTCATGGCGTTGCCTACTCGCTCGTAGGTGCACGCCTGCGGAAGGTGGGCGCTGGTCTCGCCCCAGTTGGCGACGGCCTCCACCGAGAGCCGGCACGGTTTGGACGGGTGGTCCAAGACCGTGTAGCCGCTGTTGGACGATCCCGAGGGCTGCCGGTTGGCTGCTCCCTGGCCGTAGGCCTGGCTGCCGACCGCGACGGCCGCCAAGGTGGAGGCCACGAGGACGATGGTGCTGAGGTGCTTGTTCATGATGCTTCCCTTCATCGGTGATGCCCGTCGTTCGGGGCTTGGTCATCGAGCCTGGGAAGAGCCGGTATCGGGGGCCCGTCGAGGCGGTATCAGCCCGGTATCGGTGCGATTGACCGGGGTTCGGGCCGCTCCCCAATCGAGACATGCACCGCCTGCGTGTGCTCGGCCCCCTCGAGGTCGACGGCACGGCGAGGGTGCTCGGGCCCCGAGACCGGGTCGTCGTCTCGGCGCTAGCGCTGCGCCCGGGCGACCGCGTCGACGCTGACGTGCTGTCCGAGGCGCTGTGGGGAGATCGGCCGCCGGCGTCAGCGGCCAAGGTCGTGCAGGGCTGCGTGAGCAGGCTTCGCCAAGCGCTCGGCGCCGAGGCGATCGAGACCGTCGCGGGCGGCTACCGGTTGCGAGCCGACCACCTCGACGTCGACCGGCAGCAGTTCGAGGACCTCGTGGAGCGGGCCCGGGAGCACCTCACCACGCGGACGCCAGAGCGCGCGATCCCGCTGCTGACCGACGCGCTGGCGCTGTGGCGCGGGCCCGCCGTTCGGCGAGCTCGAGGAGTGGATGCCGGGGCAGCTCGAGGCGTCCGCCTGGCCAGCTGCGGCTTGCTGCCGAGGAGGACCTGCTCCAGGCCCGTCTCGATGCCGGCGATCACGTGGGCGTCGCGACCGACGGCACGGTGCTGACCGGGCAGCAGCCGTTCCGAGAGCGGCGCTGGGCGCTGCTGGCCCTGGCGCAGTACCGCAGCGGCCGCCAGGCCGACGCCCTCGGCTCCATCCGGACGGCGCGCCGCACCCTGGGCAATGAGCTCGGTCTCGATCCGGGATCGGACCTCGTGGCACTCGAATCCGCGATCCTCGCCCAGGACCCCACTCTGGCCGCCGTCCACGAGGCGCGGCTCGCCGACGACGCATGCCCGTGGAAGGGACTCGGCTTCGTACGACAGCGACGACCGCGACACCTTCTTCGGCCGAGCGGTGACTCCCTAGGTGCGGCTTTACCGCAGCATCAAGCGGTTGCCGACTTCCCCCTCCCCGCCGCCGCTGCGGACGTGCCACACGGCGACGGCTCGGTGCTCGTCGCGGCCGGCAGCAGCGTGGCGCTGGCCGATCCGCTCACGGGCAAGTTCTCGTCCGCGCCCTTCAGTCGTAGGGGTGCGGACAGCTTGCAAACGTCGGTGCTCAGGGTCAGCGCGGACGGCTCGCGTGCCGTCCAGCTGCTGACCACGTCCACCGACCCGCGGTGCGTGGAGCGCTCCGCGGGCGTCGCGGGGGGCTGCACGGCGTTTATCGTCTACGACCTCGCCGAGCGAGCCACGATCATGGGACCGCTGGCCACGCCGTTCCGCGGTGCGGATGTCGCCATCAGTCGCGACGGCTCGCTCGTCGCGGTGGCGGGAGGCCGACGCGGGGAAGTCGCGACCTGGGACGTGCGCACCGGTCGTCTTCTCGCACACTCCGACGGACTGGCCACGCTTCCCGACCTTCGGGGCACCGAGATCGGCGGTGCCACTGCTGCCGTGGCTTTCGGGCGCGGCGACCTGACTCTACGTCGGCCGGGTTGCGGGGGCGCTCCGCGAGGTGTCGGCGCGGTCTATGCGGGTGCGTCGTACGTGGCCCGCCCCGGGGCTCATGACAAACCGTCAGATCCTGGTCATCCGAGGTGACCGGCTCATCGCCGGCGGAGACCGGGGGCAGCTCGCCGTCGACCTCCGCGCCGACCGCCTGCTCTGGGTCACCGGAGGTGCCACGTCCGACGTGCGCGGTTGCCACCAGCTGGCCGTCTCGACAAGGCTCGGCGCCAGTTACTGCGCCACGGACACCGGACAGGTCGTGGAGCGCGAGCTCGACACCGGCCAGCGTGCGGGCCGCCTGCTGGAACCCCAGCTCGCAGAGCTCGGGTCGCTCGTCGTCACGGGTCGAGGCAGCATCCTGCTGGCCTTCAGTGGCGAGGATGCGGGGTTCGCCAGGTGGCAGTCTCGACGGACCGCGTCTCGCCGGCGCTCTCCTCCTCCCCGGCCGGGTCGCCACGGGTGGCTACGACCTGACCGGCCGGCTGTTGCTCGTCAGTCGTCCGCGCGGCGGGGCGAGCGAGGTCGTCGACGCAGACACCGGTGCCAGCGTGCTGCGTCTGCCGCGTGCCAGGCCAGGCCGTCTGGCTCTCGGCGGACATGGTCGGAGTGGTGGGTCGACGACCCGTCCTGGTCGACGTCGCGTCGGGCGACGTGCGAGAGACCAGCCTCAAGGGCTCGACCGAGGCCCTGTACCCGGAGCCCGGGGGGTCGCACGCCTGGGCCGTCGCACGACGCGGTCCCACCTACAAGGTGCGGCGGGTGTCCCTGTCGACGGGGGAGGTGACCACGTCGATCGCGCTCAACGGGATCCGAGCGGTCCGCCTCGTCTCCGACGGGACCAGCTTGTTCGTCACGAGCAAGGGGCCTCAGGGGAACTGGGGCACGTGGCGCTATGACGTCCGCACGGGCGCTCGCCTCGACTTTGGGTCCATCAACGGATCTCGAGTGTCGATCGCCCCGGATCACTCCTTCCTAGCGGGAAATGAGACCGGCCAGATGCGGGAGTACGGCAACTTCTACTTCGGCCCGAGCGCCGCCTTCCCGCCTGTCAGAAGCGCCCCGTCGTCGATCCAGATCGCGGCCGACGGGTCGCGGCTGCTGGTCACGACACCGGACCAGACGGTGCAGCTCTACGACGTCGAGAGCCGTGCGTCAATCGGCGAACCCATCGCCACGCAGGCGCCGGCCGGAGCGATCGAGGGGTGGTTGCGGCCGGACGGCCGCGCACTGGTCATCAACACCAGGTACGGCGTCGAGAAATGGGACCTCGGGCCGGGGGTCATGCTGGCCGCGACCTGCGAGCTGGCGGGGCGCAACTGGACTCGCACGGAGTGGTCCACCTACGTCGGTTCCGCGCCGTACCGGACGAACTGCGCGCAGTTCGGCATCCCCGGCGCCGACGAACAGCACCCCGTCGACTGACCTCAGCCTGACGCCCGGCTCCGGTAGTGCCGCACGCCGGTCACGGTCAACACGATGGCCCCGGCGAACCCGAGGACGATCGGCGTGAAGACCGCCAGCAGGATCGTGACCACGAACGACGCCCCGCCGAACACCTTGCCGACCCGCACGGTGCCGCTGTCGCCGCTGCAGCTGAGCTCCACATGCCCGCTGCCCGTGGGGAACGTGCCGACCCCGACCCATTCGTCGCCGTTGATGCTGATGCTGACCGAGCCGGATGGGTCGAGCGGCAGGGACGTGCCGTCGGTGTCGGCGAGCGTGCACGCCGGCTCGGCTCCAGGCCGGGCGTAGAGCATCCGCTCCTCATCGGCCGGCAGGTCGACCCTGGCCTGGCCAGGAACGGCCACCTCGGTGCCGTCCTTGAAGACCGTCACGCCCTGATAGACGGCCAGCAGGATGAACGCGACCATCGCGACCACGCCCGGTGACGATCAGTCCGACGCCCACGACGTACCACCAGCGCTGGAGGGCTTCCGGCGTGGCGTTTCGTCCTCGGTCGCGCCGCTCGACGGTACGCCGCCCGCCGGCGATGGCGGGTCGCCGTACGGCCATCCCGGCGGCGGCTGGGCCGAGGGCTGGCCTTCGGGGACTTCCTCGGTCATCGCACGAAACTAGTGCACGCCTGTGCGTGCGGAAGCGAGACGGGAAATCGCCTTGGTGGTCGGGCCGACCCGCGGTCAGACTCCATGGATGATCGGCCCACTCGACATCGTCGACCTGCACCCCGCTCTCGGGCTCGTCGTGCGCGCCGGACCGGTCGAGCTGCGGGGGATCACCGACGACCTGCTGCCCAAGCTGGCGGACATCGCGGCTGCCGGGATCCACGACGCGGCGTCGATGCCCTTCTCGGTCCCGTGGACCGACGTCGAGCCCGCGGACTTCGCGACGAGCTTCGCGGCGTACCACTGGCGTTGCCGCGCGGACTTCTCCGTCGGCGACTGGAGCCTCAACCTCGCGGTCTTCCACGAGGGCGACCTGGTCGGCATGCAAGGTCTGGCAGCCAAGCACTACCTGGTGACCCGCTCGGCCGAGACCGGGTCCTGGCTGGGGCGGGCCCACCAGGGCCGGGGCATCGGCACGGCCATGCGGCAGGCGATGTGCGCGTTCGCGTTCGACCATCTCGACGCCGCCGAGCTGACGTCCGGAGCCTTCCTCGACAACCCGGCGTCGCGCGCGGTCAGCCGCAAGGTCGGCTACCGGCCCAACGGCGTGCAGCGGCTGCAACGCCGCGAGGGGGAGCTGGCCGAGCACCAGAGCCTCCTGCTCAGCCCGGGCGATCTGGTCCGCGGCCAGCACCCGCTGGAGGTCGACGGACTGGCGGCGTTCCGACGCTCGATCGGCCTGGATTCGTAGCCTGCCCCCGCGCATGGCAGAATCGCGGGCTGAGTTCCGTACCGTTTCCGGACCCTCTCATCCGGGCGGCACGGCACCCGAGTTCTCCGACGTGGAACCCCACCCCGTCCAGGAGCCCTCATCGACAACAACTTCCGAGGAGACACCACAGACGTGGCCGTCAAGATCCGTTTGAAGCGCCTGGGCAAGATCCGGGTGCCGCAGTACCGCATCGTCGTCGTCGACTCGCGCAAGAAGCGCGACGGCAGGGTGATCGAGGAGATCGGCAAGTACCACCCCAAGGAGGACCCGTCGTACATCGACGTCGTCGCCGACCGGGCGGAGTACTGGCTGGGTGTCGGCGCGCAGCCGACCGAGGCCGTCGAGAAGATCCTCAAGATCACCGGCGACTGGCAGAAGTTCAAGGGCCTGCCGGGCACCGAGGGCACCCTGAAGGTCAAGGAGCCCAAGCGCGACAAGCTCGAGATCTTCAACGAGGCTCTCAAGGACGCTGCCAAGGAGCCCAAGAGCGAGGCCGTCACCCGCCGGCCCGCCAAGAAGTCCGCTCCCGCTCCGGCTGACGCTCCTGCTGCCGAGGCCACGACCGAGGCTCCGGCTGACGCGCCGGCCGACGCGCCGGCGGAGGCCGCTGCCGACGCTCCCGCCGCCGAGGCCGCGACCGAGGCGCCCGCCGAGGCCCCTGTCGAGACGCCGGCCGAGACGCCGGCCGCCGAGGAGACCCCGGCTCCGGTCCCCGCCGACGAGACGCCTGAGGGCGCCGCCGAGGCAGCCGAGATCGCCGAGACCGCCGACGGCGAGAAGGCCTGAGCATGATGCTGGCCGAGGCGCTCGAGCACCTGGTCCGCGGTGTCGTGGACAACCCCGACGACGTGGTGGTGCGCGACAAGCAGCTGCGTCGCGGATCGGTCCTCGAGGTGCGCGTGCACCCCGACGACCTCGGCAAGGTGATCGGCCGCAACGGCCGCACCGCGACGGCGTTCCGCACCGTCATCTCGGCCCTCGCGGGCCGCGGTGGCGCGCGCATCGACTTCGTCGACGTCGACCGCGGCCGCTGACCGTTCCTCGTCTGACGACGACCGGGTGTCACCCCACGGGTGGCACCCGGTCGTCGTCCTGCCTGGCTCTACGCTGACCGGCGTGGAGAGCGAGGACACCGTCGAGGTCGTCGTCGGCCGGGTCGGCAAGCCGCACGGGCTCCGGGGCGAGCTGACCGTCGAGGTGCGCTCCGACGAGCCGGACCGCCGCTTCGCCCCGGGGACGAGGCTGGCTGCCCGCCCGCCCGCCGGCTCGGCCAACAGGCTGACGTCCCTGGAGGTGGTGGCCACCCGTTGGCACCAGACGACGCTGCTGGTGCGCTTCGCCGAGGTCGCCGACCGCAACGCGGCCGAGGCGGCCCGCGGCACCCTGCTGGTCGCCCAGGTGCCGGTGGGTGAGACCCCGGAGGATCCCGAGGAGTTCTACGACCACCAGCTGGTCGGACTGCGCGTGGACGACCTGGCCGGCGAGCACCTCGGTGAGGTGACGGGCGTGGTGCATGGCGCCCAGGACCTGCTCCAGGTGCGCAGCGTCGACGGTCGCGACACCTTGGTGCCGTTCGTGGCGGCCCTGGTGCCCGAGGTCGACGTCCCCGGTGGCCGGCTCGTCGTCGCCGACCGACCGGGGCTGGTGGCTCCGTTCGAGGACGAGTCCGGATGAACACCCCACCACGCCACTCGCTTCGCTCGCGCCGCGTCGGGGACCCCGGATGAGAATCGACCTCTTCTCGATCTTCCCGGCCTACTTCGACGCGCTCGACCTGTCGCTGACGGGCAAGGCCCGCGAAGCCGGCCTCCTCGAGGTCGCCGTGCACGACCTGCGCGACTGGGCGCGCGACCGGCACCGCACCGTCGACGACACGCCGTACGGCGGCGGGGCCGGCATGGTGATGAAGCCCGAGCCGTGGGGTGAGGCGCTCGACTCGCTGGAGCTGGGCCCTGCCGGCGCGACGCTGGTCGTGCCGACGCCGGCGGGAGTCCCGTTCACTCAGGCGCTGGCCCGCGAGCTGGCCGGCCGTGACCACCTCGTGTTCGCCTGCGGTCGCTACGAGGGCATCGACCAACGCGTCGTCGACGACGCTGCCCGCCGCTTCGAGGTGTTGGAGGTCTCTCTCGGCGACTACGTGCTCAACGGCGGTGAGGTGGCCGCACTCGCCATCTGCGAGGCGGTGGTGCGCCTGTTGCCCGGCTTCGTGGGCAACCCCGAGTCGCTCGTGGAGGAGTCCCACGAGGAGGGCCTGCTGGAGGCCCCGGTCTACACCAAGCCGGCCTCGTGGCGCGGGCTCGACGTGCCGCCGGTGCTGCTCAGCGGCGACCACGCGGCGATCGCCCGGTGGCGCCACGAGCGCGCCGAGCGGCGTACGGCAGACCGTCGACCCGACCTGCTGCGACCGACCTCCCTGCTCGACGAGCTCGTGGTCCGGCCCGTGGTGCCGTCCGACGCGGGCGAGCTGCTCACTCTTCAGCGGGCGTGCTGGGTCACCGAGGAGCGCGACAACCCCGGCGTCCCCATCGACGCGCTCGCCGAGGAGCTGTCCGACGTCCAGGCCTGGATCCAGGAGGGCCGGGTCCTGGTCGTGCGCAGCGGTGACCGCCTGGTCGGCGCGGTGCGAGGCATCCAGCACGACTCGACCTGGCACATCGGTCGGCTGATGGTCGCGCCCGACCTGTGGGGCCGCGGGCTGGGCCGGGAGCTGCTCGCCCGGATCGAGGCGGAAGCGCCGCCTGACGTCACGGCGTACGCACTCTTCACCGGCGCCGGCAGCCTGCGCAACCAGCGGATGTACAAGAAGGCGGGCTACCGCCTGGGCGGCCCGGCCCCGACCGGGCGCAGTGGCGCATGACCAAGCCGCACGCTCGACGCCCGAGCTCGGAATTTCCCCTCGTACGCCGCCCGTCTGGCAGACTTGCCAGTCGGCCCAGTCGGCCGAAGGATCGCTCCGGAGAAACACCCGGGGGATCCGCGTCGGGCTCCTGCCACAGGGGGAGCATGACGCCGCCGGCCAACGTGGCGGGGCCACCAACTTCACAGCATCGATCCGCGGCTGACCTGTGGCACCCGTGAGGAGAGACATGACCAACGCCATCGCCGATATCGGCAACGCCATCAAGCGTGACGACGTCCCGGCCTTCCGCGCCGGTGACACCGTCAAGGTTCACGTGAAGGTCGTCGAGGGCTCCCGCGCCCGCGTCCAGATCTTCCAGGGCGTGGTGATCCGCGTGCACGGCTCGGGTGTGGGCCGCACGTTCACCGTTCGCAAGGTCTCCTTCGGCGTCGGTGTCGAGCGCACCTTCCCGCTCCACTCGCCGATCTTCGAGCAGATCGAGATCGTCACCCGCGGTGACGTCCGCCGCGCGAAGCTCTACTACTTGCGCAACCTGCGCGGCAAGGCCGCCAAGATCAAGGAGCGGCGCGAGGCCTGAGCCGGCTACGCCCACCCCCTCGCTACCCTCACCACGTGACAACCGAGCGCTCGGACGGATCCGTCGAGTTCGAGAAGCCGCGCAAGAAGCAGCTCCCCCTCTGGCAGGAGACGATCCTGCTGCTCGTGGTCGCGCTGGCGCTGGCGATCGTCATCAAGGCACTCCTCGTCCAGGCGTTCTACATCCCGTCCGAGTCGATGGAGCCGGGACTGGTCCGCAACGACCGGATCCTGGTCCAGAAGGTGTCGTACTGGTTCGGCGGCACGCCCGAGCGCGGTGACGTCGTCGTCTTCAAGGACCCCGGCGGCTGGCTGACCGGCGCCGAGGGAGTCGGCCCGCCCAACGCCATCACGTCGCTTGATGGCCAAGATCGGCCTCTACCCGTCGGGCGGCCACCTCGTGAAGCGGGTCATCGGCGTCGCCGGCGACACGATCCACTGCTGCGACGCACAGGGCCGGATCGATGGTCAACGGGGTCCCGCTCGACGAGAAGGACTACGCCCGCAAGGGCAGCGGCGAGTGTTTCGGCCCGATGCCTTCGAATCCCACCTGCGACTGGACCGCCGGGCCGGTGCCAGATGGGACCATCTTCGTGATGGGCGACAACCGCTCCCACTCGGCAGACTCCTCGGTGCACCTGTGCTCCGAGTCCGAAACGGACTGCGTCCCGGGCGAGGAGTTCGTGCCGGTCGACCTTGTCGTCGGCAAGGTGATGGTGCTGCTCTGGCCGCGCCAGCACTTCCGCTGGCTGCACCGCCCCGACACCTTCGCGGACGTGCCCGACGCGCCATGACGCCGGCGGTGACGACCTCGTGAGCGCGCTCCCGCGCGGCTCGACGGTGCGCAGCGACGCCGGCCTCTACGGCTACGAGCGCGCCCTGCGCCGCACGGGTCTGGTGCGGATAGCCGGGGTGGACGAGGCCGGCCGCGGCGCCTGTGCCGGGCCTCTCGTCGCGGGTGCGGCGATCCTGCCCGACACCAAGGCCGGCATCGTGCCGGGGCTGGCCGACTCCAAGCTGCTCACCGAGAAGGCCCGCGAGCGCTGCTACGACCAGGTCGTGCGTCGCGCGCTGGCCTGGTCGGTCGTGGTGATCGAGTCGGAGGAGTGCGACCGGCTCGGCATGCACGTGGCCAACGTCGAGGCGCTCCGCCGGGCGGTGGCGCTGCTCGACGTCCCGCCCGACTACGTGCTCACCGATGGCTTCCCGGTCGACGGGCTGGGCGTCCCCGGCCTGGCGATGTGGAAGGGCGACCGGGTGACAGCCTGCATCGCGGCCGGGTCGGTGCTGGCGAAGGTCACCCGCGACCGCATCATGTGCGAGATGCACGAGCAGTGGCCGGCGTACGACTTCCGGACCCACAAGGGCTACATCACCGACGGGCACGCAGCCGCACTGCTCGAGCACGGACCCTCTCCCGTGCACCGGAGGCGTTTCATCAACGTCCGTCGGGCAGCGGGCCTGGAACCGATGCTGGACCCCTCGCTGGCCGACCTTGTCGAGACCACTACCGTCGGAGTCAACGCACCGCGAGGGGAGTCAGCATGAGTGCCGAGGATCTCGAGAAGTACGAGACCGAGATGGAGCTCACCCTCTACCGCGAGTACCGCGACGTCGTCGGGATCTTCAAGTACGTCGTGGAGACCGACCGCCGGTTCTACCTCTGCAACCAGGTCGACGTGAAGGCGCGCACCGAGTCCGGCGACGTGTTCTTCGAGGTCTCGATGACCGATGCCTGGGTGTGGGACATGTACCGCCCGGCCCGCTTCGCCAAGAACGTCAAGGTGCTGACCTTCAAGGACGTCAACGTCGAGGAGCTCAGCCCCGCGGAGATCGATCCGCCCAAGGTCTGAGCCTGCCGGAAGGTCCGCGTGACACCTGGTCTAACGCGGTCTAGTCGCTGGCGACAACCCTCAGTGATCGCCGATCATGGGCGGCTCACTGGTCCTAGCATTTGACCCAGCGCGACCCTTTCTGGGGCGCGGGGGGCGGGGGAATCTGCAATGACGCGTCTGAAGCGACTCCGGGGTCGACGGGACCAAGATGGTGCCGCCGCGCTCGAGTTCGGACTGATTGCCGGCACCATCTTCTTACCCCTCGTGCTTGGCATGATGCAGTACGGCTGGTACTTCTACGTCGCTCAGACGACCGGCGGCGCGGCCAGCCATGTGGCCCGCCGGCTCGCCGTCGGTGACTGCTGGACGGGATCCGAGGCCCTCACCTTTGTGCAGAACGAGGTCCACGCCAACCCCAGCAGCACCACGTTCGCCAAGACGCCGGCCTCCAATGTGGGCGCGGTGATCGGGACCTCCCAGCTGACCGTGACCGTGACGGCCAACGCGTCGATCATCGGGTTCTGGCCGATGCCCAACGGCGGCGTCGTCACCCGGTCGGTGAAGACCATGATCGAGGACACCACTTCGAGCGGCACATGTTGAGCGGGAGGCGTCGCGACGAGGGCGGCGCGGTCGCCATCATGTTCGCGTTCCTCACCGTTTCTTTGTTCACGATGGCCGCGATGAGCGTCGACCTCGGCAACGCCATCGCGCGGCGTACGGACACCCAGTCGCAGGCCGACTACGGAGCCTTCGCCGCCGCCGCCCAGCAGCTCGAGACCGCCAAGGCGGGCATGGCCATCTCACCGGCGATACAGAACGCCGTGGTCACGGCGATGAACGACAACCAGCCCCAGGACGACAACAGCACCTGCTGGACGACCAAAACCTGTGTCAGCGCCGGCCAGCTCGTCGACGGCAACCTGCTCAACGGCGAGATCCGCTACTGCGCCGGAACGGGCTGCGGCACCGGCTACGCCGCGACCATGAAGGGTCTCCAGGTCGTCGCGCCGTACAACAAGGTGGACTTCGGGCTCGCCAACATCATCGGCATCGGCAGCACGACCGTTCACGGCAGCGCCCTGGTCAACGTCTTCACGGCTGGCAAGCGGGTGATGCCCATGTACGCCGTCCAGGGCTGCGACTACGGCTTGCAGACACTGGCCGACCCGGCTGGCGGCTTCACGGCTCCCGTCGTCCCGACGCTGGCCTTCAACTCGAACAACAACAACACGAACCTGCTGGCCGCGTCCCAGGTTGTCAGGAACAACGCGGGCAACGTGATCCAGTCCATGCCGCTCAACTCGACGGGCAACACCCTCACTTTCACGGCGTCGAAGTTCGACAAGACCCGCTTCGTCGGGTTCTTCCGCGGTGACGACCCGAACCCACTCCTCATCCAGAAGCAGAACCTCTTCTGGCTCAGCGGCGACGCGACGAAGACGAACCTCAACCCCAACCCGCCGGACCGGGATACGACCCGGGGAACTCGGCGCAGACGATCGAGCTCAACATCCCGGACGCCGTGGCGCAGACAGCGGCGGTCTGGTGGGTGCGGGTCTTCGACGGGACGGACGCCGCCGGCAAGTGGTCCAAGGCGTCCGAGGCGCTCCCGCTCCGGGTGGGCAACGCCGTGCTCGAGTGCGCCTCCGGCTCGAGCTCCGGAAACTTCGGGACCTTGAAGTTCCCGCGCACCGACGTGGTGACGTCCAACGAGATCCCCGCCAACATCGCCGTCGGCCTACAGTCGCCGCTGACCCCCACCGTCCACCAGTGGGCGCTCGACAACCCGACGCTTGCCGGTCTTTGCTCCAACGGGGTCGATGGCGCACTGACCTCGCCGAACGGCGCGGTCACCCTGGTCCCGGGCACCAACTGCGTCGACACCGACACCGGGCTGGCGGCGAACGCCGCGACCGAGGGCCTGGTCCAGGGCGGCGTCTACGGCCCGGGCCTGCTGAAGACCCAGAACACCAAGACGGGGTGCGACCCCGCCGGCGGCTCGGCCAACCGGACCCTGCCCATCACCGGCAGCCCCAGCATCAACGACGACGTGCTCACCTGCTACTTCACCAACGGAACGACGTCCATCCAGGACATCACGAGCGCGACCTACACCGGTGGTGTGGTGTTCGACCCCTCCGATCCTGACGTCACCGCGCTTCTTCTACGTGCCCGTGCTGGCCGTCGAGCCCTCCAGCGGGGGCTCCAACACGTACTCGATCGTCGACTTCCGGCCCGCGTTCATCACGGACGAGACCCCGACCACGACGTCGATCAAGGGAGCACACACCGGGAACGGCGAACAACGGGCTGACCGTCCAGGGCAACGACATCAAGCAGATCAAGGTGGTCTTCTTCAACACCAAGGCCCTGCCCACCGAGGGTGACATCCCGATCATCGACTACCTCGGAGTGGGGGCCAGGGTGATCCGTCTCATCGACTGACCCGCCAAGAGATCGTTCCCTGTAGCGCGCTCGAATTGGCGCGGTCTAGACCTAGGAGGTGCCACTTTCGCGATACTCGGCCCCAGGCCTGTTCCCTCCCCTAGCATTCGACCAACCGCCCCCCGGTCTGGGTCCTGCGGTCTTGGTGAGGCTCGGAGGAGACGTGGGAACCATCCTGAAGCGGTTGAGGGCCCGCCGCGAGCAACGCGGCGCCGCCGCGGTGGAGTTCGCTCTCATTCTGCTTCCCATGCTCTACCTGATCTTCGGCTCGATCCAGTACGGCTGGTACTTCTACGCGATGCAGTCCGGCTCCTCCGCCGTGGGCGACGCCGCTCGCCGGGTGGCGGTCGGCAACTGCCAGACCGTCGGGGAGGTGCAGACCTTGCTGAAGAACAAGTTGGGCGCAGCCACCACAGCTTCGAGCGCAAGCGGGATCATCACGACGGTTGCGTACACCACGGCCGCCGACGGCAGCTCGATGTCCGCGCCGGGCGAGATCGGAGGAAGCGTCTCCGTGACGGCGACCTTCCCGACCTTGAACTTGCACTTCCCGTTCATCCCGGTTCCCAACAACGGCGACGTCACCAGGACCGTCTTCGCGCGCGTCGAGGACACGAGCGCGACCCAAGGAGCCTGCTCGTGAGCCGTCGGAGAGACGAACAGGGCGCCGTCGCCATCATCTTTGCGTTCACCGCAGTCGTTCTCCTGGTGATCGCGGCACTGAGCGTCGACCTCGGGCAGGCGTGGGCCGAGAAACGCCAGCAGCAGCACAAGTCGGACATGGCGACCCTGGCCGGTGCTGGCTTGAAGGGTGCCGACCTCCCAGCTCCGGCCACCGGCGGGACCTGCACCTACGGCATCTCCGCGCTGGCGTCCCACCAGGCCGCGATCGACGTGGCGGCGTACCTCGGCACTCAGCCGGGCAACTCGATCGTCACTGCCACTCAGCTGACCGACTGCAACGTCGACAACGGCGAGATCTTCTACGGCATCCCGTCAAGGAACCCGACGACGGGGGCCTGGACGAATGTCTACAACAAGAACCAGCTCTCCCTGGTCAGCCCGAAGAAGCACGTCGACTACGGCCTCGCGCGGCTGATCGGCATCAACGGCGTCGACGTCTACGGCTCGTCCACGATCGAGATCAAGTCGCCCAAGATGAACACGCTGCCCTTCTATGCGTTCTCGGGGTGCGACTACGGTCCGCAGACCTTGCAGCAGCCCAACAACGGCCACTCGGCCGACCTGTTGATGCTCTGGCACCAGAGCGAGACCAACGCGGCCAGGATGACGTCCGTCACGCCGAGCTACTACCCGGCGGGCACCGTGACCGGGACTGCTGCAGCCGATCGACATCGTGTTCTCGGCTCCGTCCGCCTTGACCGGTGTGACCGAGATCGGGTTCTTCGAGTCCGGCAATGCCACCGAGGGTCCGGCGCCCGTCACGGTGCTGCCCGCCCCGGCTCCCGGCGGCTTCACGATCAGCGGCAACACGATCCACCTCGACGACCTGCCCGACCAGACCAGGGGTGTCACCGGCGTCCAGCAGTTCTGGTACATCCGCGTCAAGATCGGCGGCCAGTGGTCGACCGTCTACGCGCCCGGCACCACCCTCAACGCGCCGCAACTGACGATCGGTGACCCGCCGCTCATCTGTGGCCAGGGCAGCAGCTCGGGCAACTTCGGCACGCTGCTGCTCTCGAACCACGTAGGCGGTGGCGCCGACAAGATGGGTGCGGCAAACGTCGCACTCGGCTTGGACAGCACGCTCGCGATCTACCCCACCGCCGGCGCACCGGCAAACGGCCTGTGCAGCTCCGCCCAGCCGGCCAGCGTGTTCTGGCCCACTGCCGGGACCAACTGTGTCGACACCGACACAGGTATGTCGGCAAACGTCGCCACCGGAGGATTCCTGGGGATTGGTTCCTCTTCCCCGGGAACGGGCCTGTTGGCGAAGGCCTTCACGACGAAGTGTGGTCCCGGCGGGACGGCAGCGACGACGGTCATCAAGGGCGTCACGGTCAACAACGACCCGCTGACCTGCTTCCTCCTCAACACGACCACGCACATCAGCGACATCGACAACGACTCCTACGTGGGACCGCCCTTGCTCTCCAGTCAGATCTACGACTCACCGAGATTCGGATATGTCCCCGTACTGCCCGTTCAGCCCGCCAACGGTGGCAGCAACAAGTACCAGATCATTGACTTCCGCCCCTGCTTCATCACCGACCAGCCCCCGTCGTCGGTCAAGGGCGATACGAACGGCACCACGACCGGGATCATCACCGACAACAACGGCGTCCAAGCGGTCACCGTCATCTTCCTCAACGGCAACGCCCTGCCCAACCCGCCCGTGAAGAACGGCGTCATCAACTTCACCGGCTCGGGTATCAAGATTCCCATCCTCGTCAACTGAGCCGCCGCGGGATCATGCGACGAGACCGCTCCCGGTTGCCCGACAGGTAGTTGACCTGGCCTCGTCGGTCTAGACAGACTGTCCTGGGTCTTCGATACGGGGACGAGGTGCGTCACACTGACGTAGCGTCCGCCCGCCTCCCTGCTTCTGGGGAGCGGTCGGAGTTCTGGGGGGAACATGGCCGCGCGACTACATTTTCTACATTTTCTGCGGTCTCGGGAGCAGCGGGGTGCCTCGGCGGTCGAGTTCGCCCTCGTGGTGACGCCACTGCTGATCCTGTTCTTCGGGATGGTCCAGTACGGCATGTACTTCTACTCGGCCCAGGTGGGTTCGCACGTGGCGAACGGGGCCGCGCGACAGCTCTCTGTCGGTAACTGCCAGGGCGCCGGCGCATTGCAGAGCTATGTCGACAACAGTCTCGGCGCCGCCTCGACGTCGTCAGCGACCATCACCACCACCTGGAAGAACGTCGACGGCACGAGCCCCGCCTCGCCCCAGGCGCAGAAGGTCACGATCGGCGGCACCGTCAAGGTGACGATCTCTTTCCAGACCCTGAACATGCACTTTCCGTTCGTGCCCTTCCTGAGTGACCCGAAGGTGGAACGGACCGTGGAGGCGCGGGTGGAGGACGTCACAGACCAGGGATGCGGGTCGTGAGCCGACGCTTGGCACGAGACGAGCGTGGGGCGATCGCCATCATGACCGCGGCGGCGGCGGGCATGCTGCTCATCCTCGGTGCAATGGGCGTGGATCTCGGCAACGCGATGAACCGCAAGGAGATGACCCAGACGAGTGCTGACTTCGCTGCACTGGCCGGGGCGTACGGCCTCCCGAGCACCGCAGCAAGCACCACCCAGCTGGTCGCCGACGCACTGAACAAGAACCAGCCGGTCAGCGACGGGACGGACGACTGCAACCCTGAGGCCGGCGCCACGATCACCACGGGCATGCTGACCGATGGAAATGCCATCAACGGCGAGGTGACCTACCCCGCCGGCAAGATCACGGTTGTTGCGCCTGCGGCACGCATCCAGTACGGACTCGCCAACATCATCGGCGTCGAGGACGGGTGTGTTCAGGCCAAGGCCACGGCAAGGATCGCCTCAGGTGGCGTCGGCATGGCTCCCTACTACACGACCACACCTTGCGCCAGCGGCCAGCAGACGCTGAAGGACAACTCGGGCGGTCTGAGCCTGCCCTACACCGTTCCGACGTTGTCGCACGACGCCGAGACGAACGCCGCGGACCTGAGCGGGATCTCGCCCACCAGCATCGCGCTCGCTGCGGTCGGCGACCCGGACGGCCCGAGCGTGACCATTACCGGCAACAGCCCGCGGATGGCCGCTGCTTACGTCGACCAGGTCGGCATCTTCAATTCCGACCAGTCGCAGCCCAAGATCGCCACGATCACGGCGCAAACCAACACCAGCATCACTTTCACCGTCCCGAACTCGGTGGCCTCGTACCAGGACGTCTGGTATGTGCGGGTGCACAGCATCGTGGGCGCCTCGCCCAACCCGGACAAGTGGTCCGCCCGGGCAGAGGCGCTGCCACTGCAGGTCGGTGAGGGCGTGTTGTCCTGCGACGTCGGGCCCAGCAGCGGAAACTTCGGCTCCCTGGACATTCCGTGGGGTGGTAACGACGGCAACGACCTGTCCAAGAACATTGCGCAGGGGCTCCGTCCACCCACGACGCTCAACGCCTACCCACCGCCCCTGCCTGGCGACAACCAGTGCCAGAACCTGACGGGCGCCGGGAGCGTCATCAGCACGGACTCGCTGAGCCAGCCCAACACCAACTGCCTGCAGACGGTGACTGGCCTGAAGGCCACCGACGCCTACGACGGCTACCTTGACAACGGGGGCAAGCTGATCAAGGACACCAGTCCTGCTTGCACGGCGCTCGGCCGCCCGGTTCGCTCGACTCTCACGACCGGTGAGCAGGTGAACGACGACCTGTTGTCCTGCTTCCTGAAGAACGACACCCTTCACCTCAGTGACTCGATTGGCTACAACGGGGCCGACTCGATCTTCACCCAGGACATCTGGAAGTCGCCCCGTTTCGTGATCGTCCCCCTGCTGGATCACGACCCCAACGGCACCAAGTGGATGCCGATCGTCAGCTTCGTGCCCGGCTTCATCTGCGACCAGCCTTCCGGGGCCAGCAGGCTGGCACCGCTGCCCGGCACGCAGACCGAGAACGGGTTGGTTACCCAGCACCCGCACAAACTGCGAGCCATCCGCGTGTTCTTCTTCGACATGGACGCACTGCCGCCGCCGCCCGACGGCGTCCTCCTCCAGGACTACTTCGGATCGGGCAAGAGCGTCGTCTCCCTCGTCAACTGAGGCCGTGAGGCGTCGCGAACCCGTCAGGGACCCGTTTCCTATCCACCACACTGGTCCGCGCACAGCCGATCCACAGGCGTGACGCGGGCCCGCTGCTGATGTCGGCAGATTCACTCAGGCTGCTCCACTAGGAGGCAGCCACATGGACGACGACCGGATCGACCGCACCAAGCAGGGCCTCGGGCACTACGGCGAGACGCTGGCCGCCCGGCACCTCACGGGTGCCGGGATGGTGCTTCTCGAGCGCAACTGGCGCACGACCGCTGGTGAGGTCGATCTGCTGCTCCGCGAGGGCGACGTGCTGGTCGTGTGCGAGGTCAAGACGCGCACCAGCGACGCCTGCGGCACGCCGCACGAGGCCGTGGACGCCGAGAAGGTCGAGCGGCTGCGCCGCGTGGCCGACCAGTGGGTGGCGGGTCACGCGGCCGACCCGGGCGACGTGCGCGTCGACCTCGTTGCCGTGACCCGGCCGCGCAAGGGGCCCTCGGTCGTCGAGCACGTGCGCGGGATCGGCTGATGCCGGTCGCGACCGCTCACACCATGTCCCTGTCGGGTGCGGTCGGTCACCTCATCGAGGTGCAGGCAGACGTGTCGAGCGGAATGGTCGGGACGACCGTCGTGGGCCGGGCCGACGTGGCCATCAACGAGGCTCGCGACCGGTGCCGGATGGCGATCGTCAACAGCGCGTTGCGCTGGCCCGCGACCAAGCGCATCACGATCCTGCTCTCGCCGGCAGACCTGGCCAAGCGCGGCACCCACTTCGACCTGGCGATGGCCGTGGCCGTGCTGGCCGCCGACGGCACGATCCCGGCGGCCGCGCTGAGCGACACCCTGTTCGTCGGGGAGCTCACCTTGGCAGGAGGGCTGCGGTCGGTCGCGGGCGTGCTCCCCATGGTGCTGGCCGCCTCGCACCGGGGCATCCGGCAGGTGTTCGTGCCCGAACCGCAGGTGCGCGAGGCGGCGATGGTGCCCGGCACCACGGTGTTCGGCATGCGGTCGCTGGCCCAGGTCGCCGCCCAGCTGTGCGGTCAAGAGGTGCCCGAGGCGCCGCCGGTGGCCGGGCTTTCGGGCGGCAGCCTGCTCGCCTGGCGCGGGCAGAGCCGCCTCGACGAGCTCGACCTGGCCGACGTCGACGGGATGGTCGAGGCGAAGTACGCGCTCGAGGTGGCAGCGGCCGGTGGCCACCACCTGATGCTCACCGGCCCCAAGGGCGCCGGCAAGACGACGCTCGCCGAGCGGATGCCCGGCATCCTGCCCGACCTGACGGCAGAGGAATCGCTCGAGCTGACCGCGATCCACTCGCTCGCGGCGGCGCTGGCCCCCGGCGACGACCTCATCGTCCGGCCACCCTTCTTCGCACCCCACCACGACGCCAGCAAGGTGGGCCTGCTCGGCGGCGGCACCAACAGGGTCCGACCCGGTGACGTCAGCCGCGCCCACAACGGCGTGCTCTTCCTCGACGAGTTCCCGCTGTTCCGCTCCGACGTCATCGAGGCGCTCCGTCAACCCCTGGAGAGCGGCGAGGTGACCATCACCCGGGGGGAGGAGACGGCGACGTTCCCCGCGCGGGGCCTCGTCGTGATGGCCTGCAACCCGTGCCCGTGCGGCAACTTCCACGCACTGGCGTCCCGCAACAAGTGCGACTGCCTCGAGCCCCGGCGCCGCGAATACCGCCGCAAGCTCACCGGCCCGATCACCGACCGCGTCGATATCACGCGCAACGTCGAGCCGGTCACGCCGCACGAGCGAGACGACCGGTTCGCTCCGCGGGAGGCCTCGGCCGTCGTCCGGACCCGGGTCACGGCGGCCCGTCTGCGGCAGGCCGAGCGCTACGCCGGCCGGAGCTGGCGCCTCAACGCGCAGGCGCCCGGCCCGGCGCTCCAGCAGGACTGGCCCCTCGCCGCTGATCTGCGCGAACGCGTCGACAACGAGATCTACGCCGGCCGGCTCACCCGCCGCGGCGCGACCCGGGTTCATCGGATCGCCTGGACCGTGGCCGACCTCTGCGGCGCCCAGGAGCCCGGCTACGCAGAGCTGGACACCGCACTCCGGCTCCGCACCGGCGAGCCGCTCCTCCAGTCGAGCGTCACCCGGCGGGCCGGATGAGCGGACCTGACGACGACCGGCTCGCGCGGGTCGCGCTGGGTGCGCTGGGTGAGCCCGGCGACCCGAGAATGGTCTCGCTCGTGGCCGAGCTCGGCGCGGTGACGGTGCGCGACCACCTCGTGGAACAACGCGACCTCGAGGGCCTGCGGACCGACGTCGCATCCCGGCTGGAGGCGATGAACCCCGAGCGCGACCTCGAGCACGCCCGGCGCCTCGGCATCAGGTTCGTCGTGCCCGGCGACGACGAGTGGCCGGCCCAGGTCGACCAGCTGATGGCCGCCGAGACCCTCAACGAACGCGGCGGACCGCCCCTCGGGCTGTGGGTGAGAGGTCCCGCCCGCCTCGACGATCTTGGCGAGTCCGTCGCCGTCGTCGGCTCCCGCTCGGCGACCACCTACGGCACCTCTGTGGCCGCCGAGATCGGCGCCGTCACGGCCCGGGCGGGCTTCACCGTGGTGTCGGGGGCGGCCTTCGGCATCGATCAGGCGGCCCACCGGGGCGCGTTGGCCGCCCGCGGCCGTACGGTCGCGGTGCTCGCCTGCGGCGTCGACCGCGCCTACCCCGCCGCCCATCGCACCCTGCTCGACCACCTCGGCGAGGCCCACGCCGTCGTCTCCGAGCTCGCCCCCGGGCGCTCGCCGACGCGGGTGCGGTTCCTGAGCCGCAACCGGGTGATCGCGGCGCTGACCCGCGGCACCGTGGTGGTCGAGGCAGCCCTGCGCAGCGGGGCGCTCAGCACAGCCGGCTGGGCCAGCCGCCTGCACCGGCCGCTGATGGGTGTCCCCGGCCCGGTCACGGCAGCCCAGTCGGAGGGCGTCCACCAGCTGATCCGTCGGGGTGCCGCCGCGCTCGTGACCCGAGGTGACGAGGTGCTCGAGCTGGTCGGCACGAGTGGACAGCACCTCGTGGAGGTGCCGCGCGGACCCGTGCTGGTGCGCGACCGCCTGTCGCCGCGACAGACGCAGGTCCTCGACGCCGTCCCGGTCTCCCGGGCCGCCGGCGCCGACTCGATCGCCCGCACCGCAGGCATCGGCCTCCTGGAGGTGCAATCGACGCTCACGAGCCTGCTGAGGCTCGGGCTGGTCGAGCGGGATGAGCACGGGTGGCGCGTCCGCAACGCCAATCTGGCCGATTCGCCTGACAGTGGGCTAGATATCCCTACGATGAGCGGGTGACCTCACCGCTCCCCCCCGAGCACGGTCAGCGTATGTCGCCACCGTCCTCGCAAGTAGCCTCCCCCAGCACGCTGCGGAAAACCCCCAACGGTCCGGTCTGCTCCGCAGGCAGGCCGTCCGGGCGGCGCTCGGCACCGTGAAGTCTGCCACCGCGCGCATGGGTTGGTGGTCTGACAGCATCGGCAAGCTCGCCGTCATCCGCCGCGCCGATGGCGCCTTCGTCGTCAGCGTCGATGCCGGCTCCCGCGAGCACGCCGAGGGTCTCCTTGGCCTGGTCCGCGAGCAGCTCGCCACGATGACCATCGACCAGTTCGAATTCGCCTGGGGCATCGACCCGGCGTCGTCGATTCCGCGGGTCCGGAGACTACCCTCGGTGGGGTGAGCGAACCGGGCACCGGCTCCTCGGACGCTCTGTCCGAAGCGATGGTCGCGGCCCTCGGCGACTTCGAACGCCATCTCGGGGTCGAGCGTGACCTCAGCGTGCACACGGTGCGCGCCTACCTGGCCGACGTGACTGGTCTAGCCCGACACGCCTCCCGGCTGGGTCACCACGACCCCGCCGCTCTCGACCTGCGGACCCTGCGCAGCTGGCTCGCCAACCAGCAGGTCACCGGGCACTCACGCACCACCCTGGCGCGACGGGCCACCGCCGCGCGGGTCTTCACCGCCTGGCTGGCCAGGACCGGGCGCACGCCTACCGACGCTGGTGCCAGCCTCGGCTCCCCGAAGGCGCAGCGCACCCTGCCCGCCGTCCTCCGCGCCGACGAGGCTGCCGACCTGGTGAGGGGCGCCGCCGAATCGGCCGACGACGGCAGCCCGGTCGGCGTTCGTGACGTCGCGATCCTGGAGTTGCTCTATGCGACCGGGATCCGCGTCGGCGAGCTGGTCTCGCTCGACGTCGACGACCTCGACCGCGAGCGCAACGTGGTCAGGGTCCTCGGCAAAGGCCGCAAGGAACGCACGGTGCCGTTCGGCCATCCGGCCGCACAGGCGCTGGACCGGTGGCTTGCCGAGGGCCGTCCGCAGCTGCGCGTCGAGGGCGCGGGGGGCGCGTTGTTCGTCGGCACCCGCGGCCGCCGGATCGACCAGCGCGCGGTGCGGACGCTGGTGCATCGACTGATCGCCGAGGTGCCGGGTGCGCCGGACATCGGCCCGCACGGGCTGCGGCACACGGCGGCAACCCACCTGCTCGAGGGCGGAGCGGACCTGCGAGCCGTGCAGGAGATCCTCGGTCATGCGTCGCTGGCCACGACGCAGCTCTACACCCACGTCACCACCGACCGGCTGCGTCGGGCCTATCAGCAGGCGCACCCGCGCGCATAGGGAGGCGGACGACCGACCCGACCGTCCCAGACGAGCCGCGTGAACCGATCGAGGCGGGCCAGCACGGCGACGTACGGGCCGACCGGGGGAGCAGAGCCCTCGCCCCAGGCTGAAGAGCCAGCCGGCGACGCAGCCCCCAGCGGAACAGGCGCCTCGCGCCACAGCGGCAACAGCCGAACCGGGCCACTGCCGACGAGACGGAGCGGGTCGAGGTAGACCTCGCCGCGCAGCCAGCCCCAGTGCAGGCAGACCTGCGGTGGGCAGTGGGACCCTATGGTTTGCAGGTCGCCGATGACCGCGCCGAGGGGCAGCACGTCGCCCACCGCGACCACGGCCGAGACCGGTTCGTAGGTCGTGCGGGTCTCGCCGTGGTCGACGACCACCACGCCTCGCCCCGCCAGCAGTCCGGCAAAGGTCACCCGGCCCGCCAGGGCGGTGTGCACGGACTGCCCAGGGACGCCCAACAGATCGACCCCGCGGTGGCCGGACCCCCACGGGACGTCCGGCGGGTCGAACCCGGCGACCACCTCAGGCGTGGGCTGGAGCGGCCAGACACCCACGGGGTCGAGATCGTCGGCGTACGCGGCCGAAGGCCCGACCAGCACCGTCAGGGTCGTGAGCGCGCCCACGAGTGCCAGGAGACGGTTGCTCCACGACGGGAGTGGCAGGTGGCCGGGCATGGTTCCCAGGATCGCCCGGAACGGTCGGGACCGATGCCGACGCGGGCGCGCGGCTGGGGAGGGTCGCGACCGAGAACGGCGCTGTGGACGACTGATGGGTCCGGTCTGGTGAATTCGGCGCTCACGCGGGCGTGGACTACCCTGGTTGCAGCGGCTCCTCCGGGAGCCGACTTCGCACGTCCGCAGACCACGACGGTGCCCGGCTACCTGGGGCACCGGCCGCCCGTGGGCGAGGCTCCTCGGTCCCGACCAAGCTTGGCCGGGTTGGACTTCGCGCAGGCGTCAGGGCAACCGGCACCCGCCGGTTGCAGCAACTGAAAACTACCGGAGCGCGCTCTCGGTCCCGACCTGACTCAAGGTGGGACGCACGAGGGGCCTCCTCACCCCAGGAGAACACCTTCATGGCAGTCGTCACCATGCGCCAGCTCCTCGAGAGCGGCGTCCACTTCGGTCACCAGACCCGTCGCTGGAACCCGAAGATGAAGCGCTTCATCATGACCGAGCGCAACGGCATCTACATCATCGACCTGCAGCAGTCGCTCGCCTACATCGACCGCTCCTACGCCTTCATCAAGGAGACCGTCGCCAAGGGCGGCACCGTGATGTTCGTGGGCACCAAGAAGCAGGCCCAGGAGGCGATCGCCGAGCAGGCGATCCGCGTCGGGATGCCCTACGTCAACCAGCGCTGGCTCGGCGGCATGCTCACCAACTTCCAGACCGTGCACCAGCGGATCAACCGCCTCAAGGAGCTCGACGAGATCGACTTCGACGACGTGGCCGGCTCCGGACGCACCAAGAAGGAACTGCTGGGCATGAAGCGCGAGCGCGACAAGCTCAACAAGTCGCTCGGCGGCATCCGCGAGATGGTCCGTACGCCGGCCGCCGTCTGGATCGTCGACACCAACAAGGAGCACCTCGCCGTCGAGGAGGCCCGCAAGCTGCGGATCCCGATCATCGGCATCCTGGACTCCAACTGCGACCCCGACCTCGTCGACTTCCCGATCCCGGGCAACGACGACGCGATCCGCGCCGTCGGGCTGCTCACCCGCGTGGTTGCCGACGCCGTCGCCGAGGGCCTGATCGCCCGCTCCGGCGTGAAGGTCGAGGGCGCCGAGGCCGGTGCCGAGGAGCCGTTGGCTGACTGGGAGCGCGAGCTGCTCGGCGGCGACGCCGACCAGGCCGCCGTCTCCACCGCCGTTGCGAGGCTGCCACCGAGGACGCCGTGGCTGCGTCGAGGCTGCCACCGAGGAGCCGGCCGTCGAGGCTGCCACCGAGGAGCCGGCCGTCGAGGCTGCCACCGAGGAGCCGGCCGTCGAGGCTGCCACCGAGGAGCCGGCCGTCGAGGCTGCCACCGAGGAGCCGGCCGTCGAGGCTGCCACCGAGGAGCCGGCCGTCGAGGCTGCCACCGAGGAGCCCGCCGTCGAGGCTGCCACCGAGGAGCCGCCGTCGAGGCTGCACCGAGGAGCCCGTCGTCGAGCCCGAGGCGAAGGCCTGAGGCTCCGGCCGACCCCGCACCACCCGAATCCTTGAGAACAGAGGTTGTGACACGCATGGCTAGCTTCACCGCCGCCGACGTCAAGAAGCTCCGGGAGATGACCGGCGCCGGCATGATGGATTGCAAGAACGCGCTCGAGGAGGCCGACGGCGACTTCGACGCCGCCGTCGACATCCTGCGCACCAAGGGCGCGGCCAAGGCCGCCAAGCGCGGCGCGGAGCGCGAGGCCACTGCCGGCCTCGTGGCGAGCTCCGGTGGCGCCCTGGTCGAGCTCAACTCCGAGACCGACTTCGTGGCCAAGAACGACGAGTTCGTCCGCACGGCTCAGCAGATCGCCGACGCCGCCAACGAGGCCAAGGCCGCCGACGCCGAGGCCCTCAAGGCCGTCTCGCTCGGCGACAAGACGGTGGGCGAGGTCGTGGAGCAGCTCGCGATCCACATCGGCGAGAAGATCGCGCTCGGCCGGGTGGCGTACTTCGACGGTCCGACGGTGGCCTACCTGCACAAGCGTGCGGCCGACCTGCCGCCCGCGGTCGGCGTCATCGTCGAGTACGACGGCGACGAGCAGGGCGCGCGCGGCGCGGCCCTGCAGATCGCCGCGATGCGTCCGCAGTACCTGACCCGTGACGAGGTGCCGGCGGACGTCGTCGCCAAGGAGCGCGAGATCGCCGAGGCCACCTCACGCGAGGAGGGCAAGCCCGAGCAGGCGATCGCCAAGATCACCGAGGGCCGGCTCAACGGCTTCTTCAAGGACGTCGTGCTCCTCGAGCAGCCGTCGGTCACCGAGAACAAGAAGTCGGTCAAGGCGGTCCTCGACGAGGCCGGGGTCACCCTGACCCGCTTCGTCCGTTTCGAGGTCGGCGCCTGATCGGATAGGTTTCGCCCTGACGTTGAGGAGGCCGGTTGCGATGACTCGATCACGAGCATCGCGACCGGCCTTCTCGCACGATGGCGCACCGACGGAAGGAACCCTCGCGTGACTAGGTACCACCGAGTCCTGCTCAAGCTCTCCGGAGAGGTGTTCGGTGGCGGCAAGGTGGGCGTCGACCTCGACGTCGTGCAACGGGTGGCCCGCGAGATCGCGGCCGTGGCCAACGAGGGAGTCCAGGTCGCCGTGGTCGTCGGCGGTGGCAACTTCTTCCGCGGCGCCGCAGATGCAGCAGCGCGGCATGGACCGCGTCGCGGGCCGACTACATGGGCATGCTCGGCACGGTGATGAACTGCCTGGCCCTCCAGGACTTCCTGGAGAAGGAGGGCATCGACACCAGGGTCCAAACGGCGATCACGATGGGTCAGGTCGCCGAGCCCTACATCCCGCGACGGGCGATGCGCCACCTCGAGAAGGGTCGCGTGGTGATCTTCGGCGCCGGCGCCGGCATGCCGTTCTTCTCCACCGACACGGTCGCCGCCCAGCGCGCGCTGGAGACCAAGTGTGAGGTCGTGCTGATGGCCAAGCAGGGCGTCGACGGCGTCTACAGCGCCGACCCCAAGCACGACCCCTCGGCCACGAGGTACGACGAGGTGAGCTTCACCGACGCGCTTCGACAGGGGCTGCGCATCGCCGACGCGACGGCGTTCGCCCTGTGCATGGAGAACGACCTGCCGCTGATCGTCTTCGGGGCCGAGGACGAGGGCGCGATCCTGCGCATCGCGCGGGGTGAGAGGATTGGCACGCTTGTGAGCGCGGGCTGAGCCCCGACCACGACACCCGCAGCAGCGACCAAGGAGCACCGGTGATCAACGACATCCTCAACGAGGCCGACGGCAAGATGGACAAGTCGGTCGAGGCGACGCGCGAGGAGTTCGCCGCGATCCGCGCCGGACGTGCCAACCCGAGCATGTTCAGCAAGATCATGGTCGACTACTACGGCACCCCGACGCCGATCCAGCAGCTGGCGTCGTTCACGGCTCAGGAGGCCCGCATCATCTTGATCTCGCCCTACGACCAGGGCGCGATCGGCAACATCGAGCGGGCCGTCCGCGACTCCGACCTCGGCATCAACCCGTCCAACGACGGCAAGCTGCTGCGCTGCGTCTTCCCAGAGCTCACCGAGGAGCGGCGCAAGGAGTACATCAAGGTCGCCCGCACCAAGGCCGAGGACGGCCGGGTGGCCGTGCGCAACCTGCGTCGGCACGCCAAGCAGAGCCTGGAGAAGCTCGAGAAGGACCACGAGGCCGGCAAGGACGACGTGGTCGGCGCCGAGAAGCGGCTCGACGCGATGACCAAGAAGCACACCGACACCATCGACGAGCTGCTCAAGAACAAGGAAGCCGAGCTGATCGAGGTCTGAGCCTGGGCTCCCTCGCAGCCGACGCCCATGACCCCGCCATGACCCAGAGCACGCCACCGCCGGCGTCCCCGCCGCAGAAGGACCACGGCCGCGCGGGCCGCGACCTACCTGCGTCCATCGGCTCCGCCGTCGTGCTGCTGGCAGCGATCGCCGTGTCGCTGGCGTTCTGGAAGACCGCGTTCATGCTCATCGTGGCCGCCGCCGTCGTGGTCGCCGTCTGGGAGCTGCATCGTGGCCTGATGGCCAAGGACATCGACGTCCCCGAGCAGCCGCTGATGATCGGCGGCGTCGTGATGGTGGTCGTGGCCTACTTCTTCGGCGCCCCGGCGCTGGTGACGGCCACGGCCGTAGCGGCGCTGGTCACGATGCTGTGGCTGCTGCGCCGCGGCGTGGAGGGCTACGTCCAGAACGCCACCGCGTCCGTGTTCGTCCTGGTCTACGTCCCCTTCCTCGGCTCGTTCGTGGCGCTGCTGCTGGCCGAGGGCGGAGCGTGGGACTTCGAGCGCTGGGACGACGGCGTCAAGGGGGTCATCGTGTTCATCCTGGTCACGATCGCCTCCGACATCGGCGGCTACATCGCCGGCGTGCTCTTCGGCAAGCACGCGATGGCGCCGGTGATCTCGCCCAAGAAGTCGTGGGAGGGCTTCGCCGGCTCGGTGCTCTTCTGCGTGGCCGTCGGCATCGCCCTGGTCATCTGGCTGCTCGACGGTGCGTGGTGGGTCGGCGTCGCGCTGGGCCTCATCGCCGCCGTGATGGCCACCCTCGGCGACCTGTGCGAGTCGGTGATCAAGCGCGACCTCGGCATCAAGGACATGAGCCAGGTGATCCCCGGCCACGGCGGCCTGATGGACCGCCTCGACTCCCTGCTCGCGACCATCGCGCCCATCTGGCTGCTGCTGCACTACGCCGTCTTCTGAGCGGTCCGCCGTGCCCACGCTCCATCTCGTCCGCCACGGCCGACCGCTGATCGACCGGTCGCGCCCGGCGCACGAGTGGCCGCTCGACCAGGCCTACGCCGACGACGTGCGGGCGTTGCGGGCCCGGCTGCCAACGGATGCTCTCTGGTTCTGCTCGCCGGAGCCCAAGGCGGTCGGCACGGCCGCCCTGCTCGCCGAGGACCCCGTCCCGGTGGTCGACGACCTCCGCGAGATGGTCCGCGACAGCACCGACTGGATCGAGGACTTCGAACCTGTGGTGCGCCGGTGCTTCGCCCATCCCGACCGCCCGGCGTACGACGGGTGGGAGCCGCTGGCGGACTGCGAGCGCAGGGTGACCGGCGCGGTCCGGGCGCTGGTGGCCGACCACCCCGGCACCGACCTCGTGCTGGTCGGTCACGGCACGGCCTGGACCGTCCTCGTGGCCTCGCTGACGGGGGAGCGGCCCGACCTGGACCGCTGGGCGGCCATGGCCATGCCGGACCTCATCGAGGTCGCGGCACCCGGCCGCGTGGATCTCTAGCCGCGCTTGGCGTGCCCCGGCGGCAGCGGCTTCACGCAGTCGTCGCGGCCGGCGGCTCGGCACGCCGCGAACTTCTTCATGCCGATCTCGTGGGCCCGCACCAGCTTGGCCATCAGGCTGGCCCGCTCCGACGGACTGAGCGCCTTCCACGCCGAGAGGGAGCCCTTGGGCGCCTTCGCGCCGTGACCGTGCGCCCAGGGGGGCGGACCGGTCCCACCATCGTCGTCCCTCGTCGGCCTCGTCGTCATCCGGGTCCGTGCTGGGGTCCGCTTGACCAGGGTCGGCGGCACCTACCTGCGATCCACCTTCACCGGCGCTCGCGACATCGCCATGCGTCCGTGCCGACGACAGGGCGGCAAACCCGAGCGAGAGCGCGATGACGCCGGCTACCACCAACGCGATCCATCGCCTCATGCGTCCACTGTGGGCCAGGCGACCCGCACCGACAAGGGATGTCCAGACCTGCCGATGGTCGTGGCACCGGACCACCGGCCCGTGGCACCCTGACCCGGTGACCAACCCTCCCGGTGACGGCGGCGAGCAGCCGCGGCAGGGCGAGGTGCACGCCGCGTCGGTGATCGGGGGGATCATCTTGGGTGTCGTCCTGACCTTCGTGTGGCTCTTCGTCGTGTTCGTGGCGGCCTTCTCCCTAGACCCCAACGGCAACACGACGGCGGTCCAGGACGTGTTGATATTCGGTTTCTTCGTCCTCCCGTTCATCGGGGCCATCGTCCTGCTCTGTTTCCGCAGGACGCGCCAAGCCGGCGCCGGCCTGGTGATGGGCATGGCGATCGGCTCGCTCGCGCTGGCAGGGGTCTGCGGGTCACTCGTGGTCCTGCCCGGACTCGGCTGAGTCGCCCCCGCGCCGATGTATCCCACCCTGCGAGACCTGACCGGCCTGCCGCTGCCGCTGTCCACGCACGGATTCTTCGTGATGCTGGGCGTGGTCGCGGCCGGCGCGGTCTTCGTCCACGAGGCGCGGCGGCGCGGCCAGACCGACGAGCGGATCCTCTACGTCGTGATGGGTGCGCTGGTCGGCGGGGCGGTCTTCATGCGGCTCGGCACCTGGCTCCAGCACGTCGACCTGCGCGACAACGCCAGCCTCACGGAGCAGTGGCTCTACGGCAACCGCTCGATCCTGGGCGGGCTGGTCGGCGCCTGGCTCGGGGTGCACGTGGCCAAGCGGCTGACCGGCTATCGCGCCGCGCACCGGTGACCTGTTCGCCCCGGCAGTCGCGCTCGGGATGGCGGTCGGCCGCATCGGCTGCCTGCTCACCGAGCAGCCCGGGACGCCCACCGGCCACGACTGGGGCATCACCCTCGGCCCGGCCGCAGCGGAGCGCACCGGCTCCCCCGCCGGCGTGCCGCTCCACCCCTCGTTCGTCTACGAGATCGTCTTCCACCTGCTCGCGTTCGCCGCGCTGTGGTGGTGGCTGCGTCGCCGCAACCTGCCACCGGGAGAGACGTTCGTCTGGTACGTCGCGGCGTACGCCGTCTTCCGGTTCCTCGTCGAGTTCGTCCGTGGCAACGACGTCGTCTGGGAGGGCCTCACCCGGCCCCAACTGTTCCTCCTGCTGGCGCTGCCGCTCATCGCCGCCCGCATCGCGTGGCAGGTGCGCCGGGGCACCTATCGTGGCGCCATGCAGCCCCGCCAGCAGGAACCCGTGCCGACATGAGCCGGGATGCCACTGCGCGGCGACCGCATCCACCGCTACGTCAACGCGTTCTGCCCGCTCTGCCACGAGGAGCGGCCCGACCGTCCGCTCGCCGAGGTGCAGCGGCTCTCCGGGCTGGCTGGTCGAGCGCGACGGCCGGATCTGGCTGGAGCGCGGCTGCGCGGCCCACGGCCTGGTGCGCACGCTCTACGACGAGTCGCCCGAGATCCTGCGCTACCTCGAGCAGTGGACGGCGCCCACCAAGCGCCACGAGCCCGACCTCCGCGGCAACTTCAAGCCGGTGCCCGCGGCCTACGCGGACGGTCTGCCCGAGATGCAGACCCAGCACACCTGCATCCTGCTCGAGGACCTGCTCGACCACTGCAACCTCAAGTGCCCGACCTGCTTCGCCGAGTCCTCGCCGGCCCGCGCGTCCGTCGCGCCCCTCGAGCAGGTGCTGGCCTCCATCGACACGCGGCTGTCGCGCGAGAACGGCCGCATCGACGTGCTGATGCTCTCCGGCGGGGAGCCGACGCTCTACCCCTGGCTTGCCGAGCTGCTCGACGCGGTGGCCGAGCGGCCGATCGTGCGGGTCCTGGTCAACACCAACGGGCTGCGGATCGCCCAGGACGACGAGCTGCTGGCCCTGCTCACCCGGCACCGCGAGCGGGTCGAGGTCTACCTCCAGTACGACGGGGAGTCGGCCGAGGCGTCGACCTACCACCGCGGCGCCGACATCCGCCGCTACAAGGAGCGGGCGATCGAGCGGCTGTCGGGCGCCGGCATCTTCACCACGCTCACCATGACGGCCGCCCTCGGCGTCAACGACGACGAGATCGGCCCGGTGATCAAGCGCGCCCTCGACACGCCGTACGTCGGCGGCGTCAGCATCCAGCCGGTCTTCGGCAGTGGTCGCGGCCACCCCGTAGACCCGCTCGACCGGCTCACCCACACCGGCGTGCTCGCCCGGCTCGAGGAGCAGACGGCCGGCGCGGTCACCTGGCGCGACCTGACCGCCCTGCCCTGCTCGCACCCGCACTGCTGCTCGGTCGGCTACCTGCTGCGCGACGACTCCGGAACCTGGCAGTCGCTCACCACTCTGATCGGCCACGACCGGCTCAAGCAGTGGCTCGACCTCGAGCCCGACCTGCTGGCCAACCGGATCGCCGACGAGTCCATCCCGGCCACGCTGCGCGCGGTCGTCAAGGGCTCGCTGCTCGACCTGCTCTCGGAGCAGTCGAGCCTCTCCCACCCGTCGATGGCCACGATCTGGCGCGACATCTGCCAGAACTGCGACCTCGGCATCGGCACCCTGACGGCGCTGGCGTCCGGCTCGCTGCCGGGTCAGCGCAAGCGGCTGCGGGCGATGCTGGGGGAGCGGGTGCTGCGGGTGACGGTCAAGCCGTTCATGGACATGAACACGATGATCGAGGAGCGGCTCGCGCAGTGCTGCGTGCACGTCGCGACCGTCAACCAGGAGACGGGCGCCCACCAGTGTGCGCCGTTCTGCGCGGTGCAGGCCTGGGCCCCACTCAGCGCCAGCCGGATCTCGACCGCCACCGGCCAGCCGGGCGAGCGGACGCTGACGGAGGCTCAGTGACCACCGACCCCCGCCAGGTCGAGCCCGAGCGCGCCGAGCCCGGGCCGACCGGCGCGGCCGAGTCGCCGTACGACCCGCTGCGACTGTGCATCTTCGCCACCGTGGCCCTGCTCGGCTGGATCCTCGGACCCGTCGCGCTGGTGTTGTTCGCCGGGCTGGGGTTCGTCGGCTACTGGAAGGCCCGACGCGGCGGCCTGCTGCGCTCACGCTGCCTGCTCGGAGACACCCGCAACGTGCTGGTCTACCTCGGCGCCCTGGCACTCGTCGGCGTGGCCGGCGTAGCCGTGGCCGTGTCGGGCGGAACGCTCTGGAAGGTGTGGTAATCCCCGCGCAGCCGACCGCCCCGGCCTAGTCTGGAAGGTGCCATGACCCCCCAGACCGAGAACCTCACCCGCGACACCGCCGACGACGAGTCCCGTCAGCCGGACTGGTGGCACCGCGACCACCCGACGTTCACGGCGCTCACCGGGTTCTTCTCCGGGCTCGCCTTCGTCGTGGTGGTGCCGGCGCTCTTCGCCGGGCTGATGCACCTGGCGTTCGAGGACGAAACCGCCGAGAGCCTCTTCCCGTTCGTCCTGGTCAGCCTGCTGCTGCCGCTCGGCCTGGTCGCCGGGCAGCGCACCCGACGGTTCGGCATCTACATGCTCATCGGGATGCTCGTCACCCTGCTCGTGGTGGTCGGCGTTGCGGGCCTGGTCATCTGGTTCATGATCAACCGCGACCGCTGAGCCGCGCGCCGGCGTTTTCGCCGTCGCCCCGGGGTCGCGGGATACTCGACGCGATGTCCCCAGATGCCGGAAGCACCCCCGAGACCGAGCGCGCCCCGCTGCCGCTCGTCTTCGACGCGCCCCGGGGCCGGGCCAAGCCGCCGCGGCACCTCGCCGACCTCGACGAAGCGGGACGCAAGGCCCTCCTCGAAGAGATGGGTCTGCAGGGCTTCCGGGCACGGCAGCTCTCCACCCACTACTTCGGCCGGCTGGTCGCCGACCCCGACGAGATGACCGACCTGCCGGCCGACCAGCGGGCCGAGCTGGTCGCCGCCCTGCTGCCGACGCTGATGACGCCGCTGCGCACCCTGGAGGCCGACCGGGGCACCACCCGCAAGACCCTGTGGAAGCTCTTCGACGGGGCCCTGGTCGAGTCGGTGCTGATGCGCTACCCCGACCGGGCCACGGTGTGCGTCTCCAGCCAGGCCGGCTGCGGCATGGCCTGCCCGTTCTGCGCCACCGGCCAGGGCGGCCTGCAGCGCAACATGTCCACCGCCGAGATCGTCGAGCAGGTCGTCGCCGCCGCGAGGTCGATGGCCGGCGGTGAGGTGCCGGGCGGGCCCGGCCGCGTCTCCAACGTCGTCTTCATGGGCATGGGCGAGCCGATGGCCAACTACAAGGCGGTGATCGGCGCCGTACGCCGCCTGACCGACCCCAGCCCCGCCGGCCTCGGCATGTCGGCCCGCGGGGTGACGGTCTCGACCGTCGGGCTGGTGCCGCGGATCAACCAGCTGACCGAGGAAGGCATCCCGGTCACGCTGGCGCTGAGCCTGCACGCGCCCGACGACGAGCTGCGCAACGAGCTGGTCCCGATCAACACCCGCTACTCCGTCGCCGAGACCGTGGCCGCCGCCTGGAACTACGCGAAGGTCACCCGGCGCCGGGTCTCCATCGAGTACGCCATGATGCGCGGCATCAACGACCAGGGCTGGCGGGCCGACCTGCTGGCCGAGGTGCTCAACGGCTACGGCGACTGGGGCTGGGTGCACGTCAACCTGATCCCGCTGAACCCGACCCCCGGGTCGAAGTGGACCGCCTCCGACCCGGCCGACGAGCGCGAGTTCGTGCGCCGGCTGGAGTCGCACGGCATCCCGACCACGGTGCGCGACACCCGTGGTCGGGAGATCGACGGCGCCTGCGGGCAGCTGGCCGCGCTCGACTCCTGAGCTCGCCCCGGGTCAGTTGGCGATCAGGTCCGCGGCCTCGTCCACCGAGTCGACCAGGTGCACGTGCGACTCCATCGGCCGCCCGCGGGCCAGTGTCCGCAGCAACGGCCAGACGGGCAGCTCCTCGGTCCAGTACGACGCCCCCACCAGCACCATCGGTGCCACCGACGAGACGTCGGCGTAGTAGTTCTCGCACGCGTCCTGGAACACCTCCTGCACCGTGCCGCCTGCGCCCGGCAGGAAGACGATCCCGGCCCGGCAGACCTCGAGCAGGATGGCCTCGCGCTGGGCGTTGCGCACGTACTTGGCAATGGCGGTGGCCAGCACATTGGCCGGCTCGTGCCCGTAGAACCAGCTCGGGATGCCGAGCGTCGGCGCCCCGCCGGGGAAGCGGTCGGTGACCGCGAAGCCGGCGGCGACCCACGCGTCCACCGACGGGCGGAACGACGGCGCCCCGGCCAGCAGCGACAGCGCCTCGTCGAGCGCCGCCTCGCCGTCGTCGAGCCCGGCCAGGTAGCCGCCCAGGTTGGCCGCCTCCATCGCGCCGGGGCCGCCGCCCGTCGCGACGACGTACGACGCCCCCAGGCGCAGCCCGAGCCGCGCGGCGTCGCGGTAGCCGGCGCCGTCGCGCTCAAGAGCATGGCCGCCCATCACGCCGACCGGTCGGCGGTCCCCGATCCAGTCGGCCAGGGCGTCGTCGATGGCGTGGTCGTGGAGGGCCTTGGCTAGCGAGGCGCCCCGGTCGCGGGTGTTCTGCGACCAGGCGTAGGTGCGAGCGTCGAGGCTGTTGGCGTAGGCGGGTGTGTCGTAGAGCTCGCGCGGCGCGTAGAGATGGTCGCGGTGCACGTCGACCGGTGCTGCCGGAAGCGACGGGAAGACGATCGCACCGGCCTCCTCGGCCCGCTCGGCCATCCCCGGCGCGAACGTGCAACCCAGGAACAGGGAGCCCGCCAGCCGCACCCGTCCCAGGGCCTCCGAGCGTTCGGTGAGGTCCACGCCGCGCAGCCGCCAGCCCCGAAGCGAACCGGCACCGGCAGCGACACGGCGGTCGAATTCGGCCAGCGTGTCGACCTCGACGCCGCGGCCCCGGGTGCGCCTCACCGGACGAACGTAGCCGACCCGATTTCGAGACGGCTCGCACCCGGCCGCTCCGCGCCCGTGCGCCGAGCCTCCTCAATCTCCTCGCTCTTCTCGTCCGGCTCGCGAGCTCGCCGCACAAGCGCTCGGACACCCTAGGTTGCGCTAGTCCGAATGGGTCAAAGGTGAGCCGAACGGGCCATGACTCAACACCCCCGGAAGGACCATGCTGGGGGAGGGTTCGCCGGTCGACAACGTGTCTCTCCTACGCGTGGTCCCCGGGTGCGACGTGAGGCGCTCAGCGCGAGTGCACGGGGGTATGTCGCACCCGGCCGGTGGGCCTCGAGACGCAGGCTGGCGTCAGTCACCCCGCCGGCCGGGCCCATAGCCTGACCGTCATTTTGGCCGGCTACCAGGCGTGCGCCATCAGCTCCCCGAACAGCTCCTGCTCGTCGACCTCGAGCCCGCGCGCGCGGAACCACGTGCAGATGTTGGTGCAGTCGCGCAGCAGGAAGTCCATGCCGGTGGGGTTGCCGACCAGGTCGACCATCTGGGGCAGGTCGATGACCACGAGGCGTTCGCCCGCGGCCAGGATGTTGTACGGCGACAGGTCACCGTGCACGATCCCGTTCTGCGCCATCCCGGCGAGGAAGTCGCAGACCTGTTCGTAGTAGAACGCCAGCAAGTCCGGCTCCGGACGAGTCTGGGCCAGGCGGGGCGCGGTCTCCCCGTCGTGGGTGATCCATTCCATCAGGATCTCGTGGCCGTCGATCTGCACGGGGTACGGAACGGCCAGCCCGAGGGACCACAGCCGCTTCAGCGCGTCCCACTCGGCGATCGTCCACTCCCCGGCGGCGACGATCTTGCCCCACGTGCTCTTGCGCTTGAGGGCCCGCTCGTCGCGGGATCGCTTGACGCTGCGCCCCTCGGCGTACGTCGCAGAGCGGTGGAACGTGCGGTGGTCGGTGTCGCGGTAGCGCTTGGCCGCCATCACCACGCCGCCGGTGGGGTCATAGGGGTCGGCGCGCTCCAGCAGGAAGACGTCGGCCTCCTTGCCGGTCTTGAGGATGCCGAGATCGGTGTCGACGGCGCCCTGCGAGGTCACGAGCCAGTCGGGTCGTGGCTCCGGCCCGCGACAGAGCGGCTCGACCTGGGTCCAGGTCGACCAGCGTTGGCCGTCGGCGAGGTCGTCGTACGAGCGGAAGTCGAACTGGAATCTCGGGTCGATGCCCGCGAGCGGGTCAGCGACACGTACTGCGTCAGGCCAGAGGTCCGGCCCGGTGAATTCGGAAGACATCGGTGTTGGTGCTCCAGAGGTGAGAGGGATGACCGGTCGAGGACAGGTCAAGGACAGTGATCGACATGTCACGTCTCCTCTCGTCTCGGGCAGCGCGGAGTGCGCCTTCCGGGAGCGAGTGTGACAGGTCCACGAGCCGCGGGCGACCGAATTACCCACTGCGTCGGCTCAGGACTGCTCGGCTAGGGTCCCCGCGTGAGATCCCGCCGCGTGCTGATGGCCGCCGCCTTCGTCCTCGCGGCACCGGTCGCCCTCGCTCGCCGTCGCGGAGGCGGCCCCGGTCCGTGGCGCTGCCGGCATCGGTGACGCCTACTTCCCGCTCGACGGCAACGGCGGCATCGACGTCCTGCACTACCGGATCCACGACACCTACCGATTCGATGACCGGCACCTTCGCGGTCGGACCCGGTTGACCGTCCGGGCGACGGAGGACCTGAAGTCCTTTGATCTCGACTTCCTGCTCCCGGTTCACCGGGTCTCGGTCGACGGGCAGCACGCCGGCTACGACCAGGCGACCAGCCGCCACGAGCTGGTCGTCGTGCCGAAGAAGCCGGTCCGCGCCGGCGAGACCGTCGAGGTCGTCGTGGCGTACGCCGGGTTCCCCAGCCGCTACGGCTACCGCGGCGAGCGCAACTGGCTGGCCGACGACCACGAGGTGGTGGCCATGAACCAGCCGCACATGGCGCCCTGGTGGTTCCCGGCCAACGACCACCCGCGCGACAAGGCGCTGGTCGACATCTCGATCACGGTGCCGCGCGGGCGCCAGGTCATCGCCAACGGCCGGCGGGTGGCGCACCACGTCGACGGCAACCAGGCGACGTACCACTGGCGGGCGGACGAGCCGATGGTGCCGTACCTCGCGTTCTTCGCCGCCGGCCGCTTCCGCGTCTCCAAGGGCGTCCGCGACGCGCTGCCGTGGCTTGTCGCGGTCTCGCGCGGGCTGCCGGCGTCGCAGCAGCGGACCTCGATGAGGCTGATGAAGAAGACGCCGGGCGTGGTGGCGTGGCTCGCGTCCCAGCTCGGTGACTACCCGTTCTCCCAGACCGGCGGCCTGACCACGAGCCTGAGCCCCGGCTTCGCGCTGGAGAACCAGACCCGCCCGACCTACCCGGTGCTCGGCTCCAGCGGCACGGGCACCGTCGTGCATGAGCTGGCGCACCAGTGGTTCGGCGACTCGGTCGCGGTCGAGAGCTGGCGCGACATCTGGCTCAACGAGGGTTCCGCCACCTTCATGGAGGTGCGCTACGACGAGACGCACGGCGGCCAGGACGCCCAGGCGTGGCTGGAGTCGTCGTGGAGCTCCTTCGGCGCCGAGGACCCGTTCTGGCACCTGGTCGTCTCGGACCCGGGGCCGCACAGCATCTTCGACTGGCCGGTCTACCAGCGCGGGGCGATGACGCTGCAGGCGCTGCGCCACCGGGTGGGTGAGGACGCGTTCTGGACGATCGTGCGCAACTGGCTGGCCTCCCGGGCCGGCGGCAACGGCAGCACCGAGCAGTTCGCGGCGCTGGCCGAGCAGGTCTCCGGCGAGGACCTCGACGGCTTCTTCCACGCGTGGCTGGTCGCGCCGACCCGCCCCGAGCACACGGCCGACAACGGCTTCGGCTGACCTTCCCGTTGCGGAGAAGGGTTCAGCGCAGCCGGACAGACAGGCAGGTCACGCAGCCCTCGAGCTTCTCGAACTCCGTGATGTCCACCGGTACGACGGCCAGGCCGCGCTGCTCGAAGAGCGCCCGGCTGCTCGGGGCGCTCGCCGCCATCAGCACGGTCGCCTCGTCGAGCACCACCACATGGGAGCCCGGCTCCTCGGGGACGGGCACGAACTCCGGCCAGGTAGCCGGGTCGTCGACGAGAGGCAGGTGGCCGACGACGGCGCCGTCGGGCAGGGCGGTGACGGCCGACTTCAGGTGCAGCACCTTGCTCACGGGCACCGGGTGCACTCGGGCGCCGAGCGGAGCCAGGTGGGCGCCGAGCTGGTCGACGGCGTCGGGCGAGGTCCGGCCGCCGACCCCTACCCACACGTCCGAGCCGTGCTTGAGCACGTCGCCACCGTCGAGGGTGGCGGGGGCTTCGATGTGCTCGATGCGGTAGCCGAGTCCGCGCAGCACCTCCTCCGTGCCGGCCGTCTCCGGCTTGCGCTCGTCGGCCCCCGGCCGGGTGACGACGGCCAGGTCGCCGTACATCACCACGGTGTCCTCGACGAACACCGCGTCGGGGCACTCGTCGGCGGGCGGCACCTCGACCGTCTCCCAGCCGAAGTCGCGTAGCGCGGCGACATAGCCCTCCCACTGGCGCAGGGCCAGCTCGACGTCGACCGGCACCCGGTCGAGGTGGGTGAGCAGGCCCTCCGCGAGGCGCGGACCGGGACGTCGCACGAGCGCTCGAGTCACGGGCCCATCCTGCCCGAACGGGCGGTGCGCGAGTCGGCGTCCACGATCGTGATCGTCGCTCGCCTCGTCGGCCGGGCGTGCCAGGCACTCTCAACGACCAGGCGCACGGTCTCGGGCCCCTCGACGACGTTGTCGGACAGCACCTCCACGCTCACCAGGTGGCTGGTCTCGCCCGGGGCGAAGACCACCGTCGGGTGCAGCGGCACGAAGTCGCCGGAGCCGGCGCTGCCCGGTCGGGTCGCCAGGGACACGACCACGCGACGGCCGCTCGGCGCCGACAGCCGCACCTCGGTGAACCCCAACCTGTGCCCCAGCACCGGTTCGGCGACGCTGCCGTCCTGCGGCGCCACGCCCGGCACCGGGTCGGCGTCGCGAACGTCGACGGTCGCCCGGTCGACGTCGAGCACCGCGTGCAGCGGGTCGGTGAGCCGCACCCGGAAGGACTCGTCGGGCTCGTCCACCCCGTCGGCCAGGGTGGCCACCGGGACGACGACGCGGGTCTGCCCGGCGGGGATCTCCACCACCTCGTGCACGGGTGCGTAGTCGCTGGTGCCGCGAGCCGTCAGGGCGCGGGTGTCGAGCCGGATCTCGACCGGCCGCGCGGCCGCTCGGTCCAGGGTGAGCACGACCCGCGTCGTACCTCCCTCGGCGACCGACGCCGCGGCGACCGAGACGCGGGGGAGGGGTTTGGCCGCCGCAGACGCGGGGCCGACGGACAGGAGCAGTCCGGTCGCGAGCGCCAGGACGACGGCCAACCGTTGCACGTCAGTGACCGCCCATGAGCGGGCTCATTGCCCGGGCCACGACGCTCGGCCGGCGGGTCAGCCGCTCCTCGCGGTCGGCGAACCGCATCGCGCGCAGCCCGGCGTTCACCCCGAGCCACCGCAACGGCTCGGGCTCCCAGCGCCGGGAGTGGTGGCCGACCCACGGCAGACGCGTCAGCTCGGTGTCCTGGCCGAGCACCAGGTCGCGCAGGGTGCGACCCGCGAGGTTGGTGGTGGCGACGCCGTCGCCGACGTAGCCCCCCGCCCACGCCAGCCCCGTCGACCGGTCGAGCCCGACCGACGCGCACCAGTCGCGCGGGATGCCGAGGGCGCCGCCCCAGGAGTGGCTGATCCGCGTCGTGGACAGCACCGGGAACAGCTCGACCAGGGAACGGCGCAGCGCGGCGAAGACCCGTTCGTCGCGGTCGTAGCCCGGCCGGATCGCCGAACCGAAGTGGTACGGCGCTCCGCGACCGCCGAAGACCAGCCGGTCGTCGGCGGTGCGCTGGCCGTAGATGATCACGTGCCGCTGGTCGGAGAACGTCTCCCGACGGCGCAGCCCGATCTCGTCCCAGACGTCAGAAGGCAACGGCTCGGTGGCCACGATGAGGGAGTACACCGGCACCAGCTCTCGGCGTCGGCCCTCCAGTGACCGCGTGTAGCCCTCGGTCGCGCGGACCACCACCTCGGCCCGCACCGTGCCGCGGTCGGTGCGCACCTGACCGGGCTCGATCGCCAACGCGCGCGTCCGCTCGTGCAGCACGACTCCGTGGCTCTCGACGACCCTGGCCAGGCCGGCCGCCAACCGAGCGGGGTGCACCGCCGCGCAGTCGGGGGTGTAGGTCGCGCCGAGGACGCCGGTGGCGCCGAGCAGCGACCTGGCCTCGCCCGCGCCGAGCAGGCGCAGGTCGTCCTCGCCTCGGCCCCACCGGCGGGCATCGTCCACCTCGGCCCTGGCCCGGGTCAGCTGCGCGGGAGTGCGGGCCACCACCACGGTGCCGCCCTTCGCGTAGTGGGCGTCCACCCCCTCGGCGGCCAGCACCCGGCCGACCTCGTCGACGGTGTCGCGCATCGCGGCGTGCTGGGCGAGGGCGCCTGCGCGGTCGGCGTACGACGCCATGCCGTCGAGGGACTTCGGGAACAGTGCCGAGCACCAGCCGCCGTTGCGTCCCGATGCGCCGAAGCCGGCGACCTCCGCCTCGAGCACGACGATCCGCAGGGACGGGTCGGCGCGGGCCAGGTAGTAGGCCGTCCAGAGCCCGGTGAAGCCGGCGCCGACGATCGCCACGTCGGCGTCGCGGTCGCCGGGCAGGGGTGGTCGGGGCGCCCAGTCGGCACCGGCGGACTCGTGCCACCACGACAGCGTGCGGTACCCCCGAGGGTCGCCCTGGGTCAGCGAACGCCCCAGGAGTAGGTCTGCTTCTGCAGCTTCAGGTACATGAACGTCTCGGTCGTGTGCACGCCCTCGACGGTGCGGATCCTGGTGGAGATCAGCTCCAAGAGGTGGTCGTCGCTCTCACAGACCACCTCGACGAGAAGGTCGTAGCTGCCCGCGGTGATCACCACGTAGTCGACCTCGTCGAGCTTGGCGAGCGCCTCGGCCGGGCCTTCGACCTCGCCGTTGACTCGGATGCCGACCATCGCCTGTCGGGCGAAGCCGAGCTGGAGCGGGTCGGTCACCGCCACGACCTGCATCACGCCGCCGTCGGTGAGCCGCTGCACGCGCTGGCGCACGGCGGCCTCGGACAGGCCGACGACCTTGCCGATGGCGGCGTACGACTTGCGGCCGTCTTGCTGGAGCTCGTTGATGATCGCCTTGGAGACGTCGTCGAGGACGACCTGGTTGCGCTTGGCCCGGCTCATGCCGGAGCGCCGGCGCGGAGCGAGGCGGAAGGCGCCGGGGAGCAGAGGAGGCGGTGGCGGTCGCGGGGGGAGCGTCCTCGGTGGGTGTCCATCGCCCCAGGGTGGCATCCACCCTCACCCCGGGCAACGAGGGTCGTCGGGGTGTCGGGGCTGGACTGGACAGATTTGCGGAAGTTCGCGGGGATCTGGTGCTCTGCTCAGGATTCCGTCGTTTGCCCTAGGGCGCACGGACGGGATCGCTTGTCCCGAGCCGTCCTGTCTGACACGATCCCAACCGAGCGACGCACCGCCTTGAAAGATCTCGGGACCGAAAAGGACCAGAAGGGGGCCCATGCCGGACTTCGCCGAGCCGACGGGGCCTCGACGCCTCGGCCGGCGGACGTTGATCAAAGGCGCCGGTGGCGCCGCATTCGGCGTCGCGAGCATCGCCGTACTCCCGCTGTTCGGCACCGAGGGTGCCCAGCAGGATCCGGCGACCTGCTACGCGCAGGACCTGTCGGACACCCAAAAGCTGCTGATCGTCTCCAACTGGCCGGCCTACATCGATCCCCGAGCGGACGGTCCGACCAACACCAGGGACGTCTTCGAGGACCGGACCGGCATCACGGTGAAGTACACCGACGACGTCAACGACAACGCCGAGTTCTTCGCCAAGGTACGCAACCAGCTGGGCTCCTGCGAGACCGTCAAGCGCGACATGTTCATGCTGACCGACTGGATGGCCGCGCGGATGATCGCGCTCGGGTGGATCCAGCCGCTCGATCCGGCCAACGTGCCCAACCTCCACAACAACCTCATCGAGCCGTTGCGCGGCAAGGAGTGGGACCCTGATCGGACCTTCTCCGCGCCGTGGCAGAGCGGGCTGACCGGGATCGCCTACAACGCGGCGGAGACCGATGCCGTCGGCTCCTTCGAGGAGCTGCTCACGCGCTCTGACCTGACGGGCAAGATCACCCTGCTCTCCGAGATGCGCGACACGATGGGCTTCATGCTCAAGGTGACCGGCGCCGATCCGAGCAACTTCACCGAGGACGAGTGGGCCAACGCCATCGACCGGCTGGCGGTCGCCGTCGACGCAGGCCAGGTGCGCGCGTTCACCGGCAACGAGTACATCCAGGATCTTGCGGCCGGCAACATCGTGGCCTGCGAGGCCTGGTCGGGCGACGTCATCCAGGCCCAGTTCGACAACCCGGACATCAAGTTCGTCACTCCGGAGGAGGGGCTGTCGATCTGGAGCGACAACATGCTGGTGCCCAACCTGGCGACCCACCAGGCGAACGCCGAGGCGTGGATCGACTACTACTACGAGCCCGAGGTGGCCGCGAAGCTGGCCGCGTGGGTCAACTACATCTGCCCGGTGAAGGGCGCCCGCGAGGAGATGGAGAAGATCGATCCCTCCCTCGTTGACAACCAGCTGATCTTCCCCGACGAGGAGACCCTGAGCCAGACGTTCGACTTCATGGCTCTCGACGAGAACCAGATCAAGCAGTACGAAGGAGACTGGTCCGATGTCACAGGTGGCTGATTCCGACACCAGCAGCGCAGCCGATCCGTCCGGGTCCTCGAGTCGTGGCGGTTCGGGCCTCCAGCTGCGAGCGCTGACCAAGGAGTTCGCCAACTTCACGGCGGTGAGGTCGATCGACCTCGATGTCCCTGCGGGTTCGTTCTTCGCGCTGCTCGGCCCGTCCGGGTGCGGGAAGACCACGACACTACGGATGGTCGCCGGCCTCGAGACACCCACGTCGGGCACGATCACGCTGGCGGGACAAGACATCACCTACGCCAAGCCCTACCGGCGGCCGGTCAACACGGTGTTCCAGAGCTACGCCCTGTTCCCGCACCTCGACATCTTCGAGAACGTCGCGTTCGGCCTGCGACGCCGCAAGAAGGACGATGTCGACAAGCAGGTCAACGACATGCTCGACCTCGTGGAGCTCGGCAGCCAAGCGCGCAAGCGGCCCGCGCAGCTCTCGGGTGGCCAGCAGCAGCGCGTCGCGCTGGCAAGGGCTTTGATCAACGAGCCCGAAGTGCTGCTCCTCGACGAGCCCCTCGGCGCCCTCGACCTCAAGCTGCGCAGAGCCATGCAGATCGAGCTCAAGCGGATCCAGACCGACGTCGGCCTCACCTTCATCCACGTCACCCACGACCAGGAGGAGGCCATGACGATGGCCGACACGATCGCGGTGATGAACGCGGGGGTCATCGAGCAGATGGGTGCCCCCGAGGAGCTGTACGAAAACCCGCGCACCACGTTCGTCGCGAACTTCCTCGGCCAGACCAACCTGATCGAGGGCAGGATCACCGGTCGCGCCGGCGACATGGTCACCGTCGACATGCACGGCATCGGGGTCTCGGTCAAAGCCGAACGGGCCCACGCCGACGGTGACGAGGGCTGGGTCGGGATCCGGCCCGAGAAGGTGCTGATCGGTGACGAGGGGGAGGCGCTGGACGCGCCGGGCAACACCATTCCCGGCGGCGTGGTCACCGACGTCAGCTTCACCGGTGTCAGCACGTCGTACCTCGTCAAGATGCCGTGGGGTCAAGAGCTGATGGTCTTCGAGCAGAACACCGGGCGCCGAAAGCTCTTCCGCACCGGCGAGCGGGTCGAGCTGTCGTGGCGACCGGAGTACGCCTTCCTCCTCGACCGCGGTCAGGACGCCTCCGCCGGCGTCCAGCTCGACGACGAGTGAGTGGGCCGATGATCGGGGTGGGTGAGCATGGCTGAGTTCACGCGCCGCCGGGGCAGGGTGGGCTACCTGCTGCTCGTCCCAGGTCTCCTCTGGCTGGCCATTTTCTTCGTCATCCCCTTCTACTCTCTCGTGGCGACCAGCCTGTACGACCCCGACGGGTCGGTGTTCGCCGGCTACGAGATGACGTGGGAGTTCAGCAACTACGTCCACGCCCTGCAGGACTACTGGCAGCCGTTGGTTCGGTCCCTGTGGTACGCCGGCCTCGCGACGCTGTTCTGCCTGGTGCTCGGCTACGTGCTGGCTTATGCGATCGCCTTCAAGGCCGGCCGCTGGAAGAACCTGCTGCTGGTGCTGGTGATCGCCCCGTTCTTCACCAGCTTCCTCGTGCGGACCCTGTCGTGGAAGCTGATCCTGGCCGACAACGGCTTCGTCGTGAACACGCTCCAGTTCCTGCACATCCTGAGCGCCGACGGCCGTCTGCTGGCCACGCCCGTCGCGGTGATCGCCGGTCTCACCTACAACTTCCTGCCGTTCATGGTGCTGCCGCTGTTCGCCAGCATCGACAAGATCGACCACCGCCTGATCGAGGCGGGCGGTGACCTGTACGCCTCGCCGTTCGTCGGTTTCTGGAAGGTCACCTGGCCGCTGTCACTGCCCGGCGTGGTCTCCGGCACCCTGCTGACCTTCATCCCGGCGGCCGGCGACTACATCAACGCCGAGCTGCTCGGCAGCCCCAACCAACGCATGGTGGGCAACGTGATCCAGAACCTGTTCACCGACGCCAACGACTATCCGGCGGCCGGCGCTCTCTCGGTGATCCTGATGCTGATCATCGTGGTGATGGTGCTGTTCTACGTGAGGCGTGCCGGGACCGAGGAGCTGCTCTGATGAGCTGGATCCGCCGCAACCTCGTCCTGATCCTCGGCCTGCTCGTGCTGGCGTACACCTTCGTGCCCATCGCGGTCGTGATCCTGATGAGCTTCAACGACCCCAACAGCCGGCTGATCTACCAGTTCGACGGCTTCACCCTGGACAACTGGCTCAATCCCTGCGCCGACCCCGGAATGTGCTCGGCCGTCGTCCGCTCGATCTGGATCGGGCTGCTGGCCACGTTGGTCTCGACCATCCTCGGGACGCTGATGGCCTTCGCGCTCGTGCGGCACGAGTTCGCCGGTCGTTCGAGCACGAACCTGCTGATCTTCCTGCCGATGGCCACGCCCGAGATCGTGATGGGCTCCTCGCTGCTCGCCCTCTTCGTAGCCGCCGGGTTCGGCGGCGCACTCGGATTCGGGACCATCTTGATCGCCCACATCATGTTCTGCATCTCTTTCGTGGTGGTCACCGTCAGAGCCCGGCTCGCCGGCATGGGCGACGTCCTCGAACAGGCCGCCGCCGACCTCTATGCGACGCCGTCGCAGACCTTCTGGAAGGTCACCTTCCCGTTGGTCCTGCCCGGGATCCTCGGGGCCGCGCTGCTCGCCTTCTCGCTGTCCTTCGACGACTTCATCGTCACCAACCTCAACTCCGGCACCACGACCACGTTCCCGCTCTACGTGTGGGGCGTCGCCCAGCGCGGCGTGCCGATGCAGGTCAACGTGGTCGGGACGCTGATGTTCGCCATTGCCATCGTGATCGTCGTCGGCGGCGAGCTGAACAACCGCCGCCGCGCTCGCGCGCTGGCCGCGGCCTGATCCTGGTCTACTAGCTCAGGCCTGCGAGGAGACCCGCAGCAGCCGCACGCCGAGGGCGATGCGGCAGGGGAAGAGCAGGGCCACGATCGCGACCCGCTGGACGAGACCTGCCCAGTCGTGGAGAGGTCCGTCGTCCGGGATCACGAGGGTCGCGGTGACCACGGCCACGAGGACGAGTGCGATGCCGGTCGCCAAGGCGTAGCTGGCCAGCCCGCTCCAGCGGGGGTCGCGGCGCATCCGGCGCGACAACACGATCAGCGCCGCGGGACTGCCGAAGAAGAACAGGAGGCCGCCGACCATGTGACCGCCGGGATCGTACGTCACGCCGGCGGCGTCCTCCCTCAACGGGAAGACGGCGGCGACGACAAGGCCGACAGCGGTGAGGGCGAGCAGGGCCGGGCCCGCCCAGCCTCGTCGCGTGGCCCGGATGCCCCCGTGCAGCCCGATCGCCTGGGCGAAGGTCAGGGCCGCGAAGATCAGGAAGTTCAGCTGTTGAACCCAACCGTGTGGACCCGCTTCGAGTGCGCTCACGGGCTCGGTCATCGGGCTGTACTCGCTGCGACGGAAAGCCTCCTGGGCCAGGAACCCGAGCGTGAAGACGACTGGGCCGACGATCCCGGCCCAGGCCAGCAGGCGCTGGGTCTCGGGACGGAGCCGACGTGTCGCGCCGACGTGGGTGCTGAGATCCGTGTGCATGATGGCCCTCCCGGTGCTCCGTCGACCCCGACTCGGATGTCGGCGCCTCGGAGTCCCGACGCTAGGAGGGTGAGGACTGCTCGGGTATCGGGAGTTCTCCCCAGTGGGTCAGGCCGTGCTCCATCGCGAACAGCGCCGCGGCGGCCCGCGTCGAGCAGCCGATCTTGGCGTAGGCGTTCTGGACGTGACGATCGGCTGTCTTCGGTGAGATGCCCAGGTGACGAGCCGCCTGCTTGGTCTGGAGCCCGCGCGCCAGCAGGGCGATCACCTGGGCCTCTCGCTCGGTCAGCCCCGCCGGACGGCCCAGTCGGGGAACCGACTGCCCAGCGGCCGCCAGCACGGCTGCGACGGCGTCGCGGTCGAGGCGGCCGGCCTGCACCTCGTCACCCAGCCGGCCGGCGGCCTCCTCCGGCGTACGCCGCGATCGATGCGGCCGGATCTCGACCTGGGTGCGGTAGGCATCTGCGGCGGCGAGGAGTCGGGCCGGCATCCCCAGGGAGGCGCCGGTGACTCCCCGGTGGTAGCCGCTGCCGTCGACGCGCTCGTGGTGTGCCCCTGCGAGGTCGCCGAGGTGGGCCAGCCCAGGGGACCGGGTGAGCACGCGTTCGGTGTGATACGCGTGCAGGCGGACGTGCTCCCACTCGTCCGCGGTCAGCGGGCCCGGCCTGCTCCACACCGACGCGTCGACCGCGACCCGACCCAGGTCGTGGACGAGTCCGGCGCGTCGGAGGTCGCGCATCTGCTCGGGCGCGCACCCCAGCTGGCCGGCGGCGTCGGCCGCGAGGTCGGCGACGGCAGACGAGTGTCCGAGGAAGCATGCGGAGACGAGGTCGGCGAAGTCGCCCATGGCCGCCAGCGCGCGGTCGATCTGCGCGCCGACAAGGATCCGCCGACCCGGCTCGAGCGCCAGTGACTCCTCCCAGTCGGACCCACCTTCGTCGGGCTCGAGGATCGAGGACGCATGGTCGACGAGGACGCCCGCGACCTCGGGATCGAAGGCCTTGCCGGCCCGGGTGCGGATCACCTCGGCGGCATGGTCGGGCCCTCCGATCCAGCACTGGAACGCGGCGTCACGCGCCACGTGGACGATCCTGAGCGAGATCGGCAACTGATCGCCCGACGGGCCGGCCGGTGCTCCCTGACCGTCCCATCTTGCCGGCAGGATCCGGACCATCTCTTGGACGGGGACCGTCATGCCGAGCCGGTCGCTGAGCATCTCGGCGACCTCACACATGGCCGTGAGGTGTTGGGCGTGGCCCCTCGTCGCCATGGGAAGGCGAGCCGTCGCTCGGGCCGCCCGGGCGACCGGCCCACCCCTTGTTCCGCCCAGCGCCCGGAAGACACCCCGCAGGCCCTCGCTCCGAGATCCGAACATGACGGGCGCGAAGTGCTCGAGCAGGGCGTCGGGTGGGAAGAGTGAAGAGGAGAGTTCCGCGTCGGCCGTGCATCCGGCATAGAACAGCATGCAGCCGTAGTAAGCCTCGGCCGCTTCCTCCGTGCCCACGCCGAGCCGTTCGGCCAAACGCATGGTCACGACGGTGCTCCGCAGGCCGTGCTCGAAAGGCAACCCCACCGCCAGGTCCGTGGCGAGGCAGAGCGACCCGATCACCTCTGCCGTGCGGATCTCATCGGGCTCTGGCAACGGCGCCTCAGCCACCCACCGACTCTAGTCGCGAGAGTCGCGTGCCCAGCTTCGTTGGTTGAGGAGGGCGCGCTAGCGCCCGTCTCGAAACCCGGTGAGTATGAGGAGGCCTCGCGCGCCGGCTTCGTTCGCCGTCCGCGGAGGTTGCGGCTGCTTCACTACCGGATACGTGGTCACCGTCCGCGTGGGTTGCGGTGGCCACTTGCAGGCTGCTTTCGTGGCTTGCGGTCGCTCTCGGCTGCCCGCTGTGGTGACGGCCGAAGGTTCTCGTCACGAATCGGTCACGATGCCGGAATCCCTTGTGGATAAGGGGTTCTGGGCCATCTCGAGTGTCGGTGGTCGATGGTTGAGTAGGTGCCATGAGCAAGGTGGACGACCTCGACCCGAGCATGGTGCTCGCGGCCGCGGCCGCCACCGAACGGGAAGCCCGGATGGTCGAGCTGCGACGGCTGGAGCTGGCCGTCCAGTGGTGCGTCCTGCACCCAGCCACCACCGAGACCGGGGTCGCCACCCACAACCCCGACACCACCCTGCCCGGCGTCCTCGGCCTGGACGAGTCGCTGGGCGGGCGACGGGACGCCGGCGGTCGCGGCGTTCACCCCCGAACCCTTCGCCGCCGCGATGGAGATGTCCCCGCCGCCGGTGCCCAGCTGTTGGCCGACGCCCTCGACCTGACCCACCGCCTCCCCCTCCTCTGGTCCCGGGTCCAGGCGCTCACGATCCCGGCGTGGCAGGCCCGCCGAGCCGCCCAACACACCCACCCTCTCCCTGGAAGCGGCGCGGTGGGTCGACGACCGGCTCGCCGACCGCACCGGCTGCGGCCCGATCCTCGTGGACCGGCTGGTCGCCGACGCGATCGCGAGGTTCGACCCCGAGGAACACGCCCGCCGCGAGGACAAAGGCAAGGCGTCCTGGGACGTCGAGCTCGTCCACCCCGGCCCGACCGAGTTCGCCGGCACCAGCGAGCTGCACGCCCGCGGCGACACCCTGGACCTGACCGAAGTTCTACGACCTGGTCTGCGACACGGCACCGCACTCCCTCGCCGAGTCGGCGCTAGTTGCCCCCGTGGTGGCGGTTACTACCAACCCCTCGTTCTCACGGCCGTAGGCCGCCTGCGGGCCCTGCTCACCTCGCCGAGTCGGCGCTTGTTGCCTCCTTCCGCTGCGCTCCCTCCGTCAACAAGCGCCGACTCGGCTCTGCTGCGTGCTGGATGCGCCCCGCTCCGGCCACGATCGCCAAGATCAAGAACTGGGTCGGCCACGCCCAGGTCACCATCCAACCCGTCCTCGACATGGGACGCGGCGACGCCGTCGACCAGCACGACCCACCGGCCTGGATGCGGGAGATCGTCATCCTCCGCGACCGGCACTGCGTGTTCCCCGGCTGCCGGGTCGACGCCCGCGCCTGCGACCAGGACCACATCGACCCCTACCTCGACCCCGGCGACGGCGGACCACCCGGCCAAACCAGCCCACGAACCTCGCCTGCCTCTGCAGGCGCCACCACCGAGCCAAGACCGCCGGCCTCTGGCGATACCAACGCGCCCCCAACCGCGACGGCTACCTCTGGCACGGACCCCACGGCTCGGCGTACCTCGTCACCCACCGGCACCATCACCCTGCCCACCAACTGACGAGCGAAGCGCGGTCGCGCAACCCGAGAGGAAAGAGCGGCCGGGGCCGCGTTCTCGGGTACGCAGTCCCCGGCCGCACTCACCCCTCTCGGGGCGTCTAGAGGAGGGTCGCCGCCTTGTCGAGGACGACCCGCAGGATCTGCTCCATCTCGTCGAAGTGCGACTGGTCGCAGATCAGGGGCGGGGCCAGCTGGACCACCGGGTCGCCCCGGTCGTCGGCCCGGCAGTAGAGCCCCGCGTCGTACAGCGCCTTGGACAGGAACCCGCGCAGGAGCCGCTCGGACTCCTCGTCGTTGAAGGTCTCCTTGGTGGCCTTGTCCTTGACGAGCTCGATACCGAAGAAGTAGCCGTCGCCGCGGACGTCTCCCACGATCGGCAGGTCCTTCAACTGCTCGAGGGTGGCGCGGAACGCGCCCTCGTTGTCGAGGACGTGCTGGTTGATCTTCTCGTTCTCGAAGACGTCGAGGTTGGCCATCGCGACCGCGCAGGAGACCGGGTGGCCGCCGAACGTGAAGCCGTGGGCGAACGACTCGTGGCCCTTGAGGAAGGGTTCCATCAGACGGTCGGTGGCGATCATCGCGCCGAGCGGGGCGTAACCGGACGTGAGCCCCTTGGCACAGGTGATCATGTCGGGCTGGTAGCCGTAGCGCTCTGCGCCGAACCAGTGGCCGAGCCGGCCGAACGCGCAGATGACCTCGTCGCTGACCAGCAGGACGTCGTACTCGTCGCAGATCTCACGGACCCGCTGGAAGTAGCCGGGCGGAGGCGGGAAGCAGCCGCCGGAGTTCTGGACGGGCTCGAGGAAGACGGCGGCGACGGTGTCGGCGCCCTCGTTCTCGATCGCGACCGCGATCTCGTCGGCAGCCCAGCGACCGAAGGCCTCGAGATCGCCGTCCTGGCCCGTCTGGAACCGGTCGGGCGCGCGGTAGAAGTTGGTGTTGGGCACGCGGAACGTCGACGGCACGAGCGGCTCGAACTGCGCCTTCATGCCGGGCAGACCGGTGATCGACAGCGCGCCCTGCGGGGTGCCGTGGTAGGCGATCTTGCGGCTGATCACCTTGTGCTTGGTGGGCTTGCCGGTCAGCTTGAAGTAGTTCTTGGCCAGCTTCCACGCGGTCTCGACCGCCTCGCCGCCACCGCTGGTGAAGAAGACCCGGTTGAGGTCGCCCGGCGCGTACGACGCGATGCGCGCGGCCAGCTCCATGGCGCTCGGGTGGGCGTAGGACCACAGCGGCATGAACGCCAGCTGCTGGGCCTGCTTGGCGGCCGCCTCGGCGAGCTCGGTGCGGCCGTGCCCGAGCTGGCTGACGAACAGGCCCGCCAGGCCGTCGAGGTATCGCTTGCCACGGGCGTCGTACAGATAGGCCCCCTCGCCGCGCACGATGACGGGCATCTCGCCCTGCTCGTAGACGGAGTGCCTGGAGAAGTGCAGCCACAGATGGTCGCGGCCAGCGGCCTGCAGCCGGGCGAACTCCTCGTCGGAGTAGGGAGCGGTCACGTCGCTAGACATGGGTATCGGTGTCCTCGGGGCGTGGGTGGATGTCACTGGCGTGATCATCGTGGGTGATGACACCATCTTGCCCCGGGATCTTCGCCGCCCGCAAGCGAATCAGTGGTGTTGTACCGCTCCAAACACGGAATCCGTAGGCTGCGCCCCCTGGTCGACTACTGGTAGGAACACGTCATGACCCGCTACGGCGCCCAGTTCGGCCCCGACATCACCTTCCTCGGAGTCGACCCGGTCGACCTCGACGACGCGGAGGCCCTCGCTGCGGCCGACGTGGTGATCGTCGGGGCGCCCTTCGACGGCGGCACCTCGCACCGGCCGGGCACCCGGTTCGGACCGGGAGCGATCCGCCAGACCTGCTACCTGCCGCACGACGGCTCCCGGCCGCACCTCGCCCTGCGGGTGGATGCGCTGAAGGACGTGCGCGTCGTCGACGCGGGCGACGTCGAGATGCCGCCCGGCGAGATCGAGCGGGCGCTAGGCGCCCTCGAGGAGGCGGTGTACGCCGTCGCGTCGGCCGGCGCCGTCCCGTTGGTGCTCGGTGGCGACCACTCCATCGCCCTGCCTGACGCCAGCGGCGTGGCCCGCCACCTGGGCTATGGCCGGGTCTCGATGATCCACTTCGACGCTCACGCCGACACCGGCGACATCACCTTCGGGTCGCTCTATGGCCACGGGCAACCGATGCGCCGGCTCATCGAGTCGGGTGCGCTGCGAGGCGATCGGTTCCTGCAGCTCGGGCTCCGCGGCTACTGGCCCGAGCCCGAGACCCTCGACTGGATGGCCGCCCAGAACATGAGGTCCTTCGAGATGACCGAGATCGGCGCGCGCGGACTCGACGCCTGCCTCGACGAGGCGTTCACGATCGCCCTCGACGACTGCGACGCCGTCTTCTTGTCGGTCGACATCGACGTCTGCGACCCCGGCCACGCGCCCGGCACCGGCACGCCCGAGCCAGGCGGGCTGTCCTCGCGGCAGCTGTTGGACGCCGTACGACGCATCTGCCGCGAGCTACCCGTCGCCGGCATCGACGTGGTCGAGGTTTCGCCGCCCTACGACCACGCCGAGATCACGGCCTACCTCGCCAACCGCGTGTGCCTGGAGGCGCTCTCGGGCCTGGCCGCCCGCAAGGTCGGCATCACCCACGACCCGGCCGGGCCGCTGCTGGAAGGACGCTGAATGCCCACCATCGCCTTCGTCAAGGGGACGGTCTTCGACGGGCACCGCTATCTCGGGCGGGCCGACGTCGTGGTGAGGGATGGGCGCATCCTCGAGGTTCGAGGTCTCGAGGCTCAGGCGCCAGGGCGCCTTCGCACCTCGACCACCGACGGGGTGGACGAGGTGGTCGATATCCGAGGCGGGCTCGTCAGCCCGGGCTTCACTGACGCGCACGTGCACCCGATCCAGGGCGGTCTGGAGCGGCTGCGCTGCGACCTGTCCGAGCACGCCACCCGGGAGGAGTACCTCGCGGCCATCCGTGCGTACGCCGACGCGCACCCCGAGCTGGAGTGGATCCTGGGCGGTGGCTGGGCGATGCCGGCGTTCCCGGGCGGGACGCCGACCGCGGCCGACCTCGACACCGTCGTGCCCGACCGGCCGGTCTTCCTGCCCAACCGCGACCACCACGGCGCCTGGGTGAACAGCCGGGCCCTGGAGATCGCGGGGATCGACGCCAGCACAGCCGACCCTCCGGACGGCAGGATCGAGCGCGACGCCGAGGGTCGCCCGAGCGGGACCCTCCACGAGGGCGCGACGGCGTTGGTGTCTCGCTTCTTGCCCCGCACGTCGGGAGCGGACTACTACGCGGGGCTGATCGAGGGGCAGCGCTACCTGCACTCGGTGGGCGTCACGTCCTGGCAGGACGCCATCGTCGGTGCGTACTCCGGCATGGACGACCCCGGCGCGACGTACGTCAAGGCGGCCGCCAACGGCGACCTGCGCTCCCACGTCGTCGGCGCGCTGTGGTGGGAGCGGCGCCTCGGCGTCGAGCAGGTCGGCGACCTGGTCGGGCGCCGCGAGGCCCTGAGCGGCGGACGCTTCCAGGCGCGAGCGGTCAAGATCATGCAGGACGGCGTGGCTGAGAACGGCACGGCCGCGATGCTCACGTCGTACCTCGACGCCGGCGGCCGCGAGACCGGCAACCGCGGGCACTCGTTCGTCGAGGCCGGCGCGCTGGTCGAGGCGGTGGCCGCGCTCGACGCGGCGGGGTTCCAGGTGCACGTGCACGCGATCGGCGACCGCGCGTCGCGCGAGGCGCTCGACGCGTTCGAGGGCAGCACGCGCGAACGTCGGCACCACATCGCGCACATCCAGGTCGTGCACCCCGACGACGTACGACGCTTCGCCGAGCTCGGTGTCGCCGCCAACGCCCAGGCACTCTGGGCCTGCGAGGACGAGCAGATGACCGAGCTGACGCTGCCGTTCCTCGGGCCGGAGCGGTCGTCGTGGCAGTACCCCTTCGGCGACCTGCACCGCGCCGGCGCCCGTCTCGTGATGGGCAGCGACTGGCCGGTCAGCACGCCCGACCCGCTCCAGGCCATGCACGTCGCGGTCAACCGCACGGCCTACGGCGAGGACGCCGAGCCGTTCCTGCCCGGCCAGGCCCTCGACCTCGAGACGGCCTACGCGGCCTACACCTCGGGCTCGGCGTGGATCAACCGCCGCGACGAGCTCGACGGCGCGGGTGAGCTCGTGCCCGGAGCCGCGGCCGACCTCGTCGTCCTCGACCGGGATCCCTTCGCCGGTCCTCCGGACGAGATCGGGGCGACCTCGGTCGTGTCCACATGGATAGACGGCGAGATGGTGTACTCCATCGTTGGTTGAGGAAGGTGCGAGGGCCTGTCACGAAACCCGAGTGACGAGACGCGCTTCGCTGTCTCAGCGGGTCTCGTGACGCGGCGCTAGCGCTCCTCGCTCCTCGACCAGCGTGACGACTTCGAGCAGGGCTAGCTGACGTCGGTCGGCTCGGGCAGCTCGTCCTGGGGGTGGTCCTTGAGGTACTTGGCGACCTTGTCGTCGAGCACCGCCCGCCACAGCCGCTTCGCGGCCTGCGTGTCGATGATGTTGGAGTCGCCGACGCCGGGGATGCTTTGGTATCGCAAGAGCGGCAGCGTCATGAAGTGGACCTTCTTGCTGTCGATCCCGCGCAGGCCGAGAGCCAGCCCGCGGATGTCGCCGGTCGACCAGCTCGAGTCCACGGCCAGATGGTCGGTGATCGCGCCGAGGACCCGGTTGAGCTTGAACGGGTCGCCGATGGTGCCGTCGGCGAGGGTCTTCTGGAGCACCGCGCGCAGGAAGTTCTGCTGCCGGTCGATCCGGTCGAAGTCGCCCTCGAGCAGGCCGTGGCGCATCCGCACGTACTTCAGCGCCAGCTCGCCCTCGATGTGGTGCCAGCCCTTGGTCCACTCCTGGTCCTGCTGGCTGTCGTAGACCGTCTGGGGGACGTAGACGTCGACGCCCCCGACGGCCTCGGTGAGCTCGTTGAAACCGGCGTAGTCGATGACCATCATGTGGTCGATCCGGACCTGGCTGAGGTTCTCGATGGTCCGCCAGGTGCCGAGCGGCCCATAGGCCGAGAACGCCTCGTTGATCTTGTTCTGCCCGTGCTGCTCGCCCTCGGCGTCGTAGATCGGCACGTAGGAATCGCGCGGCACGGACACGACGTACGCCGACTTCCGGTCGGCTGGGATGTGCACCACCATCATCGTGTCGCTGCGATAGGCGCCGGCGTCCCACTCACCGTCCTGGAGGAGCTGGGCGACGGTGGGCTGCTTGACCAGGCGGTGGGGGTTGTCGGCCCCCATCAGCAAGATGTTGACCGCCTTGTTGGGTGCCTTGGGCGGCCGGTTGCTCTCGTCCCCGGTGATGGCCGAGACGTCGACGCGGGGGATCAGCGCGATCTTCTTGTTCAGGCTGTAGGCGTACCACCCGGTGGCTGCCACGATGACGAGCGCGGCTGCGACCAGGATCGAGGTCGTCCGGCGGTGCCCACCCCGCCACTGCCAGATGCCGAGCCCCAGCAACGCGACGACGGCGAGCAGCACCATCCACACCGCGGTGTCGATGTGGCCGTGCAGCATCAGCCAGCCGACCAGCACGACGTACAGCACCGAACCGGCGACGGCCGCCAGCGGCACGACCCATGACCTGCGCATCAGACTCCTTGGTCCCTGTCTTCGGGATCCGCCGTCTCGACGCGGGTCGATGTGCGGTTCTCGTCCTCACATGTCCTTGCGGCGAAGGTTTCCGTCGCAAGACGGCCTACAGAATCGCAGGTTGCGTCGCTAGGCTCCCAGCCATCACTTAAGGCTTCCTGAGGGGATACAGCATGGCTGACCAGGCTTTCAACAACGTCATCAACGGCAAGCTCGTCGACAGCGTGTCGGGCGAGCGGTACGACGTGATCGACCCGACGACCGGCGAGGTCTACGCGACCGCGCCGATGTCGAGCGCCGAGGACGTCGACCGGGCGTACGCCGCCGCCGCCGAGGCGTTCGAGTCCTGGGGCGACACCACGCCCAAGGACCGCGCGACCGCGCTGCTCAAGATCGCGGACGCGATCGAGGCGCGGGTCGACGAGATCAACGCGGTCGAGTGCAAGGACACCGGAAAGCCGCTGGGCCTGACGATGTCGGAGGAGATGCCCTACGCCTCCGACCACTTCCGGTTCTTCGCTGGCGCCGCGCGGGTGCTCGAGGGCAAGTCGGCGGGGGAGTACATGGAGGACCACACCTCGTGGATCCGCCGTGAGCCGGTCGGCGTCGTCGGCCAGGTGACCCCGTGGAACTACCCGCTGATGATGATGATCTGGAAGATCGCGCCCGCGCTCGCTGGCGGCAACACGATCGTGCTCAAGCCGTCGGACACCACCCCCGCCTCGTCCACGCTGCTCGGCGAGCTGGCCCAGGAGTTCCTGCCGCCGGGCGTGCTCAACATCGTCTGCGGCGACCGCGACACCGGCCGGGCCCTGGTGCAGAACAAGACGCCCGCGATGGTCTCGATCACCGGGTCCGTACGCGCGGGCATGGAGGTCGCCGGCTCGGCCGCGGCCGACCTCAAGCGAGTGCACCTCGAGCTCGGCGGCAAGGCGCCGGTGATCATCTTCGACGACGCCGACATCGAGGGTGCCGCGCAGGCGATCGCCGAGGCGGGGTACTTCAACGCCGGCCAGGACTGCACAGCCGCCACCCGCGTGCTCGCCGGCCCCGGCGTCCACGACGACTTCGTGGCCGCCCTGACCGACGTCGCCAAGGGCATCAAGACGGGCATGCCCGATGACGAGGACGTGCTCTACGGCGCGCTCAACAACGAGAACCAGCTGACCCGGGTGACCGGCATGGTCGACTCCCTGCCCGACCACGCCACCCTCAACACCGGCGGCACCCGCCAGGGCGACAAGGGCTACTTCTACACCCCGACCGTGCTGTCCGGCCTGAAGCAGGACGACGACCAGATCCAGACCGAGATCTTCGGCCCGGTCATCACGGTGCAGAGGTTCAGCGACGAGAAGGAGGCCCTCGCCTGGGCAAACGGCGTCCAGTACGGCCTCGCCTCGTCGGTGTGGACCAAGGACCACGGCCGCGCCATGCGGATGTCCAAGCACCTGGACTTCGGCGTCGTCTGGATCAACACCCACATCCCCTTCGTCTCCGAGATGCCGCACGGCGGCTTCAAGCACTCGGGCTACGGCAAGGACCTGTCGATGTACGGCCTGGAGGACTACACGCGCATCAAGCACGTGATGTCCTACATCGGCGAGTGACCTTTCGGTGGTTGAGGTGTGAGGGCCGCTAGGCCCGAGCCTCGAAACCACCTCGCGGTGACGGGTGGTTTCGAGGCTCGTCGCTAGCGCTCCTCGCACCTCAACCACCGATTGGAGTCCTTCGTGAAGATCCTTCTGGTCGGCGCCGGCGGCGTCGGCGCTGCCTTTGCCGCGATCGCGGCCCGTCGCGACTTCTTCGAGCAGATCGTGGTCGCCGACTACGACCCGGCCCGAGCAGAGAAGGCCGCGGCGGCCGACGAGCGGTACGTCGCGGCGCAGGTCGACGCGTCGTCCCAGGAGTCCGTGGCGGCGCTGTGCCGCGAGCACGGGATCACGCACGTGATGAACGCCGTCGACCCGGTGTTCAACATGTCGATCTTCTCGGGCGCGTTCGAGGCGGGCGCCGACTACCTCGACATGGCGATGTCGCTGTCGAAGCCGCATCCCGAGGCGCCGTACGAGAAGACAGGCGTGAAGCTCGGAGACGAGCAGTTCGCCGTCGCCTCCGACTGGGAGGCCGCCGGACGGCTGGCGCTGGTCGGGATCGGCGTAGAGCCGGGGCTCTCGGACGTCTTCGCGAGGTACGCCGCCGACCACCTGTTCAGCGAGATCGACGAGCTCGGCACCCGCGACGGCGCCAACCTGGTGGTGACCGACGACGACGGCAACGAGATCTTCGCCCCGTCGTTCTCGATGTGGACCACGATCGAGGAGTGCCTCAACCCGCCGGTGGTCTGGCAGGACGGCGAATGGCACACCACCCCGCCGTTCTCGGAGCCAGAGGTCTTCGACTTCCCCGAGGGCATCGGGCCGGTCGAGTGCGTCAACGTGGAGCACGAGGAAGTGCTCCTGATGCCGCGCTGGGTCGAGTGCAAGCGGGCCACGTTCAAGTACGGCCTCGGCGACGAGTTCATCAACATCCTCAAGGTGCTGCACACGCTCGGCCTGGACCGCACCGACAAGGTCAGGGTCAAGGGCGTCGAGGTCAGCCCCCGCGACGTGGTGGCCGCCGTGCTGCCGGATCCGGCGACGGTCGGCCCGCGGATGAAGGGCAAGACCTGCGCGGGCCTGTGGGTGACCGGCAAGGGGCAGGACGGGCAGCCGCGGTCGACGTACCTCTATCACGTGGTCGACAACGAACAGACGATGGCGGAGTACGGCCACCAGTGCGTGGTCTGGCAGACAGCGATCAACCCGGTCATCGCTCTCGAGCTGTTGTCCAAGGGCACCTGGAGCGGCTCCGGCGTGCTCGGGCCGGAGGCATTCGACGCGGTGCCGTTCCTCGACCTGCTGAACGAGTACGGGTCACCCTGGGGGCAGCAGGAGCTGTCGGTCGGCTAGGGCTCTATCGGCGCTCGCACGTTGCGGAACGAGGTTGCGGCAAGCCCGACCGCGACGAGTGCGAAGATCACGGCCGCCACGACCAGCATGGTCTGGATCCCGAACGCGTCGGCCAAAATCCCCGCGACCGGCGCGACGATCACGACAATCCCGCGGTTGAGCGAACGCATGGTGGTGTTGGTGCGCGCCTGCAGCTCGTCCGGCGTGACCAGCTGGCGATAGCTCGTCTCGTGGGAGTTGCTCATCCCCATCGCCAAGCCGTAGAGGCCCTGTCCGAGCACCAAGGCGGCCATGGTCCAGGCCGGCGTCAGCTGCTGCCCTGCCAGCACCAGCGCGACGACGCCGAGGGTCGTCACGACGTGGCAGACGATGATGGTGCGGCCGGTGCCGAGTCGTCGACCTACCCGGGTGGTGACAACGGCGCCGACGACAGCACCCACTCCGCCGGCCGCACCGATGAGGCCGAACCGGAAGGCCGTGAGATCGAGCGTACTGAGGACGTAGGGGGCGAGCACCACTCCGACGACCGCGTTGCCGACGAACCACGCATGGGTCGAGAGCGCGAGCGCGGCCAAGCCGGAGCCGCGGTAGATCCACCGAACGCCCTCGACGACGTCGCGCAGGAGACCCCTGGCGGTCACTCCCGTGCGCGGTGCCGGTTCGTCGAGGTCGATCCGGCGCAGCGTGAGCGCCGAGTACACGTAGCTGAGGGAGTCCACGAGGATGGCCAGCGGGGCACCGACCGCGCTGACGAGCAGCCCGGCGAGCGCGGGGCCCGCGGTGGAGGCCACCGCGTCGGTCCCGTCGATGCGGGCGTGGGCCGGTTGGAGTTGCCGTGCTTCGACCAGTCGCGGCAGCACCGACATCGCCGGCGGCGACGTTGACCACGGAGGCGGTGCCGTAGGCGATCACGATCAGCATCAGTATCGGCATCGACAGCAGACCGAGCCACCACATCAGGGGGATGGCCAACAGCACTACGGCCTGCACCAGGTCGGCGCTCACCATGAGTGGGAGGCGCCGCCTGCCGTCGACGATCGCACCGACGACGAGCCCGAAGACGAGGTACGGCAGAAATCGTGCCGCGTTGAGCCAACCGACGTCCGCCGCCGAGCCGTGCAGGGTGAGGACCACCAACGCCTGCAGTGCGAACAGTGTGACGTAGCTGCCGAACCCGGACACCGCATCGGCTCGCCAGTAGAGCAGGAACGGTCTCGAGATGAAGACCGAGCTCTTCGTCATGATCGTCAGTCTCGCAGTGGCGGACGCGTCACATCCGTTCGGGAGCGGCGATGCCGAGCAGGTCGAGCCCCTGGACGAGCACGGCGAGGGTGACGGCGCTGAGGGCGAGCCGCGACGCGCGGGTGGCGTCGTCGGACGCCTTGAGGACGGGACAGTTCTCGTAGAACCCCGAGAAGTGCTGGGCCAGGTCGAAGAGGTAGCCGCACAGCCGGTGCGGCTCGAGGGAGTCGGCGACCTGGGCCACCACGTCGCCGAACTCCAGCAGCGCCAGGGCCAGCGCCCGCTCACTGGGCTCGGTGATCACGATGCCTGCGGTCGCGTCGTCGGGCGAGGTGCCGGCGGTGCGGAAGATCGAGCGGATGCGGGCGGCGGCGTACTGGAGGTAGGGCCCGGTGTTGCCGGTCAGCGCCAGCATCCGGTCGAGGTCGAAGACGTACTCCGAGTCGTGGCCGACCGAGAGGTCGGCGTACTTCACGCCGCCGATGCCGACCTGGGGAGCGATCGCGGCTCGCAGGTCCTCGGCGAGGTCGGGCCGGGCCTCGTCGATGACGGCGCGGGCGTGGGCGACGGCGTCGTCGAGGAAGGCCATCAGGCGCAGCGGGTCGCCGGAGCGGGTGCGCAGGATCTTGCGGTCGGGCCCGAGCACGTTGCCGATCTGCACGTGCACCACCTCGACGTCGTCGGGCAGCCAGCCGGCGAGGCGGGCGGTGTCCCAGACCATGTTGAGGTGCAGCGCCTGCGGGGCGCCGATGACGTAGAGGATGCGGTCGGCGTGGAGGTCGCGGACCCGGTGTCGGATGGTGGCCAGGTCGGTCGTCGCGTAGCCGTAGCCGCCGTCGGACTTGCGGATGATCAGCGGCACCGGCTTGTCCTCGCGGCCGGTGTAGCCGTCGAGGAAGACGCAGAGCGCGCCGTCGCTCATGGTCGCGATGCCGCGCTGCTCGAGCTCTTCGCAGATGCCGGCCAGCTCGTCGTTGTACGACGACTCGCCGGCCAGGTCGTCGTCGGTCAGGGTGACGCCGAGGGTGCCGTAGATGCGGTTGAAGTAGCGCTTGGACATCTCGACCAGCTCGCCCCAGAGCCGGAGGGTGTCGGCGTCGCCGGCCTGGAGCTTCACGACGCGCGACCGGGCGCGGTCGGCGAAGGCCTCGTCACCGTCGAACTCCGCGCGGGCCGCGGCGTAGAACGCGTTGGGGTCGGTCTCCAGGAGGTGGGCGTCGTCGGAGTCCTCGCCGACCACGAGCAGGTGCTCGATCAGCATCCCGAACGGCGTGCCCCAGTCGCCGACGTGGTTCTGGCGGATGACGGTGTGGCCGAGGTGCTCCAGGGTGCGGGCCAGCGCGTCGCCCACGACGGTCGTGCGCAGGTGGCCGACGTGCATCTCCTTGGCCACGTTGGGTGCGGAGTAGTCGATCGGCACCGTCTGGGCCTGTTGTGTTGGTACGCCGAGGCGCGGGTCGCCGCCCAGCGCACTGACCTGCTCGCCGACCCAGGCGTCCGTCAGCCGGACGTTGACGAACCCCGGGCCGCTGATCTCCGGCGCCTCGGCGATCCCGTCGAGATCCAGCGCGCCGACCAGTCGCTCGGCCACGTCGCGCGGCTGCTCGCCGAGCCGTTTCGCGAGCGCCAGCGCCGCGTTGGCCTGGAAGTCGGCGAACTGGCTGGGCCGGATGACGGGGTCCGCGGCGGCGTACTCGTCACCGAACGCTTCTCCCAGGGCGCGCTGGAACCGCTCGGTCAGCACTGCCATCGGACTCGCCACGTCGGCAAGGTTATCGAGAGCCCTTCGGTGGTTGAGGAGCGAGCGCAGCGAGCGTCTCGAACACCTTGTGCTCGCTCCTCAACCAGCGATGCCAGGCCCAGCCCGCATCGCGGCCGCCCTGGCCCGGTGAATTCGCTGGCTGACTCGTGCCCCGGCTGCGAGGGTCGATCTCGTGCGGGAGAACCATTTCGACGAGACGATCGCGGCGACCTACGACGAGGACTCGCCGGAGATGTTCGAGCCCGAGCTGCTCGACGCGACGGTTGACGTGCTGGCCGAACTTGCCGGGGAGGGTCGCGCGCTCGAGCTCGCGATCGGCACGGGACGGGTGGCGGTGCCGCTGGCCGCGCGCGGCGTCCCCGTCTCCGGCATCGAGCTCTCGCCGGCGATGCTCGACCGGCTGCGCGCCAAGGAGGGCGCCGCTGACATCGAGGCCGCCGAGGGTGACATGGTCAGCACCCGTGTCGACGGGGAGTTCTCGTTGGTCTATCTCGTGTTCAACACGATCACCAACCTGACGACCCAGGACGAGCAAGTCGCGTGTTTCGAGAACGCCGCCGCCCATCTGGCCCCCGGTGGCTCCTTCGTGATCGAGGTGTTCGTGCCGATCCTGCAGAAGCTGCCGCCAGGGGAGCGGTTCCACGTCTTCACCGAGGAGCCGGGCTACGTCGCCTTCGACGAGTACGACGTCGCGACGCAGACCTTGTTCTCCCACCACATCCGGCTGCGCGAGGACGGCACCTACCGCCGCGCCTCGGTGCCCTTCCGCTACGCCTGGCCGGCCGAGCTCGACCTGATGGCGCGCATCGCCGGCATGTCGCTTCGCGACCGCTGGGCCGACTGGCGGCGTACGCCGTTCACCTCCACCAGCGAGTCGCACGTCTCCGTCTGGCGGAAGCCCGTTTGAGGCTTAGGTCGAGGATCCGACGCACCAGGTACGTCGGATCCACGACCTAGGCGCTCTCCACAAGCGCGCGGGCGAGCGTGGCGCGTCGGCCCGTGCCGCATCACCGTGGAGGGCGTGGACGAGATCGCGCGCCTGCTTCGCGACCAGGCGGGAGTCATCTCCCGCCGCCAGGTGCTCGCCCTCGGTGAGCGGCCCGCCGAGATCGAACGGGCGCTCCGGCGCCGCGAGTGGGTACGTGTGCTCCCCGGGGTCTTCCTCGACCACACCGGTCCGCCGACCTGGCTCCAGCGAGCCTGGGCGGGCGTCCTCCATCACGAGCCGGCCGCGTTGGCGGGCCTCTCGGCGCTGAGAGCGGTCTCCGGCCCGGCCTGGCGGCGCTGCCCCGACCACCTGCCCATCGAGATCGCCATCGACCTCGGCCGCACCGTGACGCCAGCGCAGGGCTATCACGTCCGGCGCTGCGCGGGGCTGGCCGAGCGGGTGCAGTGGAACGCCGGGCCGCCGCGAATCCGGGTCGAGCAGGCCGCGATCGACGTCGCCGCCCGAGCGCCCTCCGACCACGACGCCGTGGCTCTGCTTGCCGACGTGTGCCAGTCGCGTCGGACGACGGCCTTGCGCGTGCTCGACGCGCTGGCGGGACGGCAGCGGGTGCCGCGTCGAGCCTGGCTCGAGGCCGTGCTGCGCGACATCGCCGAGGGTTCGTGCTCGGTGCTGGAACGGGGCTACCTCCAGCACGTCGAGCGGGCGCACCGCCTGCCTCGGGCCGACCGCCAGGTCGGCGGCGAACCTGGGCTGCGGAGCATCTACCGGGATGTCCGCTACTCCGCGTGGGGCGTCGCGGTCGAGCTGGACGGCCGCCTGTTCCACGACTCCGCGACCGCGCGGGACGCCGATCTCGACCGCGACCTCGTCGCAGCGGTCGAACGACTGATGACTGTCAGGCTCGGCTGGGGCCAGGTGTTCGACCGACCGTGCCTGACTGCGCGACGCGTCGGCGCACTACTCACACAGCGTGGCTGGCCGGACCATCCGATCCAGTGCCGGCCGGACTGCGTCGCCGCCTAGGCCGTCGCGGCGAAGGCCTCGGCCACCACGTCGAACGCCTCGTCGAGGAGCGCGTCGGAGATGGCGAGCGGGGGGAGGAAGCGGAAGACGTTGCCCCAGGTGCCGCAAGTGAGGGTGACGACGCCGTGGGCATGGCAGTACGCCGACGCGGCGGCGGCGCGGGCGGCGTCCGGCTTGGTGGTGCCGGGCTCGCAGAGCTCGATCGCCTGCATCGCGCCGCGGCCGCGGATGTCGGCGACGACAGGGTGCTCGGCGGCGAGCTTCTCCAGCCGGCCGCGCATGAGCGTGCCGATCGACAGGGCCCGCTCGGCGAGGTCGTGCTCACGCATCTCGGCGATGGCACCCAGCGCGGCCGCGCAGGCGACGGGGTTGCCGCCGTAGGTGCCGCCGAGGCCGCCGACGTGGACGGCGTCCATCAGCTCGGCGCGGCCGGTGACGCCGGCCAGCGGCAGACCGCCCGCGATGCCCTTGGCCGTCGCTACCAGATCGGGCACGACACCCTCGTGGTCGCTGGCGAACCAGTCGCCCGTGCGACAGAAGCCCGACTGGATCTCGTCGGCGATGTAGACGATGCCGTTGGCCCGTGCCCAGGCCGCGATCGCGGGCAGGAACCCGGGCGCCGGCTCGATGAAGCCGCCCTCGCCCTGGATCGGCTCGATGACCACGCACGCCAGGTTGGCCGCGCCGACCTGCTTGTCGAGCACGTCGATGGCGCGTGCGGCCGCGTCGTCCCCGGAGAGCCCGTCGCGGAACGGGTAGGACATGGGCGCGCGGTAGACCTCCGAGGCGAACGGCCCGAAGCCCTGCTTGTAGGGCATGTTCTTCGCCGTCATCGCCATCGTCAGGTTGGTGCGGCCGTGGTAGGCGTGGTCGAAGACGCCCACCGCGTCGCGGCCGGTCGCGACGCGGGCGATCTTGACGGCGTTCTCCACGGCCTCTGCGCCGGAGTTGAAGAGGGCCGACTTCTTCGCGTGGCCGCCGGGGGTCAGCTCGGCGAGCGCCTCGCAGACCTCCACGTAGCCCTCGTAGGGCGTGACCATGAAGCAGGTGTGGGTGAACGCCGCCACCTGCTCCTGCACCCCGCGCACGACCGACGGCGCGGCGTTGCCGACGGAGACCACCGCGATGCCCGAGCCCAGGTCGATCAACGAGTTGCCGTCGGCGTCCTGGATGACCCCGCCACCCGCAGCAGTCACGAAGATCGGCAGCGCCGTGCCCACCCCGTCGGCGACGGCGGCCTTCTTGCGGGCCAGCAGCTCGATCGAGCGCGGGCCGGGGATCTCCGTGACGAGGCGGCGTTCCTGGGGCAGTGTCGGGCCGCCGGCGATGGTCGAGGTCATGGTGCCAATGTAGGGAATCGGCAGCCTCGGCCGACAGTCCCTGCGGATACGACAGGCTGGGCGGGTGGACATCGACTGGATCCGCCGTCCCTCGTCGCCCGATGGGGACGACGGCACGCTCAACCTCTGCTTCAACGCACTCGACCGCCACGTGGTGCACGGCCTCGCCGACGAGGTCGCGCTCCGCGTCGACCGCTACACGGCTGGGCGCACCGAGCTGACGTTCGCGCGGCTGCTGGAAGAGGTCGGCGCGTTCGGCGGGGTGCTGCGCGCATTCGGCGTCGGGCCGCGCGAGCGGGTGCTGTCACGTCTGCCGATGGGGATCGAGAGCCTCGTCGCCGCGCTGGCCACAGCCCGGCTCGGCGGCGTCCACGTGATCAGCGACCCGTACGCCGACCCGGTCGCGCCCTCGCGACCCACCGCCCGGCGGTGGCGCTGGCCGAGGGCTCGGACTCGAGGCTCGTCGACGCGCTCGCCACAGCCGCGGAGCCCCCGCGCGCCACGATCTGGCGAGGGCGACCTCCCCGGCGGACACGATCTCGAGTGGGACGTGCTGATGCGCGCCGGCCGCACCGACCCGGCCCCGACCGCCGAGCTGCCCGCGACCGCGGAAGCCTTCGTCCTCGGCGACCGCACGGTGACGGTCGCGGAGGCGCTGGAGGATGACGGCAGCGCCTGGCCGCTCGACGCGATCGGCACCTTGCTGGCCGGCGGCACCGTGCTGCTGTCGATGCCGTGACGCACGCTGCCCGCTAGCCCTCGATCACCAACACCGGAGTGGGGTCGATGCCCGACGCGCACGCGGTCGCCGGGGGAGAGGCCGACCGCGGCCGAGCTGGGCACCTGCGCCATCAGCGGCTCACCGTCGGGCAGGTCGGCGTAGATCCGCGAGATCGGGCCGAGGAAGCCGACCGAGGCGACCGTCGCGGTCCCGTCGGCGTCGGCGGCGACCGTGACTGACTCGGGCCGCACCAGCGCCACGCCCGCGCCCGGAGGTGATCGAGCCCTCGATCGCGGGCACGGTGACCCCGAGCACGCGTGGCCGACCCGCCGGAGACGTCCGCGGGCACCCGGTTGCTCAACCCGACGAACTCGGCCACGAAGCGGCTGGCCGGCTGGGCATAGAGCTCTGCGGGGGGTGCGATCTGCTCCAGCCGGCCGGCGTTCATCACGCCGACCCGGTCGGCGACGGCGAGCGCCTCCTCCTGGTCGTGGGTGACGAAGAGCGTCGTGGTGCCGACCTCGAGCTGCACCCGCCGGATCTCGTCGCGCAGCTGGGCTCGCACCTTGGCGTCCAGGGCCGAGAGCGGCTCGTCGAGCAGCAGCACCGACGGCTCGATCGCCAGCGCGCGGGCCAGCGCGACGCGCTGCTGCTGGCCGCCGGAGAGCTGGCTGGCGTAGCGGTTGCCGTGCTCCGCGAGACCGACCAGCTCGAGCTTGTCCTGGGCCACCTTGCGGCGGGAGCCGCCGTCCTTGCCGCGCAGCTTGAGGCCGAAGGCCACGTTGTCGAGCACGGTCATGTGCGGGAACAGGCTGTAGGCCTGGAACACCATGCCCATGTCGCGCTTGTTGGCCGGCACCCGGGTCAGGTCCTTGCCGCCGACCTCGACGCTGCCCGAGGTCGGCTGGTCGAGCCCGGCCAGGATGCGCAGCGCCGTGGTCTTCCCGCAGCCGGACGGGCCGAGCAGCACCACCAGCTCGCCGGGCTCGAGGTGCAGGGTGAGCCCGTCGAGCGCGCGGACGGACGCGTAGACCCGGGTCAGGTCGGTGAGCTCGACGGCCAGGCCCTGGCTCGGTCGCGGTGGTGGTCATGCGTTGTGTCCTCCGACGTCGGGGGCCTTGTTGCGGTTGAAGTACGAGAGCCCGAGCAGCAGGAGCGAGATCAGCACGATGGATGCGAACGCGCCCGCGACCGCGACCGAGGCTTCCTGCTTGTAGATCGCCGCCAGCGCGACCGGCATCGTGTCGTAGTGCAGCAACGAGGCGATCACGAACTCGCCCAGCACGAGCGCTATCGAGACGAATGCGGCGCTGAGGATGCCGCTGAGGATGTTGGGCATCACGATCCGGGTGATGACGGTGGTCCAGCTGGCGCCGAGCGAGCGCGCCGCCTCGGCGAGCGTGGTCACGTCGATGGCCTGGAGGGCCGAGTCGATCGAGCGGTAGGAGTAGGGCAGCACCAAGATGACGTAGACGAACACGAGCACCTGGGGTGATTCGCCGAACAGGTAGTTGACCCAGGTGTAGACGTTGGAGATGCCGACCACGATCACCAGCGGCGGCACGGTCAGTGGCAGCAGGCAGAGGAACTCGACGGTGCGCGACATCTTCGGCACCCGCAGCCGCACCCAGATCATGGTGGGCACCAGCAGCGCCACCATGAGCAGCACGGTCAACACGGCCAGCAGCAGCGAGGAGACGATCGCCTGGCGGAGGTCCTCGTCGCGGAACAGCTCTTGGTAGTACTCGAAGGTGATGGTGCCGGCGAACTCGCCCTTGCCCCGGATGCTGAAGTCGAGCATCGCGTAGAGCGGCAGGAAGAAGTAGATGCGCGAACGCCGTCATGAGCACGGCCCGAACGACCCGGAACCTGGTGGACTGGATCATTGCAGCCACCTCGACGTACGTCGGAGCAACAGCGCGTAGAGCGTCATCACGATCGCGACGACCACGATCATCTCGGCCGCGAGCGCGTAGGCGAGGTTCTGCTGGCCGAGCAGGATCTCACTCGTGAGAGATGCCTTGATCAGCAGCGGCACGATCGGGCTGCCCTGGCTGACCAGGACCGCGGCGGTGGCGTAGGCGGCGAACGCGTTGGCGAACAGCAGCAGCATCGACCCCAGGAACGCCGGCAACAGCAGGGGGATGCCGACCATCCGCCAGTACTGGAACGACGATGCGCCGAGGTTGACCGCCGCCTCCCGGAGCTGGGGCCGCAGTCCCTCGAGCGCCGGGGTGAAGACGAGAACCATCAGCGGGATCTGGAAGTAGGTGTAGACCACGATCAGCCCGTTGAGCCCGTAGAGCCAGCCCGAGCCGACGATGTCGATGCCCGGCCAGTCCTTCAGCGCCACGGTGAGGAGGCCCGAGAAACCCAGCACCGACAGCCACGCGAAGGCGAGCACCACGCCGCCGAACTGGGCGAGCACGCCGGTGATCGCCAGCGTCGTGCGCCGGATGATGCTGCGCGGGCCCATCGAGACGATCAGGTAGGAGAGGACGGCACCGAGCACGCCACCGATCAGTGCGGTGCTGCCGGAGAGCACGATGCTCTTCCACAGCGCGTGAGACCGCGGCGTCCGAGCCGAGCGCCTTGATGTTGCCGAGGGTGAACGGGCCACCCTCGCCGTCTTGGAAGGCGCCGATGACGACGGTGATCGTCGGCACGATCAGGAAGATGGTGAGGTAGCCGAAGAACGGGAGCAGCGCGAGGTACCGGCCGACGGAGATCCGCCGGCCGGTACCTGCTGCTTTCGCAGCCGGCGCGGTGGTCGCGCTCAGCTGATGACCTTCGACCAGTTCGCGGCGAGGTACTCGGCGGCCTTGGTCGGTCTGCTCGTCCGTCGGGATCACCGGCGTGCCGGCGACCTCGGGCAGGGCGCCCCACAGGGCCTCGTCGATGGTGCCGGCCTCGGCCATCGCGGCACCGCGGACCGGACGGGCGCCACCCTTGAGCCAGAGGTTCTGGCCCTCGTCGCTGTAGAGGTACTCCTCCCACAGCCGGGCCGCCGCCGGGTGCGGGGCGTCGGCGTTGATCGCCTGGAAGTAGTAGCCCGCCACGACGGCCTCGGGCGGCACGACGGTCTTCCAGGTGTCGACGTTGGCCGCGGCCGCAGCGCCCAGGTAGTCCCAGTCGATGACGACCGGCGTCTGGCCGGACTCGATGGTGGCTGAGTCGGGGTCGACGGGGAGGAAGTTGCCGGCGTCCTTCAGGTCACCGAAGAAGTCCACGCCGGGTGCGATGTCGTCGGCCGAGCCGCCGTTGGCGATGGAGGCCATCATCACGCCGCTGAACGCCGCGCCGGCCTGGGTCGGGTCGCCGTTCAGCGCGACCGCACCCTTGTACTCGGGCTTGAGCAGGTCGGCGACCGAGGTCACGTCGGGGACCTTGGAGGAGTCGTAGCCGATGGACATGTAGCCGCCGTAGTCGTTGACCCAGGCGCCGTTGGGGTCCTTGAACTCGGCGGGGATGTCGTCGAACGTCGCGACCTGGTACGGCGCGAACATCGTCGGTGTTGGCGAGGGCCACCGACTGGCCGAGGTCGAACACGTCGGGCGCCTTGTCGGTGCCCTTGAGGTCGTTGGCGGCGTTGATCTCGTCCTGGCTCGCCCCGGTGGGCTGGTCGGAGTTGACCTTGATGTCGTACTTCTCCGCGAACGTGTCGATGATCTCGCCGTAGTTGGCCCAGTCCGGAGGCAGGGCGATGACGTTGAGCTCGCCCTCCTCCTGCGCGGCCGCGATCAGGGCGTCCATGTCGCCGAAGTCGTCGACCGAGGTGGCCTCGGCCGCGTCCACGCCCGTCTCGGTGGTCGTGCCCGAGTTGTCCTCCTCCGGCGCCGCGCATGCCGCCAGCGCCACGACCGTGGTCGCCGCGGTGATGAGGGCCAGGAGTCTGCTTCGCTTCATCGTTGGTCATGCCTTTCTCGAGGTCCCCGAGCGGACTGTCCGCGACGTCCTGTGACGCAACGTAACGCCCAAAGGGGTGAAATGAGAGGCCCCGCAGGCAACTGATTGGCAACGGATTTGGGAGCATGGTGCGCATGACGCAACGCGACGTGGTCGTGCTGGGCTCCACGGGCTCGATCGGCACCCAGGCGCTCGACGTCTGCCGCGCCAACCCCGAGCGGTTCCGGGTGGTCGGCCTGACCGCCGGCGGCGCCAACCCGGGGCTGTTCGGGCGGCAGGTCGAGGAGTGGTCGGCGGCGTACCCGCCGCTGTTCCACGGGCTGGGTGAGGACGCCTCGGTCGAGGCCGCGGCCCTCGATTGCGACGTGGTCCTCAACGGCATCACCGGCGCCGTCGGCCTGCGGCCGACGCTGGCCGCGCTCGACGCCGGCAACACGCTGGCCCTGGCCAACAAGGAGTCGCTGATCATCGGCGGCCCGGTGGTCACCAGCCGCGCCAAGCCGGGCCAGATCGTGCCGGTCGACTCCGAGCACTCCGCCCTCGCCCAGTGCCTGCGCGGCGGCACCGCCGACGAGGTACGCCGCCTGGTGCTCACCGCCAGCGGCGGGCCGTTCCGCGGCCGCACCAGCGCCGAGCTGGAGGGCGTCACCGTCGAGGAGGCGCTGGCCCATCCCACCTGGGACATGGGCCCGGTGGTGACCATCAACTCCGCGACCCTGGTCAACAAGGGCCTGGAGGTGATCGAGGCCCACCTGCTCTTCGGGATCCCCTTCGACCGCATCGAGGTGGTGGTGCACCCGACGAGCGTCGTGCACTCGATGGTCGAGTTCGTGGACGGCTCCACCCTCGTCCAGGCCAGCCCGCCCACCATGCTCATCCCGATCGCGCTGGCGCTCGCCTGGCCAGACCGGGTCCCCGACACGGCGCCGCCGGTCGACTGGAGCCGCGCCGAGACCTGGGAGTTCTTCCCGCTCGACGACGAGGCTTTTCCGGCCGTCTCGCTGGCCCGCCGGGCCGGGGAGGCGGGCGGCACGGCGCCGGCCGTCTACAACGCCGCCAACGAGGTCGCGGTCGAGGCGTTCCGCGCCGGCAAGCTGCCGTTCACGAGAATCGTGCCCACGATCGCCGACGTCCTTGCGGCCCACGACGTACTCTCGGGGGTGCAGCTCGGCGTCGACGACGTGCTCGCCGCCGACGGCTGGGCACGCAGCGAGGCCGCGCGCCTCGTCGGACCGTCGGAGCAGACATCGGAGACCCAGAGATGAGCGGCGTCTACTACACGCTCGGTGTGGTCGTGTTCTTCGCGGCCATCCTGGCCTCGATCGGTCTGCACGAGCTCGGCCACATGATCCCGGCCAAGAAGTTCGGCGGGAAGGTCACCCAGTACTTCATCGGCTTCGGTCCCACCGTGTGGAGCTCCCAGCGGGGCGAGACGGAGTACGGCGTCAAGGCGATCCCGCTCGGCGGCTACGTCAAGATCGTCGGCATGCTGCCGCCGACCGTCGACGGGCTTGCCGACGAGGTGACCTACGACAGCCAGGGCAACAAGGTCGTCAAGATCCGCAAGTCCAACACCGGCATGTTCACGCAGCTGATCTCCGACGCCCGGGCCGCCGAGTGGGAGCACGTGAAGCCGGGCGACGCCGACCGTCTCTTCTACAAGATGACGTGGTGGAAGAAGGTCGTGGTGATGGCCGGCGGGCCGACCGTCAACCTGGCCATCGCGTTCGTCATCTTCTCCGCGGTCTTCGCCACCTACGGCAACCCCGCGGATCCGGTCATCAGCACCACGATCGACGGAGTGCAGGCCTGCGTCGTGCCGGCAGCCGAGGACGGCCGAGTCTGCCGGGCCGACGACCCGGTCGCTCCGGCGAAGGAGGCGGGCCTCCAGCCCGGCGACCGCATCGTCGCCTTCAACGGCACGCCGATCGGCTCGTGGACCGACCTCCAGCGGCTGATCCGCGCCAACGACGCCGGAGCCGCCGAGATCGTGGTCGAGCGCGACGGTCAACAGCTCACGCTGCACACCAACACGACCGTCTCGCTGCGCCCCACCGACGTCGAGAACCCCGAGAAGCTCACGGCAGTCGGTTTCCTCGGGGTCGTCCCCGTGAGCTCGTTGGCCACCGGCGGCCCGATCTACACGGTGGGTCAGATGGGCCACATGACGGTCGCGACGGTCAAGGCGTTGGGCACTCTCCCGGTGAAGGTCTGGGGCGTTGCCATGGCGATCCTGGGCGTCCAGGAGCGTGCCGTCGACAGCCCGGTGAGCATCGTCGGTGGTGGCCGCCTGGCCGGCGAGACCGTCTCACACGACGACTTCCCGGTGACGGACAAGGCGGTCTTCCTGCTCACGCTGATCGCCGGGTTCAACTTCTTCATCGGGATGTTCAACTTCATCCCGCTGCTGCCTCTCGACGGCGGCCACATCGCCGGCGCGCTCTGGGAGGCCATCCGCCGGGGCATGGCGCGGCTGCTCGGCCGCCCCGACCCCGGATACGTCGACGTCGCCAAGCTGCTGCCGGTCGCCTACGGCGTGGCCGCGCTGCTGCTCGTGATGGGCGTCGTGCTCATCGTCGGCGACCTCGTCGTGCCGCTGCACATCCCCGACTGACAGCGGCTCGTCGGTGGTTGAGGAGATTGCGCTAGCAATCGTCTCGAAACCAACCCACCCGACGCTTGGTTTCGAGACGGGCGCCAGGGCGCCCTCCTCAACCAGCGGCAAGTAGCCTGAGCGGGTGAGCACCCCACGAAAGCGCTCCCTCCCCCCGCTGCGCTCCTTCCGGTCACGCTTCCGCGGGGACCCCGCATGACCGCGATCAGTCTGGGCATGCCCGAAGCGCCCCCTCCCGTGCTGGCTCCGCGCCGGCAGACCCGTCAGATCAAGGTGGGCAAGGTGGGGGTCGGCAGCGAGTCGCCGATCTCGGTGCAGTCGATGACGACCACGCTGACCTCCGACGTCAACGCCACGCTGCAGCAGATCGCCGAGCTGACCGCGACCGGCTGCGACATCGTGCGCGTCGCGTGCCCCAGCCAGGACGACGCCGACGCGCTGCCCGAGATCGCCCAGCACTCCCAGATCCCGGTCATCGCCGACATCCACTTCCAGCCGAAGTACGTCTTCGCGGCCATCGACGCCGGCTGTGCGGCCGTCCGCGTCAACCCCGGCAACATCCGCAAGTTCGACGACCAGGTCAAGGAGATCGCGGCGGCCGCCAAGGACCGCGGCACCTCGATCAGGATCGGCGTCAACGCCGGGTCCCTGGACAAGCGGATCTACGACAAGTACGGCAAGGCCACGCCCGAGGCGTTGGTCGAGTCGGCCGTCTGGGAGGCCGGTCTCTTCGAGGAGCACGACTTCCACGACTTCAAGATCTCGGTCAAGCACAACGACCCCGTCGTGATGGTGCGCGCCTACGAGCTGCTCGCCGCGGCCGGCGACTGGCCGTTGCACCTCGGCGTGACCGAGGCCGGCCCGGCCTTCCAGGGCACCATCAAGTCCTCCGTCGCCTTCGGTCACCTGCTCGGTCAGGGCATCGGCGACACCATCCGGGTCTCGCTCTCCGCACCGCCGGTCGAGGAGGTCAAGGTCGGCCTTCAGATCCTGGAGTCGCTCAACCTCAAGCCGCGTCGCCTCGAGATCGTGTCCTGCCCGTCCTGCGGGCGTGCACAGGTCGACGTCTACAAGCTCGCCGAAGAGGTGACCGCCGGTCTCGACGGGCTCGAGGTGCCGCTCCGGGTGGCCGTGATGGGCTGCGTCGTCAACGGTCCGGGCGAGGCCCGCGAGGCCGACCTCGGCGTCGCCTCCGGCAACGGCAAGGGCCAGATCTTCGTCAAGGGCGAGGTCATCAAGACCGTGCCGGAGTCGCAGATCGTGGAGACCCTCATCGAGGAGGCCATGCGCCTCGCCGAGGGCATGGAGACGGTCGACGGCACGGCCGCCAGCGTCACGGTCTCCTGAGGCCCACCGGGTCTCGTGA
>CAVXJG010000004.1:0-261602 GCA_963762105.1 uncultured Actinomycetota bacterium | reverse complement strand
CTCGAGCGGATCGTCGCGAGGTGCTACCGCACCCTCACGTCCGGCACTTATGGCCTGCGGGCGCGGGACGGCAAGGAGGAGTAGGCGAGATGCCGTTCAGCGACGACTTCGACGGGCCGGACCTCGACGCGGCCGTCTGGCTGCCGCACTACCTGCCCGCCTGGAGCTCGCGGGCAGCGACCCGGGCGTCGTACCGGCTGGGTGACTCGTGCCTGACGCTCGACGTCCCCGTCGACCACCCCGTGTGGTGCGCGGGCGACCATCTGCCGCCGCTGCGGGTCTCCGGCATCCAGTCGGGCAGCTTCTCCGGGCCGGCGGGCAGCACACGCGGCCAGCAGCGGTTCCGCGAGGGCCAGACCGTGAAGGAGGCGCAGGCGCGATTCGAGGGCTGGCTCCCGAGCAGCGGCCGAGTGGCGATCCGCTGCCGGATGACGATCTCGCCGCGGTCGATGGCCGCGTTGTGGCTGTCGGGCTTCGAGGACGACCCGGGCCAGGAGCAGTGCGGCGAGCTGTGCGTCGTGGAGGTCTTCGGCCGCTCGGTCGAGGGCGCGTCCGCGGAGGTCGGCGTCGGCATCAAGGCGTTCCGCGACCCCGCGCTGGCTCAGGACTTCGACGCGCCGCGGCTGCCGATCGACGTCGCCGACTTCCACGACTACGCCGTCGACTGGGACGCCGACGCGGCCGTCTTCACCGTCGATGGCCAGGAGGTACGCCGGTGCCCGCGCCCGACGGCGTACCCGATGCAGCTGATGGTCGCCGTTTTCGACTTCCCCGAGTGGTCCGTCGGCGGCGACGACCACCTGATCCCCGAGCTGGTGGTCGACAGCATCAGCGGCTGAGTCAGGCGGCGGCCAGTGGCTCGGGCGTCTCCCCGAGCAGGGGCGCGTAGTGCGCGTGCACGAGCTCGTCCACGGCGCCCCGCCAGGTCCGGCCAACGGCGACCTCGCGGGCGTGGTCACCCAGCAGCTGCCGACGTGGGTCGGCCACGACCGCGGCCACGGCGTCCGCCAGCCCGACCGGATCGTCAGGGTCGTAGAGCAGCCCGGTCTCCAGCGACCGGACCACGTCGGCCGCACCGCCCGCCCGGGGCGCGACACACGGCACTCCGCACGCCGCGGCCTCGCGGAGCGCGTGGCAGCAGGTCGCTCGCGCGCTCGGCTGCACGAGCAGGTCGAGAGATGCCAGGACCACGGCCAAGTCTCTCGGCCTCAGCTCGCCGGTGAACCGCACCGAGTCCGGCAGCCGGCTGCGCAGCCAGGCCCGCTGAGGGCCGTCGCCGACCACCACGAGCCGGGTCCCGGGCAGCCGGGCGACCTCGGCCAGGCGGCGGACGCCGTGCCGCTTGCGCAGGCTGCCGACGTAGCCGACGACGACCTGCGTGAGGTCGCCGTCAGTCCAGGAGGCGCGCAGGGCGTCGTCGCGGCGCCAGGGAGTGAAGAGGTCGGTGTCCACGCCGGGCGACCACAGCGACGAGGCGACCCCTGCGTCCGCGAGCCGGTCCCGCACCCACGACGCCGTGACGACGAGCCGGTCGGCTCGCCCGGCGACCTGGTCGCGCCACTGGGCGGGCGCGAACTCCGCCCGCGAGGACGTCTCGGTCACCAGCGTCGGCAGCCCGAGCTTGCGGGCCTGTCGCAGCGCCTTGGTGCCGACCGCCCCGGGCGTGAACGCGTGCACCAGGTCGGGCCCGAAGGCGTGCAGCGACTCGTGGATCTTGTGGTGCCGCCGGGGCGCGGAGAAGCGGGCCACGCCCACCGAGTGGTACGCCGCCGGGCCGGTGCCACCGGTCAGGATCCGGACCTCGTGGCCGGCCGCGACGAGCCGGTCGGCGACCTGACGGACGGTGCCCGCTGCCCCCGTCAGCCGAGGGTCGAACGTCTCGGTGACCAGCGCGATCCGCCGCGGCCTGCTGTTGCTCATGCTCGAAGCGTGGCCCGGCCCGGTCGCCGCCGAGGGAGGCTCGCCTGAACGGCGTCACAACCCTGGGTGAACTCCTCCTCAGGCGTCGGCGACCAGGGCGAGCAACGCGGCGTGGGTGACCTGGTCGGCAGCGGCAAGCAGACCGCCGACACCGGTGTGCAGGGGCTGGCCGTGGATCCCCGTGACGATGCAGCCGGCGGCCTGGGCGATGGCGATCGGCGCGGCGAAGTGGACGTTGTCGCGGAGGTCACCCTCGTGCAGGTACGCCGCTCGTCGCCCCGCCGCCAGCCAGGTCATCGCGAGCGTGGTCGAGCTGACCCGCGGGCTGAACTCGCGTTGGAACGTCGGGTGCGCGAGGAGGCGGATGGCCGTCCCGCCGCCGGGGTGGTCGAGGTCCACGTCCACCAGCAGCGACTCGGCGCTCGGGCTCAGCGGGGTGTCCGTGACGTCGTGGCGCACCCAGGCTCCGGTGCCGTCCGTCCAGAAGACCTCGCCGGTCAACGGGTCGGCGCTGGCAGCGGCAAGCACGACGTCGCCCTCGCGGAGGGCGACGTTGACGGCGACCAGCGGCGTCGTCGCCGCGAAGTTACGGGTGCCGCACAGCGGGTCGACCAGCCACTCGCGATCGGCCCGAGCAGGCCCGCTGCGGCCCTCCTCCTCGCCGACCATCGCGTCGTCGGGCCGCTGCTCGGCGAGCAGGGCGCGGATCGCCGCCTCCGACGCCAGGTCGGCGGACGTGGCGAAGTCGGTGCCTTCCTTGGCGTGACGGACCAACGGGCCGCCGTACCGGCTGCGGACCTCGGCGGCTCCGGCCGTCGCCGCGGCGACCGCGAGCTCGGCATCCGTCGGCGGGGGCACCGCGACATGGTGGCACGCCAGTCTCGGAGCCAGAAAAGTCACAGCGACTGGCTGGGGTCCGGGCCCGCTCCTATTGTTCGGACCATGACCTCGCAAGAGCCCGTCGAGGGCGGCCTCGCCGAGCCGGCGGAGCTCGAGCCCGAGCAGGGCACCCTCGCCCTGATGCTCGAGGGACCCGCCGGCACCCGGGCCGACTGGGAGAAGGCGGCCGCCGGGGTGCTGCGCAAGGCCGGGAGACTGCGCGAGGACGAGCCCGACGACGCCGTGTGGGCCGAGCTCACGGGTACGACGCTCGACGGCGTGGGCATCAGCCCGCTCGGTACGCCGGCACTCACCGACGGGGTCGGATCCAACGGCCGGCCCACGGCGCCGGGCGGCCGCGACGTCCGCGTGGAGCTCGGCGGGGTCGACGCGGAGCGGCTGAACGCCGAGGCGCTGGCCGACCTCGACGGCGGGGCCACTTCGCTGTGGCTGCACGCCGGGCCCGACACCGACCTCGCGGCACTCCTGGACGGCGTACTGCTCGACCTGGCTCCGGTCGTGCTCGACCCGACGGACGCACCCGTCACGGTGGCGCGCCGGTTCCTCGAGCACCTCGGCGGCACCGCGCCCGCCCTCGGCACCAATCTGGGGAGCCCCGCCGACGCCGCCTCCGAGGATCTCGTCGCCGTCGCCCGGCTGGCGCTCGAGAACGACGTGCTCGGCATCGTCGTCGACGCCTCCGCCGTCCACGACCGTGGCGCTTCCGAGGCCCAGGAGCTCGGCTGGTCGATGGCCGCGGCAGCGCGCGTGCTGCGGGCGCTCGAAGGAGCCGGGATCACCCCCGACCAGGCGGCCGGCCTCGTGGAGTTCCGCTACGCGGCGACGGCTGACCAGTTCGTCACCATCGCCAAGCTGCGCGCGGCTCGACTGCTCTGGGCGCGCGTGCTCGAGCTCTGTGAAGCGCCGCCCGCCGAGCAGCGCCAGCACGCTGTCACCAGCCGGCCGATGATGAGCAAGTACGACCCGTGGGTCAACATGCTGCGCACCACCGTGGCCGCCTTCGCCGCCACCGTCGGCGGCGCCGACGCCGTCACCGTGCAGCCGTTCGACCGGCCGCTCGGCAGGCCCGACGCCGTCGCCCGCCGGATCGCTCGCAACCAGATGGCGCTGCTGGTCTCCGAGTCCCACGTCGGCCGGGTGACCGATCCCGCCGGTGGCGCCTGGGCGGTCGAGCGGCTGACCCACGACCTCGCCGTCGCGGGCTGGGAGAACTTCTCGGCCCTCGAGGGTGGTGAGTCCCTCGAGGCCGCGGTCGCCGCGACCGTCGCGCGGCGCGACCAGGAGATCGCCACCCGACACCGCCCGCTGACCGGCCTGACCGAGTATCCGCACCTGGGCGAGACGCTGCCCGAGCGCGCAGCCGAGCCCGACGGCGTCCGCCGCTACGGCTCTGCGTTCGAGGCGCTGCGGGACGAGCCGGCCGGGACACCGGTCTTCCTGGCCACGATGGGTTCGGTCGCCGCCCACACCGCGCGGGCGTCGTTCGCGAGCAACCTGTTCGCCGCCGGCGGCGTCGCGGTGGAGCCCGCCGGTCCGACCAAGGACGCCGACGAGGTGCTCGCGGCGTACGCCGGGCAGTCGGTCGTCTGCCTGGTCGGCCCCGACGCGGCGTACGACGAGTGGGGCGCCGACCTCATCGTTCGCCTCCGCGAGGCCGGGGCCCGTCACGTGATCCTGGCCGGCAAGCCGAAGGACCTCGACGTCGACGACTCGTGCGCGATCGGCGTCGATGCGCTCGCCTTCCTCCGGCGGACGCGGGAGGCGCTGGAATGAGCGTCCCGAAGACCTTCGCGGGCCTGCCCTACACCGATTCGTCTGCGATCCCCAGCGAGGGAAGTCACGGCAATCCGCAGACGAATCGGGGTTGGCATAGCCCGGAGGGCATCGACATCCTGCCGACCTACGACGAGAGCCACCTCGAGGGGCTCGACGCCCTCGACACCTGGCCGGGGCTGAGCCCGTTCCTGCGCGGGCCCTATCCCACGATGTACACGACGCAGCCGTGGACCATCCGTCAGTACGCCGGCTTCTCCACCGCCGAGGAGTCCAACGCGTTCTACCGGCGCAACCTGGCAGCCGGGCAGAAGGGCCTCAGTGTCGCCTTCGACCTGGCCACCCACCGCGGCTACGACTCCGACCATCCGCGGGTGCGGGGTGACGTCGGCATGGCCGGTGTCGCCATCGACTCGATCTACGACGCCCGCACGCTCTTCGACGGCATTCCGCTCGACCAGATGAGCGTCAGCATGACGATGAACGGCGCGGTGCTGCCGGTGATGGCGCTCTACATCGCGGCGGCCGAGGAACAGGGCGTCAAGCCGGAGCAGCTCAGCGGGACCATCCAGAACGACATCCTCAAGGAGTTCATGGTCCGCAACACCTACATCTACCCGCCGGCACCGAGCATGCGGATCATCTCCGACATCTTCAGCTACACCGCCGAGCACATGCCGCGGTTCAACTCGATATCGATCTCCGGCTACCACATGCAGGAGGCCGGGGCGACCGCCGACCTCGAGCTGGCCTACACGCTGGCCGACGGCGTGGAGTACCTCCGTGCGGGCCTGGCGGCGGGCCTGGACATCGACCGGTTCGCCCCGCGGCTGAGCTTCTTCTGGGCGATCGGCATGAACTTCTTCATGGAGGTCGCCAAGCTGCGGGCGGCCCGGGCGCTGTGGGCGAGGCTGGTCAGCCAGTTCGAGCCGCAGAACCCCAAGTCGCTCAGCCTGCGCACGCACAGCCAGACCAGCGGCTGGTCGCTGACGGCCCAGGACGTGTTCAACAACGTGGGCCGCACCTGCATCGAGGCGATGGCCGCCACCCAGGGCCACACCCAGTCGCTGCACACCAACGCCCTCGACGAGGCCGTCGCCCTGCCGACCGACTTCTCCGCCCGGATCGCCCGCAACACCCAGCTCCTGCTGCAGCAGGAGAGCGGCACCACCGGCATCATCGACCCGTGGGGTGGCAGCTACTACGTCGAACGACTCACCCACGACCTGGCCGAGCGGGCCTGGGCCCACATCGCCGAGGCCGAGCTGGCCGGCGGCATGGCCAAGGCCATCGAGCAGGGCATCCCCAAGCTGCGCATCGAGGAGGCCGCCGCGCGCACCCAGGCGCGGATCGACTCCGGCGCCCAGCAGGTCATCGGCGTCAACACCCACCGGCTCGAGACCGAGGACCCGCTCGAGGTGCGCCGCGTCGACAACGACGACGTCTACCGCCAACAGGTGGCCAAGCTCGAGCGGCTGCGCGCCGACCGCGACGACGACGACGTACGCAGGTCCCTCGAAGTCCTGACCGCCACGGCCTCGGGCGAAGGGAAGGCGAATCTGCTCGAGGCCGCTGTCGACGCGGCGCGGGCGAAGGCCACCGTGGGCGAGATCTCCTCGGCGCTGGAGCAGGTCTGGGGCAGGCACCAAGCGGTGATCCGTACGATCTCAGGGGTGTTCAGGGACGAAGCGGGCAGCGCGGGCGACCAGCTCGTCCAGCAGGTGCTCGCCGCGACCGCGGAGTTCGAGCGGTCCGCCGGTCGTCGGCCCCGCATCCTGGTGGCCAAGATGGGCCAGGACGGCCACGACCGCGGCCAGAAAGTCGTCGTCAGCGCCTTTGCCGACATGGGGTTCGACGTCGACGTCGGCCCGCTCTTCAGCACGCCGGAGGAGGTCGCCCAGCAAGCGGTCGACGCCGACGTGCACCTCGTCGGCGTCAGCTCGCTGGCCGCGGGCCACCTGAGCCTGCTGCCGGCCCTCAAGCAGGCGCTGGCCGACCACGGCCGACCCGACATCATGGTCGTCGTGGGCGGCGTCATCCCGCCCGACGACGTGCCCCGGCTGCTCGAGATGGGTGCCGCCGCGGTGTTCCTGCCCGGCACCGTCATCGCCTCCTCGGCGCTGGACCTGCTCGCCAAGCTGCGCGACCGGCTGGATGACTGACCCGGTCGGCCGCCTGGTCGACGGTGTGCTCGCCGGTCACCGGGCCTCGGTCAGCCAGGCGATCACCCTGGTGGAGTCGAGCAAGCCCAGCCACCGGGCGCAGGCGCGCGACCTCCTGGCCGGGCTCGAGGCCGGCCCTGAGCGTGCGCCCGCCGTGCGGGTGGGCATCTCGGGGGTCCCGGGCGTCGGCAAGTCCACGTTCATCGAGACGCTCGGCACCTCCCTGACCAGTGCCGGCCACCGGGTGGGTGTGCTGGCGGTCGACCCCAGCAGCACGCGCACGGGCGGGTCGGTGCTCGGCGACAAGACCCGGATGGCCCGGCTCGCGGTCGACCCCGCGGCTTTCGTCCGGCCCAGCCCCAGCGCGGGCACGCTCGGCGGGGTGGCCCGGGCGACCAGCCAGGCGATGCTCGTGCTCGAGGCGGCGGCGTACGACGTCGTGCTGGTGGAGACCGTCGGAGTCGGCCAGTCCGAGGTCACCGTCGCGGGCATGGTCGACACGTTCTTGTTCCTGACCCTGGCGCGCACGGGCGACCAGCTCCAGGGGATCAAGAAGGGAATCCTGGAGATCGCCGACGTGATCGCGGTCAACAAGGCCGACGGCGACCGCGCCCAGGAGGCCAGGGTCGCGGCCCGGGAGCTCGCCGGCGCCCTCCGCCTCGTGCACGGCCGGCACGCCCGCTCGTGGACGCCTCCGGTCGTCACCTGCTCGGCGCTCACCGGCGACGGGGTCGACGAGGTGTGGCAGCAGGTGCTGGGCCACCGCGAGAGCCTCGGCGCCGACGGGCTGGCTCGCAAGCGTGCGGACCAGGGCCTCGACTTCACGTGGGCGCTGGTCCGCGACGAGCTGGAGCAGCGGCTGCGTCGCTCACCGGGTGTCGCGGCGATCCGGGACGAGGTTCGAGCGAGTGTGCTCTCCGGCGAGCTGCCGCCGACGGCGGCGGCCGACCGCATCCTCGACGCCTTCGACGGGGACGCCGGTGCCGATCCTGACGACGATGCCGCGCGTCCCGATCCGGTCCACTAGCCTGTCCGGGATGTCCAGCCCGACCCCCTCCGATGCCGCCGGCGAAACGAACCCCGCCCACGCGGTCGTCGACGCGCAGGTCGAGGCCCACCGGACCGGGCTCCTGGAGCTCAGGCGCGACCTCCACGCCTATCCCGAGCTCTCCTGGAACGAGCAGCGCACCACCGAAGCGGTCGCCGTCCGCCTGGAGCGCGCCGGCCTCGCCGTGACCCGGCTGCCGCACACGGGGCTGATCGTCGACGTAGGGGACTCGGGTCCGCGCGTTGGCCTGCGCGCCGACCTCGACGCCCTGCCTGTGGATGATCTGACCACCGACCCCTGGGTCAGCACCCGCCCGGGCATCGCCCACGCCTGCGGGCACGACGTCCACGCCACCGGGTTGGTGGGAGCCGGCCTCGCGCTGGCCGAGGTGCACCGCCGCGGCCTGTTGCCGGGCCGCGTCAGGCTGCTGTTCCAGCCCGCTGAGGAGGTGATGCCCGGCGGCGCCACCTCGATGATCGCGCTGGGCGCCCTCGACGAAGTGGAACAGGTCTTCGCCCTGCACTGCGACCCCACCGTCGACATGGGTCAGGTGGGCGTCCGCGAGGGCCCCATCACCGGCGCCGCCGACCAGCTCGAGGTGCGGCTCACCGGCAGCGGTGGCCACACCTCGCGCCCGCACCTGACCGAGGACCTCACCTTCGCCCTCGCCAAGCTGATCACCGAGCTGCCCGCCGTGCTCTCCCGCCGGCTCGACCCGCGGGCAGGGATCAGCGTGGTCTGGGGCACGGTTCGGGCCGGCGTCGCTCCCAACGTGATCCCGTCCTCGGGCGTGGTCGGCGGCACCGTGCGGATGCTCGACGCCGTCGCCTGGTCGCACGCCGAGCGGCTGGTGCGCGAGTTCATCGACGACATCGTCGCGCCCTACGGCGTGAAGGCCGACGTCGACTACCGGCGCGGCGTACCGCCCGTGGTCAACGATGCCGCTGCCACCCAGGTGCTCGGCCGCGCGGTCGAGCGGGTGGTCGGCCCTGCTGGCCGGGTGACCACGACCCAGAGCCTCGGCGGCGAGGACTTCGCCTGGTTCCTGGAGAGCGTGCCCGGGTCGATGGGACGGCTGGGGACCCGGACCCCTGGGGGACCCACGTTCGATCTCCACCAGGGCAACCTGCGGGTCGACGAGGGCGCCGCCCTGGTGGCAGCCAGGGTGCTGGCGACCGTGGCGGTCGACGCCCTCACCGCAGCCCGCTGACCCACATCGCTGGGCGGCTATTCCGTCTTGTACGGGATGCCGTCGGCCGCGGGCGCTCGCGAGCGGCCGACCACGCCGGCGACGGCGAAGATCGTGACGACGTACGGCAGCATCAGCATGAACTGGCTCGGCACCGGCGAGCCGATGACCGACAGCACGCCTTGGAGGTTGGAGGCGAAGCCGAACAGCAGCGCCGCGAGGGTGGCCCTGATCGGGTCCCACTTGCCGAAGATCACCGCGGCGAGCGCGATGTAGCCGGCGCCGCCGGTCATCTCGCGGTTGAACTGGGGCACCGACACCAAGGTGTAGAACGCGCCACCCATGCCGGCGATGGCGCCGGCCAGGAGGATCGTGCGGAAGCGGGTGCGGTTGACCTTGATGCCGACGGTGTCGGCGGCCTTCGGGTGCTCGCCGACCGCGCGGACGCGCAGACCCCACCTCGAGCGGTAGAGCGCCCACGTGACCAGCGCGACGGCGACGTAGAGCAGGTAGACGATCACGGTCTGGCGGAAGAAGATCGGGCCGATCAGCGGGATGTCGCCCAGCACCGGGATCGGGATCCGCTCGAACCTGTGGCGGGTGGTTGAGGGTCGCGGAGTTGGGGGCCAGCACCTGGCTGAACATGAAGCTGGTCAGGCCGATCACCAGGACGTTGAGCACGACGCCGACGATCACCTGGTCCACGAAGTACTTGATCGCGAACAAGCCGAGCACCGCCGCGACCAGCAGGCCGGCGACCATGGCCGCGACGAGGCCGGCCCAGGTCGAGCCGGTCAGCGAACCGACCATGGCGGCGCCGAACGCGCCGAACAGCAGCTGGCCGTCGATGGCGATGTTCACGACACCGGATCGCTCGCCGAGCACGCCGCCGAGGGCGCCGAACACGAGCGGTACGGCGACCGCGAGCGAGCCGCCGAGCAGGCCGACGACGGGCATCGTGCCGCCCGCGGCCGCCCACGTCAGGAAGCCGGTCATCCATGCGACGGCGAAGATGACGACCAGCCACAGCGTGGTCTTCTTCTGCCTGCATGTACAGCGCGACCGAGGCGGCAGTGCACAACGCGCACACGATGACCAGGATCCAGGTCGTCGCGGTCGACGGCACGGTCACCGTCGGCAGCTGCATGAAGTCGCTGGGGACCGCCAGCCGGAACGAGGTGTCGCCCTCCTGAGGGGCGAGGCCGACGATCAGGGCCAGCCCCAGCGTCAGAATGCCGAACATGGTCGGCGCCTTGCGGTTGACCACGGCCACCTCGGGAAGGTGGATCTCTTCTTCCGCGCCGGTGGTGCTCACTGTGGTGCTCACTGGGCCTCCCTCGCTGGGCAGACGGAAGATCGCCCGGATCAGCGGCGGAGCGGCGATGAACAGCACGATCAGCGACTGGACGACCAAGACGATGTCGACGGGGATGTTCTGGGAAGCTTGCATCGCGAAGCCGCCGGCCTTGAAGGCGCCGAACAGCAGGCCGGCCCACATGATGCCGATCGGTCTCGACCGGCCCAGCAGCGCGACCGTGATGGCGTCGAAGCCGATGCCCGCGTCGAGGTCGAGGGTGATGCCGCTGGTGACGGTGCCGAGCACCTGGTTGACGCCGGCCAGGCCGACGAGCCCACCCGAGATGAGCATCACGACGATGTAGGTGCGACCGACGTCGATGCCGGCCGAGCGGGCTGCGGAGGGGTTCTCGCCGACGGCTCGGATGCGGAAGCCGAGGGAGGACCGGTTGAGGATCCACCAGACCACGGCGACGGCGACGAGAGCGAGCAGGAAGCCGAAGTGCAGGTTGTAGCGGTCGCCCAGCAGCTTCGGCAGGGTCGCCGAGTCGTGCATCGGCAGCGACTTCGGGTTCGCCGAACCGGGCGCCTGGAGGAGGTTCTGCTCCGACAGCGCGTAGAACACCAGGTAGAACGCGACGTAGTTGAGCATGATCGTGACGATCACCTCGTGCGCGCCGGTGCGGGCCTTGAGGAGGCCGACCAGGCCGCCCCAGAGCGCGCCGGCGGCCATGCCGACCAGGATTGCCAGGCGTCACGTGGATCGGCGCAGGGCAGGTCGAACTGGTAGCCGACCCAGCCGGCGGCCGCGCCGGCCATCAGCATCTGGCCGCGGCCACCGATGTTGAACAGCGCGGCACGGAAGGCCAGGCCCACGCCGAGACCGGCGACGATGAGGGGAGCGGCGAACTTGAGGGTCTCGGTCAGCGGCCGGATCGCGGTCTGGAAGTCCTCCGCGCGGGTGTTGTAGATCGAGCCGCGGAACAGGGCGGTGTAGGCGCCCCAGATGGCGTTCCAGGAGGCCGAGAAGAAGTCGGCCGGCCGCGCGGTCACGTAGCCGAACGTGTCGCGCACCTCCTCGTCGGTGAACATGATGAGCAGCGAGCCCGACCGCTACCGCTAGCACCACGGAGAAGAACGCGACGGCCGCGTTTCCGGAGGCGATCTCGCGCAGCGCCTTGCGCCAGCGGTCCTCGTCCGGCGGCTGCGGGCTTCTCGGTCGGGTCGGGCTCAGTGGCGGTGGAAGGCGTCCCGGAGTCGAGTCTGGAGTCGAGCTGGCGGGGCCGGGCTCGTCGGTTGGGTTCGTCATGCCACGGCTCCCTCGGGACGCTCGCCGGTCATCATCAGGCCGAGCACTTCGCGCGGGGTGTCGGGTGGCACGATGCCCACGATCCGGCCGCGGTAGAGCACCATGATCCGGTCGGCGAGCGCGACGACCTCGTCGAGCTCGGTGGAGACGACCAGCACCGGTACGCCGCTGTCGCGGGTGGCCACGATCTGGGTGTGGATGAACTCGATCGACCCCACGTCGACGCCGCGGGTCGGCTGGGCGGCCACGAGCAGCCGCAGGTCGCGGGAGAGCTCGCGGGCCACGACGACCTTCTGCTGGTTGCCGCCGGAGAGGTTGCCGGCGTGGTGGTGATGCCCGGTGCGCGGACGTCGTACTCCTTGAGCTTGCGGCTCGCGAACTCCTCGAGCTTGTCGAGCTGGAGGGAGCCGCGGCTGACGAACGGCTCGTCGAAGCTGCGGTTGAGCATCAGGTTCTCGGCGATGGTCATGTTGCCGACGAGGCCGTCGACCTGGCGGTCCTCGGGGATGAAGCCGACGCCGGCATCGAGGATCTTGCGCACCGAGCGCCCGACCAGCTCACGGCCGTCGAGCTTGATCGAGCCGGTGACGTGGTCCTGGAGGCCGAGCAACGCCTCGGTGAGCTCGGTCTGCCCGTTGCCCTGGACGCCGGCCACGGCCAGCACCTCGCCGCGCTTGATGGTGAAGCTCAGGTCGTCGACGTGGACGTGGCCGAGGGCGTCGATGACGCGCAGGTTGTCGACGACGAGGGCGTCCTCGCCGAGCTGGGGCGGGTCCTTGTGCACCGTCAGCTCGACCGGTCGGCCGACCATCAGGGAGGCGAGCTCCTTGTTGGTAGCGGTGGGCTCGGCCTCGCCGACGACCTTGCCGAGGCGGATGACGGTGATCCGGTCGGCCACCTCGCGGACCTCGCGGAGCTTGTGGGTGATGAAGACGATGGCCTTCCCCGCCTCCTTGAGCTGCCGCATGATGCCCATCAGCTCGTCGGTCTCCTGCGGCGTCAGCACTGCCGTGGGCTCGTCGAAGACGAGCACCTCGGCATCGCGGGAGAGCGCCTTGATGATCTCGACCCGCTGCTGGACGCCGACCGGGCAGGTCCTCGATGATCGAGTCGGGGTTGACGTGGAAGCCGAAGCGCTTGGAGATCTCCCGCACGCGCTCGCGGGCGGCGCTGAGGTCGAGCGAGCCGGCGAAGCCGGTCGACCTCGTTGCCGAGCATCACGTTCTCGGCGACGGAGAAGACGGGGATCAGCATGAAGTGCTGGTGGACCATGCCGATGCCGGCCGCGATCGCGTCGCCCGGCCCGGCGAAGTGCTGGACCTTGTCGTCGAGGATGATCTCGCCCTCGTCGGCCCGGTAGAGGCCGTAGAGCACGTTCATCAGCGTGGACTTGCCCGCGCCGTTCTCGCCGAGCAGGCAGTGGATCTCGCCCGGTTCGACGGTCAGGGAGATCCGGTCGTTGGCGACCAGGGTCCCGAAGCGCTTGGTGATGTCACGCAACTCCAGCTTCATGGCGTCGCATCCTAGTGTCGGCCGGACATGGTGGATGAGTGCAGAGCGATGGAATCCGAGCAGTCGCAATCAGAACGGGGGAGGCCGGCCCGATACCCGACCTCCCCCGACAGGGTCTAGCTCCTGGTTACGAACCCGACAGGTACGACTTCACCGGGATCGAACCGTCGATGATGCCGGCCTTCACCGTCTCCAGCTCGGCGGCAAGGTCGGGGGACACCTTGTCCTCGAAGTTGTGGAACGGAGCGATGCCGACGCCGTCGTTCTCCAGGGTGCCGATGTAGGGCGCGAAGTCGAGGCTGCCGCCACCTGCGGCAATGATCGCCTCGTAGGTCGAGATCTTCATGTTCTTGAGGATCGAGGTGAGGATCACGTCCTGGGTGTTGGGGTCGGTCTCGAAGACGTCGGCGTCCACGCCGATCATCGCGACGTCTGCGCCGGAGTCCGCGATGGCGGTCAGCGCGCCCTGGTAGATCGGGCCACCCACCGGAAGGATGACGTCGACGTCCTGGTCGAGGAGCTGGCGAGCGGTGTTGGTCGCCGTCTCGTTGGCCTCGAAGCCACCGGTGAACGATCCCTTGTCGCCGCCCTCGTAGCCGACGACCTTGACGTCCTTGCCCTTCTCCTGGGCGTAGTACTCGGCGCCCTGCTTGAAGCCGTCCATGAAGATCGTCACGGTCGGGAACGGCAGACCGCCGTAGGTGCCGACGACACCGGTCTTGGTGTAGTCGGCGGCAGCGTAGCCGGCGAGGAACGCGGCCTGGGCGGTGTCGTAGAGCAGCGGCTTGATGTTGGGCTCGTCGGCCTTGCCGTCGAAGGTCGCGCCGTCGTCGCCGCCGTCAGCGGCGTCGTCGATGAGGATGTAGTCGATGTCGGGGTTGGCGGCGGCCGACTCCTTGGTCGCGGCCGCGAGCGCGAAGCCCACGGTCACGATGGCGTTGCAGCCCTCGGCGACGAGGCTCTCGAGGTTGGGGGCGTAGTCGTTCTCGCTGTTGGACTCGACCGAGTTGAGCTCGACGCCGAGCTCGTCGGCCGCCTGCGTGGCGCCCTCGAAGCCGAGCTGGTTGAACGACTTGTCGTCGAAACCGCCCGCGTCGGACACGATGCACGGCAGGAAGTCGATGGCAGCGGCGGTCGTCTCGCCCCCGTCACCAGGATCTGCCGTCGATGAGTCAGGGGCGTCCCCACAACCAGCTAGGGCCGCGGTTGCCAGCAGCGCGGCGAGGCCGCTTGCAACGGCCCTCCTCGTGTTAATCACAGTGCCTCCATGTCGTCGCCCATCAGCGGGCTATGCGGTGTACGTGCGAATGGTGCCCGTTCGCGGGCCCTACGGGAAGGACGCCGCGCGAACGGTTATCAGGTCGCGACCTTTGACCACCTGCCCGGGGCACTAGGTTTTGCCCCATGGACTGGGAAATGTTGCAGGCCGAAGCGGTCGCGGTCTCCGAGAACGCGTACGCACCGTATAGCAGGTTTCCGGTGGGCGCTGCGGCAAAGGTTGACGACGGCCGGGTCGTCGTGGGGTGCAATGTTGAGAACGCGGCGTACGGCGTGGTGCTGTGCGCCGAGTGTGGTGTGGTGTCCTCGCTGCACGCCACGGGTGGCGGCCGGCTGACGCACTTCGTGTGCGTCAACGGGCTGGGCGAGGTGATCATGCCGTGCGGGCGGTGCCGTCAGCTGCTCTACGAGCACGGCGGCCGTGAGCTGGTGCTGTTGACGCCCGAAGGCGAGCGGACCATGGACGAGGTGCTGCCGCAGCCCTTCGGACCCGACGACCTGACCCATGTGGTCGGCGAGGAGCGCAAATGAGCGCGCACGACGCGGTCGAGGTCATCGGCGCCAAGCGCGACAAGGGTGAGCTGAGCGACAGCCAGATCGACTGGGTGATCGACGCCTACACGCGCGGCGAGGTAGCCGACGAGCAGATGTCCGCCCTGGCCATGGCGATCCTGCTCAACGGCATGAACCGGCGCGAGATCGCCCGCTGGACCAACGCGATGATCGCGTCGGGAGAGCGGATGGACTTCTCCACGCTGTCGCGCCCGACGGCCGACAAGCACTCGACCGGGGGTGTGGGCGACAAGATCACGCTGCCGCTCGCGCCCCTGGTCGCTGCCTGCGGGGTCGCCGTACCCCAGCTGTCCGGGCGGGGTCTTGGCCACACCGGCGGCACGCTCGACAAGCTGGAGTCGATCCCAGGCTGGCGGGCGCTGCTGTCCAACGAGGAGATGGACGCCCAGCTCGAGTCCGTCGGTGCGGTGATCTGCGCCGCGGGGGACGGGTTGGCGCCGGCGGACAAGAAGCTCTACGCGCTGCGCGACGTGACGGGCACGGTGGAGGCGATCCCGCTCATCGCGTCGTCGATCATGTCGAAGAAGATCGCCGAGGGCACCGGTGCGCTGGTGCTCGACGTCAAAGTCGGCACCGGCGCCTTCATGAAGTCCCTCGACACCGCCCGCGAGCTCGCCGAGACCATGGTGGCGCTCGGCACCGACGCCGGCGTGCACACGGTCGCGCTGCTCACCGACATGGCCACGCCGCTCGGGTTCACCGCGGGCAACGCCATCGAGGTCACGGAGTCGGTCGAGGTGCTCGCCGGCGGCGGGCCGGCCGACGTCGTCGAGCTGACCCTGGCGCTGGCGCGCGAGATGCTGGCAGGCGCCGGCGTCACCGACGTCGACCCGGCGGACAAGCTGGCCGACGGCTCGGCCATGGACGCCTGGAAGGCCATGATCCGGGCGCAGGACGGCGACCCGGACGCCGAGCTGCCCGTCGCGCGCGAGTCGCACGTCGTGGCGGCGCCGTCATCGGGCACCCTGACCCGCCTCGACGCGATGGCCGTCGGCCTGGCGGCCTGGCGGCTGGGCGCGGGCCGGGCCCGCAAGGAGGACCCCGTGCAGGCCGGTGCCGGCGTGGTCTGGCACGCGCGGCCCGGTGACGAGGTGACCGAGGGCGCGCCGCTGTTCACCCTGCTGACCGACGAGCCCGACCGCTTCGACCGCGCCCTGGCGTCACTCGAAGGCGGCTACGACATCGAGGCCGGCGCCTCGTTCACGCCGACCCCGGTGCTGCTCGACCGGATCTCCTGAGGCGGGCGGCGGCCCCAGGGCGGTGAGCCAGGGTCGCCTTTCGTCGACCAGAGCGACCCTCAGGCACCGCTGGTGGGCGGCCGCGTGGGCTGACGGCGTACACGCCCGCGGCGGTGAGCCAGGGTCGATCCCCATCGACCAAAGCGACCCTCACGCACCGCTGGTCCGTGACGGGCCCCGCGATCACGGCAGCAGCAGGACGACGGTCTCGGCGACGCAGCCGGGCTTGGGGTGGTCCTCGATCTCGATGGTCCAGCCGAGCGTGAGCTGCTTGCCGGCCGGCAGGTCGGCCACGCCGGCCACTTTCGCGTGCGCCCGGATGCGGGAGCCGACGGGGACGGGAGCGGGGAAGCGGACCTTGTTGACGCCGTAGTTGAGCTTGGCCCCGGGTGTCTCGAGGGCGAACACCTGGGCGCCCAGCATCGGCACCAGCGAGAGCGTGAGGTAGCCGTGCGCGATGGTGCCGCCGAACGGTCCTGTCTTCGCTTTCTCGACGTCGACGTGGATCCACTGGTGGTCGCCGGTGGCCTCGGCGAACCGGTCGACGCGCTCCTGGTCGATGGTCAGCCAGTCGCTGCTGCCGAGCTCCTCGCCGACCGAGGCGGCGACGTCGTCGAGGCTGGTGAACGTGCGCACGGCTGGGCTCCCTCGGGGTCTTCGGTCCGGGCCGGTCTGCGAGGATCGGCGCATGTCCGCGACCCTCTCCGGTGCGACCGCCACCGAACCTACCCGGCCCACTCCCGACCAGGTCCGACGGGCGCCCAAGGCGTTGCTGCACGACCACCTCGACGGTGGCCTGCGGCCCGCGACCATCGTCGAGCTGGCCGCGGGGATCGGCCACGAGCTGCCCGCGGACGACGCGGAGTCGTTGGGGACCTGGTTCGCCGAGTCGGCGAACTCCGGGTCGCTGGAGCGCTATCTGGAGACCTTCGACCACACCGTCGCCGTGATGCAGGAGCCCGAGGCGCTCAGCCGGGTCGCCCGCGAGTGCGTGGCCGACCTGGCCGAGGACGGCGTCGTGTACGCCGAGGTGCGCTACGCCCCCGAGCAGCACGTGACCGGCGGCCTGACGCTCGACGAGGTCGTGGCGGCTGTCCAGCAGGGGTTCGACGACGCAATGGCAGAGGCCGGCGGGCGGATCGTGGTCCGTCAGCTGCTCACCGCCATGCGGCACCAGGCCAGATCCCGCGAGATCGCCGAGCTGTCAGTGGCGTGGCGTGACCGCGGGGTGGCGGGCTTCGACATCGCCGGCGCCGAGGCGGGCTACCCGCCCACTCGCCACCTCGACGCGTTCGAGTACCTCCAGCGCGAGAACTCCCACTTCACGATCCACGCCGGCGAGGCGTTCGGCCTGCCGTCGATCTGGCAGGCCATCCAGTGGTGCGGGGCCGATCGGCTCGGTCACGGCGTGCGCATCATCGACGACATCTCCGTCGGCAACCCGACCGCGCCCGACAAGCCGCCGGCGGTCGAGCTGGGCCGCCTGGCGGCGTACGTGCGGGACATGCGGATCCCGCTGGAGATGTGTCCGCACTCCAACGTGCAGACCGGCGCCGCGACGTCGATCGCCGACCATCCGATCGGACTGCTCACCCGGCTGCGCTTCCGGGTCACCGTCAACACCGACAACCGGCTGATGAGCCAGACCTCGATGAGCAAGGAGATGAATGCGCTCGTCGACGCGTTCGGCTACACCCTGGAGGACCTGCGCTGGTTCACGATCAACGCGATGAAATCGGCGTTCCTGCCGTTCGACGAGCGGCTGGCGATCATCGACGACGTGATCAAGCCCGGGTACGCCGAGCTCGGGGCGTTGTGAGCACGTCCCGCTTCGCCGGGCTCGACGCGGCGCTGCGGGCCGGCGAGCTGGGCCGGGTCACGGCTGTCCGGGTGGAACAGGGTGGCCGGCCCGTTCACGAGATCTATGTCGACGGCGACGCCGGCACGCTGCGCAACACCCGGTCGGCCACCAAGACCGTGACGGGGATGCTCGTCGGCATCGCGGTGGCCCGCGGACACCTGTCCGGCGTCGACACGATGGTGTCGTCGGTGCTGCCGATGGGCGACGCGGTCCGCAACCCGGATCCCCTCAAGGACGCGATCACCCTCGAGGACCTGCTGACCATGAGCTCGATGCTCGAGTGCGACGACTCCAACTCGTTCTCCGCGGGCAACGAGGAACGGATGTACCTCACGCCGAGCTGGACCGCCTTCGCCGCGGGCCTGCCGGTCAAGGGGTTCCCGCCATGGGTCTCGCGCCCCGAGGACTCTCCCCACGGTCGGAGCTTCAGCTACTGCACGGCCGGCGTGGTGCTGCTGGGCGCGGTGCTCGAACGCGCCTGCGGCGAGCCGATCCCGGACTTCGCCCGGCGCGAGCTCTTCGACCCGCTGGGCATCGGCGAGGTCGAGTGGTCGAGGACAGCCGAGGGGATGGCCATGACGGGCGGTGGCCTCTTGCTCACCGTCCGTGACCTCGTCCGGCTCGGACGCCTCACGCTCGACGGAGGCAGGGTCGGGGACACGCAGGTCGTCCCGGAGGACTGGCTCGCTAGATCGACGACGCCCCAGGTCAACGTCGACGATGACCGCGACTACGGCTACTTGTGGTGGATCGAGACCCTCGAGCACGACGGCCGCGCCTACCCGAGTCACTACATGGCCGGGGCAGGAGGCAACCGGGTCGCGGTCTTCCCGGACCTCGACCTGGTCGTGGTCGTGACGAGTGAGAACTTCGGCCGCAGCGATGCTCACGACGTGACCAGGCGGCTCCTGGTCGAGCACGTGCTGCCGAGCGTGGCCTAGGAGCCCGGTGAGGTGTCAGGCCTTCCAGACCGGTGCGACGTCGCGGCGGTAGGACCGCCCGAAGATGCCGCCGATGATCGTCAGCACCGGCCCCGGCACGTTGCCGCGGATGCCCTGCATGGCCTCCGGGCTCGCGCCGTCGGTGACCCAGGCGAAGAAGACGCCGCCCTGCTTGGGGCTCACCTTGCCGAACTGACGGCCCATCTGCTTCATGGCAGGATCGTCCCGCTTGGCCACGTAGATGGGCTCGATCTCCGCCTCCTCGTGGTCGAGGTGCTGCACCGTGGCCGCTTGCAGCTCGACCATGGCGGCGTGCGCCGCCTGCGCGTTGGCCGCCGTCGGCGCCGACCGCAGGGTGGCCATCGCCCCGCGGGCCTCCGCGAGACGGGCCGCCATCACGTCGTGCTCGGCGTCCATGGTGGCCAGCACGTCGCGGGTGACGCCGATCTTCTCCAGCGCCGGCCAGGCGATCTCGTGCTCGCCCTCGTGGTGGTTGGTCAGCTGGAAGTCGAAGTTCTCCCATGCGGTGCCGAGCTGGTCGGCTCGGCGGGAGTCTCCGTCCCGGAACCGGGTCAGCGCGTCGATGAAGCGGTCGAGGTCACGCCGGACAGCGAAGTGGATCGCCTTGTTCATGCTGATCTCTGCCATCGTCCGACCCTAGGCAGGCTCGAACGGTGTGCCAAGAGGCGCGCGGTTCACCCGTCGGGAGTGACGACCAACCAGGGCACGTCCCAGCCGGCGATGTCGACCCGGCGGCCGAGGAAGGCGAAGCGGTCGACCTCGTCGAGCCGGCCGTACGCCGGGTCGAAGACCTGCAGCTTGCCGGTGGCCGTGGCCCGGACGACCAGGGCGACGTGCCGGGGGACCCAGTCGCTCCCGACGAAGAGCGCGGCCACCCGACCTCCTCGCGGCGCGGCCAGCAGCCGGTCGTAGGCGCCTGGCAGGTCGGTGCGCGCGACGTGCCAGTCGTAGCGCGCGAAGGTGCCGTCGGCGGCCCGTGTGCCCGAGAGCTGGCGGGCGACGGCCCACGGCGGCGTCCCGAACTTGCGGGGCCACGGGATCTGCGGTTTGCCGCTGACATCGGCCAGGCTGGTCACCCGTTGGTGCATGGCCAGCGCCTCCACCCGGAAGCGCTCCTGCAGCGCTTTGTCGCCGGCGACGGTCCGCGGGAACGCAAGGCCGACCGGACCCTGCGCCCCGTCGAGGGAAGCGGCGTACGCCGGGTCCGCGAGCATCCGGGCCACCACCAGCACCGTGGCGCCGCACGACCGTTGGTCTGGCTGCTTCAACAGCTGCCAGGGCTGGTCGGGCAGGTCAGGCATCGGCGGCCCTCCTCGTCATCAGGGCGGAGACCTCGGCGTACGCCTCGTCGGGCGTGACCGGCCGGCAGCCCAGCGCGACGGCGTGGTCGACGACCCGGCGCTGATCGCGCAGCAGCGCCAGCCCGCGCCGGAGCAGCACGAGCGGCGGCTTGCGGTGCTCGCGCAGGTCGCGGGTCAGCCGCCGCCAGAAGGTGACGATCGGGTGCTGGCGCACGCAGTACGCCGCCGCGAGCTGTCCGCGGGTCCGGCACTCGGGCACGACCTCCTGGGCGAAGATGCCCTCGGCCACGAACAGCCGGTGCTCGCCCAGGTCGAGCTGCTGGCTTCCGCAGCGGCCGTCCCGGGCGATCTCGTAGACCGGCACCTCGGCGCTTCCCACGGTGCACAGCCGCTCGATCGAGGCCAGCGCGTCGTCGGGCAGCCACGAGTCCGGGTGGTCCCAGTCGACGAGGCCGGCGTTGGCGCCCTCGGTGATCCGGGGCAGCGTCGGGTCGTCGCCGTCCTTGTAGAAGTCGTCGAGCCGCAGCACCGGAAGCCCGAGTCGTGCGGCGAGGCGAGACTTGCCGGCGCCCGAGGGGCCGGCCAGGACGATGATCCGGGCCCGCACCCGTGACATTGTGCCGCGTTCGCGGGCCGGCAGCGATGGCGAGGTGTAGAAAGCAGGCCATGACGACGCCGGTCCCGGGTGCCCGCTGGTTCCGCGTGACGTCGTCGGTCGGCGTCCTCCTGTCGCTGGCCGCATGCGGTGGCGCATCGTCGTCGGAGTCGGGCCTCGAAGGCGCCTCGGGGCCGGTGGACTGCCAGAGCGTCATCTCCGACACCGTCACTGGCTCCCTCCACTGGCCGACCGGGATTCACGCGCCTCCTGCCGTCGTGCACGACGGCCGTTGCGAGCGGAGCCTCGTGGGGATCGGTGTGATCACGGCGGGGAGTCTCGACGGGTCCGGCTCTGCGACGGATCGCTACGACGCCGAGTGCGCCCGCCTGGAGGATGGCGGCCACGCCGACGCCGAGCTTGCCACCGACATCGTCGGCGGCGGGACCGGATGTGCCGCCGGACTCGACGAGGCGACCCAGGCCGGGCTGGCGGAGCTCGTCGTGCTCACGCAAGACGACGTTGCCCTGCACTTGCGCGTCGACGCGCAGGCGGCGGTCACCCCTGAGCAGCTCCGGGCCGGCCTGAGGGCGCTCGCCAAGACGGCTCAGCAAGCCTGGTGACGCAACCTCGTGGCCTCAGACCCCGATCGGGTGCCTCGGTGTCGCCGGCTAGGACGATGATCCGGGCCCGCACCCGAGCCATGCTGCCCCCCTGTGAGCGGGCGCCGCTGGATCGGGAACGCGGTCGACCATCTCCCGGACGGCGACGCTGTCGGCTCCTAGACTTGCGCGGTGAGAACTCCGACCGCGGCCGACCCTTCGTCTGCGGAGACCTCGGTTACCCCCGACCGGGCGCCGACGGGGCTGCGCGTCGGCGCCCTGCCGACGGTTGTCGCGGCAGCGAGTGCCGCGCTGGGCTCCTATCTGCTGGTCGCTAGCGGTCTGCTCGGCGGTGTTCCGGCTCTCCTGTTGCTGGTCGGCGTTCTGGTGCTGGTCCCCAGTCATCGACTGCTTGCCCGGAGGTTGTCTGTCAACACGGCGCTGGTCCTCGGCTGGACGCAGGTGCTGTGGTGGGTGGAGTGGCCGGTGCGGGTCAACCACGCAGGGGTCGTCATCGGCCTCGGAGTCGCGACAGCGGTGGCCGCGGGACTGCGCGGCGCGGTCCTTGCCCCATCGGCCTCGCGCAGTGAGGTCATGTTCCTGCTGGGTGCGCCGTTGGCCGCGGCCGCGGCCGTGTCGAGGTGGTTGCTCGCCGATACTCCACGCCAGGCACTGGAGCAGCTCGTGCCGGGAGTCGACAACTGGGCGCACTTCGCGATGTTCCAGTCGTTGCGGAGCTACGGCGCGGTGCCCGAGGTCCTCGGCGCCAGCCCCGACGGCTCTGTCTGGGGCTACGCGAGCTACCCCAAGGGTTTCCACACCGTGGTCGCGACGATGACGGAGATGTTCGCCCCAGGGCTCGATGGGGGGATCGAGGCGCTGCCCGCGTACCTGCGCGGCGAGGCCATCGTGGTGGTGCTCGGCGTGCTGCTGGTGACGGCAAGCCTGCTCAGCCTGCGAGGGCTCCGCGAGCGCCCGATGGTGACCCTTCCGGCCGTCGTACTCATGTGTTCCGCGCTGTTGTGGGAGCCCGGGCAGAAGGTGTTCGCGGACGGCTTCGTATCCTTCTGGCTCGGCGCCGTGGCTGCCGGTGCCGCGCTGCTGGTCGCGGTGGCCCGGTCCCGGCCCACGCTCATCGACGTGGCAGCGGTCTCCGGGCTGATCGTCCTGGTGTGCCACTGCTGGCTGCCGCTTGCGGTGTTCGTCGCACCTGCGGGCCTCCTGGTGTTGGTCCCCTTCCTGGGTGCGGGCTGGTCCCGCCGCCGCAGTGTCGTCGCGCTGCTCCTGCTGACGGCTGGCGCCATAGGCTCGCTCAAGGCGGTGCTGATGCTGTTCGCCACCGTCTCGGTGGGTTCCCTCGTCGGTCAGGACGGCGGCTACAACGCACCCGCCTTGCTACCGGTCCTCATCCTGATGCTGAGCGGGTGCTACGCGCTGGTCGCTCTCGGCCCAGCCCAGTCGCGCCGGGGTGGCGAAGCATTGTTGCCACGTTGGCAGCGACTCTTGCTGTTGTTGACGCCGTTAGCCGGTTTGGTGATGCTCGGCACCTTGTTCGTCGTCCAGGTGCAGCGCCAGGGGGAAACGACCTATTACTTCGTCAAGCTGCTGCTGGGCTACGAGCTCGTCCTCGCCGTGCTCGTTCCGGCTGTGGTTGCGGTCCTCGTGGTCACCCTGCTTCCGCCGGGTGGACGGCGGTTGCCGCGGGTGGCGACCTCGGTCCTGCTCTCGCTGGCGGCGACGGTTTCGTTCGGCGTGGTGACCCCGGCGCAGGCGAAGCTCTTCGACACGAGTGACGGAGGCACCGCCTCGCTCGTGCCGCCCTACAGCCGGACGGGCCTGGCCGAGGGCGTCCTGGCGGCGGTCGGGGAGAGCACCGATCGGGCCAGCGTCACGACGGTGTACGTGGCGCTGGGACCAGGCAACGCAGGGCTCCTGTTCTACCCCGACGTCTGGTTCCATGCGGTGCATGCCTCGGTGACCACGCTGGTGATGGCGCGCATGGAGCCGATGCGCCTGGGAGTGTCGACACCAGAGGAAGCGGCGCGAGTCGTGAGCACGATGCTCGAGAAGGAGCCTGACCTCGTCTTCCTGGTGCCCGAGAGAGACGCCGCAGCGGTCCGCGATGGACTCGCTCCACGCTGGGCCTCCCAGATCGTGGCGATCCCCGCGGGGTGACACCCCGGTGGGGTCAGACCCCGATCGGGTGCCAGACGGTCTTGGTCTCGAGGAAGGTCGTCATCCGCTCGATGCCGGGCTCGGCCGTCCAGTCGGGCTCGACATCGGGAGCGCGGATCACCCGCTTGAGGTTCTCGGCGGCCGCCTCCTCCAGCGCCCGCGCCTGCTCGGTGTCGCCGGCCAGACCGGTCAGGTCGATGGCGTTGACGTCCATGTGGGAGGCCAATGTCGGCGCGGTGTTGGACAGGCGGCCGGTGAGGATGTTGACCACCCCGCCGGGGACGTCGGAGGTGGCCAGCACCTCGGCGAAGGTCACGGCCGGCAGCGGGCGCTCGAACGAGCTGAGCACCACGGCAGTGTTGCCGGTCACGACGGCCGGCGCGACGACCGAGATCAGGCCGAGCAGGCTCGACTGCTGCGGCGCGATGACGCCGACGACGCCCGTGGGTTCGGGCGTGGACAGGTTGAAGAACGGGCCCGCGACCGGGTTGGCGTTGCCCACCACCTGGGTGATCTTGTCGGCCCACCCGGCGAACCAGACGAGCCGGTCGATGGAGGCGTCGACGACCTTGCCGGCCTGGGTCGGCGTCAGCCCCTCGGACTGGCGCACGGCCTCGACGAACTGCGGGCGCCGGTCCTCCATGACCTCCGCGACCCGGTAGAGGATCTGGGCGCGGTTGTAGGCCGTCTTGCCCGACCACCCGCCGAAGGCCGCCCGGGCCGCCAGCACGGCGTCGCGGGCGTCCTTGCGCGAGGCCAGCGCCGCGTTGGCGACGAAACGGCCGCGGACGTCGTCGACGACGTACGAATGTCCCGACTCCGACCTCGGGAACTGGCCGCCGATGTAGAGCTTGTAGGTCTTGCGGACGTCGACGCGGGTCACAGGTCGCCACCCTTCAGGTAACCGGCAAGGCCGTGTCGGCCGCCCTCGCGGCCGTAGCCGGACTCCTTGTAGCCACCGAACGGGCTGGTCGGGTCGAACTTGTTGAACGTGTTGGCCCACACCACGCCGGCGCGGAGCTTGTTGGCCATGTGGAGGATCAGCGACCCCTTGTCGGTCCAGACCCCTGCCGAGAGGCCGTACGGCGTGTTGTTGGCCTTCTCGACCGCCTCGGCGGGCGTGCGGAAGGTCAGCACCGACAGCACCGGGCCGAAGATCTCCTCTCGGGCGATGCGGTGCGCCTGGGTGACGCCGGTGAAGACGGTCGGCGGGAACCAGAAGCCGTGCTTGGGCAGCTCGCACGGCGGCGACCAGCGACCGGCTCCCTCGGCCTCGCCGATGTCGGAGAGCTCACGGATCTTGGCCAGCTGGTCGGCGGAGTTGATGGCGCCGATGTCGGTGTTCTTGTCGAGCGGGTCGCCGACTCGCAGGGTGGTCATCCGGCGCTTGAGCCGGGCCAGCACGTCGTCGGCGACCGACTCCTGCACGAGCAGGCGGGAGCCGGCGCAGCACACGTGGCCCTGGTTGAAGAAGATGCCGTTGACGATGCCCTCGACCGCCTGGTCGATCGGCGCGTCGTCGAAGACGATGTTGGCGGCCTTGCCGCCGAGCTCGAGGGTCACCTTCTTGTGCGAGCCGGCGACGGCCTTGGCGATCGCCCGGCCGACGGCGGTGGAGCCGGTGAAGGCGACCTTGTCGACGTCTGGGTGGGAGACGAGGGCCTGACCGGTGCCCCCCGCCCCCGTGATGATGTTGACCACGCCAGGCGGCAGGTCGGCCTGCTGGCAGATCTCGGCGAAGAGCAGCGCGGTCAGCGGCGTCGTCTCCGCGGGCTTGAGCACCACGGTGTTGCCGCAGGCCAGCGCGGGTGCGATCTTCCAGGCCAGCATCAGCAGCGGGAAGTTCCAGGGGATGACCTGGCCGGCGACACCGAGGGGCGTGTTGCCGTAGCCGGAGTAGGAGAGCTTGTCGGCCCAGCCGGCGTAGTAGAAGAAGTGCGCCGCCGCGATCGGCACGTCGACGTCGCGGGTCTCCTTGATCGGCTTGCCGTTGTCGATCGACTCCAGCACCGCGATCTCGCGGCCACGCTCCTGGAGGATGCGGGCAATGCGGTAGAGGTACTTCGCCCGCTCGCTGCCGGGCATCCGGCCCCAGACTCGCGTGTAGGCGCGCCGGGCGGCCTTGACCGCGTTGTCGACGTCGGCCTCGTCTGCCTCGGCGATCTCGGCCAGCACCTCCTCGGTGCTCGGCGAGATCGTCTTGAACGACTTGCCGTGACCGTCGATGAACTCACCGTTGACGAACAGGCCGTACGACGGCTTGATGTCGACGATGCTGCGGGACTCGGGTGCCGGTGCGTACTCGAAGGTTTGCTTCTTGGCCATTGCGATCAGTCCAGGGTGAAGTAGTCGGGACCGGAGTAGACGCCGGTCGTGAGCTTGGTGCGCTGCATCAGCAGGTCGTTGAGCAGCGTGGAGGCGCCGAAGCGGAACCAGTCGGGGTCGAGCCAGTCGGTGCCGGCGACCTCGTTGACCATCACGAGGTACTTGATCGCGTCCTTGCTGGTCTTGATCCCGCCGGCAGGCTTGACGCCGATCATCGTGCCGGTCTGCTCGCGGAAGTCGCGGACGGCCTCCAGCATGACCAGGGTGACGGGCAGGGTCGCGGCGGGCTGCACCTTGCCGGTCGAGGTCTTGATGAAGTGGGCGCCCGCCATCATCCCCAGCCAGCTGGCGCGGCGGACGTTGTCGTAGGTCTGCAGCTCGCCGGTCTCGAAGATCACCTTGAGGTGGGCGCTGGATCCATCAGGCCTGGCGCACGCTTCGCGGACCGCGACGATCTCGTCGTACACCCGCTTGTAGTGCCCGGCCAGGAAGGCGCCGCGGTCGATGACCATGTCGATCTCGTCGGCGCCGGCCTCCACCGCGTCCTGGGTGTCGGCCAGCTTGATGTCGAGCGCGGCCCGGCCGCTCGGGAACGCCGTGGCGACGGCCGCGACGTTGACGCCGCTGGTGCCCAGGACGCTCTTGGCGGTGGCCACCATGTCGGGGTAGACGCACACGGCGGCCGTCGCCGGGCAGCTCGGGTCGGCCGGGTCGGGGTGCATCGCCTTGGCGGCGAGAGCGCGCACCTTGCCGGGGGTGTCCTGCCCTTCGAGGGTGGTCAGGTCGACCATACGGATGGCCAGGTCGATGGCGTACGCCTTGGCACTGGTCTTGATCGAGCGGGTCCCGAGCGACGCCGCGCGGGCCTCGGCGCCGACCTGGTCGACGCCGGGAAGACCGTGCAGGAAGCGGCGCAGCGCGCCGTCGGAACCGGTGACGTCGGAGAAGTCGGCTGCCCCCGGCCGCATGGTGGAGGTGCTCGTCATCTGGCCAGCATAGGGTTGTGTCTGCACTACCGGGAATCAGGAATGGGGCTGTGATGAGCCGAGACGCAGGACGCGACGCCGGGCAGGAGTCCGGTGCCGACTACACCGAGAAGTTCCCGCCGACCAGCGGCCGCGTGATGGGCGTCCTCGCCGTGCTGCTGTCCCTGAGCGTGATGGTGCTGGCGATCGTCGATGGTGAGCAGGGACTCGGGGCGCCGGTCGCCTGGGGTGCGGCGTTCTTCGCGATCGTGTCGTACGCCGCCCTGTTGCGGCCCGCGGTCCGTGTCGAGAAGGGCACGCTGGTGCTGCGCAACATGCTCGACACCAACGTGGTCCCGCTCGCCGCGGTCGAGGAGGTGGCCGTGCGCCAGGTGCTGGCGGTGCGGGCCGAGGAGAAGCGCTACGTCTCACCCGCGATCGGGCACTCGTTCATGCGCACCATCCGTCCCAAGGTCGCGCGGGACGGGCAGCTGGAGATCAGCTATCCCGATTACGTCCGCGACCGGATCCTGTCCCTGTCCGACGGCGCCCGCCGGCGGCAGGGCAACGCCGATCTGCCGCCCGTGCGGCACGAGTTTGCGTGGCCGGAGATCGCCGGCCTCGTCGTCACCGCCCTCGGCTGCGTGGTCTCGATCATCCTCTGACCGACCCGCCCGGGTCTCGACACGGGCTCGCTGGCGCTCGCCCGGCTCGACCACCGACCCTTCGTTGGTCGAGCCGCGAGGTCTCGACACGGCTCGCTGGCGCTCGCCCGGCTCGACCACCGAAACGCGTGTCGAGACCCTAGATGCCGGCGGCTTTCTTGATGTCGGCGCGGAGGGCGTCGAGCCTGCCGGCGGCGGAGATGCGGGCGGCGTCGACGCCGTCGTCGGGATGCACGGGGACGACGACCTCGAGGTAGCACTTGAGCTTGGGCTCGGTGCCGCTCGGGCGGACGATCACCCGGGCTCCCTCGGACAGGTGGTAGCGCAGACCCTCGGTCGGCGGCAGGACAGCCGAGCCCAGCGACAGGTCGTCGACGGCCTCGACTGCCAGGCCTCCGAGCCGGGCGGGCGGCGACGTCCGCAGTCTGTCCATCGCCTCGGCGATCAGCGACAGGTCGCTGACCCGCACCGACAGCTGGTCGGTGGCGTGCAGGCCGTGCGCGGCCGCGATGTCGTCGAGCACGTCGGTCAGGGTGCGACCGCGCGCCTTCTCGATCGCGGCCAGCTCGCAGAGCAGCAGCAGCGCGGAGACGCCGTCCTTGTCCTTGACGTGCTCGGGGTCGACGCAGTAGCCGAGCGCCTCCTCGTAGCCGAACGCCAGCCCCTCGACCCTGCTGATCCACTTGAAGCCGGTGAGCGTCTCGGCGTACGGCTGACCGGCCGCGGCCGCGAGCTTGCCGAGCAACGACGAGGAGACGATCGAGCACGCGTAGGTGCCCTGCTTGCCCGAGCTGAGCAGGTGGTGGCCGAGCAGCGCGCCGACCTCGTCGCCGCGCAGCATCCGCCACCCGTGCGCGTCGGGCACGGCCGCGGCGCACCGGTCGGCGTCGGGGTCGTTGGCGACCACGAGGTCGACGTCGCGCTCGGCGGCCAGCGCCATCGCCAGGTCCATCGCCCCCGGCTCCTCGGGATTGGGGAAGGCGACCGTCGGGAAGTCGGGGTCGGGGTGCTCCTGCTGGCTCACCACGGCCGGCGCGTCGAACCCGGCGGTCTCGAGGACCTGGAGCACCGAGGTGCCGCCGACGCCGTGGAGCGGCGTGTAGACCAGCCGCAGGTCGCGCGGGCCGTCGGCGGCGAGGCCGGCGACGGTGTCGAGATAGCGGTCGACGATGTCCTCGGTGAGGACCTTGCCGGGGTTGCCGCGGGGGACATCGGCCAGCGGGCCGACGGCCGCGATCCGGGCGGCGATCTCGCTGTCGGCCGGCGGGACGATCTGGCTGCCGTCGCCGAGATAGACCTTGTAACCGTTGTCCTGGGGTGGGTTGTGACTGGCCGTCACCATCACCCCGGCGACGCAGCCCAGCTCCCGGATGGCGAAGGCCAGCAGCGGGGTCGGCAGCGGCCGCGGCAGCACCAGCGCCCGTAGGCCGGCACCCTCCATCACCTCCGCCGTGTCACGGGCGAAGACATCGGAGTTGTGCCGGGCGTCGTAGCCGATCACGACGGAGGCTTCGCGGGGGGCGCGAACCTGTCCTGAGCTTGTCGAAGGGTCCTTCAGGTACGCCGCCAGCCCGGCCGCCGCGCGGGTCACCACCACCCGGTTCATCCGGTTGGAGCCGGGGCCCAGGGCACCCCGGAGGCCGGCCGTGCCGAACTCCAGCGTGCCGTCGAAGCGGTCCTCGAGGTCCTCGCTGACGCCGGCCTCGATGAGCGCCTCGAGCTCTGCTCGGGTCTTCGGGTCGGGGTCCTCGGCGGCCCAGGCCCGAGCGCGGGCGAGCAGATCGGTGTCCATCCTCGGAGGCTAGTGGTGGCTCGCCGCCCAGGTCACGGCGTACTCCCCGAATGACCTCGCCGCTTCGGCCGAGCCCGGACGCGGCGGCTGCCCGGCGACGAAGCCGATGGCCCGGTCGTCGCGGACCTGCGCGAGCAACGGCCGCCAGCGCGGGTCGAGGCGGCGCTGCGCCCACTCCAGGGCGCCGGCCTTGCTGGCGACCTCGGCGGTGTCGAGCGTGTAGAGGATCCGGCAGGCGGTCACGACGGCGTAGCGCTGGCCCCAGGCCAGGGTGTCGATGTCGATCCAGGTGGCCAGGTCGTCCATCAGCGTCGGGATGGCCAGCGGCCGCCTCACGCCGGATCGCCTCCGCCGGGACCGGGTTGACGAACGAGCGTGCGTCCGGCCCGATCAGGGTGATGCCGTGCTCGCGCAGGATCCACCGGACGAAGGTCCGGTTGCAGTGGTCGTCCCACTCCAGGGTCCGCGAGCCGTGGTTGTTGAAGAGCCACGGCCGGCCCAGGGCGTCGACCGTGGCCAGCTCGTCGATCGGCGCGTAGGAGCCCTCGATGTCGTGCGGCCAGTGCCCCTCGCGAGTGGGGATCTCGTCGTGCAGCGCGCGCAGCGCCTGCTCCTGCTCAGCCGACGGCCGGTCGTAGGTGGCCACGATGAAGTCGCAGTCGCTCTGCTCGTCGCCGGCGCCGAGCGCGAAGGAGCCCTGCACGTAGGCGCCCACGAGGTTGTCGCCGAGGATCCGCCGCCAGTGGCCGACCAGCTCGTCGAGCAGCTCGTCGAGGTCTGCGTACGGCGTGACGGTCACCCGGTGACGGTAGGCGGTGCGATGCTCGCCGGGTGAGCGACTTACCGCTGCCGCGCGACCTGGAAGCTCCGGTCGGGGCGTTGGTCCGTGAGCTGGCCGAGCACCTCGGTGAGCGGCGGGTCGTGGAGATCTGCGTCGGCCTGCTGACGGGCGACGACCGGGCAGACCATGCCGACGAGATGCCCTACTTCACCGGCGTGGTCTTCGACGAGGACTCGCCGAAGTTCTATCCGGCGCAGTGGAAGGACTACTGGGTGCGCACCTGGGGCGCCCGGGGGCTGCTCTACGTGTGGGACGACTCCGCGGCTCCGGCCGTCGTCGCCGGGCTCGACGACGAGCACTGGCGACCGGCCGAGATGTGCCTCAAGGTCTCCACCAAGCGCCAGCTGGGCCAGGCCGGCCCACGCGCGGCGGAGCTGGCCGTGCAGGGCGAGCTGCCGAGAGTGCGGGTCCAAGCGCTGCGCACCCTGGGCGCCGTCGGCGACACCGAGCACATCGAGGTCGTGCAAGGCCGTCTCGACGACGAGGACCCCGCCGTACGCCGCCAGGCCGGCCGGTCCCTCGAACAGCTCGCCCGGAGGCTCGACGTCGACGTCGAGCCCTGGTGACCCGTCAGATCCGGGACACGATCTTGCTCAGCAGCTCACCCATCCGCGAGGCGGCGGCCTTGCCCGCCTCGAGGACCTCTTCGTGGTTGAGCGGCTCGCCGGAGAGGCCGGCGGCGAGGTTGGTGACCAGGCTGATGCCCAGGATCTCCATGCCGGCCTCGCGGGCGGCGATCGCCTCCAGCGTGGTGCTCATGCCGGCCAGGTGGCCGCCGATGGCGCGGGCCATGCCGATCTCGGCCGGCGTCTCGTAGTGGGGGCCGGGGAACTGCACGTAGACGCCTTCGTCGAGCGACGGGTCCACCTCGCGGCACATCTGGCGCAGCCGGCTGGAGTAGAGGTCGGTGAGGTCGACGAAGTTGGCGCCCTCGATGGGGGAGCGGCCGGTCAGGTTGATGTGGTCGGAGATGAGCACCGGAGTGCCGGGCGTCCAGGCCTCGTTGAGCCCGCCGCAGCCGTTGGTCAGCACGATGGCCCGGCAGCCGGCCTGGGCCGCCGTACGGACCCCGTGCACGACTGCCGCGACGCCCTTGCCCTCGTAGAAGTGCGTGCGGCTGAGGAACACCAGGAGCTGCTTGTCGCCCGAGCGGATGCTGCGGATCTTGCCGGAGTGGCCGGCCACCGAGGCCGCCGAGAAGCCGGGCAGGTCGGTCGTCTCGACCTCGGCAGTCGCCTCGCCCAGCGCGTCGACCGCGGGCAGCCAGCCCGAGCCCAGCACCAGCGCTACGTCGTGCCGCTCGATGCCGGTCTGTTCGGCGAGGGCGGCCGCGGCCTGCTCCGCGAGGTCGTACGGCGTGCGGCTGGGCGGGGTGTCGATCGTCATGCGCCAGACCCTAATGGGGCTACCGCTACGGTGAGCAACATGCTGCTCGCGGTCGAGCGGGTCGCCCTCCTCCGACGCGTCGACATGTTCAGCCACACACCCGGACGTGTGCTGGCAGGAATGGCTCACGTCCTCGAGGAGGTCGACTTCGCGGCCGGTGCACCGCTGATGGAGGCGGGTGCGATCGAGGACTGGCTCTTCGTCCTCGTCGAGGGTGAGGTCGCGGTAGTCCGCGACGACAGATGGGTCCGCATGGGTCCGTCCAGCACGGTGGGTGAGATGGAGGTTCTCGACCCGCAGCCTCGGTCGGCCACGATCACGGCGCTCACTCCCGTGCGGGCGCTGCGGCTGCGAAAGGCAGCGTTCGACGAGGCGCTGCGGCTGAGCCCCGAGGTCTCGCGGGGAGTGATCGTCGACCTGGTCCGGCGCCTTCGTGAAAAGCACGAGCCCCGGCCGGAAGAGTGAGATCCCGGCTGGTCCTGCTCGGGGGGCAGACGATCGTGCTGGGCCTGACGATGGCCTTCCTCGTCGTGCCGGCGAGTGCTCTGTTCCTGGACGAGTACGGCGCGCAGGCGCTCCCCTACGTGTACCTGGCAGTCGCGGCATCGGGGGTCGCCGTGTCTTCGGCGATGTCTCGCGCCCAGCGACGCCATTCGCTCGCACGGGTCGCGGTGTCGGTCGTCGGCAGCTACCTCGTCGCCATCGCGGCCGGCTGGCTCATCCTGGTCGGGCTGGATGGGCTCTGGGTGACGTTCCCCCTCCTGGTCCTGTTCCCCTTGTCGATCCCGATCGGCTTCGTGTTGGTGGGCACGCAGGCAGGCCGGCTGCTCGACGTTCGCCAGATGAAGGCGCACTTTCCGCGGATAGCCGCCGGCTTCTCGGTCGGATTCGCACTCGGCGGCTTCGCCGCGGCCGCGCTGGTCTCCCCGTTCGGCGGGCCGCGCAACCTCCTCGCTGTCGACGTGGTGGCCGCTGGCCTCATGCTCGTCCTCGTCGTCGCGACCTCGCGGCGTTTCCCGGCCGAGCTGCTCGATCGCCCGGTGCCGACCAACCAGCCCGTCGCGCTCCTGGAGACCGAGCTTCGGGGGCGCAGGTGGCACACGCTCCTGGCCAACCGGATGGTGCGGCTGATCTTGATCTACCAGCTGCTGTCGGCCGCCGTGACCCTGCTGCTGGACTACATGGTGTGGGAGCGGGCCGCGGCCCGCTTCCCTGACCCGATCGCGCTCGCCCAGTTCCAAGGTCTCTTCGGTGCGGTGATGAACTTCGTCAGCGTTCTCTTCGTCGTGACGCTCGGGGGCTGGGCGCTGACCCGTTTCGGGATCGGCTTCGGCCTGGCGGCCAATCCGCTCGGCGTGCTCGTGCTGCTCTGTGCGACGACGGTCGCCGGCTACGCCGTGGGGCCGGCGTCGCTGCTCTTCTTCGGTCTGGTGTCTGCCCAGGCGGTGATCGACATCTCGCTCACCGATGCAACGACTCGCACCTCGATCAACGCGACGTACCAGGCGCTCCAGCCGGACGAACGCGTGCGCGCACAGACCTTGGTCGAGGGAGCCGGCGTGCCGCTCGCCCTCGGGTTCGTGGGCGTTCTGCTGATCGGGTTCGACGTGGTCGGGCTCGACATCACCGCGGTCGTCGTCGTCGCGCTGCTGCTTTCGGCCGTGTGGCTGGTTTCGGCGGGGCTCGCCTTCCGCGAGTACGGCGTCAACCTCCGCGGCGTTCTTGCCAGGAGAGCGTGGGACCCGGTCGCGCTCCGCATCGACGACGCGGCGTCCCAAGCCGCCGTCAACCAGCTCCTCGTGAGTGCCGACCCGCACGACGTACACGCTGCGCTCGATGCCCTCGTCGACGCGGGGCGGGACGTCTCGGACCACGTGCTCGCCCTGCTCACAGACCCGGAGCCGGCACGCCGGGACCTGGGCCTCGAGCTCGCCGTCGCGACCGGCCGACTGAGCACGCCGGCCATCGCGACCCGGGTGCAGGGCATGCTCGCCGACCCCGACCAGGACGTGGCCCTCTTCGCGGCCGCATCGCTGGTACGCCTCGACATCGGCCAACGGGAGGCAGGTCGTTCCGCTTGGCTGGCCGCCGTCTCGACGGAGGATCCGGCCACGGTCCGCGTCGCGCTGCGCGCTGCGGGTGCCTTCCCACACAGGTTCTTCGTGCCGTACCTCTTGGGGCTGGCGTCGTCAGGGAGCGCCGCTGGCGACGTCCTCGACGCCCTGGGCGCCAACTGCGATCACCTCGCACCTCTGGTTCAGGGGCTGATTTCCGACCAGTCCGTCCCTCGTCCGACACGTGAGCGCATCGTGCACTTCCTGGGCATGTCCGTCACGCCCGCTGCCCGAGATCTCCTCGTCGCACATCTCGACGACGATGACCCGGCCATCGTCGAGGCGGCGGGGCTGTGCCTGGTCGTGGTGGGTCACAGTGAGACGCCGGAGGGCCTTGACCTTGCTCCCAGGCTGGTCGTCGTGGCGGAGCGCGTCGACCGATGCCTGCAGATCCTGCTCCTGCTCGACGACCGGTTCGACCTCGAACCGCTGGCCTCGGCGCTGCGCGATGAGATCGCGACTGCCGCGCGCCGGATCGAGGTGCTGCTGGAGCTGGTCCACGAGTCCCGCGCGATCGGATCGGCGGTGTCCAGCCTCGCGTCGGTGGTGGCACGGGATCGCAGCACGGCCCTCGAGATGCTCGAGGTCACTGTCGGTCGATCCTTGGGACGGTTGGCACTCGCACTCGTCGATCCGACCCTCGACCCCGCGACGCGTCACCAGCAGCTGGCCGAACACACGGCAGTGGGGTCGCGGACCCTGGGCGAGTGGCTCATTGACCTGGTCATGGATGAGGAGGGGTACTGGCGCGACCAGTGGCTGCGCGCCTGCGCGATGTATGCCCTGCCGGGGGAGCTACCTGCCCGTGCGGCGGTCACGCTCGTCAGCCCGTTCTTGCAAGACCGCGACAGCGACGTGGCCGAGACTGCGCGCTGGGTGACCGACAGGTGGGTCGCACCCGATCGGGTCCCCCTCGACGCGCCGACGAGCAGCTGAGCGCGGCGTTCGGTTGACCTACGGGCAGGTCACCAGGAGCGGATCAGCTCGGTGGGCAGCACGCCGTGGCGGATCCGCTGCGGGTGGTCGCCGACGGCCAGGTAGGCCAGCTCCTTGCGGGTCGTAGTGTCGAGAACCGCGACCGAGTCGCTGCCGCTCAGAGAGATCCAGCTTCGACGAGCGTCGTACGCCGTCGGTCACGGTGGCCCGGGTCACGTCCTCCCCCGAATCGAGGCAGGATGCGGCCCATGACCTCACCCCACGAAGCTGCTCGCTTCGCTCACACCTCCGCAGGGACCCCGAAATGATCGATCACTTCGGCATCAACGTCACCGACATGGACGCCGCCAGCGCCTTCTACGACAAGGTCCTGGCCACCCTCGGCCACCGGCGGCTGATGGACTTCGGCATGGCCATCGGCTACGGCACCGACAAGCCCGACTTCTGGCTATCGACCTTCGAGGGTGTCGGGCCCAACCGCGAGATGCACCTGGCGTTCCAGGCGCCCGACGCCGAGCACGTGCGGGCATTCGTCGCGGCCGCCGTGTCGATGGGCGCCGAGGTGCTGCACGAGCCGCGGCTGTGGCCGGAGTACCACGACCGCTACTACGGCGGCTTCGTCCGCGACACCGAGGGCAACAACGTCGAGGCGGTCTGCCACAAGGGGGAGTGACGGCGCCCCGGTGGTTGAGGAAGGCGCGCTAGCGCCTGTCACGAAACCACGCGGTCCGGTCGCCTTGGTTTCGTGACGGTTGCTAGCGCAACCTCCTCAACCAGCGGGTGCTACAGGCCCACCGAGCGGCAGGGGCGGCGGCGGAGGGCGGCGACGTAGTCGATGGGGGCGTCGGCGGCCTCGGCGGCGTCGGCCAGCACGCCGAGGTACGACGCGCTGGGCAGGCCGCCCTCGTAGGCGTCGAGCACGTAGGTCCACACCAGCAGCTCGCCGGTCATCGTCGAGACCCGCACCTTGGTCTTGCGATAGAGGCCCGTGCCGGCCGACTCCCAGTCGTCCAGGGACGCCTCGTCGTCGCGGGTGACGTCGTAGACCGCGACGAAGACCTGCTCGATGGGGTCCTCCACGATCGTGGACAAGGCGCCGTCCCAGCCGAGATCCTCGCCGCCGAAGGTCAGCCGCCAGCCGGTCAGCCACCCCGTCGTGTGCAAGGGGGAGTGCGGACACCGCTCGCCCATCCGGGCCGGGTCGAGGTTCGTCCCGTAGGCGGCGTACAGCGTCACGAGGCGCAAGGCTAGTGCCTGTCTCACGCCGGTCCCGGCACTGTTCAGCCCGAGATCGGGCAATAGGCTGAGGCGCGTGACTCACTTCAACGTGTTGGTGCTAGGGGCCGGCCCGGGCGGCTACGTCGCCGCCATCCGCGCGGCCCAGCTCGGCAAGTCCGTCGCCGTCGTGGAGGACAAGTACTGGGGCGGGGTGTGCCTCAACGTCGGCTGCATCCCCTCCAAGGCGCTGCTCAAGAACGCCGAGCTTGCCCACGTGCTGTCCCACGACAAGGAGAAGTTCGGCATCGAGGGCGACGCCACGATGAGCTTCGGGCCGACCCACGCCCGGTCCCGCGCGGTGAGCGCCGGGATCGTCAAGGGCGTCCATTTCCTGATGAAGAAGAACAAGATCACCGAGATCGACGGCTGGGGCACGCTGACCGGGCCGAAGGCGATCGACGTCAAGGACCACGAGGGCTCCACGACGACCTACAGCTTCGACAACCTCATCATCGCCACCGGCGCGACGGTCCGGATGCTGCCCGGCATGAGCGTGAGCAACAACGTCGTGACCTACGAGGAGCAGATCCTCGACGAGAACCTGCCCGGTTCCGTCATCATCGGGGGCTCCGGTGCCATCGGCGTCGAGTTCGCCTACGTCATGAAGAACTTCGGGGTCGACGTGACCATCGTGGAGTTCCTCGACCGGATGGTGCCGACCGAGGACGAGGCGGTCTCCAAGGAGCTGCTCAAGCACTACAAGAAGCTCGGCGTCACGGTGCTGCTCTCGACCAAGGTCGAGAACGTCGAGGACACCGGCAACGGCGTCCGCGTCACGGTCAGCCCCGCCGCGGGAGGCGACAGCCAGGTCCTCGAGGCAGACAAGATGCTGGCGGCGTTCGGGTTCGCCCCACGCGTGGAGGGCTACGGGCTCGCCGAGATCGGCGTCGAGGTCACCGAGCGCGGCGCGATCCCCATCGACGAGTTCGGCCGCACCAACGTCGAGGGCGTCTACGCCATCGGCGACGTCACCGGCAAGATGATGCTGGCCCACGCTGCCGAGGCCATGGGCATCGTGGCCGCCGAGACCATCGCCGGCGCCGAGACCATGCCGATCAACTTCGACATGATCCCCCGTGCGACCTACTGCCAGCCCCAGATCGGCTCGTTCGGCTACTCCGAGGCGCAGGCCAAGGAGAAGGGGTACGACGTCAAGACGGCCACCTTCCCGTTCAGCGCCAGCGGCAAGGCGCAGGGCCTCGGCGACGCGGTCGGCTTCGTGAAGATCGTCGCCGACGCGAAGTACAACGAGATCCTGGGCGCCCACATGATCGGGCCCGACGTCACCGAGCTGCTGCCGGTGCTGACGCTGGCCCAGCAGTGGGACCTGACCGCCGACGAGGTGGCCCGCAACGTCTTCGCCCACCCGACCCTGACCGAGGCCGTCAAGGAGGCCGTGCACGGCATCGCCGGCCACATGATCAACCTGTGAGCTCCGCTCTGCCCGGCCCGGGGAGTAGTTGACCTCCTGCTACGGCATGCTGGCGTCGTGGTGTTCTTGGTGCCCAGGCAGTTGCGGATGACCGGCATGACCGGCAACGTGCCCTACTACGGAGGCCGGCTCACGCCGGCGCAGGCGTACGCCGCGTCGCATCCGCGCACGCCGCCACCTTCCCCGCCTCCCCCTGTGGCTCCTGCTGCGCCTGCCGAGCCGGTCCGGGAGCGCGACCCGCAGGAGAAGCTCGCGGCCCTCGAGCGCCTCTACGAGTCGGGGGTCCTCAGCCGCGAGGAGTACGACGACCTCCGCGCGCGGGTGAACCCGTGACAGGCCCGGTGCAGGTGCTCGTGGTCGGTTTCGACGAGCCGTCGTTCTCGGGCGAGGTACTCGCCGAGCTGGAGCGGCTCCGCCAAGCAGGCGTGGTCCGCCTGGTCGACGTGCTCCTTGTCCGACGCGACGAGGACGGCACCTTCGACACCCTCCCGCCGCCGCCCGGCGCGGACCCGGGGCTGGGCCGCGTGGCCGCGGACATCTTCGGCGCCGGCGATGACGATGAGGCGCCAGAAGGGGCCACCTGGTCACTCGCGGAGGTCGTCGAGCCTGGCAGCGTCGCCGCGGTGGCGCTGATCGAGCACCTGTGGGCGGAGCCCCTGGTCTCCGCCATCGGCGCCGCCGGCGGTCGTCCGCTCGGCGAGGGGTGGCTCTCGCCCGAGGACCGCGCGCGGCTCCCCGAAACCTCCCCGGCATGACCGGTTCGGCCGATCACGTCGTGATCGTCGGGGGTGGCCCCGGCGGCTACGAGGCTGCCCTGGTGGCGGCCCAGCTGGGCGCGCGCGTCACGGTGGTGGACTCAGACGGGCTCGGCGGCTCGGCCGTGCTGACCGACTGCGTGCCGAGCAAGACGCTGATCGCCACCTCCGACCTGATGACCGAGATGGCGGGCTCGGCGGAGCTGGGGATGGTCTTCACCGACCTGGAGGGCGATGCCACGACGTCGCTCGCCGTCGACCTGGCCCGCGTCAACGCGCGGGTCAAGAAGCTGGCCGCCGACCAGTCCGCCGACATCGGCCGCCGCCTCGACAAGGAGGGCGTCGAGGTCGTCGCCGGTCGAGGCCGGCTCGACGGGCCCGACCGGGTCGCCGTCACATCTCCAGACGGATCGGAGCAGACGCTCGACGCCGATGCGGTGCTGGTCGCCACCGGTGCCGCTCCCCGCACCCTGCCGACCGCCCAGCCCGACGGCGAGCGGATCCTGACCTGGGAGCAGGTCTACGACCTCGACGAGCTGCCCTCCCACCTGGTGGTCGTCGGCTCGGGCGTGACCGGCGCGGAGTTCGCCTCGGCCTACCTCGCCCTCGGTATCGAGGTCACCCTGGTCTCCTCGCGGGACCGCGTGCTCCCCGGCGAGGACGCCGACGCCGCCGCCGTGCTGGAGGACGTGCTGACCCGGCGGGGCATGAACGTGCTGTCGCGGTCGCGGATGGCGTCGGTGGAGCGGCACGGCGACACCGTGACCGTCACGCTGACCGACGGGCGCACCGTCGACGGCTCGCACTGCATCCTGGCGCTGGGCTCGGTCCCCAAGACCGGCGACCTCGGCCTCGAGGAGGCCGGCGTGCGGCTCGACGAGGCCGGCTTCGTCGAGGTCGACCGGGTCTCGCGCACGTCCGCCCGCGGTGTGTACGCCGCCGGCGACTGCACCGGCGTCTTGATGCTCGCCTCGGTCGCCGCGATGCAGGGCCGGATAGCGATGTGGCACTTCCTCGGCGACGCGGTCGCCCCGCTCGTCCTGACGAAGGTCTCCTCCAACGTCTTCACCGCCCCCGAGATCGCCACAGTCGGCTGGTCGCAGCGCGCCGTCGATGCCGGAGAGATCCAGGTCGACCAGGTGATGCTGCCGCTGTCGGGCAACGCCCGCGCCAAGATGCAGGGCGTCCGCGACGGCTTCGTCAAGCTCTTCTGCCGGCCGGGCACCGGCATCATCGTCGGCGGCGTCATCGTGGCGCCGCGGGCCAGCGAGCTGATCCATCCGGTGTCGCTGGCCGTCGCCCAGAGCATGACGGCCGACCAGCTTGCGCAGGCTTTCACCGTCTATCCCTCGATGAGCGGCTCTGTCGCCGAGGCTGCCCGCAGGCTGCACAAGATCTGAGAGCATCGGCCCCATGAAGCTGGTCTCGCCCACCTCCGTCATCCTCATCGCGGCCGCCGCTCTGGTCCTGCCGACGGCTCCGGCGGGGGCGCAGAGCCAACCCGCGCAAGCGGCGGCACCGAGCTGCAAGGGTCGCCCGGTCACCATCCTCGGCACCGACGAGGCCGAGCAGCTGCGCGGCACCAACAAGCGCGACGTCATCCTGGCCCTCGGCGGCGACGACCGGATCGACGGCCGCGGCGGCAACGACGTGATCTGCGGCGGCTCGGGCCGTGACCTGATCAAGGGCGGCCCCGGACAGGACAAGATCTTCGGAGGCGCCGACGGCCGGTCGCAGGTGATGAGCCAGGACGGCCAACGCCTGATGGTCGGCGACGTCGTCCAGGGCGGGCCCGGCGACGACTTGATCGATCTCGGCTTCGACCCGCGCCAGCTCGATTTCGGCTCGCTCAAACGCGACCGACTGTCCTACAAGGGCTCCGCCTTCCGGGTGCAGGTGACGCTGGGCGGACCGGACGGGCGCGGCCACTCGCGCGGCGATGGCCGCGACGTCATCGTCCCGCACGCGTTCCTGGCCCTGCTCGGCTCGGACAGGGGCGACGTGCTGACCGGGTCGCCGTACGGTGACGAGATCCTCGGGCGTGCCGGCGCGGACCTGATGGACGGCGGCGGTGGCCGTGACGCGCTGGTCGACGGCCCGGTCGGGGCCCGCGAGGGCGACGACGTACTCGTCGGTGGCATCGGCCGCGACACCCTCACGTCGTACGGCGGTCGCGACCGGCTGGCGGGCGACGCCGCGGCCGACGAGCTCATCGCTCCCCACGCTCCGCTCGGCAAGCTCACGCTTCAGGGCGGGCTCGGCTCCGACATCCTCACGGTCGGCGGGCTGCGCCGCGGGGCCTGCGTCAACGCGGTCGGCGGCGGCGGGGCCGACGAGCTGCTGCCGTCGGTGGCGAGCGAGGCGCGGACAGCCCGCGTCGACGTCGACCTCAAGCGCGGCGAGTTCGGTGTGCGGGTGCGCCAGGCCGTCTGCGGCTTCGTCGCCTCGGTGGAGGACCTGATCATGGTCAACCAGTTCACCGGTGCCGACGGCCCGCGCTGGCACGTGCGCGGCACCGGCGTCGACGAGACCGTCCTGCTGCGCAAGGGCGCCAGCATCTGGGCGTCGATGGCGGGTGGCGACGACCGCGTCTCCGGCAACAGCGGGGACGACAACCTCAGGGGCGGCCCCGGCGACGACCGGCTCTATGGCGGCGGTGGCCACAACATCGCCAACGGCGGCAACGGGACCGACACCTGCCGCAAGGTGGCCTTCAAGAAGCAGTGCGAGTTGCCGGCCGGGTGACGCTGATTTCGAGACGCCTCGCACACCCCGTCGCTTCGCTCCGGTGTGCGCCGAGTCTCCTCAATCTTCGCGCTTCATCGGCCGGACTCGCAGGCTCGTCCGGCCGCGCGCTCGAACAAAACCAGGCTCTGGCTACTCTCAATCCTTTGCCCACCCGACGCCGACTCTCAGAGAGCCGATCATGTTGCCCCGCGCCACCACCCTGCTCGCCGCTGCCGCCTGCCTGACCGTGACGGGCCTCGCCGCGCCTGCGGACGCCGCGTCTGCGGGGCACCGCCGTGCGGAGGTCTGGACGATCTCGCCGACGTCCACGATCGCGGTCGACGGGCACGGCTACGGGCACGGGCACGGCATGTCCCAGTACGGCGCCGAGGGTGCGGCCCGCCAGGGTCTGTCCGCCGCGCAGATCATGGACTTCTACTACCCCGGCACCACGGCCGGACAGGCCAGCGGCCAGGTCAAGGTGCTCATCAGCGCCGACCGCGACAACAACACGGTCGTCGTCGCCCGCACCGGGCTCAAGGTCCGCGACCTCGCCACCAGGCAGAAGCTGGCCCTCCCCGACCGCGGCGCGACCAAGTGGCGGCTGGCGCCCGGCCCGGGCACGAAGACGGTGGTGTCGCTGTTCAAGAAGGCGTGGGTCAAGTGGCGCACACTCAAGGGAGACGCCGAGTTCACGGCCGGCGGCCAGCCGATCACGCTGGTGCTGCCGAGCGGCAAGGTGGCCTACCGAGGCGCCCTCGCCTCCCGTAGCCCCAAGCCCGGCAAGCCCAAGCGTCGTACGGTCAACCGGCTGCCGCTCGACAGCTACCTCAAGGGCGTGGTGCCGCGCGAGATGCCGGCCTCCTGGTCGCCGGCGGCCCTGCAGTCGCAGGCGATCGCGGCACGCACCTACGCGGCGTTCGAGAAGGCCCAGCCGATCTCGGACATCTACCAGATCTGTGACACGACCGCGTGCCAGGTCTACGGCGGCTTCAGCGACGAGTACGCCTCCACCAACGACGCCATCGACGCCACTGCCGGCTCGATCCGGCTGGCGGCCGACGGCACGCCGGCGTTCACGCAGTTCTCGTCGAGCAACGGCGGGTTCAGCTCCGCCGGCAGCCAGCCCTACCTCGTCGCGCAGCCCGACCCGTACGACGGGTGGTCCGGCAACCCGAACTCCTCCTGGACGCTGCCACTCACCGCGGGCAACGTCGAGCACAACTACCCCGCCATCGGCACGCTGACCTCGATCGCCGTCGACACCCGCGACGGCAATGGCCAGTGGGGCGGCCGTGCCGTCGACATGACGCTGACCGGGACGCAGGGCACCGTGACCACCACCGGCGAGGACTTCCGGACCCGGGTCGGCCTCAAGTCCAGCTGGTTCACGCTGCGGGTGACCGGCTAGGAGCTGCGGCGGCCGCCCGGCGGATGTCCGCCGCACGCCCTAGCCTGGCCGAGTGGAGATCGAGTTCAGCGGTCAGGTGATCGAGTGGCGCGGGCCGGCGCCCTACTACTACCTGCCGCTGCCCGACGAGGCGGCCGAGGACGTGCACGAGGTCGCCGCGATGGCGACCTACGGCTGGGGAGTCATCCCGGTGACGGCTCGCCTGGGCGACGTCGACTTCGAGACGTCGCTGTTCCCCAAGGACGGCGGCTACCTGCTGCCACTCAAGGACGCCGTGCGCAAGCCCCAAGGCATCACCGTCGGCGACCAGGTCTCCGTCGAGCTGACCATCAAGTTCTAGCGCCATGCAGCGTCGTCTCCTCTCGATCCTGGCGGGTTGCCTGCTCGTCGTACCGGCTGCCCTGCTCGCCGGGTGCGGGGACGACCACTCCGACGGCGATGCCGAGGTGCTCGCCACCGGCCTGGAAGTGCCGTGGGGGCTGGACTTCCTGCCGGACGGCGACGCGCTGGTGGGGGAGCGCACCACCGGACGGATCTATCAGGTGCCCGCCGACGGCGGTGACCGAGTCCTGGTCGCCACGGTTCCCGGCGTGGTGGCCGACGGCGAGGGCGGGCTGCTCGGGATCGCGCTGGACCCGCTGTTCATGCACTCCGGCCACTCGTTCGTCTACGCCTACCTGACGGCCGAGTCCGACAACCGCATCGTGCGGTTCAACCTCGACCCGACCGAGCCGGAGGTCTACAACCTCCAGGTGATCCTCGACGGGATCGCCAAGGCCGGGAACCACGACGGCGGCGCGCTGGCGTTCGGTCCCGACGGCATGCTGTACGCCGGGGTCGGCGACGCCGGCGACCCCAGCCGCGCGCAGGACCCGGACTCGCTCAACGGCAAGATCCTGCGGATGGATCCGCTCGGCAAGCCGCCGATCATCCATCCGAACCCCGACCCGGACTCGCTGGTCTGGACGATGGGCCACCGCAACGTGCAGGGGCTGGCCTGGGACTCGCGCGACCGGCTGTGGGCCACCGAGTTCGGGCAGGACACCTTCGACGAGGTGAACCTGATCGAGCCCGGCAACAACTACGGGTGGCCGGAGGTGGAGGGCGTGGGCGACGACCCGGCGTACACGAACCCACTCGTCACCTGGTCGACCGACGAGGCGAGCCCGTCCGGCCTGGCGATCGCGGGCGACACGCTGTACGTCGGGGCGCTGCGCGGCCAGCGGCTGTGGACGATCCCGATCGCCGGCGACGGGCTCGGTCGGCCGGAGGCGTTGCTCGAGGGTCAGTACGGGCGGTTGCGCAACGTCGTCCTGGCCCCCGACGGCTCGCTGTGGATCACCACCAGCAACCGCGACGGTCGCGGCGACCCCGACGGCGACGACGACCGCATCCTGCGGCTGCCGCTCGGCGCCCCCTAGGGTCCGACGGCGGCACGCAGCGCGGTGTACGACGCCACCAGCGCCGCCCGCTCCTGCGCGAGCAGCGGATCGTCGAGGTCGCAGCCCGCCCGGACCCAGGCGTCGGAGAGGTCCATCGCCTCGACCCGGGCGACCGCGGCCGCGCGCATCGGCTCCGGGTCGGCGGCGTACACGTAGGAGTAGAGGTCGACCAGCGACTGCACCAGCGCCGAGTCCTCGACGCCGGAGTCGTGCTGGTGCTCGCGGTGCAGCCGCCACCACTCGACCTCGAGCTCGGAGGCGCGCTTGGGGTCGAGTCGCAGCCCGGCGTCGCGGGCGACCAGGAGGTAGAACTTGCGCATCTGCTCGCGGGCGGCGTCGGGGTTGTTGTGCGGATACGGAGCCCAGACCTGGTTGGCGCGCAGGACGTACCACGCGCCGAGCAGGGTCTTGGCCCGTCCCATCCCGAAGCCGGCGCCGACCATCCCCACTGCGGTCACCAGGAACCGGCGCCACTCGTGCCGGTAGTACGCCGCCCATGCGTCGGTCTCGAGGTTGCCCACGCGCACCGGGTCGAACGACCGCGGCCCGGATGTCCCCACGCGTCCAGTGTGACTCGTGGTTCGGCGAGGTGTCATCTGCCGAGCGTCGATGACTGAGGGTCGGTTTCGTTCGATCAAAGCGACCCTGGCTCACCGCCCAGAGGCTCAGCCCAGCACGAGGACCAGGTCGCCGCCGTCGACGGTCTGGGTGCCGGCGAAGGCCAGCCGCTCCACTGTGCCGGCGCGCGGGGCGGTGATCGCGGCCTCCATCTTCATCGCCTCGATGGTCGCGACGGTCTGGCCGGCCGCGACGTCCTCACCCTTCTCGACGATCACGGTCACGGCGCCTTGGAACGGTGCGGCCACGTGGCCCGGCTCGGAGGGGTCGGCCTTCTCGGCGACCGCCACCTCCGACGAAACCGACCGGTCGCGCACGTTGACGGGGCGCAGCTGCCCGTTGATGAGCGCCATCACGCTGCGGAAGCCGCGCTCGTCGGGCTCGGAGATCGCTTGCAGCCCCAGCAGCAGCGTCACGCCCGCCTCGAGCTCGACCTCGTGCACCTCGCCCTGCCGCAGCCCGTAGAGGTAGTCGATGGTGGCGAGCACCGACACGTCGCCGTACGTCGCCCGCACCTCGCGGAACTCCTTGGTCGGCCCGGGGAACAGCAGCTCGTTGAGCGTCTCGCGACGTCGCTCGGCCAGCCCCGTGCGCTGCTCGTCGGTCAGCTCACCCGACGGCGGCTGCCAGGGTCGGCCCTCGATCGCCTTGGTGCGGAACGGCTCGGGCCAGCCGCCCGGTGGGTCGCCGAGCTCGCCGTGCAGGAAGCCGATGACCGAGGCGGGGATGTCGAACTTCGCCGGGTTGTCGGCGAACTCGTCGGGGTCGGCGCCCACGGCCACCAGGTGCAGCGCCAGGTCGCCGACGACCTTCGACGACGGGGTCACCTTGACGATGTGGCCGAGGATGCGGTCGGCGGCGGCGTACATGTCCTCGATCTGCTCGAACTTCTCGCCCAGCCCGAGCGCGATCGCTTGCTGGCGCAGGTTGGAGAGCTGACCGCCGGGGATCTCGTGGGTGTACACCCGACCGGTCGGCGCCGGCAGCCCCGACTCGAACGGCGCGTAGACGCGGCGGGTGGCCTCCCAGTAGGGCTCTAGTGCGCAGACCGCCGCCAGCGACAGCCCGGTCTCGCGGTCGGAGTGGTCGGTCGCCGAGACCAGCGCGGAGAGCGCGGGCTGGGAGGTGGTGCCGGCCATCGCAGCCGTCGCCGCGTCGACCGCGTCGACACCGGCCTCGATCGCGGCCAGCAACGTGGCCAGCTGCCCGCCGGGGGTGTCGTGGGTGTGCAGGTGCACGGGCAGGTCGAACTCCGAGCGCAGCGCCGTCACCAGTCGCCGGGCGGCGGGCGCCCGCAGCACGCCGGCCATGTCCTTGATGGCCAGCACGTGCGCCCCCGACGCGACGATCCGCTCGGCCAGGCCGAGGTAGTAGTCGAGCGTGTAGAGCTTCTCCCCAGGATCGGAGAGGTCGCCGGTGTAGCAGAGCGCGACCTCGGCCACGGTGGTCCCGGTCTCGAGCACGGCCTCGATCGCCGGCCGCATCTGCTCGACGTCGTTGAGGGCGTCGAAGATGCGGAAGACGTCGATGCCGGTGGCCGCGGCCTCCTCGACGAAGGCGCGGGTGACGTCGGTCGGGTACGGCGTGTAGCCCACCGTGTTGCGCCCTCTCAGCAGCATCTGCAGACAGATGTTGGGCACGGTCTGACGCAGCGCGGCCAGTCGCTCCCACGGGTCCTCCGACAGGAACCGCAACGCCACGTCGTACGTCGCCCCGCCCCAGGCCTCCAGCGACCACAGCTCCGGCGTCGTGCGCGCGACGTGACCGGCCACGGCGACCAGGTCCCGCGTGCGGACGCGGGTCGCCAGCAGGGACTGGTGGGCGTCCCGGAAGGTCGTGTCGGTGACCGCCACCAGCGCCTGCTCGCGCAGCCGACGGGTGAACTCCTCGGGGCCGGCCGCGAGGAGCGCCTGACGCGTCCCGTCGGGCGCCGGCACCGAGAGGTCGACCTCAGGCAGCTTGGTGACCGGGTCGATGCTCACCGGCGCGGGACCGTGCGGCTGGTTGACGGTCACGTCGGCGAGATAGCTGAGCAGCTTGGTGCCCCGGTCGCCACCCGAGCGGGCCGTGAGCAGGTGCGGGTGCGTCTCGATGAACGACGTGGTCACGCGGCCGGCGATGAAGTCGGGGTCGTCGAGCACCGCCTGGAGGAAGGCGATGTTGGTGGAGACGCCACGGATCCGGAACTCCGCCACCGCCCGCCTGGCCCGCTCGACGGCCTTCTCGAACGTCCGGCCCCGGCAGGTCAGCTTGGCCAGCATCGAGTCGAAGTGCGGGCTCACCTCGGCGCCCGTGTAGGTCGTGCCGCCGTCGAGCCGGATCCCCGCGCCGCCGGGGGAGCGGTAGGTCGTGATCCGGCCGGTGTCGGGCCGGAAGTTGTTGGCCGGGTCCTCGGTGGTGATCCGGCACTGCAGCGCGGCCCCGCGCAGCACGATCGAGTCCTGGGTCAGCCCCAGGTCGGCCAGCGTCTCGCCCGACGCGATCCGCAGCTGCGACTGCACCAGGTCGACGTCGGTGACCTCCTCGGTCACGGTGTGCTCGACCTGGATGCGTGGGTTCATCTCGATGAAGACGTAGCTGCCCTCGGGGTCGACGAGGAACTCCACCGTGCCGGCGTTCTGGTAGCCGATGTGCCGAGCGAACCGCACCGCGTCCGCACAGATCCGGTCCCGGAGGTCGGGGTCGAGGTTGGGCGCGGGCGCGATCTCGACGACCTTCTGGTGACGCCGCTGCACCGAGCAGTCGCGCTCGAAAAGGTGGATCACGTCTCCGTCGCGGTCGGCGAGGATCTGCACCTCGATGTGCCGCGGGTCGACCACCGCCTGCTCGATGAAGACGGTGGGGTCGCCGAACGCGCCCTCGGCCTCGCGCATGCACGTCTCGACGGCCTCGCGCAGCTGTTCCGGCGCATCGACCCTCCGCATCCCGCGGCCGCCGCCACCCGCGACGGCCTTGACGAAGAGCGGGTACGCCAGCCCGCCGACCGACGCGACCAGCTCGTCCACGTCGTTGGACGGCGGCACCGAGGCGAGCGTCGGGACGCCGGCCTCTCGGGCGGCTTCGATCGCCCGCGCCTTGTTCCCGGTCAGCGTCAGCACGTCCGCGGTCGGGCCGACGAAGGTGATGCCGGCGTTGGCGCAGGCCTCGGCGAGCGCGGGGTTCTCCGACAGGAAGCCGTAGCCCGGGTAGACCGCGTCGGCGCCGGAGCGGATCGCGACGGCCACGATGGCGGCCGGGTCGAGGTAGGCGCGGACCGGGTGCCCGCGCTGCCCGATCTCGTAGGCCTCGTCGGCCTTCAGCCGGTGCTCGGACCAGCGGTCCTCGTTGGGGAACACCGCGACCGTGCGGGCTCCCAGCTCGTAGGCGGCCCGGAACGCCCGGATGGCGATCTCGCCCCGGTTGGCCACGAGCACCTTGGAGAACATGTGCGGCAGGCTACCGACGGAGCGGATCAACGGGATGTCGCGTTCACCCGCTGGTTGAGGAGGTTGCGCTGGCAACCGTCACGAAACCAGCGTGACCGGATCGCTCGGTTTCGTGACGGGCGCTAGCACGCCCTCCTCAACCAACGGGCGTCAGGCCAGGAACTGCTCGACCAACCCCGGTACGCCGTCGCGCGCAAGCGCCACGCCGAGCGGCTCGGGGACGTCGAGCACGGTCACCGACTGCGGGCCGCCCGCCATCGTGGCGACCACGGTGGTGAGCCCGGCGCGGCGCTGGAACCACGTCGAGGTCAGGGTCCAGCCGATCACGGCCTGGGTCTCGAGGGCGACCCGGCGACGGTCCAGGCTGCCCGACCGGGACACCAGGTGGCCGGCGACCAGCGCATGTCCCAGCGCGCGATGTCGGTCGGCGGCCAACGCGACGCCGGCGGCCAACGCGACCACGCCCAGCGCGATCCAAGCCGGCGGCAGGTCGACCAGGAAGACGCCTACCACGAGGGCCGCGCACAGGATGACCGGGAGGGTCAGGGCCCTGGTGTACCGGCGCTTGCGGGCGGCCGCCCCGTGCCCGATCAGCGGCGCCTCGATCGGCGTCGGGGTGCCCAGGACCTCCGAGGCCACGCCTGCGACGAAGGCGCGAGGAGCAGGCGGCACCAGGGTCGACGACTCCTGGTGCTTCTTGTCGAGGCCGGTGACGATCGCCGACAACCGGGCACCACCGGCGAGCCGCAGGCCGAGCGGCTCACCGAGGCTGATCCCGCGCAGACGCGAGTCGTCGATGCTGGTCTCCCGCGTGGTGAGCAGGCCGCGGGTCAGGTGCCAGACCCCGGCAGCCCGGCTGTGGGTGAGCCGGAATCCGAAGTTGGTGATCAGGTAGCCCGCGACCGCCAGCACCGAGGCGACGGCGATCACGCCGACCGCGAGCACGGGCAAGAGCAACAGCACGGAGAGCCGGGTCACCTGCTCGGCGGCGACGTCCAGCCGCAGATGGTCCCAGAGGCCGAGGTTGTCGAGCACCTGGCTGGCGGCGCCGAGCAGGGCGGCCGCGATGATCACGCCGGAGCTCGTGAACGGCGCGAAGCGCAGCCACCCCAGGTCGAACGTCACCACCGTGCGAAGGTCGTCGGCCGGGGTCTCCGCTCCGATCGCGTCCGGCAGCGCCTGGGACGCGGCCGGCGAGCTCGCGCCGTGCAGCAGGTCGCGACGCAGGGCGCCGGCCGCCGAGGCTCGGATGCCGTCGAGGTCGAGCTCGTCGTCGCCCCTGGTCGAGGCGGTCCCGGTGCCGATGCGCACGGTCGTCAGGCCGACCACCCTGTGGATGGGGGAGGCGCTGATGTCGACGGTGCGGACGCGGTCGATCGGGGTCGAGAGCAGGTGCTTGTTGAGCAGGCCGCGCCGCAGCTCGACCCGGCCGTCGGCGATCCGGAAGCTGGTCGTCAGGTAGCGGGCGATGCCGAGCGCGATCGGGATGCCGATGCCGATGACGTTCCACCACCACTGGCCGCCGCCGGACCTGTTCCCGGCGATCACGATGCCGATCAGGGCCGGAAGGAAGCGGATGATCTCCTTGATCGGCTGCACCAGCAGCATCAGCGGGTCGAGGCGCTGCCACTCGCGGTGGTCGATGGCGCGGTCGGCGTACTCGTTGACGTGTCCGGGCGGGAGTCCCGGGCCTGCCGGTGTGGGCAGGTCGGTCACGTCGCGTCGCCGGGGATCGCGTCGGCCTTCACCGTCAGCTCGTCGACGACCTGGCGGGCCCGGGCCTGGTCGAGCCCGTCGATCTGGAGCGCGCCGGCGGCCGAGGCCGTGGTCACGGTGACGGTGGCCAGCCCGAACATCCGGGAGATCGCACCCTCGACGTAGTCGACGGTCTGGATCCGGGACATCGGGGCGATCCGGCGCTCGCGGCTCCACCAGCCGGTCTGGGTGTAGACCGCGGTGTCGGTGATCTCCCAGCGATGCACCAGGTAGCGCCAGTGCGGGATCACGCCGGCCGAGAGCACCAGGAACAGGGCCAGGAGGGCGAACATCCACCAACGCAGGTCATACCAGTCCATGATCGTGGCGCCCAGCACCACCAGGGCGGTGACCACCACGGCGCGGAACACCCCGCCCACCACCCACATCGTCCGGGCACGGGGGCTGACCCGCTCGCGAGGGTCGCGCAGCTGAGGTGCGGTGGCCTGCTCCATGCCGTCGAGCCTACGGTTGCCCCCGGAGCGGCGGGAAAGGGACAGAGCCGCCTCAGTCCTTGAGCTCGCAGATGACGGCGCCGTTGACGACGGTCGCGCCGACCTCGGCCTGCAGGCCGGTCACCGTGCCGGCCTTGTGGGCCTTGAGCGGCTGCTCCATCTTCATCGCCTCGAGGACCACCACCACGTCGCCCTCGGCAACGCTCTGGCCCTCCTCGACCGCGACCTTGATGATGGTGCCCTGCATCGGGCTGGTGACCGCGTCGCCGCTGGCCGCTGCTCCCGACTTCTTGCCGGCCTTGCGCTTGGGCTTGGCCGCACCACCGCCGGTCGAGCCTGCCGAGACGCCGAATCCGCCTGGCAGCACCACCTCGAGGCGCTTGCCGCCCACCTCGATGGTGACCCGCTGACGCTCGGCCGGCTCGTCGGCCTCGGGAGAGTCGCCGGCGTACGGCTCGATCCGGTTGTCGAACTCCGTCTCGATCCAGCTGGTGTAGACGCCGAAGGAGTCGCCGTCGCCGACGTACGCCGGGTCGTCGACGACGGCGCGGTGGAACGGGATCACGGTCGGCATGCCGTCGACCACGAACTCGTCGAGCGCCCGCCGGGACCTCTCGAGGGCCTGCGTGCGGTCGCGGCCGGTGACGATCAGCTTGGCGACCAGCGAGTCGAACGAGCCGGGCACCGTCTCGCCGGCCTCATAGCCGCCGTCGACCCGTACGCCCGGCCCGCCCGGAGGCGCCCAGGCGGTCAGCGTGCCGGGCGCCGGCATGAAGTTGCGGCCGCCGTCCTCGGCGTTGATGCGGAACTCGATGGAGTGGCCGACGACCCCGGGATCGTCGTAGCCGAGCTCCTCGCCGGCGGCGATCCGGAACATCTCGCGCACCAGGTCGAGGCCGGTCACCTCTTCGGACACCGGGTGCTCGACCTGCAGCCGGGTGTTGACCTCGAGGAAGGAGATGGTGCCGTCCTGGCCGACCAGGAACTCGCAGGTGCCCGCGCCGACGTAGCCCGCCTCGCGCAGGATCGCCTTGGACGACTCGTAGAGCCGGGCCACCTGGTCCTCGCTCAGGAACGGCGCCGGCGCCTCCTCGACCAGCTTCTGGTGGCGGCGCTGGAGGGAGCAGTCGCGGGTGGAGACGACTACGACGTTGCCGTGCTGGTCGGCCAGGCACTGGGTCTCGACGTGCCGCGGCTTGTCCAGGTACTTCTCCACGAAGCACTCGCCCCGGCCGAACGCCGTGACCGCCTCGCGGACCGCCGAGTCGAAGAGCTCGGGGATGTCCTTCTTCTTCCACGCCACCTTGAGGCCGCGCCCGCCGCCGCCGAAGGCCGCCTTGATGGCGATCGGCAGGCCGTGCTCGTCGGCGAAGGCCATCACCTCGTCGGCGTCCGCGACGGGGTCATGGGTGCCGGCGACCAGCGGCGCGCCGACCTTCTCCGCGATGTGGCGGGCCCGGACCTTGTCGCCGAGGTTCTCGATGGCCGACGGCGGTGGGCCGATCCACACCAGGCCGGCGTCGATCACGGCCTGGGCGAAGCCGGCGTTCTCGGCCAGGAAGCCATAGCCCGGGTGCACCGAGTCGGCGCCCGACTTCTCCGCGACCGCGATGATCTTGGCGACGTCGAGGTAGGAGTCGGCGGGCGTGGCTCCGTCGAGCGAGTGCGCCTCGTCGGCCAGCCGCACGAAGAGCGCATCGCGGTCCGCGTCGGCGTACACGGCCACGCTGCCGATGCCGGCGTCCTTGCAGGCGCGGACGACGCGTACGGCGATCTCGCCCCGGTTGGCGATCAGGACCTTCTGCAGAGCGCTCTTCCGGTGTGGCTTGCTGTCAGGCACGCCGGGCAGCGTATCGCCCGACCGTCGCGATCCGCCGGGTCACGTCCGCCCGGGCAGGAGCAACGCGGAGTCGCCGAACTCGTGCCACAGGTAGCCCGCGTCGACGGCTGCGTCGTACGCCGCCTGGGTCAGTGCCGGACCGGCGACGGACTCCACGAGCATCAGGTGCGAGGCCTCGGGGTTGTGCCAGCCCGTGATCAGCCCGTCCACGACCCGGGCCGGATCGTCGGGGGAGATCACCCGCTCGGTCCAGCCGTGGGCGGCGCGGACCAGCCCGTCGGTGCCGACGGCCGACTCGATGCGCCCGGGTCACCGTGGTGCCGACGGCGACCACGCGACCGCCGCGGGCACGGGTGGCGTTGACGGCGTTGGCCGTGACGACCGGGACACCGAATCGCTCCGGCTGCGGCGCCTCGCCGGCCTCCTGCGACGACAGGCCGGTGTGCAGTGTGACCGGGCTGACCGCGATGCCGCGGGTGATCAGGGCCGTCACGATGCCGGTGGTGAAGGGCCGCGCCGCGGACGGCATCTCGGCGCTGCCGGGATCGATGCCGAAGACGGTCTGGTAGTCGGCGAGCGGGTAGCGCCGGTCGAGGTAGCCGTAGGCGATCGGCCTGCCCGTCCTCCCCAGCGTCGCGGGCAGGTCGCCGGCGACGGCGGCCCTCCACAGCCGGTTGCCCACGCCGGTCGGCGAGGAGTGCTCGCGCGGGTAGGGCGCCAACAGGGTCAACGTCGCCCCAGCCAGCTCGACGACCTGGCCCGGCTCGGCGTCGAGGATCGGCCGCTGGGCGTCGGGGGCGGTGCGGAGCTCGACGACCCAGGTGCCGTCGTCCAGGCGGGTCGAGACGTGCACGACCGCAGGGCCGGAGCCGACTCGGATCGCGTCGGTCTCGCCGGCGATGGTGGCGGAGGTGTTGACGACCAGCAGGTCGCCGGGCTCGAGCTCGCCGGGCAGGTCGTGGAAGACCCGGTGCTCGATGGCTTCGGGCGCGCGGGCGACGAGCATGCGTACGCCGTCCCGCGGAATGCCGCGGTGCTCCGGCGGCGCCGGGGCCGTGGTCTCGTCGGGCGCCGGGAAGTGCGTGCTCGGCGTCAAGGCGGCGATTGTCATGCCACGTCTCCGGTCACGTGCACGCGGGTGGCCGGCTGGAAGTCTGCTGCGCGGTAACGCCCCGTCTCCGGCCGCTGGTCGAGCAGCGCCAGCACATGGGGCACCACCGACTCGGCCGAAGGCAGTCCGGAGAGGTCCTCGCCCGGCTCGGCGTCGGCGTGCATCTGAGTGTTCATGTCGCCCGGGTCGACGGCGTACGCCGTCAGGCCGGTCTCGGCCGCGAAGGTCAGCGTGAGGTGGTCCAGGGCGGCCTTGGCGGCGCCGTACCCGCCCCAGCCCTCGTAGTGCTGCACCGCCGCGTCGGACGAGAGCGACAGCAGGATGCCGCCTTGTTGGAGATCAGGCAGCAACGCCCTGGTCAGCGCGTGCGGAGCGCCGGCGTTGGTCGACCAGATCGCGGCGAGCGACTCGGTCTCCAGGTCGGCCAGGGCCGGCATCGGGAGCGGGCCGAGCGTGCTGGCGTTGTGCACCAGCAGGTCGAGAGGCCCGTGGCCGCGGACCGCCGCGACCAGGTCGGCGCGATGGGCCGGGTCGTCGACGTCGCCCGCGATCGCGGTGACGTGGTCGAGACCCGCGACGGCATCGGTGAGGCGTGCACGGTCGCGGGCGTCGGTGATGACGCACCAGCCGCGGCCGGCGAGCGCGTGGACGAGGGCTCGGCCCAGCCCGGCGGAACCGCCGGTGACGAGGGCGAGAGGACTGGTGTGAGTGCTCATGTCTGCAAGGGTGCAACTTCAAGTTCACTTGAGATCAAGCGCTGTTCTCGGTGAGCGAACGGTGTCGTGGTTGCATGGGGGCATGGAACCGGTGGAGCAGCTGGTCGCCGCGTTGCCCGGAGACGTGGTGGTCACCGATCCCGACGCGATGGAGAAGTACCGGCACGACTGGTCGCGCGACGAGTCGGCCGGCAAGCCGCTGGCCGTGGTTCGAGCGGAGGACGCCGGCCAGGTGCAGACCGCCGTGCGCTGGGCCGCCGAGCACGGGATCGGCGTCGTCCCGCGGGGCGCCGGCAGCGGGCTCTCGGGCGGGTCCAACGCCGTCGACGGCGCGATCGTGCTCAGCCTCGAGCGGATGGGGGCTATCGAGATCGACACCGCCTGCCAGGTCGCGGTCGTCGAGCCGGGCGCCTTCAACGCCGAGGTCAAGGCGGCCGCCGCCGAGCACGGCCTGTGGTACCCACCCGACCCGTCGTCGTTCGAGATCTGCTCGATCGGCGGCAACGTGGCCACCAACGCGGGCGGCCTGTGCTGCGTGAAGTACGGCGTGACCACCGACTACGTGCTCGGCCTCGACGTCGTCCTCGCCGACGGGACCCTCATCTCCCTCGGCGGCCGGCGGATCAAGGACGTGGCGGGGCTGTCGCTGCTCAAGCTCTTCGTCGGCAGCGAGGGGACGCTCGGCATCGTCACGCGGGCGATCTTGCGGCTGGTGCCGGCGCAGGCCGCGAGGTCGACGCTGGTGGCGTCGTTCGCGTCGGTGCGTGCGGCTGCCGACGCCGTCGTCGCGATGCGCGCGACGATGCGGCCCTCGATGCTGGAGCTGATGGACCGCGCGTCCATCAACGCCGTCGAGGACTTCCAGTCGATGGGGCTGGACCGCTCCGCCGGCGCGCTGCTGATCGCCCAGTCGGACGCGCCCGGCGCCTCGCGGACCGAGGAGGTCGCGGTGATGCTGGCGGCGTGCGAGGCGCAGGGCGCCGAGGTGTTCGTCACGGATGACGCCGAGGAGGGCGAGATGTTCGTCCGCGCCCGCCGGATGTCGTTCCCGGCGCTGGAGCGGCGCGGCTCATTGCTGCTCGAGGACGTCGGCGCGCCCGTGCCGCTGCTGCCCGACCTGCTCGACGCGATCGCCGCCATCGCGGCGACGTACGACGTGGAGATCCCGGTCGTGGCGCACGCCGGTGACGGCAACACCCACCCCAACATCGTCTACGACGCCGCCGACCCGGACTCGCACGCACGCGCCCGGGCGGCGTTCGACGAGGTGATGCAGGCCGCGATCCGCCTCGGCGGCACCATCACCGGCGAGCACGGCATCGGCCGCGCCAAGCGCGCCGCCCTCCCCGACCAGCTCGGCCCCGACGTGATGGCACTGACCCGCCGCATCAAGGACGCCCTCGACCCCCAAGGCATCCTCAACCCCGGCGCCGGCTTCTGACCCTCGCTGACCTTCGATCTGGGTCGCTGGTTGTCGGAATCCCCGGTCAGCCGGTGATTCCGACAGCGACCGACCGCTATCGAAGGCGTGAGGGTCGCGTCGGGCGTCGATCGTGGTCACTCACCGTTGTCCACCGCACGATCCGGCGGCACCGGCGCGACGTACGCCGCGAGGACCTGTTCCGGCGAGTCGGCCTCGAGTACTTCGCCGTCGTCGGCGCAGACCTCGACGACGAGCAGTTGGTCCGCGATCGCATGGAGGCGACCCGAGTCCGCGCAGGACTGCTGCCCCGCGCATGGTGGCTCGCAACACCTGGCCCCACGCTCGACGAACGCCTCGACCTCCGCGACGTCATGCGCGACCTTGCTGAGGACGGCGACCGGCTGAACCTCGAGTGACCTTGATCGAACCCCGTGGATACCCACGCGGCGTCGATCCGGGTCACTCGCTGTCGGAGTACCCGGCCAGCCGGGGATTCCGACAGCCGACGCCGCCATCCCCGCTGCCCGGCGGTAGCGTCGGGGAGTGATCTTCGAGCGCCACCTCTTCGGCCCCGGACCGTCCAACCCCTACCCCGAGGCGACCAACGCACTGAGCAGGCCGCTGCTCGGGCACCTCGACCCGGAGTTCCTCCGGATCATGGACGAGACCTGCGAGCTGCTGCGCCAGGCCTGGGGCACCACCAACGCCCGCACCCTGCCCCTCAGCGCCACCGGGTCAGCGCCGGCATGGAGGCGGCGTTCGTCAACACCGTCCACGAGGGCGACGTCGTCGTGGTCGGCGTCAACGGGCTGTTCGGACAGCGGATGTGCGACGTCGCGGCCCGCTGCGGCGCCGAGGTGGTCCCGGTCGAGCACGACTGGGGCACGCCCGTCGACGTCGAGCGGATGGTGGCCGCCCACCCCAGCCCGCAGCTGTACGCCGCCGTGCACGCCGAGACCTCCACCGGCGTGCGCTCCGACATCGCCGCTCTCGGCGCGGCCAAGGGTGACGCCCTGCTGATCACCGACGCCGTCACGTCCATCGCCGGCATCGAGCTGCGCGCCGACGACTGGGGAATCGACGTCGGCTACGCCGGCACCCAGAAGTGCCTGGGCGTCGCCCCCGGCCTCGCGCCGTTCACCATCAACGACCGCGCCTTCGAGCGCCGCGTGGAGAAGCCGCGCTCCTGGTACCTCGACCTCGGTCTCCTCGGCGGCTACGTCGGCGAGGCCAGCGGCAGCGGTGGCCGGACCTACCACCACACCGCCCCGGTCGCGATGATCGTCAGCCTGCACGCCGGCCTCCAACGCATCATGGAGGAGGGCCTGCCCGCCGTCTGGGCCCGGCATGAGGAGGCCGGCCGCGTCCTCCAGGACGGCCTGGTCGAGCGGGGCATGGAGCTCTTCGCCGCCGAGGGCTTCCGGCTGCCCGAGCTCACCACGGTCAAGGTCCCCGACGGCGTCGACTCCGCGATGGTCCGCAAACGGCTGCTCGAGCGCCACGGCATCGAGATCGGTGCCGGCGTCGGCCAGTACGCCGCCACCGTCTGGCGGATCGGCCTGATGGGCCACAACGCCCGCCCCGACGCCGCCCTGCTCGTGCTGGCCGCCCTCGACGAGGCGATGAAATGAGCGACGCCAGCCACCCACTCGCCCTCCTCGACGTCGACAGCCTGCTGGCCGACGACGAGAAGGCCATCCGCGCCACGGTCCGCGAGCTCGTCGACGCCCAGGTCCGCCCCCACCTCGCCCAGTGGTACGACGAGGGGTCGCTGCCCGCCCGCGAGCTCGCACTCGAGATGGGCAAGGTCGGCCTGCTGGGCATGCACCTGACCGGCTACGGCTGCGCGGGCACCAGCGCCACGTCGTACGGGCTGGCCTGCCTGGAGCTGGAGGCCGCCGACTCCGGTGTCCGCTCGCTCGTGTCGGTCCAGGGGAGCCTGGCCATGTTCGCGATCTGGAAGCACGGGTCCGACGAGCACAAGGACGAGTGGCTGCCCCGGATGGCCACCGGCGAGGCGATCGGCTGCTTCGGGCTGACCGAGCCCGACGCCGGCTCCGACCCGGCGGCGATGCGCACGAGGGCCCGCAAGGACGGCAAAGACTGGGTCCTCGACGGCACCAAGATGTGGATCACCAACGGCTCGATCGCCGACGTCGCCGTCGTCTGGGCGCGCACCGACGACGGGATCAGGGGTTTCGTCGTGCCGACCGACAGCCCCGGGTTCAGCGCGCCGGACGTCAAGCGCAAGCTCTCGCTCCGCGCGTCGGTGACCAGCGAGCTGGTGCTCGACGGCGTCCGGCTGCCGGCCGACGCGGTGCTGCCCGAGGTGACCGGCCTGCGCGGACCACTCTCGTGCCTGACCGAGGCCCGCTTCGGCATCGTCTTCGGCTCGCTCGGGGCGGCCCGCGACTGCCTGGAGACCGCGCTGCGCTACGCCGCGGAGCGGGAGATCTTCGGCCGCTCCCTGGCGTCGTTCCAGCTCACCCAGGCCAAGCTCGCAGACATGACCCTCGAGCTCGGCAAGGGGATGCTGCTTGCCCTGCACCTGGGCCGCCTCAAGGACGACGGTCGGATCACCGCCGCCCAGGTCAGCATGGGCAAGCTCAACAACGTCCGCGAGGCGATTGCCATCGCCCGCGAGTGCCGCACCATCCTCGGCGCCGCCGGGATCACCCTCGAGCACCCGGTCATGCGGCACGCCAACAACCTCGAGTCGGTGCTCACCTACGAGGGCACCTCCGAGGTGCACCAGCTCGTCATCGGCAACGCGCTGACCGGCGAGAGCGCGTTCCGCTAGGCCCCTCGGCTAGGTCGCCGACGCCGGGTCTTCCTCGACCATGCCGAGGAAGACCGAGCGCTGCCGGGTGCGCGGCGGCGCCACCGCGTCGGGCCCGAACACCCGCGCCCGGATCGGCGCCGTGAGGACGCCGAGCGGCGCGGTGCACACGTAGAGGTAGGCGACGACGAGTCCGGTGTACGCCGGCTCCAGCACCAGCCCCACCGCCACGGCCAGGCCCACGACGATGGTGGTCACCCTGGCCGGCACCGTGGTCGGCGACAGCAGGTGGCGGAACGAGCGGAACCGCACGGTGGTCACCATCAGCACCGCCGGCACCACGCTGATGGCGACCGGCAGCACGAGCTCGGAGCCGAGGTCGATCGACGGCGAGTCGAGGGCGAAGATCGTCGCGATCACCACGGCTGCCGCTCCCGGGCTGGGCAGCCCGATGAAGTAGCGCTTGTCGTCGAGCGGGTCGACGGTGAAGTTGAAGCGCGCCAGCCGGAAGGCCGCGCACGCCAGCCACAAGAACGCCGCGAACCACGCGAGCACCGGGTGCTCCGGGATGGCCCAGGTGTGCACCAGCACCGCGGGCGCCAGGCCGAAGGAGACCAGGTCGGCCGTCGAGTCCAGCTGGACGCCGAACGGCGAGGTCGCGCCGATCGCGCGTGCTACCGCGCCGTCACAGATGTCCATCACGATCGCCAGGGCCACCAGCGCGGCCGACCACTTGAACTCGTCGGCGAAGGCCAGCAGGATCGCCGAGAACCCGCACGCCATGTTGGCCGTGGTGAAGAGGCTCGGCGCGGTGACCCGGGCTCGCTCCTTGTAGCTGAGCTGGCGGAGCGACACGACCCGGGCTCCCGACGGTGAGGTCAGCCGCCACCGGTCCAGGATCCGGCGGCGCGGCCGACCGTCCGCGCGCGGCCCTCGGCGCGGCAGGTGCGGGCGGCGGGTGCGTCCCGGTCGTCCGCCGCTCACGGTCGCTTCTCCGGCCAGCGGGCGATCACGGTCTCGCCGGCCACGGCCCGCTCTCCAGCGGCCACGGTCAGCACGGCGTCCAGCGGCAGGAACACGTCCATCCGCGACCCGAACTTCATCAGCCCGATCCGCTGTCCGGTGCCGATCCGGTCGCCCGCGGCGATCCGGGTGACGACCCGGCGCGCGACCAGGCCCACGATCTGGCGGAAGACCACGGTCCGCCCGGTCGCGTCGTCGACGACGGTGATCTCGCTGCGCTCGTTCTCGGTCGCGCTCTCGAACCGGTACGCCGCGTGCCAGCGGCCGGGCCGGTAGGTCACGGCCCTGACCACCCCGCCGTACGGCGAGCGGTTGATGTGCACGTCGAAGAGCGACAAGAAGATGCTGACCTGCAGCCACGACCCGTCCGGTCCGACGCCCTCCTGGACGGGGCCGGCGTACATGATGCGCCCGTCGGCGGGCGCGACGGCCAGGTCGGGGGACCCGGGCGCGGCGTCGGGGTCGTCGGGAGCCCGGTCGGGGTCCCTGAAGAACGCGGCGATGCCGAGCGGCAGTGCCAGCAGGGCGGCGGCCGTCCGTCGGTGGCCGGTGACGGCGGCCAGCGTCGAGGGGACTGCTCCGACGGCGGCGGCCGAGACGGCGGCGCGATCGATCCCAGGCATCGCTCGCTCCTTCGCGTCTCTTCCGTCCGGGGCCAGTGTGGCGCATCGGGTCTGCGCCCGGCCGTAGGGTCGGCCCGTGAGCAAGGACCTGCCTCCTACGCGTTGGGAGGGACCGCGGACGACCGGTCGCGGTTACGGCAGGCACTTCGCCGAGCTCGTCGCCGCCGGAGCGGACGTCGAGGGCGAGGCCCGGCTCGCCGATGCGCTGGCACCGCGACGGGCGCGGATCCTCGACGCGGGCTCGGGCATGGGCCGCATCGGCGCGGCGCTCCGGGCCCGCGGCCACGAGGCGGTCGGGGTCGACCTCGACGAGGCACTGCTGGAGCAGTCGCGGGCGACGTACCCGGACCTGCCGGTGGCCCGGTGCCGCCTCGAGCTGCTCGACGCCGCCTTCCTGGCGGAGCACGGACTCCCGACGTCCTTCGACCTCGTGGTGTGCGTCGGCAACGTGATGGTGATGCTCGCGCCGGGCTCGGAGCAGGCGGTGCTCGGCCGGCTGGGCGACCTGCTGGCCCCCGACGGGCGGCTCCTCGTCGGCTTCTCCCTCGTCGGCGAGCCACCCGACTCGCGCGTCTATCCGGCGGAGGAGTTCGCGGCCGACGCGGCCGCGGCCGGGCTCGCCGTCGAGTCGCGCCACGCCACGTTCGACCTCCGGCCGTTCGAGCCCGGGAGCAGCGACTTCGCCGTGCACGTGCTTCGTCGCGCAGGTTAGCGATCGTTAACCTGAGCGGCTAACATGCGGCGCATGACGTTCGAGCTGTCCCGCGAGCACGAGGAGTTCCGCCGCAGCGTCCGCGAGTTCGCCGAGGCGGAGATCGCGCCACACGCGGCGCAGTGGGACAAGGACCACCACTTCCCGGCCGACGTCGTCCAGAAGATGGGTGGCCTCGGGCTGATGGGGCTCACCGCGCCCGAGGAGTACGGCGGCGCGGGCGACGACGGCGACTTCACCAGCCTGTGCGTCGCGATCGAGGAGATCGGCCGCGTCGACCAGTCGATGGGCATCACCCTCGAGGCCGCGGTTGGTCTCGGCATCAACCCGATCCAGACCTTCGGCAACCAGGCCCAGAAGGACGCCTGGCTGCCCGACCTGGTCGCCGGCCGCACCCTTGCGGGCTTCGGCCTGACCGAGCCCGGTGCCGGTTCCGACGCGGGCGCCACCCGCACCAAGGCCGAGCTCGACAACGGCGAGTGGGTCGTCAACGGCGCCAAGCAGTTCATCACCAACTCGGGCTCCGAGATCACCTCGCTGGTCACCGTGAGCGCGCGTACGGGCGTCTCCAACCCCGGCGTCGCCGGCAAGGAGCGGCCCGAGATCTCCACCATCATCCTGCCCGCCGGCACGCCCGGCTTCACCGTCGAGGCGCCGTACGACAAGCTCGGCTGGCACGCCTCCGACACCCACGCCCTGAGCTTCACCGACGTGCGTGTCCCCGAGGACCACCTGCTCGGCGAGCGCGGCCGCGGCTACGCGCAGTTCCTGGCCACCCTCGACGACGGCCGGGTCGCGATCGCGGCCCTCGCGGTCGGCTGCATCCAGGCCTGCCTCGACCTGAGCGTCAAGTACGCCGGCGAGCGGCAGACCTTCGGCGGCCCGATCGGTCGCAAGCAGGGCCTGGCCTTCCAGATCGCCGACCTGCAGGTGATGGCCGACGCCGCGAGGCTGCTGACCTACAAGGCCGCAGCGATGAAGGACGGCAACGCCGACAGCAAGGCATTCAGGCGGGCCGCGTCGGTGGCCAAGCTCTACGCCACCGAGTCGGCCGTCACGGCCACCCGCATCGCGACCCAGGTGTTCGGTGGCTACGGCTTCATGGAGGAGTACGCCGTCGCGCGCTTCTACCGCGACGCCAAGGTGCTCGAGATCGGCGAGGGCACGTCGGAGGTGCAGCGGATTCTGATCGCCCGCGGCCTCGGACTCCCCGTGGAATAAGGAGATTCTCGCTCCCAGGTTTGAGCGGCGTCGGTGCCGGGAACCAATCGAGTGTCGCCGACTAGCCAGCACGACCTGAGGAGGGCCCGTGTCATCAGGACACCAGCTGGGCGTAGATCTCGCGGAGCTGTGGGACGCCGGCAAGAACCAGCTGCCCCAGGTGGCCGGAGAGTTCAGCATCGCTGCCAACGCGCTCCCGACGTCGATCAGCGGAATCATGTACCGCAGCGGTGGTGTCGGAGCAGATGCCAGCGCCTCCTGGGGAAGCCTGGCCGCTGCGTTGCACGGGCACCTGACCACGACGGCCGACAACCTCATGGACACCGGCGTCGCGCTCGTCTACGCCGCCAACAACTACGCCGACACCGACGACGAGGCGCGCACCGAGTTCGAACGGCGCAAGAAGGAAATCGGTGACGTTCAATGAGCTACGAAGAGCTGGGCTTCCACGCCCAGGAGATCTATGACATGGCTGTCGAGAAGTACCTCTTCGACGACTACATGATCATGAAGCGCGACGGCATGTTCTACCCGCCGATCGACACGATGAGCGGCATGCCGCTGATGGACGAGGAGACGCTGAAGAAGACGGTGTGGGACACCGAGATGAAGTTCAACGAGATCCACTCGCTGTTCAACGACTTCCTGGTGCTGCCCAACCCTGGCGACTTCGACGGCCCCATGGAGTCGGTCACGACCACCATGAACACGCTCTGCTCCGATGCCTTCACCGACCCGATCCAGGGCGATCCGCACCCGGCCAACGTCGAGCTCAAGGCGATGACTGTCGCGGGCACGACCCTCGACGAGTGGGACGGCCTGGCCGCCAAGGCGTTCATGAACAACTTCATCATCCCGTTCGAGGACCGCACCAAGAATCAGTTCACGGTCGCGTCGATCCTGATGAACGCGCTCAACGCCGAGAAGGAGCTGTGGACCCGCGCGCGCGCCAACATCGACGACATCGCCCACAAGGTGAAGTCGGCGCTGGAGCACTACGGCGACTGCGGCAAGAACGACTGGGAGATCGGGCTGTCGGTCGTCGGGGCCGTGGTGGCGATCGCCGCCGTCCCGGTCACCGGCGGGACCAGCGCGATCGTGCTCGGGGCCGTCGCCTCCGGAATCGACGTGGCAAGCACTTTCGCCGGCCAGATCGAGGACCCGCCCAAGAACGACTACTCCGCCGAGTCGGTGGAGGGTGTCATCGCGAAGGCCAAGGAAGGCATCGAGGACCTGAAGAAGGAGGTCCAGCGCGCGGAGCAGAAGATCGTCGACGCGATGAGCAACAGCGCCGATGTGGTCTCGTCCTACGCCTCCGACTTCGTGGCACCCCGACCCACCCTGGCCGGTCAGCAGGGCGAGCCGCCGACGGACCCGGACGTCGGCCAGCCCGACGACGACTGACAGGCTGACCACGATGACCAGTGCTCTCGCAGAGCTGCGCGCCGAGGCGACCACGCCCGACGAGCGCGCGTTCGCCACCATCTCGGAGCGCACCCGCGTGCGGTTCTCCCTGAGCCCCGGCTACTACGAGTGGGTCACCGTGCCCGACCTCGAGATCCAGCTGACCCGGCTGGCCAAGCTGCTGTTCGTGGCGCGGATGAAGGAGTACTACAAGGCTCGCAGCCGAGACTTCGAGATGGAGGTCACCAAGGAGTCGCCGCCGGTGAGCGCCCGCGACCATGAGTACGTCCGGGCCCGGGCCGCGCTGGCGGTCGAGGGCGTGGGCGGCGGGGGCGCCGTACGGATCACGGCCGTCGGCATGGACTCCTGGGCCGTGCGGCTGGAGCCCGACGTCAAGCAGCGCCTCGACGAGCAGTCGTTCTGCGACGCGGTCTCGGACGCGGCCACCGAGCTCGTGACTCTCCAGTTCGCCGGCGTCAAGGCCCTCAAGCGCGAGATCTACGGATCCCAGTGAACCGTCGACACCTGCTGTCGGCGGCCGGCCTGCTGGTGGCGGCAACGCTCTCCGGGTGCGGCGACTCCGGTGCCGCGAGCGGCGCGGGAGACGTCGTCGTCGGGCACCTGTCGGACGAGGTGCAGGGCGACGAGACCTTCGTCCTGCTGCCGAGCGGCCGGATCGACCTGACGGTCGGCAAGCCGACCTCTGACGCGGTCTCGGCCGACCAGGCCGACGACGGCGAGGAGCACGCACCACCGTCGGGCGGCAGCTTCGTGCCCGTCTCGTGGAGTCACGACCCCTTCGCCGAGTCCGGCTCGCCGGCCGCCTTGATCGCCGGTCGTCCGCTGCCGGCCGACGTCTCCCTCGTGGTGGACGGCAAGGCGGTCGACCTGGGGTCGCCCTACGAGGTCGTGGGCGACCAGGGCGTGACCGACACGGGCGTCGGCACGATGTACGTCGCGGTCGACGAGGCCCCCGACGAGATCGAGAGCCTGACCGTCTCGGTCGACTACGACGGCCTGACCCAGACCGTCGACCCGGCCACCGGAGAGCGCGACGCCGGTGCGGCCGCTCCGCTCTACGACGGGTCAAGCGCCTCGGTGGAGGCGGACTGCCCTTCCGACGGCTGGAGCCCGACCCGCGTCGACCCCGATGTGGCCTGCCACGTCGGGCCTGCCCAGCGCGCGCCGTACCTGCCCGGGTCCGGCTGGGCCGATGACGGCCGCACCTGGCTGGTCGTCGGTGTCACGGTGGACTTCGACAGCGTCGACGTGGGTGGCGTCGGCTACGACGTCACCGGCATCACGCCGCACCTGACCCTCGACGGCGCGAAGCCGGTGCCGACCGACGGGCTGTTCGCCGAAGGCACCCGGCCGCCGTCGGGCACCACCGGGACCTACGCCTTCGACGCCTCCGTCGACGGGCCCGACGAGCTGACCATCGCGCTGGACCTCACGCTCGCCCAGGCCGACTCCGGCGACCCCGGCCCCGCCGGCCGCGAGGTCACCCTGACCCAGACCGTCGCGTTGCGCTGAAGTTTCCCGCGGCGCGAACAGGCCCGATGAGCCCTCGAAGTGCAGGATCGGCGGCCATGCCAGATAACCTCGGACCGTGGGAGAGCGCTGGCATCACCTGCTGACCGAGATCGGTCGGTTCATGGCCGTGGGTGGCCTCGCCACGTTCGTCTCGATCTTGGTCTTCAACTTCCTGGTCCACGGGTTCTACATCACCAGCGACCCGTGGCTCAGCGGTCACCCGATCACGGCGTTCATCGTCGCCAGCTTCGTGGGCATGGTGATCAGCTACCGCCTGAGCCGATCCTGGACGTTCCGCCACCGCCCGCCCCAGGCCGCCGACGGCGGGCGGTTGGCGTACTTCGTCATCAACACCGCCACGATGATCATCCCGATCGCCTGCTTGTGGCTGAGCCGCAACGTCCTGGGTCTGGACGACCCGTACTCCGACAACCTCGCGGGCAACATCATCGGCGCCCTGCTGGGTCAGGTTGCTCGGTTCTACCTGTTCCGCACCTACGTCTTCCAGAAGCCGGAGGGCGGCTACCACCTGTCGGACTACCTCCAGCTCGACAATGACGACGACACCCAGGTCACCCCGCAGGACGAGCGGCCCACAGGTCAGTCCACGAGTGGCCGAGTTCCGCCGTCAGCTCCCGGAGCAGCGGCAAGCTGAGCCCCACCACGTTGTGGTGGTCGCCCTCGATCCCGGTGACGAAGGCGCCGCCCAGGCCGTCGACGGTGAACGCGCCGGCCACCTCCAGCGGCTCGCCGGTGGCGACGTAGGCGTCGATCTCGTCGTCGCTCAGGTCGGCGAAATGTACGACGGTCGAGGCGGTCGCGGCCGCGACCCGGTCAGCGACGGTGTCCCGCAGCGAGTGTCCGGTGTGCAGCACGCCCGAGCGGCCGCGCATCGCCCGCCAACGGGCCCGCGCGTTCTCGGCGTCGCCCGGCTTGCCGAGGGCTTCGCCGTCGAGTTCGAGCACGGAGTCACAGCCGAGCACCAGCGCGCCCGCGGGCAGGTCGTCGCGACCGGCCACCGCAGCGCACTTCAGCTCGGCCAGCTGCAGGGCCAGCTCGGCCGGAGGGAGGTCGTCGAGCAGCGACTCGTCGACGCCGGAGACGATCACGACCGGATCGATGCCGGCGGCGCGCAGGGTCGCCAATCGCGCCGGCGACGCCGAGGCGAGGACCAGCGGGGTCACAGGCGGGCCAGCGCCTGCTTCAGCGGGTCGAGGCCGAGCGACCCGAGATCGAGGGCCTGGCGGTGGAACTCCTTGAGGTCGAACGCGTCGCCCTTGCGGGCCTTCGCCTCGTCCCGCGCCTCCAGCCAGATCCGCTCGCCCACCTTGTACGACGGCGCCTGGCCCGGCCAGCCGAGGTAGCGCTTGAGCTCGAACTGGATGAACTCGTCCTGCATCCGGCAGTGCTGGCGCATGAACTCCAGGCCGAGCTCCGGCGTCCAGGTCTCGCCCGGGTGGAAGCCGAACGGGTTGTCCTTCGGGATCTCCAGCTCCAGGTGCATACCGATGTCGATGATCACCCGGGCGGCCCGGAAGGACTGGCCGTCGAGCATGCCCAGCCGGTCGGCCGGGTCGCCGAGGTAGCCCAGGTCGTCCATCAGCCGCTCGGCGTACAGCGCCCAGCCTTCGCCGTGGCCACTGATCCAGCACATCAGCCGCTGCCAGCGGTTGAGCACCTCGGCGCGGTAGGCGGTCTGGGCGACCTGGAGGTGGTGCCCGGGGACGCCCTCGTGGAAGACGGTGGTGACCTCGCGCCACGGGGCGAAGTCATCGATGCCGTCGGGCACCGACCACCACATCCGGCCGGGACGCGTGAAGTCCTCCGACGGGCCGGTGTAGTAGATGCCGCCGTCGTTGGTGGGGGCCAGGTGGCACTCGATGCGCTTGATCGGGTCGGGGATGTCGAAGTGCACGCCGGCCAGGTCGGCGACGGTGCGGTCGGCGAGGTCCTGCATCCAGTCGCGGAACTTCTCGCGTCCGATGATGACCCGGTCGGGGTCCGCCTCGAGGGCGGCGACGGCCTCGTCGACCGTCGAGCCCGGAAGGATCCGGTCGGCGGTGGCATCCATCTCGTCGCTGAGCCGCTTGAGCTCGTCCCAGCCCCAGGCGTAGGTGTCCTCCAGGTCGACCGTGGCGCCGAGGAAGTAGCGGCTGGCCAACGCGTAGTGCTCGCGGCCGACGGCTTCCTTCTCGCTGCCGCGCGGGGCCATCTCGTCGCCCAGGAACCGGCCGAAGGCCGCGACGGCGTCACGCGCGGCCGCCGCGTGCGTGTCCATGCTCTGGCGGAGGGTGCCCTCGGGAGCCAGCCGGTCCACCAGGTTGGCGAAGAAGTCGCCGCCCTCGCCCTCCAGACCCGTCCACTTGCGCGCCTGCACAGCCACCTCGGCGTACTGACGGGCGGCGGAGACCCGGCCCTGGCTGGCCTCCTCCTCGAGCGTCGCGCGGTAGCCGTCGAGCGCCGCGGGGATGCCCGCCAGTCGGGAGTCGATGTTGGCCAGCGCCTCCTCGCCGTCGGTCGGCATCAGGTCGAAGGCCTCGCGCAGCTCGTGGAGCCCGCTGCCGATGACCGACACCTGCCGGCGGGCATAGCCGGCCTCGACCATCTCGTCGCGCACCGCGAGGCGCTCGACGAAGGCGTCGCGCGCCACCGTCTCGCGCTCGTCGACGGGCGTCTCGGCCCGGACCGCGGCCAGCGTCGCTCGGTCGAGCTCCTCTCGGGCCGTGTAGCCGTCGGGAGAGAAGTCGGGCAGCTCGTGGTCGTGACCCGTCACGCCGGCGTACGTCGCCAGCAGCGGGTCGAGGGCGGCCGCTCGGTCGACGTAGTCGTCGCAGAGGGCGTCGATGGGACGGGTCGGGTGCTGGTCGGAGGTCACCCGGCCGAGCCTAGGGTGGCGATCCATGGCCTTCCACCCCATTGCGCCCTTCGCGCTCCAGGACACCCGGATCGGCTGCTACGCCGTCGTCGTCGACGCCGAGCAGCGGGTGCTGCTCGCCCACTGGAACGAGGGTGGCAGGAGCGGCTGGACCCTCCCCGGTGGCGGCATGGAGCCGGGCGAGCTGCCCGAGCAGACGACCGTCCGGGAGGTGCGCGAGGAGACGGGGTACGACGTCGAGCTCGACGGCCTGCTCGGCATCGACGTCGACTACGTGCCCGAGGCCGAGCGCATCTCCCGGCGACCGGGCGACCTGCGGCTGCTGCGGGTGATCTATCGCGGACACGTCGTGGGTGGGGAGCTCACCCACGAGTCCGACGGCACCACCGACGAGACCCGCTGGGTCCCGCTCGCCGACGTACCCGATCTCGACACCGTCGACCTGGTCGGCGTCGCCCTGGCCATGCTCGGGCGCGGCTGAACACCGATTCGTCTGCGGATTGCTGTGGGTTTCCCCGCTCAGCACCGCAGACGAATCGGTGTCAGGCGGCGGTCAGGCGTCGGGCGCGACGATCTCCGGCAACTCGTCCTCGAAAAGGTCCGCGACCTCCGAGGCCAGGAGCCTGGAGCTCGCCGGACGCGAGGCCATGGCCAGGTCTGTTCCGAACGTCGCGGCCCGGCGGCGCTGGTTGGGCGTGCCGTGGTGCCCGGGGTCGTCGAAGAAGCAGTCGCCGGAGGCGTAGAACGTCAAGAGCGTGTCGACGACCCGCTTGGCGTTGAGGGCCAGGCCCCGCTTGTGGGCGCCGAAGTACCCCGCGAAGGTGTCGGCCATCAGCTCGGTACGTCGCGTTGCCTCGGGGCCGGTCAGCGGGGAGTCGAACAGACCGAGCTCGAACTGGATGTGGTGGCCGAACTCGTGGCCCATCACGACGCGCGGGCCGACGTCGCCGAGGCCGAAGACCTCCATGGCCTCGATGAAGCCGTCACCGAAGACCAGCTTGTCGGGGATGTCCTGGATGCGGGGGTCCGGGTCCCCCTCGGCCGAGAATGCGTAGGCGTTCAGCGTCCAGAGCGGGTTCTGCAGGAATTCGGCGTCGTCCTGCATGAACGCGGCCACCGTGTTCGCCTCCTGCTGGATGGCGGGCGTGACCGGCGAGTCGGCCAGGAAGGCATTGGTGCGTGCGATGCGTGCCGGGTCCAGGAGCACGTCGCTGTGCATCGCCATCAGCTGGATGTCGTCGGACTGGATGTCGGTCCAGAAGCTCTTGACCTGGCGGAACGTCTTGTGCAGCTGCGTGCTGTGCGAGCTGAGCGCGTACGTCGGGTCGGTGTCGCTGCCGAAGAGCAGCGGGTCGTACGTCGGCACGTTCAGCAGCGTGTCCAGGTGAGCGAACGTGAAGGCGAGCTGATCCGGCGTCATGCCCAGGATCAGAGAGGTGACGTACTCCTGGAGCGGCTGCTCCGGGCACGCGTAGTCGCCCGGGTCGATGGCGCGCTCGACCAGGGCGCGGGCGGGTACCTCGACCAGGTCGGCGCGGTGGGCCTGTTGCGGGGCCGCCGGGGCCGCAGACACGGGCGTCAGGGCGGTCAGGGTGAGGAGAAGTCCGGTGCCGATGGCCACGGACCAGGAAGCTGGTTTCTTCACGTGCGCTCCTTCGAGTGTCGTGACCGGGCGCGGGTGGGCTCGGCCACGGGTGACAGGGATGACTCAAAGTAAGAGCCGCACCCGCGGAGGAACATCACGGCGTGATCACGGTGGGGAGCCCGAGGTCACGAAGGGATAACGCCTGCGCGACCGAACACCGATTCGTCTGCGGATCGCCGTGGGCTTTCCGGCGGACGACCGCAGACGAATCGGTGTGGTGCAGCTCAGGCGATAAGTCAGTGCGCCATCTCCCGGGCCCGCTTCGGCAGCAGGAACCCGATCGCGAAGGCGACCGCGATCAGCACCAGCGAGGCGAGCAGGGTGTGCTCGACCGCGAGCAGGTGCCGGCCGGCCAGGGCCGCGGCCGTCGGGCCGCCGTCCTCCAGCTTGATGGTGGCGAAGAACAGTGTCGCCAGCGAGGCCACGCCCAGGGAGGCGCCCAGCTGCTGGAGCGACTCCAGCATCCCCGAGGCCGAGCCGACCTCGTGGTCCTCGATCTCGCCCATGATGATGCTGAACAGCGGCACGAAGATCATGCCCATCCCGAGGCCGTAGACGACCATGCCGGGGACCAGCTGCAGCCAGCCGACGGTCTCGGCCGACCGCATCGACAGGTAGAGCACGATCGTCCCGGCGGCCATGATGGCCAGGCCCACGTGCAGGATGGGGCGGCCGATCGCAGTGGTTGCCCAGGCGCCCACGCCGGAGCCGAAGAACGCGCCGACGGCGAAGCCGGCCAGGTAGAGCGCGGCCCTCATCGGCGTCATGCCGAGGCCGATCTGGAGGAACAGGCCGGTGGTCAACGAGAAGCCGACGATGCTGCCGAAGAAGACCAGGGTGAACACCACGCCGGAGACGTAGGACCGCTTGCGCAGCACGCTCAGCTCGACGAGCGGGGTCTCGCCGCGGGCGATCCGGCCGCGCTGACGACGCCCGGCGATCACCACGAGCGGCAGGGCCGCGGCCACGACGCCGACCAGCCAGACCGGCCAGCCGAGGGTGCGGCCTTCAACGAGCGGGAACACGATGAGGAAGCTGACCGCGGCCATCAGCGCCGTACCGACCCAGTCGAGGCGGGCGCCGCGATGAGCGGGCTCGCTCGCGGGCAGCACCCGACGGCCGACGACGATCGCGAACAGCCCGACGGGCACGTTGATCAGGAACAGCGAGCGCCAGTCGGTCCCGAAGGGGTCGAGCTTGATGAGGAGGCCGGCAACCACCGGGCCGAGCACGGTCGACAGGCCGATCGCCGGTCCGAACGCCGCGAAGGCCTTGCCGATCTCGGCCGGTCCGAAGATGTCGCGGATCAGTCCGAAGGTCTGCGGGATCATCAGCGCCGCCGCGAGGCCCTGGGCCACCCGACCAGCGACCAGCGCCTCGCCCGACCACGCGAGCGAGCAGACGACCGACGACGCCACGAACCCGACCAGTCCGACCATCAGCATCCGCTTCCGGCCGTAGGCGTCGCCCAGGCGTCCGCCGGCGAGCAGACCGACCGCGATGGCCAGGGTGTACGCCGCCGCGATCCACTCCAGCGCGGACGCGGACAGCGTCAGGTCGCGCTGGATCGACGGCGCGGCGACGTTGAGGATCGTCGAGTCGAGGATGTTGAGGATCATCGCGCTGAGGATGACCGCGAAGCCGATCCACTTGCGGGGCGAGCCGGCCGCAGTTTCCGGTCGCGTGCCCTGGGCCGTTTCCTGGGCCGCTTCCTGGACCGGCGGTTCGAGGGTGATCGTCATGAAGTGCTCCTTGATCTGTCGGTTCCTGACAGCCCTCAGACTAGGAACAGATCAGGAACGTTTCGTTCCTGATTGCGAGTAATCTTCGAACCATGTCCGAGACCTCCGGGAGGCTGCTCTCCCTGCTGTCGCTGCTGCAGACGCCGCGCGAGTGGCCCGGCCCCGAGCTGGCCGACCGACTGGGCGTGACGACCCGCACGGTGCGCAACGACGTCGAGCGGCTGCGCTCCCTCGGCTACCCCGTCGAGGCGACGCGCGGCCCGATCGGCGGCTACCGACTGACCGCCGGCGCCGCCATGCCGCCCCTGCTCCTGGAGGACGACGAGGCGGTCGCCGTGGCGGTCTCGTTGCGCACGGCGAGCGGCGGCGCGGTGAGCGGGATGGAGGAGAGCGCGCTGCGGGCGCTGACCAAGCTCCAGCAGGTGCTGCCCAAGCGGCTCGGCCAGCGTGTCGACGCGCTGCAGTCCCACACGGCCCGGGTGGCGCCGTACTCCCGCGCCCCCGGGGTCGACGGCGCACTGCTCACGATGCTCGCCAACGCCGCCCGGGACCGCGAGCTGGTGCGGTTCGACTACAGCGACCGGTCGGGCCAGGGGTCGGACCGCAAGGTCGAGCCCTACCGTCTCGTGAACTGGGGCCGGCGGTGGTACCTCGTGGCCTTCGACCCGCAGCGCGACGACTGGCGCACCTTCCGCGTCGACCGGCTGAGGGAGACCCGGTCGACGGGCCACCGGTTCAAGCTGCGGCCGCTGCCCGCCGAGGACGTCGCGGCGTGGGTGGCGTCGAAGATCCGGACCGTCCAGCAGAAGGCGATCGGCAAGGCCCTGGTGCGGATGCCGGCCGACGACGTCCTGCGTCGGCTCGGGCCGTGGCTCGAGGGCGGCGGCGTCGAGCCCCGCGGGGACGACGCCTGCCTGGTGACGCTGGGCGCCACGTCGTACGCCGACCTGGCGTTCTGGCTGGGCGTCCTGGACGCCGACTTCGAGGTCGTCGACTCCCCGGAGCTGACCGAGGCCGTCGCGCGGCTCGCGCAGCGATACGTGAGGGCCGCCGGATGAGGCAGGTGACGTGGGAGGAGGCGAACGCGCGACGGCTCGCCGTGCACGGGCTGACCACGCCCTTCACGACCGGCACGTCCGTCGCCGAGGTCGCCGGCGCCCTCAGCGGTGTGCACGCCCAGATCCTGTCGGCGGCCGAGGTCTCGGCAGCGCTGCGGATCGAGGGTGCCACCCGGGCCGACGCGCGCCGCGCGCTCTGGGACGACCGCACGGTCGTCAAGACGTTCGGTCCCCGCGGCACGGTGCACCTGCTGCCCGCGGCCGACCTGGGTCGCTGGATGGCCGCGCTCGGCGCGATCCCGTCGCGCAGCCCGTTCCCCGATGGCGTGCGGATGACGGCCGAGGAGACCGACGCGGTCGTGACCGCGATCGGATCGGCGCTCGACGACGCCGAGCTCACCGTCGACGAGCTCACCGAGGCCGTGGGTGACCTCGCCGGCGCCTGGGCCGTCGAGCCGGTGATGCCGGCGTTCCAGACGCTCTGGCCGCGGTGGCGGCAGGCCATCAGCGACGCAGCGTTTGCCGGTGTGCTCTGCTACGGCCCCGACCGAGCCCGCAAGGTCACCTATGCCCACCCGCGCCGCTGGACGGGCGACGCGCCACCTGTCGACGCGGACGAGGCGGTGGTGTGGGCGATCGAGAGCTATCTGCGTTCCTACGGCCCGGCGACGCCCGCGAGCTTCGCGCCGTGGTTCGGAGCCCCACCCGCCTGGGCGGCCGAGCGGATGGCGGCCCACTCCGGCCTTGTGCGCGTGGAGCTGGACGGCCAGCCCGCCTACGACCTGCCGGACGCGTCGTACGACGCCCCGCCCGTCGAGGGCGTCCGGCTGCTGCCGTACTTCGACGCGTTCGTCGTCGGCAGCCGACCTCGGCACCTGCTGTTCCCCGGACGGGCCGCCGAGCGGGCGCTGACGCCGTCGGGACAGGCGGGCAACTACCCGGTGCTGCTCGTCGATGGCGTCGTCGCGGGCGTGTGGCACCAGAAGCGTTCGGGACAGCGCATCACCGTGACGGTCGAGCCGCTCCGGCGGCTGCCGAAGGCGCGAGTCGCCGCCCTCGGAGAGCAGGTCGCCCGGCTTGGCGAGATCGTCGAGGGTGACGCGACGCTGACTATCGGCGAGGTGAGCGTCGGACCGCACGCGTGAGCACGGCCGGGTCGGCCAACAGCTCGATCTCGCGGACCCGCCCGTCGACCACGGTGAAGGCGAAAACCACCTTGACCTCGCCCCGGTGCTGCCAGACGGCGGCCGCGCCACCATCGAGCGTCGCGGGCAGCGCCGCGCGGGCGCGGCCGGCGAAGAACTCCGCCACGGAGCGGTCACCGCTGACCGACACCGTCGTGCCCAGCCCGGCCGCGTCGGCGTCGGTGCGCACCTCGGCCTCCGGATCGAGCAGCTCGAGCAGCGCCGCGAAGTCGTTGTCGCGGGAGGCCTGCATGAAGGCGTCCACTACCGCCGCGTCCGCCGCGGCCAGATCCTGGCGCGGCTCTGGCTCCTGGAGCCGGCGGCGGGCGCGGCTGGCCAGCTGTCGGGTGGCCACCTCGGACCGGCCAAGGATCGGCGCGATCTGGTCGAACGGCACCGCGAACACGTCCTTGAGCACGTAGGCCAGCCGTTCCGCGGGGGCCAGCGTGTCGAGGACGACCGTCATCGCCTGGCCGACGGCGTCGACGAGCTCGACCTCCTGCTCGGGCGTGGGCCCGGCGTCCACGAAGTCGGCCTCGTCGGGCCAGGCTTCCTCGCGGCGCGTCGTCCGGCTGCGCAGGATGTCGAGGCAGATCCGGGACACGACGGTGGTCAGCCAGCCGGGGAGGTTCTCGATCTCCTCGCCGTCCGGGTCTGACCTGGCCTCGGCGCGGACCAGCCGGATCCACGCCTCCTGCACGGCGTCGTCGGCGGCGTGGTCACTGCCCAGCATCCGCATCGCGAGCCCGCGCAGGCGGGGTCGCTCGGCCTCGAAACGCTCGGCGAGCATGATCTCGTCGGTCATCGGTCAATCCTCCTCGGTGGTCCGTCACTCGGATTGACGAGTCAGCGACCCGAGTCGTGACCTGGGCCGACGGCGCGGTGTGGAAGACGTACCGCGAAGCGAGGTCGACGAGGGGTCCGATGAGCAGCACCACCAGGAAGGTTCCGATTCCGACAGCGGCACCCAGCCACCAGCCGAGCAGAGCAGCGCAGACCTGCATGACGCTGTAGCTCCACATGAAGCGCAGCGGCGGGTCCCAGGCGAGTGCGGCCGCCTCGGCAGGGCCGGCCCCGAGCTTGCTGGCGAGATAGCCCGCCACGCCGATCGCCAGCACCGGGAAGGCCAGGGCGAGCTCGGCAACTCGCAGGGCGTACGACGACGGGTCGGGGGCGAACGGCATCAGCACCGACACCGTGACCCCCACCACCACCATCTGCACGACGGTGCCAACGCCCGGCCGGACGCTGCGCAGCGCGGCCAGGGCAATGAAGACGACCGAGACGGCGAGGTTCATCAACCAGAACGGCTGGCCCGTGGCGAGGTGGATGCCGTTGACCATCGTGGAGTAGCCGTCGGACCCGAGGCCGGCGTCCAACAGCAGCACGATCCCGGCGCCCAGGACGACGCAGGACACGACGAGCTGGACCGCACGGCGCGTCATCCGTCACATGCTCCTCTGTTGCTTCGTCACCTAGATGGCGAACCATCCACCCAACCCTGACATTCCACGCAGGGACGTGCCCCTCCTCGTAATCTAGGCCGGGTGAGCGACTCGGCACCCTCGCAGGACACTCTCGTCACCGACAGCGGCGGCGTCGCGGTGCGGCTCCGCAAGGAGTCGTACGCCGCGCAGCCGTCGCAGGTCGACCTCGACGTGTTGGAGGGCTGCCGCCTGGTCGACCTCCCCGGGCCGTTCCGGCCGGCGGGCGAACCGCCCTACTGGCAGCCAGGCGAGGTCTTCACCTGGCACTGGGGTCGCAGCGCCGACGTGATGCGCGTGGTCCGCGACGACGAGCGTGGTCTCGTCGCCTGGCTGTCCGCCGGCTCGGAGATGCTCAAGGCGGTGCCCCGCGACGGGAAAGGTCCGCGCGACCGGCCCTTGGCCGAGCGGGTTGCCGCGCCGTACGACGTGCGCGTCGGCGAGTGGCGCGGCCCAGGCATCTTGCGGGTCGCTCCGACCGGACGGCCGTGGTCGCTCTGGTACTTCTGCGACCAGAACGGCACGTTCCAAGGGCACTACGTCAACCTCGAGCTGGTCCACGAGCGGCCGGTCGACGGGTCGCTCCGCCTGCACACCCGCGACCTGACGCTGGACCTGTGGCTCGAGGACGGCGACGTCTGGCTCAAGGATGCCGACGAGCTCGAGGCGGCCGTCGAGGGCGGCCGCTACACGAGCGAGCAAGGCGACACGATCAGGGCCGTCGGTGCCCTCGCGGCCCACGAGCTCGGACACCTGGGCGGCTGGCCGCTGGACGACGGCTGGGAGTCGTGGCGGCCGCCGCCGGACTGGGACGAGCCGCTCTCGCTACCCGGCCTCGCTCCGGTGCTGGCGGCCCGCGCGCTCGGGTGAGGTGGCAGTAGTTTCAGGGGGTGCAGCCGAACGAGCCCGACCCGCCGTCTGACGCCACCGACGAGGCGAAGATCAACCGCAACTGGACCGAGCTGATCCAGGAGCTGCGGTCCACGCAGACCGGCGTACAGGTGCTGACCGGGTTCCTGCTCACGGTGCCGTTCAGCGACCGGTTCGACACCCTCGACAACGTGCAACGGACGGCGTACCTGCTCGTGCTGTCGGGAGCCGTCTCCGCCACCGCGGCGATCTTGTCGCCGATCGCCTACCACCGCATCCTGTTCCGACGCGGCCGACGGCCGTGGCTTGTCGACAAGGCCAATCAAATCGCAAGAGTCGGGCTGGTGCTGGTGGCCCTGACGACTTGCGGGGTCGTCTTCCTCACCTTCGACCTGGCCATCGGGAGGACAGGCGGGGTCGTGGCGTCGATCATCGCCTTCCTCGGCTACCTCGTGCTCTGGGTGGGCATCCCGCTCCGTGCTCGACCCTGAGTGAACGGACGGCCTGCCCGGAGCCGCTCAGTGCTGGTGGGCTCGGTCGCGCAGGATCCGCTGGCTGGCGAACCGCCCGGGCGAGCCGATCACGCAGCCGCCTGGGTGGGTGCCGGAGCCGCACTGGTAGTAGCCGTCGATGGGCGTGGCGTACTGGCTCCAGCCCGGGGCGGGCCGGAAGAAGTACATCTGTGGGGCGAGGAACTCCCCGGCGAAGATGTTGCCCTCCGTCAGACCGGTGACGCGCTCGATGTCGACCGGCGTGACGATCTCGCGCTGCAGCACCAGCTTGCCGAAGCCCGGGAAGTGCTCCTCGAGCACCGCCTGGGTCTTGTCGCCGAAGTTCTCGCGCTCGGTCTCCCAGTCCACCCGAGATCCGTCAGGGCCCTTCAGCTCGTACGGCGCGTGCTGGACGAAGCACGACAGCACGTGCTTGCCCGGCGGCGCCATGTCGGGGTCGATGACCGACTGCATGGCCCCGTCGATGAACGGCCGGTCGGAGTACCACCCGTACTTCGCGGCGTCGTAGGCCCGCTCGAGGTACTCGAGGGTCGGACCGATGTTGATGAAGCCGCCGAAGGGGGCAGGTGACCCGGGCAGCCGGGGGAACTCGGGCATCCCGTCGAGGGCGAAGTTCACCTTCGCGGACGTGCCGCGGTAGCGGGTCCGCTGGACGTTGTCGACCAGGTCGTCGGGCAGCTCGCGCGGGTCGACGAGCTCGAGGAACGTACGTCGAGCGTCGAGCGCCGAGACGACGACCGGCGCGGTCAGCTCGGTGCCGTCGGCCAGGACCACACCGGTCGCCCGGCCGTCGCGGGTCAGCACCCGGTCGACGTGGGCCTCGAGCTCGATCTCGACCCCGAACGACTGGGCCGCGCGCGCGAGCACCTGGGTGAACCCGCCGTTCCCGCCCTTGTGGAACGACCACGAGCCGAGGTGCCCGTCGTGCTCGCCCATCTTGTGATAGAGCAGCACCAGCCCCGAGCCACCGGACATCGGGCCGATCTGGTTGCCGATGTTGGAGGACGAAGCGAGGTAGCCCTTCAGCGGCTCGTACTCGAAGTAGTCGTCGAGCAGGTCGGCTGCGCTGCCGGTCAGCATCCGCACCGTGTCGTGGATCGTCTTGCGGTCGACGCTGCCGAGGTGCTTGAGCAGCCAGGCGATGTCGGCCTGGTCCTCCGGGTCGGTCCCGAAGATGTTCGGCGGTGGGTTGTCGAAGAGCGGCCGCACCGTCTGGATGACCCGGTCGAGGTCGTAGTTGTAGCGCGTGTAGGCGTCGGCGTCGTGCCGCGAGTGCTCCCGGATCATCTGCACGTTCTGCTCGTCGTCGTCGCCGAACAGCAGGTAGTCGCCGTCGCCGGTCGGGTGGAAGTCGCCCGGCATCATCAGCGGCAGGAACCCGTGCTCCACCAGGTTGAGCTCGTGGATGATCTCGGGGCGCAGCAGGCTCAGCGCGTAGGAGAACGTCGTGAACGAGAAGCCGGGCCGGAGCTCCTCGGTGATGGCCGCGCCGCCGACGAGGTGCCGCTGCTCGAGCACCAGCGTGCGCAGGCCGGCCTGGGCGAGGTACGCCGCGTTGGTCAGGCCGTTGTGGCCGCCGCCGACCACGATGGCGTCGTACGACGTCCCTGTGCGGCCAGCTGGGCGTCCGGTGGTCGGGCTGGTCTCGGTCATGGCTTGGCCGTCTTTCGAGCTGGGTTGAAGAAGGGCAGCGGAGCAGTGGTCACGGCCACCATGTGCGTGCTGTGGTGCAGCGTCGTCTCCATGTGCAGAGTCGTGCCGGGCGCGGCCAGCGGGGGCCGCACCCGCGCGAGACCGACGTGGCGCTGGAGCACCGGCGAGTAGCAGAAGCTCGTCACGTAGCCGACCTGTGCGTCGTCGTCGTCCCGCAGCCACTGCTCCCAGCCGAGCGCCTGCTCGTCCTTCGTTGGCAGCTCGCCCGCATCGCGGTAGAGGCGGTCCCAGTCGGCCCAGTCGACGACGATGCCGGTCGTGGCCCACCGCGACGTGTCGTCGAGCAGTTCGCGGCGGATCGCCTCGCTGCCGACGAACCGGCGGCTGCGGTCGCGCACGCCCTTGAGCATCCAGCCCTGGCCCAGCTCCTTCGGCGTGACCCGGTCGTGGTCGGTCCAGGCCGTGCGGCTGTCCTGCCACTCGACCCCGGTGAGCGGCAGCCCGGCCTCGATGCGCAGCATCATCAGGGCCTCCTCGCCGAACGGGCGCAGCCCGTGGGGCCGGCCGGCCTCGAGAACTGCGTCGAGGACGGCCACGGCGTCGTCGGCCGGCACGGTCAGCTCGAAGCCGAGGTCACCGGTGTAGCCGGTGCGGGACACCATCACCGGGACCGACGCGAGCTTGGCCTCGGCGAGCCCGAAGTACGACAGATCCATGACCTCGGGCACCAGCCCCGCCAGCACGTCGCGCGAGCGCGGTCCCTGGACGGCGAGCATCGCGTGGTCGTCGGTGACGTCCTCGAGCACGACCCTCTTGCCGTACAGGTGCGAGGTCAGCCAGCTCAGCATCGGCCGCGCGGCCGTCATGAACAGCTCGTTGTCGCTCTGCCGGAAGACGACGCCGTCCTCCATCACGAAGCCGCGGTCGTCGCACCACAGCGTGTACGCCGCGCGTCCGGGCCGCAGGGCGCTCAGGTCGCGCACCACCACGCCGGACAGGAAGTCGACGGCCTCGGGACCCGTGATCCGGTACTTGAACAGGGGCGAGGTGTCGAAGATGCCCACGCCGTTGCGGACCGCGAAGTACTCGTGCTTGGGCGCGTGGGAGTAGCGCAGCGCGGACAGGTGCCCCGACCAGTGGGTGTAGAGCTGCTGGTCGTTGAGCTCGGTCAGGCGCTCGTGGAACGGAGTGGTGCGAATCATGGTGCCCCGATCATTCCCGTAACTGACTCATGGATCAATAGCCAAGCCGTCTGGTCGAGGAGGGACGAAGTCCCGTCACGAGACCCCGCCACCGGGACGGTCGCGGACCTCTCGCCGGGTCTTCGTGACAGGCGCTAGCGCGCCTTCCTCAACCAGCGAGACTAGGCCCGAACTCGGTCGTGATCGCGCCGTCGAGCCAGCGACGCAGCTGGGCGCGGCTGACCGAGCCGAAGACCTCGGCGGCCACCGACAGCCCGTCGAGCAGGGCCAGCAGCCGCGAGACGCTGGCGTCCGGCTCGGCGCAGACGATGGTCCCGTCGACGAGACCCTCGTCTACGAGCGCGCGCAGGGTGCTGCGGCTGTGCGCCTCCAGCTGCCGGAAGTGCGCGGCGATCACGGGCTCGTGCTGGGCCAGGGCCCACCCGTCGATCCACAGCCGCCAGCCCGTCGCGCTGCCGGTCGGCCCGTAGACGCGCAGCACGGCGCGCACGCGGTCGAGCACGCTGCCCCGGCGGACAGCGGCCCGGTCCATGGCTGCGAGGTCGCGCTCGACGGCGTACGTGAACGCCTCCGCGACGAGCTCGTCCTTGGTGCGGAAGTGGTAGAAGACCAGGCCGGTGCTGATCCCCAGCGCGGCGGCCACGTCGGAGATCCGGACGGCGGCCAGGCCGACGCGCTCGACCTCGGCGATGGCGGCCAGCAGGATCTCCTCCTGCCGGACCTCGACCCGGCGTCGCGTCCGGCCCGTCGACGGGCCCGTCGTCTGGGTCATAAGACGGCGTCGATGAAGGTCCTGGTCTCGGCGTGCTCCGGCGAGCCGATCACCTGGGCGGGCGGGCCTTCCTCGAGGATCCGCCCCTCGTGGAAGAACGCCATCCGGTCGGCCACCTCGCGCGCGAACCCCATCTCGTGGGTGACCACCATCATCGTCATGTGCATCTCGGTGGACAGCGTCTTCATCACCGAGAGCACCTCGCCGGTGAGCTCGGGGTCCAGGGCCGAAGTGGGTTCGTCGAAGAGCATCACGTCCGGCTCCATCGCCAGCGCGCGGGCGATCGCGACGCGTTGCTGTTGGCCGCCCGAGAGCCTGATGGGGTGCTCGCCCGCCTTGTCGGCGAGGCCCACCCGCTCGAGGAGGTCCTTGGCGCGTTGGGCGATCTCAGTGTCGGTGCCGCGCCGCGCACAGCGGGCCGCGCAGGTCACGTTCTCGAGCACGGTCATGTTGGGGAACAGGTTGAACTGCTGGAAGACCATGCCGACGTGCAGGCGAAGCTGTCGGACCTGCTCGCGCTTCCGCCGGGTGCGGTGCCCGCCGCCCAGCCGGATGCCGGAGACCTCGATCGAGCCCTGGGTGGGATCCTCGATGAAGTTCACGCAGCGCAGCACGGTCGACTTCCCCGAGCCGGAGCGGCCGAAGATCACCACGACCTCGCCGCGCCGGACCTCCAGGTCGACACCACGCACCACCTCGAGGTGGCCGAAGCTCTTGTGCAGTCCCTCGATACGGACGACCACGTCGCCGGCCTCGGATCCGACGGTCATCAGTGCGGCTCCTGGGCCTGCATCGCGCGCGCGACGTGGGCGCGGTCGTAGCCTCGGCCGATCCGTCGCTCCAGCCGGGCCTGGAAGAACGTGAAGAGCACGGTCAGACCCCAGTAGATGAGTGCCGCGGCGACGTACGCCTCGAGATTCTTGAAGTCGGCCTTGCCGACGAACTGGGAGCGGCGGAAGACCTCGGCGGTCGCGACGGTCACGCCGAGGAAGGACACCAGCGCCGTGTCCTTCATCATCGCGATGAACTCGTTGCCGGTCGGCGGGATGATCACGCGGAACGCCTGGGGCAGGACGACCTTGCGCATCTTCTGGCCGTAGGTCATGCCGAGCGCGTCGGCGGCCTCCCCCTGGCCGCCGGCCACGGACTGGATGCCTGCGCGGAAGATCTCGGTCATGTAGGCGCCGTAGTTGAGACCCAGCGCCAGGATGCCCGCCGTCGTGGCCTCCAGGACGAACGCCTCGTCGAAACCTTCGGGCAACCACGGGTAGCTCGCGGCCAGGTTGCGACCGACCGGGGGCAGGGCCAGGTAGAGCAGGAACATCTGGACGATCAGAGGGGTGCCGCGGAAGAAGGAGACGTAGAAGCCGGCCACGCCGTACGCCACCGGGTTGCGGGAGATCCGCGCGAGCGCCCCGAGGAGGGCCAGCACCACGGCCAGCACGATGCCGCACAGGGCGATGAACATCGTGTAGCGGAGCCCGCCGAGGATGTAGCGGAAGTTGTCCCGGATCCAGGCGACGTCGAAGCCGGCGGCGTTCCCCACGAAACCGAGCAGGAGGAACAGCACCACCCAGACAGCGGCGGTCTTGACCCGGAACGGCACGCTCGCCGACGCGAGCTGGACCCGCTCCCAGGTGTCGGTCACCGGCTCGTCACTGCTTGCCCAGTCATTGCTGGGTCGTGGTGTCCAGGCCGTACCACTGCTCCGCCAGCGCGCTCAGCGTGCCGTCCTCGTGCATCTCCGCCACGATCGCGTCCACCGCCTCGTACAGCGACTCCGAGGAGGGGTCCGAGCTCTTGTCGAAGCCCACCGAGAGCGGCTCGTAGAAGATCGGGTCCCCCACGATCTTCACCGGGTTGCCGGCGTCGATGTAGCCCTGGGCGATGGTCGCCGCGGTGATCACTGCGTCGACGCGTCCGTTCGCGAGGTCCTGGAGCGCGGTCGTGTCGGTGTTGTAGCCGGAGACTTCGGCGTCGTCGACGACGAAGTCGAACTCGTAGCCGTCGATGTCCAGGTCCTTGTTGAGGAACTGCTCGTAGGTGCACCCGCTGCAGACGCCGATCTTCTTGCCGTCGAGGTCGGTGGTCAGGTCGGTGACCGACTCGTCGTCGGCCAGGACCACGACGACGGCGGGCGTGTAGTTGTACGGCTCGGTGAAGTCCAGGACCTCCTGCCGGTCGTTGGTCGGCGTCATCGAGCCCACGGTGGTGTCCCAGCGGCCGTTCCAGCTGCCGGCGGTGATGACGTCCCACGCGGGGGTCTCCCAGGCGACGTCGAGGCCGAGCCGCGTGGCGATCTCGGTCGCCACGTCGATGTCGAAGCCCTCGAACTCACCGGTCTGCTCGTTGAGCGAGGACGCCGGCGGGTAGGCATCGTCGGTGGAGACGGTCAGCACGCCCTTCTCGCAGATCTCGGCCAGCAGGTCGGTGGCGTCGGCGCAGGGCCCTTCGGCCGCAGCGGCGGTGGTCTCGTCGCCCCCGGCAGGCTCGTCGGTCGCGGTGGAGCTGTCGTCTCCTCCGCAGGCAGCCAACGGCACGATCAACGCCAGGCAGGTTGCGGCGAGCAGTGAACGAGTACGCATGAACTCCCCCTTGGGATGAGTGCTGCGTGCAATATGCCAGATCCGAGCCGCCGCTTGAACCCTGACTCACCGATCAGTTACGTCATCGTGGCAGGCCTGAGGCACGCCAGGCGCCGGGTCCGTGCCGATGAGTCGTGCGTACGCCGCGGCGCGGATCGGCCCACGCGCTGATCTGTCGGGTGGTCGGCGCCTCGGGCGCGCTCATCGAGGCGATGACCGCCACCAGGGCCGCGACCTCCTCGGGCGTCGGGTCGCCCTTGACGATGCGGAGCAGCGGCTGGTCGCCCCCAGGGTCGCTCACAGGGGAATGTTCCCGTGCTTCTTGGCGGGCAGCGTGGCCCGCTTGGTGCGCAGCAGCCGCAGCGCTCGGACGATCTCGATGCGGGTCTCGTGCGGCGCGATGACGGCGTCGACGTAGCCCCGCTCGGCCGCGACATAGGGGTTGGCCAACGTGTCGTCGTACGCCGTGACGAGCTCCGCGCGGCGCGCGTCGGGGTCGTCGGCGTCCTTGAGCTCGTTGCGGTAGAGGATGTTGACGGCGCCCTGGGCGCCCATCACGGCGATCTGGGCCGTCGGCCAGGCCAGGTTGATGTCGGCGCCGAGGTGCTTGGACCCCATCACGTCGTAGGCGCCGCCGTAGGCCTTCCGCGTGATGATCGTGACCAGCGGAACGGTCGCCTCGGCGTAGGCGTAGATGAGCTTGGCGCCGCGGCGGATGATGCCGTTCCACTCCTGGTCGGTGCCGGGCAGGAAGCCGGGCACGTCGACGAACGTGAGCACCGGCAGGTTGAAGGCGTCACAGAAGCGCACGAAGCGGGCGGCCTTCTCGGAGGCGTCGATGTCGAGAGTGCCGGCGAACTGCATCGGCTGGTTGGCGACCACCCCCACGGGGTGCCCCTCGACGCGCCCGAAGCCCACGATGATGTTGGGCGCGAAGAGCGCGTGCACCTCGAGGAACTCCTCGTCATCGAGGGCTGCGCCGATCGCGTCGTGCATGTCGTAGGGCTGGTTGGGCGAGTCGGGGATCAACGTGTCCAGCGACCGGTCGAGGTCGGTGACGTCGAGGTCGGCCGGGTCGTCGAAGATCGGCGCCGGGTCCAGGTTGTTGGCCGGGAGGTAGGACAGCAGCGCCTTGACGTAGTCGATGGCGTCCTCCTCGTCGGTGCCGAGGTAGTGGGCGTTGCCCGACTTGGTGTTGTGGGTGCGCGCTCCTCCGAGCTCCTCCATCGTCACGTCCTCGCCGGTGACCGTCTTGATGACGTCGGGGCCGGTGATGAACATGTTGGACGTGCCGTCGACCATGACCGTGAAGTCGGTGACCGCGGGGGAGTAGACGTGGCCGCCGGCGCAGGAGCCCATGATCAGCGAGATCTGCGGGATCACGCCCGAGGCGTGCACGTTGCGCCGGAAGATCTCGCCATAGAGGCCGAGCGAGACCACGCCCTCCTGGATGCGCGCTCCGGCGCCCTCGTTGATCCCGATGATGGGGCAGCCGGTGGTGATCGCGAGGTCCATCACCTTGGTGATCTTCTCGCCGTAGACCTCGCCCAACGAGCCGCCGAAGACCGTGAAGTCCTGGGAGAAGACGCAGACCTGACGTCCGCCGACGGTGCCGTAGCCGGTGATCACGCCGTCGCCGTAGGGCCGGTTTGCCTCCAGCCCGAAGGCCACCGAGCGGTGCCGGGCCAGCTCGTCGAGCTCGACGAACGAACCCTCGTCGAAGAGCATCTCGATCCGCTCACGTGCGGTCTGACGGCCCTTGGCGTGCTGCTTCTCGACGGCCTTGGCCGAGCCCGCGTGGACGGCCTCGTCGAGCCTGCGCCCGAGGTCCTCCAGCTTGCCGGCGGTGCTGTGGATGTCTGGGGCATCCGGCCCGTCGGGAACGTCGGTGCCCTCGCCGGGACGTGGCTCTGCGCTCACGGGTGTGGCCTCCTCCTGCATGGTGGGCCAATCTAGTGCCCGTGACGGACCACGATCTGGGCCGGTCGACGCCACGCCCGCCCCTCGACACCGAGCGCCTCGCGACCCCGACCGACTGGGCCGTGGAGGTCGTCGAGGCCGCGTCCTCGACCAACGCGGTGGTTGCCGACCGTGCTCGCGAGGGCGCCGGGGAGGGTCTGGTGGTGGTGGCCGAGCACCAGACCGCCGGCCGCGGCCGCCTGGACCGCACCTGGGAGACGCCGGCCCGCGCGGCCCTGACCCTGTCGGCGTTGCTCAGACCGAGCGCGACCGCCGTCGACTGGCCCTGGCTACCGCTCATGACGGGGTACGCCGCCGGTCGCACGCTGCGTCAGCTCGGGGCGCCGGTCAGCCTCAAGTGGCCCAACGACGTGCTGCTCGCCGACCGAAAGGTGGCCGGCATCCTGACCGAACGCATCGACACCTCGGCGGGTCCGGCCGTGGTGGTCGGCATCGGCATCAACGTCGACCAGACGCGCGCGGAGCTGCCACACGACGCGGCCACGTCGCTGGCGCTCGAGGGCGTCGACATCGATCGCACGGACCTGCTCACCGCGCTGCTGCGCAGCCTGCGCACGGAGTACGACGCCTTCCAACGCGGCGAGCTCGCGTCCCTGCGCGCGGCGTACACCGACACCTGTACGACGATCGGCCGCACCGTGCGCGTCGACCTGCCCACCGGCGAGACCCTCACCGGCGAGGCGACGGCGATCGACGAGGGCGGCCGGTTGCTCGTGCAGGCCGAGGGCGTGGTCGTGCCGGTCGCGGCGGGCGACGTCGTGCACGCGACGATCACCGACGCTGGTTGAGGAAGGCGCGCTAGCGCCTGTCGCGAAACCCGCTGAGCGATCCGCAGATCAGAACCGGGGTTTCGTGACGGGCCTGACGGCCCTCCTCAACCAACGGCTTATGCCACGATGACCGCGTGGCCATCTCGAAGAACCTGCTCAACGAGGGTGAGGACATCGTCTTCGACACCCGCACCCACCCCAAGGCGCTGCTGCTGCCGCTGCTGGCCTTCCTCATCCTCGTCGCGCTGGCGATCTTCCTCGACAAGTCGATCGACGACACCAACGTCGGCTACGGCGTGTGGGTGGTGGTCATCCTCGTCCTCCTGTGGCTCTCGATCTGGCCGTTCCTCAACTGGCTCTTCGCGAGCTACACGGTGACCACACGGCGGTTGATCACCCGCTACGGCGTGATCACCCGCCGCGGCCACGACATCCCGCTCACGCGGATCAGCGACGTGGCCTACGAGAAGGACCTCATCGACCGGTTGCTCGGCTGCGGCACCCTGGTCATCAGCGACGCGAGCACCCATGGCCAGGTGCCGCTGCACGACATCCCGCACGTCGAGGAGCGGCAGCGCGTGCTCAACGACCTGCTGCACCGGCTGCACGACGGCATCCCGGGCAATGAAGGAATCTGAGGAGCGCTCGCAGGACGACGCCGCCCGGCCGACCGCGGAGGACCTCGAGCTCGCCATCCTCGGCGAGACCCCCGTCTTCAGCGCCGCCGAGGTGGCCAGCGAGACGGGGGTGACGATCGACCAGGCGCGCCGCCTGTGGCGGGCTCTCGGCTTCCCCGACCGCGGCCTCGAGGTGGCCTTCACCGAGTCGGACGCCGAAGCCGTCTCGACCCTGGTCCGGGTCGTCGACGGCGGCCTCATCGACTTCGACATGGCCGTCACCCTGACCCGGGCCGTCGGCCAGACGATGGCCAAGCTGGCCGACTGGGAGGTCGCCACCCTCGTCCACCGGGTGCAGCAGATGGAGGCCGGCAGCGCAGCCACCGGGAGCCGGGCTACCGCGGGGCTGCACCTCATCGAGCACATGACCGAACCCTTCGAGCGGCTGCTCGTCTACGTCTGGCGGCGCCATCTCGCCGCGTCGGTGGCGCGGGTCGAGGCGCTGGCGTCGCACGACGAGGACCTGGGCACCACCCAGATGACCATCGGCTTCGCCGACATCGTCGGCTTCACGGAGCTCTCCAACGAGCTCGACCAGGCTCGCATCGGCGACCTCGTCGAGATCTTCGAGTCACGCTGCGCCGATGTGATCGCCGGCGCAAAGCGGACGGATCATCAAGACGATGGGCGACGCGGTGCTCTTCGTCAACGACAGCCCGATCCGCGCCTTCGACACCGCCGAGGGGATCATCAACGTGGTCGGCCGCGACCAGCGGATGCCGGACGTGAGGGTCGGACTGGCCACCGGCTCGGTCGTGATGCGGCTCGGCGACGTCTTCGGTCCGCCGGTCAACCTCGCCTCGCGCCTGACCGGCGTCGCGCGCCGTAACCGGGTGATCGTGGACCAGTCCACTGCCGATCTGCTGCCCCCCGACCAGTTCGAGACCCGACGGCTGCCTGAGCGTCCGGTGCGCGGGTTCGGGCTCGTCGAGCCGGTCGCCGTACGTCGTCACTGAGTCGTGACTTTCCGCGTTTTGCAACGCGAAGCGCTGGGATTTCCTACCGTTTGCGTGTGCTCGAGGTCCAGGACGTTCGCGTTGACCCGTCGGCTCGCCGGGTGTGGCGTGCCGAGCGGGAGATTGTGCTGTCCCGTAAGGAGTACGACCTCCTCCACGCCCTGATCAGCCGCCCGGGCCACATCGTCAGTCGCGACGAGCTGATGCGCGACGTCTGGGGCGCCAACTTCTGGACCTCGTCGAAGACCATCGACGTGCACCTCGGCTGGGTCCGCCGCAAGCTCGGCGACGACAGCCGGCGGCCATCGCTCATCAGCACGGTCCGCGGTCGCGGCCTGCGCTTCGAGACGGGCGCACCCGTCGAGGTCTGAGGCACCCCACCCCTCTAGCCTTGCCCCCGTGCCAGTCCCCGAGCCGCGCGCCCCGACGGTCGCCGTCATCGGGGGCGGCCAGCTCGCCCGGATGTTGGCCGAGCCCGCTGCGGCCCTCGGCATCCCGCTCCGGCTGCTGGCCGAGGCGCCGGGAGCGTCCGCCGCCCAGGTGATCCCGGACCACGTGGTCGGCGACTACCGCGACCTCGACACCCTCGTCGCGGTGACCGACGGCTGCGCCGTGGTCACCTTCGACCACGAGCACGTCCCGACCGACCACCTGCGTGCGCTGGCCGCCGCCGGGGTGCCGTGTCGGCCCGGGCCCGACGCCCTGGTGCACGCGCAGGACAAGGGCGTGATGCGGGAACGGCTGGTCGCCCTCGACGTGCCCTGCCCCCGTCACGCCCGCGTGACCGACGCCGCCGACGTGACGGCGTTCGGGTTCCCGTGCGTGCTCAAGACGATCAGGGGCGGCTACGACGGCAAGGGCGTCTGGTTCGTCTCGGGACGTGAGGAGGCCGCGGAGGCCCTCGCAAGGGCAGCGGAGGCCGGCGCGGCACTGCTTGCGGAGGAGCTGGTCGAGTTCCGTCGGGAGCTGGCGGCCCTGGTCGTCCGTGCGCCGAGCGGCCAGGCGGCGGCGTACCCGGTCGTCGAGTCGGTGCAGCGTGACGGCATCTGCCGCGAGGTGATCGCCCCGGCACCCGACCTGGACCCCACGTTGTCGGCGCAGGCCCAGCAGCTGGCCCTGCGCGTGGCCGGGGAGCTGGACGTGACCGGTGTGCTGGCCGTCGAGCTGTTCGAGACCACCGACGGGCGGATCCTGGTCAACGAGCTGGCCATGCGCCCGCACAACACCGGCCACTGGACCCAGGACGGCGCGGCCACCTCGCAGTTCGAGAACCATCTGCGCGCCGTCCTCGACCTCCCCCTCGGTTCGCCCGCGGCGCGCGCCACCTGGACCGTGATGGTCAACATCCTCGGCGGCGACGTGGACGCCGGGCGGCTCTACGACGGATACCCCCATGCCTTTGCCCACGATCCGCGGCTCCGCGTGCACCTCTACGGCAAGGACCTGCGGCCTGGACGCAAGGTCGGGCACGTGAACGCCTACGGTGAGGATCTGGCGGACTGCCGGGAGCGGGCCCGCCACGCCGCCGCGTGGTTCGCAGGCGAGGGCGAGTGGGAGCAAGGAGACTGAAGTGGACGAGGTCACTGTCGGCATCGTGATGGGCTCGGACTCCGACTGGCCGGTGATGGAGGCCGCGGGGCAGGCGCTCACCGAGTTCGGCATCCCGTGGGAGGCCGACGTGATCTCGGCGCACCGGATGCCCGAGGAGATGCTGGCCTACGGGTCCGGCGCGGCGGCGCGTGGGCTGCGGGTGATCATCGCCGGCGCCGGGGGAGCGGCCCACCTGCCGGGGATGCTGGCCTCCGTGACCCCGCTGCCGGTCATCGGCGTCCCCGTCCCGCTCAAGCAGCTCGACGGGCTCGACTCGCTGCTCTCCATCGTGCAGATGCCGGCCGGCGTTCCGGTCGCGACCGTCGCCGTCGGCGGCGCCCGCAACGCGGGGTTGCTCGCCGTGCGCATCCTCGCAGCCGGTGACGAGGGGCTGCGCCAGCAGATGAGCGACTTCCAGGGCCGGCTGCGGACCGAGGCTCAGGAGAAGGGCGCGAGCGTACGCCGCCAGGCGTCCGGTCCGACCCGGCTCGGGTTCTGAACCTGTCGGGCGGAGCCGTCAGGCCAGGTCGGGCGAGTAGTCGGCGTCCATCGGCTCCAGCGTGCCCAGTGACTCGGCCACCACCAGGGCGTCGTCGCCGATCTCGAGGCGGAAGTCGGGCGGCGGGTTCACGAACGCGCGACCACCGCGCCCGATCGCCAGCAGGGTCGCGGCGTGGTGCGCACGCAGCGTGATCGAGAGCTCGTCGATCGAGTGGCCGATGTAGCTGTCGGGCAGATTGACGCGGTAGAGCTCGGAGCCCTCGCCGCCCGACACGATGTCGGTGACCAGCTCGGCGAGGCCTGGGTAGAGCGAGGACCTGGCCAGCAGCCGCGAGGCGATCCGCGAGGTCACCATGATCTCGTCGGCCTTGGCCCGCCGGAAGTGCTCGACATGGGCCGGGTTGTTGGCCTCCACCACCGTGCGCACCTGTGGGGCGATCGCCTCGATCGCCATCACGGTCAGGATCGACCGCATGTCGGCCTCGTTGGACGCGTCGGCGGGGCAGACCACCGCCGCCATCGCCTCCTCGATGCCCGCACGCCTCAGATCGTCGGCGTTGGTGACGTCGCCGTTGACGTAGTAGACCCCGTTGCCCGCCGGGTTCTTGTCGCCCTCGCTCAGCAGCACGATCTTGGTGTCGTAGTCGTCGCCGGCGAGCTCGGCAATGAGCTCGCGAGCAGTGGAGTTCCACCCGCAGACGACGATGTGGTCGCGATAGCCAGCGGCACCCATGCCCTGTCCTTCCTTGAGCAAGAAGTCGATGAGGAAGCCGACGAAGGCTCCCGTGATGGTCGCGACGATCGCGACCCCGAACAGCACCAGCAGCCAGCTGATGACGTAGCCGACCGGCGTCGTCACATAGGCCGAGTTGCCAGCGCCCATCACGGTCGTGATGCCCCAGTAGAAGCTGTCGCCGAGCGTCTCGAAGAACTCGCCCACGCTGCCGCGCGGTCCCTCGGCGACGGTGACCAGCAGCGCTGCGATCAGGACGATCGAGAACAACCCGGCGAAGAGCCGGATGAAGAACGTCCTGTCGACGTTCCGCGTCACCACGCTGATGTGGTAGCCGATCCGGCGCAGCAGCGGTGCCGCGAAGAGCAGCGACACGAAGCCCCTGGCGCGCTTGCGCATGCACCCCCCTGAACGTGCAACACCCGAGAGCGAACGATCGGCTCATCTTGTCAGAGCGTGAGCCTTCCGTCATGACCTCTTTGGGTCAGGTTCTGCGTCGCCACTCGATAGCCGGGCAGGTGTCCATCACCATCGGCGTGCCCGCCGCGACAGTCCGCCGGAACGCGTCCTCGTCGATCACGCCGAGCTGGAACCACACGCCGCGGGCGCCGACCGCGAGGGCCTGGTCGGCGAACTCGCCGGCCGCCGCCGACCGTCGGAACACGTCGACGACGTCGACCGGGAAGGGCACCTCGGCCAACGTGGCGTACCCCTGCTCGCCCAGCACCGTGGGCGCGGCTGGGTGGATCGGCACGATCCGCTTGCCGTTGCGCTGCAACAGCTCGGCGATGCTGTACGCCGTCCGCCGCGGGTCGGCGAGCCCGATCACGGCCCACGTCTCGCACTCGTCGAGCATCAGGTCGACCCACTCCTGCCGCTGCCAGTCGCTCATGCCCAAACCCTAGGCTGGGCCCATGAACGCCCCACCCGACAGTGGCAGCCCCCTGTTCGCGCTCTCGGAGGAGCACCAGGCGATCCGCGAGGCCGTGCGGTCGCTGTGTGAGGCCAAGGTGGCGCCGCACGCCGCCGACGTCGACGCGAAGGCGCGCTACCCCCAGGAGGCGGCCGACGCCCTCCAGGCCGCCGACTTCCACGCCCCGCACGTCCCGGAGGAGTACGGCGGTGCCGGGGCCGACGCGCTGGCGACGGTGCTGGTCATCGAGGAGATCGCGCGCGTGTGCGTCTCTTCCTCGCTGATCCCGGCGGTCAACAAGCTCGGTTCCCTCCCGGTGCTGCTCGCGGGGTCCGACGAGCTGCGCAAGAAGTACCTGACCAAGCTGGCGGCCGGTGAGGGCGGCTTCTCCTACTGCCTCTCCGAGCCCGACGCCGGCTCCGACGCGGCAGCGATGAAGACCCGCGCCGTCCGCGACGGTGATGACTGGGTGCTCGACGGCGTCAAGCGCTGGATCACCAACGCCGGCGTGTCGGAGTTCTACACCGTGATGGCCGTGAGCGACTTCGAGAAGGGCAGCCGCGGCATCTCGGCGTTCGTGGTCGAGAAGTCCGACGAGGGCGTCTCCTTCGGCGCGCCGGAGAAGAAGCTCGGCATCAAGGGCAGCCCGACCCGCGAGGTCTACCTCGACAAGGTCCGCATCCCGGCCGACCGGATGATCGGCGAAGAGGGCACCGGCTTCGAGACCGCGATGAAGACCCTCGACCACACCCGCATCACCATCGCCGCCCAGGCCGTCGGCGTCGCCCAGGGCGCGCTCGACTTCGCCCTCGGCTACGCGAAGGAGCGCCAACAGTTCGGCAAGGCCATCGCCGACTTCCAGGGCCTGCAGTTCCTGCTGGCCGACATGGGCATGAAGGTGGAGGCCGCCCGACAGCTGACGTACGCCGCCGCCGGCCGCTCCGAGCGCGACGACCGTGACCTGACGTTCTTCGGCGCTGCCGCCAAGTGCTTCGCCTCGGACGTCGCCATGGAGGTCACCACCAACGCGGTGCAGGTGCTCGGCGGCTACGGCTACACCCGCGACTACCCGGTCGAGCGGATGATGCGTGATGCCAAGATCACCCAGATCTATGAGGGCACCAACCAGGTCCAGCGGATCGTGATTGCCCGCCAGCTGCTGACCGGGATCCAGTCCGAACTGCGCTGACGGGCCGGTGCCCCGGGTGGTCGACCCGGCACACCGGCCCGTGAGACAGGGCTCACGGAGCAGGCGCTCGCTCTCCGGATCGGTGCGGCGCGATGACTTGTGACGCCACAGGACGCTCTCGACGCGGTCTCACCAGTCCGCTGGCGTCACAAGTGTCGGAATCCCCGGTCGGCCGGGGATTCCGACAACGGCATACGTCAACCAGCGGTGACCGGGCGACGCGCCTAAGCGCCCGGCTCGACCAACGCGGGACACGCACGAGAGCATGGGCGACATGGACTCGTCGCTGGCTGTCACGTGGTGGGGGCACGCCTCCGCGACGGTCGAGATCGGTGGCGTGCGGATCTGCGTCGACCCCTTGCTCGCGGACCGGCTGATCCACCTGCGCCGGCGCGGCGCCTCACCCGGCGGCGGGGCGTCGCGGGCCGACGTCGTACTGATCTCCCACCTGCACGGCGACCATCTGCACGTGCCGTCGCTTCGGCGTTTCGGGCCGGGGCTCACCCTCGTGCTGCCGAAGGGCGGTGAACCCGTCGTCAAGTCACTGGCGGAACCCGATCTGCGGCCCGTGGTGCCGGGCGACGTGGTCGAGGTCGCCGGGGCGCGGATCGAGGTGTTGGAGGCCGACCACGACGGCAGCCGGTCGGGGAAGGTCCCCTCTCGCATCAGCGGTCCAGCACTGGGTTTCCGCGTCGAGGCGGGTGGCCGGTCCCTCTGGTTCCCGGGCGACACCGAGCTGCATGACGCGATGTCACGGGTCGCGCCCGTGGATCTGGCCCTGGTTCCCATCGGCGGCTGGGGCCCCACCCTCGGCGACGGCCACATGTCGCCCGAGCACGGCGCCGAGTCGGTGGCGCGAGTGGGGGCCACCTGGAGCATCCCCGTGCACTGGGGCACCTTCTGGCCGGTCGGCCTGCAGCGGCTGATGCCACGCAATCACCACTACCTGTTCGTCACGCCGGGGGACAGGTTCATGGAGGCCGTGCGTGACCAGAAGGTCGCCACCGAGGTCGTGATGCCCGAGCCCGGCGAGCGAGTCGTGCTCGCCTAGCACGATGCCCGACCGGCTGGCGTCCGAGCCGGGATCCCGACATAACCTGCCCTGGTGACCTCCATCATCGAGATCCCCGTCCCCGACGGCACGGCCGAGGCCTACGTCGCGGGCCCCACCGACGGCTCGGCGCCGGGCGTGCTGTTCTACATGGACGCGATCGGCCTGCGGCCGCAGATCCAGAACATGATCGAACGGATCGCCGGCTGGGGCTACACGGTGCTGGCGCCCCACGTCTTCTACCGCAACGGCCGGGCCGCCGACCTCGCCCCCGACGGACCTCTGGACACCGACGAGAAGCGTGAGGCGTTCTTCGCCGGTGTCATGCCGCGCGTCCGCGGCCTGACGAGCGACCTGGCCGTGGCCGACATCGCGGCGTACGTCGCGGCACTCCGCGCCCTTTGCGCTCCGGGCCCGATCGGCACGACGGGCTACTGCATGGGCGCCCGGCTCGCGGTCCGTACGGCGACGGGTCACCCCGACGACGTGGCCGCGGTCGGCGGGTTCCACGGTGGCGGCCTGGCCACCGACGCGCCGGACAGCCCGCACGCCGGGCTCGGCGACGCCCGGGCGGAGTTCGTCTTCGGGCACGCGGACCAGGACCGTTCGATGCCGCCCGAGGCCGTGGGCCGGCTCGGCGAGGCACTGTCCGCAGCCGGCCTGGTCTTCATCAACGACGTCTATGCCGGAGCCCGGCACGGTTACACCATGGCCGACACGACGATGTTCAACGCGGAGGCGACCGAGCGGCACTTCCGCGCCCTCGAGGCGCTCTTCGAGCGGACGCTGAGGTGACCAGCGACGGCTCGCCGGATCCCCAGACTGTCGCCGAGCTGTCGGCGGCCGCCATGTGGGCAGGCGACCGGGCCAGCCAGGCGCTCGGCATGGAGCTCGTCTCGGTGGGTCCGGGCCGGGCGGTGCTGCGGATGACCGTGCGCGATGACATGGTCAACGGCCACGCCATCGGACACGGCGGGCTCACCTTCGCCCTCGCCGACTCTGCCTTCGCGTTCGCGTGCAACAGCTACGACCGCCGTACCGTCGCCGCCGGTGCCGAGATCCGCTTCCGGGCGCCGACCCGTCAGGGGGACGTGCTCACCGCCACAGCCACGGAGCGGGAGCGCGACGCGCGATCAGGCGTCTACGACGTCGAGGTCAGCAACGTCCAGGGCCTCATCGCGACCTTCGTCGGCCACGCCCGAGAGATCGGCGGTTCGTTCGCAGCGTCGCCCCCGACCGACTAGTTCGCGACGAGCCCCGAGGGCGTGCAGAGCCTCTTACCGATGCTGCTCGAGTCGTCTTGAATGAGTTTCTGGAACAACGCCTCCGCGCGCTCCTGGTCCCACTGCTCGGCACTGCCGTCAGTGATCGGCGTGCCGCACGTGAGGCCCCCACTGTCGAGCCGAGACACCGCGAGGAGTGCCTGCGCGACCGAGAAGGGACCGGTGCCCTCACTGACGGCGACGGCTCCCGGGACCGCCATCGAGGTGTTCCAGTAGCGCACCGGGTTGATGAAGGTCCACGGCGACAGGGCGGCGTCGCCGATTGCCGAGACGACCTCGCGCTGATGGGCGGTTCGGTCGAGGTCGCCGAGCTGCTGGGCGTGCCGCGAGCGGGCGTAGGCGAGGGCGACCTCACCATCGGCGTCCTGGCAGCCCTTCTTGATGCTCAGGTTGGCGTCGGCGTCGACCATGTCCTCCTTCGGACAGATCTCGATGCCGCCCACCGCATCGACGAGATCGACGAAGCCACCGAAGCCGATCTCGACGTAGTCGTCGATCCGGATGCCGGTGTTCTGCTCGATGGTGCGGACCAGCAGCTTGGGGCCACCGAAGGCGTAGGCCGCGTTGATCTTGTTGGTGCCGTGACCGGGGATCGCCACCTGCGAGTCGCGGGGGATCGACATCAGCACGTCCGGTCCGTTGCCGGTGTGCAGCAGCATGATCGTGTCGGTCCGCCCGCCGCCGGCGTTGCCCGTGTTGAGCTCCTTGCGTTCTGCCTCCGAGAGGTCGGCCCGTGAGTCGCTGCCGACGAGCAGGTACGTCGACCCGGGCTGGTCTCCGGGGCGTACGACGCCGGGCTCGGCGTCGATCTTGCTGACCTTGTTCCAGGCGATGAGTGGGACGACGACGAGGAAGACCAGCCACAGCAGGAGCAGCAGCCAGACGTAGCGGAACCGGAACCGGAAGCGCCGTTCTCCCCGGCTCGCCCCCGGGGGTGGGGCCACAGGTGGGGGCGTCGGCCGGGTGGCGCGGGGCTCCTCCCGCTCGGCGGCGCGTTGGGCCCGCTGCCTGCGGATGTCGCGCGCCGATGCGGAGACCTTGGACTGGGACGGGGGCGTCGCGGGCATGATCCGGGTCTCCTCGGGGCGCTCCTGCTGGGGGACCTGACGGGTCGCGTCGTCAGGGGCCCCGTCCGGGGCCTCGCTGGCGATCCGGTGCTTGCCGGGCGCTGCCCCGCCAGACCCGTAGAGCCAGTCGTACTCCGGCGTGCCCTCCTCAGGGGGGCCGCTGCCGGGGGGACGCTCGGTCATGGCGGTGAACCTACCTTCTGGCACCACGCCGCAAGGGCACAACCCGGGCGACGGCACGGTCCCTTGCCACCGCCCGGCGCGTCGTACGTCGATGTGGCGGGTGTGACTGGTGATACTGGCGGGGCAGTCTCCAGCTCCTTCCCCAGCCAGAGAGGCATTCCTCGATGCCGCCCGCATCTTCCCCCGGGTCGCTCGACCTGACCTCCGCGTCCGCGCGCGCGTCCACGCGGGACCGCGCGGCCCGGGTGCGGTTCCGCCGGGCCGTCATGTTGATGGTGATGACCCTGGTCGTCCCCGGCTCTGCCCAGTTGGTCGCCGGAAACCGCCAGGTCGGCCGGGTGGCGATGCGGATCTGGCTCGTGGTGCTCGTCGCCGGGACCGTGAGCATCGTCGTGGGGCTGTTCCGGCACGACTACGTCTTCTGGCTGGTGACCGACACCGGCATGCTGAACCTGATGCGGTTCGCGCTGATGGCCCTGGCCGTCGGCTGGGCCGCGCTCTTCGTGGACGCCTGGCGGTTGGGGCAGCCGCTGTCGCTGTCGATGTCCCACCGGCGCGCCGTCATCGGCGTCAACGGCCTGCTCTGCCTCTCCGTCGCCGGCAGCCTGCTGTTCGGGGCACACCTGGTCGGGGTCCAGCGTGGCTTCATCCTGTCGATGTTCGGCGGTGACGAGGTCAGCTCGGCGCACCACGGCCGCTTCAACGTGCTGTTGCTCGGCGGGGACTCCGGCGCCGGCCGCTGGGGGCTGCGCCCCGACTCCATGACGATCGCCAGCATCGATGAGGAGACCGGCCGCACGGTCCTCATCGGGCTGCCGCGCAACATGGCGAACTTCACCTTCGCCAAGGGCTCCGTGATGGCCAAGCAGTTCCCGCACGGCTTTGACTGCGAGGGCTGCTACCTCAACGGCGTGAGCACCTGGGCCGATGACCACGCCGGGCTCTTCCCGCACTCCGAGCACCCGGGCGTCGACGCGACGATCATGGGCATCGAGGGCATCACCGGCCTGAAGGTCAACTACTGGGCGATGGTGAACCTCCAAGGTTTCCGCGACCTCGTCGACGCCGTCGGCGGCGTCACCCTCAACGTCCGCCAGCCCATCCCCGTGGGCGGCTTGGGCAGCGACGTCACCGGCTACATCCAACCCGGAGAACGCAAGCTCAACGGGCACGACGTGCTGTGGTTCGCCCGGGCCCGCGACGGCTCCGACGACTACTCCCGGATGGCGCGGCAGAAGTGCGTGATGGGTGCGATGCTCCACCAGATCAGCCCACAAACGGCCGTGCGCAACTTCGAGCAGATCGCCAAGGCCTCTTCGGCGATGATCTCCACCGACATCCCGCCCAGCGAGGTCGACCGCTTCATCGGGCTGGCGCTCCAGGCCCGGGCACAGAAGATCTCGACGCTCTCCTTGGTGCCTCCGCTCGTCATCACCGCGCACCCCGACGTCCGGCAGATCCGCCGTCTCGTCGCCGACGCCATCGCCCGGGCAGAGGGCCGCGCCCCGGCCCAGGTCGCTGCAGCCGACTCCGCTCCGGCTTCGGAACCCCCTGCCGGCCAGCCCGCGACCGACGCGACGACCGAGACAAGCGACCAGCCCGCCACGCAGCCCACGCCGCCCCCCGTGGTGACCGGCGGCTCGGTCGGCAACCTCTCCAACGGGTACGCCGCCAACCAGGCCGACGACCTGGGCGCGGCCTGCTGACTGCCTAGCCCGTCCGGCGAGCGATCCGGTGGCGCAGCCACTCCTCGTCCGAGGGGCCCAGGCAGTGTGCCGCCACGACCTCCTCGGCCGCGTCGAGGTCGCCCGAGAAGGCCCGGAACGCGAGCGGCACGGTGATGCCGTGGTCGGGCCGCTCCACGACCTCGATCCGGTCACCCGACCGGACGACGCCGGCAGCGATGACCGCCAGGTAGGCGCCGGAGCGACCCACCTCGGTGAAGCGGCGCAGCCAGCCCTGCTCGCCCATGCGGTGCCGGAACGTCGCGCAGGGGATCCGTGGGCCCGTCACCTCGAGCACGACCTCGGCACCGACCGACCACCTGTCGCCGATCAGGCTGTCGTCGACGGCGAGGCCGGCCGTGGTCAGGTTCTCTCCGAACGACCCGCTCGTGAGGGATCGACCGAGGCGCTCCTGCCACCAGTCGAGCTCCTCCCGGGCGAACGCATACACGGCCTGCCGGTCGCCGCCGTGGGACTGCCTGTCACCGATGAAGTCGCCCTCGAGACCGCTCCCCAGGCCGCCGTGCTTGGGCCCGGGGGCGCGCAGCACCGCCGAAGGCACCGGGCGCTTGTTGATGCCGGTGACCTTGACGTCCTTGGCCGGGTTCGGCTCGCTCGCCCCGATGTTGAGGGAGAGCACGGTCGCCGTCATGGCTCCAGCCTAGGTAACCCACCCTGCAAGACTGTCGGCCGTGAGCGAGCGACCGGTCGACCCGAGGATCGTCGCGGTCACGGTCAGCTTCAACCGGCTGGCCCTGGTCCAGCGCCTCGTCGCCCAGCTGCGCGAGACCCCGGGCGTCAGCGAGATCGTGGTCGTCGACAACGCCTCGACGGACGGCACCGGCGAGTGGCTCCGCGAGGCCGCGGCCGCGGACGGCGTACCGCTGACGCCGCTCCTGCTGACCGACAACCGCGGGGGAGCGGGTGGCTTCCACGCCGGTCTGGCCGCGGCGATGGAGGGTGGCGCCGACCTGGCGTGGCTGATGGACGACGACGGCGTCCCGGAACCCGACTGCCTGAAGGTCCTGCTCGAGCACGACTACGACTTCTGGGGTCCGGCGGTGCTGGCCGAGCAGGACCCGTCGCGGTTGTGCTTCCCCATCCGGCTGCCGGGCCGCAGCACCGTGGTGCACCAGATGGCCGAGGTCGAGTCGGCTGCCCGGGACGGGGTCATCCCCGACGTGGTGATCCCGTTCAACGGTGTGCTCGTCACCCGCGAGCTGGTCGAGCGGATCGGGCTGCCCCGCGAGGAGTTCTTCATCTGGGGCGACGACGTCGAGTACCTCTGGCGGGCCCGCAAGGCCGGCGGGCGCACCGCAACGGTGGTGGCCGCGCGCTACCTGCACCCCGCCACCGACGACCTCGGCACGCCGATGGCGTTCGGCCGGACGACGTACAACCACACCCCGAGCGACCTCAAGCACTACTGCATGGCCCGCAACAACCTGGTCAACCTCCGCGACTACCGCGGCTGGCCGGCCGCGCTGGCGTTCGTGGCCAAGACGGCCTGGTTCTACTCCTTCACGCGGCCGAACCCCGCCCGTCTCGCGCTCTCCGCGCGGGCCATGCTCGCGGGCCTCCGGGGCGACTTCACCGGGCATCGCAGGTTCCTCGGTGGTTGACGAGAGGCACGAGTCCGTCGCCGTCGTCGTCGTCACCCACAACCGGGCCGACCTGCTCGACCGGATGCTCGACGGGCTGATCGCCCAGAGCCACCAGCCCCAAGCGGTGATCGTCGTCGACAACGCCAGCGGCGACCACACCAGCCAGGTCCTCGCCCGCCAGGACCTGCCGCTGCGGGTGATCCGCAGCGACGAGAACGTCGGGGGAGCCGGCGGGTTCCGGATCGGCATGGCGGCGGCGTACGACGCGGGCTTCGACCGCATCTGGGTGATGGACGACGACGTGGTGCCTGCGCCCGACTGCCTGGCCGTGCTGATGGCGGTCGACCCCGAATACGCCGACTGCCTGATGGCCGTCCGCGAGGACCTCGACGGCCGGCTGGTGGAGAAGTCCGCCATCCGCTTCGACCTGCGCAACCCACTGGCGATCCGCCCCAAGACAGCCAGCGTCGAGACGACCTACGCCACCCGAGCGGCGATGCCCGAGCGAGTGGAGATCGAGGTGGTGGCCTTCGAGGGCTTCCTGGTCCGGCGCCGGGTGCTCGAGGCCGTCGGGCTGCCCGATCCGGAGTTCTTCATCTTCTACGACGACGTGGACCTGGCCCTCCGGGCCCGGCGGGCCGGGTTCCGGATCTGGGCGGTCCGCGACGCGGTGCTGGTGCGGCAGCTGCACTTCGACCAGCAGCACGCGCTGGACACCTGGAAGGGCTTCTACATGTACCGCAACCTCTTCGTCGTGCACTTCCGCCACGGGGAGAACGCACTGGTGCGCGCCAAGCCCTACGCCATCACCGCGGCGGTCGTCGCGCTGAGCCCGTTGCGTGGCGGGCGGGCCGAGGCCGGCAATGTGATCCGCGCCATCCGCAGCGCTCGCGGCATGCGCGTGGAATCGGGCTCGACCACCGCCCGTCGCTAGACTTGCGGCCGCTGTCCCAACGTCAGGAGAACGACTTCGTGTCCGATTCGCGCCCGTCCCCCACGGGCTTCGACCTCGTCGTCGTCGGCAGCGGCTTCTTCGGTCTCACCATCGCCGAGCGCTGCGCCAACGAGCTCGGCCTGAAGGTCCTGGTGCTCGAGCGACGCCACCACCTCGGCGGCAACGCCTATAGCGAGGCCGACCCCGAGACCGGCATCGAGGTGCACGTCTACGGCGCCCACCTGTTCCACACCTCCAACGAGAAGGTGTGGGAGTACGTCAACCGGTTCACCACGTTCACCGGCTACCAGCACCGCGTCTTCGGGCAGTACCAGGGGCAGGTCTACTCCCTGCCGATGAACCTGAGCCTGATCAACTCCTTCTTCGGCCGCAGCCACACCCCGAGCGAGGCGCGCGAGCTGATCGCCGAGCAGTCGAGCGAGATCGACACCTCTCAGGCCAAGAACCTCGAGGAGAAGGCGATCAGCCTGGTCGGCCGGCCGCTCTACGAAGCGTTCATCAAGGGCTACACCGCCAAGCAGTGGCAGACCGACCCCAAGGAGCTGAGCGCCGACATCATCACGCGCCTCCCGGTCCGCTACAACTTCGACAACCGCTACTTCAACGACAAGTACGAAGGCCTGCCGACCGAGGGCTACACCGCCTGGCTGACGCGGATGGCCGACCACCCCAACATCGAGGTGCGACTCGAGACCGACTTCTTTGACGTCGCCGACCAGTTCAGGGGTGAGATCCCCATCGTCTACACCGGTCCGGTCGACGAGTACTTCGACAACTCCGAGGGTCGCCTGTCGTGGCGCACCGTGGACCTCGAGCCCGAGGTCCTGCAGGTCGACGACTTCCAGGGATGCTCGGTGATGAACTACAACGACGAGGACGTGCCCTTCACGCGCATCCACGAGTTCAAGCACTTCCACCCCGAGCGCACCTACCTGCCCGGCAAGACGGTCATCGTGCACGAGTACAGCCGGGCGGCCGAGGAGGGCGACGAGCCCTACTACCCGATCAACACCGCCGAGGACCGCGAGAAGCTGCTGAAGTACCGCGAGCTGGCCAAGCTCGAGCCGATGGTGCTCTTCGGTGGCCGGCTCGGCACCTACAAGTACCTCGACATGCACATGGCCATCGGCTCTGCGCTCTCGATGTTCGAGAACAAGCTCAAGCCCCACTTTTCAGGCGGCACGGCCATCACGAGTGGAGGAGTGGACGAATAGATGACCACCACCGACCAGACCGTCGACCAGGCTGCGCCGAGCGTCCGCCGGCTCCTGCAGCGACAGATCTTCCCGATCGACCGCGACACCGACGTGTTCGCGCTGTACGTCGACCCCGAGGAGTCCCGGCTCGACGCCGACCGCTACGAGATCGGCGGCAACCGCGCCGCCAAGGACCTCAACAACGCCGCGATCCGACAGTCGACCTCGACCGGCGCCACGATCCACCCCGACCAGATCGAGTCGCGCACTGCGCTGCGCGTGCGACAGGGCAGCAAGCTGTCGTTCGGCACCTACTTCAACGGCTTCCCGGCGTCGTACTGGCGGCGCTGGAGCGTGGTCAGCGAGGTCCGGCTCGAGGTGACCCTCGCCGGACGTGGCGCGAGCGTGACCGTCTACAAGTCGATGGCCAACGGACGCTCCCAACGTGTCGACGCCGCGACCGTCGGTGCCGACGGCCCTGAGACCTTCGGCTTCGACCTGACCCTGGCGCCGTTCGTCGACGGAGGTTGGTACTGGTACGACGTCGTGGCCGGCGACGAGGACGCCGTCGTGGAGTCCGCTGAGTGGAGCGCCGAGGTGCCGGCCGAGCGGGGCCAGCACGGCACCACCGACATCGCGATCACCACGATGAACCGGCCCGACTTCTGCGCCAAGCTGCTGACCCAGATGGGCGAGGACGACGAGCTGCGCCCCTACCTCGACCGGGTCTTCGTCATGGAGCAGGGCAACCAGAAGGTCGTCGACAGTGAGTTCTACCCGCAAGCTGAGAAGTCGCTCGGCGGGCTGCTGCAGATCATCGAGCAGGGCAACCTCGGCGGCTCGGGGGGCTACGCCCGCGGCCAGCTGGAGTCCGTGCGCAAGGGCACCGCGACCTACGCCATGATGATGGACGACGACGTCGTCTGCGAGCCCGAGGGCATCATCCGCGCCGTCACCTTCGGCGACCTGGCGCGGCGCCCGACCATCGTCGGCGGCCACATGTTCAGCATCTACTCCCGCTCGCGGCTGCACAGCTTCGGCGAGGTCATCCAGCCGTGGCGCTTCTGGTGGATGACGCCGCTCGACGGCTTCAGCGACTGGGACCTCGCCGGCCGCAACATCCGCTCCGCGCGCTGGCTGCACAAGCGCGTCGACGTCGACTTCAACGGCTGGTTCATGTGCCTGATCCCGCGGGTGGTGCTCGAGGACATCGGCCTGTCGCTGCCGCTCTTCCTCAAGTGGGACGACTCGGAGTTCGGCCTGCGAGCCAAGGAGGCCGGCTACCCGACGGTGACATTCCCCGGCGCGGCTGTCTGGCACGTGCCGTGGACCGACAAGAACGACGCGGTCGACTGGCAGGCCTACTTCCACCACCGCAACCGCTTCGTCGCGGCGCTGCTCCACTCGCCGTACCACAACGGTGGCCGGCTGGTGCGCGAGAGCCTCAACCACCAGATCAAGCACCTGGTCTCCCTGCAGTACTCCACCGTCGAGATCCGCCACCAGGCGCTGCTCGACGTGCTCGCAGGGCCGCACCATCTTCACGAGGTGTTGGCGACCAAGCTCGGCGAGGTCAACGCGTTCCGCAAGCAGTGGACCGACGCCCAGCTCAAGGCCGACCCCGACTCCTTCCCGCCGATCCGACGCACCAAGCCGCCACGCAAGGGCAAGGACGGCATCGAGGTCCCCGGCCGGCTCTCCCAGCTGATCACCGCCGGTCTGCAGCCCATCCGGCAGCTCATGCCCGCCCGGCCGCTGTCGCGGGAGCACCCCGAGGCCGAGCTGACCGCCATGGACGCCAAGTGGTACCGGCTGGCGCGCTACGACTCGGCCATCGTGTCGATGAACGACGGCGCCTCGGCCGCGCTCTACCAGCGCGACCCCGAGCACTACCGCGAGCTGCTGCGCAAGACGTTCGCGATCCACGCGCAGCTCCGGCGCGAGTGGCCACGGCTGGCGGCGGAGTACCGCGCCGCGCTGGGTGAGATCACCTCGCCCGAGGCCTGGGACAAGACGTTCGCGCCCTGGACTGCCGACGCGGAAGCGACCGATGGTGACTGAGGCGATCGAGCCGACCGGACCGCACGACGCGGCCAGCCGGGCGGCCGCCCTGGTCGACGTACCGCTCGCTTCACCGGCACCGGCCGGCGGCATCCGCGGGATCCTGGAGCACCGCTACCTGCTCAAGCTGCTGGTGAAGCGCGAGGTCACCGCGCGCTACCACGGGTCGGCGCTCGGGATGCTGTGGTCCTACATCAACCCGCTGACCCAGTTCCTGATGTACTCGTTCGTCTTCGCCCTGCTCATGTCGCGTGGCAAGAACATCGAACACTTCGCGATCCACGTCTTCTGCGCGCTGATGGTGGTCTCGCTCTTCACCGAGACCACCGGGGCGGGCACCCGGTCGATCGTCCGCAACGGCGCGCTGATGCAGAAGAGCGCCATGCCGCGCGAGATGTTTCCCTTCGCCTCTCTGCTCGTCTCCATCTACCACCTGTGGCCCGAGTTCGTCATCCTCGGCGTCGCCCTCTTCTTCACCGGGTGGGCGCCGTCGCCGACCGCTATCGGCGCCGGTCTGCTCGGCTACGCCATCATCATCACGTTCGCCCTGGGCCTGGCGCTGATCCTCAGCGTCGGTCAGGTATTTCTCCGCGACATCAGCCAGGTCGTCGCGATCATCAACAACTTCATCCGCTTCGGCGTCCCGATGATGTACCCCTACAGCCTCGTCGCCGAGCGGTTCCATGGGCACACCGACCTCTACCTCGCCAACCCGATCGCCGTCGCCGTGTTGCTGGTGCAGCGCTGCTTCTGGCTGCCGACGACGAGCGACCAGAAGGCCACCCTCGCCGACAGCATGCCCGACGACCTGATCGCCCGCGGCTGGATCGCGCTGGGCGCGGCGCTGCTGTTGCTCGTCATTGCGCAGCGGATCTTCGCGCGGTTCGAGAACCGGATCCCGGAGCGCCTGTGATGACCGACTCGATCGTGGTCGACCACGTTTCCAAGAGATTCACCAAGCAGTACCACCGCACCCTCAAGCAGGTGGCGGTGGCGAAGGTTCGTCGCCAGCAGGTGCAGAACAGCTTCCTGGCCCTCGACGACGTGTCCTTCCGCGTCGAGCAGGGCGAGTCGATCGGCCTGATGGGGCTCAACGGCTCGGGCAAGAGCACCCTGCTCAAGCTGGTGCAGGGCGTGATGTCGCCAGACGCCGGGTCCGTGCTCACCCGGGGCCGGATCTCAGGCCTGATCGCCACCGGCGCGGGCTTCCACCCCCAGCTCAGCGGTCGCGAGAACATCTATCTCAACGCGGCGATCCTGGGGATGACCGAGGCCGAGACCAACCGCAAGTTCGAGGCGATCACCGACTTCGCCGATCTCGGCGACTTCCTCGACTCCCCGGTCGGCTACTACTCCTCGGGCATGTATGCCCGGCTGGGCTTCGCCATCGCGATCCACGTCGACGCCGACATCTTCTTGGCCGACGAGGCGCTCTCGGTGGGCGACAAGCCCTTCAAGGTCAAGTGCATGAAGAAGCTCAAGGAGATCCGGCAGAGCGGGGTGACGATCTTCTACGTCAGCCACGCCGCCGCCTCGGTCCGCAAGATCTGCGACCGCGTGCTGGTCCTGGAGAAGGGCGTGCTCGGCTTCGACGGCGACGTCGAGGCCGGCATCAAGTACGTCCACTACGACGACGACTCCGACGGCACCGACGAGGAGCTCGGCTCCGAGGTCTGAGCCCTTCGGTGGTTGAGGTGCGAGGGCCGCCAGGCCCGAGCCTCGAAACCTCCGATCCTGGGACTGTGGTTTCGAGGCTCGTCGCTTGCGCTCCTCGCACCTCAACCAGCGATCAGCCGCCGGGCGCGAATACAGGCCGACGCGCGGGCCGGATGGTTGACTTTTCTGAGATTCATCGGCGTGTCGAGTGGAAATTACAAGTTTGTAGTTACTCACGAACCCTTCCACGCCTCTGTGACTCATGTGAAAGTTGCTTCTCGTGTGAATCTTCCCCTCGCACTTGGAGTAGCCCCTCATGCCTTCCAACCAGACTCGCCACCAGGCGCGTTTCGTCACGGCCTGCCAGCAGCTGCTGGCGCTCGCGGTGGTGTGCGCCGCGCTCACGCCTGCCGTGAGCGTGGTCAGCCTGGACGTGGTCAGCGAGGCGCCCCAGGCGGGTTCGGCGGCGGCGCTGATGTCGGCGTACGGCGAGGAGGCGCTGAAGACCTCGAAGCTGCCCACGGGCCCGGTCCAGGCCAAGGTGCGCGAGATCGCGCTCACGCGGCCGGCTGGTGGCAAGTCGAGCGGACGGGTGTTGGAGGCCGCCACCCCGAATGCTCGGGTGAAGGCCGTAGGGAATGGCACGGAGCTGACGAGCGTGCCGCAGGCCGTCACGGGCTATGGCGCCGTCGGAGTCACCTGGGCCCACGGGACCAGCCTGTCGAGCCAGGCCCTGACGTTCTCGGTGCGCACCCGCACCGACGGCTCGTGGTCCGACTGGACCAAGCTCGTGTACGACGACGAGCACGCCCCCGACCCCGACAGCGCCGAGGGCCGGCACGCCCGTCCGGGCACCGACCCGTTGCTGGTCGGCCGGGTCGACCAGGTCCAGGTCCGCGCGAACGCACGCATGTTCCTGCCGACCGACATGCAGATGGCCGTCATCGCGCCGGGGAAGCCGAAGCACACCGTGCAGTCCCGGGCCGCCATCGACACCAGCCTGATGGACGGCAACGACGGCGCCCACTCGGCGTACGACCAGAGTGCCCTCACGGCCGCGGAGGAGGAGGCCGGAGAGGGACAGCTGGGACTGGCGGCAGCGACGTACACGCCGCAGCCGGTGATCTACTCGAGGGCGCAGTGGGGCGCCAACGAGAACATCCGTGACAAGGGGTCGCTGCACTACTTCGAGGTGCACGCCGGGTTCGTGCACCACACGGTGAACGCCAACAACTACACGGCCGACGAGGTGCCCGGGATCCTGCGGAGCATCTACGCGTACCACACCCAGTCGCGGGGCTGGAGCGACATCGGCTACAACTTCCTGGTCGACCGGTTCGGCCGGATCTGGGAGGGCCGCTACGGCGGCGTCGACCGCCCCGTCGTCGGCGCGCACACCCTCAACTACAACGACTACGCGTTCGCGATGTCGGCGATCGGCAACTTCGAGCTGGTCCAGCCGACCGCCGCGATGCTGCAGGCCTACGGCGTGCTCTTCGCCTGGAAGCTCAGCCTGCACGGCGTCGACGCGGCCTCGCCGCAGCAGTTCGTGGGCAGCAAGTACTTCGAGGCGATCAACGGGCACCGGGACGCGGCCGCGACGGCCTGCCCCGGCAAGTACCTCTACGCGCAGATTCCGCTGATCCGCCAGTACGCCGCCGCCGCGCAGCAGGGCTGGGCGGGCCGCGAGCTCGAGTCCAGCCTGGTCGGGTCGGCGTACCCCGACCTCATCGTCCGCAAGCGTTCGGACCAGCAGGCCTACATCATCCCGACCAACGGCCTGACGTCCTTCGGGGCGCCCACGTCGCTGGGCACCGGGTGGGCGGCCTTCGACAGCGTGGTGCTGACCCCCGACATCACCGGTGACGGCAAGGCCGACCTGCTCGCGCGGGTCGCGGCCGACGGCTCCACGCAGGTGCGTCCGGGCGACGGCAACGGGGGCTTCGGCGCTGCGGTGACCTCGCTCGGCAGCTTCGCCGGGCACGACCTGATCACCCCCGTCGGCGACCTCAACGGCGACGGTCGCGCCGACCTCGTCGCTCGCGACCCGGGGACAGGACGGCTTGACGCCTACCTCGGGGACGGCGCCGGCGGCTTCTCCGTCAAGCAGCTCGGCACCACGTGGGGCGGATATGACCTGATCGACGGACCTGGCGACGTCAACGGCGACGGCCACCCCGACCTGGTGGCGCGCGGCGCCGGCGGCGCCCTGTTCCTGGCGCCCGGCATCAACGGTGTCGGCTTCGGCGAGGCCGTGCGCATCCGCGGCAGCTGGGGTGGCTACGACGCCATCACCGGGCACGGCGACTTCAACGGCGACGGCAAGGTCGACCTGTTGGTCCGGGCCACCGGCTCGAGCGACGTCTACGTCCGGCCCGGGCGGACCAACGGCAAGTTCGGCCGCCCGCTCGGCCCGGTCGCCGGCTTCGGCGGCGTCACCGGACTCTCGGCCGGCGCGTCGGCCTTCGGGGGCGCGGCGCCGGACGTGCTCGCCCGCAGCGGCGACAGCTTGTTGCTCTATCGCAACCCCGGCACCTACGAGACCGGGACGCCCATCGCCACGGGCGTGCTGCTACCGCGGGCCGACACGTTGCTGAGCGCCGGTGACTGGGACCGCGACGGCTTCGCCGACATGATCGTGCGCAACAAGAAGTCCGACGTCCTGCGGCTCTTCCGCGGCAACGGCGCCGGCCAGTTCGCGGCTCCGATGGAGCTCGCCCGAGGCTTCAAGCAGGTCAAGCTGCTCGCAGCCGTCGGCGACATGACCGGCGACGGCTGGCCCGACCTGATGGGTCAGCCGAAGGGGCGGTCGATGCTGATCTATCCCGGCGGTGGGCTCGCAGGGCTGAAACCGTCGTACGCCGCGTTCCGGCGGATCAAGGCGGGCGCGCAGGTGCCCGTGGGTCGCTGGGATGCCGACGGGGCGCCGGACTCCCTGTTCCGCACCGGCAAGAAGGTCGCGCTCTACCCCGGCAACGGCCCGGGTGGTCTGACGAAGCCTCGGGCGCTCAAGCTCAACCTGAAGCGCTACGACTGGATGGTGGGCGTTGGCGACATGGGGATCAACGGCCACTCCGGAGTCGTAGTGCGCGAGAAGAAGACCGGGTACCTCTGGCTGCTGCCGGCGACCGCGACGGGCTTCTCGTCGCGCCGCTTCCTCGGCCAGGGGTTCAAGGCCTATGACATGGCCGGCTAGGCCGGCGCCACGAAGCGGTTGGTGCACCGCTCTGCGGCCGACAGTGCCTCGAGGCGCACCGCGTCGGGGTTCGAGACCAGCACGAGAGAGCCGCCGCGAGCCAGCGGCTCGATGAAGGCGGCGAGACCGGAAGGGGAAGCCGGGTTCGCCGTTGCCAGGAGCCGGCCGCCGCTGGGAAGAGAGGTCCCAGCGGCGGCCTGGCTCCACAGCTCGTCCTGCGTCAACCCGTCGGTCGCCCGGTCCTGCCCTCCGGGTGGGTCCCACGGCGTGAACGCGTCCGGCTGGGACCAGACCTCCACGCCCACGTCGTGCACGCCTGCGGGCAGCGGCTCGGCGAAGCGCACCCCCAGCGGCAGCAGCGAGCAGGCCAGCACCGGAAGCCGCCCAGCCTCGGGTGCCCAGCGGTCCAGGCCGGCCGGCCCGCAGACCACCGCATCGGGCTGCTCGTCGGTCGTGACCACCAGCCCGAGGGTCCAGGCCGCGCCGAGGAACACCGGGCCTAGCCAGTGGGTGGGCAGGTCGATGCGCAGGGATCCGCCGCGCTCGGCGTCGTGCTCCTCGGCAAGCAGGGAGGCGGTCTTGGCCACCCAGTTGGCGTACGTCGCCACCGAGAGCTCCACGCGCTCGCCCGTCGCGTGGTCGTACCACGTCACCAGCGGCTGCCCGGCTGCGTCGCGCAGCCGTCGGGCGAGGAGGTCCGCGAAGGTCGTCACCCGCGCCACCCTAGGAGGCTGCCGCCGACGACTGGCTAGCATCCTTCTCTGGCTCCCGGGACCCCGGAGCCGACGGGGAGGTACGACGTGAGCAGCAGCACCTGGATGGCCCGCCTCGGTGGCGTGGCTCTGATGCTGGCGCTAGCCGGCTGCGGGGGCGACGACGGCAGCGAGGCGACCGAGTCGCCGACTCCGTCGTCGTCGAGCAGTGAGCCGACTCCGAGCGACGAGCCCACCGGTGGCTGCCCCTATCTCACCGCCGACCAGGTCACCGAAGCACTCGGCGCGCCGACCGTGGAGACCGCCGGCACGGTGAACGCCTGCTTCTTCGACCCCGAGAGCGGCGACGGCCCGGAAGTGTTGGTGAGCAAGATCGACATCGCCATCGACCCGACCGACTACGCCAGTCAGTCCCGTGGCCTCTGTCAGGGCGAAGTCACCGACGTCGACGCGGGCGACGAAGCGTTTGCCTGCCTGTCCGGCATGGGCCCGATCGGCCAGCTCTACGTCGGCCGGGTGCTGGTGGCCGTCTCCGTCACCGGCGCCGCCGACGACGCCACCGGCGTCGCCGCCGCCGCCACGCTGCTGCCCCAGATCACCGTCCCCTAGGCGGTTACTACCAACCCCTCGTGCGGGCGGCCGCAAGCCGCCAGCGGAGGTCTTCCACCTCGCCCGGAGTCGGCGCTCGTTGCCTCCCTCCGCTGCGCTCCCTCCGGCAACAAGCGCCGCACTCGGCTACTGCCGCGTGCTAGCTCAGATCCCCAGCGCCTCGTTGATGCGTGTGCTGGAGTCGGCTTTGTGGTCGCCGCCGACGCCCCAGGCCATCTTGATGCCGAGTCGCTCGCAGACGGCGCCCTCGGCCGTCGGGATCGGCGTCCCGGTCTCGGAGCGGTCGCCGCCGTTGCAGAACGTCAGCTCCAGCCCCGGGTACGTCGCGTGGACCAGCTCGAGGCTCGCCGCGACGCTGCCGTCGTCGTCGACCGCCACCATCGCAGCGTCGGCGACGCGGAGCGCCTCGACGATCCGCAGCCGGTCGGCCTCGGCGGTGATGACCTTGCCCTTCTTGGCCTGCTGCTGGGCGTCGTTGTTGACGATCACCACCAGCGCGTCGGCGAGCGCCCGCGCTGCCTCCATCATGTCGAGGTGGCCGATGTGCAGCGGGTTGAAGTAGCCGCTCACGATCGCCACGCGGCGGGCAGCCGCCGGGAGCGGACCGGGTGCGGTCACGCCTACGCGCCGCCCGGCTCGGGCGCGTCCAGGTAGGGGTACCTGATCATGAAGTCGTTCAGGGCCTCGCCCGAGACCGCAGAGCAGAACTGCCACACGCCGACCTGGGCGTCGCCGGACGGGTCCTTGTCGCTGCCCCCGATCGACCAATGGGTGAAGGCGATGTGCTTGCCGTCGGGGAAGGCCTTGCCGTCGGACTCCAGCCACGGCACCGCCTTGAACTTGAACCGCAGGTTGCTCGTGCCGGCGAACTTGTCGGCGATGCCGCGCAGCTGGTTCATCTGCTCCGTGTCGTCGGCGACGGTCTGGTCGTACCAAAGGATCGTGTAGCCGTGCTCCAGGTTGTGCACCAGGATGCCCAGCTCGGGGCGGTCTCCCTCGGTGTAGAGCTTGCGCTGCATCGGGTCGGGGGTGTTGTAGTGCTCGCCGAAAGCGGGCGGGGAGTCCGGGTAGAAGATCGCCTGTCCGTCCGGCACGTGCTGCTGGTTGCCCGTCGCCGGCTTCGTCGTCTCCTTGGCGCAGACCGACGCCGGCGCGCCGATCTTGTCGATCGCGACGTTGCGGAACTGGCGCAGGTCCCAGGCGTTCTTGATCGGGCGGTACGCCGCCAGTCCGATGATCAGCACGGCTACCACCGCGCACACGCCGACGATGGCCAGGCCGCGCTTCCGCTCCGAGTTCTTCTGCTGCGAACGGATCGACTCGATGACCGCCTGACGGTCGGTCTTGACTTGCTTGGCCACGTGCGGGTCCTCGGGGTGCTTGTGGGGGGAACAGATCCGCTGTGCGGACTTCGACGGCAGAGTCTACGGAAGGGGGTGAAGTGCCCTGAGCCGGACCTTCGATTCCCCGTCGTCGGTCGCCGCGACGACCTCCCACCCGTGTGCGTACGCCGCCACGCCGGCCAGCCACGCCACCCGCGCGCTCCGGCGCCTCGACGACGACGTCGCCCCGCTCGACGAGCGGCCGGGTGCCCGTCAGCTCGGCGAGCGTCGCGACCAGCTCGTCGGCAGGCGCCGGTGCCCCGAACCCCGCCTGGGCGGCCGGGTGCCCGGCCAGCGCCCGGACCACGGCCTCTCGGGCGCCGTACCCGAACATGTCGGCGTCCTCGGCGCGCAGCAGTGCGGTGGCGCCGGGGCCGTCGTCGTCGACCGGCAGCACCAGGTCGGCGCGGCCGCGCAGCACGGCGAACGGCCTCCTGCCGAGCTTGCCCTGCGCCAGCTCGGCAGCCCCGGCCAGCTCGTCGGCGACCGCGGGAGCCGTGACGGTCAGCGGGTTCCCGTGTGGATCGGTGCGGCCGTACGTAGCTCTCGAGCACCCGCAGCCCGGCGGCACCGATCGCGATGTCGGTCTGCCCCTCGCGCCACGGACGCCCCGCCGTGTCGGTGACCAGCACGCCAACCGTCCGGCCGGTCAGCTCGTTCAGCCGCCGCCGGATCATCCTCGCCGAGGCGTCCGGGTCCGCGGGCAGCAGCACGACATGGCCGGTCGCGACGTTGGAGGCGTCCACTCCGGCCGCGGCCAGGGTCAGGCCGTGGCTGGGTGCGCACGATGGCGGTCGGGCCGCGGCGGGCGACCACCCTGACGGACTCGCCGGCCAGTGCCTCCTCGCGGTTGCCTGCACGGACCCGGCCCTCCGACTTGGCGACCACCTTGCTGGTGACCGCGACGATGTCGCCGTCCTCGAGGTCGACCAGGGCCGCGACCATCGCCGCCAGGTCGTCGCCCGCGGCGACCTCGGGCGCGCCGTCGGGAGCCAGCACGGTCAGCCTGCGCACCGGCGCGGGACCGGTCATCGGACCAGGGCGACGGCGGCCGCCGCCATCGCGGCCGTGGCGTCGAGGTCGGTCATCATCAGCGGCACCGCATTGCAGGCGATCCCGGCGGCGTTCACCAGGTCGACGGCGTCCGCGTCGGACTCGTCGACGAGCCAGCCGTCGAGCACGCCGCCCTGGGAGCGTGCGCCGTAGTGCAGGCCGACTGCCGCGGCGCTCACGTCCACACCGATCGTGCGCAGCAGCTGCTCGGCCATCCCCCGCACGTGGTGGCCGCCGACGATCGGGGAGAGGCCGACGACCGGCGCCGTGGTGGCCCGCAGCGCCTCCCGCACCCGCGGGACGCCGAGGATCGTGCCCACGGACACGACCGGGTTGCTCGGCGGGACCAGCACGAGGTCGGCGTCGGTGATCGCGTCGATGACGCCGGGACCGGGCGTGGCCTCCTCGAGGCCGACGAAGACCAGCGCCTCGGCGGGCACCTCGGCCCGCAGCCGCACCCAGTACTCCTGGAAGTGCACCACCCGCCGGCCGCTGGGGGAGTCCGCGTCGGGCACGGCGACGTGGGTCTCGACCCGGTCGTCGGTCATGGGCAGCAGCCGCACGCCTGCCCCGAAGACAGGAGTGAGCCAGCGCCGGCACAGCGCCTCCGTCACCTCGGAGAGCGGGTAGCCCGCGTCGAGCATCTGGGTGCGCACCAAGTGGGTGGCGAGGTCGCGGTCACCGAGGCCGAACCACGTCGGCTCCACGCCGTACGCCGCCAGCTCCTCCTTGGCGCTCCACGTCTCCTCGCGCCGCCCCCAGCCGCGCTCGGGGTCGATGCCGTCGCCCAGCGTGTACATCACGGTGTCCAGGTCGGGGCACACCTTGAGGCCGTGCACCCACAGGTCGTCGGCGGTGTTGGCGATCACCGTGACCACGGCGTCGGGGGCGACGTCGGGCAGGCTTCCGGTGGCGATCCCGTGGAGCAGGCCCTGCAGGAACCGGGCACCCCCGATGCCGCCGGAGAGCACCGTGAGACGGTCGTATCGGTCACGTCGGCCGGCCTGCATGGCCACAGCCTGCACCCATCGCGAGCGCGCGCCGCGGCCGGGTGGGCGGTCCAGACCACCCCGAGAGGCTCCGCTGTATACCAGACGCGGTCTTGACTTTTGCGGTACGACAGGCATGTAATTCCAACAGTGTTGTTAGCAACATCGGGTCGAAAGGGCGAATGCCGTGAGAGAACTGTTTCTCCTCGAACCAGACGCCGAAGACGGGGGCTGGCAGGAGCGCGCGTTGTGCGCCGAAACCGATCCCGAGGCGTTCTTCCCCGAGAAGGGCGGCTCCACCAGGGAGGCCAAGAAGGTCTGCTTGACCTGCGACGTGCGGGGTGACTGCCTCGAATACGCGCTGATGAACGACGAGCGCTTCGGGATCTGGGGTGGTCTTTCCGAGCGCGAGCGGCGCAAGCTGAAGAAGAAGGCGGTCTGATCGGTCGTCGTTCGGGCGGCCCCGGCCCGGGCCTGACGCCCGGGCGGGGCCGCCTGGAGGTCGCCGTTAGGGTTGGCGACCGTGGACCCGGCTCCAGCAGGGCGCGTCGTCGCGCTCGTCGTCAGCCACGACGGAGCCAGGTGGCTGCCGTCGGTGCTGGCGGGGCTGCAGGCGCAGCGCCGGATTCCGGACCGCGTCGTCGGCGTCGACACCGGCAGCAAGGACGCCAGCGCCGACCTTCTCGACGACGTCGCCGACGCCGTCCTCCGGGTCTCGTCGGCCACCTCTTTCCCTGCCGCCGTCCGCCAGGGCCTGGACGCGGCCCCCGACGCCGAGTGGGTCTGGCTGCTCCACGACGACGCCAACCCCGCTCCTGACGCGCTGGCCGAGCTGCTCGCCGCGGCTGCCGCGGACCCGGCTGCCGACGTGCTCGGCCCCAAGCTGCGCGAGTGGCCATCGCTGCGCCGCCTGCTCGAGGTGGGCGTCACGATCTCCGGCACCGGACGGCGCGAGACGGGCCTCGAGCGCAGTGAGTACGACCAGGGCCAGCACGACGACGTACGCCGCGTGCTCGCCGTCAACACCGCCGGCATGCTGGTCCGTCGCTCCGTGCTCGAGGAACTCGGCGGCTTCGACGACCAGCTGGCTGTCTTCGGCAACGACATCGACTTCGGGTGGCGGGCCGCGGCCACCGGTCACAAGACCATCGTCGTGCCCTCGGCAGTCGTGTTCCACGTCGAGGCCGCCCACCGCGGCGTGCGCCGCACACCGCTGACCGGGCGGCACACCCACTACCAGGAGCGCCGGGCCGCCCTCTACACGCTGCTGGTCAACACCCGTGGCCGGTCGCTCCCATGGCAGGTGCTCAGGCTCGGGCTGGGCACGTTGCTGCGAGTCGTGGGCTTCCTGCTGGTGCGGGCGGTCGGGCAGGCGCTCGACGAGCTGGCCGCCCTGGTCTCCCTCTACGGCAGCCCTGGCCAGATCGTGTCCGCGCGTCGCGACCGGAAACGCCGCACGCACCAGACGGGCGACGTCCGCGATCTGCTGGCACCCTGGTGGGTGCCGTACCGCCACGGCCTCGACGTGGTCGGCGACCTGGTGACGGCCCTGACCCACCAGGCCCAGGACGTTGCGGAGCGCCGCCGGGCGGCCGCCGCGGAAGCCGAGGCCGAGAGCCACCCGGTCTCGCCGCGGCGCGTCACCACCAGCGACGAGGACGAGGGGCCGGCGGCGGACACCGGCATGGTCGCTCGGTTCCTGACCAACCCGGTGGCCCTCGGCGTCGCGTTGTTCGTGCTGCTGGTGCTCGTCGGCGCGCGCGAGGCGATCGGCCCCGTCAGCGGCGGCGGGCTGTCCGCCGCACCCGACCGGGCGCGCGACCTCTGGCAGCTCTACGCCGAGTCGTGGCACCCCCTGGGCCAGGGCACGGCGGTGCCGGCGCCGGCGTACGTCTTGCCCCTCGCGATGCTCGCCTCGCTGTTGGGCGGGAGCGTGGTCGCCGCGGTCTCGGCGATCCTGCTGCTGGCCGTCCCCCTGGCCTTTTGGGGCGCGTGGCGGTTCCTGCGGGTGGTGGGCCACCTCGCCGACGCCGCTGGGGCGCCGCGCTGGCTGCTGGCCGTGGCGTCGGCCACCTACGCGCTGATCCCGGTCGTGAGCGGGGCGTGGGGTGACGGTCGTCTCGGCATCGTGGTCGCCGCTGCGACGCTGCCATGGCTGGGCCATGCCGCCCTCGGCTTCGCCGATCCCGAGCCGGACCGGCGCTGGCGGGCCGCCTGGCGGTCCGCGCTGCTGCTGGCCCTGGTCTCGGCCTTCACACCGGTGGCCTGGTTCTTCGCGGCCGCGCTCGGGGTGGTGATGGTCGGCGTCGCCTTCGCCATCGTGCCGAGCGTGATGCGGGACCGGTCGGTCTGGGGACCACCCACTGCCGGGCTCATCGCCGTGCCCGTGCTGCTGGCTCCGTGGTGGCTGCCCGCGGTGCTGAACGGCGCCGCCGCCAACCTGCTGCTCGACTCCGGCCGGCTGCCCGACCCGCTGCTCGACTTCCGCGACCTGCTGACCGGTCGGCTGCCCAGCGACCTGGGCGCCCCGTGGTGGCTCGGCCTCGGGCTGCTCGTGATGGCCGTCCTCGCGCTCATTCCCTCCCGCACCCGGATCCCCGTGCTTGTGGTGTGGGTGGTGGCATTCGTGGCGGCGCTCACCGCGGCCGCCCTGGGCGCGGTCGGCTTCACGCTTCCGGTGGGCGAGGCCAGGCCAGGGCTCGGGTTCCTCCTTGTCCTCCTCGGCGGTGCCTTCGTGGTCGCCGGCTTCATCGCCATCCATGGGCTGGCGACCCGGGCCCGGCGGCTCGGCACGTCCGGGCGCCGACTGGTGCCTGCCCTCGCGACCGCGGTCGCCGCCGTCATCCCGCTGCTGGGCCTCGGCTGGTTCGTGCTCCAGGGTCCCGGTGAGCTCACCGACGACCGCGACACCGGCATCCCGGCGTACATGGTGCAGTCCTCGGTGACCGGACCGGCGCACGGCATCCTGGTCATCCGCGGCAGCGCGGACGAGGGCCTGACCTACGCCGTACGACGCGGCGACGGCGTCACCATCGGGGAGGACGAGATCCTGGCGGCCACCCCGGTCGATCCGCAGTTCGACGCCGACGTGCAGGAGCTGACCTCGCGGCCGCGCGCGGCCGTCGTGGCGCGGCTCGCCGAGGCGGGCATCCAGTACGTCGTGCTGCCGGCGCCCGCCGACGGGACCATCGCCTCGGGTCTCGACGCGTCCGGCGGCCTCGACCAACGCAGCGCCGAGGACCGCTCCACGCGGGCCTGGGAGGTGAGCCGCCCCGTCGACGAGGACGCCCTCGACGGATCCCGGTCATGGCTGCGCACCGGGCTGCTGGTGCTGCAGGGGGCCGCCATCGTGCTGGTGCTGGTGCTGTGCGCGCCGAGCACGCGCGCAAGGAGGGAGTCGTGAGCCGTCAGAACCCTCGCGGCCGTCGGGTCGCGCTGCCTCCCGTGGAGCGGGTGGCCCGCCGGGTGCGGCTGAACGCCACCGCCGTGGTCGCCATCATCCTGCCGGTGCTCACCGTCGGGACCCTGGCCCTGGTGCGACCGGACACCCCCGCCGTGAGCGCCCATCCGCCGACGCCGACCGGCCTCAACCTGGCCATCCTCACCTGCCCGAGCAGCCTGACCGGCGACCCCACCGTGTCCGTGGCGAGCGCGAGCGGCGAGTCGGGCTCGGTCGAGCTCACCAGCTCGGGCGACGGTGCGACCACGACCGTCGAGGTGCCGGCCGACCGGCCGGCGGTGGCCGAACCGGGCGACGGCCCCGTGACCGTGCGCGGTACCGGCCGGATGGCGCCCGGCCTGATCGCCGGGCGTCAGGACGAGGGACCGGCGGCGGTGGTGTGCCGGGCACCGGCCTCCGACCAGTGGTTCACGGGTCTCGGCGCCGCGGCCCGCCACCAGTCCGTGCTCGAGCTGGTCAACCCCGACCCCGGGCCGGCCGTCGCCGACATCACGCTGATCGGTCCGCGCGGCCCGGTCGACGCTCCGAGCCTGCGCGGCATCACCGTGCCGGGCGGCCGGAGCCTGCGCGTCGACCTGTCGGAGGCGACCCCCATCCGCGGCGAGCTGGCCGCCCATGTCGTGGTCTCGCGCGGTCGGCTCGGCGCCTACGCCGCCGACAGCTTCGACGAGCTCGGCCGCGGCGAGGCCGGCAAGGACTGGCTGGCACCACAGGACGCCGGCGACGACCTCACGCTGCTCGGCCTCCCCCCGGGTGAGGGCACCCGCGCGCTGGTCATCGCCAACGCCGGCGACGACGAGGTGCGCGCCGTCGTGAGGGTGGTGACCAAGGACTCGGCGTTCCGGCCCGAGGGCCTCGACGAGGTGCGGGTCGCGCCCGGCTCCGTCATCCGGGTACCGCTCACCGGCATCCTCGGCACCGCCATCGAGGACGGCGCCGTCGGCCTGCACGTGGAGGCCAGCCATCCCGTGACCGCGACCCTGCGCTCGTTCGTGGCCGGCGACCTCTCCCACACGGTCCCGCTGCCGGTGCTGACCGGCGAGACGCAGACGATCCTCCCGGACGGGCGGGCCACGGTCGTGCTGGCCGGCGAAGGCGTCGGCACCGCGGAGGTGCTCGCGCGCCTCGACGGCGGAGGCAAGAAGGTCGTCACCGTCGAGCTCGCGCCGGGCAAGACCTCCTCGGTGCGACTGCCGCCGCGGGCCGTGCTGGTGCAGGTCACCCCGAGCGGCACGACCCTGCGCGGCGCGGTCGTCGTCACGAAGGGCGGTGCGGCCGTACTGGGGCTCCGCGACCTGGTGATGACCGGCTTGGTGCCCGACGTGCGACCAGCCCTGCCGTAGCCCTGCCATCGAGGCGGCACCGGTCGGCATAGGCTCCAGAGGTGGGCAACGGCGTGGACAGCGGGCCAGAGCAGCGGCCACTGCGGCGTCGTTCGGGTCGCGACCGGCGCGGCCGCGGCATGCGCGGGCCGGCGGTGCTGCCCGAGCGGCCCGGGCGACCGGCGCTGCCGACGCCCAAGGAGCGCTTCGACGAGCTCGCGCTGGGGATCGTCACCGAGATCGACGAGCGGTGGCAGGACCGGCTCGGGCTGGTCGAGTACGCCGTCGAGGACGCGCCGCAGATCCCCGACGACTGGGACTTGGGGACGGTCCCGCTCTCGTCGCTGATCCGCGGCACCGGCGGCAACCCCACGCGACTGGTGCTCTTCCGGCGGCCGATCGAGCACCGCAGCGAGACCCGGGCGGACCTCGAGGCGCTGGTGCTGACGGTCGTGGTGGAGCAGGTCGCGGAGCTGCTGGGGGTCGAGCCCTCGACCGTGGATCCGCGCTACGGGACCGAATAGCCGCTGCTGGTGTTGGCGGGTCGGGGGTCGCCGCGCAGCGAGCCTGAGCCGCGCGGACCGGCCCCGGAGGTACGTTCGGCCCGTGAGTCTGAGCCGTCGCTGTTCGCGCACCGCCTGCGGGCGGCCGGCGGTGAACACGCTCACCTATGTCTACGCCGACTCCACCGCGGTGCTCGGCCCGCTCGCCACCTACGCCGAGCCGCACGCCTACGACCTCTGCGAGGTGCACTCCGAACGACTGAGCGCCCCCCGCGGCTGGAACGTGCTCCGCCTGGCCCCCGACCCACGCGCGGCCGGACCCACCACCGACGACCTGCTGGCCCTCGCCGACGCCGTCCGCGAAGCGGCCCGGCCGGCCCCGCCGACCACCTCCCCGCCCAGCTCCGAGACCGGGCGTGAGACCGCCAGACGCGGCCACCTGCGGGTGCTCACCACCGACTGACCCAGCCCGGGCCCAGCCCGTTAGAGTCGCGGCCATGACCACCGTGGATCCCGCCAACGTGGGCGCGATCTTCAAGGCCTACGACGTCCGCGGCCTCGTGCCCGAGCAGCTCGACGAGGAGCTGGCCCGTCGGATCGGCGCCGCCTTCGTCGCCGTGGTCGGGGCGGACACGGTCGTCGTCGGCCACGACATGCGTGCCAGCTCACCGGGGCTGGCCGACGCGTTCGCCCAGGGGGCCACGAGCTCCGGCGCCGACGTCGTGCACATCGGGCTGGTGTCGACCGACGAGCTCTACTACGCCTCGGGCAGCCTCGGCCACGCGGGCGCGATGTTCACCGCGAGCCACAACCCGGCGGCGTACAACGGCATCAAGATGTGTCGGGTCGGCGCCCAGCCGATCGGCATGGAGTCGGGACTGGCCGAGATCCGCGACGCCGCCGTGGCCGGCGACACCCCGGTCGCCGACCGCCTGGGTGAGGTGACCAGGGCCGACGTGCTCGAGGGCTACGCCGAGTACCTCCTCAAGCTCGCCCCCGTCGAGGGTGGCCGGCTCAAGGTCGTCATCGACGCCGGCAACGGGATGGCGGGGCTCACGGCCCCCGCCGTCTTCGAGGCTGTCGGTGGCGAGCAGGTCGAAGTGGTGCCGATGTACTTCGACCTCGACGGCACCTTCCCCCACCACGAGGCCAACCCGATCGAGCCGGAGAACCTCGTCGACCTGCAGGCCCGCGTCGTCGCGGAGGAGGCGGACCTCGGCCTGGCCTTCGACGGCGACGCCGACCGCTGCTTCGTGGTCGACGAGAACGGCCGCGCGGTCTCGCCCTCGACGCTGACCGCGCTCATCGCTTCCCGCGAGCTGCTTCGCGACCCGGGCGCGAGCGTGATCCACAACCTGATCACCAGCCGTGCCGTGCCCGAGATCGTCGCCGAGCTCGGGGGCAAGCCGGTGCGGAGCCGGGTCGGTCACTCCTACATCAAGGCGACGATGGCCGAGACCGACGCGATCTTCGGTGGTGAGCACAGCGGCCACTTCTACTTCCGTGACTTCTGGCGCGCCGACTCGGGGATGCTGGCCGCGCTGCACACCCTCTCGGCCCTCTCCGACACCGACCGATCGCTGTCGGAGCTGCTGGTCGACTTCGAGCGCTACGTCGTCAGCGGCGAGATCAACTCGACCGTCGACGACCCGGCCGGGATCGCGGCCGACATCGAGGCGACGTACGCCGACATGGACGGCGCCGCGGTCGACCACCTCGACGGGCTCACCGTCACCACCGACGACTGGTGGTTCAACGTCCGGCCGTCCAACACCGAACCGCTGCTCAGGCTCAACGTCGAGGGCAAGGACGAGCAGACCATGCAGCGGGTCCGCGACGACGTCCTGGCCCGGATCAGGAGCAACGCGTGAACATCGACCCCGCACTGATGGAGCTCATCGTCTGCCCGAGCTGCCACGCGCGGCTCGACGTCGTCGAGGAGGAGCTGGTGTGCTCCGGCTGCGGGCTCGCCTACCCCGTCCGCGACGACATCCCGGTGCTGCTCGTCGACGAAGCCCGCCACCCCGACTGAGTCGGCCGCGCACCATGCCTTGGTTCGACGAGTCCCGTCTCGACGACGAAACGACCCTCGCCCGCGCGGACGCCCCGCTCCGCCACCTGGCCGAGTCGGGCGCGCGGGTGCGCCGCGAGGCGGCCGAGGTCGAGGAGGCCCTGGCCGAAGCGGTCGCCCGAAGCCACGAGCAGTCACGTCCCCGGGCGGTGATCGCGGCCGGCCCGGACTCCCGCCTGCTGCGGGCGGCCCTGGAGCCGTGGTGCCCGGTGCCGTTCGTGGCGTGGCCCAACCCGGGGCTTCCCGGCTGGGCCGGCGGCCTGGACCTCGTCGTCGTACTGGCTCCCGACGGCGGCGACGTCGGCACCGCCTCCGCGGTGGCCGAGGCCGTCCGGCGCGGCTGCCAGGTCGTCGTCGCCTGCCCGGAGCGGTCCCTGGTCGGCGAGCACGCGCCGGGTCGCTACAGCACCGTCCTGCCCACGATCACCCGCGACCAGCTGGCGACGGCCGTCGTGGTGCTGGAGTACCTCGACCGCGTCGACCTCGGCCCCCCTGCCGACCACGAGCAGGTCGCCGATGCCCTCGACGCGGTTGCGACGGCCTGCTCCCCACACCACGACCTGGCCGTCAACCCGGCCAAGACGCTGGCCATCGCCCTCGCCGATGCCGTCCCGGTCGTCTGGGGCGGCTCGGTGCTGGCCGCCAGGGCAGCTCGCCGGGTGGCCGAGTCGATCCGCCGGGCCAGCGGACGTACCGCCATCGCCGGCGACGCCGAGCACCTCCTGCCCGTGATCGAAGCGGCTGCACCCGCGCAACGTCTTCGACGACCCGTTCGCGGACGAGCCGGGCGAGCTGCGCCCCGTGCTGGTGATGCTCGACGACGGAGCCGACGACCCACTCGTGCGCGAGCAGCGGGGCCGGTTGATGGCCGCCGCCGCCGAGCACGGCGTCCGCGCCGAGTCCGTGGACGCCGACGCCACCTCCGAGGTGGCCCGCTATGCCTCCCTGCTGCTCAGCGGCACCTACGCGGCGGCGTACCTCCGCCTCGGTCTGGTCGACGACTGACGCCCCGATAGCCTGCCGACGTGTCAGCCGAGGGTGGGACCAAGGCGGTCGTCGCGGCGCTGCTCGCCAACACCGGCATCGCCTTGACGAAGTTCCTCGCGTTCGCGCTGACCGGGGTCAGCTCGATGCTGGCCGAGGCGATCCACTCGGTCGCCGACGCTGGCAACCAATGTCTGCTGCTCCTGGGCGGCAAGCGCAGCCGCCGCGAGGCGACCGAGGAGCATCCGTTCGGCTACGGCCGTGAGCGCTATATCTATGCGTTCATCGTCTCGATCGTGCTGTTCACCGTCGGCGGTCTGTTCGCTCTCTACGAGGCCTGGCACAAGTACCACGAGATCCACGATGCCCACGGTCACCCCGAGGACTCCATCCTCGACAGCACGTGGTGGTGGGTGCCCTTGGTGGTGCTGGCGGTCGCCATCGTGTTGGAGTCGCTGTCGTTCCGCACGGCCTTCATCGAGACCAACAAGGTCCGGGGCGAGGCATCGATCTTCTCGTTCATCAGGCGCGCCAAGCAGCCTGAGCTGCCGGTGATCCTGCTCGAGGACCTGGCCGCACTGCTCGGTCTGCTCTTCGCGCTCGTGGCCGTGTCCCTCTCGCTGATCACCGAGAACCTCTACTTCGACGTCGTCGGCACCGCCATGATCGGCGTGCTCCTGGTCGTCGTGGCCGTCACCTTGGCCATCGAGACCAAGAGCCTGCTGCTCGGCGAGTCGGCGACCCCCGAGGCCGAGGAGCGGATCCGCAAGGCGCTCGACGAGCAGCCGGGGCTGGACCGGGTCATCCACCTGAAGACGATGCATCTCGGCCCCGAGGAGCTCCTCGTCGCCGCCAAGGTCGGCGTCCGGCCGGGGACCACGATCGAGCAGCTGGCCGCGGCCATCGACGCGGCCGAGCGTGCGATCCGCGCGTCCGAACCCATCGCCCAGGTCATCTACCTGGAGCCCGACCTCTACCGCGCCGACCACGTTCCCGACGAGCGTCCCGAGCCTCCTCCGCCCGCCGGTCACTGACCTCTTCGAGGATTGGGGGGATGGGAGTTGTCCGTTCTAACCTGAACGGACTTCCACCCACCGCACTCACGAGGACGCCATCATGGACTTCAAGGTCGCCGACCTCTCCCTTGCCGACTTCGGTCGGACCGAGATCAGCCTCGCCGAGCACGAGATGCCCGGCCTGATGGCGATGCGGGCCCGCTACGGCGACACCAAGCCCCTTGCCGGCGCGCGGATCGCCGGCTCGCTGCACATGACGATCCAGACGGCCGTCCTGATCGAGACGCTGGTGGCGCTGGGCGCCGAGGTCCGCTGGGCCTCCTGCAACATCTTCTCCACCCAGGACCACGCGGCCGCCGCGATCGCGGTCGGCCCCGAGGGCACCGTCGACAACCCGAGCGGTGTCCCCGTCTTCGCGTGGAAGGGCGAGTCGCTGGAGGAGTACTGGTGGTGCACCCAGCAGATCCTGCAGTGGCCGGCCGCGCCCGATGGGTCCAAGTCCTTCGCCAACATGATCCTCGACGACGGTGGCGACGCCACCCTGCTGGTCCACCTCGGCCTCGACGCCGAGAAGGCCGGGGTCGCGCCCGACCCGACCACCGCCACGAGCCACGAGCAGAAGGTCATCTTCGAGGTGCTCAACGCGAGCCTCGCCGAGAGCACCGACCGCTGGACCAAGATCGCGGGTGAGATCAAGGGCGTCACCGAGGAGACCACCACGGGCGTCCACCGTCTCTACGAGATGATGAAGGAAGGCTCGCTGCTCTTCCCGGCCATCAACGTCAACGACTCGGTGACCAAGTCGAAGTTCGACAACAAGTACGGCTGCCGCCACTCGCTCATCGACGGCATCAACCGCGCCACCGACGTCCTCATCGGCGGCAAGGTCGCGGTCGTCTGCGGCTACGGCGACGTCGGCAAGGGCTGCGCCGAGTCGCTGCGCGGCCAGGGTGCCCGGGTCATCGTCACCGAGATCGACCCGATCTGCGCCCTGCAGGCCGCCATGGACGGCTACCAGGTCGACACCCTCGACAACGTCCTCGACGTCGCCGACATCATCATCACCGCGACGGGCAACAAGGACGTCGTCACCGTCGAGCAGATGTCTCGGATGAAGCACCAGGCGATCCTGGGCAACATCGGCCACTTCGACAACGAGATCGACATGGCCGGCCTCGAGGCCCCCGGCGTCGCCGAGCGCAAGAACGTCAAGCCGCAGGTCGACGTGTGGACCTTCCCCGCGGGCAACACGATCATCGTGCTGTCCGAGGGCCGGCTGATGAACCTCGGCAACGCCACCGGCCACCCGAGCTTTGTGATGTCCAACTCATTCACCAACCAGGTGCTGGCCCAGATCGAGCTGTTCACCAAGCCCGAGGACTACCCCGTGGGCGTCTACGTGCTCCCCAAGCACCTCGACGAGGAGGTCGCACGCCTCCACCTGGGCAGCCTCGGCGTCAAGCTGACCGAGCTGACCCCGGCCCAGGCCGGCTACCTCGGAGTCGACGTCGCGGGTCCCTACAAGCCCGACCAGTACCGCTACTGAGGCCCGAGCACACCCCTGTGATCGACGGCCGAGCACGGCGAACGCCCGCGAAGCCGCCGATCTTGGGGTATCCGCTGGCAAGATTGCAGGCATGACCCATAGCAACGACATCGGCTCCAAGGGCCGCGTCCTCGTCGTCGACGACGATGCCTCGCTGGCCGAGATGCTGATGATCGTGCTGCGCCAAGAGGGTTTCGAAGGACGAACCTGCTCTCGAGGCGACGAGGCCCTGGACGCCTTCCGGGACTTCCGACCCGACCTGGTGCTCCTCGACGTGATGCTCCCGGGCAAGGACGGCATCGACGTGTGCAAGGAGATCCGCGCCGAGTCGGGCGTGCCCATCGTGATGCTGACGGCCAAGAGCGACACCGTCGACGTGGTGGTCGGGCTCGAGACCGGTGCAGACGACTACGTCGTCAAGCCGTTCAAGCCCAAGGAGCTGATCGCCCGCATCCGGGCGCGGGTCCGCCGCTTCGACACCAGCGACCACGAGGCGCTGACCATCGGCGACCTGTCCATCGACGTGGCCGGCCACGCGGTCACCCGGGACTCCGCGCAGATCAACCTGACGCCCCTCGAGTTCGACCTCCTCGTCTGCCTGGCCCGCAAGCCGTGGCAGGTCTTCACCCGTGAGGTGCTGCTCGAGCAGGTCTGGGGCTACCGCCACGCCGCTGACACCCGCCTGGTCAACGTCCACGTGCAGCGACTGCGCTCCAAGGTCGAGCACGACCCGGAGAACCCCGAGATCGTGGTGACCGTGCGCGGCGTGGGCTACAAGGCCGGGACGGCCTAGGCCGACCGGCCTCAGCCCATGGCCAACCGTTCACTTCCCTCCGCCGTACGCCGCGGCCTGACGTTCTGGCGTCGGTCCATCCAGGCGCGCGTCGTGGTCAGCACGCTGCTGCTGTCGGCGGTCGTGGTGAGCGTGGTCGGCTGGCTGCTGCTCCAGCAGACCCAGCAGGGACTGCTCAAGCACCGCGTGGACGCCGTCGTGGCCGAGACCAACAACGAGGTGGCCGACGCCAAGGCGCGGCTCGATGGCACGCTCGGCACCGACAGCAACGCACAGGGCCAGCAACGCCTTGTCGTGGAACCGATCATCGTGCGCGGCCAGACCCGCGGGTTCAGCGTCGTGCTGGCCGGCCCGGCAGGGTCGAACGGCGCACCGATCGAGAAGCGCGGTCCGAGATGGACGCCTGGTCTGGACACGTCGAGCGTGCCGGTCAGCCTGCAAGAGCACTTCGACGGAGCGGCCGACACGGCCTGGACCTACACAGACCTCCGCAGCACCTTCACGGGGCCCGGCGCGGTGACCGGTCCCGGCATCGTGGTCGGCTCGCAGGTGACTCTCCCGGCCGACGGCGACGTCTACACCCTCTACTTCCTGTTCCCGCTCACCGAGGAGCAGGAGACGATGGCGCTGGTCACCCGGGCGCTGCTGACCGCCGCCGTGCTGCTGCTGGTGCTGGTCGCCGGGCTGACCTGGCTGGTGACGCGTCAGGTGGTCACGCCCGTGCGGATGGCGCGCCGGGTCGCCGAGCGGCTGGCGGCCGGGCACCTCCAGGAACGGGTCCAGGTCACCGGGGAGGACGACCTGGCCCGCCTGGCGACGTCGTTCAACCAGATGGCGAGCAACCTGCAACGCCAGATCCGGCAGCTCGAGGAGCTCAGCCGGGTACAGCAGCAGTTCGTCTCCGACGTCTCCCACGAGCTGCGCACGCCGCTCACGACCGTGCGGATGGCCGGCGACGTGCTGCACGACGCGCGCCGGGGCTTCGATCCCTCCACGTCGAGGGCGGCCGAGCTGCTGCAGACCGAGCTCGACCGGTTCGAGACGCTGCTGGTCGATCTCCTCGAGATCAGCCGGTTCGACGCGGGCGCGGCCGTGCTCGACCTCGACGAGGTGAACCTGGTCGATGTCGCCCACCGGGTCGTGGACATGACCAGAGCCCTCGCCAGCCAGCGCGACATCCGGGTCGAGGTCGACGCGCCCGATCACCCCTGCCTGGCCGAGGCCGACGTACGGCGGGTGGAGCGGATCGTGCGCAACCTGGTCACCAACGCCATCGACCACGCCGAGAGCCGCGACATCGTCATCCACGTCGCGGGCGACGAGCAGGCCGCCGCGATCGCCGTCCGCGACTACGGCGTGGGTCTGCGGGCGGGGGAGTCGGCCATGGTCTTCAACCGGTTCTGGCGCGCCGACCCGGCCCGGGCCCGCACCAGCGGCGGCACCGGGCTCGGGCTTTCCATCTCACTGGAGGACACCCATCTGCACGGCGGGTGGCTGCAGGCCTGGGGGCGGCTCGGCCAGGGAGCCCAGTTCCGGCTGACCCTGCCACGCCGGGCCGGGATGCCGCTGCGGCAGAGCCCGCTGCCGCTCGTGCCCACCGACGCCCAGGAGGTGGTCGCGTGACGCGTCGCCTCCGCTACGTCGTCGTTCTGCTCGCGCTGGCCGCGACCACGGCCTGCGTCCGCCTGCCCGATACCGGCCCCGTCGTCACCGTGTCCGACACGGGGACGACCCGGACGACTGCGGAGTCCAACTACACACCCAAGTCGCCCGAGGACGGCGACTCGGCGACCGCGATCGTCGATGGCTTCATCAACGCCATGACGGCGATCCCGATCAGGACCGACGTGGCCAAGGAGTTCCTCTCCAGCGACGCGCGGCCCGCCTGGCGGCCCGAGCAGCGGATCATCACGTTCGAGGAGCGCTCGCCTCCCCAAGGGCAGCCGGGCGTGGTGAGAGTCCCGCTCACCGGACTCCGTTGGGTCGACAGCAGCGGGACCTGGCGCGGCAAGCGAGGTGACGGCCGGCGCGTGATCCCGTTCCCCATGACGGTCGAGGACGACCAGAACCGGATCGCCAAGGCGCCCAACGCGCTGATCGTCGACCAGCTGTTCTTCCAGGACAACTATCGCCAGGCGTCGGTCTACTTCTTCGACCCGTCGGCCAGCATCCTGGTCCCCGAGCCGGTGTTCGTCCCCAACGACGACCAGCTCTCCACGGCCCTGGTCAACTCCCTCCTGGCGGGGCCGGCGCCGCGGCTCGACGACGTCTCGCGCAGCTTCATCCCGCCCACGCTCAAGCCGGGCCTGTCGGTGCCGGTCACCGACGCCGGGGTCGCGGAGATCACGCTCACCGGCGATGCCGGTCAGCTCACCGCACAGGCCGCCGACCTGATGATCACCCAGCTGGCGTGGACGCTGAAACAGGACGTGTCGATCGAAGCCTTCGAGGTCACCATCGGCGACCAGCCGCTGACCCTTCCGGGCGGGGACACCAGGTTCAGCGTGGACCGCGGCTCGGAGTTCGCCCCCTACGACGTCCGGGCCAGCTCGCTGCTGTTCGCGGTCAACGACGGGGTGCTCGAGTCGGGCGCCGCAGGTCAGACCACTCCGGTGACCGGCCCGTTCGGGAGGCCCGGATTCGACCTCGGGCGGACGGGTGTCAGCCTCACCGCGCGCCAGGTGGCCTCGGTCTCCGCCGACCGCACGTCGGTGCTGGTCGCCCCGGTCTCGACCCAGGGCCAGGTCCGCCAGGTCGCGAGCAGCGGCACCGACCTGCTGCGGCCGGCCTGGGACTTCGCCGACCGGATGTGGCTGGTCGACCGCACGTCGGCCGGCGCCCGAGTGTCCTACGTGGAAGGGAACACGATCCATCCGCTCACCGTCTCCGGAGTGACCGGCCGCGATGTGAAGAGGTTCCTCGTCTCGCGAGACGGCACCCGGTTGGTCGCGGCCTTGCACGGCCCGCGTGCGGACCACCTCGTGGTCAGTCGGATCCGTCATGACAACTCGGGCGACGTGCTGGGAGCCACCCGGGCCCGGAGCATCCCCTGGAACGACACCGACGTGCAGCGGGTCCGCGACATCGGGTGGCGCTCGCCGACCAGCGTGGCGGTGCTGCACCTGCTGACCAAGGGCGTCTCCCAGGTCGTCACCATCTCCATCGACGGGTCACCCAACGTCGCCGAGACCTTCACCCAGCGGCAGGGGGCCCGCGCGATCGTGTCCTCGCCCGTGCCCAACGAGCGGCTCTACACCATGAGCGCCACCCAGCTCCACGACCCGACCGACGCCGGAAACGGTGACCAACCGCTGGCGTCCGGCGTGACCTACGTGCACTACGTCGGCTGAGCGGTCCTCCACAGGTGCGGCCGGGGTCGGTGGCGGCACGGTTGCGGCCGTGCTGCGATCGCCCGGTGCTCGAACGGCTACCGGACGCCGCGACCGACCTGCTGCTGGGCTCGCGCTGCGTCGGCTGCGCTCGGCCCGGCCGGCTGCTGTGCGGCAGCTGCGCGGCCATGCTCGACGTGCCGCCCCGGCCGGCGTGGCCGACCCCAGTTCCGGCAGGGCTGGTCATCCCCTGGACAGCCGCCGACTACGCAGGCACCGCCCGGGCGCTGGTGCTCGGCCACAAGGAGCGCGCCATGCACGGCCTGCGCGGTCCGCTCGCGGCCTTGTTGGCCGACGCCGTGCACGCGGCTGTCACCGACGCGGGGTTGGCCGGGTCGGCCGTGGTGCTGGTCCCCGTGCCGTCGCGGCCGTCGACGACCCGGGCCCGCGGCCACGACCCGACCTGGACGATCGCCCGAGGCGCGGCCGACCTCCTCCGCCGGGCGTCGTACGACGCGCTCGCACTGCGGATGCTCCACCTCCGGCCCGGCGTGGCCGACCAGGCGGGGCTCGACGCGGCCGCCCGGGCAGCCAACCTGGCGGGCTCCATGTGCTGCCCGACGGCGTCGCTGCGGCGGCTGCGGGCGCGGCGCACCCGCGCCGTCGTGGTGGTCTGCGACGACGTGCTCACGACCGGAGCGACCGCCCGGGAGGCCCAACGCGCTCTCCAGGCGGCCGGTCTCCGGGTCGCTGCCATAGCGACGGTGGCCGCTACCCGGCGCCGTTTCGGGCTGGGCGCGGGCCTTCACAGCGAAAGTTCACGGGTACCGCTTTCGTGGTGACCACCGATGGCCTAGCGTCGGTTCATGGAGTCCGTCCGGGTCCGTGGTTGCGTCGTCGGGATGCGCCGGAAGCCCGGAGGAGAGATCCGACGGGCGATCGGGGCCGTCCCACGGCAAGCCGATGCCAGTCGCAGGCAAAACGGCCCACGTAAGACCGGGTCGGGAGTCGCGCCCTTCGGGGCGTCCTTCCGAGCCGGACGATCACGGTGCGGCTTAGAGATAAGTCCTGCCTCGCCGGCACCATCAGACATGGTGACCGGGGGGAGAAGGGCAGTAGTGGCACAGAAGCTGCGAACCCCTCAGCAGGCGATTGTGGGGACGAAGACCAGGTCGGCCGGGCGGACTCCAGCCCCCCACGCCCCTTACCTCCACCGACGCCTCGACCCCCGCCTCGACCCCGTGGGTGACGACGTCGGCACCACGAGGTGCGGCACCTGCTGAGACGAGCACCTGCCGACACGGGGCACCACCACCAACTGGCACCAGGAGGTATCCATGGACGTGGTCGTCACCGGCCGTCACTGTGAGCTCTCGGATCGATTCCGGAGTCACGTCACCGAGAAGCTCGCACGGCTCGAGAAGCACGACCATCGGATCATCCGCGTCCAGGTAGAGGTCGAGAAGGAACGCAACCCGCGCCAGGCAGACCGCGCCGTCCGCCTCGAGCTGACCGCCTTCTCCAGGGGTCCCGTCGTCCGGGCCGAGGCGGCTGCGGAGGACAAGATGGGTGCGCTGGACCTGGCCCTGGACAAGATGGAGGCGCAGATGCGCCGGGCGGCAGACCGCCGTCGGGAGCACAAGCACACCAAGCCCGAGCGGACCGGCGACGTGCTGCTCGAGCACATCGAGGATCTCGACGACTCCTCCGGCGACGCCATCGAGCGCCAGGTCGGGCCGATCACGGTCACCGGCGACGGCCCGTTGGTGGTTCGCGAGAAGACTCACCACGCCGATCCGATGACCCTCGACCAGGCGCTCTACGAGATGGAGCTGGTCGGCCACGACTTCTACCTGTTCGTGGACAAGGAGAACGAGCGGCCCTGCGTGGTCTACCGCCGACGGGGCTACGACTACGGCGTGATCTCGCTCGATCTGGCCTCCACCGACTGAGCCGGTGCGCGAGCGGGCGCGGCCGGATTCGCGTCGTACCCGTGGGGAAATCATCCTTTCGTGCTATGGACTACTAGTGCTATCAGTCTGCCGAACCTGGTCCGAATGGGGCCCCGCCGTGTCATGATTCGGTCGTGTCCGTCAACCAGGAGTCCTCGGCGCCCGAGCCCACGCGCGTGCTCGTGGTCGACGATCAGGAGCTGTTCCGACGCGGTCTGACCATGCTGCTGCGCGCCGAGGACGGCATCGAGGTCGTCGGCGAGGCCGGTGACGGCGTGGAGGGCGTGGCCCTCGCGACGAGCACCGCGCCCGACGTCGTGCTGCTCGACATCAAGATGCCCAAGCGTTCGGGCATCGAGGCCTGCCAGGAGATCAAGGAGGCCGTGCCGGCCGCCAAGATCATCATGCTGACGTCCTCCGACGAGGAGGCCGACCTCTACGAAGCGGTCAAGAGCGGCGCCTCCGGCTACCTGCTCAAGGACTCCTCCATCGACGAGGTCGCCCAGGCGGTGCGGGTGGTCGCCGACGGCCAGTCGCTGATCAGCCCCTCGATGGCGGTCAAGCTGATCGACGAGTTCAAGCAGATGTCGCGCCCCGACCGCGGTCACGTGCCCGGTCTGCGGCTCACCGAGCGCGAGCTCGAGGTGCTTCGCCTGGTCGCCAAGGGCCACAACAACCGCGAGATCGCCCGCCAGCTCTTCATCAGCGAGAACACCGTCAAGAACCACGTGCGCAACCTGCTCGAGAAGCTCCAGCTGCACTCGCGGATGGAAGCAGTCATGTACGCCGTCCGCGAGAAGCTCCTCGACCTGCCGTAGGGCCGACCGAGGCACGAGGTCGGACCTCGAGGCAGATCAGGTTGAGCAAGCCCGCGGCCGAGCCTGCGAGGGCGCGACGGCGCGTCGAAACCCGGTGACGGAACCGCCGACCTCAACCATGTCGGCGGCCCGTGATTGAGTTCGGCACGTGATCGAGTTGTCGACTGCCCAGGCGCGGCGGATCGCGCTGGGGGCGCAGGGGTTCCTCGACCAGCCTCATAGCCCGCCGACGATGCGCACGCTGGCCCGGACACTCGAGCGCACCGGCGTGCTCCAGATCGACTCGGTCAACGTGCTGCAGCGGGCGCACTTCATGCCGCTCTACTCCCGGATGGGCTCCTACGACGTCGACCTGCTGGCCCGCGCGCAGGCCTCGACGGGCGCCCGGCAGCCGCGCCGGCTGGTCGAGTACTGGGCGCACGTGCAGGCCCTGATGCCGGTCGAGCTGTGGCCGGTGATGCGGCACCGGATGGACTCCTACCGCACCCAGAAGCACAAGTGGTGGGGCACCGAGGTGAGCGAGGAGCTCGTCACGAACCTGATGGCCGAGATCGCCGACCGCGGGGCCTCCACCGCTCGCGACCTCGACGACGGCCTGCCGCGGGACAAGAAGAACTGGGGCTGGAACTGGTCGGCCAGCAAGCGTGCCCTCGACTACCTCTACATGACCGGCGAGGTCGCCATCGCCGGCCGCAACAGCCAGTTCGAGGTCAGGTACGACCTCCCCGAACGGGTGCTGCCGGCCGACGTGCTCGCGGCCCCGACGCCGACGCTCGACGACGCCAACCGCGAGCTCGTACGCCGCGCCGCCCGGTCCCACGGCGTGGCCACCGCCCGCTGCCTGGCCGACTACTACCGGATGCGCCTCCAGCCCGGCGCCGGCAACCGCGCCGTGCAGGGGGCCATCGACGACCTCGTCGAGGAGGGCGAGCTGGTCCCGGTGCGGATCGAGGGCTGGAACCGGCCCGCCTACCTCCACCGCGAGGCCCGCCGACCCCGCCGCGTCGATGCCCGGGCGCTGCTCAGTCCGTTCGACCCGGTGGTGTGGGAGCGCGAGCGCACCGAGCAGCTCTTCGACTTCCACTACCGCATCGAGATCTACACGCCGGCCCACCAGCGCATCTACGGCTACTACGTGCTGCCGTTCCTGCTGGGCGACGAGATCGTCGGCCGCGTCGACCTCAAGGCCGACCGTCAGTCGGGCACGCTCCTGGTCAAGGCGGCGTACGCCGAGCCCGGGGCGCCGGGCGACACCGCCGAGGAGCTCTCCGCGGAGCTGGTCCGGCTCGCCTCCTGGCTCGGGATGGAGGAGCTCGTCGTCGAGCCGCGGGGGGACCTCGCGCCCCTGCTGCGCTTGTGAGGGAGTCTGCGGAAGCGGGCGACTCCCCACCGCCTAGGTAGAGTGGCGCCGCTACCCCTAGGACCCCAGAACGTCCCCCAGAACGTCAAGGAGTGCCCGCACGTGCCTGCCATTCTCGACAAGCTGCTCCGCATCGGCGAGGGCAAGATCCTGCGTCAGCTGGACGCGATCGCCAAGGCGGTCAACGCCATCGAGGACGACTTCGTCAAGATGACCGACGCCGAGCTGCAGGGCATGACGCAGGAGTTCAAGAACCGGCTCGAGGCCGGCGAGACGATCGACGACCTGATGCCCGAGGCGTTCGCCACGGTGCGCGAGGCCGCCAAGCGGGTCATCGGCCAGCGCCACTACGACGTGCAGATCATGGGCGGTGCGGCCCTTCACCTCGGCAACATCGCCGAGATGAAGACCGGTGAGGGCAAGACCCTGGTGGCCACCCTGCCGGCGTACCTCAACGCCCTCAACGGCAAGGGCGTCCACGTCGTCACCGTCAACGACTACCTCGCCAAGTACCACGCCGAGTGGATGGGTCGGATCCACCACTTCCTGGGCCTGACCACCGGCGTGATCCTGCCGGAGATGCGCCCGGCCGAGCGGCGCGAGGCCTACAACTGCGACGTCACCTACGGCACCAACAACGAGCTCGGCTTCGACTACCTCCGCGACAACATGGCCGGCTCCATCGAGGAGTGCGTCCAGCGGGGCCACCCCTACGCCATCGTCGACGAGGTCGACTCGATCCTCATCGACGAGGCGCGGACCCCGCTCATCATCAGCGGCCCGACCCAGGACGAGGTCCGCTGGTACGCCGAGTTCGCCAAGCTCGCCCGCACCTTGGTGCGCGAGGTCGACTACGAGGTCGACGAGAAGAAGCGCACGATCTCGGTGCTCGAGCCCGGCATCACCAAGGTCGAGGACCACCTCGGCATCGAGAACCTCTACGAGTCGGCCAACACGCCGCTGATCTCCTTCCTCAACAACTCCATCAAGGCCAAGGAGCTGTTCCGCAACGACAAGGAGTACGTCGTCATGGAGGGCGAGGTGCTCATCGTCGACGAGCACACCGGCCGCATGCTGGCCGGCCGCCGCTACAACGACGGCCTGCACCAGGCCATCGAGGCCAAGGAGGGCGTGACGGTCCGCGAGGAGTACCAGACGCTGGCCACCGTCACCCTCCAGAACTACTTCCGCCTCTACGAGAAGCTCTCCGGCATGACCGGCACGGCCATGACCGAGGCCTCCGAGTTCGACAAGATCTACAAGCTGGGCGTCGTACCGATCCCGACCAACCTGCCGATGGTCCGCAACGACCAGCCCGACCTCGTCTACCGCACCGAGGAGGCCAAGTACGACGCCGTCGTGGAGGACATCCGCGAGCGGCACGAGAAGGGCCAGCCGATCCTGGTCGGCACGGTCTCGGTCGAGAAGTCCGAGCACCTGTCCAACAAGCTGAAGAAGCTCGGCGTCCCGCACACCGTCCTCAACGCCAAGATGCACGCCGACGAGGCCCAGGTCGTCGCGCTCGCCGGCCACAAGGGCGCCGTCACGGTCGCCACCAACATGGCCGGCCGCGGTACCGACATCATGCTCGGCGGCTCCATCGACTTCCTGGCCGACGCCGAGCTGCGCAAGCTGGGCCTCGACCCGTTCGAGGACGGCGACGCCTACGAGACCGCGTGGCCGGGCATGGTCGAGAAGATCAAGGCCCAGGTCGCCAACGAGCACGACGACGTCCGCGACCTCGGAGGTCTCTACGTCGTCGGCACCGAGCGCCACGAGTCGCGACGCATCGACAACCAGCTGCGTGGTCGCTCCGGCCGTCAGGGCGACCCGGGTGAGTCCCGGTTCTACCTGTCGCTGCAGGACGAGCTGATGCGGCTGTTCAAGTCCGACTGGGTCGACCGGGTGCTCCAGGTGCTCAAGATCCCCGACGACGTGCCGATCGAGAACAAGCGTGTGACCGGCGCGATCGCCAACGCCCAGGGTCAGATCGAGTCACAGAACTTCGAGTCCCGCAAAAACGTCCTCAAGTACGACGACGTGATGGACCGTCAGCGCCATGTCATCTACGGCGAGCGCCGCCGGGTGCTCGAGGGGGCCGACCTGCAGGAGCAGATCAGCACCTTCGTGGACGACGTCGTCACCGGGTTCGTCACCGGCGCCACCCAGGGCTTCGCGGAGGAGTGGGACCTCGACGGTCTGTGGACCCAGCTCAAGCAGATCTGGCCCGTCGGCCTCGACCTCGCCGTGCTCGAGAAGGAAGCCGGCGACCGCGCCAACATCGACCGCGACAAGCTCATCGAGGACCTCAAGGTCGACGCCCACGCGGCATACGAACGCCGCGAGGCCGAGGTCGGCTCGGAGGTGATGCGTGAGCTCGAGCGGCGCGTCATCCTCTCCGTGCTCGACCGCAAGTGGCGCGAGCACCTCTACGAGATGGACTACCTGCGCGAGGGCATCTACCTGCGCGCCTACTCCCAGCGCGACCCGCTCGTCGAGTACCAGCGCGAGGGCTTCGAGATGTTCGCCGCGATCATGGACGGCATCAAGGAGGAGTCGGTCGGCTTCCTGTTCAACCTCGAGGTCCAGCTCGAGGAGGACGAGGACGAGGACCTCGAAGAGGTCGCGGAGCCGATGCGTGCCGCCATGCCGGTGGCGCCGGCCCGGAGGGTGGATCCGGCAGCCGAAGCCGAAGCCGAGCCCGTTTCCGCGTTCGAGAAGCCGCGCAACGTCGGTCGCGAGCCGCAGATCCGGGCCAAGGGACTCGAGCGCCCGAAGAAGCCGCAGAAGCTGTCCTACTCAGCGCCCTCGGAGGACGGCGAGGCAGCGGTCGTCGGCGCGACGGCCAGCAATGCGGACGACGAGTTCGCCGAGATCGGCCGCAACCAGCTCTGCCCCTGCGGCTCGGGCAAGAAGTACAAGCGCTGCCACGGCGCCCCGGGAGGGCCCACCGGCCTGACCGCCCGCATCAGCTAGGCGCACTTTTCGCTGGTTGAGGAAGGCGCCCTAGCGCCTGTCTCGAAACCCGCGCATCGGGCCGCCGTACTTCTGGTGCGCCTCGGCCACGATCTCGGCGACGACGGACAGGGCGATCTCGCCCGGTCCCTTGCCGCCGAGGTCGTGCCCGGCCGGCACGTGCAGCTTCCCCAGACCCGGCACACCCTCGGCCTCCAGCTCGGCCAGCAGTCCCGCCGCTCGCCGCCGGCTGGCCATCATCGCGACGTACGACGCCGAGCCGGCCAGCGCCTCGCGCAGCACCCGCGCCGCATCGGGGGCGTCGTGGTCGCACAGCACCACCGCGTCGCCGGGCCGGGGCGCCACCTCATCCAGGCCCGGGCCGCCGTCGTCCGCTGCGATGATCACGACCTCGTGGCCGACGGTGCCGGCGATGGTCGCGATCGCCTCGGCGATCGGGTTGGCGGACAGGATGATCACCCGGCCGCGCTCTACGTCGTCGTCCCGCCAGGGCTGCTCCCGGTGCGCATGCGTCATCGCGCCAGCCTGCCACGACCGGCGACCGACGCGGTCAGGCGAACTCCAGGGCGCAGCACACCCAACGGTCCCGACGACGTTCGAAACGCGCGGCGACAGCCCGTGAGCGCCGGCCGTAGCGGACGTGGGCGCTGACCTCCGCGACGCCCTCGGAGACGAAGCAGGTGTGCATGCCCACGACCTGCGGCCGCACGCCCTGGATGCCGCCCTGGCCCGCCTGCCTTCCCACCGCACGCGCGACCAGCTGGGCGCGGCGTCCGAGATCCTGATAGACGACCGGCGTCGTCCAGCGCAGCACCTGCGACACCGGTCGGTCACCCCCGACGATCTCCACGATGGCCTGCACGAGCCGGCCGGAGAACCGCTCGAACTCGCCCCTGGCCCCACTGCCGATGTCGACCACGTCGCCGGCACCACGAGCCACGACATGGTCGATCTCGGGCGGGTCGTGCCGGGCGTGCAGGTCCAGCGCCAGGGTGCCCTGGACGCTTGCTATCGGGACCGGCTCGACGGGTCGGCGGAGCCGGACCACGTTGGTGGCTCGTCCCGCGACCGGGTCAGCGTGGGTCGTCATGGTCGTCTCCCTCCAGGTGCGGGTAGGTCGTGGCAGCAGTCGCTGGCAGTCGAAGTCGCTGGCCGGGCTCGATCACCGCCGGGTCGGGGCCGACCACGCCGAGGTTGAGGGCATAGAGCCGCGGCCAGTACGCCGCCACGTCGGCCGGCGCCGGACTCTCGGCCGCTCCCCGCTCGGCCAGGTCGGCAGCCGCGATCGACCACAGGGTGTCGCCGGGCCGCACCACGACGGTGCCCACAGGGGGCTTCGTCGGTCGCACTCGGGCGCCTCGCTCGAGCGGCGCCACCGCGATCCGCTCGGGCAGTCGCAGCCCGGCGAGCACCTCGGCGCCGGGAGCGGCGGCGGGACCGCCACCCGCGAGCGCCGGGGCGGCCAGGCCGGAGACGACGACCGCACCGCAACCGGTGAGGATCAGCCGGCGCAGCGACGCGGGCACCCCGCGGCGGCGGCGATCGTGGCCGCGCGCGGCGTCCAGCACGACCAACGTGGTGATCGCCCACAGCCACGCCGACGTGCCGGCGGCGACGGCCGCGCAGCACCACACGAGCACGGCGTCGAACGACGCCGTGGTCCGGGTGCCGACGCGCATTGCCGCCGCCCCCTCGGCGAGGCTCGGCAGCAGCACGGTGACCAGCAGCGCGGTCGCGACCGTGGCCGCCGCCCACACGAGCGCACACCGGGACCACCCCGTCGAGGGAGTGACCGCCGAGTCCCCGAGACCCATGGCAAACCTTTCGTTTGCTTGTGTTTGACAGTATTCAAGAACGTTTTAGATGGGTTGGCAACCGATCGTCCACAGCCCGGTGTGCCGGGTGCTCGGGCGTGGCAGGCTCGCAGCGTGGGCTGGGACGAGCGTCTCTTCGACCTCCTCGACGACCTCGAGGGGCAGGCCGAGGCGCTCTACGCCGTCGAGCGCGAGGCGGAGCTGGCCGACCGGAGCCGCGCGGAGTACGCCGCCGTGACCCTGGCCAGCCGCCTGATGGCCTCGGCCGGCGAGGAGGTCGCGCTCGACCTCGCCGGCGTCGGCCGGGTCGCCGGAGCGCTGCAACGGGTCGGGACCGGCTGGTGCCTGGTCCGAGCCGCCGGGTCGGACTGGCTGGTGCTACTCGACGCGGTCGTGTCGGTCGACGGCGCCTCGGACCGCTCGGTGCCGGAGGTCGCGTGGTCGCCGCTGGCGAGGCTGGGGCCGGGTGCCATGCTCCGCCGGCTGGCAGACGAGGCCGTGCCGAGCGTGGTGCACACCCGTGACGGTGGCCGCCGCCTGGTGTCCCTGACCCGGGTCGGGCGGGACTTCGTGGAGGGGGTGGACGACGCGGGTCGCGGACTGCTGTTGCCGCTCGCCACCCTGGTCGCGGTGCAGAGCCGGGACGACGTCGGAGCCGTCAGGCCGGGAAGCCCATCACCCTCAGGGTGAGGTGGATCAGCCCGTAGCCGAGCACGCCGACGAGGTAACCCGCCGCCACGGGCGTCATCGCGTCGTCGGGGTCCTTCTTCATGCTGGCCCAGGTCAGCAGGCCGCCGAGCACGATGGCGATCGTGAAGGCGGCCGCGGGCAGGTAGACGCCGATCATCGCGCCGAGGAACGCGCCGACCGCGAGCTTCCACCAGCTCGTGATGGCCATCTCAGGTCGCGTCCAGGTCGTAGGGCGGCGCCTCGCCCTCGGCGAGCGGGCGTAGCCGGCCGCGGTCCCTCTCCTTCGCGTCCTCTTCCTCCATCGCTTCCATGATGTGCTTGCGAACGAGCACGCGGGGGTCGAGGTCACGCAGCTGGAGGTCGGCGTAGTCGGGGCCCAGCTCGCTGCGCAGCTCGTCGCGAGCGGAGTTGGCGAAGCCGCGCACCTGTCGGGCCATCCTGCCGGCCTGGCGGGCGAGGTCGGGCAGTCGGTCAGGACCGAAGACGAGCACCGCCACGAAGGCGATGAGCACCAGCTCCTGCAGACCGACCCCGAACACGGGTCAGAACCTACTCGTCGGCGTGAGTCCTAGCTGGAGACCGGCCAAACCTCTTCCGCGGCCGGTCAAGGCCTCGGCGGCCGCGACGAGCGACAGCGCCGCGGGGTTGGTCGGATCGGCCTCGACGATCGGCTTGCCGTCGTCGCCGCCCTCGCGCAACGACGGCTCGAGCGGGATCCGGGCGAGCACGGGCACGTCGTACCCGAATCGCTTGGACAAGGTGGCCGCCACCCGGTCGCCACCGCCGCTCCCGAATACGTCGAGCTCGTGGGAGGGGCCGCAGTGCGGACAGGCGAGGAAGCTCATGTTCTCGATGACGCCGACGACGCGCTGGTGCATCATCGAGGCCATCGTGCCGGCGCGCTCGGCCACCTCGGCCGCTGCTTCCTGCGGCGTCGTCACGACCACGACCTCGGCGCTCGGCAGGTGCTGGCCCAGCGAGATGGCGACGTCGCCGGTGCCGGGCGGCAGGTCGAGGAGCAGCACGTCGAGGTCGCCCCAGTAGACGTCGGCCAGCATCTGCACGAGCGCCCGGTCGAGCATCGGGCCCCGCCAGGCCACGACCTGGTCGCGCCTGGGCTTGAGCATGCCGATGGAGATGACGCTGACTCCCGAAGCGGTCGGCACCGGCATGATCAGGTCGTCGACCTGGGTCGGCCGGGCGTCGGCGATGCCGAGCATCGCCGGGCACCGAGTGGCCGTAGATGTCGGCGTCGACGATCCCGACCTTGCGGCCCTCCTTGGCCATCGCCAGGGCCAGGTTGACCGTCACCGAGGACTTGCCGACCCCGCCCTTGCCGCTCGCGATCGCGAAGACCTTGGTCAGCGAGCCGGCCTGCGCGAAGGGGATCTCGCGGGAGGCCTGGCCACCACGGAGGGTCTGGTGGAGCTCGCCGCGCTGCTCGGTGGACATCACACCGAGAGTGAGGTCGACGTCGGTCACGCCGTCGACCTGACGGACCGCGGCGTTGACGTCGCGGGTGATGGTGTCCTTCATCGGGCAGCCCGCGACGGTGAGCAGCACCGTGAGGGTGACGTTGCCGCCCTCGACCGTGACCGACTCGACCATGCCCAGCTCGGTGATCGGGCGCTTGATCTCGGGGTCGATGACGGTCGCCAGGACGGCGTTGACCTGCTCGACGGAAGGGGAACTCATGATGTGGCGATCCTAGTTGAGCGGCCCAGGGCAGCCCCGGGCGGTTGCCGGGCCGTGCGCCGCGTCAGGGGTGGTCCGGAGCGGGCCGTCCAGCGGATTGGTCCGGTCGGCTCAGGCGGAGACGTCGTCCTCGTCGTCGGCCCGCGAGCGTTCGTCGAGATCCTTGAGCAGGTCTCGCAGCTCGGAGCGCAGGAAGTCGCGGGTGGCGACCTCGCCGACGGCCATCCGCAGCGAGGCGACCTCGCGGGCCAGGAACTCCATGTCGGCGTGCGCCCGGGCGTTCGCCTGGCGGTCGTGCTCGGCGACCACCTTGTCGCGCGCCTCCTGGCGGTTCTGCGCGAGCAGGATCAGCGGGGCGGCGTACGACGCCTGGAGGCTGAGGATGAGGGTCAGGAAGATGAACGGGTAGACATCCCAGCGGAGCGACTCGGGGGCCAGCGTGTTCCAGCCGATCCAGATGACGACGAAGAGCGTCATGTAGACGAGGAACGACGCCGTGCCGAGGAACCGGGCGAACGACTCGGCGAACACGCCCAACGCGTCGGCGTCGTACTCCGGACGTCGCAGGAGCGGGCGACGGGTCTCCAGCGGCGTGTCGAGCCGGGTGCGTGAGGTTGCCATCAGGCGCCCTGCGCGCGCGGGATGCGGGTGGTCGCGCGGTCGCGCCAGCCCTCGGGGAGCATGTGGTCGAGCAGGTCGTCCACGGTGACCGCGCCGAGCAGGCGACCCTCCTCGTCCACCACCGGCGCCGCCGTCAGGTTGTACGACGCCACGTGCACCGCGACGTCCTCCATCGTGGCGTCGGGGTGGAGGTAGGTCGTCTCCTTGTCGAGCAGCCCGGCGACCAGGGCCGACGGGGGCTCGCGCAGCAGCCGCTGGATGTGGGCCAGCCCGAGCAGCTTGCCGGTCGGCGTCTCCAGAGGCGGTCGGCAGACGTAGACCTGGGCGGCCAGCGATGTCGGCAGCTCCTCGCGCCGGACGTGGGCGAGAGCCTCGGCCACCGTGGCGTCCGGGGGCAGGATCACCGGCTCGGGGGTCATCATGCCGCCGGCTGTCTCCTCGCCGTAGACCATCAGCCGGCGCACGTCGTCGGCCTCCTCGGGCTCCATCAGCGCCAGCAGGGCGGCGGCGGTGTCCGGGGGCAGGTCCGCGATCAGGTCCGCGGCGTCGTCGGGCGACATCTCCTCGAGCACGTCGGCCGCGCGCTCGGAGTCGAGGTGCTCGAGGATCTCGACCTGGTCCTCCTCGGGAAGCTCCTCGAGCACGTCGGCGAGACGCTCGTCGTTCATCGCGGCGATGACGGCCATCCGTCGTTCCGGAGGCAGGTCATGGATGACCGTGGCGGCATCGGCGGCCCGCATCTCGTTGAGGGCCGCGATCAGGTGGGTCGCGCCCTGGGCGGGCTCGGTGCGGGTCAGGCCGTCGACGTCGCGCCACTCCACGACGTAGGTCTGTCCGCGCCGGCGGAAGCCCTTGACCGGCTCCTGGACCGCGACCCGGCTGAGCACCCAGTCGCGGTTGCGGGCGGGCTCCATGGCCACGTCGTAGACCGTGCCGGTCACGCCGGTCGACGGGATGGTCACCGTCTTGTCGAGCAGCTGGGCCATCACGAGCGTCTCGGTGGGTCGCTGCTCGAAGCGGCGCATGTTGAGCAGCCCGGTCGTGTAGACCTGCGCGTTGTCGATGTTGATGACGCGGGTCATCGGCACGAAGATCCGCCGTCGACCGAACACCTCGACCACCAGGCCCAGCACTCGGGGCTGGCTGGTCTCGGACCGGATCACCACCACGAGGTCGCGCACCTTGCCGACCTGGTCGCCCTGGGGGTCGAAGATCGGCAGGCCGACGAGCCGCGCGGCGTACACGCGGGACGGGCTGGTGCTCACATGCGAACGCTACTCGCGGGCGGTGCGACGATGGGCGCATGACGCGCAGGGGCCACGGGGGGGATCCCGGGGCCGATCACGGGGGCGAGCGCCGGGTAGTGCTGCACGTCGGGCTGCCCAAGACGGGGACCACGTACCTCCAGGCGCTGCTCGCCGGTCACCGCGACGTCCTCCGAGATGCTGGCGTGCTGTATCCGTTCGTCCGTCCGGGAGCGATGTTCCTGGGTGCGGTCGAGGTGCGCGGCAGTCACGAGAAGTTCGGTCTCACGCCCCAGGACGTCACCGGCACCTGGGCCGCGCTGTGCGAGCGGGTGCGCGTCCACGACGGCACCAGCATCATCAGCCACGAGATCCTCGGCGGTGCCGAGCCCGACGAGATCGCCCGCGCGCTGGAACCGCTCGACGGGCTCGACCTCGACATCGTCATCACGGCTCGCGACCTGGGCCGCCAGGCCACCGCCGACTGGCAGGAGGAGGTCAAGCTCGGTGACACGCGCTCCTTCGCGGACTTCGAGCGCGAGGAGCTGCGCGCCGACGTGCCGGGCGGCACCAGCGCCGTCCGCCCCCACTTCTGGCACGCCCAGGACTACGCCGCGGCCCTGCGCCGCTGGTCGGTCGCCGTCCCCGACGATCGGGTGCACCTGGTGGTCTGCCCGCCGCCCGGGGCCCCGACCGAGCTGTTGTGGCGGCGGTTCGCCGACGCCTGCGGCATCGCCGGGTCGGTCGAAGGGCTGGTGGACGCGGGCGCTGCCCCCGCTGCCAACCCGTCCCTCGGCGCCGCGCAGATCGCCCTGCTGCGACGGCTGAACGCAGACCTCGACGGCCGCCTCGACCCGCGCGCACACGCCAGGCTCGTCAAGCGTGGTCTGGCGGAAGGGCTGTTGACGGAGTCCGTGGCCGGGGTGCCCGTCACGGCCGCCCGCACGCCCGCCTCGCTCGAGGACGTCCTGGTCCCCGCGGCGCAGGCCTGGGGCCGTGAGATCGCGGCCGGCGGGCACCCCGTGCACGGTGATCTGGCCGACCTCACGCCGGTGCTCGCCGGCGCCGACGATCCGCATCCCGACGACGTCCCTGACGGCGTCGTGGCCACGCTCGCGATCGACGTCATGGCCGCGTCGCTCCTGAGCCGCGACGACGTCGGGCGCGTAGACTCTGTCCATGAAGGCACGGGGAATGCTGGTGGCGCTGCTGTTCCCGCTCGCGCTGCTGAGCGCCTGCGGAGACGACTCCGCGTCGTCCACCGCCACTGACCCCGGCGGGTCGGAGAGCACCTCGGCCTCCGCCACCGAGACCGCTTCAGCGAGCGAGTCCGTCACGCCCACGTCGGAGCCCAAGGAGCCGCAGTGCGACGACGTGTGGCAGGAGGGCAACAAGCTCCCCGGCGGCTACGACGGCTGCTACGACGGCGACCGCCGGGTCAAGCCCGACGGGCGCTACTGCGAGATCGGCAAGCCGCTGTTCACCTACAAGGACAACTGGTACGCCACCCCCGGCGGCCCGATCAACCACACCGACGGCCCGCTCGCCAAGGACGCCGACTACCAGAGCGCGGTCAAGGCCTGCGGCGGCTGACCGATCCCCTCCGATCCCTCTGAACCCTCTGGCCCCTCTGGGTGGCAACCGGTGGGGTGAGCGCGCCGATCTGGCGATTCGCGGACCGGCTGTTACCCTCGGTCGCCGGGGGACCAGCACCGTGCGCGCGGGACTCCGGGAACCAGCCTTCCCCAAGAACCCAGATCCAGCAGGAGCGTGACTTCAGCGTGCGACGAATGACCTCTCTGGCGAGCCTGGCAGCGGGCTCGGCCCTTCTCCTCGGGAGCCTTGTCGGTGTACCCGCGTCCACGGCGGCCGGGCACGGACTCGCCGCCACGACGGTCGGCGGCGCCGGCCTCGCGCGGCTCGACAAGCCGAAGAAGAACAAGGAGAAGCCGCCGGAGGTCTACAACGTCCCGACCGGTAGCCGGGTCAACAACCCGCTCGGCGACCGCGAGGCGCGGCGCCGGATCCTCGGTCACCTGCTGCACACGATCAACAGCACGCCGGGCGGCGAGAAGATCCGCTTCGCGACCTGGAACATGCGCTCCGACGACCTCACGCACGCCCTGATCATGGCCCACCGCCGCGGCGTCTCGGTGAGGGTCGTCATCGACCGGCTCAACGCCAACCCGCGCAACCCCAACCCGGGCTTCGAGCGCCTGACCAACGCGCTGAAGTTCGGGCAGAAGAAGCGGCCGCAGAACATGAAGAGCTTCACCCGCCGCTGCGTCAGCGCCTGTCGGGCGCCGGGCGGCATCGCGCACGTGAAGTTCTACCTCTTCAGCAAGATCCGCAAGACGAAGACCAAGAGCGCTCGCGACATCGTCATGTACGGCTCGGCCAACGCCACCGACCTCGCGGCCTACGGCCAGTGGAACGACCTCTACACGATGCGCGGCCAGGGTTCGGTCTACCGGGAGTTCTCCCGGGTCTTCAAGCAGATGACCCAGGACCGCAACGTCGACCAGCCCTTCCTGACCTACCAGCACGGCAACACCACGTTGGACTTCTACCCCTACAAGGGGGCCGGGACCAAGAAGGACCCGCTGATGGAGGTGCTCAACGACATCGTCTGCAAGGGCGCCACCGACGGCACCGGCACCAAGGGTCACACGCGGCTCCGGATCGCCCAGACGTCGATGTGGGGAGACCGCGGCATCATGATCGCCCGGCGGCTGCGGGTCATGTGGCAGCGCGGTTGCGACATCAAGATCGTCTACGCCGTGCTGGGCAACAACGTCCTCTGGGTGCTCCGCCACACGACTCGCGGGAAGGTCCCGATCAAGCAGATCGCCCAGGACTTCAACCGCGACGGCGTCTACGACCGCTATCTACACATGAAGAACATGGGCGTCAGCGGCGTCTACGCCGGCGCCACCAACGTCAACGTCTCCTGGAATGGCTCGGCCAACTGGACGTCGGTGGCGCTGGCCAGTGACGAGGTCGTGGGGCGCATCTACTCCACCAAGCTGATGCGCGACTACAGCAACTGGGTCGACTTCCTCTACGCCCACCCGCCGATCTTCTCCCACCTGCCGCCCGGCTGCGCGACCTGTGGCGGTGGCGGCGACCCTGGCGGGCGCACCCTCGCGGTCGATCCCGACAACGTGCTGGCCCTGGCCCGCGCGCGAGGTGTGGACCCCTACGCCAAGATGCGCACTGAGCTCGGTATCCCGGCGAGCGTGCAACTGCCCCACTGACCCACTGGACACGTAGCCGACCCGTCCTGGCTCGGTGAGCGTGTCGATAGCCGGGTCCACCGAACCAAACGCCTCCCGACCTACTCTCAACCCTTGTGAGACGTGTGGGTCTGCAGTTGCTGGTGTTCACGACGGCTGCCGTCGTGGTCGTCGGGCTGCTGCTGGCTGTCCGCCCCCGCCCAGACGAGCCCGAGAAGGGCGCCGTGCTGGGTTCGGCCGTGCCGGCCGCTGCTGGGGTCTGCCGCGACGTGCTGCTCGTCGGCGTCGACGGGGGCGGTGAACGGCCCGGCAAGGGTCGGGTCTTCGGGCCCACCGTCGACCGCTTCCGGACGGCGTACGCCGCTCTGGCGGCCAAGGGTGGCCGCACCGTCGACGTGCGTCGCGTCCCGATCCACGCCGACGCGCCCCGCGCGCTGCTGCGCAAGAAGGGACCCGAAGGCAACGCCCGCAAGGCCCTGGACAAGGCGCGGGTCAAGGCCTGGCGCAAGCCGGTGCCGCACGTGGTCGGCCGCACCATGAAGGTGCTGACCAAGGCCGAGGCGGCGTGCCCCGAGCAGCAGATGGTGCTCGTCGGCTTCTCGCACGGGGCGGCTGTCATGCACCGCGTGCTGCTCCGGCTCGCGAACCGCCCCGACGGCCTCGCCCGCGTGGCCGCGGCCACGCTGATCGCCGACCCCGACCGGGTGGCCAAGACCTCCGCCACGATCGCCGGCCACCCGCCGGCCCCCCGTGGCGGAGCCGGCGTGTTCGCCCGAGTGCTGACGCCCCAGGCCGACACCCCCGCTCCGAACGCGACGTTCAGCGTCTTGCAGGTGTGCACCCGTGGTGACCTGGTCTGCGCGCCCAAGGACAACTCCGTCAAGGCCGCGCTGAAGGTGGCTCGCAGCTATCACGAAGGGCGGGGCGCCCGCGCCGTACGCCACGTCGCGCGCAGCGCCTGGTCCAGCACCGCCCTGGTGCCCATCCCGGCGCCGCGGACCCAGTCGGTCTCGATGCGCCTGGGGCAACCGTTTTCTGCCCAGTTGGTAGCCCGCGTGAAGTCCCATCACGGGGTCGCTTGGGTCAACGCCATCGGACTGCCGCCGGGGCTCACCCTGGGCCCGACGGGGTTGCTGTCCGGCACCCCCACCCAGGCAGGCGCCTTCACGCTGACGTACCAGGTCAACGGCACCGCGCCGGCGACGGTGCCGATGACCGGCTCGGTGAGCGTCGTGGTCACCACGTCGGCGGTCTCGACGGCCGTCAGCGCCGGCGGGCAGACCTCGTGCGCCACCCACAACGACGGCACCCTGTGGTGCTGGGGCAGGAACAACTTCGGCCAGCTGGGCGACGGCACCACCACGCCCCGGCCGTCACCGGCCCCGGTGGGCACGTTCGTGGACTGGAAGCAGGTCAGCGCCAGCGGCTCGACGACCTGCGGTGTGCGCGCCGACTCCACCCTGTGGTGCTGGGGGCTCAACAACTTCGGTCAGCTCGGCGTCGCGGGCGCGTCGCGCAGCACCCCCGTGCAGGTCGGCACCAACGCCACCTGGACCAGCGTGTCCACGAGCTGGTTCCACACCTGCGCCACCCGCAGCAACGGCACCCTGTGGTGCTGGGGCGCCAACAGGCACGGCGAGCTCGGGCTCGGCGGCATCAACCGTGGCTATGTGCTGCCTCACAAGGTCGGACCCGGCGTCGTCACCTGGGCGTCGGTGACCTCGGGCGGCTTCCACACCTGCGCCACCCGCACCGACGGCACGGCCTGGTGCTGGGGGCAGAACATCTTCGGCCAGCTCGGCAACGCCAACCCCGCCATCCAGCCCAACCCCGTCCAGGTCGGCCTGCTCACCGACTGGAAGCAGCTGAGCGCCTCCTGGGCACACACGTGCGGGCTGAGCACCGTCGGACAGCTCCGCTGCTGGGGCTTCAACAGCTCAGGCCAGGTCGGCGACGGCACCCTGACCACCCAGCTCGCGCCCGTTCCGGTCGCCAGCGACCGGACCTGGACTAGCATTTCCACTGCCGAGTCCAGCACCTGTGCGATCGACGCCGCCGGTGGCGCATGGTGCTGGGGCGCCAACCACTACGGCCAGCTGGGCAACGGCCAGACCACCACGAGCCTCGTGCCGTCTCCCGTGCCCTCCGACCTTCCGTGGGTGTCGCTCACGGCAGGCTGGTGGCACGGATGCGGCGTCCGGCAGGGCGGCGAAGCCGTCTGCTGGGGCAACAATGAGTGGGGCCAGCTCGGAGACGCCACGCTGGTCGACGCGCCACTGCCGAAGGAGGTGCTGTGAACCCCGGAGCTCCCGAGCCCGAGCCCGACTCTGGGCAGCGTCCCCACTCGGAGCGCACCACGGTGCTGGCCACGGTCGCCGGCGTGGCCGCGATCGTCCTCGTCGTCTTGTTCGCCAACCTCATCGGCAATGTCGGGCCGGACTCACAGCCGGGCGCAGGCTCGCTAGGAGCGAGCGCGACCGCGTCGGCGACGCCGACGCCGCAGCGCGAGGTCCTCGACCAGCTGCCCGCCGAGGAGGTGGCCGCCCTCGGCATCGACAGCCGCCCGCCGGTGGGCGCCAAGGCCCTCGCCAAGGCCGCCGAGAAGGCTGCCGCGGTGCAGCCCTACACGTTCAGGATCAGCAGCTTCAACGTGCTCGGCACCCAGCACACAGCGCCGGGTGGCGACGCCCAGGAGTTCGCCCCGGGCCGCGTCCGGGCCGATTGGGCGGCGGACCTGGTGGCGGCGTACGGCGCGAGCGTGGTCGGGATGCAGGAGGTCCAGGTCGACCAGCTCGACGCGATCGGGCGCGCCACGGCGGGCCGGTTCGCGTTCTACCCCGGCGTCGAGCTCGGCGCGAAGGGCGTGCCTCAGTCGTTGATGTGGGACACCACGGTCTGGACCCTGAAGTGGAAGTCCTCGATCACCATCCCGTTCGTGGACACCCAGCGCCCCCAGCCCATCGTGCGGCTCCAGAACATCGCCACCGGGCGCGAGATCTACGTGATGAACGTGCACAACTCCCCGCGCGACGCCAAGGGCCGGGAGTGGGAGCGCGACCGGGCGACGGCCATCGAGATCGCCGCCATCAAGGAGCTCCGCAAGGACAACCTGCCGGTCTTCGTGACGGGCGACTTCAACGAGCACGCCGAGGCCTACTGCAGGATCACCGGCGGGACCGACCTCGAGGCCGCCAACGGTGGCAGCAACAGCGGCGGCAACTGCAAGCCGCCCAACCCGATGCGCGTGGACTGGATCTTCGGCTCGAAGGACGCGGCCTTCTCCGGGTTCTTGATGGACACCGGCGCCCAAGTCCGCCGGATCACCGACCACGCGGTGCTCAGCGCCACCGTCAACGTCTCCTAGCCTTCGGCGGGCACTCGGCGTAGGCATCGACAGGCTCGCGTGGTGCGCACAGTAATCTGAGGGCCGCCGCCGAGCCGGGCGGCCAACCGTCGAGAGGGAGCGTAGGTGGCTGACCCCTCCGTCGCTGACGTCCGAGTAGACGATGCGGGGCTGCACCTGGAGCCCGGCTTCACCGGCTCTGGCGACGTCTTCTTCGACGACCACCACGCGTGGTCCTTCTCGGCCGGCGAGGGCGGCCGAGGCAGCGACGAGGTGCTGGTCGAGTGGCCCAAACGGATGACCCGCTGGCTCAACGGCTCATCGGTGGTGCGGGTCGTGTCGGGCGACGACGAGATCTTCGCGGGCGAGGTCAGCTTCGGCGACGGCAAGGGCAGGGTGGAGTTCGTCGACAAGGACGGTATCCCCGTCATGATCGACAAGTGGGGGCTGCTGCAGCGGCCGTTCTCCGGCCGCGACCCCAGCGTCGTGGAGCAGATGGTCGAAGTGACCTCAGAGATCCTCGACGTGATGGAGCGCGAGTGCGGCGTGCGGGGCTGGATCGCCTTCGGCACGCTGTTGGGGGCGGCCCGGGAGGGCCGGGTGATCGGCCACGACTCCGACATCGACCTGGCCTACCTCAGCGAGAAGCCCACCCCGTCCGAGATGGTCACCGAGCTGTACGACGTCGCGCGGGCGCTGCGCCGCCACGACCTGGCCGTGCAGCACAAGTCCGGCTCGTTCATCACCGTGGTCTTCAAGTCCCCCGACGGCGGCACGGCCAGCATCGACATCTACACCTGCTTCCACGTCGGCGACCTGCTCTACGAGACGGCGACCGTGCGCGCGCCGGTACCAGCGTCGGCGATCGTGCCCTTGACCGAGCTGGAGTTCGAGGGCCGGATGCTGCCCGCGCCCGCCCACCCCGACCGGATGCTCGCGGTCAGCTACGGGCGCGGCTGGCGGGTGCCCGACCCCTCGTTCAAGCACACCCCCGGACCGGAGGTGACCGAGCGCTTCGACGGCTGGTTCGGGTCGCTGATGCGCAACCGGCGCGACTGGGAGCGCTACCTCGCCGATCAGACCGGCGACGAGGACCACGGTCCTTCGGACTTCGCCGCCTGGGTGGCCGACCGGCTCGTGGCTGACGAACGGGTCATCGAGGTGGGCTCGGGCACCGGCGCCGACGCGCTCGCCCTGGCGGAGCGCGGCTTCGAGGTGCTGGGCCTCGACTACTCCCGTCAGGGCCAGCGCGCTCCGACTCGGGGAGCGAAACGGCGCGGCTGGCCGGCGTCGTTCAGCGCGATGAACCTCTACGACCTCCGCGACGTGCTCACCCGCGGCGCGCTGGTGGCCCGGCATCGCAGCGGGCCGCAGGCGGTCTACGCCCGTGGGCTGCTGGAGGCCCTCGACCCCGACGGGCTCGACAACTTCTGGCGGTTCACCCGGATGGTGCTGCGGGGCGGTGGCCGGGCCTTCCTCGAGGGCCAGTCGCTCTCGCGGGACGACTGCGCGGAGTGGCGCGCCGAGCATGCCGGCGGCCGGCTGCACCCGGTGGACCCCCGGGTCGTCGAGGGGCAGGCCGTCAGGTCGGGCGGCAGGGTGGTCCTCCGGGAAGGCTTCCTCGACGCGGGGTCGGCCGTGCGCGGCGGCGCTCCGGCCCGGTGGAGAATGATCGTGGAGTGGCCCGGGTGACCGGCCTCGGAGCAAGCACCCAGAGGGGACGGACGGCGTGACGCAGCGCGTGTACCTGCACGTCGGGGCACCGAAGTCGGGGACGACTTACATCCAGGGCGTGCTCGAGCACAACCGGGCGCGGCTCGCCGACGCGGGTGTCCTGGTCGTCGGGGAGCGGCACCTCGACCGGATCCACGCGGCGATGGTGGTGCGTGAGGACCCGCGGCTGGACTCGCTGCCCGACCGGGCCTCGACGGCCTGGCAGCGGCTGGTCTCCCAGATCCGGCACTGGCGGGGGAGCAGCGCCGTGCTCAGCTACGAGCTGTTCGCCGGCGCCACCGCGGAGCAGGTGCGTCGGGCGCTGGCCGACCTCGAGGGGATCGAGTGCCACGTCGTCATCACCGCGCGCGACCTCGGCAAGTCCGTGCCCTCGGCCTGGCAGGAGCGGCTGAAGTTCGCGCTGACCACTCCGCTCGAGCGGTGGCGGCCGCGGCCCGAGACTGCCGGCGTGCGCGCCGAGTGGGGCTGGCGGACCATGGACCCGGCCGGCGTCGCGGCCCGCTGGGGTGAGTCGCTCCCGCCGGAGCGCGTGCACGTCGTCACCGTTCCGCGCGAGGCGGGCGACGGCCAGGACCTGTGGCGGCGGTTCGCCGCGGCCTGCGGGCTGGGCCACCTCCACCTCGAGCTCGGCTTCCAGCGGGTCAACGAGTCGCTCGGGCTGGTGGAGGCCGAGCTGCTGCGGCGAGTCAACGAGCGCATCCGCGAACCGATCACCGGCAACCGTGAGCAGGCGCTGTGGCTGCGCGACACCTTGGCGCACGGGATCCTCGTCGAGCTCGGCCGCGAGCCGATCGGGCTCACCGACGAGCAGTTCGCCGACGCCGAGGTCCGCGCCGAGGCGGCCGTCGAGGCGGTGGCCGCGGCGGGCTACGACGTGCAGGGCGACCTGGCCGACATCGCGGCCAGCCGACCGGCGGCCAGGACACCCGGTGAGGCCACCGACGCCGAGCTGCTCGAGTCGGCGTTGGAGACGATCGTGCGGCTGCTGCTGCTCGTCCGCGAGCGCACCCGCGAGCTCAAGGCCGCGGCCGCGACCGGGCCTCCCGAGGGCCCGCGCGTGCTCGCCTTCGGCAAGGGCGTCGTACGACGGGTGACCGCGCCGCGCGTCGAGCGACGGCACGAGGACCTCAAGGCCCGCATCGCCGAGCTCGAGGCCCGCGTCGCCGAGAGCCGGCGACTCCACCTGCGCGTGGCCGAGCTGTCCGACGTGGTCACCGAGCTGCTGCTGCCGCCTCGGGCCACCGACGCACGGGTGACCGCCAAGGCGCTGTCCGACTATCGGCAGCGCTCGCTGTGAGCCGCGACGCGCCCGGACCCCTGGGGCGGCTGACCGACCGACTGCCCGCCGGGCCCGTCGGCGCGGCGCGACGGGTGGCCTCGGGGATCGGGCTGGAGCAGGTGCTGCGGCTCGAGCGGACCGTCGACGCCGTGGCCGAGGCGGCCGAGGAGAATGCCGTCCTGGGGTCAGGACTCGAGCGCCGGGTCACCGAGCTGGAGCGCAGCCTCGTGCCCCTGCTGGAAGCCAGGCACCGGTGGCTGGCCGACCACGCGGACGCCGCACACCACACGACGAGCGATGACGACCCGGACCTGTGAGACATGCCGCAGGTCGTGGCCGCGGCGCACGACGCCCGGATAACCTGCGCCCGCAACCCGACTGATCCGTCCACTCGCCTGCGAAGGAGAACCCCGCGATGGCCCGCCTCTGCGAGACCGACGGCCTCACCGATGACCAGACCGAGATCCTCAAGGCGGTCCGGAGCTTCGTGGAGAAGGAGATCCTCCCGGTCGCGACCGAGCTGGAGCACAAGGACGAGTACCCCACCGAGATCGTCGAGGGCCTCAAGGAGCTCGGCCTCTTCGGGTTGATGATCCCCGAGGAGCACGGCGGCCTGGGCGAGTCGCTGCTGACCTACGCGCTGGCGGTCGAGGAGATCGCCCGGGGCTGGATGAGCGTCAGCGGCATCATCAACACCCACTTCATCGTGGCCTACATGCTGCTCCAGCACGGCACCGACGAGCAGAAGGCGAAGTACCTGCCCAAGATGGCGACCGGCGAGGTGCGTGGCGCCTTCTCGATGTCCGAGCCCGGGTGCGGTTCAGACGTCGCGGCGATCAAGACCAAGGCGGTCAAGGACTCCGACGACGAGGGAGCCGGCTACTCGATCACGGGCCAGAAGATGTGGCTGACCAACGGTGGCTCGGCCAACCTGGTCGCGGTGCTCGTGAAGACCGACGAGGGCAACGACAGCGTCTACAAGAACATGACGACCTTCCTCGTCGAGAAGGAAGTGGGCTTCGGGGAGACCGCACAGGGCGTCACCATCCCCGGCAAGATCGACAAGATGGGCTACAAGGGTGTCGACACGACGGAGATGATCTTCGAGGGGCACCAGATCTCCGCCGACCAGATCCTCGGGGGCAAGCCCGGCCAGGGCTTCTACCAGATGATGGACGGCGTCGAGGTCGGCCGTGTCAACGTCGCCGCCCGCGGCTGCGGCGTCGCCAACCGGGCCTTCGAGCTCGGCGTGGCCTACTCCCAGCAGCGCGAGACCTTCGGCAAGAAGATCGCCGAGCACCAGGCCGTGCTGTTCCGACTGGCCGAGATGGGCACCAAGATCGAGGCCGCCCACCAGATGATGGTGCGGGCCGCCCGCAAGAAGGACTCCGGCGAGCGCAACGACCTCGAGGCCGGGATGGCGAAGTACCTCGCCTCGGAGTACTGCTCGCAGGTCGTGGAGGACTCCTTCCGCATCCACGGTGGCTACGGCTTCTCCAAGGAGTACGAGATCGAGCGCCTCTATCGCGAGGCGCCGATGCTGCTGATCGGCGAGGGCACCGCCGACATCCAGCGAATGATCATCGGCCGCCGGCTGCTGGAGGACTACAAACTGTGAGCGCGCTCAGGCCGAGCTTGCGAGGGCTGAGATGAAGCGCCAGGTTGAGGAGCGTTCGGCGTAGACCCGAGCTTGCGAGGGGCTGCGCGACGCGTCTCGAAACCAGCATGCTCGGCTCGATCAGGCGACCTCGACGTCGCTGATCAGGTAGGTGATCTCCTCGTCGGCCATCTTGATGTTCTGGTCGATGTAGACGCTGTTGGGGTAGTCCTGGCCCGCCGGCCAGTCGACGGTCACCTTGGCGGCCTTGGTGTCGTTGGCGCGGTCGATGATGTCCTGGATGGTCACTCCCAGGTAGTCGTCGCTGACGGGGTCGCCGACCTCGTGCCCGTCGCCCGCGGTCGCCCAGGTCACGTCGGTGACGTCGCCGCCGACAACGGTGATCCGGTATCCCTGGTCGATGTTGGCGCAGAAGCACTGCATGCCCATCGTGTAGGTGTAGTCCGGGTGCGGGTACGCCGGGTAGCTGCCGACCGTGGGCGTGGCCGTCGGGCTCGGCGTCGGGGTGGCCGTGGCAGTCGTCGGTGCGGGGTCGGTGGCCACCTCGCTCCCGGCGTCGCCGCCGCAGGCCGACAGCGTGGCGGTGAGCGCGATGGTGGCAGCGGTGGCGGCGAGGGCGCGGGCGAGCACGACGTTCATGACAGGTTCGACGCTAGCGGCCGCCCGACGGTTCCGCCGCGATTTGCTCCCTGGATCTGGGTGTCCGGCGAATCCGCGTCGACGCGATTGCGGCCCTCGTGACATGGTGGAGACGCCAGCACCCCACCGCCCCAGGAGGAAGCATGCCTGCGTCGCAGGACGAGTCCGGCGCCAACGAGGACCTCAAGGCGAAGATGCGCGAGGCGCTGGAACGCAAGAAGTCCGGCAAGAGCGGCGGCAAAGGCGGCATGAGTGCCGACGGCGGCCCGGTGCGCGAAAAGGCGCACGGCTCCGAGGTGACCGGCGGCGCCGCGCCCAAGATGCACCGACGCAAGGCGGGCGGCGGCGGCTCCTGAGTCGTCAGGGGTCGGCAGGCCCGGGCGGCGGTGGGCTAGGAACCGTTCTGCGCGACGGAAAGGTTCCTAGGTCACCGCTCCTGGGTCAACCGACGATCTTCAGGTGCAGGATCTTCTTGTTGCTGGAGCCTTCGGCGGTGTGAGCCTTGACCACGACCTTGTAGCCGCCCGGCGGCATCTTCGTGTGGTCGACCCTGGCGCTGATCGGGACCGCAGACGAGCCAGCGGGCAGCGTGACGTTGAAGGCCCGGCTGAGCCCGTACGGCGAGATCGCCTTCACCCGGATCCGCACCAGCGCGGCGACGTTCGAGGGTCAGCTTGAGCTTGGTCTTCTTGGGCAGTCCCGTGCCGACGGCGCCGACCGAGTGGATCTGGGTCTTGGTGAGCGAGAGATCCGAGAGCACCGGGGGCGGGGCCTCGCTGCGGGCCACGGAGCCGACCCCGACACGCGGTGCGGTGTCGGCCGGCCAGGCTGGAACCGCCGCCGCGGTCGGAAGGGCGAGCAAGCTCGCAGCCAGCACTGCCCCTGCCATGGTCGCGACGGTGCGCGGTGACCTCATCTGACCAGGGTGACCGTTCCTGCGTCGTCCTGCACGGCGTTCGGATCATCTGCGGGCGTCGAGATCGTCGCCAGGTCGCCGTCGGGCAGGATGTGACGGTGCCTACGTACGTCGCCTTCCTGCGTGCGATCAACCTCGGATCGTCGCGGAAGTTCTCCAAGGACGCCATCAAGCAGGCCGTCGAGGACTGCGGGTTCACCGACCCGGAGACCTACATCAACACCGGCAACGTCCGGTTCAGCACGTCGCTGCGCTCGCGGGCGAAGGTCGAGGCGGCGCTGGAGCAGTCCTTCCGGAAGGCCGCGGGGTTCGAGATCCCGACCATCGTGCTGACGCCCGCGGAGCTGAAGCAGATCGCGGCCGACGCCGAGAGAGCGGCGAAGCAGCACCGCAACACAGGCGCCCACTACGTGTCGTTGCTCAAGGAGAAGCCGAGCGCCGCCGCGGTCCGCAAGCTGGAGGAGATGGACCACGGCGCCGACCTGGCCGTGGTGCACGGGCGCGGCGCGCACCTCCTGGTCGTCGAGCCGTCGGCCCGGCAGCGGCTCAGCAACGCCTTGGTGGAGAAGACTCTCGGCGTGGCCACCAACCGCAATCTCAAGGTGATCGCGGCCCTTGCTGAGAAGTGGGGAGATGCCTGACCACTACGCACCGGCCAAGCGATCTTGCTGAACACCCACGACGTCGCCGAAGGAATGCGAGCCTTCTCGGAGAAGCGCCGTCCAGAGTTCCGAGGAGAATGACCGTGACCATCGAGGAGTTCCAAGCCGCGCTCGAGCGCGGCGACATCGATGCGGCCGGTGAGATGCTGGCCGACAACGTGGTGTTCCGCAGCCCGGCGGTGTTTGCGCCCTACGAGGGCAAGGCCGCCACGCTGGTGCTGCTGAAGGCCGTGTCGAGCGTGTTGCAGGACTTCCGCTACGTGCGGTCGTTCGTGGAGGAGCACGCACTGGGACTCGCGCTTGTCTTCGAGGCGAGGATCGGTACCCGCACCATCGAGGGCGTGGACTTCCTCCGGCTCAACTCGATGGGGCTGGTCGACGACTTCCGCGTGATGGTCCGCCCGCAGACCGGGATCGAGGCGCTGATGACGGCGATGGTGCCGGCCATCGAGCGGGTGCTGGTCGAGCAGGGCGCTAGCTGATCGCGACCCCGGCGCTGCGCATCTCCTTGACGGCGGCTGCGGAGGTGTCCGGGGCGACTCCGGCACACAGGCGGCTGAGCAGCCGGGCCGCGAAACCCTCGCGGGCCGCGTCCAGGGCGGTCGCTCGGACGCAGTAGTCGGTGGCGAGCCCGCACACGTCGACGTCGGTGACCTCGTGGGTGCGCAGCCAGTCGGCCAGGCCGCTGCCGGTCGTCGTACGACCCTCGAAGCCGGAGTACGCCGCCTGGTGCTCGCCCTTGAGGAAGATCGCGTCGAAGGGCTGCGGGTCCAGGTTGGGGTGGAACGCCTCGCCGTCGGTGCCGACCCGGCAGTGCACCGGCCACGAGTCGACGAAGTCCGGCTCGCTGGCCCAGTGGTCGCCCGGGTCGATGTGGTGGTCCTTGGTGGCCACGACGTGGGCGTAGTCGGGCGCCTCGGGATCCTGGGTCACCCAGTGGTGCAGCAGCGCGGCGATGTCGTGGGCCACCTGGGCGCCACCGGTGACGGGCAGCGAGCCACCCTCGCAGAAGTCGTTCTGCACGTCGACGACGATCAGCGCGCGCTTCATGGCCGCGAGCCTATCGAGAGGTCCGCCCCCTCTCGGCGTCGTCCGGCAGGTGAATTCAACGTGTGATGAGTTATCATGGGAGCATGCTGTCGAGCCGCCTGGGGCACCGTGCTCTTCTTCTTCGTCGCACCGGCCATGGTCGGTGGGCTGCTGCCGTGGCTGCTGGCCGGAGAGCACGACCCGGCCGCACCTGCAGCGGTCGCCGCGGGTGTGCTGCTGGCGGTGGCGGGCCTGGTGGTGCTGGTGGCGTGCTTCGTCCGCTTCGTTCGCGAGGGTGGCGGCACACCCGCACCCGTGGCGCCGACCCGGGAGCTGGTCGTGGGTGGTGTCTACCGTTTCGTGCGCAACCCGATGTATCTCGCCGTCGGCGCCATCATCGCGGGCCAGGCGCTGATGTTCGCCAGCCTCGCGGTGCTGGTCTGGCTCGTCATCTTCGCCGTCGCCGTGGTCGCCTTCGTGGTCGGCTACGAGCAGCCCACCCTGCAGCTACACCTATGGCTCGTCGTACGACGCCTACTGCAAGGCCGTCCCGGCGTGGTGGCCGCGCCTCACGCCGTGGCGGGGTGCAGCATCCAGTCGATGACCTCGGGGAGCAGGTCGTCCCACAGCTGCCAGACGTGCTCGCCGGGGCGGAAGTCGCTGGTCACGTCGGCGCCGGCCTTGGTCAGCTCAGCGACGAACCGGCGGTTTCCCTCGACCAGGGCGGGTGAGTCCTCGGTGCCGGCGCTGACGTGCAGCCGCGGGAGCGTGCTGGGATCGGCCTGCTCCAGCAGGGCGAGCAGGTCGGCCGACGGCGCGACCTTCGTGCCGAAGACCCGCTCGAACAGCTCGATCCGTGCCGGACGCTGTTCCCTCGAGATGAGGTCGACGAGATCGAGGGCGCCGGACATCGAGGCCGCTGCGGCGAACCGGTCGGGCCGGCTGAGGGCGAGCTTCATGGCGCCGTACCCGCCCATGGACAGGCCCGCGACGTAGGTGTGGCGCGGATCCTGCGAGACCCGGAAGAAGCGCCCGACGGTCTTGGGCAGCTCCTCGGAGATGAAGTCCCAGTAACGCGCGCCCTGGCGCTCGTTGGCATAGAAGCTGCGGTTGACGGCCGGCATCACGACCGCGAGGCCGGCGGCCGCGGCGTACCGCTCCACCGAGGTGTAGCGCAGCCACGCGGTGTGGTCGTCGGAGAGGCCGTGGAGCAGGTAGAGCACCGGGAAGTCGGTCGTCGGGATGTCGTGGCCGGCGACGCCGATCTGCTCCTCGGTCGGCTGGGGGAGCACGACGTTCATGGAGCAGCCGACCTCGAGGACGTCCGAGAAGAAGTTGCACGTGACCAGGGCCATGCGGTCAGCCTTTCAGAGACTCGTGCAGATGGGTGGTCGGGATGACCGGCTCGCCCTTCGACATCTGCTGCGCAGACCACGGCAGCTCGGCGCGGGAGGCCCGGTGCCGGTCGCGCGCGGCGTCGAGCGGCTCGCGGCCGACGACCTCGCCGCCGCGCACCAGCTCGACGAGGAGTGAGCGGTCGTTGCCGTCGTTGTCGGGTGGCTCGCCGATGCCGATCACCTCCGCCTCCGCGACGCCCTTGGGGTCGAGCCTCCGCAGGGCGAACTTGCGGCCGCCGATCGAGATCTTCTCGGGGCTGCGCTTGGCCACCGACACCATCGCGCCGTCGTCGCCCTCGCGGGAGACCAGCTTGTAGACGAACCCGCAGGTCGGTGCGCCGCTGCCGGTGACCAGCTGGGTGCCGACGCCGTAGCCGTCGACGGGGGCGGCGGCCAGCGCAGCGATGGCGTACTCGTCGAGGTCGCTGGTCACCACGATCCGGGTCTTCGTCGCGCCGAGCTCGTCGAGCTGGTCGCGCACCTGGTGGGCGAGCACGCCGAGGTCGCCGGAGTCGAGACGGACCGCGCCCAGCCCCGGGCCGGCGATCTCGACGCCGGCGCGGACTGCCTCCTTCACGTCGTAGGTGTCGACCAAGAGGGTCGTGCCCGCGCCCAGCGAGGTGACCTGGGCGCGGAACGCGTCGGCCTCGGTGTCGTGCAGCAGCGTGAAGCTGTGGGCGCTGGTGCCGGCGCTCGGCACGCCGTACCGGTGGCGGGCCGCGAGGTTGGAGGACGCCTGGAAGCCCGCGATGTACGCCGCGCGCGCACACGCGACCGCCGCCTCCTCGTGGGTGCGTCGCGAGCCCATCTCGATGCACGGCCGCCCACCCGCGGCCATGGTCATCCGCGACGCCGCCGCCGCGATCGCGGAGTCGTGGTTGTAGATCGACAGCAGCAACGTCTCGAGCGCCACCGCCTCCGCGAAGGTGCCCTCGACGACGAGCAACGGCGAGTAGGGGAAGTAGGCCTCACCTTCGGCGTAGCCCCAGATGTCGCCGCCGAAGCGGTACGACGCCAGCCACTCGCGAGTCTCGTCGTTGACCACTCCCACGAGCGCGGCCAGCACCTCGTCGTCGAACGTGAACCGCTCCAGCGCGTCCAGCATCCTGCCGACGCCGGCCACCACGCCGTAGCGGCGCCCCTCCGGCAGCCGCCGGGGGAACAGCTCGAAGACCGACCGCCGGTGCGCCGTGCCGCTGCCGAGCGCTGCCTGGACCATGGTCAGCTCGTAGTGGTCGGTCAGCAGCGCCGTGGACGTCACCGGCTCAGCCTAGGGGCGGCCCCTGTGACACGATGGAGCCGTGTCGACAGCTAGCCCGGTCGAGGTCGACCCCACCACGACGCCTGACGAGATCACGGTTCTGGCGACACCGTGGGTGACCATCGTGTGGAACGACCCGGTGAACCTGATGTCCTACGTCACCTACGTGTTCTCCCACTACTTCGGCTACGAGAAGAAGAAGGCGGAGAAGCTGATGCTGGAGGTGCACGAGGACGGCAGGTCGGCCGTCAGCTCCGGCTCGCGCGAGGAGATGGAGCGCGACGTGCAGGCCATGCATGAGTACGGGCTGTGGGCCACCATGGAGAAGCAGTGACGGGTTTCACCCGCCACCGGCGGAGTCGACGGGTCATCGCCAACTTCTCCGGCTTCGAGGCCGATCTGCTGCGCTCGCTGGCCTCCCAGCTCGTCGAGCTGCTGCGCAACGAGCGGGCGATGCCGAGCCACCCGGACGACCCGCTGGAGGCGATGCTGGACTTCTCGGGGCCCACCGACGAGCCCGACGACCCGGTGCTGGCGCGGCTCTTCCCGACGGCGTACCCGGAGGATCCGGAAGCGGCCGGCGACTTCCGCCGCTTCACGGAGGCCACGCTGCGCGACGGCAAGGCCGCCGCCGCCATCGCGCTGATCGACGCGCTCGAGGAGGCCGGGCTGCCTCCCGAGCTCAAGGAGGACGGGCTGGTCATCGACGTCGAGCTCGACGAGGACGCCGCCCGCGCCTGGGCCCGCTGCTTCACCGATCTCCGGCTGGCCCTGGCGACCCGGCTCGAGGTGGAGGAGGGCGACCAGGACTACTGGGACTCGCTTCCCGACGACGACCCCCGCGGTCAGGCCCACGACATCTACCTGTGGGTGGGCTACCTCCAGGAGACCCTGGTCGAGGCGCTGATGTCCTGATGCCGATCCCAGAGTTCATCGTCGAGATCCGCCAGATGATCGGGCAGCACGAGATGTGGCTGCCCGGCGTGACGGCGGTCGTGACACGGGGCCCGGTCGATGACCAGGAGGTGCTCCTGGTGCGGCGGGCCGACAACGGCGCGTGGACACCGATCACCGGCATCCCGGAGATCGGCGAGGAGCCCGGGCACGCGGCCGCCCGCGAGGCCCTGGAGGAGACCGGCGTCGTGGTCACGATCGACCGGCTGGCGTCGACGAGCGTGCACCCCGGCGTGGTGCATGCGAACGGCGACCGAGCGTCGTACCTCGACCTCACCTTCGCGTGCACCTACGTCTCAGGCGAGGCGCACGTGGCCGACGACGAGTCGATGGACGTGCGCTGGTTCGCCCGCGACGCGATGCCGGAGATGGCGGAGTCGATGCGCCGGCGGATCGACGACGCGCTCTCGGGCGAGCAGGCCGCCCGGTTTGTGCGCTAGCAGGGCCCGTCGATCACGTGCTCCAGGGAGATACATCGGTCGTTGCCGGGTGTCGCTTCGACGGTGTCGAAGCCTGGTCCCCCGTTGAGCACGTCATGACGCGCGGTGCCCGCCAGCTCGTCGCGACCGCCGCGGGCGAAGATCGCCACTCTGGCCCATGCGTGCCGCCCAGGACACTCGTCAGGAGGTTCGTCACCCGGCGTGCCGGACGATCGGTCGCGGACCGTCGCGCCGGTCGCAGTCTCGGCGCAGCGGCGCCGGCGGTCGGCGCGCGCGACGGGCGCGCAGACCACGAGCAGCGCGGCGGCGGCGTACAACGAGAACCTCATGCCTGTCCGACGCTCAGTCGGGCGTCCGGGTTCACTTCCGGAGTCGCCTACGCTGGCGCGGTGCTGACGATCGACCAGGCGACGTACGACGCGATCGTCGCGCACGCGAAGCGCGACCACCCTGACGAGGCCTGCGGCATCGTCGCCGGCCCCGAGGGCAGCGACCGGGCGGAGCGCCTCGTCGAGATGGTCAACGCGGCGGGCAGCCCGACGTTCTACGAGTTCGACTCGACCGACCTGCTCCGGCTCTACAAGGAGATGGACGCCAGGGACGAAGAGCCCGTCGTCGTCTATCACTCCCACACGGCCACCGAGGCCTACCCGAGCCGGACCGACATCGGGCTGGCGAGCGAGCCGAACGCCCACTACGTGCTCGTCAGCACCCGCGAGCACGGGAATAACGACGGCCCGGTGGAGTTCAGGTCGTTCAGGATCGTCGACGGCGAGGTGTCCGAGGAGGACGTCGCCGTCGTGCCTGCGCTGGATCCCCAGCAAGCCCCCTAGCCGAGGAGAGACGATGGCCGTCGAGGTCCGCATCCCGACCATCCTGCGCACCTACACCAGGGGAGCGAAGGCCGTCTCCGCCGAGGGCGCCAGCCTGTCGGCGGTCATCGACGACCTCGAGGCCAACCACCCGGGCATCAAGGGGCGGCTGGTGGAGGCCAGCAACGGGTCCGGTGCCGATGTCGTGTTGCGCCGGTTCGTCAACGTCTACGTCAACGACGAGGACGTGCGTTTCATCGGCGGGCTCGACGCCCCGGTCAGCGACGGCGACGAGGTCGTTGTGCTGCCCGCCGTCGCGGGCGGCTGACCGGCCGGGGCTCCCGGCCGTAGGGTGCCGGACATGGAGTCCGCCACCGGCCGTCGTACGTTCGTGCTGGTCGACGGCGAGAACATCGACGCCACGCTCGGCATGGGGCTGCTCAACCGGCGGCCAGAGCCCGAGGAGCGTCCCCGCTGGGAGCGGGTGACGGAGTACGCCGAGAAGCTGTGGGGTCAGCCCGTCACGGGACTGTTCTTCCTCAACGCCTCCAGCGGCCAGCTGCCTGCCGGCTTCGTCCAGGCATTGCTGGCCATGAACTACCGGCCGGTGCCGCTGTCGGGTCGCAGCGACCAGAAGGTCGTCGACATCGGCGTCCAACGCACGCTGGAGGCTTTGGCCGGCCACGAGGCGGACGTGCTGCTCTGCAGTCACGACGGCGACTTCCTGCCGCAGGTCGAGGCCCTGCTGAAGGCCGACCGCAAGGTGGAGGTGCTGGCTCTGCGGGAGTACGCCAACGCCCAGTTCACCGCCCTCGGCATCCGGATCCACGACCTCGAGTACGACGTGGGTGCGTTCAACGTCACGCTCCCGCGGGTGCGCATCATCCCGCTCGACGAGTTCGACCCGGAGCAGTTCCTGCGCTGAGCGGGTGGAATCCTGGGGGCATGCGCTACAGCGACCTGCTCTCGTCGGTGGGCAACACCCCGCTCGTGGGGCTGCCGACACTCTCGCCGAGCGACGACGTCCGGCTGTGGGCCAAGCTCGAGGACCGCAACCCCACCGGTTCGATCAAGGACCGGGCGGCGCTCTGGATGCTGCTCGACGCCGAGAAATCCGGTCGGCTCCGCCCCGGCTGCACGATCCTCGAGCCGACGAGCGGCAACACCGGTATCTCGCTCGCGATGGCCGCCCGGCTGCGGGGCTACCGCCTCGTCTGCGTGATGCCCGAGAACACCTCCACCGAACGCAGCCAGCTGCTGCGGATGTGGGGTGCGGAGATCATCTCGTCGCCCGCCGCCGGCGGCTCGAACGAGGCCGTGCGCCGCGCCAAGGAGATCGCAGCAGAGCACCCCGACTGGGTGATGCTGTACCAGTACGGCAACGAGGCCAACGCCCGCGCCCACTACGAGTCCACCGGGCCCGAGCTGCTGGCCGACCTGCCGTCGATCACCCACTTCGTGGGCGGACTGGGCACCACCGGCACCCTGATGGGCGTCGGCCGCTTCTTCCGCGAGCACAAGCCCGACGTACGCATCGTCGCCGCCGAGCCGCGCTACGGCGAGCTGGTCTACGGGCTGCGCAACCTCGACGAGGGCTTCGTGCCCGAGCTGTACGACGCCACCCTGATCGACGCGCGGTTCTCGGTCGGCCCCCGCGACGCCGTCCGCCGGGTGCGCGAGCTGCTCGACACCGAGGGCATCTTCGCCGGCATCTCCACCGGCGCGATCCTGCACGCCGCCCTCGGCCAGGCCGCCCGGGCCGTCAAGGACGGCGTGCCCGCCGACATCGCCTTCGTCGTCTGCGACGGCGGCTGGAAGTACCTGTCCACCGGTGCCTACGAGGGCACCGTCGACGAGGCCGAGGAGGCCTTGGAGGGCCAGCTCTGGGCCTGAGCGCTCCTCATCGTTGGTTGAGGAGGTCGCGCCACTCGCTGGTTGAGGAGGGCGCGCCTCTCGCTGGTTGAGGAGGGCGCGCTAGCGCCGTCTCGAAACCCGGTGAGAGAGAGTCAGCCGTCGGCCCCGCCGGTCGCGTTGTCGAGACCTGCACGTCGCTCGCCGTCGCTTGTGGCTGACCGCTGTGGTGACGAGCCGAAAGCCTCTCATCACGAATCGGTCACGATGCCGGAATCCCTTGTGGATTAAGGGTTCTGGGCCATCTGGGTGTCGGTGGTCGATGGTTGAGTTGGTGCCATGAGCAAGGTGGACGACCTCGACCCGAGCATGGTGCTCGCGGCCGCGGCGGCCACCGAACGCGAAGCCCGGATGGTCGAGCTGCGTCGGCTGGAGCTGGCCGTCCAGTGGTGCGTCCTGCATCCCGCGACCACCGAGACCGGGGTGGCCACCCACAACCCCGACACCACCCTGCCCGGCGTCCTCGGCCTGCGACGAGTCGTTGGGCGGGGACGGGACGCCGGCGGTCGCGGCGTTCACCCCCGAACCCTTCGCCGCCGCCATGGAGATGTCCCCGGCCGCCGGTGCCCAGCTGTTGGCCGACGCCCTCGACCTGACCCACCGCCTCCCCAGGCTGTGGCACCGGGTCCAGGCGCTCACGATCCCGGCGTGGCAGGCCCGCCGGGCCGCCCAACACACCCACGCACTCTCGCTGGAAGCGGCGCGGTGGGTCGACGACACGGCTCGCCGACCGCACCGGCTGCGGCCCGATCCTCGTGGACCGGCTGGTCGCCGACGCGATCGCGAGGTTCGACCCCGAGGAACACGCGAGACGCGAGGACAAAGGCAAGGCGTCCTGGGACGTCGAGCTGGTCCACCCCGGCCCGACCGAGTTCACCGGCACCAGCGAGCTGCATGCCCGCGGCGACACCCTGGACCTGACCAAGTTCTACGACCTGGTCTGCGACACCGCCCACCAGCTCCGCGCCCTCGGCGACCCCGACGAGCTCGGCGCCCGCAAGGCCAAAGCCCTCGGCGTGCTCGCCGACCTCGCCTGTGGCCAGGCCGCCCTGGACCTGGCGGCCCTCGTCCCGACCCGGCGGGCCGGGAAGGTCCGGCTCTACCTCCACGTCGACGCCGACGACCTCGACCCGACCGACGGCGGTCGGTGACGTCGAACGGCTCGGGCCCGCCACCCTCGCCAAGATCAAGGACTGGGTCGGCCACGCCCAGGTCACCATCCAACCCGTCCTCGACCTGGGACGCGGCGACGCCGTCGACCAGCACGACCCACCGGCGTGGATGCGGGAGATCGTCATCCTCCGCGACCGGCACTGCGTGTTCCCCGGCTGCCGGGTCGACGCGAGAGCCTGCGACCAGGACCACATCGACCCCTACCTCGACCCCGGCGACGGCGGACCACCCGGCCAAACTCAGCCCAGCAACCTCGCCTGCCTCTGCAGGCGCCACCACCGAGCCAAGACCGCCGGCATCTGGCGATACCACCGCGCCCCCGACGACTGCGGCTACCTCTGGCACGGACCCCACGGTGCGGCGTACCTCGTCACCCCCACCGGAACCATCACCCTGCCAACCAACTAGCCCGTGACCGGGAGGTCCGTGGCTAGGGTGAACCGCATGCGTGCATTCTTGCTCGCCGCCGTCGTGAGCCTCCTGCTCACGCCGGCGCCGGCCATCGCCCGCGAGCCGATGGCCAACCTCACCCCGCCAGTGGTGTGCTGCGACCCGGTGTTCGGCGAGCGGCTGCAGGTCGAGCCGGGTACCTGGACGGCCGAAACGGCGAACGAGGACTACCAGTGGCTGCGCGACGGCGAGCCGATCGACGGCGCCGACAGCAGGGCCTACCGCCCCACGCTGGACGACATCGACCACCCGCTCTCCGTGGTGGTCACGGCGACCGACGCGAGCGGCAACCAGGGCGTGGTGACCACGGCGGCGACCCCGCCGACGGCGCGCGCGGAGCTGCGGCTGAAGAGCGGTGTCCAGATCAAGGGAAGCCTGCGCTACGGCCAGACCCTCACCGTCTCGCGCGGGACGTGGAACCGTACGCCGTCGCGCTACCGCTTCCAGTGGTTCCGCGGCGAGACCGCGATCCCCAAGGCCACCGACCAGACCTACCGGCTGGGCGTGGCCGATGTAGGCAGGCGCCTCAAGGCGCGGGTCTACGTCAAGAAGCGCGGCTATGACTGGGCACAGGTCACGGACCGCACGAAGGGTCCGGTCGGTTACCGCGTGCCGGTCAGGCGCACCGTCACCTACCGGATCGAGACCCGTGGCGCGATCAGCACCAGCGTGCGGGAGTTCGCAAGGCTGGCCGCGCAGACGTACGCCGACCCGCGCGGCTGGCGCAACGCGGGCGTAGCCTTCCGCAGGGTCAACGGCCCGTCGGACTTCTCGCTGGTGCTGGCCGAGGCGAGCTGGCTGCCAAGGTTCTCGTCGGTGTGCAGCGTGCAGTGGAGCTGTCGCGCCGGGCGCTACGTGGTGATCAACCAGCTGCGCTGGAAGTACGCATCGCCCTCATGGCACGGCGCCGGCAAGAGCCTGCGCGACTACCGCAACCTCGTGGTCAACCACGAGACCGGTCACTGGCTGGGCCACGGCCACCTCGGCTGTCCGGGTCCGGGTCGCCTGGCGCCGGTGATGATGCAGCAGTCCAAGGGCCTTGCCGGCTGCCGGCACAACCCGTGGCCGCTGCCGAGCGAGCTCTGGTCGAGGTAGCAGGCTCGCTCACCGGGTTTCGAGACGGGCGCTAGCGCGCCCTCCTCAACCAGCGGCTTGCCGCTAGCGCGCCCTCCTCAACCAGCGGCTTGCCGCTAGCGCGCCCTCCTCAACCAGCGGCTTGCCGCTAGCGCGCCCTCCTCAACCAGCGGGCTGGGCGAAGACCTCGAGGTCCTGGGCGTAGTCCAGGCCGCTCTTCGGGATCGGCGGCAGGCCGAGCACGTCAAGGGCCAGGTTGCCGACGTCGCCGTTGCGGACCGGCTGGCGAGAGGCGGCGTAGCCGACGCGCCGGGTGCCGGGGTCGGCGTACGTCGGGTTGAGGTCGTAGAGGTCGGTGCCGGCCGGAACCCCCGGTCCCCACACGAAGAACGGCACGCGATAGTCGGCGAGCAGCCTCGGGTCGCTGTGGCCCGGGCCGAGGCCGCCGTGGTCGGCGGTCACGATGACGAGCGTGTGCTCGCGCGACTCGGCGGTCTTGCCGATAGTGGCGAGCACCCGGCCGATCAGGTAGTCCGACCGCTTCACCGCGGCCAGGTACTCGGGCGAGAACCAACCGTAGGCGTGGCCGGCGACGTCTGGCAGCGAGATGTGCAGGAACGTGAACGCTCGTGACCTGGTCGCCAGGTCGCCTCGCGTGGCCTTGACCAGCGCGGTGTTGTCCTCCTCGATGACGCTGCGGTCGACCGCAGCAGGCCAGGACCGCTTGAAGAGCGAGAACTTCGTCTTGGCCGCGAACATCGCGCTGCTCCCGCCCGCGCCCGCAACCACTGAGAACACCGAGCCGACGGGATGCCCGGCGGCCGCCTGCACGGTCCCAGGCACCAGCCGGTCGTCGTTCCAGGTGACGCCGTGACCACCGTGCGCCCGGTCCACCCGCCGGCTGGTGACCATGCCGGTGTGGTTGGGCAGGGTGACGGTCATCTCGACCTCGGTGCGCGCGTTGAGCGTCGAGGCGCCCTGGGCCATCAACCGGTGGAAGGTGGGGGTGCCGGCCTCTCCCAGCTGGTCGATCGCGTCGGGGTTGAGCCCGTCGACCGAGATCGCGACGACTCGAGTGATGTCGCCGACGGATCGCTCGACGGCCGGCGAGGCCCCTGCTGGCGCGGCGACCAGCGCGACCGAGACGAGGGCGGCACCGAGCGCCGTACGCAGAAGAGGCATGGCGGACAGGGTACGGCGGCAGGTGATCTCGGTCGCGTCCGCATGCATCGCGGCGGGCCAGCCCCTAGCCTTTCGCACGTGCAGCAACACTCGCCGTACCGGGAGATCGACGCGCCCATCGGCATCTTCGACTCCGGCTTCGGCGGCCTGACCGTTGCCCGCGCTGTCATCGACCAGCTGCCGCACGAGTCGGTGCTCTACGTCGGCGACACGGCACGCCAGCCCTACGGCCCCAAGCCGATCGGCGAGGTGCGTGAGTACGCCCTGGAGTGCCTCGACCACCTGGTCGCCCTCGGCGTCAAGTCGCTGGTGATCGCCTGCAACTCGGCGAGCGCGGCGATGCTGCGCGACGCGCGCGAGCGCTACGACGTGCCCGTCGTCGAGGTGATCTTCCCGGCGACCCGCCGAGCGGTCGCCGCGACCCGGTCCGGCCGGATCGGCGTCATCTGCACGGCGGCCACGGCCGAGTCGATGGCGTACGACGACGCGTTCGCCGCCGCGCCCCAGGTGACGCTGGTGACCCAGCCCTGTCCGCGCTTCGTCGACTTCGTCGAGGCCGGCGTCACCGGCGGCGAGGAGCTCATCGGCGTCGCCCACGACTACCTCGACCCGCTCGCCGAGGCCGGCGTCGACACGCTGATCCTCGGCTGCACGCACTACCCGCTCCTCACCGGCGTCATCTCCTACGTCATGGGCGACGAGGTCACCCTCGTCAGCAGCGCCGAGGAGTGCGCCAAGGACGTCTACAAGATGCTCGTCGCGACAGACTTGATGCGACAGTCCGGCGAGCCCAGCCACCGGTTCCTGACCACCGGATCGCCCGATGAGTTCGAGACGATCGGGCGCCGGTTCCTCGGTCCCGAGCTGGGCAACGCCACGCAGTTCACGGGTGGGTTGCCGTCCGACGTGGTGGGCGGCCCCAGATGAGACTGACCGTCGTGGGTTGCTCCGGCTCCTACCCCGGTCCCGACTCGCCCGCCAGCTGCTACCTCGTGGAGGCAGACGGCCCGGCTGATCCAAGCGCTCCGCGCGACCGTCCCTGGCGGATCCTGCTCGACCTCGGCAACGGCGCGCTCGGCGCGCTCCACCGCTACGTCGACCCGCTGGACGTGGACGCGGTCTTCCTGTCCCACCTGCACGCCGACCACTGCCTGGACCTCTGCGGCTATCACGTGCTGCGCCGCTACCACCCTGCCGGACCGCAGCCGCGGCTTCCGGTGTGGGGGCCGGCCGGTACGGCGGAGCGGCTGGCGGCGGCGTACGGGCTGCCGGCGGAGCCGGGGATGACCGAGGAGTTCGACTTCCGCGTCCATGGCGAGCCGGTCGAGGTCGGTCCGTTCACGGTCGAGGCCGTGCCGGTGGTGCATCCCGTGCCGGCCTACGGGCTGAAGGTGACGGCCGGCGGCCGGTCGCTCGCCTACTCAGGCGACACCGGACCGTGCCTCGGCCTGGACCGGCTGGCCGCCGGCGCCGACCTGCTGCTGGCCGAGGCGTCGTTCGTGGCCGGCAAGGTCAACCCGCCAGACATCCACCTGACCGGATCAGACTGCGGGGTCGCGGCTGCCCGCGGCGAGGTCGGCCGGCTGGTGATCACCCATGTGCCGCCGTGGTACGACCCCGCCGTCGCGGTGGCCGAGGCCAAGGTCGCGTACGCCGGCCCGATCGAGGTCGCCACGTCGGGCGCGACCTGGGACGTCTGAGGCCTGATCAGGCGAGACCCGCGTGATGGACGCAGAGGGCGATCTGCACGCGGTTGGTGACGCCGAGCTTGTCGAAGAGACGCGACACGTGTGCCTTGACGGTCGGCACCGAGAGGTAGAGCTCTGCAGCGATCTCCGCGTTGCTGAGGCCCCGGCCGACGGCCAGCGCGACGTCACGCTCGCGGTCGGTCAGCCCGTCGAGGCGGGCGACGGCCTCGGGGGAGCGACTGGTGCCGGCCACCTGCCGGATCAGCGAGCGGGTGGCCGTCGGCGACAGCATCGGCTCGCCGTCGGCGACCTTGCGGATCGCGTCGACGACCTGCGGCGGCGGGGTGTCCTTGAGCAGGAACCCCTCGGCGCCCGCGGCCATCGCCTCGACGACGTACTCGTCGGCGTCGAAGGTGGTCAGCACGATCACCCGCGGCGGTTCGTCACGCGCGAGCAGCTCGCGGGTCGCCTCGAGACCGTTGAGCCGGGGCATCCGGATGTCCATCAGCACCACGTCGGGCCGCAGCTCGGCCGCGCCCTCGACTCCGGCCCGGCCGTCGCCCGCCTCGCCGACGACCTCGAGGTCCGTCTGGCCGCCCAGCATGAACGTCAGCGCCGAGCGCACGAGCGGGTCGTCGTCGACGATGAGGATGCGAATCGGAGAGGGGGGCATTACGCGGCCCACGGTATCCAGCCGCGCAGCACGAAGCTGGCTCCGTCGTTGCGACCCTCGAGCCGGCCGCCCCGGAGCTCTGCCCGCTCGGTGAGTCCGATCAGCCCCAGCCCCGACCCCGGCGTGCGGCTCGGGCCGAAGCCGATCGGGTTGCGCAACGTGATGTCGACGCCGTCGTCGGGCGACCCGCTGACCTGGATGCGCAGCACCGCGCCCGGAGCGTGCTTGGCGGCGTTGGTGATGCCCTCCTGGACGATGCGATAGAGCGTGCGGCCGACGACGTCGGGCAGCGGTACGTCGGCAGCGAGCCGGTCCTCGAACTCGACATGCACGCCCGCCTCACGGGCCTGCTCGACGAGCGCCGGCAGATCCGCCCAGGTCGGCAGCGGGGCGCTGGCCCGCTCGCCGGTCTCGGTGTCGCGCAGCACGCCGAGGACGCCACGCAGGTCGGTGAGCGCGTCGTTGGCCAGGTCGCGGATCAGGGTCGCCTGCCCGCGCAGCTCGTGGGCGTCGAGGTCCGTCCGGAAGCCGAGGGCTCCGGCGTGCAGCGAGATCTGCGAGATCCGGTGGGCCAGCACGTCGTGCATCTCGCGGGCGATCCGGGCCCTCTCGGTGCCCCGAGCCTGCGAGACCCGGAGCTCCTGCTCGGCCTCGGCGCGCTCGGCGCGTTGCCGCAGCGTCCACACCAGCTCGCGGCGCGAGCCGATGTAGAGGCCCCAGCCCAGGACCGCCACGGTGACGATCACGTTGACGATGATGTCCAGCCACACCGGGTCGCCGTTCGTCGGGCGCACGGTGACGAACGTCTGCCCTGCGACGACGCTTGCCAGCCCGACCAGCAAGACCTGCCAGTAGACGCGCCCGGTCGCCACCGACACGGCGGCCAGGACGGCCGGGCCGGCCGCAGTGGCGGAGACGGCGCTCGCGGCTGCGGTCAGCAGCGCGACGGAGAGGGGCCAACGCCGACGCCAGTAGACCAGGACGAGCGCCGCCAGGCCGACGAGCACGTCCAGCCACACCCAGTCGCCGTCGAAGCCCGTGCGGCCCTGGGCGACGGACGTGATGCTCGCCGTACTGATGAGGACCACACCCACGAGCCGCCACGCCATGCCCCAGCGGGTCACCGGCGGCGCCACGGCGACGGAAGCGGGACCGTCCATGGGCCCAGGCTAGGGCTGCCGCTGACGGGCCGGCAGCGGCGGGAGTCGCCGCGCACCCCCTACTTTGGTCGCTCCCGGACCCTGCCCAGGTCCGATGCCTCGCCTGCCGGCCACTGCGAGGATGAACCCATGATCAAGGTCGAAGGGCTCACGAGGGCCTACGGGAATTTCGTCGCTGTCGACGACATCAGCTTCATCTGCAAGCCGGGCACAGTGACCGGCTTCCTGGGGCCCAACGGCGCCGGCAAGACCACCACGATGCGGGTGATGACGGGCCTGACGCCAGCCACGCACGGTGACGTCACCATCGGCGGCCTGCACTTCAAGGACATCCCCAACCCAGGCCGGCACGTGGGCGTCCTTCTTGACGCGTCGGCCCAGCACGCGGGCCGGACCGGTCGCGAGGTGCTCACCATCGGGGCGAAGACGATGGGGCTCCCGCCTTCGCGCGTCGATGAGATGCTGGCGCTCGTCTCGCTCGACGAGATCGAGGCCAACCGCCGGGTCCGCAACTACTCGCTCGGCATGCGGCAGCGCCTCGGCATCGCCCACGCCCTGCTCGGCGACCCGTCGGTGCTCATCCTCGACGAGCCCGCCAACGGCCTCGACCCAGCCGGCATCCGCTGGATGCGCGGCCTCCTCAAGGGGTACTCCGATCGCGGCGGCACGGTGCTGCTCTCCAGCCACCTGCTCAACGAGGTCGAGCAGATCGCCGACGAGATGCTGCTGATCGGCCGCGGCAAGATCGTCGCCCGCGGCACCAAGGCCGAGCTGCTCGCCAACGCTGGCGGGACCGGGGCGATGGTGGTCGCGCTCGACAACGACGAGCTGACCACCGCCCTGGCCGCGAAGGGCGTGGCGTACTCGCCGGTCGGCCAGGGCTTCCATGTCGAGGCCCTGCCGGTCGACGTCGGGCGCATCGCCGCCGACAACCGCATCGTGCTCACCGACCTGCGCCCGGTAGAGGGCGGCCTCGAGGACCTCTTCCTCGAGCTCACGTCCGACTCCCAGCGCGACGACCTCATCCACGCGCCCGCCCCGACAGGAGCCCCGCTGTGACCACCTCCTCTGCGTCCATGACGCTCGACGTCAGCCAGACTCCGCGTGTCCCCTTCAGCCGGCTGGTCTCGGTCGAGCTGCGCAAGATGGTGGACACCCGGGCGGGCCGCTGGCTGCTCATCTCGATCGCCGCACTCACCGCGCTGGTGCTGATCATCCAGCTCTGGGTGGTGCTCGCCCAGGACCTCGACGTCACCTTCGACGACTTCGCCGGTGGGGCGAACATCCCGATGAACGTCCTGCTCCCGGTCCTCGGCATCATGTCGGTGACGAGCGAGTGGAGTCAGCGGACGGCGATGGTCACCTTCACCTTGGAGCCATCGCGCAGCCGCTTCCTCGCCGCGAAGTACGTCGGCACGCTCATCATCGCGTTCGTCGCCGTCGTCATCGGGCTGGTCCTGACGATCGTTGCCAACTTCCTGTACGGCGCCTTCTCGGACCACGAGGTGGTGTGGGAGCTGAGCGTGTTCCAGATCCTGTGCTACTTCCTGCTCTACCTGTTCGCGATGTCCACCGGCTTCGCGTTCGGGATGCTGCTCCTCAGTACGGCCGTCGCGATTGTCGTCTACTTCGTCTACTCGTTCATCTTGCCCGGACTCTTCGAGCTGGCCACCCTGCTGGACTGGTTCAAGGACATCCGGCCGTGGATCGACTTCAACCTCGCGCAGACCCCGCTCACCGTCGCCGACGTGAGCGGCAAGGAGTGGGCCCAGCTGGTGACGTCCGGCCTGATCTGGCTGGTGCTCCCGATGGCCATCGGCATCTGGAGGGTGCTCCGCGCCGAGGTGAAGTGACCTACTAGGTTCTGGGCATGAGCCTCGACACGAGCCCCGCTTCCCGCTCGGACGGGCGGGCCGACGACGAGCTGAGGCCCGTCACCTTCACCCGCCACTGGCTCGACCATGCGGCGGGGTCGGTGCTGGTGGAGTTCGGCAAGACCAAGGTGCTCTGTGCCGCGACGGCCACCGAAGGTGTCCCGCGGTGGCGCAAGGGCTCCGGGCTGGGGTGGGTGACGGCGGAGTACGCCATGCTGCCGGCGTCCACCAACACCCGCTCCGATCGCGAGTCGGTGCGGGGCCGGATCGGCGGCCGGACCCACGAGATCTCGCGGCTGATCGGCCGTTCGCTACGCGCGATCATCGACTACCAGGCGCTCGGGGAGAACACGATCGTCCTCGACTGCGACGTGCTCCAGGCCGATGGCGGCACCCGCACCGCCGCTATCACCGGGGCGTACGTCGCCCTGGAAGACGCCGTCGCGCACCTGCGCTCGGCAGGCGCCCTGAAGGGCGAGCCCCTGGTGGGCTCGATCGCCGCGGTCAGCGTCGGGATCGTCGACGGGGTCCCGCGGCTGGACCTGCACTACGACGACGACGTGCGGGCCGAGACCGACATGAACGTCGTGATGACCGGCGACGGGCGCTTCGTCGAGGTCCAAGGCACCGCCGAAGGCGCCCCCTTCGACCGGGCCGAGCTCGACGCCCTGCTGGCGCTGGCCGAGCGGGGCTGCGCCGACCTCACGCGGCTGCAGCAGGCCGCGCTGTCATCTTGAGGGCCCCGTGACCGACCGGCTGTTCCTGGCTTCCCGCAACGCCGGCAAGCTCGCCGAGATGCAGCGCATCCTGCGCGCCCACGCGCCCGACCTGGTGGTGGTCGGCCTCGACGCGGTGGCGACGTACGACGAACCGGTGGAGGACCGCCCGACCTTCGAGGGCAACGCCCTGCTCAAGGCGCGTGCCGGCCTGGCGGCGACCGGACTGCCCAGCGTCGCCGACGACAGCGGCCTGTGCGTCGACGCGCTCAACGGCATGCCGGGGGTGCTCTCCGCGCGCTGGTCGGGTCCGCCCAGGTCCGACGGCCGCAACAACGAGCTGCTGCTCGCCCAGCTCGCTCATGTGCCCGACGAGCGGCGCGGCGCCCACTTCGCGTGCGCGGTCGCCTATTGCCACCCCGACGGCACGGAGGCGGTGGTCCGCGGCGAGATGCACGGCCGCGTCATCAGGGAGCAGCGGGGCGAGGGCGGATTCGGCTACGACGTGGTGTTCGAGGCCGACGAGCATCCCGGCACCACCTCGGCGGAGCTGACGCCCGAGGCGAAGGACGCGATCTCCCACCGCGGCAAGGCGCTGCGCGAGATCGCGCCGCTCATCGCGCGGTCGCTGGGCGGCCCGCAGCCCGGGCCAGCCGCCAGATCGTGAAGACCTGGAAGGCGACGTAGGCCGCGAGCAGCACCAGGAAGATGATGCCCAGCCAGTCGATGCCTCCGCTGGCGGGGGTGCAGGACGAGGACACCACGACGCCGTCGGTGGTGGTCACCTCGGAGCACGCGACGCCGTCGGAGCGGGCGGCGACAAGGCCCAACCCGAGGATGCCCAGGCTGACGAAGAATCCCGAGCCCAGTCCCAGGAATCCCAACAGCTTCTCGCGCTCGGTCCAGACGGTGGCCCGGGCGAGCAGGACCAGCCCGACCACCCAGAGCACGAAGGCGATGGGTACCAACAGCGACAGCAGCTCCGCGGCGATGAGGCAGGCGATGGCGCCGACGGGCGAGTCGAAGGAGCGCCTCCTCGGCTCGGTGGCGGCTGCGGACGGCGTACCGGAAGCCTCGGCGACCAACTCGCTCGGGCTGCCGAGCCGGTCGAGGGCGTCGCGCACCCTGGCCTCGCCCGGGTCCTCGCCCAGGGCGGCCTGGAGGTGCTCGGTGATGTCGGCCTCGAGCTCGCGGGCCTGGTCGAGGGGGAGCCGACGGGACTCCTCGCGCAGTCGCGCGAGGTAGTCCAACACCTTCGGGTGGTCGGTGGCGGTCATCATGGGTTCTCCCTCGTGGTGGGCGGCCGGAGGATCGACTCGACCGCCTTGCTGAAATCCGCCCAGGCGACTCGGAAGTCGTCGAGGGCGCGTTGGCCGGGGCGGGTGAGCGCGTAGTAGCGGCGGGGTGGCCCGCTGGTCGAGTCGCGCCAGTGGGTCTCGACCAGCTCGTCCTTGCGGAGCCGGCTCAGCAGCGGGTAGACGGTCCCCTCGCTCGCGACCAGGCCGGCCGTGGTCAGCTGGCTGACGAGGTCGTAGCCGTAGCGCTCGTCGGTCTCCAACAGGGCCAGGACGCAGTGCTCGACGGCACCGCGTCGCAGCTGGGTGACCGCCGCCTCCGCTCCCATGCGCCACAAGGTAGCAGTGGGTAACGTGCCGCGCAAGGTAGTTCGCCGGCCCTGCGAGCGGGTGCCGAAGGGGGGACTTGAACCCCCACGCCCGAAGGCACGGCAACCTAAATGCCGCGTGTCTGCCAGTTCCACCACTTCGGCGAGCGGCCCGACGTCGGTCGGGTCTGTGTCACAGCCTAGGAGTCGATGCCGAGGTCGCGACGTAGCTTGGCGACGTGGCCGGTGGCCTTGACGTTGTACTGCGCCAGTTCGAGGTTGCCCTGCTCGTCGACCACGAAGGTCGATCGCAGCACGCCCTCGACGGTCTTGCCGTAGAGCTTCTTCTCCCCGAAGGCACCGTAGGAGTTCATCACGCTCTTGTCCGCGTCGGAGAGCAGTGTGATCGTCAGCCCGTCCTTCTCTCGGAATTTCGCGAGCTTGGCCGGCGAATCCGGGGAGATGCCGAGCACCTCGTAGCCCGCGCCCTTGAGCGACGAAAGGGAGTCGCTGAAGTCGCAGGCCTGGGTCGTGCAACCCGGGGTCATCGCGTTGGGGTAGAAGTAGACGATCACCTTGCGGCCCTTGAAGTCACCGAGCGAAACCAAGTCGCCGGTGTCGCTGGGCAGCGTGAACGTGGGTGCGGGGTCGCCCGGGGCGAGTCGATCGGCAGTCACGCCAGCACCCTAGCCGCTCGATCCAGCGGGGGATCGCCCCACCGGGAGCCTGGCAGGGCGGTATAGCCTTCCCGCGTGACCAACGAGATTTCCTCGCTCGAGAGCGAGATCGAGGCGACCCGTGACCGGCTGGCGGGCACCATCGACCAGCTCGTCTACCGCGCCAACCCCAAGACGATCGTCAGCCGTGAGGTCAACTCCATCAAGGCCTACTTCGTCGACCCCCTGACCGGCTCGCCGCGCACCGACAACATCCTCAAGGTGGCCGGCGGCGTGGTCGGGGTTGTCGCACTGTTCGTCTTGATCCGCAAGGTCGTGCGCTGACGCGCACGCCTACCGCCCGCCACGAAAGTTGGGAGCGCCCGTTGTCCGGCCAGGACCCCGACAAGGCCCCCATCAAGATGCTGCACGACCGGCTCCTGGTCGAGGTGGACCGCGAGTCGGGTGAGCGGCGCTCGTCCGGGGGCATCGTCATCCCGGCAACCGCCGACATGGGCGCCAAGCGGCTGACGTGGTCGCGGGTGGTGGCCCGCGGCCCGCACGCGCGGTCCGTCGAGATCGGCGACCGAGTGCTCTTCGACCCAGAGGACAAGGCCGAGGTCGAGGTCCAGGGGGAGACCTACGTGGTGATGCGCGAGCGCGACGTCCACGCGGTCGCTGCCGAGCGTCTCGGCGACACCGAATCCACCGGCCTCTACCTCTGAATGGGCGGGTCCCTGTTCGGGGCCGGAAGTGGATTCATCTACCGAGATGAGGACACCTGGGCGGCGGCATGATGGTGCCGTGCCACGGACGGATACTGCCTCGCGTGTGATCGCGGCCTCTCCCGATCGTGTCTTCGGCGCGCTTGTCGATCCTGACGCTCTCGCTGCGTGGCTGCCACCTCCGGGGATGACCTGCAGGTTCGAGCGATTCGATGCCCGGCCGGGCGGCTCGTACCGAATGGTGCTCACCTACGCCGACGCCTCGACCGGCCCTGGGAAGTCCAGCGCCGACTCTGACATCGTCGAAGCCCGCTTCATCGACATCGTCCCCGGCGTACGCGTGGTGCAGGCCGTCACGTTCGTCGCCGACGATCCGGACCTCGCGGGCACCATGACGATGACCTGGGAGGTCACGGCGACCGACGACGGGACGCGCGTGGACATCCGCGCCGACCAGGTCCCCGCCGGCATCTCCGCAGAGGACCACGCAACGGGGCTCGCGTCGTCGCTCGCAAACCTCGCCGCCTACGTCCAGCGGGAGACGACCTAGCCCGAGCTCTCGTCCCGAAGCATCCCTATGGGCTAGGTCCGCAGCGAGGTGCCGGAACCATCGCTTGTGCTACCTCCGCTCTCTCTCGTCGGGCTCGTCGTCCAGGTGCGGCCCGTCCCAGGTGGACAGGCAAAAGGGATGGCCAGCTGGGTCGGCGTACACATAGCAGTGGTCGGAGTTCGGCTGGAAGTCCAGCAGGGTGGCGCCGGCAACGACTGCGCGGGCTCCGGTTGCCTCGAGGTCGTCGACGAAGAAGTCGAGGTGCATCTGCATGGGTACGTCGGCGCCGGGCCACACCGGTGGGCAGAAATCGTCGACCTGCTGGAACGCGATGAAGCCGTTCGGCCCGGAGACGGTCGCCCAGTGCTCGCTCCCCTTCGTGATCCCGCCTGTGAGCTCGGCGTAGAAGGTCGCGAGGGCCAGCGCGTCGGGCGCGTTCACGGTGGTCACGCTGAGCCTGATGTCGTCAGACATCACTCGATCTCCATCGCTTCGTAGGCGGGGGACAACTCGTCCCAGCGCCGACGCCACGCCGGTGCCGGAGTCTGCTCGGTCCAGCGCTCGGTGTGGGCCTCGGTGTCCCCTGCCAGGGACCGCCCCAGATCCTCCAGATGTGCCTGCCACCCGGCTCCGTGCAGGTACAGCTTGTCCACCGGCAGTCCGCGCTCCTCGACCACCAGCCTGGTCTGCGATCCCTCCTGGGTCAGCCATGCCTCCATCTGCGACTCATCGTCAGTGCCCGGCTCCATCGTGAGGAGCAGATGATGCGGTGCGTCGCACACCTCGACCCGCCCCGGACCGGTCCAGGTGCTGGTGAAGACCGCATGGATCGTGCCGCCCACCCGCAGGTCGCCGGAGACTTCGGCGATCCAGCGCGCCAGCCGCTCCGGACTCGTACATGCCTCCCACAGGTCGTCGATGTCTGTGTCGTAGATGTCCTCGACACGCACCGCGCCGCGGGTCTCGTCAAGCGCCCGCATCGTCCCGATGATGTTCACCTTCGCACCTTCTTCCCTCGAGCGATCTCTGTTGAAGGGCGTCGAGCCGGCTCTGCCAGAGCGCGCGGTAATCCGACAGCCACTCGTCCACCTCCATGAGCGCCTCCGGGCGGAGGCTGTAGATCCGGCGCTGCGCCTCCGGGCGTACGTCGACCAGTCCGGCCTCCCGGAGCACCCGCAGGTGCCGGGACACTCCCGGACGGGCGATGGGGATCGCCTCGGCCAGCTCTCCCGCGCTGGCTGGATGGGAGCGCAGGATCTCCAGAACCGTTCGCCGGCTCTCGTCCGCCAACGCGTGCAGCACCGCATCCATGGCCTTAATGTAACAGATCAGGTACGTACCCACAAGGTTACATACGACTGGTAGTGTGTGTTGCTCCGACGTCGGCAGCCGCCGAGGTCTTCACCGATGTCCTCGGCCGAAAGCAGAGCGTCCACTCGTGCCGTTGTCTGGTGCACTCTCATAGCCGATGAGCGGGTACTCAGGCGACCAACGAATCATCGCCCTGGGCGTCGAGATCGCTGATTGACCGCGGGCCTGGATCGTAGGAGCGTGGTGGTGGTTGCGTGGTCCCTCCGCGACGGAGTCGACGGAGCGCCACACCTCGAGGGAGACATCATGACGAAGAAGCCCATCCGGTGCATGCTCGGCAGGCACCACAACGTGTGGAGGAGCAACCCCGACGGCGGTCGCTACAAGCAGTGCTCGCGCTGCGGCCGCGACGAGTATCGGGGCGGGAGCCAGCCCGGGACAGGCATCACTGGCGGGATGATTGCCGGGTCCGGCGGCGCGGGATTCTGAGGTAACCGTCCCCCACCTCGGGGCGACGACGACGCTCGTACGCTTTATGCAAGCGGCTGCACGGCCATCCGGTCATGCCGCTGAGTGTGCGCGGACTTTGCCGATGGGCGGTCGCGGCCTAGGGGCTCGGCTATCCCCGTCGCACGACGCGGTCGATGGCCTCTGACCTCGGTGCCGCTCGGTGACGTTCCGCGTGGACGGCGCGAAAGATCGAGAAGCAGCTCCTCCGGAAGTACGTGGTCGTGGGCTGACCCGCGCGGTCGCCTCGAATGTCGACCGTTGGGGTCGATTAACATCGGAGCATGACCGCCGCGGCCACCCCGCACCTGCCGTCGTACGGCGACGACGTGCGCGTGGTGGCCCCAGCGCCAGGCCCCGGCGCCGGCAACTGGGCGGGCGCGGCCAGCGCGGTCCTGGTCGACGGCACCTTCTGGCTCACCTGGCGCGTACGCCGCCCGCTCACCGAGGGCCGCGGCGTCTCGGTCGTGGTGGCCCGTTCGAGCGACGGGGAGAGCTTCGAGCACGTCGTCGAGATCGAGCGCGAGGCCTTCGGGGCAGAGTCCTTCGAGCGACCGGTCCTGGTGCCGGTCCCGGGGATCGGCTGGCGGCTCTATCTCTCCTGCGCCACCCCCGGCTCCAAGCACTGGTGGATCGACAGCCTGACCGCCACCACGGTCGAGGGGCTGGCCGACGGGCAGCAGCAGGTGGTGCTGCCGGGTGACGAGCACACCGGCGTGAAGGACCCCGTCGTCACCCACGACAGCGGTGACCCGGGCGGCTGGCAGCTGTGGCTGTGCTGCCACCCGCTCGACGAGCCCGGGGCCGAGGACCGGATGACCACGCGCTACCTGACCAGCGACGACGGGCTTGCCTGGGATGACCGGGGCCAGGTGCTCGCCGGTCGCCCGGGGGAGTGGGATGCCCGTGGTGCGAGGGTGACGGCCGTCATCGGCACCGAGCCGCTCACCGTGCTCTACGACGGCCGGTCCGACGCGGCGTCCAACTGGTCCGAGACGACCGGCGTGGCGGTCTGGGACGGCGCCCGGCTGGTGCCGGACCCCGCCGTCGAGCCGATCCGGTCGCCGTACGCCGACGGCGCCTTCCGCTACGCCAGCGCCGTGCCGCTCGGCGACGGCCGAATCCGCTACTACGTCGAGGCCGCGCGCGACGACGGCGCGCACGACCTGGTGACGTTCGTCCGGTAGGCCGGCAACCCGTGGCTTCCCTCCTACCTAAGGGTGTGGCGCCGCGTCGACGTCGGCTGGCAACCTCGACGGACTCGCACGAGCCCTTCGGGCCCTCTGGAGGAGGTACGCCGTGGATGACATCCAGCTCAACGACTGGACGCCAGACCCGACGGAGGACCGCAGCCCCGAGTCGAGCGACGAACGAGCCCGCCGACGGGTGGTCGAGATCGCTCAGGACGCGCGGTTCTGCGTCATCACCAGTGCCGCCGCGGGCGGTGCGCTGCACGCGCGGCCGATGACTCCCCAGCAGGTCAACGACGACCTGGAGGCGTGGTTCTTCATCTCGCGCTCCAGCGTCCAGGCGGGCGACCTTGCCGCGCGTCCCGATGTGAACCTGTCCTTCGACGGCTCGGGAGACTGGCTCTCGGTCGCCGGTCGCGCGACGCTGGTTGACGATCGGTCGATGGTCCGCGAGATGTGGAACCCGGTCGTGGGCGCATGGTTTCCGGACGGTCCGGACGACCCTGATGTCGTCTTGCTTCGAGTCGACGCCGAGTCGGCGGAGTACTGGAAGGAGCCCGGTGGGCGGCTCGCGTCGTTGCTGTCCTTCGTCAAGGCGACGCCGACGGGCTAGCCCCTGGACGGCAGCCGCGTCTGACAGAGCCGCGAAATGGGATGGAGCGGGCCAGCGTTCGCGCCGCTGGCCCGCTCCCGGTCCTGACCGGGCCGTGTGTCGGATCCCCCGATGCCGACACGCTCCGATCCGTTCCCCCTGCACACCTAGGAGCGGGTCGACCGCGCGCTGATACGTCGGTCCGAAAAAGATTCTGAGCGGTCGAAGTGGCTTGGATTTCGAGACGGGTCGCACACCCCGACGCTGCGCGCCGCCGTGTGCCGACCCTCCTCAATCTCTTCGCCATTCTCGGTCGGACTCGCAAGCTCGCCCATCCGAGGCTCAGAAGCCCGCCCCGAAGCAAACGAACGGCGACGGCGCTTCGTCGATTCCGAGCTTGCCCGCAGCTTCGGCCAGGGCGTCCGCGGGGGCCTCGCCCTGGGCGACCCGGCCGTGCCAGCCGGCGAGCACCTCGCAGGCCACGTCGTCGGCGACCAGGTTCGTCGAGGAGGTCACGCTTCGGGCGCCCGCGTGCAGCCAGGCGGCGGTCATGCCGACCACCTCGTCGCCGGAGCGCACCGACGCCCGGCCCAGCTCGCACGAGGACAGCACCACCGTGTCGGGGGTGTGCGGCAGCAGGTCGATGTCGTAGCCGAACCACGGGCCGTCGGCGAGGGCGACGGCGGCGAAGAGCGGGTTGTCGCCGGGATGGCGGCCGTGCCCCGCCAGGTGCAGGACGTCGACCCGGCTCGCAAGATCCGCCACCGATGCCGCGACGGCATCGGCGCCCGCGAGCACGGTGGCGCTGGGCCACTCTGCCGCCGCCCGAGTGACCTCCTCGAGCGCGCGGTCGACGTCGGGTCCCGCGACGAGGCCGACCCGCCGCTCGGCCGGGATCGCATTCAGGCGCAGCGCGAGCCAACGGGTCGCGGAGGGGGGCACGGTCACCGGGCGGCCGGCCAACCCAGGCAGCAGTGTCCACGGTGTGCCGCTGAGCAGCCCCGAAGGCGTGAGTACGACGCGCCGGTCGCCCACCAGCCCCAGTACGGGAGCGACGATCCGATCGGCGACGGCGGACAGCCGCTCGTCCAGCGAACCGCGGATCGCCGCCGCGAACGGGCCGGCCAGCTGAGAGGCGGCCATGTCGAGATCGGCAGCCACGGCGTCGAGGTCCCGTCGGACGGACTCGGACTCCCCGAGTGGCACCGTGTGCACGCTGTCGCCGGTCACCACCACGGCAGTCAGCCGGCCGTCCACGGCGAGGTGCGCCACCAGGCAGGCATCGGTGGCCGCCAGCTCGCTCTGGACCTGTTCCAGGGCGGCGGGCTCGCCCACCTGGCCGCCCCCGTCGCCGTACCAGCTCTGCTCGCGGATGTGAGTCCGCAACTTCTCCAGGCGCCGGTGGTCGGCGGAGTGCGGACCCGGGTCGGCGGCGTGCAGCACCCGCAGCTCGGTCAGCTCGGCCGCCACCTGCGGGTCGGCCGGTGGCCGCACCGGCGTCACCCGCGAGACCAGGGCGCGGGCGCGCTCGGACCACTCGTAGGCGAGCTCGGGCGACTCCTCGTGGAGCGCCAGCCGGAGCCCCTGCAGGGCGAGGGTCCGACCATGGCCCACCAATGTGCTCTGCAGGTCGAGGCTCCCGAAGGACGACTGCCAGTCGTGCAGGTCGGCGAGGCCCGCGCGGACGTGGTCGCGCGCATGCCTGTGGTCGCCCCGAGCGCGGGCGAGCTCCGATCGCACCTCGCGCCACAGCAGTCGCGTCGCGACGGGCGAGTCCGAGATGACGCGGACGTGGTCCAGGCGCGCGCGAGCGTCCTCGAGATCACCCCGGACAACAGCGAGCCTCGCCACTTGTAGCGCCACGATGGAGGCCTCGCGGTGGTGTCCCTGGCCTTGCAGCTCCTCCACCACGGCGTCGGCGCGCGCGGCGAGGGCGCGCGTGTGGCCGCCGACCGCGATCTCGGCCACGACCTCGACGGCCTCGGCCCGCGCCGCCTGGAGCGGGCTGGCCTGGCTGCGGAAACGACGCGCGGCGCGGCGAGCGACGACCCGTGCTCGGGCCGGGTCCTCGCGCAGCAGGGTCCAGGCGAGAGTGAGCTCGCACTGTGCCTGGAAGGACCGGAGACGCCGAGAGCCGTACGCGGCCGCTGCGGCCTCCAGGGCCTTGATCGCCTCGCTCGGCCGACCGGCCGCGGTGAGCACCTCGGCACGGTCCTGATCGCAGACAGCCCGCGAGACGGCCGACAGCGGCGCAAGCACCTGTCGAGCCGCCTCCATCGTCTGCAGCGCGCCGACGACGTCTCCGGTGAGCAGCCGGGCGAACCCGAGGTTGTGCTCGGCCTTGGCGCGCTGGACCGCCGCACCGGCTCGGTCGAACTCGGCGTTGGCCTCCGTGAGGTCGACGATGGCGGCCCTCGGGTTGCCCCGTCGCAGGTGGAGGCTTCCTCGGTTGAGCAGGGCCCGCCCAGCCTCCTCAGGGGAGTCCTGCAGGAGTGGGATGGCCTTGGAGAAAGCGGCCAGCCCAAGGTCGACGTCACCCGTACGCTGACGAATCAGCGCGAGCTGGGCCCAAGCCAGACCTCGCGTCTCGGCCGACAGACCATCGTCGTCGACCAGCGCCAGGCAGCGGCTCAGCCCCTCGTCGACGGCTCCCGTCTCGGCGTCGACGTAGGCCAGCGACAGCTCGATGCGGGCGACCAGATCGGCGTCGACCGCGATCCCTCTCGCCGTGTCCAGTTGCTCACGGGCTCGCGAGAAGTGCCCCGCGCGGACTCCGTGCATGGCACGACGATGCAGGTCGACAGCGGAGGGCACTGCTCCATCATTGCTTGCCGGTGTCCCCTCGACCAGCAGGTCCCAGGCGAGGTCAGGCGGCTAGTCGGTGGGGCGGGCCATCTGGGTCAGGGCGGTTACGGCTTCCCAGGCCCGGTCGATCGCCGCCGACCGGTCGTCGTGGCTGGGATCGATCTTGCCGACCATCTGGCGGGCGACCCTGCCGGCGAAATGCGGGGCGGAGAACGACGTACCGCTCCACAAGGCGAAGCCGCCGCTGTAGTCGTCGGGGTCGATGGAGGACCGCTTGCGTTGGTAGGCCTCGGTGGAGGCGATGGCGTTGAAGCCGCCCTGGAACGTAGGGGGCATGGTGCTCATCACCGCTGCGCCGCGGGTGTACACCCGCACCCACGGCCCCGTGTTGCTGAACAGGGCGTCAGTGGTTCGGTTCGGGTTCAGGGCACCTACCGACACGATGGGGACGAGCCCAGGCTGCGCCTGCACCGGGCCGTTCCCGTCCAACCAGGGTGCAAAGGCGGCGGGGAAGACCGGGCGAGCCGTGGCGTCGTTGCCGGCCGAACAGACCACGCTCACCCCACACTCGCCCATCCGGCGCAGGATGCCGTAGATGGTCGGATCGAAGAGCACGTCTTGAGGAGTCTCGTGGTAGTAGCCCAGCGACAGGCTCAGGACGTCGATCGGATGGCCGTCGGGGTCGCCGTCGCGGTGTCGACGAACCAGCTCGGCGATGTCCTTGAGTGCCTTGACCAAGTTGCTCTCCACGACTAGACCGTCAGACCCCACGATCCGCCAAGCGACGATGTCTGCGTCGGGACAAGCCTGGTGGACAAGACCGGCGATGAACGTGCCGTGGCCCGCAAGCGGATCGATGCCGCCGTCGAGGGCGCCGGTCTGGTCGAACCACTTCTCTGGGTCAGTCTCGTCGTCGACGTAGCCGATGGGTTGTGTGCCGAGGCCAACATCGGTGCGGACCACGCCGTCGAGCCACGGGTGCTCTCCACAGCCTGTGTCGAGGGTGGCCACGACCGGACGCCGTCCCTTGACGGTCTTCTCGCGGCGCGGTGGGGGGCCGACGTACGCCATGGGTTGCCGGCCGCCGCTGCCTGCGCGTGCGTAGCTCGCCACGGCTGCCGAGGCGGTGGCTCCCGCTGGGTGCGGGTCCTCGAAAGGGTGCGGGTCCTCGAAGGGGTGCGGGTCCTCGAACGGATGCGGATCCTCGAACGGATGGGGGTCCTCGAACGGGTAGGGATCGACGCTTCGCACCATCATGACGTGCTCGAGACCGACGTGCTGGAGGCTCTCGAAGTCGGGCGCCTTGGCACGCGTTCGTTGCAGCAGCACCCAGCCATCGGGAGCGATCGTCGCCTCCTTGTCCCGGACGCTCAGGTCGAGCCGGAGGACACCGGTCTCCTCGGGCTCGAAGAAGTTGCCTTCGGAGTTGCGCTCGACCGGGCCCCATTCGATGTCGACGACATCCTCGCGTGGTCCGCGCCGTACGGTCTGGGCCTTGCTGACCGTGATGTCCCAGCCGAGGGTCGCCGCGACTTCCTCGAGTGCGGTGATCGACTCTTCGTCCTGCGGGCCACGCGAGACAAGCAGTCGCGGACCGACATAGACCGTGGAGCGCGGCTTGACCCCCTTGATGGTCAGCGCCGTGGCGGGATCCAGAACCCGGCCCTCGATTGTCTCCAGAACGTGGCGTGGTGGGACGCGCGGTTCACGGGACGACGAGAGCGAGGACTGACGAGCGGGGCGGGGGGCGTCCTGCACAGGAACTCCTTCTAGATCCAGAACGGGGGCGTCGCAACCGGCAGTCGAGTGTTGGTGTTCGGCTCGCCGGGTTCGGGAAGGAACCAGAGCCGGGACAGGCCGGGCGTGACGTTGGTGAGCTCGAACCGGCCGTGCTGGTCGAGCTCGACGCCGTCGTACGCCGGTCCGCCGGACGAGGCGTTGGCGACCTGGATCCGCATCGGAGTGCGCGGGAGCACCCAGCCGTCGACACGACGGCGGTCGTCGACCGTGGAGATGCGAAGCAGGACCCGGAACTCGGGACCGGCGAACTCCAGTGACCACGTGCCGACCTCCGCGAGCTGGGCGGCCGAGCGCGCACCAGTGAGCACGTCGGTGGAGTCCACGAGAGTGAGCAGCTCGAACTCGAACTCGAGGTCGATCGTGGCCAAAGTGGCGAGCACCCCGTCGGCCAGGTCGCCCGGCGGCGGGTCGAGGATTTCCCACAGGTGTCGGATCTCGAGCATCAGGTCGTCGTCGTCAGGTGTGGCGGTCATCGTTCTGCTCCCGTTCGTTGGAGCTCGCTGCGGAGCTTGTCGAGGCATCGGCCGCGGGTCGGGCCGATGCTGCCGATGGGCATCTTGAGCTCGCCCGCGATCCGTGCGTAGTCGGGTCTCGGCTCCATCGCGACGATGCGCAACAGTCGCTGGCAGCGCTCGGACAGCTGACCGAGCGACCCCCAGAGCCGGGACTGCTCGTCGTTGAGCACCACCTCGGATTCTGGGGACGGTTGGTTCGGCATCCGCCACTCGAGTGCGTCGTCGTCGACCGGGGTCGATCGGGTGCCCTGCTTGCTGATCCGCCAGGCCTCGCGCCGGGCAGTCGTGCATAGCCACCGGGCCACGGCCTGGGTGTCGCCGACCGTGCCGGCGTTGCGCACCAGGGCGAGCCACGCCGTCTGCACGACGTCCTCGGACTGCTCCTTGTCGAGGCCCGTGGCGCGCACGACGTGCCACAGGATCGGGCTCATCACGCCGACCAGGTCGTCGAGAGCGGCCGGGTCCCCGGCGCGCCAGCGTGCGAAGGCAGACCCTGCAGCGTCCCAGACCGACGCCGGATCCTCGGCCGTGTGCGGCATCGTCATCACTCCTCTCAAGAGCATGACGCATCAGTTCTGATACGAGCCAGCGAGAAATCCCTGAAATCGGTTTCAAGACCGCCGACGAGCGGTCTCCGCTCCGGCAGACTCTCGGGTGAACCTCCGCTAGTGCGGGTCCTCGAACGGCCGCGGAGTCGGCGGACCCGGCCTTGGTGGGGGCTTCGGCTTCGGCTTTGGCTTGGGCTTGGGATCCGGGCCGGCCATGACGTTCCTCTCGGGCAGGAGTGGTGTTCGCGAGAAGCATGCCCCGTCGGGCCGGGTCATCGTAGGAGGTTAGCCGTCGGCGCCCTCGTTCTCGGCGGGTGCGCCCGTCGTTGAGCTTGGAGCGATCCTCGGCGGCCGAGGTGCGATCGGCCTTGGCGCTTGTGAGTTCTCCGAGAAGGAACGCCCCGCCCAACTCGCGCGGGCGGGGCGTCGTTCTCGGGCCACGAGGCCTACCGTCAGACGACGTACGGCATCTCGCTCACGTGCTGCGGCTGCCTGTCGCTGCGGGCACACGCTGGTCGACGGGAGGATGAGGATCCTCGATCTGGTCGGAAACCTCATGGCCTTCCACATGGATGTTCGGAAGCAGCCGGTCGAGCCACCTCGGCAGCCACCAGTTGCGATCGCCGAGCAGCTCCATGGTCGCCGGCACGAGCACCATCCGGATCAGGGTGGCGTCGACGAGGACGGCTGCCGCTAGGCCGATGCCGAACATCTTGGCCATCACGTCGTGGCCCATGACGAACGAGATGAAGACGGTGACCATGATCGCGGCGCCGGCCGTGATGACGCGTGCCGACTTGGCGAGTCCATCGGCGACGGCCAGCGCGTTGTCACCGGTCCGGTCGTACTCCTCCTTGATCCGCGACAACAGGAAGACCTCGTAGTCCATGGAGAGTCCGAAGAGGATCGCGAAGATGCCGATGGGCAGCTGGATGGGCACCGGTGTCGCCTCCGGGATCCCGACCAGGTCTCCGAGTCGTCCGCCGCTGACGGCGAGCGCCAGCACGCCGAACGCTGCGGCGCTGGCCAGCAGGTTCATGACCACCGCCTTCAGCGGCACGAGGACCGAGCGGAACACCATCATCAGCAGCAGGAACGACACGAGGAGCACGCCCCCGAAGAAGAGCGGGAGCCTCGAGGCCACGCCGTCGCTCGCGTCGACGTTGGCCGGCACGACACCGCCGACGTCGATCGTGAGGTCGGTGCCGTGGATGGCCGCCGGGATCGCCACGTCGCGCAGCCGGTCAACCAGGTCCTGCGTGGCGGCGTCCTGTGGTGAGGTCGTGGCGGTCAGGGTAAGCAGCGCCGTGTCGCCCGCTGGGTCCAGGACCGCGGGGGCGACGTACGCCACCCCATCGACGTTGCCGAGCGTGGAGCCCACCGCGTCGGCGGACCCGAGCAGGTCGCCGTCCGCCTGACCCTGGACGGTGAGCAGCATGGGTGCTGCGTATCCGGGACCGAAGCCTTCGGTGAGCAGGTCGTAGGCCTGGCGGGTCGTGGCGGCGGGGGTGTCGTTCCCTGCGTCGGGGACCCCGAAGCGGATGCCCAGGAAGGGTGCCGCCAGCGCTAGCAGGACGGCGAGCGAGCCGATGGCTGCCCACCAGGGGCGGCGCTGGATGAAGCGGCTCCAGCGGTACCAGCGCGAGGCTTCGTAGGTGCGCGCCTGCTTGCTCACGAAGGGCACATGCAGGCGCTCGATGTTGCGACCGGCGAAGCCGAGGATGGCCGGGAGCAGCGTCACCGACGCCGCCATCACGACCAGCAGCGCGAGCACGACGGTGAAGGCGAAGCCGTTCATGGCCGGCTGGCCCATCAGCAGGATGCCGAGCATCGAGATGACCACCGTCATGCCGGCGAAGAGCACCGCGCGGCCGGCGGTCGCCATGGCGGTCAGCGTGGCCCTGCGGGGTTCCTGTCCATCGGCCAGGCTGCTGCGGAACCGGGTGACGATCAGCAGGGCGTAGTCGATGCCGACGCCGAGGCCGACCATCGCCGCGGTGTAGAGCGCCCACTCCGGGACGTCGACGAAGCGCTTCAGCACCTCGCCGAGCGCCATCGCGATGCCGAGGCCGAACAGCGCGGTGATGAGGGGGAGTCCCATCGCGACCACGGATCCGAAGGTGATCAGCAGGATGATGGCGGCCGCGATCAGGCCGATACCCTCGGATCCCGTGGCGACCGTCAACGATTTGGTCGCGACGGGGCCGCCGGCCTCGACCTGCAGGGTGCCGTCACCAGTGGCGAGGATGGGTTCGACCAGCGTCTTGGCCTCGGCGGCCGTGAACTGGTCGGCCGACTTGTCCAGGGCGACGTCGGCGTACGCGGTCGTGCCGTCCGCCGAGATCTGGTGGGCACCTTCCTGGGTGAAGGGGCTGGCCACGCCCACGACGTGCTCGGCTCCGGCGACGTCGGCGAGGATCTGCTCGACGCGCCCCTCGGCCTCCGCCGACGTGACGCCCGCTTCGGAGTGGACGACGATCTGGAGCGTGTCGCCAGACTTCTGCGGGAAGTTGGCCTTCAGCGTGTTCGAGACCTGCTGAGACTCGGATCCCGGCTGGAGGTAGTCCTGTTTGAACTCGCCTCCGAAGGCGCCGGCCAGGGCGAAGGCCCCGATCAGGGCGGCCACCCAGGCGAGAACCACCAGGCGACGCCGCCGGTAGCACCAATCAGCGAGACGTACCAACATGAGAACTCCTCAAGGGGTTAGTGGTGGCTTCGACGCTAGGAACTCGGGCCCGTCGGCACGATGGGGCAGGCAGTACGGCGAGGGGGGCTAGCACCACGAGTCGTGCGGGTCAGCACGACCTCATGTCGGTGGGACGTGACCTAGAGTCGTGGAGATGGCACTCCGCCTCGTCGTCGCCGATGACAACTACCTGGTTCGTGAGGGACTCGGCGCGCTCCTGGCAGAAGTCCCGGAGATCGAGGTAGTTGCGATGGCGACCGACGCTGCGTCGCTGATCAGGACGGTGGGGGAGACGCTCACCCGACGCCGTGCTGACCGACATCCGGATGCCTCCGACGCACACCAACGAGGGCATCGTCGCCGCGAAGCGGATCCGCGCCGAGCACCCGAACATCGGCGTGGTGGTGCTGTCCCAGTACGTCGAGGAGGACTACGCCTTCGAGCTGCTGGTCGAAGGCGTGTCCGGCCTCGGCTACCTGCTCAAGGAACGGGTCACCGACCTCGACGAGCTCGTCCGGGCCTTGCACGAGGTGATCCGCGGTGGGTCGGTGCTCGACCCGAAGGTCGTCGAGGCGTTGGTGGCTCGCAAGGGAGCCAGCGACGGGCCGCTCCTCGGCCTCACGGAGCGGGAGCGCGAGGTCCTCCAGGAGATGGCCACGGGACGCAACAACGCCACCATCGCCTCGACGCTGTTCATGAGCGAACGGGCCGTCGAGAAGCACATCGGGGCGGTCTTCCAGAAGCTCGGGCTCGTCGACGAGCACGTGACCAACCGGCGAGTGATGGCGGTGCTGGCCTTTCTGGAAGCCAGCAGCCCCACCAGATCAGACCCAACCCGATGAGACCCGCCGACTTGTACCGACGTGGGTCAGGTCGCGTGGTGGTGGTCGTCGGTCTCGTCTGCTTCGTGCTCGGCGTCTATGTGGTGATCGTGCTGGGCGGTGGGCTGCTCATCGGACGCACCGACTCGCCCAGCCCGGCCCTGTCGGTGCTGGCCACTGTGGTGGTTGCGCTCGCGTTCGCGCCGGTGCAGGCCTGGTTGGAGCGGGCCTCGAGCCGCATCGCGAAGCGTCCCGCGGCGCCGTACGACGTGCTGACCGGGTTCTCCGAGACGGTGAGCAGCGGCGGGGTGACCACGGGGCTCCCGGCCCGCATGTCGAGGCTGCTCGCGGAGGGGACGGGTGCAGCGTGGGCCCAGGTCTGGCTCCAGTTGGCCGATCGACTGACGCTGGCGGGCAGGTGGCCCGCGGACGCCGATGACGACCGGGCGCCACCGCCCTTCGCTTCCGACCCCGTTGCCGACGGGCAAGGTCGGCGAACCTTGGCAGTCAGGCAGGGCGACGAGGTGCTGGGGGTGCTACGGCTCCAGGAACGGCCCGGTCTCGCGCTCACCTCCGTCGAGGAGCGACTGTTCACCGGACTGGGCGCCCAGGCGGGACTGGTGCTGAAGCTGATCGGCTTGCGTGCCGACCTGGAGGCCCGTCATCGCGACCTGGTCGCCCGGGCCGACGAGCTCAGGACCTCGAGGGAGAGGCTCATCGGGGCCCAGGATGCCGAGCGACGGCGGCTGGAGCGAGACATCCATGACGGTGCGCAACAGCACCTGGTGGCCCTGGCCGTGAACCTCAGACTTGCGCAGGTGGTCGCCGCCCGGTCTCCGGATCGGGCCAGGCAAGTGCTGGCCGACCAGGTGGTCGCCGCCCGCGTCGCGATCGAGACCCTGTCGTCGTTGAGCCGCGGGATCTATCCGCGATTGCTGTCCGAGGAGGGCCTCGTCCCCGCGTTGCGCGCCGGAGTGGCCGTCAGCATGGTCCCGGTCACCGTCGAGGCGGAGGCCGCCGGCCGACCGGCGTCGGCGCTCGAGGCCGCCCTCTACTTCTGCTGCATGGAAGCCGTGCAGAACGCCGCCAAGCACGCGGGTGCGAGCAGGATCACCGTCACGCTGCACGACGATCGGCGAGGTTGGCGGCTCGAGGTGACGGACGACGGGTCGGGCTTCGACCAGGCGCGCGTGCTGGCCGAGGGCGCCGGCAGTGGGCTGATGAACATGCGCGACCGGCTCGACGCGGTGGGCGGCACGGTTGCGGTCGTGTCCGAGCGAGGGGTCGGTACGACGGTCACGGCCGTCGTGCCGGACGCCGAGGCCGCCGATCCTCCGCCCCGGGACCTCTCGCTCGCGCACCAGGAGGCCTGACGTGCGGGCCCGGATCGCCTGGGGGATCGTCGGCCTGACCACGGTCGCGTTCATCCTCGACACGTGGTTCACCGCGGCTCACAACTCGCTCCTGAGTGAAGAGACGTGGGCCAACCACGGCTGGCCGCTCTCCTCCCTGGCGGGGTTGGGGTATGCCGTCATGGGGGCGCTCATCATCTCGCGCTACCCAAGACACCGACTCGGCTGGCTCCTGTCCGCGGCGAGCCTGCTGTCGGTGACCCTGGCCACCGATGCCTACAGCACCTGGGTACTCGACGGGGACGGTCCCGGTTCCGCGTACTGGGCCCATGTCGCCGCCTGGGCGGGACCGTTGTTGGGCTGGCCGGCGTTCACCGCCCAGATCATCGTCTTCCTGACCGCACCGGACGGCCATCTGCTCTCTCCCCGCTGGCGCTGGGCCGCCTGGGCCGCGCTGGCGGGCGTCACTCTGCACACTCTCGGGACGCTGACGATCCGTCCCGGTGAGGTCGTGGTGGGCGAGGACTTCGGCAACCGGGCAGTATCGCTGCCGCTCTTGACGGTCGGCTGGATGCTCGTCGCGGCCGCGTTGATCGCCTCGGTCGTCTCCTTGGTGCTGCGGCTGCGGCGGGCGAAGGACGACGAGCGGCTGCAGCTCCTCTGGATCGCGTCGGCTGCCGCGCTGCTCGCGCTGGGAGTCGTGTGCATCCTCGCCATCCCTCGCATCCAGGGCGAGGAGGGAACTTGGTTGGCGGCCCTTCCGCTGCGGGTCGCGCAGGTCGCAGTGCCCGTGTGCGTGGCCGTCGCGGTGCTGCGCCACCGGTTGGTGGCGATCGACCTGATCGTCAACCGTGCCGTGCTGTTCGCGCTGGCCACGGGTGTCGTGGCGGTCGGCTACGTGGGGGTCGTTGTCCTCGTCGGACTCGCCGTCGGCGGCAGCACGGAGGGCTTCTGGCCCTCGCTGCTCGCCACCGCCGTCGTGGCGATGGCCTTCCAGCCCGCCCGGCGCCGGGTGGTCCGGGTCGCCGACCGGCTCGCCTTCGGTGCCGCTGCTGTGCCCTACGAGGCGCTGGCGGAGTTCAGCCGCCGGCTGGGGGACACCTCCGACCCCGCCACCCTGTTGCCGGCCGTGGCCGAATCGGCAGCACAGGCTGTCAACGCGCGGCGAGTCGTGGTCACGCTCCGTGTCGAGGCCGGGGCCGACCAGCTGGCCGGGTGGCCGCCCGATGGAGCGCTCGCAGCGGGCAGCACCGATGTCGAGGTGCCCGTCATCGACCAGGGGGATCGGCTCGGCGTCATCACCGTGACGATGCGGCCCGGACACTCGCTGCGCCCCCACGAGCACCGGCTGCTGGCCGACCTGGCTGAGCAGGCCGGTCTCGCCTTCCGCAATGCCCGACTGGCGGCCGAGCTGTCGGCCGAGGTCGAGCAGCTCGCCGGGCACACCCGCGAGCTCGCCGACTCACGACGTCGGCTCATCAGCGCCGGCGACGCCGAACGCAGCCGGCTCGAACGCGCCATCGGCCGGCAGGTGGCGCCCCACCTGGACCCGCTGCCGGGCCAGCTGCTTCAGCTCTCCCAACCGGGGCGTGACGCGACCGCTGCGCCTGACGCCGCTCTGCTGGGGACGCTGCTTGCGTCGGTGAACACGGCCCTCGAAGCGCTCCGCGAGATCACGCGAGGGGTCTTTCCGGCCCAGCTCGCCCGCTCGGGTCTCCCGGCAGCGCTGGGGTCGCTCGTCGCCAGAACCGGATCCACCGGTCGTCTGATGGTCGACGCGTCGGCCGCGGAGACCCGGTTCGGACCGCGCGTCGAGGCGGCGGCGTACTTCTGCGCTGCCGAGGCGATGCGCGATCTCGACGACCCGGTCGAGATGACGCTGACGGTGGAGGGCGATCGGCTGCAGCTGGTGGTCAGCGGCGAGGACAGGGGCGGCCTGTCCCGAGACGACATCCGCGACCGGGTGGAGTCGGCCGGGGGCGCGGTGGCGATCGCGATCGACGGGGGCCTCACGCGCGTCGAGGTTCGGCTGCCGACCACACCTGGTCCAGCCGATCCGGGCCGAACGCCCCTTTGGTGACATAGGCCGCGGCACCGGACTCGGCGACGAAGGAGTCGCCGGCCTCGTCGTCGTACGTCGACAGCAGCAGCACGACGGGTGCAGGCGTCCGCGTGCGCAGCTGCCTGGTTGCCTCGAGGCCGTCGATGCCGGGGAGGTTCACGTCCATCAGCACGAGGTCGGGAAGCGCTGCGGTCGCGACCTCGAGCGCCTCCTCGCCCGACATCGCCCGACCGACGACCTCGAACCCTGGAGTCTCCTCGACCACCGACGTCATGGCGCGCAGATACGTCTCTTGGTCGTCGACCAGCAGGACTCGCACCACAGCCACGTCGGGCTCACCTCCGGAAATGACTCTGCCGGTGTCTGGACAGTGCCGGCAGGGGGTCAGCCACACCGTCGGTGGCGGCTAGCCCTCGCGTTGACGTGGTCGGAGGCCATCAGCGCCGTACTGCCGAGTCACCTGGTGGCTCAGAAGTACGGCACTCCGCCTGGGCCATCCGCAGACGGCCTCGCTAGCAAGGCGCTGACGCCCTATTCTCCTGGCATTCGACCGCTCGGGGGGAGAGTGTCATGCGCGACGTGCCTGCGACTCGAGTCGCAGGCACGGTCGGCTGGGGCTTCATCTCGCTGTACACGCTGGCGTTCATCAGTACGTCGCTGGTGCTCATCGCACCCCTGCTGGTCACCCTGGCCCTGAAGGTCAACTCGCTCGTCGGGACCGCGCGGGCGCCCAACAACCTCTCGCTCGTCGTCGGCGTCGGCGCGCTGGTGGCGATGCTCGGCAATCCTCTCTGCGGCAGGTTGAGCGACCGCACCGCGTCGCCGCTGGGCATGCGGCGGCCGTGGATGGTGATCGGTCTGGTGGGCGGTTCCCTCGGTGTCCTCGTCGTCGCGTTGGCCCCGACCATCCCGGTCGTGCTGGTCGGCTGGTGCATCGCGCAGCTCTTCTTCAACGCGCTGCTCGCGGCCGTGATCGCGGTGCTCCCCGACCAGGTGCCCACCTCGCAACGTGGCACGGTGGCCGGGATCCTCGGAGTCTGTGTGCCCATTGCGTCGGTGACCGGCACCTTCGTCGTCGACCTGTTCAACGGCAACCTGGTCGCGATGTTCCTGGCCCCCTGCGCGATCGGCGGGTTCTTCATCCTGCTCTTCGCCGCGACGCTGGACGATCGCCGACTCGACCCTGCGGACCGGCCGCCGTGGGGCTGGCGTCAGCTGGCCGGCACCTTCTACGTCGCGCCCCGGAAGAACCCGGACTTCGCCTGGGCCTTCGCCAGCCGCTTCATGTTCGTGCTGGCGTACGCGTTCTTGGTGACCTACGAGACCTACTACCTGCTGGACAAGCTCGGCAGCGCAGAGGCTGACGTGCCACACCAGATCTTCCTCGCGACCCTCGTCCAGTCGACCGTCGTGGTGGCCGCATCCCTCGTCGGCGGCCGACTCTCCGACTGGACTGGCCGACGCAAGGTCTTCGTCATCGTCGCCGCCCTCGGGTACGCCCTCGCGTTGTTCCTGCTCGCCATCGCCAGCGACTTCAACGGTTTCCTGGTCGGCATGGCCATCAGCGGACTCGGCTTCGGCATGTATGTGGCCGTCGACCTCGCGCTCGTCACCGACGTGCTGCCCGACAAGGACAACGTGGCCAAGGACCTCGGGGTGATGAACATCGCCGGCGCACTGCCCTTCTCCGTCGCGCCGGCGATCGCGCCGCTCGTCCTGGCGATCGGGGGCGGCAGCTATGGCCTGCTCTACGCCGTTGCCGGAGTTTGCGCGATCGTCGGAGCCTGCGCCATCCTGCCCGTGAAGCGGGTCCGCTAGACGCGCTGGCTCGTGACCATGCCGGCGGTGATGGGGGAGGGCTTGAAGCCCTTGATGACCAGGTAGAGACCCAGCGACAGCTCCCAGAAGAAGATCGGTGCGACCACGGCCCACCACCCGGAACCGTGCTCGGTGAGGCCGAACATGGTCGCGATCGTGACGGTGAGGAGCAACGGGGCGCCGATCAGGCCCATCGCGGGAATGATGCGGGGCACGAGTCCGGACTTGTACATCAGGGTGCCCAGCAGCAGTGCGTTGATGGCGGCCATCACGTTGGGCCCCAGCAGGAACGCCCAGTCGTACGCCGCCACGTGGGCCTGGCCGAGGACCAGCAGCGAGTCCGCCTCGGCGCCGGTCGCCCCGGGCTGCCGCATCGACACGACCGTCAACAGGCTGATGATGCCGGTGACGATCACGGCGGCCTCGAACATCCGGCTGGTGACGAAGCCGAGCGCCAGCGTCTCGTTCTGCCGCTTGACCACCGGGAACAGCGCGACCGCGCTGCCGATGCAGGCCAGCGCGTTGACCAGGTCGAGGATGTTGCCCCACACCACCTGGGTGTCCGCGCCCGAGCTGAGGATGTAGTTCTGGTCGTCCAGCACCGGCGCGAGCAGGAAGACCGCCGGGATGGAGGCTGGCGAAGGTGATCAGGTAGAAGAGGCCGCCGAGGAACGCACTCCTTCTCACGGCGTCCATCCGGACTCGCCCGGTTCCTGTGGCTCGGCTCGCTGAGGTGTCGATCGCGGTCGTCATGTCGGTCTCCTTGCTGGATGGACGGGCTGTCAGAGGTCGGTCGAGGCGGTGGCGGGTGCGTCGGGTTCGATCTGCGTCACCGAGACGAGCGGAAGCCCGGTGTCGCGCACCTTCTGCAGGAGGCCGTGGAGGGCGGCCTGGTCGGCCGCGGGGCCTCGGATGAGCGTGGTGCCGTCGCTCTCACGGATGAGGGTCAGGCCGTCGAACCAGGCGGCCCATCGGCCGGCGAGGTGTCCTTGGAGCCGGATCTCGTACTCTCCGGACCCGTCAGGCCTGGCCGGCGATGCCTGCGGTTGGTTCATGCCCCGAAGGTAGGAGCGGGACCGGTGAGAAGTCGTCACCAGATGTGGTGATCGAGGTGGTGATCTTCGCCGGCCTGCCGGCCGGTTCAGGTCGCGGAGTGACCCCTGCGTGAGAGCAGGTCCAGCTCCTCGGCCCGGCGCACCGCGGCGCGACGCGTGTTGACGCCGAGCTTGGCGTAGATGCTCTTGGTGTGCGTGCGCACCGTGTTGAGCGACACGACGAGCTCGCGCGCGATCTCGGGACCGCTCAGCTCGGTCCCGAGCAGGCGGAGCACCTCGCGTTCCCGTTCGCTCAGCGGCTCGACCAGGTCCTGGCGGCGGGTGGGCGACGCCTGCTGGTCGGTCCCGTCGTCGGCCGCCAGCAGCCGACGTACGTAGGTCGGTGAGACATCGGCCGCCTCGGCCGCCTTCAGTAGTCGTGTCATCGGGGCGCCCTCGTCGACGAAGACGCGGAAGTAGCCCTCCGGCTCGGCCATCGTCAGCGCGCGGCGCAGGGGGACGAGGGCGGCGTCGGTGTCGCCTCCCAGCTGGTGCGCGAGCGCCTGCAGGACCAGGATCTCGATCGCGGTCCCCGCCCGGCCACCCTCGTCCGCCGCCTGCAGGAGGCGCTCCAGGAGGCTGCCGGCCTCGTCGAGCGAAGCGCTGCTCCAAGCAGGATGCGAGCCAGCGTGACGTGCTCGTACTCGCGCAGGTAGCTGAGCTCGTCGTCGGCGCTCAGTCCCCGGTCCCAGGCCCAGGCGCAGCGCGTCGTCGAGCTCGCCCTGCCGCACCCGCACGCGGGCGCGCATTGCGGCAACGGGTTGTACGTCGGGGGAGAAGTCGCCGTTGTATAGGCGTTCCGCTTCGTCGAGCAGCTCGACCGCGCTGCTGAGATCTCCTTCGGCCTCCCGGACCCGAGCCATCGCGATCCTCGAGCGATGCGGGTTCTTCGGCAGCCAGAGGTGCTCCCCCAGCTCCTGGCTGCGCATCAGGTGCTGGGTGGCGGCGGCCAGGTCGCCCCGCTCTCGAAGGATCATGCTGATGCCGACGTGCATGTCTGCCGTTCCGCGCAGCACCGGCCCATCCTGGGCTGCCGCTAGCTGCAGGTTCTCCTCGAACGTGTGCATGGCCGCGCCCAGTCGGCCCTGCGTCACCTCGATCTCGGCCAGCGTGACCGCGCAGCCGAGAACGTCGGCGACGTGTCCCGCGTGGCGCATCCGCACCATGCCGTCGGCGTACGCCGTGTGCGCGGCCGCGAGGTCCCCGCGTCCCCAGGACGCGAGGCCCATCAGGGTCGTCGCCGCCGCATGCCCCATGTCGTCGTCCTCGTCGAGGAGCTCGAGCGCGCGCTGGCCGTAGGTCACGGTGGCGTCGGGATCGCCCGTGGCCAGTGCCAAGCCGGCGCGGTAGATGGCGATCCAGCCGGGGAGGCGGCGTACCCCATCGGTATCCCTCCCGGGCATTACCGGGAGGTCCGCGTTCCCCGCCACCCACCGCTCGGCGTCCCGCAGCAGCGGCTCGACCCCTTCGGTCGTCCCGGTGACCATCAGGGCGCCGACGTAGATGACGCTGAGCACGGGTCGGTCGGGGAAGAGGTCGGTGGGCAGCCTCTCGAGCCAGCCCCGCAGCGTTGCCTCGCGGCGTTCTCGCTGGGTGGCCGGCGCCGCGATCTCCACCAGGTCCGCGGCGCGCTCGGCATCGCCGGCGGCCAGCGCGTGATCGATCGCGACGTCCAGCTCGCCGTTCTGCTCATACCAGACGCTGGCCCGCCGATGGAGGTCCGGCACCAGGTCGGGCAGCTCGTCGAGCAGTCGCGCACGCAGCACGTCGCCGAAGAGGTGGTGGTAGCGGTACCAGCGGCGACGGTCGTCGAGCGGGACCAGGAAGAGGTTGCGCCGGTCCAGCTCTTCGAGCGTGGCCTTGCCGTCGTCCTGACCGGTGACGGCGTCGCACAACGGTCCGCTGAGCCGGGCCAGGATCGAGGTCTGCAGCAGGAACCTCTGGACCGGGTCGGACAGGCGCTGCACGACCTCCTCGACCAGGTAGTCGACGACGTACCTGTCGTCTCCGGCGAAGCCGTCGATGAACCCGGCGACGTCGTCGCGACCCTGCAGTGAGAGAGCCGCGAGCTGCAGCGCGGCGATCCAACCCTCGGTCCGCCCCTCCAGGGCAGCGACGTCGTCGACGGTGAGCTCGAGTCCCATCCGGTCGTTGAGGTACGCCGCCGCCTCGTCGGCCGTGAATCGCAGGTCGGCCGCGCGCACCTCCACCAGCTCGCCACGGGCGCGCAGGCGGGCGAGCGGGAAAGGGGGATCGGCCCGACTGGCGATCACCAGGTGCAGGCGGGCAGGCAGGTGGTCGAGCAGGAAGGCCACGCCGTCGTGGATGTCACGCGACTCGATGACGTGGTAGTCGTCGAGCACCAGCACGATGTCCGTCGGCACGGCCCCGACGTCGTTCAGCAGCGTGGTCAGCACCGACTCGAACGACGGCGGCGGCGAGTCCGCCAGGAGGGTGACGGCGCCGGAGCCGACCTCGGGTGCCACCGTCCTGAGAGCAGCGACGACGTAGGTCCAGAACGACACGGGATCGTTGTCGGCCCGGTCCAGGGACAGCCATCCGGCGGACCGCTCATCGGTGGTCGCCGTCAGCCACTGGGCCAAGAGCGTCGACTTGCCGAACCCGGCCGGGGCCGACACGAGTGTCAGCGTCGACGAGATGCCGCGATCCAGGAGATCGCTCAGCCTCCGGCGCGGGACCAGGCCGGGTCGAGCCCGCGGGACGTAGAGCTTGGTCTCGAGCAGAGGCGCTGGCATGACCGTGTCACCTTGTCACACGGCCCGGCCTGGGACGACCCGGCGAGGGTCAGCCCACGGGGACGGCGGCCATGATGCGGCCGATGTTCTCCTCAGAGAAGAAGTCCGCGGGCGACAACGCACCCGAGACGACGCTGACGAAGCCGTTCATCGCCTCTTGGTTGCCACTGATGGCCCCGAGCAGCTGCTGCATCTCCGGCGGCGGCAGCTCGAGCGTGGCCAGCTGTGCGGTGAACTCGTAGATCGGCATGGCCTTGGCATCCCGCTGCTGGTGCCAGGCGCCCATCACGTCGTCGTAGGACGCTCCCTGGCCGAGCCACTGGTCGACGGCGTCGGCGCAGCGCTCGGCGTCGAGGAGGCGTCCGAGATGCCCTGGGCGGTGATGGGGTCCTTGTTGTAGCCGGCATCTCCGACGAGCGCCCAGCCGTCGCCGTACGGCTTGCGGAACCAGCCTGGCACCGCGCCCCCGAGGAACGGCGCCTCCCGCTTGGCCTGGGAGACGCGTGCAGCGAATTCCGGCACAAGCTCGAGGGTCTGGAGGAAGTTGGCCTCCACGTCGGCCTTGTAGGCCTGGGCCTCGGCGTACGGCCAGCCGGCCACCACCATCGTGAGTCCGTCGTTGGTGGGCGCGCACGCGAACCCGCGGTCGGGGCGGATGTGCCCCCGCTGGTTGAGGAGGGCGCCGCCCTTCGCGCTGGTTGAGGAGGGCGCCGCCTCGCTGGTTGAGGAGGTTGCGCTAGCAACCGTCTCGAAACCCCGCAAGCGGAACATCACGATCGGGTCACGATGCTCAGATCCCTTGTGAATAAGGGGTTCTGAGCCTGTGGAGGACGCTTCGAGTGTCGGTGGTCGATGCTTGGCTAGACCCATGTCGACGCTCACCCACACCGGTTCGCATCCGGTGCTGGCGTGCGTCGACGCCATCGCCGAAGCCCTCGACGAGGTCGCTGGCGTGGAGCCGGTGTTCATGACCACCGAGCAGAAACAGACCGCTCTCATCGAGCTCACCAAGCTGTCCTCACGGATGGAGTCCCTCAAGCTGCGAGTCCTCGCCGCCGCCGACGACATCGCCGTCGAGACCGGCGCCCGGTCCACCGCCGCCTGGCTGGCCGACACCACCCGCGACCACCACGGCACCGTGCTGCGGTCTGCTCGGCTGGCGGTCGCCGTCGACGGCCGCTACCGGCATCGTCGGCGCTGCTCTGGCCGAGGGCCGGGTCAACGTCGCCCAAGCCCACGTCATCGTCGCCGCGCTCGAGGACCTGCCCACCGACGTTGACCCCGAGCTGCGGCTCCAGGGCGAGGCAGCACCTGGTCGAGCAGGCCGCCCAGTTCGGACCCCGCGAGCTCCGCCGCCTCGGCGACCGGCTCCTCGAAGCCATCGCCCCCGACATCGCCGACCAGGCCGAGTACGAACGGCTCGTCGCCGAGGAACGCCGCGCCCACGCCGCCACCAAACTGACCTTCAGGCCCCGCGGCGACGGATCCACCGACCTGTTCGCCCGGCTCCCCGACCACGTCGCCAACCGGCTGCGCACCTACCTGGACTCCTACACCTCACCACGCCGGATGGCACTCGAACAGACTGGGCGAGGTCGACGAGCTGCCCGTCGCCCGCCGCCGCGGCGAGGCGTTCTGCGCACTCCTGGAGAACCTCCCCGACTCCGGCCTGCCCGCGGCACGGCGGCACCGCCACCAGCGTGATGGTCACCCTCGACCTCGACACGCTCCTCAACGACGCCGGAGTCGCCACCACCTCCACCGGCGACCGGATCACCGCCGAACAAGCCCGCCGGCTGGCCTGCCAGGCCCACCTGATCCCCGTCGTCCTCGGCAAGCAAGGGCGAGATCCTCGACCTGGGCCGCTCCGCCCGCCTCTTCTCACCCGCCCAACGCAAGGCGATGGCCATCCGCGACCGCCGAATGCACCGCGACGGGATGCCAGATCCCCGCCGCCTGGTGCGAAGCCCACCACTGGAAGCAACCCTGGTCCAAGGGCGGCCGCACCGACCTCGCCGACGGCAAGCTCCTCTGCTCCTTCCACCACCACCGCGCCCACGACCCCGCCCGGACCGTCCACCACCACCCCAACGGCGAGACGACCTTCACCCGACGCCAATAGGCCAACCGGCCCGCGCCACTGCGCGTCTTGACTTGAATAGCCACACAGCTCGTCCGCTCACGCCGATGTGAGGGTGTGCGCCTCGGCTCTCGCGTTTGACCACACTCTGCGGCATGGCACGCCTAGCCTGACCCAGTGAGACGAAAGCAAGGGCTCTGGCTGATAACCGTCGCCGTGCTTGCCAGCCTCACGGCATGCTCGTTGTCCTCGAGCAGCACGCCAGCGGCCCTCCCTGGTCGGCACCTGACCCGTACGGAGTTCAACAGCGGTTCGTTCGGCGGCGGGACGCTCATCTGGCCAGTCGTCGCGGATTCAGGGACCTTGTCTTGCGTCGAAGTCAGGCAGAACAACCAAAGGGAATTCGCCGTCGTGTTCACGACTGACGATGGCACTCAATACGCCCTCAACGGATCGGCGGAGCACACCGGGCGCTATCAGCCTGGAGTGGACATCTACCAGCCTGACGCGCTGACCAACAACCCGCGCCCGGACCCCACTGTCCTGATCGGCTATGGATTGAGGCTATGTCCCCACTACCGGCCGGGTGACTGACGTCCTGGATCGGTGTTGGGCCCTGCCACGGTCGAAAGCCGCTCGCGACGATACTTCGGAGAATGAACGTCATCTGCGTCGTTGTCGGGCACAAGTACCTCCGTGACGCCGTCGAGAAATCCGAGAACGCGGCGCCGCAATGGACGTGCAAGCGCTGCGGTCACGTCAGGTACACCCAGCCGCCAGACTTTGGAAGCGGTGTCGATCCGTCGGCTGGCGCAGGCGGAGGCGTCTGAGCGTTGGGCGTCGGGCGGTCGTACGTGGACTGACCTCGGATGGCGGGAGGACAATCGCAACCGTGAACGTGATCTGCCTCGTCGCCGGACACAAGTACCTCCGTGACGCCAAGCAGGCCAACGACGCGCCCCCGCACTGGACTTGCAAGCGGTGCGGTCGTCAGACGGACACTGAGCCCAGCGACCCAACGGAAGCGCCGCGCCTCAAGGGATACCAGGACTGAGGGGACGGTGTCTGGGGCCGTGGCCCGAACGCACGAGCCCGAACCGGAGGCTTGGCCACGGTCAACCTGCGCCTGGCAGCACGCCGTTGGCGGGGCCACCGTGCTCCCGACCTCTTCCACCCCCAACCAAGCCAGCTGCGCCCGCATCGCCAGGCGTTTCAACGACGCAGCGACGGATCCCCTATCCGTAGTCCGACGCGTACGCTCGGGTCGTGGTTGACGACGGCGACCAGGGGGGCGTCCGGCTGGCGGAGCTGGTGGCCGCGCTGTCGCTCGGAATCGACCTCGGCTTCGGTCAGCCGATGGAGCACGTGCTCCGACAGTGCCTGATCGCCCTCAGGCTCGCCGAGCAGGTCGGCGTCGACGAGGACGACCGCGTGGCCGTCTACTACACCGCACTGCTGGTCAACGTGGGTTGTCACACCGACGCGCACGAGCAGGCGAAGTGGTTCGGCGACGACATCGGCGTTGAAGGCCGACAAGTACGACTACCCGCTCAACGGCCTCAGGAGCGCCGCCGCCGGCATCCGTCGATTCGGGTCGGGCGCGGACGGCATGATCGACCGGTTCCGCATCGGCCTGGAGTTCGCCGTGTCCGGCCACCGCGACCTGAACGGCATGATCGCCCATCACGCTGACATGGCCCGCCGGCTCGGGGACGAGCTCGGCCTCTCCGAGGAGACGCTCGCCGCGCTCGACGCCTCCTACGAGTTCTGGGACGGCAAGGGCTGGCCCGGCGACCTCAGTGGCGACGACGTCCCGATGGCCGCCAGGTTGGCCGCCATCGGCGAGTTCACCGAGGTGGCCCACAGGGTCGGTGGCGTCGACGCAGCCCGGGCGCTCGTGCGGCAGCGGCGCGGGAAGCAGTTCGACCCCCGGCTTGCCGACGAGTTCGACGGCCATGCCGAGATCCTCCTGTCGGGGCTGGAGTCGGCCGACACCTGGGAGGACGTCATCGGCGCGGAGCCTGCGCTCGCGGTGGTGCTGTCAGGAGACCAGTACGACGCCGCGTTGCTGGCCGTTGCCGACTTCATCGACCTCAAGTCGCCCTACTCGCTCGGTCACGCACGAGCCGTGGCCGACCTGGCATCGGAGGCGGGCACGTTGCTCGGCCTGACCTCCGCCGAGGTCCGGACCGTGCGCCGGGCCGGCCTCGTCCACTGCTACGGCAAGCTCGGCGTGTCGAACTCGATCCTCGACAAACGGTCGCCGTTGGGTGCCGGGGAGCGCGAACGCATCCGGATGGTGCCGTACCTGACGGAGCGAATGCTGCGCCAGTCTCCGGCGCTCGCCCCGCTCGCCCAGGTCGCGGTGCAACACCGTGAACGTCTCGACGGGTCCGGCTTCCCGCGTGGCCTGTCGGGCGCGGCCATCTCCCGATCGGCGCGGGTGCTGGGAGCGGCCGACGCCTACCGGTCGATGCGCGAGCCACGGGCTCATCGTGATGCCAGGTCGGCCGAGCAGGCCGCTTCCCTGCTGCGTGGGGAGGTCAGGGCCGGTCGCCTCGACGCCGACGCGGTCGAGGCGGTCCTCGGCGCAGCGGGCCATCGGATGTCGGCACGACGTACCGGGCCGGCGGGCCTGACCGCTCGCGAGGTCGACGTGCTCCGACTCCTCGCCCGGGGTCTGACCAACAAGGACATCGCTGCGCGTCTGGTGATCTCGCCCAAGACCGTGGCCAACCATGTCGAGCACATCTACACGAAGGTCGGCGCGTCCTCGCGCGCGGCGGCCGCCCTGTTCGCCACGCGGCACGGGCTCCTCGGCGAGGAGGAGCCCGTGCCGGTCTGACGCGGGATCTTCAGGCGGACTGCATCGCCGCCATGTTGCGCTGGATCGTCGCGTCGACCTCGGCCATCTGCTCGGCCGGGCTGATCAGCACGAACGAGGCGTCGGCCGAGGTCGACGGGCTGTGGCCGGGCGGGACGTAGAAGGCGTCGCCGGCCTCGAACACCTCGGCGTGGTCCCGGTAGGTGAACGTGACCTGCCCGGCCGTGACGTAGCCCCAGTGGGGGCACGTGCAGCGGTCGTCGGGAAGGCCCTTGAGCAGGGCCACCATGTCGGTCGCCCCGCGGAGGTCGAGGAAGCTGATCTCGTAGCCGTCGACGACGTCCTCCCAGACCGTTCCCACTCCGATGTCCTGCACCTCTGTTGCGCTGGTCTTCGATACCTTCGGCATCACTAGCTCCTTTCGCTGACCAACAGCGTGGAGCGCGCAGCCGCCGATCTCATGAGGCGTTTGCCTCATCATTCGCGGGCGGCGTACGACGTGGTGTCAGGGGATGGGCGCGTCGTCGAGGCAGAGGATGTTGTTCTCGCTGTCCTTGAACCACGCGGCGTGCCCCATTCCGGGACGTTCGCGATGTCCCCGTCCCACGTCACGCCGGGCAGGTCGTAGTGCTCGAAGGACACGCCCTTCGACTGCAGGTCCTTGACCTCGGTCTCGATGTCGTCGACGTGGAACTGGGCGATCGTATGTCCCGCCTGCCCGGCGAACTCCGTCTGGTAGAGGAAGAACGTCGTGCCGCCCCCGGTCGTGTACACGAGACCTCCCTCGCCCTCCTGGACGGGGTCGAGCCCCAGCGTGTCGGCGTAGAACCGACGCGCTCGACCGAGGTCTGATGCGGGGATGTTGGCCGTTACCTTGCTCGCGTTCAGCATGCTCTGCTCCCTTGAACTTCGAGAAGAACGCCGAGGCGCTCGTTCCCGAACCTAGTCCGGCGAGTCCCCCTGTCAAGCCGCCCTCACGACTGGGCGAACGCCCCCTCGTGCTCGGGTTCAGGAGCCTGCTCGGTCTCCATCTGGGGTGCAGGCAGCCCGGCCTCGCCGGCCACGTTGATGGTGGGCAGCACACGGTCGAGCCACCGCGGGATCCACCAGTTGGCGTCGCCGAGCAGCTTCATCGTCGCGGGCACGCAGCACCAGCCGGACGATGGTCGCGTCGACGAAGATCGCGGTTGCCAGGCCGAGGCCGAACATCTTGATCGTCGGGTCGGCGCCGAGGACGAAGCCCAGGAACACGGAGATCATGATCAGCGCGGCCGAGGTGATCACCCGCGCCGTGCTGGCGATGCCGTGGATCACCGAGCGGTCGTTGTCGCCGGTGGCGCAGGTACTCCTCCCGCACCCGGGAGAGCAGGAAGACCTCGTAGTCCATCGAGAGGCCGAACAGGATGGCGAACATGAACATCGGGATGAACGGGACGATCGGCACGGTCGACTCCAGGCCGATGAGGTCGGCGCCCCAGCCCCACTGGAACACCATGACCATGCACGCCGTAGGCGGCGCCGATGCTCAGCAGGTTCAGCAGCGCCGCCTTCAGCGGCACGAGCACCGACCGGAAGACGACGGTCAGCAGCAGGAACGACAGCAGGACCACGGCGCCGATGAACAGCGGCAGCCGGTCCTTGACCCGGTCGCCGATGTCGGCCCAGGTCGCCGTCTGGCCGCCGACGTGGGCCTGGGCCGGGCTGCCCGCCGAGCACCGACGGGAACACCTCGGCGCGCAGCCGCTCGATCGTGTCGAGCGTCGCGTCGTCCTGCGGGGCCGGTGGTCGGGAAGGCGATGCAGCGTCGCCACGCCGGCGTCGGCGTTGACCTCCGGCGGCGCGACGGCGGCGATGCCCGGGTCGGCCGCGATCGCGTCGGCGCAGCGGCTCGACGACGCTCGGATCGCCTGGAGATGTCGACGGCGATGACCAGCGGGCCGTTGATGCCGGGCCCGAAGCCGTCGGCGACGAGGTCGTAGGCGCGCCGCTCGGTGCGGCTGGCGGGCAGGGTGCCCTCGTCGGGGATGCCGAGCCGGAGCGCGAGCACCGGGGCGGCCAGCGCCAGCAGCAGGACCGTGGCGCCGACGGCGTACGCCACGGCATGCCGGAGCACGTGCCCGCCCCACCGCTGCCAGCCCGAGCCCGCCGTCGCGCGCCGTGCCGATCGCCGGCTGGCGTCGGACCCCGAGCCGGTTGATCCGGTGCCCGGCAAGGCCGAGGAACGCCGGGAGCAGCGTGATCGAGGCGAGCACCATGGTCAGCACGATCGACCGAGATGGCGATGCCGGCCGCGGTCATGAACGGGATGCCGGCGACGGCCAGGCCGAGGATCGCGATGACCACCGTGCCGCCGGCGAAGACCACCGGCCTGCCCGGCGGTGGCGACGGCCCGGCCGACCGCCTCCTCGACGGTCATCCCGCGGGCGAGGAACTCGCGGTGCCGGGTGACCAGGAACAGCGCGTAGTCGATGCCGACGCCGAGGCCGATCATGCTGCCGAGCTCCGGCGCCCAGCTGGGGATGTCGATCAGGTAGGTGATGAGCGACATCGAGCTGATGCCGAGCGCGAGGCCGAAGAGCGCCATCCCGATCGGCAGGCCCATCGCGATGAGCGATCCGAACGCGACGAGCAGGATGACGACCGCGGCGACCAGGCCGATCAGCTCGCCGATGCCGGTCCCGGGGTCCTCGAACGCGAAGAACAGGTCGCCGCCCATCTCGATCTGGAGCGGCGAGCCCGCGTCGAGCCTCGGCGGCGAACGCCTTGAGGTGCTCGCAGGTCGCTCGGCGTCGAGCTCCTCGAGCACCGGGTACTGGACCCGGATCAGGGCGACCCGGCCGTCGGGCGAGACCGACCTCGTCGCGGCCGCGTCGGCCCCGCGGCCAGCGCACCGGCCGGATCGGTGCGGCGACACGTTGGGCAGCGCCGACCGCCTGGACCTGCGGCCAGGGCAGCGCGCGCCTCGGCCGAGTCGAAGAACGTCGCCCCGTCGTCGCGCGGCGTCACGACCACCTGGGCGGTGAGGCCGGCCCGGTCCGACCCGGCGGCGGACGAGCAGGTCGGTCGCCTGCTGCGAGTCGAGCCCGGGCGCGCCGAACGAGTCCTCGAGCTCGCGGCCGAAGGCACCCGACGCGCCGACCACGACGCACCGACGACGACGAGCCAGGCCCCGATGACGGCCCACGGGCGGCGGGCCGCGAAGCGGCCCAATCGGTACAGAGCGTGCGACATCGGTGCTCCTCCTTCGGACGTCGGTGTCGGATCGACGCCGAGTGTCTCATCGTCGACGAGCGCCGGGCGGCCGCACATCGGGCGATGGGCCGGACCTCGCCCGGCCGATCGGCCGATGGCGCGGCCGTACTTTCGGCCGATCCGCCGGCCGCCGCGGGATCTCTACGCTGGAGGCGTGGTGCGAGACGCCGTCCGCTCGCTGTGGGCCGAGCCGCGGCGCCGCGATCCGCCGGCGCGGGTGTGGCGGGACTGGGTGCTCGTCGCCGTGCTCGGTGCCGACGGCGCTCGCTCGAGGGCGTCCTCCGCGACGACCTGGTCTGGCGGCCGGTCGCGCTCGTGCTCGGCGTCGCGCTGGCGTTCACGCTCCTGTGGCGGCGCACGCACCCGCTCGCCGCGGTCGCTGATCGCGTTCGGCGCCATCATCGTGGTCGACGTCGCCGCGCGTCGTCGGCGACGCACGACGAGCCGGTCGGCTCGTACACGATCGGCGTTCGTCCTCGCTGCTCCCCTACTCGCTGTTCCGCTGGGGATCGCGGCCGCGAGGCCGTGCATCGGGCTGGCGTTCATCGCTGGTCACCGCGGTCCTCGGCGATCGCCAGCGACTTCACCGGCGTCGTCGACGCGGTGCGTCGGGATTCGTCGTTCCTGCTGCTTCCCGGCGGCGCTCGGCGCGACGGTGCGCTACCGGGCGGCGTCCCGGCTCCGCGAGCTCGACCAGGTCAAGCTCCGCGAGCGCGAGCAGCTCGCCCGCGAGCTGCACGACACCGTCGCCCACCACGTCTCGGCCATCGCCATCCGGGCCCAGGCCGGCCGCGTCGTCGCCGCCGACCGCACCCGGAAGCCGCCGTCGAGGCGCTCGAGGTCATCGAGGAGGAGGCGTCGCGGACGCTCGCCGAGATGCGCGCCATGGTCGGCGGCCTGCGCGACGGCGACGAGCGCCGACGCTCGCGCCGCAGCGCGGGGTGGCCGACCTCGAGCGGCTCGCCCGGAGCGCCGGCGACCGGCCGCGCGTCGAGGTCGAGCTGTCGGGTGACCTCGACGACCTCCGCGCCGTCGGTCGGCGCCGCGGTCTACCGGCTCGCCCAGGAGTCGATCACCAACGCCGTCCGCCACGCCCGCCACGCGACGCGCATCGAGCGTCGCGCGTCGCCGGCGACGCCGACTGCGTCCGCGCTCACCGTGCAGCGACGACGGCGAGCCGCGTCCGACGCCGACGGCCCGTCGTCGGGCTACGGCCTCGTCGGCATGACCGAGCGGGCCGCGCTGCTCGGCGGCACGCTCGAGGCCGGCCCGAGCCCGGACCGGGGCTGGACCGTCGACGCCGTGCTGCCCAGGACGGCGCGCGCCGATGACGATCCGGGTGCTCGTCGCCGACGACCAGGCAGCTCGTCCGCACCGGGCTCGCGATGATCCTCGACGCCCAGCCCGGACATCGAGGTGGTCGGCGCAGGCCGCCGACGGGCGCGAGGCGGTCGCCCTCGCCCGCGGGCTCCGCCCCGACGTCTGCCTGTTCGACATCCGCATGCCGGGCATGGACGGCATCGAGGCCACCCGCCAGCTCGCCGGGCCCGGACGTCGACGACCCGCTCGCCGATCGTCGTCATCACCACCTTCGACCTCGACGAGTACGTGCACGGCGCGCTCAAGGCCGGCGCCCGCGGGTTCCTGCTCAAGGACGCCGGGCCCGAGCTGCTGGCCCAGGCGATCCACGCGGCGGCCGACGGCGACGCGCTGATCGCGCCGAAGATCACGGCCCGCCTGCTCGCCGCCTTCGCCGACACCGGCGCCGGGACGGCCGCCGGCGCAGCCGCTCGAGCCGCTGACCGCCCGCGAGGAGGAGGTCCTGGTCGACGGTGGCGCGCGGTCGGACCAACGCCGAGATCGCCGCCGAGCTCCACATCAGCCTCAGCACCGTCAAGACCCACCTCGCCAGCCTCATGACCAAGCTCGGCGCCCGCAACCGGGTCGAGATCGCCATGTGGGCCTACGAGACCGACCGCATCAGCGGCTGACCCACAAGGCCGCCCCGCCGAGTCTCGGGTGATCCCCACGTAGATCACCACATGTGGTGATGCCCGCTCACCAGATCCGCACCTAACTTCCGTGCCATGAGCGAGCACCCCACACCGGCCGGAGACGGCGAGAACGGGCGCATCGCGATCCGGGTCGACGGTCTCAGCCAGCCCCATCCATCGAAAGGCAAGATCATGGACAGAATCACCCGCGGCATCGCCATGGCCAGCGCGAGGCACCCGTGGCGCACCATCGCGACCTGGGTCGTCGTACTCGGCGCCGTGTTCGCCCTCGCCGGGAGCGGCGGCGGCGCCTTCATCGACGCCTTCAGCGCCAAGGGCAGCCAGAGCGAACGCGCCATGCAGCTGCTCGAGGACAAGTTCCCCGAGGCGACCCACGCCTCAGCCCTCGTCGTCTTCGCGGTTGACGACGGCGAGACGCTGCAGAGTCAGCAGCAGGCCGTCGACGCGGTCCTGGCCGACGTGGCCGGGGCCGACCATGTCGTGGACGTCGCAGACCCCTTCGCATCCGGCACGATCTCGGACGACGGCCAGGTCGGCTACGCCGCGATCACCTTCGACGAGACGCCGGCCGAGCTGGGCAAGGGGTCGTTCGTGCCCCTGACCGAGCTAGTCGACGCGTCGAACACCGCTGACCTCAGGGTGGAGCTCGGTGGTGACCACGTCTTCCTCAACGCTCCCGACGAGACCTCGCCGTTGGAGGGCGTCGGCATCCTGATCGCGCTTCTCGTGCTGCTGGTGGCCTTCGGGACCGTCGTGGCCGCCTTGGTGCCGATCGGTCTCGCCCTCGTCGCGGTCGGCGCGGGCATCGGCGGCATCTTCGTGCTCGCCAGCATCATGGACGTCTCGCCGTCGGCAATCCCGATTGCGGGAATCGTCGGACTGGGCGTCGGCATCGACTACGCCCTGTTCATCGTCGCCCGCTACCGCGAGAACCGCGCTGCCGGTCGCGACAACACGACAGCCCTGGCCGACGCGATGTCCTCCTCCGGAGCGGCGGTCGTCTTCGCCGGCGGCACCGTCGTCATCGCGATGGCGTCCCTCGCTTTCACCAAGCTCGGCGCCCTGACCTCGATCGGTCTGGCCACCGCGATCGTCGTGCTGAGCGCGGTCGTGGCAGCCACCACGCTGCTGCCCGCACTGCTCGCGCTGCTCGGCGACCGCATCGACACCGGCAGGCTTGTGCGTCGCCATCGGCCCGCCAAGCGCGCCGAGGAGACCGCCTGGTGGCGCTTCGCCCACCGCGTCTCGGGACGGCCCTGGCCCTACCTGATCGGTGCCGTCTTCGCCCTTCTTGCCTTCGCCGCACCGGCTTTCGCCATGCAGACGGGTTGGCCTGCGGCCGGTGACGCACCCAGCGACACGACGTACCGACAGGCCTACGACCTGCTGGACGAGGGATTCGGTCCCGGGATCAACGGGCCGCTGGTAGTCGTCGTCGACCTCGAAGTCGCTGGCGTCAGCGCCGATGGGGTGTCTGCGCTGGCCGAGGACATCGGCGCCGTCGGCCGTATTGCCTCGGTCAGCGAGCCGGTGACCTCCGCGGACGGCAGCACCGTGGTCTTCGCGGCCATGCCGACGACGGGTCCCGCCGATCTGGAGACCTCCGTCGCCCTCGCCGAGGTCCGTGACGTGCTGCCCGACAACGTCTACGTCACCGGGCTCACCGCGATGACCACCGATCTCAACGGCCAGCTCTCCGACACGCTGCCTCTCTTCATCGGAGCCGTGCTGGTCGCGTCGTTCCTGCTGTTGATGCTGGTCTTCAGGTCGGTGGTGGTCCCGCTGAAGGCGGTGGTCATGAACATGCTCTCGATCGGCGCTGCGTACGGCGTCCTCGTCGCCGTCTTCCAGTGGGGATGGGGCAGCAGCCTGATCGGCCTGGAAGGACCGACCCCGATCACCTCGATGATCATCGTGATCATGTTCCCGATCCTGTTCGGCCTCTCCATGGACTACGAGGTGTTCCTCATCTCGCGGATCCGCGAGGAGTACGTGCGGATCGGCGACAACACCGAGGCGGTCGCACGAGGCATGGCCGGGACCGGCCGGGTGATCACGTCGGGCGCGCTGATCATGATCGTCGTCTTCCTCGCGTTCGTCGCCAGCCCGGTGCCGTCGCTGAAGATGCTGGGGCTCGGGCTCGCCACGGCGGTCCTCGTCGACGCCACCCTCGTCCGGATGGTGCTGGTGCCCGCGACGATGGCGCTCCTGGGCAAGGCCAACTGGTGGCTCCCCGCCTGGCTCGACCGGATCCTGCCGCGCCTGACGATCGAGGGCTCGGGCGAGCACGGCGAGGCGCAGGCAACGGTGCTCGACGCGGCGTACGACGACGCGGTGCCGGTCGTCCCGGAGCCAGAGGAGCTCGTCAGTCGCTGACACGGCTCCACCGTCCGCTGGCCTTCGGCAACACGCCGGAGGCCAGCGGTCAGTCACGTCGGCGCCACTGCTCTCGTTCAGCGGCTGCGAAAGACCTTGCCGTCCAGCGTTGCCGCACCCTCTGCCACCAACGTGTCGAGCTGGCCGCGCGCCTGCCCGACGGGCCAGCGGAAGGCGCGGCCGAGCTCGGCCGGTGTCGCCTGCAGCACGGTGGCCAAGGAACAGCCGAGTCGCCGTGGCGTGATCGGGTCCGACCACGTACGTCGAAGCGCCGGCAGGTGAGATCGAGGAGGGCCGACGGCCAGCCGGTCGGGTGTTCGTGCACGCCCGCGTTGGTGACCAGCAGTTGGCGTTGCAGCTCGACGATGGCGCGCTGGTAGCGGTTGCGATCCCCGACAAGCGTGCGCAGCGTGGCACTCGGCAGCGGTTCGTTCGCGAGCGCGGCGGCGATCTCGTGAGCGGTGTGCGACAGCTCTGCGGTCTCGTGGTCATCGACCGCACCTGCACCCGTGTAGAGGAGCGAGAGCATGGTGGGCGACAGGAACGAGGCGCGGCCGGCCACGAGGTTGCCGTACCACGCCAGACCCTTGAGCGGGAGCTCGTCCTTCCAGCGCCACACCTTCTGTTCGTTGACGTTCATGCCTGACGCGAACGGCTCGGCATCCGCGCCCGCCACGGCCTCCCACAACGAAGGGACCAGGTGTCGCGGCGATGGGAACAGCAGCGCGAAGCCGACGTCGTCGATGAACGCGGCGGCGCGCGAGATCGAACCCACGCGGCGGCCGGATACCCACCATCGACGAGCGCGTAGCTCGCCCAGCCGTCGCGCGTCCCGACCGGCATCGGGCGAGCTCTGGAGCATGCGCCGAGTCAACCACTCGGCCCCGACCGGTCGTTCCGCGTCTGCCCAGCCCTAGCCAGTCGGAAATCGTGCGCGCAGCGGCGGCTGGGCGAACGACCTTCGCGCGGCCTCCACGACCATCGCCAGGTACGCCACGCCCGCCACGATCCCGGCCAGGGAGGTAGCCACAGCATCGCCTCCGGCGGCGTCAGCGATCAGCGCGCCGAGGGTGCCGGCCACGATGGCGTTGACGATGTTGATGAACATCGACGTGCTGCCGACGACGTGGCTCACCGCGCTGCGGCGCATCCCCATCGTGTAGGTCGTCATCAGCCCCGCCTGGTCGTCGTACTGGCTCGTCACGAGGTACTCCGCGATGCCGGGGTCCATCTCGACGTAGGCGGCCCGGAGCCGATTCATGCCCAGGATGATCGCGGCGTCCTCTCTGCTGGCGTTGTGGACTCGGACACCCGTCAAGGTCCCCAACACGAGGATGGCGGAGGTCAGGCCGATCGAGAGGACGTGGAAGGCGACGCCGAACCCTGTCGCCTGCGTGACCAGGGCCAGCACCACGAGGGCAGCCGAGGCGACGGTGAGGTGCACCGTGATGCGGCTCATCACCTCAGACCAGGTCATTCCGCGCGTCGCCAGCAGGCTCCAGTGTTCGGTGGCGAGCAGTTGCGCTCGAACCGGCGTCGCGACCAGGGAGGTCTCGACATCGACCACAGTCATGATCCCTAGACCTTCACGGGATCGGACGCGGGGGCGTCGGCTGGGACCGATTCGGCCGCCGGGTCGCCTTCGACGTGGAGCTCGGGCAGCCAGTTCAGCCAGCTCGGCAGGTACCAGTTCCAGGGGCCGAGCACGGCCATCGCCGCGGGCACGACGACCATCCGGATCAGGGTGGCGTCCAACAGCAGGGCCACGCCGACCCCGAAGCCCATCTGCTGGAACATCACCAGCTGGCCGGCGGCGAAGCCCGCGAAGACGACGACGATGATCAGCGCCGCGCCGGTGATGATGCGCCCAGTAGCGGCGATGCCGTGCACCACGGCCTGGTTGGTGTCGCCGGTCTCCGCGTAGCGCTCCCTGATCCGGCTGAGCAGGAAGACGTGGTAGTCCATCGAGAGTGCGAAGAGCACCGAGAACAGGAAGACGGGCACCCACGCCTCGACGCGTTCCACCTGCTGGAAGCCCAGCAGGTCGGCCCCGACGCCGTCCTGGAACACCAGCACGAGCAGGCCGTACGCCGCACCGACCGACAGCAGGTTCAGGACCACGGCGGTGGCGGAGACGACCACGGAGCGGAACACGAGCGTGAGCAGGATGAAGCTCAACCCGAGGACGAACGCAAGCACGATCGGCAGCCAGTGGTTGATGACGTCGGAGTAGTCGACGTTCTCTGCAGTGGTGCCGCCGACCAGCACCGTGGTGTCGGTGTCGCCGAACGCGGCGGGGATCAGGTCGGTGCGGAGCCGGTCGAGTCCCCGGCGGGCCTGGCTGTGATCGGGGTCGCCGACCAGCGGGATGCTGATGACCGCGACCTGGCCGTTCTCGGCGACCTGCTGCTGCGACGGTCCGAAGTCATGGTCGTCGGCGATGGACGCCTCGAACTCCACGAGCGCGGCCGCCACGTCGGGGGAGTCGACGTCGCCGGAGACGACCACCTGGGCGGGATCGGTCGTCGAGGTGCCTGGGAAGCTCCGCTCGAGGGCGAGGGCACCGGCCTTGGCGAACGTGCTGTCGGGCAACGAGTTGACGCCGGAGGTGCCGGTCTGGAGACCGAGCACCGGGAAGGCGGCCGCGAGCAGGACCAGGACGCCGGCGGCGAGGAAGGTCCCCGGACGACGTACGACGGCACCGACGGCCTTGGTCCAGAACGGGCTCTCGGCGGGGTGGTCGCGGCCGACGATCGGCAGCCGCAGGGCGTTCACCTTGTCGCCCAGCAGGGACAGCAGTGCGGGCAGCAGCGTGATGGCCGCTGCCATGGTGACCACGCCGACGATGATCGCGCCCAGCGCGAGGCTGCGCAGGATCGTGTCCGGGACCAGGAGCAGGCCGAGCAGGGCCACGACGAACGAGCTGCCGGAGAACAACACGGCCTTGCTGCTGGTGCCGCCGGTGGCGATGATCGCGTCGATCTTGTCGCGGCCGGCCTGCCGCTCCTCCCGATAGCGGGAGAGCACGAAGAGGCTGTAGTCGATGCCGAGCGCGAGCCCCATCGCGGTGATCATGTTGACGATGAAGAAGGACAGGGAGGTGAACTGGCCGAGGACCGAGGAGATGGCGACGGTCACGATGATGGACAGGATGGCGATGCTCATCGGGATGAACGCCGCCACCAGCGCGCCGAAGACGAGGACCAGCACGATCATTGCGGCGGGGAGTCCGAACTTCAGCTCCCCGTTGGTGAGGTCGGACTCCGAGAGCTCGGTGAAGTCGTGGTCCAGGGTGTTCACCCCGGTGATGTCGACGTCGAAGCCTTCCGCAGCGTCGGCGGCGACGACCTCGTCGATCACCTCGACGATCCCGGCCTCGGGGTCGGGGCCCAGGACGACGGTGACGACGGCCGCATGCCCGTCCTCGGAGATGGCGGGCTGGTCGGCTGCGTAGGGATCCCGAACGGTCTCGGTGGCACCGGTGGCCTCGATCGAGGACCGGACCTCGGCGACGAAGGCCTTGAACGCCGGGTCGTCGCTGGTGAAGTCCGCGGAGTAGATGATCGACGGCGTCGTCGATCCGGTCGGCCTGGGAGAAGTTGTCGGCGATCACCTGCTCGGCCCTGACCGAGTCGGGATTGCTGGTGATGCTGCCGTCGGAGGTGAATGCCGACCCGAGCAGGGTTCCGATGGCCACGACCGAGGCGGCCAGGACCAGCCCCCACGCGGTCACGACTCGCCAAGGATGCACGGCGGAGACCCGTGCCAGGGTCTGGGTGATCGACGAACCGCTCGCGTGCGCGGGCTGCCCTTGATGGTTCCTAGAACGTGTCGCGGACATGGCGTTCTTCCTCTCGTTGGTCTTCGGCTGCTGTGGTTGCCCGGGTAGTGCCCTGGGAGGCGATCCAGGCGGCGAGGACGTTGTCGGGGTGGTCGGACAGGTGGTCGCGCACGAGGGCGTCGAGCAGGTCGACGTCATGGTTCAGGTGAGCCGTAGCAATGGCGACGAGCTGCCGATCTCTCGTCGTGCCGGCGTTCTTCGAGGCCCGGGTGAGGAACCCAGCAGGCTCGGCGGGCTGCTCGGTGACCAGCGCCGCCGCGACGAGCAGCGCCGGCGAGTCGTTCGTCCTCGCGCGCTCGAGGATCTCGCCGGCGGCCGTGGCGTCGCCGCCGATCAACCGGAGGAGCAGGACCTCGGTGTCAAAAGGCATGCGCTCACAGTGCTGGTCTGCGCTGACGATCCCCTGACGACGACCTGACACTGGTCGCGCGCGGGCAGGCATACGCTCCTCGGGTGCTCAAGGTTGGGGTGCTCGGCCCTCTCGAGGTCACCCGCGACGGTCAGCGGGTGCCGGTGCCGACCGGGAAGGCCTCGGAGCTCGTGGTGCGTCTCGCGCTCGAGGCCGGCGCCCCGGTGGGCGCTGATCGGCTCGTCGACGACTTGTGGTCAGCGGGAGGGCGCAGCACTCGGCGCAACACGCTGCAGTCGAAGGTCGCCATGCTGCGTCGGGCGTTCGGGGATCCATCGGTGATCGCCAGTCGCGATGGTGGCTACGCGCTCGCCATCGAGCCGTCCGACGTCGACGCGGTCGCGGTGTTGGGTGCGGTGGCCAACGCCTCTGGCCTGCTCGAGGCAGGCGACGATCGCCTGGCCGCGGAGCTGTGTGAGTCGACGCTGAGGCTCTACCGCGGGGATGTGCTGCAAGCAGCCGGGGATGGCGACTGGGTCGATCCGCACCGCACGCGGCTCGAGGAGGCGCGGGCGACACTGCTCGAGATCCAGTTCACGGCGCGGTTGCGGCTGGGAGATGTCGCCGACGTGATCGGCGAGCTGGAGGCAGCCGTCGCGACGTACCCGTTCCAAGAGAGCCTGTGGGAGCTGCTGATCACGGCGCTCTACCGAGCCGGCCGCCAAGCGGACGCCCTCGCGACGTACCAGCGGGTCAGGCAACAGCTGGCCGCCGAGCTCGGGCTCGATCCCCGGCCGCAGCTGCAGGAGCTCGAGCAACGGATCCTGGTCCAGGACCCGTCACTAGACCTTGCCCACCCGGGGAGACGGCTCGGGGCCACACCCTCGGCCGGGAACCTGCCGTCGATGACTGCCGTGCTCGTCGGTCGCGAGACGGAGGTGACAGCCGTCGCCGACCTCGTCGCCAGTGAGCGACTCGTGGAGATAGTGGGTCCGGGAGGCATCGGGAAGACCGCGGTGGCGATCGCGGTCGGCCGCGCACTGGCCGCGTCGACCGGTGTCGACGCAGCTGGGGGTGTCGGTGGCATCTGGTTGGCCAGACTCGAGACTGCTGCCACGGCCAACGACGTGGTCGACGTGTTGATCAGCGCGATGGCCGGTCCCGGCGGCGAAGCGGCCCTGTTCGAGCGGCTCAAGAGCTTCGCCAACCTGGTGATCCTCGACAACTGCGAACACGTCATCGACGCTGCCGCCGACCTGGCGATGCGCCTCCTCGACGCCGCACCGGGGCTCCGGATCCTGTGCACCAGCCAGGTCCCGCTCGGCATCGACGGCGAGGTCGTCTTCGAGCTTGCACCGCTGGGTCTCTCCGACGCTGTCGAGCTGTTCACCCACCGAGCCACTGCACAACGGGTGAACCACGCTGCAGGCGTGGACAGTGACAGCGTGCTCGACCTGTGCCGCTCTCTCGATGGCCTGCCGCTGGCCATCGAGCTCGCCGCGGCGAGGACCAAGACCCTGTCGGTCCAGGAGATCACCCGGCGCCTCGACGATCGGTTCCTCGTGCTGAGCGACCCGACCAGCCGGAGACCGGAACGCCGCCGATCACTCAAGTCGACGATCCGCTGGAGCTACGACCTGCTGTTCCCCGACGACCAACGCGGCCTGTGGGCCCTGGCCACCTTTGCCGGCGGCGCACCGCTGCCCGCGGTGGAGTACGTCCTCGAAGCCCTGGACGTGCCGGCGGCCGCCGCGATCGACGTGGTCGGCCGGCTGGCCAGCCGTTCGCTGGTGATCGTCGACGATGAAAACGCGTCGTCGTCCTCGGTTCGCTACCGGCTCCTCGACAGCATCCGGGCGTTTGCGCTCGAAGCCATGACCGACGCTGAGGCGGCCGATGGCGCCCGGGATGCACACGCGCGATGGTTCTCGGACGCAGCCGTGGTCTCCACCGACGGCGTGCGAAGCCGCCACCAGGCCGAGCACCTGTCCTTCGCCCGCACCGAGCGCGCGAACATCGACGCCGCGTTGGCCTGGTGTCGCATGCACGATCCGCTACGCGCGCTCGGCATCGTCAACGGGTTCGGTTGGTCCTGGGTCGTCCTCGGCGACAGCAGGGGCGCCCAACGGATCCTGACCGCGCTCGAGGCGGTGGGCGACGCGGCCCCTTCCCAGGACCGGGCCACGGCACTGCTGCTCGCAGCCTGGATCGAAGCGTCGACCGGTCATCTCGAGCGCGCTCGGCACCACATCGAGGTTGCGACAGACCTGGCCGACGTGACAGGCGACTCCGAGCTCCGGGCGCGCTGCTACTACTACCTTGCGTACGTCGTCTCGCACCATGGCGAGTTCGGTCTGGCGATGGAGCTGACCGATCGCAGCCGGGCCATCAACGACACCCTTGACCTGCCCTGGGACCAGGCAGCGAGCTGGCTCTTCGCGGCCAGGGCGGCGATCTCGGCAGGCGACCGCGCGCGCAGCGTCCAGGGTGCCGAACAGGTCCAGCGCTGGCTACGAGAGGTGGACGACCCGTGGTTGCACGTTCGCGGCGACGCCATTCTCGGAGAGCTGGCCCGGCTCGAGCGACGGTTCGACGATGCGGTCCTCCACATCGGCCGCGCCGCTGAAAGGTCACGACGGCTGGGTTTCCAACAGACCGAGGCCTACCAGGTGATGAGCCTGGGTCGTGCGCAGTGCCAGTCGGGGGACTACGAGACCGGCTCGGCGACATTGCGGCTCGCGATCGACAAGGCCCAGGCCACCGGTGATGTGCGGCTGGCGGCGCTGGCGCGGGTGAATCTGGGCCGGGCCCTGCGCGCGGTCGGTGAGGTTGCGTCAGCGCGGACGGCGCTCGAGGCCGCGGCAGCGTGGCACCGCGACGCCGGCGGCGGCGAGCAGGCCTTGCTCGGTGAGTGTCTGCTGGCTGCCATGGACGCCGCGGAGCAGTTGCCGGGCGCCGCGGAACGACTGGTGGCGATCCTCGACGAGTCCAGGCGGGAGGACGATGCCCCCGCCGAGGTCTTCGCCCTCGACGCCCTCGCCCGCAGCGCAGCCGCAGCGGGCGACGTCGACACCGCCCGTGACCTCGTCGGCTCGGCAGATCGGCGCATGGAGGCCGCGTCCCACGTCGTCAACGACCTCGACCGAATCGACGCACACTGGGTGGCACGCAACGGCTGACCCACCTACGGCGACTCGAGCCGTCGTACCGGGCGCTCGGGAAGACCGGCGGGCAACACCGTCGGTCCGGAAGCTTCGCTCGTCTCGGGAATTGCTTCTTCCGGTTCCGCGGCGCGTCGGGCCCGGCTGCCACGTTGGTTCAACGCCAAGAACGCGACCAAGCCGCCCATCACGATCGCGATGCCCACCACCTGCCACGGACGCACCCTCTCGCCCAGCAGCAAGAACGACCAGACCACGGCGAGGGCGGGCTGAGCCACCTGGGCGATCCCGATCGTGCCGATCTGGATCGTCTTCTGTGCGAACACCAGAAGTCCGTGGGCAGCGACCCCGGTCAGGAACGTGAGGATCAGCATGTACGTCCAGCCGGTGCGGCTCATGCCCAACATGTCCCCGTTCGCGATCGCCAACGGAAGCACGGCAACAGCCGCTATCGGACTGATCGTCGCCATGAAGACGGCGACATCCATGTCGCGGCGGAAGTGTCGCGTGGACACGACGTAGCAGACCCACAGCAACATGGCCGTCACTCCGAAGACGTTCCCGCGGATCGAGGCGTCTCCATTGGGCGGTGCGTTCAGGAGCACGATGGCCGCGCCGCTGAAAGCGACGAGGGCAAACAACAACGCACGCGGGTTGTTGTACTCCTTGAAGAGCTTGGCCCCGATCGGCACGATCAGGAACGGCGAGAGCGAACCGATCAGCGCCGCGTTGGCCACGCTGTTGTTGGTCGCCCCGACGAAGAACGTCGCGAGGTTCACACCGAAGAACACACCAGGGATGAACGCTTGACGCACATCTCTCAGGGTGACCCGCCTCCCCGTGAAGCTGAGGTAGACGTTCCAGACGACGCTGACCGTCGCCAACCTCCAGAACGCGACCAGGACACCCGGAGATTCAGCGCTCTTCACGAGGGTGGAGCTCATGGAGAAGGCGACCACCAGGCCCACAACGGCGAGCGCCCCCCACGCCCTCGGACTGAGTGGACGGACATGGGTCGACGATGGCGCCGAGGGATGAGGCGACATAGGCGGCTCCTGGTCAGAGGGTATCGAAGGTTGCCCGTTGGCTGGGTGGGCGACAGCGGCAACACGTCACTGACGCCGTGCGACGGCTGCCGTCAGCGAATCGTCAGGGGCAGCGCCCAGGATCACCACCATGAACCGATCCGGAACATCTCAACCCACCTTCACCCGCACCTGGCTGCTGTGGACCGCTGGCTTCCTGGCCTTCCCCATCGCCGGCTTGGCCGGCACCGCGGCGGCCGGTCATGTCGACAGCCCCATCGCCGCGTTGCTCGGCGGCGCCGCCGCTGGGCTCGTCCTGGGCGCCGGACAGGCGCTGGCCAGCCGGCGGCGCCTCGACCCTCGCCGGTGGATCCCGGCGACCGGCGTGGGTATGGCGATCGGGCTCCTGCTCGGTGCCGCGGTCGTCGACTACGGCACCTCTCTGGCGGACCTTGCGCTGATGGGCGCCCTCACCGGTCTCGTCCTCGGTCCCGCCCAGGCACTGGCCCTGCCGCGGCAGTCCCGCCAGCGCTGGCTGTGGGCCGCCGCTGTGCCGGCTCTGTGGGCGCTGGGCTGGAGCGTCACCACCCTCGGCCAGATCCATGTCGAAGAGCAGTTCACCATCTTCGGCGCCTACGGAGCGCTCACCTTCTCCGCACTGTCCGGGCTCCTGCTTCACTACCTGCTTCCCTACCGCGCGGGTGCCAACCAGGCACCTGAGCACACCCGGATCGAGGCCACCGCATGACCACCCCGGAGCACGTCATCTTCGGGACCGGGGCGGTCGGGCTCGCGACGTACGAGGCGCTCCGACGCCGTGGGGAGAGCGTCCGGCTCGTGAACCGTTCCGGCCACGCACCCGTCCCCGACGACGTCGAGGTTGTCGGAGGTGATGCCCGCGATCCGGGCTTCACCTCCGCAGCCGCCAAGGGCGCTCGTGTCGTCTACCAGACCCTCAACCCGCCATACACCGAGTGGATCGCACAGTTCTCGGCTCTGCAGGCCGGCGTGCTCGCGGCCGCACAGGCAACTGGCGCCCGTATGGTCAGCATGGAGAACGTCTACATGTACGGGCGACCCGCAGGACGCGCGCTCACCGAGGACCGCTCGTACGACGCCCACACGAAGAAAGGCCAGCTCCGGGGACGGATGGCCCGCGAGATCCTCGCAGCCCACCAAGCCGGCCGGGTCGAGGTCACCATCGGTCGCGCCTCGGACTACTTCGGCCCCCGCGGCGGTGCACAGTCCAACTTGGGGGATCGTCTGTTCAATGCCGCCCTGGCCGGCAAGACCGCCAGCGTGCTCGGCGACCTCGACCAACCCCACACCTACAGCTACATCCCTGACATCGGTGAGGGCCTCGCCGTCCTCGGTGAACATCCCGACGCCCCCGGGGAGGTGTGGCACCTTCCCAACGACCCCCACACGCTCACCACCCGACAGCTCGTCGACATCGTCTACCGGCACGCCGGCCAGCAGCGCGCGAAGGTTCGTGCCATGCCAACGCTCATGCTCCGCGGCGTCGGGCTCTTCAACGCGACCGTGCGGGAGCTCCTCGAGATGCAGTACCAGTTCGAAGAACCGTTCATCGTGGACAGCAGCAAAATGACCACCAAGCTCGGTGTTCAATCCACCACCTACGACCAAGCGCTCGCCGACACCCTCGAGACCTACCGTCAGGCCTAGCGACTGTTGCCGGCGTAGCGTCGCCTCATGGTCGGACGCACCGTCCTCGTCACCGGTGGCACCTCCGGCATCGGCAAGGCAACCGCTCTTGGACTTTCCGCGATGGGTGCACGCGTCGCGATCACCGGGCGAGACCTGCCGCGCACCGACGCCGCAGCCCGGGAAATCCGTGCCGCCCACGGGGGCGAGGTGCTGACCTTCGTCGCGGATCTGTCCTCTCAGTCCGAGGTACGGCGTGTGGCTGACGAGGTCCAGCTCGCTCTTCCGCGGATCGACGTCCTGGTCAACAACGTCGGGGGCTACTGGAACAGCCGGTGGGTCACCGTCGACGGTCTCGAGCACACGTTCGCCGTCAACCATCTGGCTCCTTTCCTTCTCACCAGCCTGCTCCTCGCCCGGCTCGAGCAGAGCGCCCCTGCCCGCGTGGTCACGGTCGCCTCCCACGCCCACATGCAGGGACGCATCGACTTCGAGGACCTCCAGGGCCAGCGGTCCTACTCCGGCTCGCGCGCCTACAACCAGTCAAAGCTCGCGAACGTCTTGTTCACCTATGAGCTGGCCAGACGCCTGAGGAACGCCGGCGTCACGGCCAACGCACTGCATCCGGGGGTGGTGAACACCTCGTTCGGCGCCGCGGATCCAGCCAGCGTGCAGCGGTGGCTCGTCCCGATCCTGCGACCGTTCATGAGGTCACCGGTCGGTGGAGCTGCCACGTCCATCCACGTGGCAACGGCACCCGAGCTCGAGGGGGTGACGGGCCGGTACTTCGCGAATGCCAAGGTCAAGCGCTCCTCGCCGCGCAGCTACGACGAGGCCACCGCGGCAAGGCTGTGGCAGATGAGTACCCACCTGGTCGGCCTCACCGGTCCTGTGTAGCGACATGACGAGGGCCCCGTCCGCGGGCACGGACGGGGCCTGGGTCTCGACAGGATCGACCTCCTGCGGTGTTGGGTGCTACTTGGTGTCGGTGATCGTCAACGTCATCTCCGCGGCCGCGCCGGCGTAGAGCGAGGTGAGGATGTACGCCGCACCGGACGGGATGCTGCCTGCCTCGTTGGCGGCGGACGTGGCGTACGACGCGAGCTGCACGCAGTCGGCGTCATAGACGTAGACGTCGGCGTCGACCGCAGTCGCCCCGGCCACCAGGCTGAAGGCGTGCTGGCCGTCGTTGGCCTCACCCTCCAGCACCGACACGTGGCCGTCGCTGTCCTGGCTGGCCGGCGGGACGGTGCAGGTGTTCTCCAGTTCCGTGCCGACCAAGCCCGGAGAAACCACGTTGGCCGGGTTTCCCGCGGCGATCGTGAACGTCTCGGTCACGGGCGCGTCGAGCGGCGGCGGGGGCGGCGGGGTCATCCCCGACGTCGTCTTGCTGAACACCTGGATGTCGCCGACCTGGACGCTTGTCTTCGTGTTGCCCTGCGGCTCGTCCGCCCAGAAGCGGATGAAGCCCGCCTTGGTCGGCGTCGGCAGCGTGAATGTCTTGTAGTGCAGGTCCGGCACCACCGGACGCGGGGCCTGATAGCCGAACGCGTTGGTGCCGCCGACGTTCTGCGTCTTCCAGTTCACGCCGTCGGTGCTGGTCTGCAGGGTGAAGCTCTTCAGACCTTCGAACCGGCTGTTGGTGTAGCCACTGACCTGCACCGTGTTGACCACCGACTCCTTGGCCAGCTTGATCACGGCATTGCCGCCCTTCGTGGTCTTCCACGAACTGGCCTCGGTGTCGTCCATCGCCGCGCCGGCATTGCCGGAGACGGAAACGGCACCGAAGGTCTTCGACGCCAGGTTCGGCGCCAGCGACAGGTCCTTCGTGGTCGTCTTCCCGGCGGTGACCGCGACCCCCTCGAACGTCTTGGAGCCGAAGCCCCGCGACTGCACGGTGAGCGGGTACGACGCCTGGGTTGCCGTGATCGTGAAGGTGCCGGTCGGGCCGGTCGTCGCCACCGGCGTGGTGCGGGCCTCGAACCTGCCGAGCATGATCCGCGCCCCCTCGACCGGGTCGCCCGTCGAGGCGTTGTAGACGGTGCCGGTGATCGTGCCGTTCAGCGCCGGGTTGCGGTTGTCGAAGCCTGGGACGCCGTCGGTGTCGTTGCCGCCCGTCGGGTCGGCGTCGCTGACCGTGTTGTGCGCCGAGAGACCCATGCCACGCTGGGCGAACACCGAGTAGGCGGTGTCGACGAGCGAGTCGAAGTCCGTCCGCGCGTGGTAGCGGTTGTCGAGCGCGAGCATGATCGCGTCGCGCTCGTCGAGCATCGACGGGTTGTTCGGGCTCAGCGGCATCGCGTCGGTCACGATGTGCTCGGCGATGTCGGACCCGGCGATCTGGCCGTACTTCGCCACGAGGGCCTTGCGCAGCTGCCAGAGAGTTGCCGTCCAGATCTCGCCGTCGGCGTGCACCTCCGGACCCACGAGGTCGTAGCCGATGTCACCGAAGGTGGTCGGGTTCTGGTCGTAGGCCCAGTTGCGGATGCCTCGGGTCTTGTTGCCGGTCGCGTAGCCACCGAGGATCGAGTCGGTCTGGTAGCCGTTTCGGTGCAGGTAGTCCAGGGCGTACCAGTCGCCCCAGCCCTCACCCATCGAGCCGGACTGGTGGGTGCCGAGCGAGCCGTCCTCGGAGCCGACGTAGCGGTTCGAGAGGCCGTGGGAGTACTCGTGCTGGATGACGCCAGCGTCGAAATCACCGTCGGCGCAGGGGCCCTCGAACGAGTCGTCGATCGGCTCCCACAGGAACATCCCGCTCCACGGTGGGATGCCGTCGGGCAGCGTCAGCATGTAGGCGTTGTCGCGACCGGTGTAGGTCGGGGAGCCGCCCGAGACGGCGCCGGCCTGGACGAGGCCCTGGATCGCGTCCCCGGGGTTCCCGCCCGTGGTCGGGTCGGGGTCCTGGTTTGTGAGCTGGAAGTTGCCGCCGGACTCGGTGAACCCGAGGCGGTAGTACTCGTCGTGGATCCGGTTGTGGTGGTAGAAGAGGTTGGTGCTCGCCGCGTCCTGGTCGAGCGGGTAGGACGTCGGGTCGCAGCTCGACGTCCCCCAGTGGTCGGCGTACTGGTAGTCGAACTGGCTCGTCGGACTGATCGGCCGCGGACCCTGGTCGACCGGCGCGATGAAGTTCGACCAGTTCGCGTGTGCGTTGGCGTTGTTGCCGAAGGTCGTGATGCCGATGCCCGTGAGGCCCGTCGGGTCGACGTATCCGCCGGGGGAGGCGTCGGTGGGACCGAACGACACGTGGCGCGGCTGCCCGCCGGCCGGAGCGCCTGGGTAGTTGTCATAGATCGTGCCGCCGGCATCGTGCTGGACGAGGCTGGCCTTGTAGAGCTGCGCACCGGTCGCGGCGTCGACGACGACCTGGTAGCCCTCGTCGAGGTGCTCGATGAACAGCGCGGAGTACGCCGCGCGGGCACCGTCGGCGGTCGGGAAGGCGACCTTCTTGACGTACGACGATGCTGCGAACGGGCCCCTGGCGAAGACGTCGTAGCCGGCCTGGGTGCCGGACTTCAACGGGACGAAGGTCAGCGCGTTCGCGATCCTCACGGCAACGCCCTTGAGCGCATCGGACGACGAGAGTGCGTAGCTGCCGAGGAGGCTGCCCGAGCGCGTCGTCTCGCCGGTGTAGCTCAGCACTGAGCCGTCCTGCTGCACCACGACACCGAGCGACCCACCGCGGGCCGCCGCGACGCCGTCGAAGGTCTGGATGAACTGCACGACGTGGGTGCCTGTGCCCGGGAGCACGTGGTCACGGCGTAGTTGGAGCGCCTCGATGTCGGCGGCGGACAGCGCGAGCATCGCCTTGTTGTCTGACAGCCACGCTTTCGCCACGTCGACGGCACTGCCGCCGCGCGGGCCCGAGAGCGTGCTGCCGATCGCTGGGGTCAATGTGCGTGGGGTTCCGAACCGGGCGTCCCACGTGGCGCGCGTGCCGGGGCTCGCGTGGATGATTGCGGCGACGGCGTGGGCCTGGGCCTGCGTCGGCTTGACCAACGCGCCGGCCCGGCTGTCAGTGGCCGCGTCCGTTGCGGTGGTGCCGACGGTGCCGATGGGAGTGGTGACGGCTGCCGAGGTGACGGCGGTTGCCTGGGACGACAGCGTCAGGCCGGCGATGGCGGCAGCGGCGGTAGCCACGGTCAGTACCTGTGAGGTGCGGGTTCTCCGCATACTGGTACTCCTTCAGGGGACAGAGTCCGGACCAATGACGCCCGGGCATGTCTCCCCTCAACGACGCACGATGCCTCAGGTCACGACAGGGAGGGACGATGAGAGCTCCTCGGCCCACCTTGCGGTGTCGACGGGGTGAGCAATGAGGGTTGGTGTGGGAGCGCTCGTCCGGCGCTGGGGTGGTCGGGCCGTGATGCTGGCCGTCACGGGCGTCGGGCTGTACGTCGTGGCGCCCAGCCTGCTGTCGGCGTTCGGCGCGTGGCCGGGGCTGGCTGAGGTGAAGCCCAGGTGGTTCGTCATCCTCGTGGTTCTGGAGGCCTTGAGCCTGGCGTCGCTGTGGTGGTTGACCCGGCTCGCCCTCGAGCCGGTCCCGGTCTGGCTGCCGGATCCGGACGACGTACTCGACCCCGAATCCACCGCCTCGCACGAGACGGCCGAGGCTCTTGCCACGTCGCCTCGCGTGGCGTGGGGCACCGTCGCGACCGCACAGCTGGCGGGCACCGCGGCGAGCAGGGTGGTCCCCGGCGGCGCGGCGACCGGCGGAGTCGTGCAGGGACGGCTGCTGATCCAGGCGGGTCAGCCGGCGGCTTCGGTGGCGTCCGCGCTGACTGGGGTCGGCCTGATCACGACCGCGGTGCTGCTGCTGTTGCCGGTGCTGACACTGCCGGCCCTGTTGATCGGTCCGCCGCCGGAGGAGCAGCTGCGGCTGGGCCTGGTGGTGTCCCTGATCGTGGCGGTCGTCATCGTCGGGGTCGGCGTGACCGTCCTGACGTGGCCGCGAGTGCTGGTCGCGATCGGCCGCCTGTTCGGGCACGTGATCCATCGGGTGCGTCCGTCGGTGACCGCGGACTCGACCGCGGCGCTGCTGTCGGCGCAGCGGGCCCGGGTCGCTGCGGCGTTCCAGGGCCGGTGGTGGCTAGCGGTGTTCCTCGCGGCAGCGAACCGCATGTTCGACTACGCCGCGCTGGTCGCGGCGTTGGCTGCGTTCGGCGTGCGAGCTCGTCCGTCGGAGGTGCTGCTGGCGTTCGTCGTCGCGCAGGCGCTCGCGATGGTCCCGATCACGCCGGGCGGGCTCGGGTTCGTCGAGTCGGGCCTGACGGCCCTGTTGGTGGTGATCGGCGTGCCGGCCGACGTCTCGGTGATCGCGACGCTGCTCTATCGCCTGGTCTCGTTCTGGCTGCCGATCCCCATCGGCGTGCTTGCGTGGGCCGGGTGGCGGATCCATCTGGGCCGGACCGGCTCGCCCAGCTCGCCGCGAGTCGAGAGTGACTAAGTCGCGTCATCCGCGGCGAACCGGAAGTCACAGATCGTTTGCGCGAGCTCCTGGGGATGGCCCAACGCGGGGCAGTGACCACTAGCCAGTTCGTCGGCCGTGACGCCCAGCCGGTCGCGAGCGACGCGCCGGAGGAAGAGGGCCGGGAACAGGCGGTCCTCGGTGCACAGCACGACACGGGTGGGCACTGCCGGCCAGTGGTCCAGCGGCCACGGCTGCTCATAGGCGGCAGTGGACGGATGCGCGCGTTCGCGGGCGAGTGCCTGCGCGGCGAGATGGTCAGGCACGTCGTGGTAGTAGCAGACGCGGGCGTCCTGGCTCCCGGTGAGCCCCCCGTCGGCGGCGGACTGCTCCTTGACAGCCTCGGCGTACCCGGTGTTGGTCCACCAGTCGGCCGGCGGCTCGCCCGGACGGGGCACCATGGGGGCCACCAGTACGAGCCCGGACGCCGGCAGCCGATGGGCAACCAGCGCTGCGGTGAAGGCACCGAAGGACTGGCCGACGACGATCACGTCGTCGTCGTGGAGAGCGTCGATGACAACGTCGGCATAGTCGGTCAGGGTCGCGGCATCGTCGGTGGGGAGGTCGGGTGCCACGCTGTGGTGGCCCCTCGCCCGCAGCTCGGCTTCGACGAGGTGCCAGTACCAGCCGCTGTCACCGGCACCGTGAATCAGGGCGTAGGTGCTCATGCCGTGCTCTCCTGCCGGGGCTGATGGTGCTCGGCCTGGTCGCGTTCCTCCGATGCGACGACGAGCGCGACTCCGGCGACGACGACGGCCGCGCCGACGAGGGTGCTGCCGGTCACTGGCTCGCTGAGGATGAGCCAGCCGAGGAAGACCGCGACAACGGGATTGATGTAGGCGTAGGTGGCGGCCAGGGACACGCTGGTCGACTGGAGCAGCCAGTTGTAGGCGGTCAGCCCGAGCACGGAGCCGACGAGGACCAGGAAGGCCCATGCGGCCCATGCCTGGGCGGAGTAGGACCCCGGGATGAAGGCTTCACCTCTGGAGATGCCGACGATGGTGAGGACGCCACCTCCGATCAGCATCTCGTAGACCACGACCGCGAAGGGATCCGCCGGCAGTCGGAGCCGTGGATGGAGCCAAGATCCGCATGCCCAGGCCATGCTGGCAAGAACGACGAGCAAGAGCGCCCAGGTCGGGGCCGCCCCGTCGGCGCTGTTGTCGGCGATGAGGGCGGCGGCACCTCCGAACCCGATGATCACGCCGACGAGGGAAGGGACGCCCGGCCGGTCGCCGCTCAGCGTCCGGATGCAAGCCACCCAGAGCGGCACACCGGCAACGAGGAGGGCGGTCAGGCCCGAGGTTGCGCCACCGTCTTCGGCGATGGCAACGAGACCCTGCCCCATCACCGGCATCAGCAGGCCGACGACGGCACACCCTGCGAGTTGGGCGCTGGTCACGCGCAGTCTTTTCGCACCACCCCAGGCCGTCAGGAAGGCGGCGATCAGCGCACCGGCGGCAAGCGCCCGAAGGCCCGAGCCGAGTACGGCGGGCATCTCGTTCACCATGATCCGGACCGCGAGGTACGTGGAACCCCATGCCACGTACACGGTCCCCAGTGCCGCGATGAGAAGTGGTGTTCTTGCGCCGACGGTCTCCGTCACGGGGTCGGTCGCCAAGGAAGTCATCTCACAGCCTCTCTGCCATCGGTAGACAAGCCACGCTAGGAAAATCTGGTGTTCGAGAAAAGCGATTGCATTCGATCAGAGCCATCGCTCGGAGTTATCGTCTGGGACATGCACGTCGAGTTGCGACACCTCAGGGCGCTGGACGCGATCGCCGAGGAGGGCACCTTCGGCAGGGCGGCGGACCGGCTCGGCTACACCCAGTCGACGGTGAGCCAGCAGATCGCCGCACTGGAGCGCACGGTCGGAGGCAGCCTGTTCGATCGTCCGGGCGGACCTCGAGCCGTCAGGTTGACGCCATTGGGTGAGCTGGTACTTCAGCGCGGGCGTCTGCTGTTGTCCGACTCGGACGAGCTCGCCCATGCCGTCGAGCGGTTCCGGGCGGGGAGTGGCCGCGTCGACATCGGCACCCTCCAGAGCGTCTCGGCCGTCATCCTTCCCGCGCTCGTCAGTCGGCTGCGTGCGGAGCACCCGGACTGCGAAGTCAGACTGTCCGAGGAGGAGCCGGAGGATCCCCGGATAGGCGAGCTCGACCTGCTGTTCTACGACGCACAGGTCGACGACGACGTCGAGTCGATCAAGCTGCTGGACGACCCGTACGTGCTCGTGGCGCGCCCGGGCGACTTTCCCGACGACCCGGTGCCGTTGCGAGACCTCGACGACAGGGCGATGGTGGCCTGGCCGGCAACCTGCGACCAGCCACGGATGGAGGAGGAGCTGAGGCGGAACGGGGCGCGACCCCGAATCGTGTTCCGCAGCGCGAGCAACGAGACCCTGCTCTCGATGGTGCGCAGCGGGCTGGGGATCGCGGTGCTCCCGCAGCTCGCGACAATCAGCGCTGCGGGAGACGATCGGCTTCGGGTCCACGCGCTCGACCCGTCGCCGTCCCGCGAGATCTACCTGCACTGGCCCAGTCGTCGAACCCTGTCGCCGCTCGCACTCCGCGCGATCGAACTGGCGCAAGAGCTCGGGGTCTCCTGAGAGCCGGCCGCCCGCCCCAAAAGGGACGGGCGGCGCGGCGAGGCGACTCCGTACGTCGCCGCTCGTCAGCGCAGGTAGGTCTCCCACGGCCCGGTGATGGCCAGGGTGATGCCCGGGGTCTGGATGTTCACGAACAGGGTCCGGCCGTCGTCGGAGAACGTCGGGCCCGTGAACTCCGAGTCGTTGAGCTGGTTGCGGGCGATGGCGTAGCTCGGCCCGCCCGGGACCGAGCTGAGGACGTGCGAGGCGCCGGCGCCGTCCTCGGCGAGCACGAGGGTGCCCCACGGGGTGACGGTCACGTTGTCGGGACCGTCGAAGGTGAGGTCGTCGAACTTGGCCTTGGTGCCGTCTACCGCAGTCTGCTGATGGGGGAAGTACGTGACGAGGGTGATCGTCTCGTCGGCGTACGAGTAGAACCACACCATCCCGTCGTGCTTGACGGCGTCGGCCGGCAGGTCGGCGGTGTTGAAGGCGAAGCTGTTGACCACGTAGACGCCGTCGTCGGTGCCCCAGACGCCCTCGAACTTCTTGCCGCGCGTGACCACGCCGTCGGCGAATTGCTTGCGCACCGACTGCGTCTGCCCGTCGCGATCGACCGTGGGGACCCAGCGCACCGGGAACGGGCGACCCAGCTGGGCCGAGGTCAGGTAGGCCACGTCGGGCAGCACCGAGCCGTCGTCCATCAGGATCGCCATCGCTGCCAGCGTGCCAGCGTTGTCGCTGAGCTGGTCGGCGATGCCCGCACGGAGCCGGACGCCTGCGGGAGCGGCCCAGCGGTAGAACAGACCGTTCGGCGAGCTGGCGTCCTCCGACAGGTAGACGTGATTCAGGTCGTTGTCGATCGCCAGCGCCTCGTGTGCGTAGCGGCCGAAGGCCTTGATCGGCTTGGGATTGTTGGTGCCGTCGGCGAAGACCTCGAAGACGTAGCCATGGTCCTTCTGGAGCCCGCCCCCCTGCTTGGTCTCGGTCTCCTCGCACGTCAACCAGGTACCCCACGGCGTGGGTCCGCCGGCGCAGTTGACGAGCGTGCCGGAGAGGCCGACCCACTCGCCGAAGTTGTTGCCGGCGTTGTCGGTCTCGATGACGGTGCAGCCGCCGGCGTTCATGGCGCCGGGGTCGTAGACGGTGCCCGCCACGTGCGGGACACCGAGCGCGGAGCCCACGCCGAGCTCGTGGTTCTGGATCAGGTGCAGCCGGTTGCGCTTGGCCTTGAACACAGCGGTGCCGTCGTGGTTGGACGGGGTGGGGCCCTGGCCGTCGACGAGCTGGGTCTGGCCGGCCTGGGTCACCACGCGGTAGCGGAAGCCGGCCGGCAGCGACAGGATGCCGTTCGGGTCGTCCATCAGCGGCGGGAAGGGGCGGTGCGAGGGGGACGGGTGCCTGCGGGATTGCGGACTCGCCTCGGCCAGCGTTGGGACGGCGCCGGCCATGACGAGGCCAACCCCGGCTGTGCTTCCGGCCAGGAGACTGCGGCGAGCAACGGTCATGGGTAGGACTCCTCGAGATGTTGGGTGTGGGCCTTCTTCGATCGAACCGTCGGGCCGAGACATCGACGGGAAGCCCTCGTGGCCGTAGTGCAACATTTGGTTGAACGGCGGATGGCGCAGGCGGCGCGCGGACGTACCACCTCGTGCAAGCGGCCTGGCTGACCATCACTGCAGAGTTCGCGGTGATATTGCTGGCGGCCGGGATCGGGGGAGTGTAGACGGGCACCTTGCCGAGACGGCTGTGCCGGACGGCGGTGATCCTGGGCCTTCCGTTCCTCCTGACTCCACCGTGGGTCCTGGCCGTCAGAGGGGTGCTCTTCCTTGCCCAGTCACGGCATCGGGTACCGATTGAGGCGTGAGCGTTGCCGGCCGGGAGCACGATAATCGGAGGTGCTGGCTGGGTACGTCCGTTAGCGTCCCGGCGCATGGAGGGCACCAGCACCAGCACAGTTCTGCACACCGAACGCCTCGAGCTTCGCCCAGTGCGTGACGAGGACGTCGACAGGATCCTGGAGTACCGCAACCTGCCGGAAGTCACTCACTGGCTGCTGCGTACCGAGGTCGACGCGGCATCTTTCAAGGCGGCGTGGCGGCGCGCGGCCGACGACCCGGACGACTACAGCGTGGCGGTGCTCCTCGGCGATGTGGTCATCGGGACCGTCTCCCTGGACCTGGTCGATGGGATGGGCCAGCCCGGCATGCCGCCGCGGACGGAGGCCCAAGTCGGATACATCTTCGATCCGGCGTACGCAGGTCAGGGCTACGCGACCGAGGCGGTCGCCGCCATCTTGGCGCACGCGTTCGAGCGGCTGGGCGTTCATCGGATCACCGCTGGCTGCTTCGCGGACAACCATGCCTCGGTGCGGATCCTCGAGAAGGTCGGCATGCGTCGTGAGCAGCACGGCGTGGGCGACTCCTGGCACGCCGAGCTGGGATGGGTGGACGGCTACACCTACGCCGTGCTCGCGGACGAGTGGCGCCCGTTGGGCGGGTAGCGGCAAGGCGTTGACTCGAGGCGCGGGTCGGAGTCAGATGGCACTGCGGAGGCCAAGGCGTTGCTTCTCGGGCAGCCGCACCCGGTTGACCCAAAGGGGAAAGACATGTCGGTCGAAGAAACCGAAGCGACGATCAACGAATACTTGGATGCTCTGGCGAATGGAGGCGACTTCGCCTCGTTCTTCGCCGAGGAAATCGTGTGGACCACGATGGAGACGGGCGACCAGGTCCGTGGTCGCGAGGGAGTCAGGGACTTCATCGTGGCCCTGCACAGCCAGCTGTTCGAGGCGTCGATGGAACGGAGAAACGTGACCGTCGCCGATGGAGTCGCCGGTCTTGAAGCCGTGTTCGTCGGCACGCACACCGCCGAGTTCGCCGGTATCGCGGCGACCGGTGCCGAGGTGCGGCTCCCGTACACCGTCTTCTATGACCTCGAGGGTGGAAAGATCTTCGAGCTGCGCGCGTACTTCCCGATCTCGGCGTTGGTCCAACAGCTCAGGGACGCTGCCGCTATCAACGCCTAGCGAGCCACCGGACCGGCAGGCCTCTGTCGCGGTCGCGCTCCCAGGAGGGATTTCCGGTCAGTCCATGAGATGTGTGCGCTCGGCGGCGAGCAGCACGGCACCGACCATGCTCGCCCGAGGGCCGAGGACGCTGGCGAGGACGGGAGTGCTGGCCACCGGGTCGAGGGCATAGCGGCGGAGGCCGATGCGGGCGGGATCGAGCAGCAGGTCCCCGGCGCTACCGAGGTCCCCGCCGATGACGACGACCGACGGGTTGATGAGGTTCACGATGCTGGCGAGCCCTCGGCCGAGGTGCAGGCCGGCCTCCTCCAGGGCGCGCCGAGCCGCCACGTTCCCGGCGAGCGCCGCCGCGACCACGTTGTCGATGTCGTCGGCGCCAGGCATCTGGCCGGCCATCCTCTGCTCGATGAACGGGGTGGACGTGTAGGCCTCGAGACACCCGCGCTTGCCGCAGCGGCACAGCGGCCCCTGGTCGTCGATGGTGATGTGGCCGATCTCGCCGGCCGTGCCGTTGGCGCCGTGGAAGAGCTCGTTGCCCACGATGATGCCGGCGCCCACGCCCGAGGAGGTCTTCACGAAGATCGAGCTGTCGTGGCCCTGCCCGGCGCCGAATCGGTGCTCCGCGACCGCACCGAGGTTGGCGTCGTTCTCGACGTACGTCGGCACCTCGAAGGTTTCTTCGGCGACGAGGCGCGCGTTGACGCCCTCCCAGCCGGGAAAGATGCCGGAGGACAAGATGACCTCGCCGACGAGTGGCGCCGGTAGCCCCACACACACCGCCCTGAGGGGCGCCTTCCCGAGGCGGAGTCCGTCGAGCATCTCGCGCGCCATGGTGAGGGCATCACGATGATGCTGAGCACCGTCGGTCTTGCGTCGGTACTCGGCCACGACGCGGCCCGACAGGTCTCCGAGAGCGACGGCGACGTGGCTGTGACCGAAGTCGATGCCGGCGACCGCGCCGGCGGAGGGAGCCAGCCGGACGGCCGCCCCGCGTCGCCCGCTGCCGGGCGCGGCGTCGACCAGGCCCCACTCCGCAAGCTCACGCACAATGCTCGAGACCGTCGCCGGTGCGAGGCCCGTGGCCCTGGCCAGCTCCGCCTGCGTGAACACGCCGGCTCCCTGGCGCAGCACGTCGAGGACCCGATGCTGGTTGGCCGTCCGGAGGGACGACGTCGATCCCGGTGCCGCCGAGTCCGGGCGGGAGGTCGGCATGCGCGCACTGTGCCCCCGCCGGTGGACAGCAGTCAAGTGATGAACACAAATGACGTGTTTTCACGGATTGGGCACAGTTCGCGTTCACCTCTTGACGACAAGAGCGTGATCGGTCGAGACTCGCAACCACCACCCGGCCTACGTGCCCCGTCTTCAGGAGACTCCCTTGACCAGACCCTTGCACCGCCTCGCAGCCATCAGCGCTGCGCTGCTCTTCAGTGCCGGCGCGTTCACCGCGTGCGGCGCCAACGACTCCGGGGACGACTCGTCCGCCGACGGGGGGTCATCGGACGGCAAGACCATCGCCCTGCTGCTGCCGGAGTCGAAGACCACCCGCTACGAGGCCTTCGACAAGCCGCTCATCGAGGCGAAGATCAAGGAGCTCTGCTCGGACTGCACGGTCGACTACTACAACGCCGACCAGGACGAGGCCAAGCAGGCGCAGCAGATGACGACGGCGCTCAACGCCGGCGCCTCCGTCGTCATCCTCGACCCGGTCAACGGCGCGGGCGCCACCGGAATGGTGGACGAGGCCCAGGGCCAAGACGTCCCGGTCATCGCCTACGACCGCCTCATCGAGAACGCCGACTACTACATGTCCTTCGACAACGAGACCGTCGGCAAGCTGCAGGGCCAGGGCCTGCTCGACGCGATGGGCGGCTCTGGCGCCATCCTGATGCTCAACGGCGCTCCGAGCGACCCGAACGCCGCGCAGTTCAAGGCCGGCGCCCACAGTGTGCTCGACTCCGGCGCGGACATCCTCGAGGAGTACGACAACCCCGACTGGAGCCCAGAGAACGCCCAGCAGTGGACCAGCGACCAGCTGAGCAAGTACGACCCCTCGGAGATCAAGGGTGTGTACGCCGCCAACGACGGCCAGGCGGGTGGCGTGGTCGCCGCGCTGACCGGCGCCGGGGTCGCCCTCGACGCGCTGCCGCCGATCACCGGTCAGGACGCCGAGATCGCCGCGATCCAGCGCATCCTTGCCGGCGAGCAGGCGCTGACGGTCTACAAGCCCATCCCGATCGAGGCCAACACGACCGCCGAGATCGCGGTGAAGCTGCTCAACGGTGAGGACGTGTCCGGAACGAGCGACACCGGCATCGACCAGACCGAGTACTCGGGCGTGAAGAGCTACATCTTCACCCCCGCTGTGGTCACCAAGGACAACGTCGCCGACACCGTCATCGCCGACGGCTTCTACACCGCCGCCGACATCTGCACGGGCGACTACGTTGACGACTGTGAGGCAGCCGGCATCAGCTGATGACGATGACGACAGAGATGTCGGCCAGGGACGAGGTTGCCCTCTCCCTGGCCGGCATCACGAAGCGGTTCGGTGCCGTGCAGGCGCTGACGGACGTGCATCTCGACGTGCGTGCCGGTGAGGTGGTCGCGCTCGTGGGCGACAACGGTGCCGGCAAGTCCACCCTCGTCAAGGTGATCTCGGGGGTCTACCAACCCGACGAGGGCGACATCGTCTATGCCGGGCGCAAGGTCACCGTGCACGGACCTTCTGCCGCGCAGCACCTCGGCGTGGCCACGGTCTTCCAGGACCTGGCGTTGTGCGACAACCTCGACGTGGTGGCCAACCTGTTCCTCGGTCAGGAGCGACTGCTGGGGCCGATCATCGACGAGGTCGGCATGGAGAAGGAGGCGTGGCGCCTGCTGCGCTCCCTGTCGGCCAAGATCCCGTCGGTGCGGATCCCCGTGGCCTCTCTTTCGGGCGGCCAGCGGCAGACCGTCGCCATCGCCCGGAGCCTGGTCGGCGCGCCGAAGGTCGTGATGCTCGACGAGCCGACGGCGGCGCTGGGCGTCGCCCAGACCGCGGAAGTCCTCAACCTCATCGAGCGGCTGCGTGACTCGGGGTTGGGCGTGATCCTCGTCAGCCACAACATGGCCGACGTGCAAGCGGTCGCCGACCGGATCGTCGTACTGCGCCTCGGTCGCAACGAGGCCGAGTTCAACGTCGCGGATGTCACGACGGCAGAGCTGGTCGCCGCCATCACGGGGGCGAGCGACAACGTCGTCGCCACCCGCTCGGCGCGGACGAACGTCAAGAAGGAGAGCCCCGATGAGTGACGTCGCGGACGACGTCGTACCCGACGTCACGCCTGGGGTCGCAGCTGACATTGCCGACGAGCGGCTGATCCTGAGCAAGGGTCCCTCGGGCTGGGCCCACCTGCTGTGGAACCGCCTGAAGGGCGGCGAGCTCGGAGCGCTGCCGGTGATCGTCGGCCTGGTGGTGATCTGCACCGTCTTCTATCTCGAGGAACCTGCCTTCCTGTCCTCGCGCAGCCTGGTCACTCTCACGCAGTTCGCCGCGCCGACGGGCGTGATCGCACTGGGCATCGTGCTGGTCCTGCTGCTCGGAGAGATCGACCTGTCGGTCGGCTCCGTGGCCGGCTTCACCTCCGCCATCATGGCGGTGATGGTCGTCAACAATGGCCAGTCACTTCCGGTGGCGATGGCGGCCGCCATCGGCGTCGGACTCCTGATCGGCCTGACCTACGGCGTGCTGCACCAAGTCGTCGGCGTCCCGAGCTTCGTGTTCTCCCTGGCCGGGCTCCTTGCCTTCCAGGGCGCCCTGCTCTACACGCTCGGCGACACGGGCACCATCACCCTCCCGCAGGACTCGGCGCTGCGCTCCTTCGCCCGCGACGACTTCCTCAGCGACGCGCAGGCCTACTCACTCGTCGCCCTGGCCGTCATCACCTACGTCGTCTCACAGGTGCTCGGCATCCGTCGGCGCCAGCAGGCCGGGCTCACCCCGCCAAGTCTGGCTGGGGTGCTGGTCAAGGCGGCGCTGCTCGGCGGCGGCCTTGCCTACTTCTGCTACTACCTCGGCCTGGCCCGCGGAGTGGGCTACCTGTTCACGTTCTTCGTGCTGCTCGTCGTCGTCATGGACCTGTTGCTGCGCAAGACCCGGTGGGGCCGTCATGTGATGGCGGTCGGCGGCAACGAAGAGGCGTCCCGGCGGTCCGGTATCCCCGTCGGGTTCACCTACTACTCGATCTTCGCCCTGTGCTCGGGGTTCGCGGCCCTGGGCGGCCTGCTGCTGGCTGGCCAGCTCACGACGGTGTCTCAGAGCAGCGGCACCACCGACACCAACCTGACGGCGATCGCCGCCGCGGTGATCGGTGGCACCAGCCTCTTCGGTGGCCGCGGGTCGGCGTACTCGGCCCTGCTCGGCATGCTGGTACTGCAGGCCATCACGGCGGGGCTCAACCTCATCAACGTCGACTCGGCGGTGCGGTTCATGGTGACCGGTGGCGTGCTTCTCCTCGCCGTGGCCATCGACTCGATCTCCCGCCGGCTCCGGTCGTCGAGCGGACGCGGCTAGCTCCGGCCTGGAGGCGTGCCGAGCACCGCTCCATGGATCTCCCGGGTCAGCTGTTCGACCTTTCGCGTGAGGTCGGTGTTGACGTGTAGCTCCTGCTCTTGGGCGACGAAGTCGTGATCCGCCTTCTGCTGCTGGAACGCGGCCTGGCGGTTCTGGCCGATCATCACGAAGGTCGACAAGAAGATCGCTTCGAGCGAGACGACCAGCGTGAGCGTCGGCCACGGCTTCTGCTCGAGCACCAGCATCCAGATGGCGAACGCCACGACGTGGAGGTAGACGAAGCGCATCGATCCAGCGAACCGAGTGATCAGGTCGGCTATCCGCAGCTGCAGCTCCTCGGCCTGCTTGGCCAAGGTCTGTGCCACCACCGGGTGGTGGACGGCGTCGGGGTCGGGTTGGCGAATGATGGACATGAGGCCGAGCGTGGCACGTCCTCGCCGGCGTCTCACTGCTCGGCGTGGAGCCTGCGGCGCTCAGCCGGCGGGCAGCGGCGGGAGCGGCTGCTCGAAGAGCCACGGACCCAGTAGCGCCTTGACGTCGACGCCCGTGTGCCGGGTGGCCGCGTCGAGGAAGTCCTCGGTCGTGACGGTCGCACCGCTGTGCTCCGCGACCCAGCTCCGCAACAGAGTGAAGAAGACGTCGTCTGCGACGGCGGTGCGCAGGGCATGCAAGGCGAGAGCGCCGCGCTTGTAGACACGGTCGTCGAACATCAGGTCGGGTCCGGGGTCGGCGAGCACGAGCTCCTGGTCCAGCTCGGCGAGGCGCTTCCAGTGCACCTCAGCGTGGTGAGCGGCGGGCTCCTGGCCGGACTCCTCCGACCACAGCCACTCGCTGTAGCAGGCGAAGCCTTCGTGCAGCCAGATGTCCTGCCAGCGCGCGAGGGTGACCGAGTTGCCGAACCACTGGTGGGCCAACTTGTGGCGCCGGCCGGCTGCGGGTGACTCTCGGTGCTAGCGGCCCTCGGTGTCGGTGAGGTCGTAGACCTTGGCCTTCGAGACCGCCTTCACGGTGTCGAGTACGCCCTGCTCGGCACGGGCCTTGGTCGGATACGTCTGGCCGATGGCGACGATCTCGCCATCCTTGGCTCGCACCTGGAACTGGTAGTAACCGTGCTTGTCCTTGAGGATCTCGATCTTGCCTGCCATGCGGACGCCGTTCTGATCGGGGAAGGGGACGTCTCGATGGTTGCTCCCAGGGCGCCGTCGCGCAAGGGCCCCCGGCCCACCTCGATCGGGCCTAGCCTCTTCCGGTTCGCCAACCGATCACCAGGTGGTCAGTCGAGTCGTGGACCCTCGGCGAGCTTCCGCCAGGCGGTCGCGGCGCGGGCGTCGTACTTCTCGGCCGCGCGGCTCTCCCGCTCGATCAAGGCCCCTGCCGTCAGCACGGCTGCCGGGTCGAGGGGCGGTCGGGTCTCATGGGAGAGCGCGTGGAGATAGTCGCGGGTGACGACCGTGTCTTGATGATGTCCCAGCGCGGACTGCAGCTTCTTCAGCCGTTTCGCGAGAGTCACCGCCGCATCGCCGTAGACCGGGCCGAGGGGCTCGACGGCGTACCGCGCCCGCTTGACCGCCTTGCGAGCCTCGTGCAGGGCGTCGCCTCGCTCGTCGGGCGTGTGTGCAGGGTCGAGCGCCACCTCCATGCGCTGGTGGACGCGGTCCAGCTCGCGACTCGTCCTGCGTCGGTAGGCACCGCCAATGGACTTGGACGCCTTGTCCGTCCAGGGCGGCTCGGCGACGAGCCCGCGCAGCCGGTCGAGCAGCAGGGCGTACCGCTCGCTCGTCAGCACCTCGTCGAGGACGACCAGTGCGCGGTCGTGCTCCGCGACCAGCGGCGACCACAGGGCCGAACGGACGCGGCCGGGCTCCCAGTCCACCTCCGGACGGTCCTCGACCAGGGCATCGATGGACTTGTCGAGCCGGGAGCGCCTGACCTCGGCATCGCGGACCTCGCCGAGCGCATCCGCGAGCCACGCCAGTTCGTCGCGCAGCGGGTCGGTCACGGACCTGGCCATGAAGGGTCGGCCGGTGGCCAGCAACGAGCGCAGCCGCCGGATGGCCACCCGCATGCTGTGCACGCCTTCTGGTAGTCCTTCGCGAACGAGCGGATCGCGCGCGCGCAGCTCTTTGACCAGGATGGCCAACCGATGCTGGACCAACTGCTGCACGGAGTCCTTGGCATCTGTCGGGGCCTCCGGACAGCGCCCCTCCTCGCCCATCGCCTGGGCCATCTTCGACAAACCAGCCGAACGTCGGGCACCGGCCTTGATAAGTCGCTTGCCGACCCGGTCCAGCAGCTTGCGCTCGCCCTCGACGATCTCGACCTCCAGCCCGCGCCAGGAAATGGGCGGGGGAGTGTCCCGCGGTTCACCGCCGTCGTGCCCGATCGGTACCCGCACGGCCTCGACGTGGTCGTCGGCGACCTCGACGAGCACTCGTCCGTCCTCATCGACGAGCCGACGCACGATCCGTCGGGTGGTCACCGTGGCGACGGGGGAGAGCTGCTGATCACCGACCAGGCCGGCCAGGGTCGTCCGGAACCGCTTGGGCACCATATGGATGGCTCGACTCAGCGCGATCCGCAGCTCGTGCCGGGAATCGGGATCCTCGGCGGCCGGCAGCTTCAAGTGCCAGCCGGCGTCGTCACCCCCGGTCCGCCGGCGGACACTGACGCCGACGGCCGCCAGGCGATGGTCCGGCGTGTCGAAGTACGTCGCCTCGAGCTGCTGCCCGCGTGGCTCGCTGACGTGGGCCACTCCCTTGATGCCGGTCAGGTCGGGCAGCACGAGGTCGACGTCCGCGTCGTACTTGTGTTCGCTCTCGAGCATCCTCAAGATCTACACCCACGCCGGGGGTCAGTGGGTACGACGACGGCAACCGGCATCGAGGGACCGGAAGCAAAGCCGAATCTTCGTTGTTCTTCTCGGGTACAGGCTGATGAACCGACGAGGAGCCTCGGATGGCGTCTGAGCAAGGTCGATTGAACACCGAGCGGCTCGCCCTTGGACCTTGGTCCGGTGACGACGCGGCCTCGGCGCTGTCCATCTTCGGCAGTGAGCGCGTCACCCGCTGGCTCACTCCCGCTCTGGAGCCGATCCACGACGAGGCCGGGATGCGGGCCACCCTCGAAAGATGGATCGAGGAGGACGCCGAGGCTGACCCTCCACTGGGCCACTGGGCGGCCAGGCGTCGCGAGGACGACGCCCTGGTGGGGTCGATCACGTTGCGACGGATGCCCCCGTTCCAGGAGGACCTCGAGCTGGCCTGGCAGTTCTCTCCCGACGCGTGGGGCCACGGCTACGCGACCGAGGCTGCCCGGGCCGTGGCGGCCAGGGCGTTCGAGGACTCGGCACACGAGCTGTTCGCGGTCATGCGGCCGGCAAACGAGCGTGCGGAGAAGCTCGCGCGGCGGTTGGGCATGCAGTGGGTCGGCGAGACGGACAAGTACTACGACCTGCGGCTCCAGGTGTTTCGGCTTCGGCCCACCGACCTCCTCGACGCCAACAGCGGATAGGGCCGTCGACGGATCCTCGAGTTCGATCGCTTGTGCAGAAACGAAACGGGGCGTATCGTTTCTAAAATGGAGATGGCAGAAAGCGGCCCGCGCTCACCCGGCCGGCCGCGCAGCGAGAAGGCACGCCAGGCGATCCTCGCGGCCGCGATGGACCTCCAGCTTGCCCGGGGCCTGCACGCGATGAGCATGGAAGACGTCGCGCGGCGCGCAGGCGTCAGCAAGGCCACCATCTATCGATGGTGGCCCTCCAAGGAACGGCTCGCGCTCGACGCTCTTGCCACGGAGTGGGCGACCACGCCGTCGGCCGGTCAACGCCAAACCGGCACCTTGCGTGGTGACCTGTTGGCTCGGTTCCGCCCCTGGATCCGACAGCTGAACCGCAAGCCGTATGCCCGCGTCGTGGCCGGTCTGGTCGCCGAAGCGCAGCAGAACGCCGACTTCGCCCAGCTCTACCGAGAGCACTTCGTCCAGCCCCGCCGTGAGGCGACTCGCGAGCTCCTCGTCCGCGCCCGCGACCGCGGTGAGATCGCCGCCGACACTGACCTCGAGCTCACCCTCGACCTGTTGTACGGCCCGATCTATCACCGCCTGCTGCACGGTCACGCCCCGCTCACCGAGCGGTTCGCCCAACAGGTGATCGACCACGTCGTCGCCGCGATTGCCACCCCAGTTGACAGCTAGACAACAAAACCATCCCGAAGGAGTCACCATGCAACAGCGCCAGATCGCCGACACCAAGGTCAGCGCCATCGGCCTCGGCGGCATGCCGATGTCGATCGAAGGGCGGCCCGAGGAGTCCCGCTCCATCGCCGCCATCCACGCCGCGCTCGACGCCGGCATCACCCTCATCGACACCGCCGACGCCTACCACATCGGCGCGGACGAGGTCGGCCACAACGAGTCCCTCATCGCCCGCGCCCTCGCGTCGTACGGCGCCGACACCTCCCAGGTGCTGGTCGCCACCAAGGGGGGTCATGTGCGTCCGGGTGACGGCCGCTGGACCCTCGACGGCTCCCCGGACCATCTGCGGCGGGCCGTCGAGGCGTCTCTGCGCCGCCTCGGGGTCGATGCCATCGGGCTCTACCAGTTCCACCGGCCCGACCCGACGGTGCCCTACGAGGACTCGATCGGGGCGATCGGCGACTTGCTCGATGAAGGCAAGATCCAGATGGCCGGCATCTCCAACGCGAACGTCGCCCAGATCTACATCGCTCAGGAGTTCTTGGGCGGCCGGCTGGCCTCGGTGCAGAACCAGTACTCCCCGGCCTTCCGGTCCAGTGAGCCCGAGCTCCGGCTCTGCGGCGAGCTCGGCATCGCCTTCTTGCCCTGGAGCCCGCTCGGCGGCATCAAGAACGCCGCCGACCTCGGTGCGGCCTTCCAGCCCTTCGCCCAGGTCGCCAGCGAGGTCGACGCCAGCCCGCAGCAGGTGACGCTGGCCTGGATGCTGGCCACGTCACCGGTGGTCATCCCCATCCCGGGATCAAGCAGGCCCGAGACCATCCGCGCCTCCGCCGCCGCGGTCGACCTGCACCTCTCAACCGAGCAGATCCGCCGGCTCGACCAGTCCTGACCCATGTCTCAGCAATCCGCGATGGCCGCTGAGCGCGCGCACGGACCGCTACCGGCACTCCTGGTCTGCCTGACGGTCGTGACGGGCCTGGTCGACGCGTTCAGCTACCTGACGCTGGGGCACGTCTTCGTGGCCAACATGACGGGCAACGTGGTGTTCCTCGGCTTCGCGCTGGCCGGTGCCGGCGGCATCTCGATCGCGGCGAGCCTGCTGGCGGTGCTGGCGTTCGCTCTCGGCGCGACGGTCGGCGGCCGGTGGGGCGCAGGGCGAGAGGTCGGCCGAGGGCACCTCCTCGCGGCCGCCACCGCGGTTCAGGCGGGCGGCGTTCTGGTCGCTGCCGTCATCGCCAGCGTCGCCGGGACGCACGCGTCGGCGGCCCGGTTGTCGTTGATCGTGTTGCTCGCATCGGCCATGGGCGGCCAGAACGCCGTCGTACGCCGCCTGGCCGTGCCCGACCTGACCACCACGGTGCTCACCCTGACCGTCACCGGCCTGGTCGCCGACACCACCGCCCCATCCGTACGCGCCCGGCGACTGATCTCGGTGCTGGCGATGCTCGCCGGTGCGCTGGCCGGCGGCGTCCTGCTGCAGTGGGTCGCCATCTCTGCACCGCTGTGGCTGGCGGCGGGGCTGTTGGTGACCTGCGCCTCGGGCGCCTTCGCGGCTAGCCGCCGGCCAGCGTCGCTGGCCTGGCAGTAGCCGTGGCGGCCGTCAAGGGAGCTGCAGCACCGCGACCACGGCGACGCCGATGGCGAGGAGCACGACGGCGAGCAGAGCAGGGGCGAGGTACGACGCCGGCACCGGGTCCCCTCGACGCACCGCCTGCTCGACCCGGCGCCATCTGATCGTGGCCCCCGCGGTCAGCGCGGCCGCGGCGATCAGCAGGGCAGCGGCCCAGACTTTGATCGCCGTCAGCGACCAGACGTCGCGCATCACCGCAGGGATCGCGACGCCGAACGCGACGAAGGCAAGAGACGTCCGCACCCACGCCAGGAAGGTGCGCTCGTTGGCCAGGCTGTAGCGCGGATCCGGGCTTTCACCGTCGGTCATGCAGAGCCTCCTTGATGCGCTCGATCGGACGGATTCGAGCCGACGGTAGCGCTTCGGGCCAGGGGGCCTCGCTCCTGAGGTCTCGGATGGCCTCGGAGCTTCGTCGTCGGGTGATCAGCGAAGTTCGACGCCGTTCACCTCGGGATGCGGGTGCCACTTGGCGTGATCGTGCTCTCACAGGCCCAGGCAGCACCTGGACGTAGGCTCGGAAACCTTTCCGCCAGACCCGAAAGGCCCGTCGATGTCCAGCGCGCAGTTGTACGACACCATCGGAGCCACCTACACAGTGACTCGGCGCACCGAACCGCGGATCGCCGCGCAGATCTGGGCGGCACTCGGCGATGCGCGGACCGTACTCAACGTCGGGGCCGGCACCGGGTCCTACGAGCCGCCCGACCGCCACGTCCTCGCGGTGGAACCGTCTGCGCTGATGCGTTCGCAGCGCCTCCCCGACGCGGCGCCGTGCCTGGCCGGATCTGCCGAGAACCTGCCGTTCGATGACCAGTCCTTCGACGCCGCGATGGCGGTGTGCACCGTCCATCACTGGCAGGACCCGATCGCCGGGCTGCGCGAGATGCGGCGCGTCGCTCGCAGGGTGGTGGTGTTCTTGTTCGACACCAGCGACCCCAACCACTTCTGGCTGACTCGTGACTACCTGCCTGAGTTCGCTGCCTTGCGAGGCTGCAAGGTCTTGGCATCGCTGCCCGAGCTGGCCGGCGCGATCGGAGCCCGGATGGAACCGGTGCCCATCCCCTGGGACTGCGCCGATGGCTTCTTCGAGGCCTACTGGCGCCGGCCCGAGGCATACCTGGACGAGAGTGTCCGTCGCGGAATCTCGGTCTGGGACGCTGTCGGGCCGGACGCCGAGCAGCACGCAGTGCACAGCCTCCGCAATGACCTCGCCTCAGGTCGGTGGACCGAACGCAACCGTGAGCTCGTCGATCTCGACGCAGCAGAGCTCGGCGCTCGGCTGCTCATCGCTTGAACCCGCTCGACGGCCCTTCCGCGCTGAGGCGATGAGCCGTCGAGCGGGCCGGCTCAGGCGAGGCCGTCGAACGGACGGACCTCGACCTTGCCCCGGCACGCCTTGGATCCCTCGGCCGCGAGCTTGAGCGCCACGTCGAGGTCGGGCGCGTCGATGACCCAGAATCCTCCGATGACCTCCTTGGTCTCGAGGTAGGGGCCGTCGGTGACGACCGGCGTCTCGCCTTGGCCGTCGACGACGGTCGCGGTGGATGCTGACTGAAGCCCGCCGGCGAAGACCCAGTAGCCATCGGCGCGGAGCTTGTCGTTGAAGGCGCCGGTCGCGGCGAACGCCTCTTCCATCTCCTCCTTGGACCCGTAGCTGCCGTACTCCTCCATCTCGGCGGGGCCGTGCACGGCCAACAAGTAGTGCGTCATCTCAGTGCTCCTCAGTTCTGGGCGGTCCCGATGACCGCCTGCTACTCCCACCACGAACGGCATCCCGCCGATACGACAACCTGCCACAGAAAGCGTTGCCGCTGGATCGGGGAGCGACCGTCCGGTTCGGTCGCGGCGGTCGCCGTCGCGGTGGCGGGCTACAGCCTCTCCACCAGCTCGTACAAGTGCCCGTCCGGCGCGGTGAAGTGCACGTAGCGGTCCACCTCGTTCGTGGCTGGCGGGTCTGTGGCGACACCTGCTGCGTTGAGCTCAGCGACAGCTTCATCCAAGCTGGCGACGAGAAAGCCCAGGGACCGGGCGCTGTCGCCCATCCCGCCGGGGGACGCGACCGCAAACGAACTACCGTCCGGAAGCTCGAACAGATCCGCTTCGACCCCCTCGACCTTGCGTGAAGGAAGGCCCAGGACTTCGCCGACGAACTCGCTCATGAGCCGGCGTTGTCGTGTCGACGTTCCCGCGAAACAGATTCCCAGGATGTGCACTCGTCCGAACCTAGGGCATCCGGAGGCCGTCATACGGGGCACGCCTGACTCCTTCGCTATCGCGGGGGCGGGAGGGCGTCGATGAGTCGTTGCAGTTCGTCCTCGGTGTTGTAGTAGTGGACGGAGGCCCGGACGAGGTCCGGCAGTCCGCGGTCGGGTAGATCGAGTCGGGCGTACTCGACGAGCGAGACGCTGACGTTGACGCGGTGTCGGGCGAGTCGCTGTTGGACTTCTTGCGCGGGGACGCCGTCGATGGTGAAGGTCACGATGCCGCAGCGTCGCCTGCCCTGGTCGTGGACGCTCACTCCGTTCACTTCGGCGAGGAGCTCCCTGAGGTGGTCGGCCAAGGTGGTGACGCGTTCGTTGATGGCGTCCAGGCCCCACGACAGGGCGTAGTCAACGGCGACTCCGAGGCCGATCTTGGCGGCGTAGTTGGCTTCCCAGCTCTCGAAGCGCCGGGCGTCGGCCCGGATCTGATAGCGGTCGGAGGCGGTCCAGGTTGCTGCGTGCAGGTCCAGGAACGGCGGCTCCAGCAGGTCACCCATGCTGCTGCGCACGTAGAGGAAGCCGGTACCCCTTGGCCCGCGCAGGTACTTGCGTCCGGGCGCGGAGAGGTAGTCGCAACCGATCTGATCGACGTCAACGGGGAACTGCCCGACCGATTGGCAGGCGTCCAGGAGGTAGGGAACTCCTGCTTCCCGGGCTGCCACGCCGATCTCCTCGGCGGGGTTGACCAGGCCGCCCTGGGTCGGCACGTGCGTGACCGCGACGAGTTTCACCCGACCGGCGTCGTCGGTGAGCCTGCGGCGAAGGTCGCTCACAGACAGCTGTCCGGAGTCGTCGTTGTCGACGACCTCGACGACGGCGCCGGTACGCGTTGCGACCTGGAGGAAGGCGATGACGTTGCTGGAGTACTCCGCGTGGGCGGTCAGGATCCGGTCGCCGGGAGCGAACGTGAGCCCGTAGAAGGCCATGTCCCAGGCCCGCGTCGCGTTCTCCATGATCGCGATCTCGTTTGCCTGGCAGCCGATGAGCCGGGCGATGGCGTCATAGGTGTGTTCCACCTGGTCGTGCGCTTCTGCCGCCGCCTCGTAGCCGCCGATCTCGGCTTCCCGCCGTAGATGGTTGACCACGGCGTCGGTCACCTGGGTGGGGGGCAGAGCGGCACCGGCATTGTTGAGGTGAGTCACGTGTGCGGTCCCCGGCGTGTCGCGGCGGGCCCGTTCGACATCGAAGGCCATCACGTCCACGACTGCTCCTCGAGTCGGGTGAAGAGCCGATCGAAGTCCCACGCCGAGGTCGTGTTTGTCATCGCGACCATGGCGAGCCGCTGCTGGGGATAGATGCGCATCGCGTTCCAGTAGCCGCCTCCCGTGCCGTAGTGCTCGACGAACGCGGGTGTGCGTTCGGCATCTGTCGGCTTGCGGAACCAGCCGATGCCATGGTCGAACCTCTTCCCTCTCGCGGTGATGGTGCGCATCGAGTCCAGGTCACCCTGCGCGAGCACCGGGTGCGGGTCGGGTGTGTCGGCGGCGTGGGCGGCCGCAAGTCGTACGGCGTCGGTGACGTTGCCGACAAGGCCACCGTAGGCGGCGCCACTGACAAGGAAGGGCCAGAGCGCTGTGTCCCTGGGTCAACTCAAGACGACCCGCTCGCAGCTCTTGGCGACCTGGTCATGAGAGTCCACGATGGCGCGGTCATCGCCGCGACCGCAGCGGACGACATCGCGCGACCCGTCGACCGAAACGATCCGGTCGTTCCCGCCCCCGCCAACGACCTTGTCCTTGCCAGTGCCGGGATTGAGCCGATCGGCTTCTGCCGCGCCGAAGAGAACGTCGCGCCCCCCGTTTCCCCGCACGACGTCCTTGCCCCCTTGGCCGCGCAACTTGTCTCTCCCGGCACCACCCACCAAGCAGTCGGCGTCGCCTCGGCCGAGGACGACATCGTCGCCCTTCTTGCCCATGATGAGGTCGATCGCGTTGGTGCCGAGCAGGTGATCGTTGGTGCTGGGACCTATCTGAACCAGGGCAGAGGAACCTTGGCAGGTGAGCTTCGCCGGACTCTTGCCGCTGACGACGACCTCCATGGTGTCGCTGACGGTTAGTGCAGAGTCTGAGGCGCTCAGGCGCAGGACGTAGGTGCCGGCAGCGCTGAAGCCTGCGGTGCTGTCGGCGAGATGGGGGTGGACGAACGTCACCGCGCCAGGGCCACTGACCTTGCTCCAGGTGATGGTCACAGAGCCGGGTGGGTCGGGTCGGCCGTCGTCGGTGACCGTCCCCTTGAGAATGGCCGACGTCGGCAACGTCACGGCGCGGTCCGGGCCTGCGCTGACAGACGGGGCCTGGTTCGGCAGCGGGGCGATGGGTCCCAGATCGGGTGCTGAGAGCTCGTACATCGTTCCGTCGTTCTCGTTCGGATACGTGTTGTTGTCCCGGCCGCGCGCAACGATGTAGATGCTGGTGCCCGCAGTGTCGTCCGAGGCCGGGGCCAGCGTGATCCCGGCGGGCCGGTGCATGTCGATGGCTGTGACGTCGATCGTCTGGATCAGCGATCCTGCCTTGGAGACCTCGACCACCTGGTTGGACGCGCGGTCGGCCAGGAAGAGCGAGTGGCGGACAGGGCTGTAGGTGATGCCTTGCACGTCGATGCTGCCGTAGACGCCGACGTCGAAGTGGCTCACGGTGTCGTCACCGGTCGGAGGAACACCGTCGAAGCGACCATTGGGCCCCGCGGAGACTCGCCATACCTCTTGCGAGACTCCCTCCGCTACGAACAGGTCACCGCTGGTGGAGTCGTAGGCGACGTCCTCGGCATCGTCGTTGCCGAACGCACGCACGGAGATGGACGTCACGACGTCGTCGGCGGTGCCGAATCGGTCGTCGGACCCGGCGGTGACCTCGAAGACGCGCCCCGCGTCGTCGTCGCTGATGAACACCCGCTCACCCATACCGTCGTAGGCGATGCCGGTGGGTTCCTTCGAGAACTCCAGGGTGGTGCCGGTGTCGTACTGCTGTGTGCCCTGCCTCGAGACCTGCCAGAGGTTGACTCCCTCGAAGATCGGCGTCTCGTTGACCTCGGAGTCCGCGATGAGGAGTCGGTCGAGGTCGCTCCTGTAGGCGATGCCCGACGAGTCAGGCGATGAGGGGCTCAACTCCGAGAGAAGCGTCTTGCGCACGAGGGTCGCGGTCGATGCCGTGGGCGCCCTCGCCGCCGCACCCGGTCGCACGATCGAGGCCTCCGACAACCGGCTGTCCGTCGACCCACCCTCTGCTCCAGCCGGGCTCGTCGGCGCCCCCACCGCAACGGTGGCAGCCGCGGCGAGCGTCATCGCGACAGTGACGGCGCGAAGGCTTGCTCTGGTAGCGGACAACTTGACTCGCTCGCGCTGGAGGCTCTCGCCCTTGGACATGTGCGGTTCCCAACGCGTGGCTGCCCTTGGGTCACGGCGCTCGTGGCTCCGGGCTGGTTGGACCACGAACCTAACGTTCGCGCTAGCGTCGGGCATGGGCTCGGAGACGCATGACTACTACGCCAAACGGCTGATCTGGGGACATCCGCTGAGGCGTGGGTGCGCTCAGCCAGGCTCGTCGAGTGTTGACCAAGGGCGTCTACCTGGAAGGGTGGCCTCGCCAGGAAATGAGAGAACGGTCAGCCCTCGCGAAGTGCCACTGCAATCACCGTGGGAGGCGCCATGGACGGGTCACGAGCTCTTCAGCGCGCGGGATGGGCGGGCGCGGCTTCGGTCGCGCTGCTTGTCGTCGGGCTGGCGCTGACTTACTTGGTCGGCGTGGACCAGGCAAGCATGTCGGACGCCTCCATCCTCGAGAGGCTGGACGACGGCGGGCGACAGGCCGCCGCCGCGATCCCCGACGGTGCCCGGGGTCGATGAACCCAGATCTGTGGCAGGCTGGCCGAGGAACGAGTGGGACCCGGGACAGGTGGATCCTGGACCTGAGCACTCGCCATTGGAGGGCTTGTGCCCACCCCGCTGCTCGAGACGAAGTTCTATGTCCCCAGGTCGCGACCTGGAGCGGTGCCGCGTCCGCGCCTGAGTGAGCGACTGGACCGGGGGGCGGCATCGAAGTTGATCATCGTGTCCGCACCTGCCGGATTCGGGAAGACAAGCCTGCTCGCGGCGTGGCTGGAAGCCCGGACCACGGTGCGCACCGATACGCACTCCGTGGCGTGGCTGTCGTTGGACCGGGGCGACAACGATCCTGCGTCGTTCTGGACGTACCTGATCGCGGCGTTGCGGAGGGTGACACCTGGGGTAGGGGCGAGCGCTGTCGCGCTCTTGGAGGCTCCGCTTCCGCCTCCCATCCGTGAGGTGCTGACCACGCTGCTCAACGACCTCACCACCCTCGAGAACGACGTCGTCCTGATACTCGACGACTACCACGTGATCGACTCGCGGGAGGTGCAGGACGCGATGGCTTTCCTGCTCGACCACGTGCCTGAGCGGTTGCATCTGGTCATCGCCGGCCGCTCCGATCCCGCCGCTGCCGCTGGCTCGCCTGCGGGCACGAGGCGAGCTTGTCGAGGTGCGGGCCGGCGACCTGCGCTTCACCCAGGACGAGGCCGCGGCGTATCTCAACGGGCACGATGAGGATGGAGCTCGCGGCGAGCGATGTGGCCGCGCTGGAGGAGCGGACCGAGGGGTGGATCGCCGCGCTTCAGCTGGCCGCGCTGTCGATGCAGGGTCGAGCCGACGTGGCCGGCTTCATTGCTGGATTCACTGGGGACGACCGCTACATCGTGGACTACTTGGTCGAGGAGGTCCTGCGAGGGTCAGTCGGAGCCAGGTCCGGGCCTTCCTGCTGCAGACCTCGATCCTGCGCCCAGCTGAATGGCTCGCTGTGTGATGCCGTCATCGGCCTGGATGGCGGCAGCGAGCATGCTCGAGGCGCTGGACCGGGCGAACCTGTTCGTGGTCCCGCTTGACGACCGCCGGCGAGTGGTATCGCTACCACCATCTCTTCGCGGACGTCCTGCAGGCGCGCGTTGATCGGCCGAGCAGCCCGCGGGTGTCCGACCTGCACCGACGGGGGAGCGCGTGGCACTGGCGGCACGGCGAACAGGCTGCTGCGATCGACCACGTGCTGGCCGCCGGTGACTTCGGGCGAGCGGCGGAGCTGCTGGAGCTGGCGATACCCATGGTGCGCAGGGATCGGCGGGAGGCCGCGTTCTGTCGTTGGCTCGAGTCGCTGCCCGACGAGCTGGTCCGCGCCCGGCCGGTACTCAGCGTCAGCTATGCCGGCGCGCTCTTGGCGAGCGGCGAGCTCGAGGGTGTCGAGCCACTGCTGCAGGATGCCGAGCGGTGGCTCGAGGTGACCGCGAACAGCCGAGTGGGCTTGGGAGACATGGCAGGTGGGATGGTCGTGGTGGACGAGGCTGGTTTTCGTCGTCTGGGTCCCGCGATCGCGGTCTATCGGGCGGCCCAGGCCCAGGCTGCTGGCGATGTCGCCGCCACGGTGACTCATGCGCAGCGGGCCCTCGAGCTGACTGCCGAGGACGACCACCTCGGGCGGGGATCGGCCGCAGGGTTCTTGGGACTGGCGGCCTGGGCTAGCGGCGACCTCGACGGAGCGCACCGGTCCTACGCCGCCGGCATGGCGAGCTTGCAACGTGCGCGGGCATGCCACCGGTTCGCTCGGCGGGGCGGTCATGCTCGCCGACGTCCAGATCGCCCAGGGCAGGCGCGGGACGCCCTGTCGACGTACGAGGAGGCCGTCCGGGTGGCCGCCAAGCACGGTGGCGCGAGGTCGCGGGAAAGGGCCGACATGTACGTGGGGATGAGCGACCTCCTCCGTGAGCATGGGGATCTGGAGGCCGCTGGCCGGCACCTGATGCAAAGCCAGGAGTCGGGCGAGCACACCGGGCTGCCGCAGAACCGGTATCGCTGGCGGATCGCGAGCGCTCGAATCCGACAAGCGGAAGGTGACCTCGGTGGCTCCCTCGACCTGCTTGATGAGGCGGAGCGGCTGTACGTGGGTGGCTTCTCTTCCTATGTGGCGCCGGACTATTCCCCCAACGTCCGGCCGATCCCGGCGTTGAAGGCGCGGGTGTGGGTCGAGCAGGGAAGGCTGGACTACGCCCTCCGCTGGGCCCGACAACATGGCGTCTCCGACCAGGACGATGTGAGCTACCTGCGGGAGTTCGAGCACATCACTTTGGCGCGCGTGCTGCTGGCCCAGTTCAGGAGCGACAACGCGGAGGGCACCTTCCACCAAGCGACTGCGCATCTCGAGCGTCTGCTCCGGGCAGCGGAAGAAGGAGGCAGGACCGGAGGCGTGATCGAGATCCTGGTCCTCCAGGCGCTCGCCGCACAGCTGCGAGGCGTCGTCCCAGCTGCCCTGGTGCCACTGGAACGCGCCCTGAACCTTGCCGAGCCCGAGGGCTACGTCCAGACGTTCATCGGCGAGGGACCGCCGATCGCGGTGCTGCTGGCGACGGCCGCGGCCGCGGGATCGCGCCCTCCTTCGTCCGGCGACTACTCACGGCCCTGGACACGAACGAGGACAGGGCGACGACGGCTCAGGGGCTCGTCGACCCACTCAGCGACCGCGAACGCGACGTGCTCCGGCTACTCGGCACCGACCTGAGCGGCCCTCAAATCGCGCGCGAGCTCGTGGTCTCTCTCAGCACCGTGCGAACGCACACGAACAGCATCTTCACGAAATTCGGTGTGAACAGCCGCCGGGCAGCAGTACGCCGCGCGGACGACCTCGACCTGTTGCCGCGAACCCGAGTCGGACACCGGCGCCCTGGCGTCCACGGCCCCTAGGCCGATCCGGGGTCGGACTATTCGGCCCCCACTGGTGGCGCCAACGGCCCAATGCTTCCCGTCGCCGGACCGCATCACCATCTGAAAGTCATCACATGAACCCACACATGTGCTGATGCCCGCTCCCCACATCCGCTCCTAGCTTTCGGGCATCCACAGTTCCCATCTCAGGTCGATGGGGGCGCCGACAAGCTAGGAGCAGAAGAACGTGAACAGCGAGACGCATGCATCGGCAGGCGAGCGACCCGAGGCCGAAACGTACGAGATCCGGCTCAGTGGGCACCTCGACGCCCAATGGGCCGCCTGGTTCGACGGGCCGATTCTGACCCACGAACCCGACGGCACCACCCTCATCCGTGGCCGTGCCCTCGACCAGGCCGCGCTCTTCGGCCTACTCCAGAAGGTCCGCGATGTGGGGCTGCCGCTGATCTCGGTCATGCCCGTCGAGGGAGGCAGCCAGTGACAACCAGCGCTGCCTAGAGCATCACCAATCACCCGAGCCCTGTGCTCGACATCCCAATTCTCCCGGCCACTTGGCCCCGGAGCCAGCAATCGAATCCTCTTGGAGGAAGCCATGTCTTTTCCTGTACCCGCGACGCTCTATCGCGTCGCCGCGGCCGCCGGCGTCGGAAGTGCCGTCGTCCTGTTCATCAATGCAGCAAAGCGCGCGGAGGTCATCCCGACCTCTGCCTTCACGCAGCTCGTGGCCCCGCTCGCACAGATCCTGGCCCTGGCGCTCGTCACCGGCGCTCTACTTCGCAGTCGGGCGCCGCGCCGGCACCTTCGGCCTCGTCGCCTTCCTGCTCAACGCGTTCGCGCTGGCGGCGCTGGTCGGCGTGGAGTTCGTGATCAACCTCGTGTTCAGTGAGCTTCCCGATCACACCGTCGACGCGCTTCGCGAGTGGTTCGCTGGGGATCGCACTGACCGCGGTATCCATCCTGTTCCTCGTCGCCAGCATCACCTTCGTCGTGGCCATGCTCCGAACGCGCCAGGTCCCCACGGCGCCCCTCGTCCTGTACGCCGATCGGTGCTGTACCCGTCTCGCTGCGCGCCTTCGTGCCCGAAGCGGTGCTGGACCTCGGACTGGTCGCACTTGCCGTGGCTGTCGGCGTGGCTCGCGGTCTGGCTCTTCGACCAGCTCGAGCCGGATCGGCCCCCTGGGCTGCGCCACGGGCCGTCCGGCGACCTGACCGTCATCTGCTCGGCCTCATCCGGCGCTCCACGCATCACGTCAACCCATCATGAAGGACACAGCGCATGATCACCGTCGAGTCCGTCACCAGGACCTACGGCGCCTTCACCGCCGTCGACGACGTCAGCTTCACCGCCCAGCCCGGCCGCGTGACCGGGTTCCTCGGCCCGAACGGCGCCGGCAAGTCCACCACCATGCGGATCCTCGTCGGGCTCACCCAGGCCACGTCGGGGACCGCCACCGTCGCCGGGCGCAGGTACGTCGACCTGCCCAACCCGGGGCTCGAGGTCGGGGTCCTCCTCGATGCCTCCGCCCAGCACGCCGGTCGCACCGGCCGGGAGATCCTGACCATCGCCCAGCGGTTCATGGGTCTCCCGCGGGGCCGGGTCGAGGAGATGCTCGACCTGGTCAGCCTGACCCCGGCGGAGGCGTCCCGGCGGGTCCGCGACTACTCGCTCGGGATGCGGCAGCGGCTCGGCATCGCGACCGCGCTGATCGGCGAGCCGGAGGTGCTGATCCTCGACGAGCCGGCCAACGGCCTCGACCCGGCCGGCATCGCTGGATGCGCGGACTGCTGCGCGACTACGCCGACCGCGGCGGCACCGTGCTGCTCTCCTCCCACCTGCTCCACGAGATCGAGGTCGATCGCCGACGACCTCGTGGTGATCGGCAACGGCCGCATCGTGGCCCAGGGAGCCAAGAGCGACCTGCTCCGGTCCGCGGGGTCGATGCGTCCGCACCCCCGACCGCGACGTCGTCGCCCGGGCCCTGCTCGAGCGCGGGCGTCACCTCCACGCCCGTCGGCGACGGACGGGCTGCTCGCCCACGCCGACGACCGCGCAGGTCGGGAAGATCGCCTTCGCCGCCGGCGTACCCCTGCATCGAGCTGCGGCCGGCCGACGGCGCCGGCCTGGAGGAGATGTTCCTCGAGCTCACCGCCGAGACCCAGCGCGACACCACCAGCAGACAACCAGCCCGAAGGAGCAGTCGCATGACCACCATCGACACCACGCCCGCCGTCGCAGCCAGGCCGGGACCCGGGCACCACGCCACCGCGCCATCCCGCTGAGCCGCATCGTCACCACCGAGCTGCGCAAGATGTTCGACACCCGGTCCGGGTTCTGGCTGATGGCGAGCATCGGCGATCCTGGCGCTGCTCGCCACCGCCGCAGTCATCGCGTTCTCCTCCGACGCCGGGCATGACCTACAGCACGTTCGTCGACCGCGATCAGCTATCCCGATGACCGTCGTCCTCCCGATCATCGCGATCCTGTCGGTGACCAGCGAGTGGAGCCAGCGCAGCGGGCTCACCACCTTCACCCTCGTCCCGCACCGCGGCCGGGTCATCGCCGCCAAGGCGATCGCGTGCGTCGGTGTCGCCGTCGTCACCATCCCGCTCGCCTTCGCCATCGGCGCCTCGGCAACCTCGTCGGGACGGCGATCGCCGGGATCGACCCCGTCTGGGACCTGACGGTCACGAACATGCTCACGATCATCGCTGGCCAACGTCCTCGGCCTGCTCGTCGGCTTCATGCTCGGCGTCCTCGATCCGCAGCTCGGCCGGAGCGCTCGTGGCCTACTTCGTCTACTCGTTCCTGCTGCCGACGCTGTCCGTGCTCCTGGCCGCCTCCCAGGCACTGGTTCCGCGCACCTGCAGCCCTGGGTCGACTTCAAGCTACGCCCGAGGCACCCTGATCGACGGGACCGTCACCGCGCAGCAGTGGGCACACCTCGGCGTCACCGGCAGCGATCTGGCTGGTCATCCCGCTGGCGGTCGGCCTCGGCCGTCGTGATGAGAGCGGAGGTCAAGTGATGCCCAGTTCGTGATCCGGCTGCCCGGCATCTGGAACGGGGGCCCGGTCGTCGACGGCCTGCCAAGCGTCCGCCGGCAGTAGGCCAGCGCCGTCATCATCTCCGACTGGGTGCTGGCCAAGGGCTACGCCTATGCCTCCACCGACAAGGGCAAACGTACGACGCGTCCAAGGAAGGCAAGAAGACCGGCGATGTGATCGCCGAGTGGCACTCGCGGTCACCGAGCTCACCATTGCGGCCAAGAAGGTCGTCCTTCAGCGCTACCACCGGGAGCCGCGCCGCACCTACATCGCCGGCTTCTCCGCTGCCGGCTACCTGACCCGGTGGCAGCTCGAGAACCGGCCGGAGCTCTACGACGGCGGCATCGCCTGGAGCGGTGTCCTCATCACGCCCGAGCGCAATCTTCTCAGCCATCTCCCCCACGGCTCTGCGTCACTACCCGCAGTACGCAGCCACCCGCTCTTCGGAGGCGCATCAGGCCCTTCTGGACGCCGGCTTCCCGAGCGGCTCCGAGCCCATCTGGGAGTACAGCTACCGCGCGTTCTGCGACAACTTCCAGCGGATCCTGCGCGAGGAGCTCGACCCCGCCTACTACGGAGACCTGCTGCCGGTCACCCCTTCTGCGTCACCCTCCAGCGGCTCTCCGGCGCCAGCTGGGTGAGCGCGGACAAGGGCAAGATCGACAAGAAGGGCCGTGTCGTCTTCGCCGTTCCCCCCGCGGTCAGCGGGAGCCCCGTGAGCTACCGCGTTGACGGCCCGGGCCCCGCGAGCTCCCCCGTCAGCACCGACAGGTGGGGGACCAACCAGGACTTCACCGACGGTTTCGGCGGATCCAAGCTCGACCTCACCCAGTGGCAACACCGCGCGCAGGACTACGCGCCCAAGTCCAAACGTACGTGCTCCAAGGGCGACCCCAAGGCCGTCAAGGTCGGGGGAGGAACTGCCCAGCTGAGCGTGCTGGTCGACAAGAAGCGCGACGCGCTGTGCAAGCCGAAGAAGCCCGACAACCCCAACAAGATCTTCGGCAAGTTCAAGTACCGGCTGAACGCCAATATCGGCACCCAGGCGACGCACTCCATCACCTACGGCGTGACGGCGGCACGCATCAAGTTCCAGCCGCTCCAGGGCCAGCACGCCTCGCTGTGGATGCAGCCGACCTACTCCAGTGGTTCCACGAGCGCCGCGGTGCAGGGCACCGAGATCGACATCATCGAGTGGTTCGGCAAGGACACTCCCAACGGAGGTCTCACCAGCTTCATCTACGCCCCGAGCACCGGCGGCAAGAAGATCGCGCTCGGGGGCGAAGGGGGCTGGCTCAAGAAGCCCGAGCAGTACCTCACGAACGAGAAGGACGACTGGTACAAGCGCTTCCACGTGTTCTCCGTCGAGTGGAACCCGTCGGGCTACATCTTCCGCATCGACGGCCAGGAGACGGGTCGGATCAACAAGGGTGTCTCCGCCGTCCCCCAGTATCCGATCCTCAGCGTCCTCAGCTCCGACTACGAGCTGGCCAAGCTGCCCGACCGGGACGAGAAGAAGCACCTGCCCCAGACGATGAAGGTCGACTGGATCCGCACCTGGCAGGACCCGACCCAGATCGTCACGGCGACGCCGACTCCCTGATGGACTCATCCTCCTTCGCGCGCATAGCGCAGGTTGGACCCTGTCCTCCGGAACCCGCAGACGATCGCTCTCCTGCTTGACCTGGGTGAGCGTCGTGCGCCACCGTCCGTCCATGGTCATGGGCCTGGTGGGGCGGGACGACGAGCTACGCGCGGTGGCGGGCGTCCTGCACGCGCTCGAGGAGCTGCCTCGCGCCGTCCTGGTCAGCGGCGAAGCGGGGATCGGGAAGACCTCGCTGTGGTCGGCGGGTCTCGACGCGGCGGAGGCATGCGGCTATCGGGTGCTGCGTACGCGTCCGGGCGAGGCCGAGACCGGGTTCGCCTTCGCTGGACTGACGGACCTCCTCGAGGGAGCAGCCGGCGACGTGCTTCCGGAGCTGCCGCCGATGCAGCGCCGAGCCATCGAGACCGCACTCCTCTTGCGCGAGTCCGAGTTCGCCGTTGACGACCGCGCGGTCGCCTCTGCCTTTCTCGGTGCGCTCCGGATTCTCGCTCGCGACGGTCCCGTGCTCATCGCTGTCGACGATCTCCAGTGGCTCGACAGCGCCACTCTCGCAGCAGTTAGCTTCGCGATTGCCCGGCTCGACACCGAGTGTGTTGCTGCCTTGTTCGCCGTTCGCGGGCGGACACCGGAATGGCTCCGGCGCGGCATGCCGGAGCAAGGGCTCGTCACTGTCGAGGTGGGTCGCCTGAGCCTCGGAGCGACCAGCCGACTGCTGCACGAGCGCGTGACGACGAGGTTGTCGCGTCCGGTCGCGGTCCGCATTCATGAGGTGGCGGGTGGAAATCCCTTCTATGCGCTCGAGCTCGCTCGGGCGCTCCAGCGTCGCGGCGGCAAGCTCGACCCGGCCGGCGAGCTCCCGCTGTCGGAGACGCTCGCGGAGCTCGTCGCCCTCCGGCTCGATGGACTGACGCCCGCCGCGCTTCTGGCGGCGCGCGTGGCGGCCAGCGCGGCCGACCCGACGGTCACCCACATCGAGGCGGTCCTCGGAGCCGAGGCGGACGCGGCACTGGCGGACTGCCTCGCGGCCGGTGTGCTCGAGTTCGACGGGTCCCGGGTGCGCCTCGTCCACCCACTGCTGGGCTCCGCCATCCGTTCGAAGTCGACGCCGGCCGAGCAACGGGCGGTGCACCTGCGTCTCGCAGGGCTCACCGTGACCGACGAGCAGCGGGCGCGGCATCTCGCACTCTCAACGCGCGAGCCGGACGAAGCGATCGCCGCCGTCTTGGACCAAGAGGCAGCTTCGGCGCTGAGGCGGGGCGCGACGGCATCCGCCGCGGAGCTTGCCGAGCTGGCCGTGCGGCTGACTCCGCCCGGTGACCCGATCGCCATCCGGCGCCGGGTGCTCGTCTTGGCCGACCGGCTCAGTGAAGTGGGGGACTACGAGCGTGCGACTGCACTGCTCGAGCAGGCGCTGGCGGACGCCCCGCCAGGGGGCGGCAGAGGTCGCGTCCTCTGGCGGCTCGCCGGGATACGAGACTCCACCACCGGCCCGCACGAGGCGCAGGAGCTGTACCGGCAGGCACTGGCCGAGGCCAGCGGCGATCCTGAGCTGCAGACCGAAGCCCTGTTGAAGCTGGCCGAGCTCGCCAGATTCACCTCGGATCGTGACACCGGCTTGGAGCTTGCACGCAGAGCTGTGAGGTCCTCGACGGGGACCGACGACCAGAAGAGCCGATGCCGTGCGCTGGCGATCTACGGCTTGATGCATTTCTCGGCCGGGCTCGGAATTGCGACCGCGGAGATGGAGGAAGCTCTGGAGCTCGAGCGCTCACTCCCCGTCAAGACGCTTCCGACGGAGGTCCTCATCTACCAGCAGTTCTGGTCGGGTCACGTGGACGGCGCGCGAGAGCTCCAGCAGGCTCAACTGGAATCGGCCCTCGCCCGAGAAGACCCCGACTCCACGGGGTGCTACTGGTTCCTTGCGCTCGTCGAGTGGCGGGCAGGCAACTGGGAGCTCGCCACGCACTATGCGGACGAGCTGGCGACGGTCCGGCACCAGGCCAGCCCGGAATGGCTGTGGCCGGTCGACGAATATCCCGGCGCGGTCCTCGCCGCCCATCGAGGGTTCGTCGACGACGCTCGCGCCCGCTCCCTCGGCGCCATCGCCGCCGCCGAGACGACAGGGCAAACGGTGCATCAGGCAATGCACCACTACGTGCTGGGGTTCCTCGATCTGTCGCAAGGTGATGCCGTGACCGCGCTCTCCCACCTCAGAGTGGCTGCGCGCTACTTCGATGCCGGCGGCTGGCGGGAACCGGGCGTACGCACGGAGATCGGTGACCTGCTGGAGGCCCTCGTCGCAACTGGCGGGGACGCGGAGGCCGAGGCGGTTCTCCGGACCTGGGAGCATCGCGCGCGCCACCTGGACCGGGCGTGGGCCCTCGCGGTCCTGGCGCGGTGCCGCGGGTTGCTCTCGGCCGCCCGTGGCGACACCGATGGCGCGTTCAGGGACTTCGAGCAGGCGTTGGGCGAGCATGCGCGCTGTCCGGACCCGTTCCAGCACGCGCGCACGCTGCTCGCGCTCGGCCGGACGCAGCGGCGCGCGAAGCAACGCGGCGCTGCTCGTGTGAGCCTCAACGACGCGTTGGCTCGCTTCGAGCGACTCGGCGCGCCCCTCTGGGCCGAACAGGCTCGCGCCGAGCTCAGCCGGATCGGTGGTCGAGCACCGGTCGGGGCCCAGCTCACCGAGTCCGAGCGACGGATCGCCCACCTCGTCGCGGAAGGAAAGACGAACCGGGAGGTCGCAGCCTCCCTCTTCCTGACGGTGCATTCGGTGGAGACCGCCCTCACCAACATCTACCGCAAGCTGGACATCCGCTCGCGCACCGAGCTGGCGAGTCGATTCCCAGCAAAGACCTGAGGTTTCCAGGTTTCGCACATCCTCGGCCGCAGCCACGCTCGAATCGCCATCGACTCGCCGACCGGCGAGGCCGAGCCCTGGCTCAGAGAGGGATGAGCTCATGAGACTACGAACAGCTGCTGCCGCGACGCTGGTGATCGCCGGCCTCGTCGGAGGCGCCTCGGCGTCGTCATCGACCGCGGGTGCCGCGGCGGCGTCGGCGCCGAACGACAACGCGGTCGTGCACTGGAGCGCGGTCGCAGAGGCGGCGATCTCCGCCAACCCGACGCCGCCACCGCCCCCGGCTGCACCGGGGTTCCGCACCCCGGCGAGCAGCACAGTGCTCGCCGGGATGGTGCACGGCGCGATGTACGACGCGGTCGCCTCGGTCCTGGGCGGGTTGGCGCCGTTCGCGACCGCGGTGCGCGCCCCGGAGGGCGCCTCGGCCGACGCAGCGGTCGGGCAAGCAGCCCGCGATGTGCTCGTCGCCCGCGTCCCTGGACAGGCGGCGAACGTGCAGGCCGCCTATGACGCGTTCATGGCGGGGATCCCGGACGGAGCTGCGAAGACCGCCGGCAAGGCCGTCGGCGCGACCGTCGCGGCCGGGATGCTCGCCTGGCGTGCGGGCGACCACTTCGACGACGTCGTCCCCTACGTGCAGCAAGCTCCCGGTCCGGGGGTCTTCGAGCCGATCGCACCGACAACGCCTGTGGACACGAAGCTGCCCTACGTGCGGCCCTTCACGTACACCGGGCACCCGCTACCGGCCGGACGCGCCCTACCGGGACGACCTCGCCGACGCGCTCACCACCAAGCGGTACGCGCGGGATGTCGCCGAGCTGAAGGCGCTGGGTCGCGCCACCGGGTCCTCACGCACCCCGGAGCAGACCGAGACGGCTTTCTTCCACAGCGCACCGACCTATGTGCAGTTCAGCCAGGCGTTGCGGGCGCTCGTCACTACCGAAGCGCTGGATCTCCGCGAATCGGCGAGGCTGCTGGGCTACACCTGGGTGGCAACCGGGGACACCATGATCGCCTGCTGGGATGCGAAGTACCACTACCGGTTCTGGCGGCCCAACCATGCGATCCAGCGGGCAGACACAGACGGCAACCCGGCCACCACGCCGGACGCGACATGGCTGCCGCTCATCGTCGGAAACCACCCGGAGTACGCGTCCGGACATGCCTGCTTCACCGCTGGCGTCTCCACGTCGCTGGAGCAGTACTTCGGCACGGACAAGGTGGAGCTGACGCTGCCGGGCCTGTCTCCGCTCGGTGGCCCGGCGCGGACCTACCAGGATCTCGACGACCTCGTCGAGGACGTCGAGAACGCTCGGGTATGGGGTGGCCTCCACTTCCGCACGACGATGGTGGAGACGGCGAAGCACTTCCCGCGGATCGCGAAGGATGTAGGCAAGCGCTACTTCTTGCAGCACCGCAGGTAACCGCAGTCAGACCGGCGAACCAGGCACGGAGGGCGGCTCTCGCCGCCCTCCGTCGGGAGGCCACGTGCCGTACTACCTGATCGAGGTCTACATCCCACGGGCGAGAGCGCTCGAGGCGGACTCGACCGGCCGCCGCATCCGTGCCGCGATCGACGCACTCCATGGCGAAGGCGTCGAGATTCGCTTCGTGCGGACCATGCTGCTCCCAGAGGACGAGACGTGCTTCCACGTCGTCGATGCGCCGTCGAGAGCGGAGGTGCAGCACCTCTGCAAGCGCGCGGGTCTCAGCAGTATCCGGGTCGTCTCGGCCATCGAGGACCCATCCGGCGCCGAGAGCGTCCTCGACGCCGGAGATTCGGTGGATCCGCCGACTACATTCCGGGTCATGGAGCTGCGCGTCTGTGTCACCGACGACGAGTACGAAGCGTGGCGAGCTGTCCGGCTCGCCGTGGAGCCGGAATCGCGCACCCACAGCCTCGAGGAGATGCGTGCGGCGGACTCATCGGAGCGACTGCTGTTACTGGCGGTCAAGGACGGTGACGTGGTGGGCTCCGGAATCGCTGATCGGGGCGATACCGCCGGGTCGGGATTCGTCGCGCCTCGCGTCCTGCCCGGGCATCGTCGTGTGGGCGTGGGGTCGGCGCTCCTGCGAGTCCTGGCCGAACACTGCAACGGCCTTGGCCTGCCCACGGTCGTGACCAGTGTCGACGATGAGGGGTCCCTGGCGTTCGCCGAACGCTTCGGGTTCGTCGAGGTCGACCGCGAGGTCGAACAGGTACGCGCGGTGGGCGACGAACCGGCTCCGACGGGTCTGCCGTCCGGCGTCGAGGTGATCGAGGCGAGCCAACGTCCCGAACTGTGGGCCGATTGTTTCGAGACGTTCGGCAAGGAGGTGCTCACCGACTTCGCCTTGCACTCGCCGCTGGAGATCAGTGCCGAGCAGTGGAACACGTCTTGGTACGGCGACCCGATGTTCCTGGCCTTGTACGACGACGAGGTGATCGGCTGCGCCGGTCTCAACCGCGACGCTGACCGGCCCGAGCGCGCCGAGAACGCGCTGACTGGAGTCCGCCGCACCTGGCGCGGCCGTGGCATCGCCTCACATCTCAAGCGCCGCACCCTGCACTGGGCTGCTCTCAACGGACTGGAAGAGATCTACACCTGGACGCAGGCCGGCAACACGTCGATGCTGCGCCTCAACGAACACCTCGGCTACGTCACCACGCGCAACGGCATCACGGTCTCCCGGGCGCTTCCGCTCACCTTCTGAGGGGAACGAACACTTCGACCGACGAGCGCGCTCATCTAATGGCTTCTACTGAGCCTGTTTGACAGGCTTGGTTCCGGTAGCGGCTGGCAGGTCAGCACTCCTCTCATCTGACCCGTACAGGTCTTGCGGCAGACCGTGCGCCTGCTGGTCGTGAGGAGGCGAAACCGCTGCTGGGATGACGTGCCCCGTGAGGTCTGCGGTGAGCACTTGACCATTAGATCGCTGGCTGTCTCTTCCACGCTGCCGAGGGTGTCTGCACCGTGCAGACCCGGACGGGAGTGCTGATGCTGTTCGTGGGAGATGACTGGGCAGAGGGCCATCACGACATCGAGATCGTCGATGACGACGGGAAGGTTCTGGTTCGACGACGATTGCCCGAGGGGCTCGAAGGAGTCACCCGGCTGCACTCGCTGGTCGCTGCGCAGATGCCTGAAGACTGGGTCGATCGCGATCGCGACGAAGCCGCTGCATTGGTGAAGGTCGGCATCGAGACCGACCGAGGGTCCTGGGTCGCCGCCTTGGTCGCGGCGGGCTACGAGGTCTTCGCGATCAACCCTCTGTCGGTGGCCCGCTACCGCGAGCGGCACTCCACCTCGGGAGCCAAGTCCGATGCTGCCGATGCGCACCTCTTGGCCGAGATCGTCCGCCTGGACCGAGCTCATCATCGACCGGTCGCGGAGGACACCGACCTCGGTGAGGCGATCAAGCTGACCGCGCGCACGCACCAGTCGCTGATCTGGGACCGCAGCCGTCACGTGGCCCGGCTGCGCTCCACCCTGCGGGAGTACTTTCCCGCGGCCCTGTTGGCATTTGACGACCTGGATGCACCCGACGCCCTTGAGCTGCTGGGCCGGGCACCAGAGCCCGACCAGGCCGCCCGGTTGAGCTTGACGGTGATATCCGCGGCGCTGAAACGCGCGCGCCGGCGGCGCGTCGAGGATCGAGCCCAGCAGCTGCAGAACGTCCTGCGTGCACCAGAACTGCGACAGCCCCCGGTGCTGCAGACCGCCTACGCCGCGGTCGTGGCCAGCGAGGTCGCGATCATCACCGCGCTCAACGCACAGGTCGACAGGCTCGAGGTGGTGGTGGGAGAACATTTTGGCCGGCACCGGGACGCTGAGATCTACCTCAGCCTGCCCGGCCTCGGTGTGATCCTCGCGGCCCGGATCCTCGGAGAGTTCGGCGACGACCCGGACCGCTACGCCGATGCGAAATCGCGGAAGAACTACGCCGGCACCTCACCGATCACCCGTGCCTCTGGCACCAAGAAGGTCGTCCTGGCCCGCTACGCCCGCAACCGACGACTCGGCGACGCCCTCCAACAATGGGCATTCTGCTCACTGCGCGGATCACCAGGAGCAAGGGCCTACTACCAGCAGCTCCGCGACCGCAAGATCGACCACGAAGCCGCGCTACGCCAGCTCGCGAACCGCTTCGTCGGCATCCTGCACGGCTGCCTGAAAACCCACGCCACCTACAACGAACACACTGCCTGGGCACACCACTCCACGACCGCTGCTTGACTTTGAAAAACCTGGGATGTCTGCCGCGATCCGT
>CAVXJG010000003.1:0-95238 GCA_963762105.1 uncultured Actinomycetota bacterium | reverse complement strand
ACCTCGAGGTCGACGTCGTCGAGATTCTTGAGGTAGACGCAGCCGACGCCCGTCGTGTGCGGCCCGAGCTTCGCGAGGTCGGACGCGTGCGCCGCCACGCCGTCCATCAGATAGACCACGGTGGCGGCCTTGCGCGGTGCGAACGCGGCCGCCGCCGCGTCGCCCTCGCGGCCGCTCTCGTAGCGATAGTGGTACTCCCCGTATCCGATGGCCGTGCCCTGCAGCCGAGGCGACACGCCCGTCGCGCGGTGCATCAGCGCGAGCAGGGTCTCGGCGTCGCGCCGGCGCCGCTCGGGCGTGACCGCGTCCACGAATCGTCGTACGTCGTCGTCGACCTCCACGAGGACTTTCTACCCGCCCGCGCCGACAGGCGGGACCCGGCTTGACAGGCAACACTCTCGCTTGGGGGCCGAAACTTCGCCCGTCAAGCGCCAGTTTCACCGGCCGGCCGGTGAAACCGGCAAGGCACTCAGACCGGGGTGCGGCCGTCGTTGTCCTTGTTGCGGATGCCGATCTTGCTGCCGAGCCACACCAGCGGGTCGAACTTGGTGTCGGCGACGCGCTCCTTCATCGGGATGATCGCGTTGTCGGTGATCTTGATGTGCTCGGGGCAGACCTCGGTGCAGCACTTGGTGATGTTGCACATGCCCAGTCCGGCCACGTCCTGGGCCCGCTCACGGCGGTCGGCCGTGTCGAGCGGGTGCATGTCGAGCTCGGCGTAGCGCAGGAAGAACCGCGGACCCGCGAACGCCGACTTGTTGTCCTCGTGGTCGCGCACGACATGGCAGGTGTCCTGGCACAGGAAGCACTCGATGCACTTGCGGAACTCCTGGCCGCGCTCGACGTCCTCCTGCATCATCCGGCGCTTGCCGTCGGCGTCGCGCGGGGGCAGCTGCGCGTAGGGCAGCTCCTTGGCCTTCTCGTAGTTGTACGACACGTCGGTGACCAGGTCGCGGATCACCGGGAAGCTCCGCATCGGGGTGACGGTGATGGTCTCGGTCTCGTCGAAGTCGGAAAGGCGGCTCATGCAGAGCAGGCGTGGCTTGCCGTTGATCTCCGCCGAGCAGGAGCCGCACTTGCCGGCCTTGCAGTTCCAGCGCACGGCGAGGTCGCCGGCCTGGGTGGCCTGGACCCGGTGGATCGCGTCGAGCACCACCTCGCCGGTCTCGACCTCGACGTCGTAGTCCTTCAGGTCGCCGCCCTCGGCGTCGCCGCGCCAGAGCCGCATCTTCAGGGAGTAGGTCACGTCAGGCGCCTTCCTTGGCCGCGGCCGGGGCGGGATCGAAGTAGTGCTGGAGCTCGGTGGGCATGGGGGGCAACGGCTGCGGGTTCAGCTCCACCGACTGACCGTCGTCGGCCAGCGACACCACGAGGTTCTTGCTGCCCCACTCGGGGTTCGGGCCCGGGAAGTCGTCGCGGGTGTGACCGCCGCGCGACTCCTGCCGCGCGAGCGCGGCCTTGGCGATGGACTCCGAGACCAGCAACATGTTGCGCAGGTCGAGAGCGAGGTGCCAGCCGGGGTTGTACTGCCGGTGCCCCTCGACCACGAGCCGGCTCGCCCGCTCCTTCAGCGCCGCGATCGCCTCGAGCGACCGGCCGAGCTCGTCGGCGGTGCGGATGATGCCGACGAGGTCGTTCATCGTCTGCTGCAGGTCGTTCTGGATCGTGTAGGGGTTCTCGCCGCCGGTTGACTCGAAGGGCGCCAGCGCGCTCCGCTCGGCGGCCTTCACGTCATCCTCCGCGACCGCGGGACGCATCCCCAGCCCGCCGGCGTACGCCGCCGCGGACTCGCCCAGCGCGCCGGCCGAAGACCAGGAGGTCGGACAGCGAGTTGCCGCCCAGGCGGTTGGAGCCGTGCATGCCGCCGGAGCACTCGCCGACCGAGTAGAGGCCGGGTACGCCGCTGAGCTCGGTGTCCGCGTCGACCTCGACGCCGCCCATGACGTAGTGGCAGGTCGGGCCGATCTCCATCGGCTCGGCGGTGATGTCGACGTCGGCCAGCTCCTTGAACTGGTGGTACATCGAGGGCAGCCGGCGGCGGATGAACTCGGGCGTACGCCGCGAGGCGATGTCGAGGTAGACGCCGCCGTGCTGGCTGCCCCGACCGGCCTTGATCTCGGAGTTGATGGCCCGCGCGACCTCGTCACGCGGCAGCAGCTCGGGAGGGCGACGGTTGTTCTTCTTGTCGTCGTACCAGCGGTCGGCCTCCTCCTCGGTGTCGGCCGTCTCCGCCTTGAAGAAGTCGGGGATGTAGTCGAACATGAACCGCTTGCCCTCGGAGTTCTTCAGGATGCCGCCGTCGCCGCGCACCGACTCCGTGACGAGCAGTCCCTTCACCGACGGCGGCCACACCATGCCGGTCGGGTGGAACTGGACGAACTCCATGTTGATGAGCTTGGCGCCGGCGCGCAGCGCCATCGCGTGGCCGTCGCCGGTGTACTCCCAGGAGTTGGACGTCACCTTGAACGACTTGCCGATGCCGCCGGTGGCGAGGATGACGCTGGGCGCCTCGAAGGTGATGAAGCGCCCGGTCTCGCGCCAGTAGCCGAAGGCGCCGGAAATCGTCGCGCCGTCTTTCATCAGGTCGGTGACCGTGCACTCCATGAACACGTCGATGCCGAGCTGCACGGTGCGCTGCTGCAGGGTGCGGATCATCTCCAGGCCGGTGCGGTCGCCGACGTGGGCGAGCCGGGCGTAGCGGTGGCCGCCGAAGTCGCGCTGGGAGATCAGCCCGTCCTTGGTGCGGTCGAACAACGCGCCCCAGTCCTCGAGCTCGAGCACCCGCTCGGGGGCCTCCTGCGCATGCAGCTGGGCCATCCGCCAGTTGTTGAGCATCTTCCCGCCACGCATGGTGTCGCGGAAGTGCACCTCCCAGTTGTCCTCCGGCCACAGGTTGCCCATCGCGGCGGCGATGCCGCCCTCGGCCATCACCGTGTGGGCCTTGCCGAGCAGGGACTTGCAGACCACGGCGGTGCGGGCACCGGCGTCGTGGGCGGCGATCGCCGCGCGCAGGCCGGCACCGCCGGCGCCGATCACCACGACGTCGTACTGGTGTCGCTCGATGCCGTGGACGCCGCGCGCCTCCTCGCTGGACATCCGGTTGCCCGTCATCGGGTGCCGGTCCTCCATGGGAGCCCCGTCGTCGGTCGAGCTTGTCGAGACCATCAGAAAAACCTCGGATCGGTGATCGCGCCGGTGGCGAGCAGGTAGACGTAGAAGTCGGCGATGGCCACCGAGAACAGCGACAGCCAGGCGTAGCGGGCGTGGCCGCCGTTGAGCTTGGAGACCCAGGTCCACAGCCGGTATCGGACCGGGTGCTTGGAGAAGTGCCGCAGCCGACCGCCGACGGCGTGCCGGCAGGAGTGGCACGAGAGCGTGTAGAGCCAGATCAGGATGATGTTGGCCAGGAAGATCAGCGAGCCCAGCCCCATGTGCACACCGCTCGACTCACCCTCGGCCGGGCCGAAGGCGAGGACCGTGTCGTAGCTGAGGATCAGGCCGACCACGATCGCGGCGTACCAGAAGTAGCGGTGGATGTTGTTGAGGATCAGCGGCAGCCGGGTCTCGCCGGAATAGGCGCTGTGCGGCTCGGCCACGGCGCAGGCCGGCGGGCTCAGCCAGAAGGCGCGGTAGTAGGCCTTGCGGTAGTAGTAGCAGGTCAGCCGGAAGCCGAGCGGGAAGATCAGCACGATCAGGGCGGCCGACAGTGGGAACCAGCCGAAGGGCTGGCCGAAGTCCGAGGCGCCGTTGACGCAGTCGCCCAGGCAGGGTGAGTAGAACGGCGACAGGTACGGCTCGCTGAAGTAGTTGGAGCCGGCGAATGCCCGCCAGGTGGCATAGATGACGAATGCGGTGAACACCACGAAGGTGGTGAGCGGGTAGAGCCACCACCGATCGGTCCGCAGGGTCTTCTCAGGGATCCGGGCCCGAGTGGGTCCGGTCACTCCTGTGGACATGCGGTGGTCCTTCCTGACCTGGGGTGGAACGGCTTGCAGTCTGTCTCGTGGCCCCGCCGAGGATAAGGGCCAACACCGCACAGGCAGTCGGCGCCCGGCTCGAGACCGCGGCGGCTGTGCGCTATGTCACGCCCGGGTAGTCTCACCGGCAGCACGATCCGGTCATGGGCCGGGGGGCCACCAGAGGTGGAGATGAGCAGACCGACGATCCTGACCGTGGACGACGACCCTCAGGTCTCGGCTGCCATCGCCCGCGACCTGCGCAACAAGTACAGCCGCGACTACCGCATCGTGCGCACCTCATCCGGCCGGGAGGGCCTCGAGGTGCTCGCGGAGCTCGGGCTGCGCGACCAGCCGGTGGCGCTGATCGCCGTCGATCAGCGGATGCCGCTGATGACCGGCATCGAGATGCTGGCGCGCGCCCAGGAACTGGGGCATGCCCCGGGTGCCAAGCGGCTGCTGCTCACGGCGTACGCCGACACCGACGTGGCGATCCACGCCATCAACGACATCGGCCTCGACCACTACCTCCTCAAGCCGTGGGACCCGCCGGAGGAGCGCCTCTACCCGGTTCTCGACGACCTGCTCGACGACTGGCAGCTCGAGAACCCCGACCACACCTCCGAGGTGCGGGTGGTCGGCCACCGGTGGTCCGAGCGCAGCCACGAGGTCAAGACGTTCCTGGCCCGCAACCACCGGCCCTACCGCTGGTACGACGTGGAGCTCGACGAGGAGGGTCGTCGACTGGCCGACCTGGCCGGTGCCGGACCCGACGAGCTGCCGCTCGTGCTGCTGCCCGACGGTGACCCGCTGCGGTCCCCGACCAACCTCGAGGTCGCCGACGCCCTGGGCCTGAGCACGCATGCCAAACAGCCGCTCTACGACGTGTGCATCGTCGGCGGCGGACCGGCCGGACTGGCCGCCGCCGTCTACGCGGCGTCCGAGGGCCTGAGCACGATCGTCGTGGAGCGACAGGCCCCAGGTGGGCAGGCCGGCCAGAGCGCCGCGATCGAGAACTACCTCGGCTTCCCGCGCGGCCTGAGCGGCTCCGACCTGACCCAGCGCGCGATGGCCCAGGTGAAGCGCTTCGGCGCCGAGATGGTGCTGGCCCGTGACGTGGTCGGGCTGGAGACCCGGGGGCCGGTCCGCGCGGTGCTGCTCGAGGGTGACGGCGACACGGCCATCGAGGCGCGGGCGGTCATCGTGGCCACCGGCGTCTCCTACCGACGACTCGAGGCCGAGGGCATCGCCCAGCTCACCGGACGTGGGGTCTACTACGGCGCCGACGCCGGCGACGCCCGGCAGGTCGCGGGCGACGAGGTCTACGTCGTCGGCGCGGCCAACTCCGCCGGCCAGGCGGCGCTCAACCTGGCCCGCCACGCCAAGCGCGTGGTGATGGTGGTGCGGGCGGCCGGCCTGGAGGCCACGATGTCGCGATACCTCATCGACCGCATCGAGGCGACGCCCAGCATCGAGGTGCGCTTCTGCTCCCAGGTGGTGGCCGCCCGCGGCGACGGCCACCTCGAGGGGTTGACCATCGCCGACGGTGCCACCGGCGCCCGGGACGACGTGCCGGCCGGCTGGCTCTTCGTCTTCATCGGGGCGTCCCCGCGCACCGAGTGGCTGGGTGAGGCGGTGACCCGCGACGAGCGTGGCTTCGTGGTCACCGGTCCCGACCTGTCCCGCGCCGGGGAGCAGGCAGCCCGGCCGCCGGGCCGGGCGCCGTACGCGTTGGAGACGAGCGTGCCCGGGGTCTTCGCCGCCGGCGACGTGCGGCTCGACTCGATGAAGCGGGTCGCCTCGGCCGTCGGCGAGGGCGGCATGGCCGTGCACCTGGTCCATCGCTACCTGGCCACGATCTGATGCGGGCCGAGGACCTGCGGCCGCTGGCGATCTTCGAGGGCGTCAGCGACGACCGCCTCGCCCAGCTGGTCGCGGTCGGCGACGAGGTGAGCGTCGCGCCCGGGGACGAGGTCTTCCACGAGGGTGCGCCCGCCGACAGCTGGTGGGTGCTCCTCGACGGCGCCGTCGACCTCTTCCGCACGGTCGGCCGCGAGGAAGCGACGGTCGGGCGGATGGACGTGCCCGGCCGCTGGGCGGGCGGGTTCCAGGCGTGGGACGAGCACGGCGTCTATCTGGCGTCCGGCCGGGTCGTGGAGGCCGGGCGGCTGTTGCGCGTGCCGGCGGACGAGCTGCGCGGCCTGATGGAGCAGTGGCTGCCCCTTGCGGTGCACCTGATCCGGGGCGTGTTCGGCACCGCCAGATCCATCGAGTCGACCGTCCGCCAGCGAGAGTCGCTGGTCACCCTCGGCACCTTGGCGGCCGGCCTGGCCCACGAGCTGAACAACCCGGCGGCAGCCGCGGTGCGCACCGTCGACGCGATGGCCGACACCTGCAACGCGCTGCTCACCTCGCTCGACGGGCTCGCGCAGGGATCGATCACGGCCGAGCAGTTCCTCGAGCTCGACAAGCTCCGCCTGCAGGTCGTCGACCGGCCGCCCGTGCGCTCCGCGCTGCAGCTCAGCGACGCCGAGGACGAGCTGGCCGACTGGCTCGAGCGCCACGGCGTCGAGGAGGGCTGGGGACTGGCCTCCACACTCGCCGCGGCGGGCGTCGACGTCGGGTGGTGCGACGGGGCCGCGGACCTGCTCGAGGGCCCGGCGCTGCGGCCCGGCCTCGAGTGGGTCTCGGGCACCCTGGCGATGGGCACCCTGCTCGGGGAGCTTCGCGAGGCGACGGGCCGGGTCTCCGAGCTGGTCAACGCCGTGCGCTCCTACACCCAGATGGACCGGGCGGCCCTCCAACCGGTCGACGTGGTCGAGGGCCTCGAGAGCACGCTGGTGATGCTCCACCACAAGCTCCGCGAGATCGAGGTGGTCCGCGACCACGCGCCCGACCTGCCCCGCATCGACGCGTACGCCGGCGAGCTCAACCAGGTCTGGACCAACCTCATCGACAACGCCATCGACGCGATCGACGGCGTCGGCACCCTGCGCGTCACCACCCGGGCCGACGACGCGATGGTCGTGGTCGAGATCGGCGACACCGGTCCCGGGCTGGCCCCGGAGGTGGCGGCCCGCGCGTTCGACGCGTTCTTCACCACCAAGGACGTCGGTCGCGGCACCGGGCTCGGACTCGACATCGCCCGCCGTGTCGTGGTCGAGCGGCACAGCGGCGCCATCACCATCGGCCGCGAGGGCGACGAGACCGTCGTACGCGTCACCCTCCCCCGCTAGCTTTCTGCCGGCCGCCGGGATAGTCCCTGACGTTTGGGTTGGTTTTCGCGCTGAAAATGGACCCAAACGTCAGGGACTATCTCGCCGCCATCCACAGCCCGTCTCGAAACCAAGGTGCCGAGCAGCCGCCCGGATCCGTACGGTGGCTCCCATGCCGAGCCCCGAGATCCTGCCCTTCGCCGACGAGCACGTGGCCGCCGCCGGCGGCCTGCTCGCCGCCCGGCACCGGGCCCACCGGGCCGCCGAGCCGCTGCTGTCCCCGCGCTACGAGGACCCCGAGGCGGCCCGTGCCGAGGTGGCCGCCGCCTTCGCCGCCGAGGACGCCTCGGGGTCCGTCGCCGTGTCTGGCGACCGGGTCGTGGGCTATCTCCTCGGCGCGCCCAAGGGGGGCGCGGCTTGGGGCCCCAACGTCTGGGTGGAGGCAGCCGGCCACGCCGTCGAGGAGGTGGAGACCGCGCGCGCCCTCTACGCCGTCGCGGCCACCCGCTGGGTCGAGGAGGGTCGGACCGCCCACTACGCGCTGTTGCCGGCGTACGACACCGCGTTGATCGGCACCTGGTTCCGACTGGCCTTCGGCCATCAGCACACTCACGCCATCCGCGAGCCCGCCGCCGCCGGCCCCGTCCCGGGGGGCCTGATCGTGCGTCAGCCCGAACGCGCGGAGATCCCGGTGCTGGCGCGGCTGGACATGGTGCTCACCGACCACCAGGCCCTCGCGCCGACGTTCTCCTCGGGCCCGCCCGACGTCTACGAGGAGCGAGTGGCGGACTGGGAGGAGGACTTCGACAACCCGAAGTTCTGGAACGTCGTCGCCGAGCACGAGGGCGCGATCGTCGGCAGCGCAGTGGGATGCGCGCTGGAAGTGTCGTCGAGCCACACCGGGCTCGCTCGACCCGACCGGGCGGCGTTCCTGGGTTTCGCCGCGGTCTTCCCCGAGGCGCGCGGCCTCGGCGCCGGGCGGGCTGTCGGCGAGGCGGTGTCGGCCTGGGCACTGTCCGAGGGCTACCCCAGCATCGTCACCGACTGGCGGGAGACCAATCTGCTCTCGTCACGGGCCTGGCGGGGGCTGGGTTACCGCGACACCTTCACCCGCGTGCACCGGCTCGTCGGGCACTGACGGCCGGAGCGCCGCCTCAAGGGCGCGGGGGTGGCGTGCGGAAGGCCTTCGCGATGAGGATCCCGGCGATCATCGTCACGATCGTCAGGACGACGCCGATCCCGAAGAGGGGCCCCGTGGGGCTACCCGTGGCATCCTCGGGCGCGGCGCTCTCCACCGCCCAGCCCGCCGCCCCCGTCACGAGAAGGACACCGCTCAGCAGGAAGAGGCGGATGCGTGCCGGGTCGCCCGGTGCTCGCTTCCATCCCGCCCAGAGGGCGGGGACGAATGCGCCGAGCCCCAAGGTGTAGATCGGCATCCAGACCAGGCCACCCGGCATCGACGACTCCGTGACCGGGGGCTCCGAGTGCTCGCGCCCGGCGTGACCGGGGTCGGCCAGCAGGACCGGTGCGGACTCTGGTGCAGGAGTCACCGAACGCGACGGGGTGGGGCGGGCGGCCGCCTTCCCCCGCTCCCGCGCGACCGCGTCGACCTCTGCTACGAGGTGCTCGAGGTCACCGCGCCAACGACGGTCGTCGAGCTCGACGGCCTGAAGGCGCGCGAGGCGGGAGATGCTCTGGGGAAGCTGTTCCGGACCCGGCATCACGGTGCCCTCCACCAGCACGGGAAAGGTCCTCACCTGGGCGCTGGCGAGGGCGCTCTCGATCTCCAGCCGCACGAAGTCGCCGGGCTCGTCGATGCGGCGTACGTCGGAATTCGGCCGGGCGTCGAGCCAGTTGTCGCCGATCATCACGAGCACGACGTCGCACACCGAGATCTCGCCGCGGATGTACTCCTCGAAGTCCGCGCCGGCGGGAATCCCGTCGATGTCCATGAACACCCGCGCGTCCGGGAGCCGGTTCCTCAGGCCGTCGTACAGACCGTTGGCCTGCGGCTGGCAGTCGTTGCGCCGGTAGGACAAGAAGATGCGCAGCCTGTGCTCGCCCGCCGTCGACGGCGTCTCCATCTGCGAGATGCCGCTCGCGTCGGGCACGTCGATCCAGAACTGCCAGCCCGCCGGCGCCGGACCCCAGGTGGGATGGGGCTTCCACCCCGGCTCGGGCATCCAGCCCGGGGGCGGCGGCGGCCAGTTCGGCGGCGAGTTGTACGTCTTGGTCATGGTCCCCCTGCCAGTGCAGCCGAGACTAAGGAACAAGTGTGCGCCCGTCACGTACCTCTGCGCCTCCCCCAATTCCGCGATTTCTCACACGGGAAGGGGGTACGGCATGACCCGCCGCTGCCGCTAGCGTGGGGAGTCGTGGCAACCACAAGCGCGGGCAACACGGGCGGCCCGCTGGTCAAGGGCACTCGCGGAGTGCGCACGACCATCGCGCTGAAGATCCTGATGGCCGTCTCTGGAGTCGTCTTCATCCTGTTCGTGCTGCTGCACATGTACGGCAACCTGCGGGCCTTCGCCGGTCACGACGCCTTCAACGAGTACGCCGACCACCTGCGCACCTTCGGCGAGCCGATGTTGCCGTACACCGGCCTGCTCTGGGTGATCCGCGTCGTCCTCGTCGTGTCGCTCATCGTGCACGTCTATGCCGCCGTCGTGCTGTGGCGCCGGGCCCGCGCGGCCCGGACGGTGCAGTACGAGGTCAAGAAGCACACCGGCGCGATCGTCGCCAGTCGGCTGATGCGGTGGGGCGGGGTGACCATCCTGGTCTTCCTCGTGTGGCACCTGCTCAACTTCACCGTCGGCAAGGTCAACGCCTCCGGTGGTCCGACCGACGATCCCTACAACCTGCTGGTCGACACGTTCTCCATCTGGTGGATCACGCTGATCTACCTGGTGGCCATGGCGATGTTGGGCGCCCACCTGCACCACGGCATCTGGAGCGCCGCCCAGACGCTCGGCCTCACCAGCCACGCAAGGTCACGGTGGGTGGCGCGCCAGGTCGCCTTCACCACGGCCGTGATCATCACCGGCGGCTTCTGCCTGGTGCCGATCTTCGTCCTCGCCGGCGTCATCGAGAAGTAGGCCCATCAAGTGAGGACGGCGACATGACCGACATGCCCGACACCACCACGACGTGGCCCGGGTCGCCCACAGCGCCGGCGGAGTTCTCCGACGACGCGGCCGGCTACTACACCCCCGGCGAGCCGGTCCAGGACACCAAGGCCCCCGGCGGCCCGATCGAGGAGCGCTGGAACACCCGCCAGTTCGAGGCCCGCATCGCCAACCCCGCCAACCGTCGCCGCCTCTCGGTGATCGTGGTCGGCACGGGCCTGGCGGGCGCCTCGGCGGCCGCCACGCTGGGCGAGGCGGGCTACGTCGTGAAGTCGTTCTGCTACCAGGACTCTCCTCGGCGCGCGCACTCGATCGCCGCCCAGGGCGGCATCAACGCGGCCAAGAACTACAAGGGCGACGGCGACTCTGTCTACCGACTCTTCTACGACACCATCAAGGGCGGCGACTATCGCTCGCGCGAGTCCAATGTCTATCGGCTGGCCCAGGTCAGCGCCAACATCATCGACCAGTGCGTCGCCCAAGGTGTGCCGTTCGCGCGTGAGTACGGCGGCCTGCTCGACAACCGCTCGTTCGGCGGCGTACAGGTCTCGCGCACCTTCTACGCCCGCGGCCAGACAGGACAGCAGCTGCTCATCGGCGCCTACCAGGCGTTGGAGCGCCAGGTGGCCGCCGGCACCGTGCGGACCTACACCCGCCACGAGATGGTCGAGCTGATCGTCGTCGATGGCCGGGCCCGCGGGATCATCGTGCGCGACATGGTCACCGGCGAGATCGAGACCTACTTCGCCGACGTGGTGGTGCTCGCCTCCGGGGGCTACGGCAACGTCTTCTTCCTGTCCACCAACGCGATGGGCTGCAACGTCACGGCCACCTGGCGCGCGCACCGCAAGGGTGCCCTGATGGCCAACCCGTGCTTCACCCAGATCCACCCGACGTGCATCCCCGTCACCGGGCACCACCAGTCCAAGCTCACGCTGATGAGCGAGTCGCTGCGCAACGACGGCCGGATCTGGGTGCCCAAGAGGTCTGCGGACTGTGCCAAGAACCCGCGGGAGATCGCCGAGGAGGACCGCGACTACTACCTCGAGCGCATCTACCCGGCGTTCGGCAACCTGGTCCCCCGCGACATCGCCTCCCGACAGGCCAAGAACATGTGCGACGAGGGCCGCGGCGTCGGCCCCGAGGTCGAGGGCGTCCGCCGCGGCGTCTACCTCGACTTCGCCGAGGCCATCGAGCGTCTCGGCCGGCCGGCGATCGAGGAGAAGTACGGCAACCTCTTCGACATGTACGCCCGGATCACGGGCGAGGACCCCTACGTCGTACCGATGCGCATCTATCCCGCCGTGCACTACGTGATGGGCGGGCTGTGGGTCGACTACGACCTCCAGTCCACGATCCCCGGGCTGTTCGTGACGGGCGAGGCGAACTTCTCCGACCACGGCGCCAACCGGCTCGGCGCCTCGGCACTGATGCAGGGTCTGGCCGACGGCTACTTCGTGCTGTCCAACACCATTCGCGACTACCTCGCCGACGGGCCCTTCGACAAGATCCCCGAGGACCACCCGGCCGTCGTCGAGGCGCAGGAGTCGGTGAAGTCCCGCATCGACCACTTCATGACGGTCAAGGGCACCCGCAGCGTCGACTCCTACCACCGCGAGCTCGGCAACATCATGTGGGAGTACTGCGGCATGGAGCGCACCGAGGACGGCCTCCGCAAGGCCATCGACCTGATCCGCTCCCTGCGCGAGGACTTCTGGCGCAACCTCAAGGTGCTCGGCACCGCCGACAGCCTCAACCAGTCGTTGGAGCGGGCCGGTCGGGTGGCCGACTTCCTCGAGCTCGGCGAGCTGATGTGCATCGACGCCCTCAACCGTCGCGAGTCCTGCGGCGGCCACTTCCGCGCGGAGTCGCAGACCGAGGAGGGTGAGGCGCTGCGCCACGACGACCAGTACGCCTACGTCGCCGCCTGGGAGTGGGCCGGCCGGGACGAGAACCCGATCCTCCACAAGGAGGAGCTCACCTACGAGTTCGTCGAGATGAAGCAGCGGAGCTACAAATGAAGGTGACGCTGAAGATCTGGCGCCAGCCGGACACCGCCTCGGCCGGCGCGATGCACACCTACGAGCTGGACGAGGTCTCGGAGGACATGTCCTTCCTCGAGATGCTCGACGTGCTCAACGAGGGGCTCAACGAGAAGGGCGAGGACCCGATCGCGTTCGACTCCGACTGTCGTGAGGGCATCTGCGGCATGTGTGGGCTGATGATCAACGGCGAGCCACACGGTCCCGAGGTGACGACCACCTGTCAGCTGCACCTGCGCTCGTTCGAGGACGGCGACACCATCACGATCGAGCCGTGGCGCTCCACGGCTTTCCCCGTGCTGAAGGACCTGGTCGTCGACCGGCGGGCCTTCGACCGGATCATCCAGTCGGGCGGCTACATCTCGGTCAACACCGGCGCGGCGCCCGACGCCCACGCGACGCCCGTACCCAAGGACAACGCCGACCGGGCGTTCGACGCCGCCACCTGCATCGGCTGCGGTGCCTGCGTCGCGGCCTGCCCCAACGGCTCGGCGTCACTGTTCCTCGGCGCCAAGGTCACCCACCTCGGCGAGCTGCCGCAAGGCCAGGCCGAGCGATGGAGCCGGGTGGTCGACATGGTCGGCCAGCACGACTACGAGGGCTTCGGCGGCTGCACCAACATCGGCGAATGCACCGCCGCCTGCCCCAAGGAGATCCCCCTCGACGTGATCTCCCAGCTCAACCGCGACCTCCGTACGGCGATCCGCAAGGGGCACTGACACCCCATCGGTGGTTGAGGTGCGAGGGCCGTCAAGGCCCGAGCCTCGAAACCACCGAAGACGTGAGGTGGTTTCGAGGCTCGGCGCTAGCGCGCCTCGCACCTCAACCACCGATTCACCGCTGGCGGCGGCGGAGCAGCGCGACCAAGGCGAGCATGAACGCCGCGCCGCCGGCGAACCAGGTGCCCCGCCCGAGCTCGGGAACCGCCGGCACGGGCTCGCGGACCACCGGCACGGGTACGACGGCGGGCGCGGCGTCGAGTGGGATTCCGCCCGTGGTGTGCGCCCAGGCGGCGGCGTACAGCACCACCCGCGAGAAGTAGTTGATCCACACCAGGAGGATCAGGGCGATGCCGAAAGCCTGGAAGGCCGGCTGGTCCTTCGTGAACCCGATCAGGAAGCTCGACAACCATTTGAGCAGCCCGGCGCCGATCGCCCCGAGCAGCGCACCTGACCACAGCGACCGCTGCGGCAGCCGGGGCCGGACCAGCAGCGTGAAGATGGCGAAGAAGAGCAGCGTGTCGGCCGCGCCTCCGAGGATGACCACGAGCAGCGCCAGCTCGGGCGCGAGTCCCTCATCGAGGCCCAGCACGTCGAGGAACTCCGCCGAGAAGCCGGTGACCAGGCCGGAGATGGCCACGCTCACGATCAGGATCACGCCGATGACCGAGAGCGTCACCAGGTCGCGGAGCTTGCCGAGGACGAAGCTCGGTTGGAGTGCGGCCGGCTCCTGGAAGACCTGGTTCAGGGCGTCGCGCATGCACGAGATCCACCCGAGGCCCGAGTAGACGAGCACGACGAGGCCGATCAGGCCGACGGTGGTGGCGGCCTGCTGGACCGCGTCGAGCGAGATCTGGTCGGGGTCCTCGCCGATCAGCCCCGGCAAGATCGTCTCCAGGGCGGTGACCAGGTTGTCCTGGGCGTTGGGGAACACCTGCGAGACGTAGCCGACCACGAAGAAGGCCACCGCGAGGATCGGGAAGAACGACAAGAACGCGTAGTACGTCACCGCACCGGCCCGGAAGCTGCCCTTGACGCTGGTGTAGTGCTGCTGGGTCCGGATCGCGTGGTCGAGGAGGCGAGATCGGGCTCGTGCACGGCCGAGGAACGCGGTCGCCCGATCCATCAGCGAGGCCATCGGTCAGCCGGCCCCGTCGACCTTCTGGAGTGTGAAGTCGCGGGTCGGCCGCCAACCCTCGGCCTCGTCGTGGACGTAGAGGTGGAAGCTGGCGACGGCAAAGGAGCAGTCGAACGCCGCCAGGTCGTCGAAGGCCCGGTCCATCCGGTCATCGGGCAGGTGGTGGGCGACCGTGACGTGGGGGTGGAAAGGGAACTCGACGTCGATGCCGAGCGGGCCGGAGCGCACCGCGGCGGCCAGCTGTTCGGTGCTGGAGATCCCCTTGGCCAGGCTGACGAAGACGACCGGCGAGACCGGCCGGAAGGTGCCGGTGCCGCGCAGGTGTACGTCGAAGGGCACGGTCCCCTCCGCCACCTTGGCCAGGTGCTCCTCGACGGCGTTCAAGTCGGCGTCGTCGATCACCGTCGGAGGGAGGAGCGTGATGTGCGTCGGGATCATCGCCGCCGACGGGTCGATGGTGGTGCGGTAGGCCTGGAGCTCGCTCGCCCACGGTTCGGGGATCGAGAGAGCGACGCCGATGACGGGCACCTGAAGACCCTACTGACCGCTGGGCCGGGTTTGGGCGGCCGCTACGAAGCCGACCCGCTGCCACACGTCGCGCAACGTCGCCTCGGCCACCTCGGCGGCCTGCCGGCGACCCTGCTCGAGGACCGCGACGAGCTGGGTCTGGTCGGCGAGCAGCTCGAGCGTCCGGTCGCGGAAGGGAGTCACGAAGTCGACCACCACGTCGGCGAGGTCCTTCTTGAGGTCGCCGTAGCCACGCCCGGCGTACTCCTCCTCGAGGTCGGCGATGCCCCGGCCCGTGAGCGACGAATAGATGGTGAGCAGGTTGCTGATGCCCGGCTTCTCCTCGGGGTCGAAGACCACCTGCGAGCCGGAGTCGGTGACCGCGGAGCGGATCTTCTTGGCGCTGACCTTGGGGTCGTCGAGGAGCTCGATGATGCCCGCCGCTGACGACCCCGACTTCGACATCTTCGCCGTGGGGTCCTGGAGGTCGGTGATCTTGGCGGTCGACTTGAGGATGTAGGGCTCGGGCAGCCGGAAGGTCTTCTTGTAGCGGTGGTTGAACCGCTGGGCGAGGTCGCGGGTGAGCTCGAGGTGCTGGCGCTGGTCCTCGCCGACGGGCACGTAGTGCGGCCGGTAGAGCAGGATGTCGGCTGCCTGGAGGATCGGGTAGGTGAACAGGCCGACACTGGCCGCCCCCTCCCCCGACTTGGCCGACTTGTCCTTGAACTGGGTCATCCGCCGGGCCTCGCCGACGCCGGTAATGCACTGGAGCACCCAGGACAGCTGGGCATGGGCCGGGATCTGGCTCTGCACGAAGATCGCCGACCGGGCGGGGTCGATGCCCATGGCCAGGAGCTGGGCGGCCGCGCGGAGCGTGCGCTCGCGCAGCACGGCCGGGTCCTGCTCGACGGTGATGGCGTGCTGGTCGGCGATGAAGAAGAACGGCTGGTGGTCACGCTGGAGGTCCACCCATTGGCGCAGGGCGCCCAGGTAGTTGCCGAAGTGGAACGAGTCCGCGGTGGGCTGGATCCCCGAGAGCACCCGCGGACGGGCGCCTCCGACGGTGTCGCTGGGGACCGCCAGCTCGGGCTCGATGACCGCGCCCAAGAGGTCAGGAGATGTGGCCGGAGGCATGGGCGGCATTGTGTCAGCCTGCGCATCCGATCCTCGATGCAACCCGACGCGGTCGCTGGAGGTCGTACGGTCAGAAGAAGAATCCGGGAGAGGGGTCGCGGTGGACGACGGCCGGCTGCGCGAGGTGTACGCCGCGTCGTACGCGCGCCTGGTCGGGCAGCTCACCGGCGTGACGGGAGACCCCGCCGAGGCCGAGGACGTGGTGATGGAGGCCTTCGCCCGCGCCGCCTCCCACCTGCGGACCTTCAACGAGGCGGACAACCCGGAGGCCTGGCTGCGCACGGTCGCGGTCAACGTCGCCCGCAGCCGCTGGCGGCGGATGCTGCGCCGCTCACACCTGCTGCCCCAGCTGGGCGCTCCCACGGCGTACGCCGACCTGGCGGACGATCGCGTGGCCCTGATGACCGCCCTGCGTCGGCTGCCTGTCGCACAGCGGGAGGCCATCGCCCTGCACCACCTCGCCGACCTGCCGGTCGCCGAGGTCGCACTCACCCTTGGTGTGCCCGAGGGGACGGTGAAGGCCCGGCTGTCCCGGGGCCGCGCCGTCCTCGCCGTGCTCTTGTCCGAGGCCACCGAGGAGGCCGACATTGTCGAACATCGATGAGCTGCCCGACCTCGCCGGCGACGTCCGCGACCGCGCGGTCCCGCCGCCGTACGAGCAGGTGACCCGACGGGTGCGCGCCCACCGGCTGCGCACCGCTACCGGGACGATGGCCGCCGTCGTCATCACTGTCGGCGGGATCGCCGTATGGCAGAACGTCGCGACGACCGCCTCGCCCAGCCCTGCCCCGCCGATCACCCAACCTGCGGACCCGGCCTACCCGGCCTCCCCGGCATGGCGGCAGGTCGTCGACGGGACCGACTCCCACCCGTTCGAGATCCAGGGCACCGACGACGGCTCGATCGCCGTCGTCTGGCGAGCCCTGGAGCACCCGGAGCCGACGTTCGCGCTGGTGATCCGGGAGGCCGACGGCACCGTGCACGGTCGACGCCTCGATTCGCCGGTGTCCCTCACGCCCGTCCCCGGCGGTTGGGTCGGCCTGCGCACGGAGCGGGCCTGGTTCATCGCCGCCGACGGCACCTGGACCGACCTGGGCAGTCCCGGACCGTCACGCCAACCGCAACGCGGGGACGTCTTCGTCGACGGCCAGTTCGGGCAGCTGGCTCTACTCCCCACAGGACCGCACCTGGTCGACGCTCCCGATGCCGTACGGCGACCGCGCCGATGGGCAAGTCACTCCGAACGGCGACCTGATCACCTGCGGAGTCGGACCACCAGGGCACGGTGCGCGTCTCCATGCGGCGAGCAGCAGCAGGGCCCGGATCTGCCCGGCGGACACCTGCGTGATCGAAGGCAACGGGTGAGTCCGTCGCTCGTCGTCGGCCCTCGGCGACGATCGCAGACGGCGACATCCCGTTGGACGAGCGGCCTGTGGAGCCGCGACGCCGGCAACAGCTGGCAGGACCCGGGGCTGACCCGCGATGTCGTCGATCAGCGGGCTGGCCGTGCTGGCCGACGGCAGCTGGGCGGTCTCCTCGACCGAAGGCGTCTTGCATGGCGCCCCCTACCTGGGAGACGCCTGGGACCGAGGGGTCGGCCGGCCAGGCGTTCGCCGCCGGCGAGCGACTTCTGCTACCTGGCCTTCGGCGACGCACCACGGCCCGGCTGACGTGCTCGCAACCGACGACGGTGACCAGCCGTGGCAGGATGACCGCTGCCCGGAATGGAGTCGAGCGAGGAGTAAGCGCCTGGCAGGGTTGGCCGCATGGTGACCGTGCCGACCCTGACCGACGGAACCGTGACGCTGCGCGCGCCGAACGACGCCGACGTCCAGGCCGCGTGGGAGCAGTGCCAGGACCCGCTGTCGCAGCAGTGGACGACTGTGCCGATCCCCTACTCGATGGACGACGCCCGCGACTTCATCCTCGGGTTCGTGCCCGGCGCCTGGGAGTCCGACAAGGAATGGGGCTTCGTCGTCGAGGCCGAGGGCCGCTACGCCGGCCACATCACGCTTCGCAACGAGGGCGACCGCCGCGCCGAGCTGGCCTACGGATCGCACCCCTGGGTGCGCGGCACCGGCCACATGGAACGGGCCATCCGGGTGCTGCTCGACTGGGGCTTCACCGAGAAGCGGCTGGCGATGGTCATCTGGTGGGCAAACGTCGGCAACTGGGCGTCCCGCAAGCTGGCCTGGCGTCTCGGCTTCACCTTCGAGGGCAAGGTCCGGTCCTGGCTGCCGCACCGCGGCGAGCTGCGCGACGCCTGGGTGGGCACCCTTCTCGCCGACGACCCGCGCGAGCCCCAGGGTCGCTGGTTGGATCTTCCGGAGCTCGAGGGCGACAAGGTGCGACTCCGAGCCATGACGCCCGCCGACACGGCCCGCGTCGTCGAGGCGTGTCGTGACGAACGCACCCGGCACTGGCTGGGCGAGCTCCCGTCGCCGTACGACGAACAGGCGGCCGCCGACTTCATCGCCGGCCGCACCCTGCAGCGTGCGACCGGGCACGGCCTGAGCTGGGCCGTGGCCGACCGCGCCACCGACGAGCTGCTCGCGTCGGTCGCACTGTTCGACCTCACCGACGACCTGACGACGGGCGAGGTCGGCTACTGGACCCATCCGCAGGCTCGCGGCCGTGGCGTGATGACGGAGGCGGTGGCCCTGGTGCTCGGGCATGCCTTCGGTGAGCTCGGGCTGCGCCGAGTCAAGGCCTACGCCGCCACCGGCAACGCGGCGTCCGAGCGGGTGCTCACCGCCAACGGGCTCACCGTGCGCGGGGTCGAGCGCCTGGGCGCCCTGCTCGACACCGGTCGAGAGCGATCGGTGCTGTTCGACGTGCTGGCCGAGGAGTGGCCGGTCAGACGCTAGGGCAGCAGCTAGGGGCAGACGTTGGCAGCGCAGTTGGGGAAGGTCCATCTCAGCAATGTCGATGATCTGTTCTGCCGAGGTGACCAGCGTCGTGTTGTTGGTGACGGTGTACTTGAACGTGATCTGCACCTTGGACGGGTTGCTCGAGCGCTTGAAGCGGAAGGTCAGGATCACCGTGCTGAAGGCCGGCACGACTTGCGGCTGCGTCCCGACGTAGGTGGTCGTGCCGTTGGAGCTCGAGGTCAGGCTCGTGCCATTGATGGTGAACGCGGTCGAGGAGGTGTTCGTGAACGAGACGTTCAAGTGGTAGAAGTCGCCGTTGCCGATGCAGCGGCACGACGGTGCCACCGTGCCCGCCGAGATTGAGCCACCCGGGGAGGCCGCGAACGCAGGCGCCGCGACGCCGACGGCCACCAGCGGCACCGTCCAGGCGACCCCGCGTGTGACCGCGCGGCGAGTGACCAGTTCTGAAGACATCGGGGGGCTCCTACAAGGTGGCGGCCACGCCCCATGCGTGGCCACTCAAGAACTTCACGCTAACCGAGCGACGGGGCAGCTCGTGACCGAACGGCCAACGCCACAAGGGAAATCGAAGGGGTCTGGACGTTATTCATCCTTTTGGTGATTCCCGCGCCCCCGAAGTGACTAGTTCCCTAGTCATTCAGGAAGCGGATCAGACCCGACCCGTAGGTCGGCTGCCCGCGCCAGGCTCGTCTCGGCGCGCCGACGCCGGCCGGGAGCGCCCACCAACCCGCGGGGGCCAAAGCGGGAACCGGTGTGGCCTATTCCTCGATGGTGCCTGCACCGGCCGAAGTGGCCGGGATCACCCGAGCGAGGCGAGCGCCTCGTTGAACGTCTTCGACGGGCGCATCACCGCGCTGGTCTTCTCGGCATCGGGACGGTAGTAGCCACCGATGTCGACCGGGGAGCCCTGGACGGCGATGAGCTCGGCCGTGATCGTCTCCTCCGCGGCGACCAGCGCGTCGGCGAGCGCGCTGAACTTCGCTGCCAGCTCGGCGTCCTCTGTCTGGGCTGCCAGCTCCTGGGCCCAGTACATCGCCAGGTAGAAGTGCGACCCACGGTTGTCGATGGAGCCGACCCGGCGGGCCGGGGAGCGGTTCTCGTTGAGGAACGTGCCGGTCGCGCGGTCGAGGGCCTGGCCGAGCACCCGGGCCCGGGCGTTGCCGGTCGCCTCGGCGTAGTGCTCCAACGAGACGGCCAGCGCGAGGAACTCGCCGAGGCTGTCCCAGCGCAGGTAGTTCTCCTTGACCAGCTGTTGCACGTGCTTGGGCGCCGAGCCGCCGGCCCCGGTCTCGAAGAGGCCGCCACCGGCGATCAGCGGCACCACCGACAGCATCTTGGCCGAGGTGCCGAGCTCGAGGATCGGGAAGAGGTCGGTGTTGTAGTCGCGCAGCACGTTGCCCGTCACCGAGATGGTGTTGAGGCCCTGGCGGATCCGATCGATGGTGACCTGGGTCGCCTCGACCGGCGGCAGGATGGAGATGTCGAGGCCGTCGGTGTCGTGCTCGGTGAGGTAGTTCTCGACCTTGGCGATCAGGGTGGCGTCGTGGGCCCGGTCGGCGTCGAGCCAGAAGATCGCCGGGTCGCCGGACGCGCGAGCGCGGGTGACCGCCAGCTTGACCCAGTCGCGGATCGGCACGTCCTTGGTCTGGCAGGCCCGCCAGACGTCCCCGGCGTTGACCTCGTGCTCGAGCAGCGCCTCGCCGGCGCGGTTGACCACGCGGACGGTGCCGGCGGCGGCGATCTCGAAGGTCTTGTCGTGCGAGCCGTACTCCTCGGCCGCCTGCGCCATCAGCCCGACGTTGGGCACCGAGCCCATGGTGGCCGGGTCGAAGGCGCCGTGGGCACGGCAGTCGTCGATGACGACCTGATAGATCCCTGCGTACGACGAGTCGGGGATCACCGCGAGGGTGTCGGCCTCCTGGCCGTCGGCGCCCCACATGTGACCCGAGGTGCGGATCATCGCCGGCATCGAGGCGTCGACGATGACGTCGCTCGGCACGTGGAGGTTGGTGATCCCCTTGTCGGAGTCGACCATCGCCAGGTCGGGTCCCTCGGCCAGGCGCTGGCCCACCGCGGCCCGGACGGCCTCGCCGTCGGGCAGGGCGTCGGCCGCGCCGAGCAGGGCACCGAGGCCGTCGTTGGGCGAGATGCCCGCGGCCCGCAACGCGCCGCCGTACTTGGCGAAGACGTCGGGGAAGTACATCTCGACGACGTGGCCGAAGATGATCGGGTCGGAGACCTTCATCATGGTGGCCTTGAGGTGCACCGAGAAGAGCACGTCGTCGGCCGCCGCCCTCGCGATCTGCTCGGCGACGAACTCGCGCAGCGCCTCGACGTCCATGCGGGTGGCGTCGACCACCTCGCCGGCCAGCACCGGGACCGACTCCTTGAGGACGGTGACGGTGCCGTCGTCGGCGACGTGCTCGATGCGCAGGTCGTCGTCGGCCGGCATGACGACTGACTTCTCGCTGTGGCGGAAGTCGCCGTCGCTCATCGTCGCGACGTTGGTGCGCGAGTCGGGGCTCCAGGCACCCATCGAGTGGGGGTGGTTGCGGGCGTACTGCTTGACCGACTCGGGGGCCCGGCGGTCGGAGTTGCCCTCGCGCAGGACCGGGTTGACCGCGCTGCCCTTGACCTTGTCGTAGCGGGCGCGCGCGTCGCGCTCCTCGGCTGTCTTCGGGTCGTCGGGGTAGGCGGGAAGGTCGTAGCCCTGGGTGCGCAGCTCGGCGATGGCCGCCTTGAGCTGAGGGATGGACGCGCTGATGTTGGGCAGCTTGATGATGTTGGCCTCGGGCCGCTTGGCCAAGCCACCCAGCTCGGCGAGCGCGTCGTCGAGCCGCTGCTCGGTGGGCAGCAGGTCGGAGAAGCCGGCGATGATCCGCCCGGCCAGGGAGATGTCGCGCGTCTCGACCGGGACGCCGGCCTGCGCGGCGTACGCCTCGATGATGGGGAGGAACGAGTACGTCGCCAACAGCGGCGCCTCGTCGGTGTGGGTGTAGATGATCGGGGAGGTGGGATCGCTGTCGCCTGAACGGTCGGTCACGTTCGGACGCTAACGGCGCGGGGCCGACGCAGGCAAACCAGCCGAGGCAGACACAGGCGACCGGGCGGCGTACGCTGCTAGCGCCCAGGAATCCAGTGGTCACTGACAAGGGAGCATCTCGGCATGGCTGACACCGCACCAGCTCCGGCTCCCGTCGCTCCGACGGGCGCCCAGATCATCGCCGCCGAGGTCCTCGGCACTTTCGTCCTTGTCTTCTTCGGCGTCGGCACGGCCTTGGCGACCGGCGGCGAGGTGATCACCACCGGCCTTGCCTTCGGGCTCACCGTGCTGGTGATGGCGTACGCCGTCGGCCGGATCTCGGGTGGCCACTTCAACCCCGCCGTGACCCTCGGTGCGGCCCTCAGCGGCCGACTGGCCTGGGCGCAGACTCTCCTCTACGTGGGCAGTCAGCTCGTCGGCGCAGTGTTCGCCGGGACTGTGCTGTGGGTCGTCTGGCACGGCTTCGACGGGTTCAGCTCCGAGGGTAACTTCGGGCAGAACAGCTTCGGCGACTACGGCAGCGGGCTCGCGTGGTGGTCGGCGTTCCTCGTCGAGGCCGTCACCACCTGCATCTTCGTGATCGCCATCCTCGCGGTCACCGACGAGCGCAACGAGCACCCCGCCCTGGCCCCGCTGACCATCGGGCTCTCGCTGTCGATGATCCACTTCGCGACCATCCCCCTGACCGGCACGTCGGTGAACCCGGCCCGCTCGATCGGCGCCAACATCTTCGCCGGCAGCGACGCGATCGTGCAGCTGTGGCTGTTCATCCTGGCGCCGCTTCTCGGCGCGGCGATCGCGGGCGCGCTCTACCCCGCGCTGTTCGGGCGGGCGAGCGAGCCGGTCGTCGGCTCCGGCTTCCAGTGGAGGCGCCCCGTGGCCCCCGGCGCGGTGCCGGGCTACGGCGCCCCGGACGCCTATCAGCAGCAGTGGAACCAGCAGTATCCCGCTCAGCAGCCCTGGCCCCCGCAACCGCCGCAGCCGGGGCAGCAGCCGCAGTACCCCACCGGGCAGCCCGGGCCGCAGGCCTGGCCTCAGCAGCCGCCGGTCCAGCCGCCGCAGCCTCAGCCCGGTCAGCCCGGCCAGCCGCCCCAGGCCGCGCCGCCGCAGCAGCCATGGCCGGGCAACGGCGGCGAGGACGGCCAGACGCAGGTCCGGCCGCCCACCTGAGCCAGCTTCCCCGGAGCAGGGCTCAGGGGCCGGAGACCTCGACCAGGACGATGCGCTTCGTGCCCCCGACGGTCGTGGTCGCCTCGACCAGGCCGGTACCGCGGGCATAGGCGCGCTGGACCTCGACCAGGCCGAGCGGCGAGGTGTCCTCGGTGACCACGAGGCCCGTGAACCTGCCAGCCGGCACCGTGCGCTCGTCGTCGACGGACAAGATCGTCGAGCGGTCCTCGGCGACGCCCGGGGCGTTCTCCTGCTCGTAGCCGTCGCCCACCCGGGGATGGGCGAGCATGGCCACGCCGGCCTGGGCGCCGTCGACGCCCGCCTGCCACGAGCGGCCGCCGGTGCCGCTGGTGGCCTGTTGGCCGAAGAGCCAGACGTTGCCGCTGACGTCCTGGGCGTAGTAGCTCTCCTCCTCGCGGACCGCCGCACCCTTGTGGTCCAGGGTCCGGCGCAGCACCACGGTGCATGGCACCCCGGCGACGACCTGGCGGCCGTCGTCGACGCGCACCTCCAGCCGGTCCTCGCGGGCGCCCGAGACGTCGTACGTCCAGACCGTGCCGGCGGCCAGCGGGAACCACGGGTTGTCGACGTCGGCCACGAAGTCGTCGGGGTCGGGATCGGGAGTCGGGATGACCATGCCGTCGACGCCACGTGGGCCGATCTTCTCCGGGTTGGCCTCCCCGGCGGCGCCGCACCCTGTCAGTGCGACGGCGCCGAGGAGCACCACGGCGACGAGGGCCGACCGGGGGCGTCGCAGCATGCCGCAAGCATGCCCGAGGCCCGTCGAACCGCCAGGGAGCCCGGCTGCTAGCGTCGATTCGTCGTACCGATCCACCCGTTCGCGCCCATTTGCGCAAGGAGTCGTCGTGAGCCCAGCCCCCGTCAAGGTCGCCGTCACCGGCGCTGCCGGCCAGATCGGTTACAGCCTGCTCTTCCGGCTGGCGAGCGGCTCGCTGCTCGGGGCCGACCGGCCCATCGAGCTGCGGCTGCTGGAGATCGAGCCGGCCCTCAAGACGCTCGAGGGCGTCGTGATGGAGATCGACGACTGCGCGTTCTCGACGCTGGCCGGCGTGGAGATCGGCGCCGACCCCGCCAAGATCTTCGACGGCGTCAACCTCGCCCTGCTCGTCGGCGCGCGGCCGCGCGGGCCGGGCATGGAGCGCGGCGACCTGCTCTCTGCCAACGGTGCGATCTTCACCGCCCAGGGCAAGGCGCTCAACGACGTGGCCGCCGACGACGTGCGCATCGGTGTGACCGGCAACCCCGCCAACACCAACGCGCTGATCGCGATGAGCAACGCGCCCGACATCCCGCGTGAGCGGTTCTCGGCGCTGACCCGGCTCGACCACAACCGGGCCATCTCGCAGCTCGCGGCCAAGACCGGTTCTCCGGTGACCGACATCAAGCACATGACGATCTGGGGCAACCACTCCGCCACCCAGTACCCCGACGTGTTCCATGCCGAGATCGGCGGCCGCAACGCCGCCGAGGTGGTCGGCGACCAGGACTGGATCGAGAACACCTTCATCCCGACTGTCGCCAAGCGCGGCGCCGCGATCATCGAGGCCCGGGGCTCGTCCTCGGCGGCGTCCGCGGCCTCGGCCACCATCGACGCCGCCCGCGACTGGCTGCTCGGCTCGGCCGAGGGCGACTGGGTGTCGATGGCCGTGGTCTCGGACGGCTCCTACGACGTCCCCGAGGGTCTGATCTCGTCCTTCCCGGTCACGACCTCCGGTGGCGACTGGTCGGTCGTGCAGGGCCTCGACATCGACGACTTCTCCCGTGCCCGCATCGACGCCTCGACCGCCGAGCTGGCCGAGGAGCGCGACGCGGTTGTTGGGCTCGGCCTGATCTGACTCCCGCACGACCGACGCGGCCGACGTCGGCCGAGCGAGAAAACCCGTTGGGTCCGACCCCGCGCCGGCCGTAGCCTCGTACTTCGTGGACATCCGCGAGCTCGACGACACGGCCTTGGCCGACGACGCGTTGATGCGCGACTTCTACGACCTCAACCGTCGCGCCGAGCTCCTCGGCCGGCCGGACGCGCCGTTCTGGGAGTTCAGTGAGTTCCTCGGCGCGGTCCGCTCGCCCGACAGCGGCGAGCGACAGGAGCTGTTCGCGGCGTACGAGGGTGACCGGATGGTCGGGAATGCCGCGCTCTGGACGCCCTTGCTCGACAACACCGAAAAGGCCTGGTTCATGCTGTGCGTCGACGTGCCGGAGCGGCGGCGCGGCATCGGCCGGGCGCTGGCCGAGCGCCTCGAGCAGACCGCCAAGGACGACGGCCGGTCGCTGATCCTGGCCGGCTCCATCCTCCCTTTCGACGACCGGGAGAGCCACGCATACCGGCGCTTCGCCGAGGCGTGCGGCTACGAGCTCTTCAACTTCGAGGTAGCCCGCCACCTCACGCTTCCGGTTCCGGACGAGCAGATCCAGGAATGGATCGACGAGGCGGCGCCGCGACACGAGGGCTACGCGATCGAGACGTTCGTCGGCGCCGTGCCCGACGATCTTGTCGAGTCGCTGTGCCTGCTGCTCGGCCAGCTCGCCGTCGACGCGCCCACCGGCACCGTCGACTTCGAGGAGGAGAAGCTCACCCCGGAGCGGTACGCCGAGATGGTGGCGACGACGGACGCGATGGGTCGCGCCCGCTACGAAACGGTCGCCCTGACGCCTGAGCGCCAGGTGGTGGCGCAGTCCACGCTCGCGCTGTCGCTGGGGGAGAGCACCAACGTCTACCAGTGGGGCACCTTCGTGCACCGGGAGCACCGCGGCCACAAGCTCGGCCTGGCCACGAAGGCGGTCAACCTCCGCGCCGTCCAGGCCGCACGCGACGACCTGACCCTGGTCGTGACCCAGAACGCCGAGACCAACGACTATATGGTCGCCATCAACGAGCGGATGGGCTTCCGGCCGATCGAGGTAGCCGCCGAGTTCGTCAAGCACCTCTGACGTCAGATTGCGCACCCCCGTTGGTCGCTGTTATCGAAGTTTCGAGCACGTCGACGGATAAGGCTTGATCGACCTGAGGTTGGTGAGGCTCCGCCTCGGACCCAGGCCACGTTCGGGCGCCGACGACTTCCTGGCCAAGCCCTTCTCGTTGGAACTGGTCGGTCGCCCCGCACCCGATGCCGGCAGTGCGTCTTACCGCAGCGTGCTGGACACAGACACCTCCTGACGTGCGGTCCGAGGGCAGTCCATCGCCCTCCACGCGTAGCATCGGCCCGTGCGGTGTGTCGGACGAACGATTGCCCTGTTTCTCGCGGGTTGCGCGGTGCTGTGGTCGGCCCCGGCATTCGCTCAGACCCTGAAGATCAGCGACCCATCGGGCGATGGGCTGCAGAGCTCCCGGCTGGACATCACGGCGGTAAGGGTCGCGAATCGGGACCACACGATCGTCACCACGGTCTCCGTCGAACGAGTCGGACACGGGAGAGTCGCGGTGTGGATCCAAGCTCGAGGCGATGCCCGTCACTCTGCTGTCGCAGTTGTCGGCACCCACCGTGCCTCGGGCGATAAGAGCCAACTGCTCACGGCAGGCGAGTTCCGGAAGTGCGACGGAGTACGCGTGACGTGGATTGAGGCAACCGACCGTGTGCGTGCCCGGATGCCGTCTAGGTGCTTCGAGGACGGTGACTACGGAGCAGTCCGGGTCAGAATCATCACCGAGGTCAACGGCGGAGAGGATGCCGACCTCGCGCCGACCGGCTCGAAGGCGCGCTGGCTCTGGTCTGACTGGATCAGCCGGGGCTAGCGAACGGGGACCCGCATCCGCGACCTGACGACGTGGCTTTCACGCGGCGCCCCAGCCCCACGAACTCGCGACGCTCCCAGGCTCGAGGTCGGCTAGCAGCGTCCACTGCACCAGCCGAGTAACGCACGTGACGGCCTGACGAGTCGGCCATCAGCCGCCCAAGCGGGTCAGTGCATGTGACGTGGCCGCCTTCCGAACTGTCGTCTCGCGAACAGATGCCGAGCCGCTGCCACCTCAGGATCGGGTCACAGACCAGCCGACCGGAACACCAGGAGGAAGCGATGTTCACCCTCATGCAGGACCCAGCAGTTGCCAGCCGCCTGGCCCACCACCACGTGCAGGAGCGTTTCCCGGGCGGGGTGGTTTCCATGGCAGGTTGGCTGATTGGCATCATCGTTGCCGGCGTCGTCTGCGTGGGGTGCACGACCGGTCCTGACGATTCGTCGAGCGCGAGAGAGGTGTCAACGCCGCGTACGACGGGCTCTGACGAGTCGTCGAGCGCGGGAGACGTGCCACCGCCGCCGGAAGTCGGACAATGCCGCAACACACCGGAAAGCAATCTCGGCGGCAATGACTGGGTCGACGAGAGCCCAGTCGTCGACTGTTCGAAGCCCCACACGCTGGAGACGGTCAACGTCATCGAGAGCGGCGAGACGATGACCCTGCCACTCATCAAACAGCTCGCGAGCTCCTGCGAATCAATCGGGGCGTGGGTCTACCTGGACAGTCCGGGAAGGGGGGCCTACAAGATCGCTTTCCCGCTCGTCTACGGGCCGTCGCAGGAGCAGCGCGAGGCGGGCCAGTCCTGGGTTCGCTGCGATGCAGGTATCCAAGCCATGACCTACTGCTGTATCCAGTTGGCGCCGCAGACCGGGAGTCTGAAGGGCGCGATGGGCGAGAACCTGGCGAGATTCCAGCAGTGCATCAACGAGGTCCCCGACCCCGATCGCACCCAACCATTGACGTCCTGCGAAAAGCCCCACCGCGCCGAACTGCTCCTGACCATCATGGAGTTGGACGCCAGTGAGTATCCGTACGCCGCCCAGCTCGAGAAATCGGGACAATCCCTCTGCCGCGACCTCGTAGGCGACCGCGACGACGCCGACTCGCTGGTGCTCACGACCCTGTGGCAACCCAAGAGCGAATGGCGGGGCGGCACCCTTTATGGAGTGTGTTGGATTCGCCGAGACGCCGGGGTGCTGCCTGCCCTCTAACCAGGGAATTCGGAAGAGCTCCGACCCTGCACGACCCACGGACTGCGGTTCGCCAACCTTCAAAGGGAGAGCGCAAGGGCGCATCCCGCCAACGTCGCAGGCCCGCAAAGGTCCTCACCTTCTCCAGGCGTTCCCGCTCACCAGTGATCGTTTGCTCGCCCACAAGCTCGATCACTGCCCGCACCAGCGCCGGCTTGTCGTCAAAATGTCGGTACAGCTGCGACTTACTGGCCTTGCTCGCTGAGACGACATCGTCCAGAGTCGTGCCACCAACTCCTCGCACGCGCATCAGATCCGCAGCGGCGGCGACGATTCGCGACCGTGTCTTCTCGCCGCGCGCCGTCAACCGCACGGCTGGGCAAGGACTGGATACAGGGAGGGTGCCGGATGAAGGCGATTGTGGTGACGGATGAGGCCGCGGGAACGGCGGGGATGACGCTGGTGGAGCGGCCGGAGCCGGAGGCAGCGATCAACGACGTCATCGTTCAGGTTCATGCGTCGGGATTCGTCCCGACCGAGATGGCGTGGCCCTCGACCTGGACCGATCGCCTCGATCGTGACCGAACGCCGTCGATTCCCGGGCACGAGCTGGCCGGAGTGGTCACCGCCCTCGGCTACGGAACGACGGGGCTGTCGGTGGGACAGCGAGTGTTCGGCCTCACGGACTGGACCCGCGACGGCACCCTGGCGGAGTACGTGGCCGTGGAGGCGCGCAACCTCGCGCCCCTGCCGGGCGATGTCGACTTCGCGGTGGCCGCGAGCCTGCCCATCTCGGGCCTGACCGCGTGGCAGGGGCTGTTCGTGCACGGCCGCTTCCAGGTGGGGCAGAGCGTCCTCGTACACGGCGCCGCCGGCGCAGTCGGCTCGATGGTGACGCAGCTCGCCCGCGAGACTGGCGCGTACGTCATCGGCACCGGACGCGCGGCCGACCGTCAGACGACGCTCGACTTCGGCGCGCACGAGTTCGTCGACCTCGACCACGACTCACTGGAAGACGTCGGCGGCGTTGACCTGGTGTTCGACGTCATCGGCGGCGACGTTCAGAAGTGGTCCGCAGGCCTGATTCGCACTGGAGGAACACTGGTGTCCATCGTCGGTCCAGTTGAGGCGCGGCCTGTCGACGGCCTGGCGATCGACTTCGTCGTCGAGTCCGATCGTGCCCAACTGGGTGAGATCGTCCAGCGGGTGCGGGACGGACGACTGCGGACGAACATCGGCAAGATCGCCTCCCTCGACGATGCCGTCGCCGCCCTCAACCCGACCGAGCGACGTAAGGGCAAGACGATCATCCTCGTTCGTCCGTAAGGACGAGGCACACCCCGGACGAACATGCGACGAAGGGGCGCCACGGGCTGGCGCAGCGGTAGGTTCAGGCGAGCCGCACCGTGACTGGCGGCCACATGCTGGGAGGGAGCAGTCCCATGGGCCCCACGACCGTTCCGGCCTTCCGGACGGACTTGTTCATCGACGGAGACTTCCGCGCCGCCGAGTCGGGTGAGCGGTTTGCCACCGAGAATCCCGCGACCGGCGAGCGACTGGCCGAGATCGCCAGCGGCGGTGCAGCGGATGTCGACGCCGCGGTTCTCTCCGCTCGCGTCGCGTTCGACGACGGGCGTTGGTCGGGACGATCCCCGGCCGAGCGCAAGGCTGTCCTTCTCCGGCTCGCCGACCTGATCGAGGCGAACAGCGACGAGCTCGCCACCCTCGACGCGTTGGAGGCAGGCAAGCCGATCACCGACTGCCTGGAGGGAGACCTTCCGGAAACCGTGACGGCGTTCCGTTGGTTCGCAGAGGCGGCCGACAAGCTCTTCGACGCCATCGCGCCGACCGGTCGCTCAGCGCTCGGCATGATCGTGCGGGAGCCCGTCGGTGTGGTTGGCGCTGTTGTCCCGTGGAACTTCCCGTTGATGATGGCCGCCTGGAAGGTCGCCCCGTCGCTCGCCGCAGGCAACAGCGTGGTCGTCAAGCCAGCGGAGCTCACGTCGCTCAGCACGATCCGCCTCGCCGAGCTCGCGGCGGAGGCGGGCGTTCCCGCCGGCGTGCTGAATGTCGTCCCCGGACTCGGCGAGACAGCCGGTCAGGCGCTCGGGCGTCACATGGATGTCGACGCTGTCACTTTCACCGGCTCGACCGAGGTCGGACGCCTCTTCCTCCGGTACGCGAGCGAGAGCAACCTCAAGCGGATCGTCCTCGAGTGCGGAGGAAAGAGCCCGCAGATCGTCCTGGCCGATGCAGCGGATCTCGACGATGTCGCCGACCAGGTCGTTCTCGCGGGCTATGCCAACATGGGCGAGAACTGCACGTGCGGCTCGCGGCTCCTCGTCGACCGACGCATCCGAGCTGACCTCCTCGAACGGGTCGTGGCCAAGACCGCAGAATGGACCGTGGGCGACCCCCTCGATCCCGCGACTCGGGTCGGACCGATGATCGAGGCCGCGCATCTCGAGAAGGTTGTCGGATACATCGAGGCGGGCCGCGGAGACGGCGCCAGTGTCGTTGCCGGTGGCGACCGGCCGAGCTTCAGCACGGCGGGCTACTTCGTCAACCCGACGGTGTTCGACGACGTCCGGACGACGATGTCGATCGCTCGGGACGAGATCTTCGGACCCGTCATCGCGACCATTCCCTTCGACACCGAGGACGAAGCGATCGCCATCGCCAACGACACCAACTACGGACTGCACGCGTCCGTCTACACCTCAAACCTCGACACAGCATTCAGGGTCGCCAGATCCATCAGGGCCGGCACCGTGTCCGTCAACGCCTACTCGGAGGGCGACATCACCACCCCGTTCGGCGGCTACCGGGAGTCCGGCTTCGGAGGACGGGACAAGGGCTTCGAGGCATTCGACCAGTACACGGAGAAGAAGACCATCTGGGTCGCGCTTCGCTGATCCCTCCCACCGGTCGGGACCGACGACGGCCTCTGGGGTCGAGGGGAAAGCTCTGTCGGCAGTCTGTGGTTTGCTGGGCCAGCGATCTCGGGAAGCGCCGACGACGAACCGAGGAGTCATCATGAGCGAGCCTGTGCGCGATGCCGACACCCCGTCCGACGGGACCGAGCCCGACCCGGGCCGATGGTGGGCGCTGGTCGTCCTCGCGGCCGCCCAGTTGATGATCATCCTCGACGCGTCGATCGTGAACATCGCGCTCCCGTCGGCGCAGGAGGACCTCGGCATCAGCAACGCCGACCGACAGTGGATGGTGACGGCGTACACCCTGTCCTTCGGCGCACTGCTGCTGCTGGGTGGGCGGATCGCCGACTACACCGGACGAAAGCGCACCTTCATCATCGGTCTGATCGGGTTCGCCGGCGCCTCTGCCATCGGTGGGCTGGCGCCCAACCAGGAGCTGCTGTTCGCTGCCCGTGCTCTGCAAGGGGCCTTCGCGGCCCTGATGGCGCCCGCCTCCCTGTCCATCGTGACGGTCACGTTCACCGAGCCGAAGGAGCGCGCCAAGGCGTTCGGTGTGTTCGGTGCGCTCTCCGGTGGCGGCGCCGCGATCGGCTTGATCGTCGGCGGCATTCTCACCGAGTACGCCTCGTGGCGTTGGTGCCTCGGGGTCAATGTGCCATTCGCCCTGATCGTGGCGGCGGCGGCGATCCCGCTCGTTCACGAGAGCAAGGCCCATGGCGACACCAGGTACGACGTCCCCGGCGTCTTGCTGGCCACGACCGGCCTGTTCTCGCTGGTCTACGGCTTCACCGAGGCCGCCCGGTTGAAGAACCCCGACGATCCCAGTTCCACCGAGGTGCAGGGCTGGGGCGACCCGAGCACACTGACGTTCCTGATCCTCGCGGTGGTCCTTCTCGTCGCGTTCGTGGTCTGGGAGCGCCGGGCGCGCAATCCCATGCTGCCCCTGCGCGTCGTGCTCGACCGCAACCGCGGCGGGTCGTTCCTGGTGTTCTTGTTCGTGGGTGCCGCGCTGTACGCGATGTTCCTGTTCTTGACCTACTACTTCCAGGTCAACCTCGGCTACACACCGCTGGAGGCTGGCTTCGCCTTCCTGCCGTTCAGCCTCGGCATCATCATCGCCGCCGGTTTCGTGTCCCAGCTGCTCCCCCGAGTGGGGCCCAGGGCACTCATCCTGCCTGGTCTCGTGATGGCCATCGTGGGGATGCTGCTGCTGACCCAGATCGACCAGGACTCGTCGTACTGGGTGCTGGTGTTCCCCGCGATGGTCGTCATGTCCGTGGGCTTGGCCGGGGTCTTCATCCCGGCGGCCAGCACTTCCCTCATCGGAGTCGAAAGCCACGACGCTGGCGTCGCCTCGGCGGTGCTCAACACCTCTCAGCAGATCGGCGGCTCCCTCGGCACCGCGCTGCTGAACACCGTGTTCGCCGGCGCGGTCACGGCCTACTTCGTCGCCAACCCGCCGACCAGTCCCGGCGAGGCCGAGCAGTTCCTCCCGCTCGCGTTCATCCACGGCTACCACGTCGCGTTCTTCTGGGGAGCGGCCCTGTTCGCTTGCGCCCTGATCGCGTCGATCGTGCTCATCAACGCACACAAGGAGGACATCCCCGCCGACCCGGCGGCCGTGACCGACCCCGTGGAGTGAGATTCAGCGCCTCCCTAGAGGAGCTCGGCCACGGCCGCCCGCTCTATCCAGTCGGCGTACTCCGCGCGCGTCCAGCCGTGCTCGCGGACGAGCGTGCGGTGTACGGCGGGGTCCATGAGCACCAGGGCAGCAGCCACGGCACGCTCGGTGGTCAGCCCCGGCCGCAGGCCGTCAGTTGCCGTGAGTCGGGCGACGATGAACTCCGCGCCCCCGAGCCGGTTACGTTCGGACACCGCGTGCACCCCGGCGGCTTCCGGGTCGGCGTCCGCAGCCACGACGAGCACGTCGGCCAGGGGAGCCGCCCGCTCCTCGAGTTCGGCGACGAACTGTGCCCAGTGGGCGATGAGCTCGCGAGGCTGCGACAGCTGTTCGAGCTCCGAGATGACCTGCCGCCCGGACATCGGAACCGGTTCGTCGTCACCTACTAGCGCCCAGTCCAGTGCGAGCTTCAGGAGAGCCGCCTTCCCGCCGACCGCGGTGAACACCGTCTTGCGGCTCACGCCCGCACGCGCGGCCACGGCGTCGATGGTCGTGCGTGACCACCCAAGTTGGACGAAGAGGTCGCGGGCTGCGGTGACGACCGCTCTCCGGGTCGCCCGCGCCTGCTCCTCGCGGAGTGTCGAGTGATACGGACGGCGCGCCTGGGACATCTTGACACCTGACTCTTTTGGAGTAACTCTCAGTGTAATCAAATCACTGCCAGTGTAGCGGAGGTAAGCCATGCGGACCCTCATCGTGGGATCGGGCCCGACAGGACTCATGCTCGGCGCCTCTCTCGCGCGTCGCGGTCACGAAGTCATCTCCGTGGACCGGGACCCCGGCCCGACAGGAGACGCCTGGATCCGCCGCGGGGTCATGCAGTTCGAGCACGCTCACGGATTCCGGCCCCAGGTGCCGATGACCCTCCAGGCGGAGTGGCCAGAGGCGTTCCACAGCTGGCGGAACCTGGGGGCCCGCCCCGTGGAGGTGCCGAGCTCCGCCGGATCTCCTCAGCTGCTCGGGGTGCTCTCACGTCGATCAACCTTCGAGCGAGCGCTTCGCCACTCCGCGGAGAAGCAGCAACGCCTCACCTTGCGCACGGGTCACGTCGACCAACTCGTCTTCGACCGCGGACACGTCATCGGGGCTCGGGTCGACGGATCCCTCGTCGAGGCTGACCTCGTGGTGGACGCCTCAGGTCGAGCAGGGCGCCTTGGGCGGTCGAGCGGCCAAGACAGCGACCCGAGCCTCGACGGCGACTGCGGCCTCGCGTACGTCGACCGCACCTACCAGCTGATGCCGGGAGCGGAGCCCGGGCCCATGGTGAGCCCGATCGCCTACATGGCCGACTTCGACGGCTACCAGTGTCTGGTCTTCCTGCATGAGGCCGGCCACTTCTCCGTGGTCCTCGTGCGTCCCACCGCGGACGCCGCACTCAAGGCGCTGCGCTTCGAGGCAGCCTTCGAGGCGGCCTGCCGAGCCATCCCCGCCCTCGCGGAGTGGACCCAACCGGACCGTGCGCACCCCACCTCGCCGGTCCTTGTCGGCGGGGCGCTGCGCAACGTCTACCGGCGACAGGTCGACACACCGGGACTGGTCGCCATAGGGGACTCGGTGGCGACGACGACCCCCACCCGAGGACGAGGGATCGCCATGGCCTGCATGCAGGTCACCGCGTTCCTCTTGCTCCTCGACGATGGCGCGGAGCCCTCGACCGTGGCCGAACCGTTCGGTGCCTGGTGCGACCACCACATTGAACCCTGGGTGGCCGACCACATCGCGATCGATGGCGGCATGGTCGAACGCTGGCAGGGTCAAGACCTCGACCTGGGTCTCCCCCTCACCTCCGACCTCATCGCCGCCGCGGTCGAAGCCGATCCCCGGATCGGGCCACACGCGGCAGGCTACTTCGCGATGACCGCATTGCCGGAGACCCTCAGGCCGGCCGAGCCCTTGGCACGAGCGGTCTACCAGAGAGGTTGGCGACCGGCGTACGCACCAGGCCCGGCGCGCGACCAGCTCGTCGACGTCATCCGAGGGGCCGTCCCAGCCGCGTGAACGCGATCACCGCCGTGGACTGCGCGGACCCCGAAGGTGAGCAGCCCCGCGCGCGGGGTTCCGGGGGTCAGGGTCGCCTCGCGGGGCTGCTCGTGCCCGGGGAACTCGGCGGGAGTGGCGCATTGGGGGGTCGCACACCCGCCGGGGCTGGCCGGACCATAGCGCGGACCGAGGAACCACGCCAGGGTCAACCCCAGGTGGCTGAACTGCACCAGGAGCCAACTCAGGTCGGCATGTTGGGGATCGACGTGGCCAGCACCACCAGGGCGATCCCGAGGCCGCCGAGCAGGATGGCGTCGAGGAGGCGGTTGCGGACGGCCAGCATCCCGGCGTCCTTGGGGGCGAGCATCAGTCGCAGCACAGCCCCAACCACGAGCGCGCCGCCGAGGATCTGGACGCCGAGGCGCCAGTCGCTGCGGACGGCGATGCCGATGGCGACGCACGAGACGGTCAGGATGCTCAGATAGAACGCGCCGCCGATGGTCGACGGATAGCGGCGCTCCTCGACGGGTGCTTCGTCGATGTCATCGGCCGGCTCGCCGTCGCCCGGCTCCAGTTCCGACTCCGCTGTGGCTCCGCCCGCCTCGGAATCGTCGGCGTCGACGACGTGATCATCGTCGTCGTCGGGTCCCGAAGGGACCGCGTGCAGGTGGGCCACCTGCTCAGACTGCCACCTGTTCGGCGATCTCGACGATATTGGTCAGCAGCATCGCCCGCGTCATGGGTCCCACGCCGCCCGGATTGGGCGACAGCCAGCCGGCCACGTCGGCCACGTCGGGCGCCACATCACCCGCGATCTTGCCGTCGACGCGGGACACCCCGACGTCGAGCACCGCCGCGCCGGGCTTGACCGTCTCGCGGCTGATGATGCCCGGCACGCCGGCCGCTGCCACGACGATGTCGGCGTTGCGGACGTGGGCGGCCAGGTCGCGGGTGCCGGTGTGGCACAGGGTCACCGTCGCGTTCTCCGTACGCCGCGTGAGCAGCAGCCCGAGCGGGCGACCGACCGTCAACCCGCGGCCGACCACGACCACCTCGGCTCCGGCGATCTGGACACCGTGTCGTCGCAACAGCTCGATCACGCCGACCGGCGTGCACGGCAGCGGGCCGGCCTTGCCCAGCACCAGCTTGCCCAAGTTGGTCGGGTGCAGGCCGTCGACGTCCTTGTCCGGGTCGACCCTCGACAGCAGCGCGAACTCGTCGAGACCGGTCGGCTGTTGCACCAGGAAACCGGTGCAGGCCGGGTCGGCGTTCAGCTCGTCGATGACAGCCTCCACCTCGGCCTGGGTGGCCGTCGCGGGCAGGTCGCGCCGGATCGAGGTGATGCCGATCTCGGCGCAGTCCTTGTGCTTGGCGGCGACGTACCAGCGCGAGCCGGGGTCGTCGCCCACCAGCACCGTGCCGAGCCCCGGGGTGACGCCGCGCTCGCGGAGCCGGGCGACCCGCTCGGTGAGCTCGGCCTTGATCGTCTTGAGGGTGGCGGTGCCGTCGAGGATCTGGGCGGTCATGGTCGTCTCCCGGGAGGGTCAGTGGGCGAAGTGCCGGGTGCCGGTGAAGTACATCGTCACGCCCGCCTTCTCGCAGGCCGCGACGGTGAGCTCGTCGCGCATCGAGCCGCCCGGCTGGACGATCACGCGCACGCCGGCGTCGAGCAGGATCTGCGGGCCGTCCTCGAAGGGGAAGAAGGCGTCTGAGGCTGCGACCGACCCGGCGGCCCGCTCCCCCGCCCGCTCGACGGCCAGCTTGCAGGAGTCGACGCGGTTGACCTGGCCCATGCCGACGCCGACCGAGGCGCCGTCGTGGGCGAGCAGGATCGCGTTGGACTTCACCGCGCGACAGGCCCTCCAGGCGAAGGCCAGGTCCGCGAGCGTCGCTTCGTCCGCCGCCGTGCCGGTGGCCAGCGTCCACGTTGACGGGTCGTCTCCCGGGGCGTCCACGAGGTCGACCTGCTGCTGGAGCACGCCCCCCGAGACCTGCCGGAACTCGAACCCCGAGTCGCCCTCGGGGCCCTCGCAGACGAGGATCCGGAGGTTCTTCCTGCCTCGGAGGATCTCCACCGCGCCGTCCTCGTACGCCGGCGCCACGATCACCTCCGTGAACACCTCGGCAACCTGCTCGGCCATCGCGACCGAGACCGATCGGTTGACGGCGATCACGCCCCCGAACGCGGACGTCGGGTCGCACGCGTGGGCGCGCCGGTGAGCCTCGGCGACGTCGGCGCCGACCGCGATACCGCACGGGTTGGCGTGCTTGATGATCGCCACAGCGGGCTCGGCGAACGTGAACGCCGCGCGGCGCGCGGCGTCGGTGTCGACGTAGTTGTTGTAGGACATCTCCTTGCCGTGCAGCTGCTCGGCGGCGGCGAGACCGCCGGAGCCGTCGGCGTAGAGCGCGGCGGGCTGGTGCGGGTTCTCGCCGTAGCGCAGGTCGGCGACCTTGGTGAACGTCGCGCCGCCGAACTCCGGGAAGCAGGACTCGCCCTCTGGCGGCGCCAGCACCGAGCCCATCCACGACGCCACCGCCACGTCGTACGCCGCGGTGTGCGCGAACGCCTCGGCGGCCAGCCGCTGCCGCTGCTCGAGCGTGAACCCGCCTGCGGCCGCGGCCGCGAGCACGTCGTCGTACGCCGCGGGCGAGGTGACGATGGCGACGGACGGGTGGTTCTTGGCCGCCGCCCGCACCATCGACGGCCCGCCGATGTCGATCTGCTCCACGCAGTCGTCGGGGGTGGCGCCCGAGGCCACGGTCTGGCGGAACGGGTAGAGGTTCGAGATCACGAGGTCGAACGGCTCGATGCCGAGGTCGGCCAGCTGCTCGACGTGGCTGGGCAGTCGCCGGTCGGCCAGGATGCCGGCGTGCACGGCCGGGTGCAGCGTCTTGACCCGGCCGTCGAGGCACTCGGGGAAGCCGGTCAGGTCCTCGACCTTGGTCACCGGGATGCCGAGCGACTCGATGCGGGCGGCCGAGCCGCCGGTGGAGACGAAGGCGACGCCGGCCTCGTGCAGGCCGCGGACGAGGTCGTCGAGACCCGTCTTGTCGTAGACGGAGACGAGGGCTCGGCGGATTGGGATCTGGCTCACGGGACACTCCTGTGCTGATGGTGCGGTGGTCGACGGAGGGCACCCAGGCGTTCGATGCTCTCGACGTCACTCCCCGGTGGTTGCCCACCTGCGCCAGTCGTGTGCGGTCAGCCTAGCCCGAGGGGTCCGCACCGATACGCACCACCCGGCCGTCCACCCGGAATCCCTGCCGAGCCATCCGGCCGACCGCCTCGACCAGCATCCGCCGTTCCTCGACCTTGATCCGGTCGTGCAGCGTCTCGACGGAGTCGTCGTCGTGCACCCGCACCGCCCGCTGGTCCACGATCGGCCCGGTGTCGACGCCGGCGTCGACGACGAACAGGGTGCAGCCGGTGACCTTCACGCCGTACGCCAGCGCGTCGCCCGGCCCGTGCATGCCAGGGAACGACGGCGACAGCGCCGGATGGGTGTTGAGCGTGCGCCCCCCGAACTCGGCGAGGAAGGCCGGTCCGGTCAGCTTCATGAAGCCGGCAAGCACCACCAGGTCGGGCGCGTACGACGCCACGGTCGCCGCCAGTGCCACGTCCCAGTCGGCGCGGCTGGGGAAGTCGGGGACGCGGTGCACGAAGGTCGGCACGCCGAACCGGTCGGCACGGCGCAGCCCCTCGATGTCGGGCCGGTCGGCACCCACGGCGACGACGCGGGCGCCGTAGGCCGGGTCGCCGCAGGCGTCCAGCAGGGCCTGGAGGTTGGTGCCCGAGCCGGAGACGAGGACGACGAGGCGCTTCTGGGGCACGGCGCGAGTCTAGGAAGGTCCGTCGACCGACGGAGTCGCCGTGACGGACGCGGCCCGGCGCTCCGCCCGTCGCGTCCGGGCGGTCGCCAGCAGTCCGCCCGCGAGACCGCCGAGTCCGAGGGCCACGACGGCGTGCAGGGTGACGTCAGTCGCGAAGGGGCCGACCTGCTGCATGCGACCGGGGCCGACCGAGCCGCCGGCCAGCCCGGCGAGCACACCGACCACCAGACCGGCCAGGATCCCGCCGGCGCAGCCGCGGACCGCGCCCTCCTCCCAGCGGGAGGTCGGGTAGAGGCGGTGCGCACGAGCCGCCGCGACGGCCGCGACGAGCGGCGGCACCAGCAGGAGCAGCGCCAGCCAGCGCGCCGGGGTGCCGTCGTCGGGCAGCGCCGCGAGCAGCGGGAACATCGGCACGGGGCCGAGCACCACCGCCGTCGGGCTGGCCACCGTGGCCGTGCCGATCGCGAAGCCGGGGCCCAGGAGATAGGCACCGGCGAACAGGACCGCGTTCGGGACCAGCGTCAGCGTCAGCGCCGAGTAGAGCGTGGCGTCGCCGATGTCGGTGTGCAGCTCGGACATCACGTTGAGGGCGCTGCCGAGGTCGATGCCCAGCGCCACCACGAAGGTCGCTGCCGACGCCAGGAGGAAGGTGGTGACGATCTTGAGGCAGACCATCGACGAGGCGCGCAGCGACAAGGGCAGGAACGCCGTCCAGATCGCCGCCCTCCCGGCTCCGATGGCGATCGCCACCCCGCCCACCACGAGGCCCAGCACCAGGCACCACATCACCACCCGGGAGGCAGAGGGCGCGGCCGGGGCACCGCCCGCGAGCCGCAGCACGGTCAGGGCGACGGCGACGTACGCCGCGGTGAACAGCACCGTGGCGATCGGCACGGTCCAGTCGCGGGCCCCGTCGGCGATCGCGTCGGCGTCCGGACCGTGGCCCGACACCGAGTCGCCCACTCGGTGCGCGATCCGCCAGACCGACCAGACGCAGGCCAGGGTGATGCCGAGCGGGATCGCGGTCAGCGACACGCCGCCGACCATCAGGCCCGACCCGTGGCCGGCCAGCCACCCGATCGCGCCTGCCCGCAGGCCGTCGCGGGGTGCGCCGTGGGCGCCCGCGTCGGTGAGGAACCAGCCGACCACGCCGACCGCCAGGCAGATGACGAGCGGCCCTGCCGCGGCCGCCGCACCACCGAGGATGGCCAGCAGGACGAGGGGTCGCCGATGGGTGACGTCGGCCTGGGCCTCCTTCGTGCGCGGGCCCGCGAGCAGAGAAGTCATCGCGCCTCATCTTCGTCGGCTGCCTGGCCGCATCGGCGCTGCCACGCCGACCCACGCTGGTTGAGGGCGCGCCCTCGGCGCCCGTCTTTCGCTGGTTGAGGAGGGCGCCCTCGGCGCCCGTCTCGAAACCACGCAGAGGCGGTCCGGCAATTTCCACTCCCGGTGCCGAGCACGTACCGTTGAACGGCCATGCAGGACGCCACCGACTTCGACGAGTTCTACAAGTCAGCGCGGACGGGGCTGCTCCAGCAGACCTTCGCGCTGACCGGCGACCTGCCAGCCTCCAGGGGCGCGGTCCGCGACGCGTTCGTGGCCGCGTGGCACCACTGGCGCAAGGTGTCCCGCCTCGAGGACCCGGAGGCGTGGGTGCGGCCGGTCGCCTGGCGGCACGCCCAGCGCCGCCACTCCGCGCGCCTCTTCCACCGCGACCGCAAGCTCGACCCCGAGATCCGCGCCACGCTCGACGCGCTGGCCAAGCTGCCGTTCCAGCAGCGCAAGATCCTGCTGCTCACCCAGCTCGCCGATGTCTCGATGATCGACATGGCGCGCGAGGTCGGGCTGCCGGTGCACGACGCGGAGCGCATGCTGCAGACCGCCACGTCGCAGTTCGCGATGCACCGCGACGTTTCGACGGTCGGCATCCGGAACCTCCTGGAGCCGATCCGCGATCACGTCGCCGAGGTGCGCTGGCCCCGCGTCACGATCGTGCGCCGGGCCGGCACGACGCGGCGGCGTACGCACACCGCCGTCGGAGCGGTCGCCGTCGTCAGCGGCCTGGTGCTGGGAGGCGCGGTCGTCACCGATGCCCAGGGCGTCCGGCCGTCTCTCGCGACCGCCCGGGTGAGCGGGGTGGTCGCGACCAGCGTCGGCGCCCACACCTTCCGCAACACCGACCGACGACCCCTCGGCCGAGACCGAGGCCGCACCCGTCGCCGGCATCGCCGCGGACGACCTGATGACGCTCGACGACGTTGCGGGCGAGATCCCCGGCCACTGGCGAGAGGTCAAGGTCGGCGGACAGACCGGGATCTTGATGCCCTGCCAGACCACCCGCTTCGCCGACCCGGAGGGTCAGTCGTCGGCGGTGAGCCAGTTCAAGGCGCCGGCCCGCGACGAGCAGCCCCGGCGCAGCGTGGTGCAGTCGGCCGAGATGTCCTCGAGCACCGACGACGCCACGGCGACGTACGCCACCATGCTGGGCTGGTTCGGCGGCTGCACCGACGCCCGGGTCCAGCTGATCTCGACCCACGCCGTGGACGGCGTCGGTGACGACGCGTCGTTGCTGCATCTGCGGTCGTGGAAGCGGCCCGGGGCCAACCTGCTCGCCGGCGTCGCGCGAACCGGACAGGCGACCACCATCACGCTGATCCGCACGCAGGGCGACGGTCGGCCCGACCTGCAGCGTGCTGCCCGGGTGCTGGCCTCCGCCGTCAACGGCCTGTGCCGGTTGCCGGGCACGGGTCCGTGCGCCGAGCGGCCGGAGCTGACGGACCGTGCCCCGGTGGCCGCCGGGGAGGTGCCGTCGATGCTCAGCGAGGTCGACCTGCCTCCGGTCGCCGGCGTCGAGCGGCCGTGGATCGGCACCCAGGCGCGAATGGCCCACGACAACCAGGCCGCGACCCGGTGCGACTCCACGTCCTTCGACGGTCCGAGGATGAAGCGCAACATGACCCGCTCCTTCCTCATCCCCGAGGCCGACCTCTCCGACCTCTTCGGCCTGACCGAGACCGTCGGGTGGTTGCCGCCGCCCCGTGCTCGGGAGTTCGTCGCCGACGTTCGGCGCGAGCTGCGCCAGTGTGCCGACGACCAGCCGGGCACCGAGGTGGTGCGGGTCGCCGACGTGACGTCGAAGAAACGCGACCTGACGGTGTGGCACGTCAAGACCGAGATCAGCGACGAGGAGAGCGTCACCTATCTGATGGGCATTGTGCGCAGTGGCGGGTCCATCGCCCAGATCGGCTTCGTGCCCGACGGGAAGGTCGAGATGGCACCCGGGGCGTTCATCTCGCTCGTGGAGCGGGCGCTCGAACGGATCCCCGCCCTCGAACCGTCGGCAGGCTGACCGGTCCGACCTCGACTCGTCTGTGACGCTGAGCGGGAGAAGTCCCTGCGAGCCGCAGACGAAATCCGTGTGGCGGCATACTCGGGGCGTGGAGGAGGGCCACGCAACGACCCGCATCCGGCTCGCCTCGGCGCTCGCCGTCGACGTGCCGGGCGGCGGCACGCTCACCGGGCAGGCGCTCGGCAGCCGCAAGGCCCGGACCCTGCTCGCTCTGCTCGTGGCCGAGCGCGGCGGGCCCGTCTCTCTCGACCGGATCGTCGAGACGCTCTGGCCCGACGACCCGCCCGCCGACCCGGGCGCCAACGTGGCCACCCTGGTCAGCCGGACCCGTCGAGCTGCTGGGTCCCGGCGTGCTGGCCGCCACCGGCCGGGCCTACGGGCTGGCCGAGGACGGCCTTTGGCGCGTCGACCTCGATGAGGCGGCCGGCCTGTGTGCGGAGGCCGCGGCCCGGGCGGCCGTGGGCCAGCACCTGCTCGCCGCCGCGGGGGCCCGGGCCGCCCTCGAGCTTCTCGGCGCCGGGCCGGCTCTCCTCGACGAGGCCGACGCCGACTGGGTCCAGGCGGTCCGACGCGAGGCCGACACCCTTCGCCGGCGGGCCCGTCACGTGCTGGCCGAGTCGCTGAGCGTGCTCGACCCGACCGAGGCCGTGCAGGTCGCCGAGGAGGCCGCCGCGCTGGACTCCTTCGACGAGCAGTCCGTCCGCGACCTGATGCGTGCGCTGGTCGCCGACGGGCGGACGGCCGCTGCCCTGGCGGCGTACGACGCCCTCGCCGCCCGCCTGAGCGACGAGCTCGGCACCGACCCGGACCAGGTCACGGCCGAGCTCCATCTGGCGATCCTGCGCGAGACCAGCCTGCCCGGCGAGCGGTCAGGCGAGAGCGGCCTTGCCCGTCCCGTGCTGATCGGCCGCGAAGGAGAGCTGGCCAGCATCGAGCGGGCCTGGGCCGCCGCCGGCAGCGACACCACACCGCTGCTGCTGGTCGTGGGCGAGGCAGGCATCGGCAAGACGCGTCTCCTCGACGCGGTGGCCGACCTCGCCGCCGGCACGGGAGGCCGGGTGCTGCGCGGCCGTTGTCACCCGACCGAGCGCTCGCTGTTCCTGCAGCCGTACGTCGACGCCCTGCGGCCCGTGTTGCTCGAGGCGTCTCCCGCCACGCTCGCCGACCTCGTGCGCGACCACGCCTCGGCCTGGGTCTCGCTCGTGCCCGAGCTGGCCGCCGTGCTACCGCCCGTGCCCCGCCTGCCCACCGACGTCGAGCTCCAGCGCCGGCAGGCCTACGACGCCGTCGCCGCCGCCCTGCGACGGCTGGCGCTGACCGCTCCCGTCCTGCTCACCCTCGACGACCTCCAGGACGGTGGCGCAGCCACCGTCGACCTCCTCGGCTACCTCGCCGGCCATCTCGCCGGCTCCCGCGTCCTGCTCGTCGGCGCGGTGCGGGCCGAGGACGTCTCCGTCGCCGGGCGGCTGGCCGACCGGGCCGGCGTGATGGCGCTCGGCACCCTGCCCCGTTCGGCCGTCGACGCCCTCGCGGCGGCCGCCGGTCTTTCCTCGCACGGCGCGCAGGTGATGGCCCGCACGTCCGGCCACCCCTTGAGCGTCGTCGAGTGCCTGCGTGCGCTGGCCGATGGCGACGCCGGCGTCCCGGAGTCGCTCGCCGACGCCGTGCTGACCCGCGTCGGCCGCCTCGACGCCGACAGCCGCGACGTGGTCCAGGCGGCCGCCGTGCTGCGCCGTCGTCTCCACCCACGGCGGCTGGCGTCCCTCGTGGAGGCGTCCGAGGTGGCCACGGCCCGCCGCTGCGAGGAGCTGACCCGGCTCCGGTTGCTCGTGCGCGCGGGCGAGCGCTACGAGTTCGCCAACGACCTCATCCAGGAGTGCGTGCACGCCTCCCTCCCGCCCGCCTTGGCCGCGGCCTACCACCGTCGGGCCGCCGACCTCACCAGCGACCAGCCCGAAGAGATGGCGGAGCATGCGTACGCCGCCGGCGACCCCGCCCGGGCCGCCCAGGGCTGGCTGCTGGCCGGCGAGGCCGCCCTCCGCCGGGCCGCCGTCGAGGACGCCCTCGGCCTGCTCGACCGCTCCGTGGCAGTCCCCGAGGCCGCGACCGGGACCCGGGCCCGCGCCCTGCTCGCGCGGGCAGCGGTGCACGAAGCGCGCACCGACTTCGGCGCCGCCCTCATAGACGTGGACGATGCGTTGGTCCTGGCCCGCACGACCGGCGAGCACCGCCTGGAGATGGCCGCCCTCCGCGCGCGCGGAGGCGACGCCGGCGTCGGACTCGGGCTTCCGGTCGACGTGCTGGCCGTGCCGTTGGAGGCCGGGCTCCAGCTGGCGGCGGGTCTCGGCGACCGGCGCGCGGAGGCCGACTTCAGCAGTCGCCTCGTCATCCTCGAGGCCAGCCGGCTCCGGCTCACGACCGCGTTGGCGCTGGCCGAGCGCTCGGTGGCCAGGGCCAGGGCGGCCGACTCCGAGGAGGCGCTGGTGCTGGCGCTCGACGGGCTGAAGACCGTGTGGCACTACCTGGGCGACCCCGACCGGCTGCGCGACGTCGTCAGTGAGCTGGAGCCACGGCTGCGAGCCGGGGGCAGCACCTGGATGCTGCAGTGGACGGTGTTCGAGTCCTCGTTCGTGGCCGCCGCCGAGAGCCGATGGGACGACGCCCGGACGCTGGTCGCCGAGGCGCTCGAGCTCAACCGGCTCAGCGGATTCCCGGCGTACGCCGGCTACCTGCAGGCCCACGACGCGTGGTTCGCCCGGATGGCCGGCGACCTCGACACCGCCCGCCGGATCGGACGGGCCGCCGTCGAGGCGAGCTCGCCGGTCAACCACCCGTGGTGGTACGCCATCGCTGCGGGGCTGTTGGCCGCCACCTTGATCGAGACCGGCGACCGGGCCGAGGGCAAGGCGATCGCGGAGCGCGGGCTCGGCGCCGGCGCCACGGCCATGGCCGGCGGACGGTTGCGCTGCCTCGCGGCGCTCGCCGCCCTCAGCGCCGACGGCGACGTGACGACTCAGGCCACGACACTGCTAGACGGGGTCGACTGTCCGCCCGGGCAAGCGTGGGTCACCGGTGCCGACTGCTACCTGCTGCTGGCCGCGGCGGCCCGCGACCGTGACGACGCGGCCGAGGTCGCGCGTCTGGTCGAGCCGCTGCGCGAGCCGACGGCGCGCGCGTGGGCGGAGATCCGGGCCCGGGTCGACGCGCTGGCGCCTCAGAGCAGGTCGACGACCAGCTGAGCCGCTCGCGCCGCGCCGTCGGTGGGCACCGGCAGATAGTCGGTCGGCGTCTTGAGGGCCGCGACCAGCTCGTCGGCGATCCGGCCGGGATCGGCCTCGCGATAGTCCATCGCCCGCCCCGCCCGATGCCGCTCGAGCCGGTGTCGCACGTGCACCTGCTGCTCGAAGTGGTGGCCGAGCGGGAAGTAGAGGAACGGCCGGCCCGCCGCCGTCAGCTCCATCGTCGTGCTCAGCCCGCCCTGCACCACCGCCACGTCACACGCAGCATGGTGCAGGTCGAGGTCGGGGAGGAAGCCGTGCACCTCCACGCCCGCTGGCGCGCCGAGCGAGCCGGGGTCGATCCGCGGGCCGGCCACCACGACCATCCGCAGGCCGGGGATCCGGCGACGCGCCTCGTCGTACGACGCCACCACTCGCCGCAGCAGGTGGCCGCCGACGCCCGACCCGCCGACGCTGACCAGGCAGACGACGTCGTCCTCGGCGTACCCGAGCCGTTGCCGGAGCTCCACCCGGTCGGCCGGGTCGGGCCGCTCCCCCATCACATAGCCGGCGAAGTCGAAGTGCTCCTCGGTCCACGCCCGGGCCGTGGGCAGCCCCGGCCCGAACGGCAGGTCGACGACGTCGGCCGGGTCACCCACGAAGACCGAACGGTCACGCAGCGACGGGTAGCGGGCGACGTGCTCGACCATCTCCGCGTTGTAGTCGGCAGTCAGGAACGCCTCTCGCTCCCCTCCGTCGGGCATCGGCACCCAGCCGACGAAGTCGGTCATCCACACGAACGGCGCCCGCTTCAGCTCGGGGTTCTCGTGCAGGAAGTAGTCGAGGTCCCACGCCTCGTCACCCAGCCACAGGTCGAACGACTCCCGCTCCACCAGGTCGTCGAACACCATGAAGTTGTTGACCAGCACCTCGTCCATCCGCCGCACCGCCTGGAAGGCATGCAGGTCGTGCTCGCCCGACTCGGACTCGAAGTGTCCCGACTCGTTGGCCAGCAGCCGGGAGGCCGGGTGCACCACCTCGCCGCGGCGTTCGAGGAACTCCGCCACCGGCGACTGGGTCAGCCACTGGATCTCGAGGTCGGGTCGCTCCTCGCGCATCGCGTCGGCGATCGCCAGGTCGCGGCGTACGTGCCCGAGCCCGATGGGTGAGGAGAGGTACAGCGCGCGGGCCGGACGCCGCGTCCCGACACCGCGGCGGCGCGTCGGGGCGGGCGCACCGGTGACCCGGTCGACGAACTTCTTGATCGCCCGGTTGACCACGACGGGGTGGCGAGCCATCGGCAGGTGACCCGCGCCCTCGAGGACCAGGTGCTCGGCTCGCAGCAGCCGGGCGGCGTTCTCCATCCGGGCCTGGGGCTGGCAACGGTCCAGGGTGCCCTGGATGAGTAGGACCGGCCTGTCGATGCCGCGCAGCATCGCCTCGGACTCGGCGACGTCCATGATCGAAGGTTCCGTCTCGGCCTCCGCCAACTGGACCTCCGCCGTCGACTCGAGCGCGAAGCCGACCACGTCCTCCAGCTGCTTGGTCGAGTGCGGCTCGCACAGCTGCTGGCTGAAGAAGAACTCCGCGAAGTCGCCCCAGTTGGTCTGCCAGTAGTGCCGGTTGGTCTTGAACCAGTCCTCGTAGGACTCCAGCTCCTCGTCGAACCGGTCGATGGCCTCCTTGCGGTAGGGCAGGGGCGGCGTTGCATCGCGGATCCAGGGCGCCACGGCGACCAGTCCCAACACCCGGTCCGGGTGACGGGAGGCGAGGAGGAACGACTCCCAGGCGCTGAAGCAGATGGCCACCAGCACCGCCCGCTCGACGCCCAGGTGGTCCATGACGGCGATGGTGTCGGCGACGTACTGCACGTCCAGATAGGCGGCGGGGTCGGTTGGCCGGTCGGAGCGCCCGTTGCCTCGGGGGTCGATCGTGACGACCCGGTAGTGCTGGGCGAGGTAGGGCACCTGCGCCTTCCAGGCGCGGCTGTGCACGATCACGTCGATCGGGAAGAAGACGACCGTCGGCCGGTCCTCCGCATCGAAGTTGAAGGTCTCGTAGCCGATCCGGACGCCGTCGCGCTCGACGTACCCCTGCTGGTCTGGTTCACGAGCTCGCATGGTGCCCACCCTTTCCCCGGGCGGTTGCAGCGTCGTTGCAGCCGGCCCTGCACCAGCATCCACCGGCGGAGCGTCGGGCGCCACGGCGTCGACGAGAGCATGGATCAGCCGGTTCACCACGACCGGCTGCCGGATCTGGGGAAGGTGCCCACTTCCTGGCAGCCGGACGATGTGGCCACCGGTCAGCTCGGCGAGTCGCTCGCCGTCCTCGAGCGGGACCGCCCGGTCGTCAGTCCCGTGGATGACCAGCACCGGACAGGCCACCTTGGAGACCATCTCCGGCACGTCCCAGTCGAGGGTCAACGTCGCCTCCTCGGACCGCACCAGGTCCTCGGCGTCGATGTCCATGGACCACGCCACCGCATCCTCGAGCTGCTTGGTGGAGTGTGGTTCGGGCAGCAGCTCGGCGAAGAAGAACTCGGAGAAACCGCGCTTGTCCCGCAGCCACGAGTGCCGGTTGTAGCGGTTCCAGCCGTCGTCCGTGCCGAAGTCCTGGTCGAACAGCTGCTGCATCTCGCGGCGCTCGTTCGTGCCGGACAACCCCGGCAGATAGGGACCCAACGCCACCCAGGCGAGCACTCGCTCGGGATGTTCCGCCGCAAGCTGGAGCGCATAGAGGTTGCCTCGCGACAGGGCCACCAGCACCGCCCTCTCGGTGCCTGTCGCATCGAGCACCTGGATCGCGTCGTCGACGAACTCGCCGACCGCGTAGGCAGCCGCGTCGTGGGGATGGTCCGACCGTCCGTTGCCACGAGGGTCGAAGGTGATCACCCGGTTGTGCCGGGCGAGATGGGGCACCTGCAGCTTCCAGATCAGCGACGGGACGATCGACCACGTCGGCAGCAGGATCACCGCCGGCTCTCCGCTCCCGAAGGTCTCGTAGCCGATCCGCACGCCGTCCCGCTCGACGTACCCCTGCTCGTCGGGTTCCCGGGCTCGCATGCCCTCACCGTCCATTCACACGGTTGCAGCGGCGTTGCAACCGGCCTGCAAGGTGCTCGCCGCAGCGTGTGCCCACAAGCATCCACCCGGGATGCACCTGGACGGGAGATCCACATGACCACCACCGAGGAAAAGACGGAGACGACCGAGGCGCCGGCCATCGACATGGACACGCTGATGGCGTTCGTCGGCAAGTTCGCCGGCGACCTGGGCGCGACCATGGGAGCGGGCAACGTGCTCCTCGGCGAGCGCCTCGGCCTCTATCGCGCGCTTGCCCAGCGCCCCGGCGACGCCCGGTCGGTCGCGGCCGCGACGGGCACCGACCCGCGATACGTCGACGAGTGGCTGCGCGGCCAGGCCGCGGGCGGCTACATCCAGTACGACGCCGCCACGGCGACGTACTCCATGACGCCCGAGCAGGCCTTCGCGCTGACGGACCCCGACGGTCCGGTCTTCCTGCCCGGCGCCTTCGAGCTCGCCCTCGGCGCCCTCAAGGCGCAGGACCACATCGAGGAGTCGTTCCGGACAGGCGCGGGCTACGGCTGGCACCAGCACGACGAGGACGTCTTCACCGGCTGCGAGCGGTTCTTCCGGCCCGGCTACCTGATGAACCTGCTGACCAGCTGGATCCCCGCCCTCGACGGCGTCCAGGCCAAGCTCGAGCGGGGCGCCACGGTCGCCGACCTCGGCTGCGGCCACGGCGCCTCCACGCTGCTGATGGCCGACGCCTTCCCCAACAGCACGTTCGTCGGCTCGGACTACCACGCCGGCTCGATCGAGACCGCCCGCGAGCGGGCCGCCGAGGACGGCGTGGCCCACCGGGTCAGCTTCGAGGTGGCCGGCGCGCAAGCCCTGGAGGCCCACGACCTCGACCTGGTCACGACGTTCGACTGCCTGCACGACATGGGCGACCCGCTCGGCGCGGCCCAGCACATCCGCCGCAGCCTGGCCGCCGACGGCACGTGGATGATCGTCGAGCCCGCCGCCGGCGACACCGTGGAGTCCAACCTCAACCCGGTCGGCCGGGTGTACTACGGCTTCTCCACCTACCTGTGCGTGCCCAGCGCGATGTCGCAGCCGGGCGGCTACGCCCTCGGCGCGCAGGCCGGAGAGGCGGCCATCCGCCAGGTCGTGACCGATGCCGGCTTCACCCGGTTCCGCCGGGTCGCCGAGACGCCGTTCAACAACGTCTACGAAGCCCGGCCGTAACCCATCCGCTGGTTGAGGAGGTCGCGCAGCGACCGTCTCGAAACCACCCGGCAAGGGGGCGCGGTGGTTTCGAGACGGGCCTTGACGGCCCTCCTCAACCAGCGCGGAGCGTCGGGCGGCAACCGAATCCGGGTACGCCGAGTCTCACCGGTGTGAGCACGCGACGGGAGTACGTGATCGGACTCGCGCTCCTGGTCGCGCTCGCCGGGTGCGCGGACCCGGCGTCGACCGTCGGGTCGGAGGTGGCGACATCGTCAGCCAGCCCCTCGGCCAGCCCGTCCGCCTCGCAGACACCGACCCCACCGCCCAGCGGACTGGGCGACGTCCCACTGGCGGACGGCTATCCAGAGGTCAACGGCAACGACCAGACCCCGGTCGAGGTCACGCAGACGCCAGGTCTGACCGACCTGGTCCTCTGCGACCGCACCGCCTGGAGCCCCGGCGACCCGGTGCCGTCCGCGGACCTGATCGGGGCGACGTACACGGGAGAGGCCGAGGACTTCAGGGCGCGGACGCTGGCCCGGTACGACAGCCCGGCGACGCTCAGGGGGCCCTGACGGCGCTCCGTGACGTCGTCGCGAGCTGCGTGGCGGAAACCGTCGGCGGCACCGCACAGGTCTACTCGATCCACGACCTGGCGGCAGGCCAGGAGGCGTTCCTGGTGATGCACCGCTACCGCAGCGACTACGGGTTCGACACCGGCCTCGAGCTCATCGGCGTCGTCCGGGTGGGCGACATGTTGCTGCTCGACCTGTTGTACGGCGAGGGCGGCGGCTCGCCGGAGACCATCGCGGCCAGCCAGCGCTTCCGCTACCGCGCCGCCGCCGGCGTCGTCGCCGCGATGTGCGAGCTGGGCCGAGCACACCGATTCGTCTGCGGATCACCGTGACTTTCTCCGGTGAGCGGCCCAGACGAATCGGTGTCAGCGGTTCTGCAGGATGTCCCGCATCAGGGCGGCCGCCTCGGAGGGGGTCTTGCCGACCTTGACGCCGACGGCCTCGAGGGCTTCCTTCTTGGCGGCGGCCGTGCCGGACGAGCCCGAGACGATGGCGCCGGCGTGGCCCATGGTCTTGCCCTCGGGGGCGGTGAAGCCGGCGACGTAGCCGACGACCGGCTTGGTGACGTGGTCCTTGATGTACGCCGCCGCGCGCTCCTCGGCGTCGCCGCCGATCTCGCCGATCATCACGATCGCGTCGGTCTCGGGGTCGGCCTCGAAGGCGGCCAGCGCGTCGATGTGGGTGGTGCCGATGATCGGGTCGCCGCCGATGCCGACGCAGGAGGAGAAGCCGAAGTCCCGCAGCTCGTACATCATCTGGTAGGTCAGCGTGCCCGACTTCGACACCAGCCCGACCCGGCCGGCCTTGGTGATGTCGGCGGGGATGATGCCGGCGTTGGACTTGCCGGGGCTGATCAGGCCGGGGCAGTTGGGCCCGATGATCCGGGTCGCCTTGCTCTCGGCGTACGCGCGGAACGCGGCCGTGTCGTGCACCGGCACCCCCTCGGTGATCACGATCGCCAGCGGCATGCCGGCGTCGACGGCCTCCATGACGGCGGCCTTCGTGAACGCCGGCGGCACGAACAGCACCGAGACGTCTGCCCCTGTCGCGGCCATCGCCTCGGCGACGCTGCCGAAGACCGGGATGTCCTGGCCCTCGATGGTCACGTGCTCGCCGGCCTTGCGGGGGTTCACGCCACCCACGATGTTGGTGCCGGACGCGAGCATCCGCGTGGTGTGCTTCATGCCTTCGGAGCCGGTCATGCCCTGCACGATGACCTTGGAGTTCTCGGTCAGGAAGATAGCCATCTCTCGCCCCTCAGCCCTGGTTGGCCAGCTCGGCGGCCTTGTCGGCCGCGCCGTCCATGGTGTCCACCTGCGTGACGAGCGGGTGGTTGCGCTCGTTGAGGATGCGACGGCCCTCCTCGACGTTGTTGCCGTCGAGGCGCACGACGAGCGGCTTGGTCGCCTCGTCGCCCAGCTTGTCGAGCGCGCCGACGATGCCGTTGGCCACCGCGTCGCACGCGGTGATGCCGCCGAAGACGTTGACGAAGACCGACTTGACCTGCTCGTCGCCCAAGATGATGTGGAGACCGTCGGCCATCACGTCGGCCGACGCGCCGCCGCCGATGTCGAGGAAGTTGGCCGGCTCGACGCCGCCGTGCTTCTCTCCGGCGTACGCCACCACGTCGAGCGTCGACATGACCAGCCCGGCCCCGTTGCCGATGATGCCGACCGCACCGTCGAGCTTGACGTAGTTGAGGTCCTTCTCCTTCGCCATCAGCTCCAGCGGGTCGGCATCCTCGACCAGCTCGAAGGACGCGTGGTCCTCGTGGCGGAACTCCGCGTTCCCGTCGAGGGAGACCTTGCCGTCGAGCGCCTCGAGCGACCCGTCGCCGAGCCGGACCAGCGGGTTGACCTCGACCAGGGTGGCGTCCTCCTCGACGAAGACGACCCACAGCTTCTTCACCATGTCGATGGCCTGGTCGGCCACCTCGGCCGGGAACCGGGTCGCGGCGACGATCTCGGCGGCCTTGGCGTCGTCGACGCCGACCAGCGGGTCGATCGAGATCTTGGCGACCGCGTCGGGGTTCTCGTGAGCGGTCACCTCGATCTCCACGCCGCCCTCGATGGACGCGATGCAGAGGTAGTCACGGTTGGCGCGGTCGACCAGGAAGGAGAAGTAGTACTCCTCGGCGATGTCCGCGGCCGGAGCGATCAGCACGCGGTGCACGGTGTGACCCTTGATGTCCATGCCGAGGATCTCGCGGGCCTTGGCGACTGCCTCCTGCGGGTCCTGGGCGAGCTTGACGCCACCCGCCTTGCCGCGGCCGCCGACCTTCACCTGCGCCTTGACGACGACCCGGCCGCCGTTGGCCTCGGCCGCAGCCGCGGCCGCGTCCGGGTCGGTGACGACGGTCCCGAGGGTGACGGGGACGCCGTGCTTGGCGAACAGTTCCTTTGCCTGGTACTCCATCAGGTCCACGTCCCGCACCCTAGTCCCGGCGTGCGGGGGGAGACGAGACGGGTCTCAGCGCATCGGGTCGTGCGGCAGTCGGTGCTCCGATCTAGGTTCAAGGCATGAACGCGACCGACGTGCCCGAGGCGATCGGCGAGGCCGCCACCGCTCCCGGCGGGAGGGTCCAGTACTTCACGGCGACCACCCTCGACGGCTACATCGCCGACGAGAACGACTCGCTCGACTGGCTCTTCGAGGTGCCCCACGATAAGGACGACGGCTCGTGGGACGAGTTCATCGGCGACGTCGGCCCGATGACGATGGGCGCGACGACGTACGGATGGGTGCTGGACCGATACCCAGAGATGCTCGAGGGGCCGGAGAAGTGGCGGGAGTTCTACGACGACCGCCCGTGCTGGGTCTTCACCCACCGCGACCTGCCGCCGATCCCCGGGATCGACATCCGGTTCGTGCAGGGCGACGTCCGTCCGGTGTACGACGAGATGGTCGCGGCGGTGCCCGGGAAGAACGTGTGGGTCGTCGGCGGTGGTGACCTGGTGGGCCAGTTCGACGACGCCGGCCTGCTCGACGAGATCTGGCTCGGCTACACGCCGGTCGTGCTCGGCGCGGGCGCGCCATTGCTGCCGCGCCGGATCACCTCCAAGCGGATGAGCATCCGCCGCGTCGACCACAACGGCCAACGCATCCGGGTGATCCTCGACGTCCGCAGGCCCGGCGCGACCGACTGATCACGCCCTACGATCGACCCGTGTCCACCTCACGCTGGTCCATCGGTTCCCGTCGGTCAGTGCTGTCGATCGGCTCGGTGGACTCCGTGCTGTCCATCGGCAGCGTCGGGTCGTTCCTCTCGATCGGCAGCCTCTGGTCGTTCGGGTCGGTGTTCTCGATCGGCTCGAGCCTCAGCGCGTTCTCGGCCCTGTCGAACCTCTCGCGGGGCTCGCTGCTCTCCCACCGCTCCGACGAGTCCATCCTGTCGTCCGGGTCGCGACGCACGTTCGACGCACCCGAGCGCTGACCCGTCACATACTGGTCGACCCGCCCGAAAGTTTCAGGCGGGTCAGCTTGCGGCGGGAGCGCCGAACTCCTGGGCCACCCAGCCCGTGATCTCGGTGGTGGCCGCGCCAGGGGTGAACACCTTCTTCACGCCCATCTCCTCCAGCACCGGGATGTCCTCGTCGGGGATGATGCCGCCGCCGAAGACGGCGATGTCGGAGGCGTCGCGCTCGGCGAGCAGGGCGATCAGCGTGCGGAAGAGCGTCATGTGCGCACCCGACAGCACGGAGAGGCCGATCAGGTCGGCGTCCTCCTGGATGGCGGTCTCCACGATCTGCTCCGGTGTCTGGTGCAGCCCTGTGTAGATGACTTCGTGCCCGGCGTCGCGCAGGGCGCGGGCGACGATCTTGGCACCGCGGTCGTGGCCGTCGAGACCGGGCTTGCCGACCACGATCCGCACGCGGCCGCTGGATCCTGTCGACCTCATGGGCGCAGGCTACTCCGCACTACCCGGCACCCGGCGGGCAATCCGCCGGGTGATGCTGCACACCCCAAGGATCCGCCCGAGGCGCCGTCAGGGCGGGACCCCTGGCCCGGGCTGAGGCGGGACAAAGGGCCCGACCTAGGGTGCGACCTCGCCAAAACGTCCCGTATGCGGCACCGTTTGTGCACAATCGAAAGAGACGCGATTTTCGGGCTCGTGACACTTCCGTTACAGTCTGGGCTTCGTTGTCATATCCCCCTGAACCTGGAGCACCCGACCAATGGGCCACCACCGAGCGGACGCGCGCGCTTCGCGCAGTCGCCGCTCGGCGACCCCGTCAGTGGGTCCTTACCCCGGAACCCACGTCGGCAGACGTGTGGCGCCCGCCACTCCCGTGCCGGCCCGCCGCCGCACGAACTCGGGAAAGCGCTCGGCCGGCCGCAAGTCGCTCTTCCGCGCGCTCCCGTCGGCGCCCATCGTGCTCGGCATCGCCGCCCTGGCCGTTTCGGTCGGCGGCGCCGTGAGCGCGGCCGATCCTCAGCTTCTCGGTGCCGCGGGCCACTCCTCGCCGGCCAAGATCATGCAGGCCAGCGCGGTCAGCGGCGCGGGTGGCGTGGCCTCCACCAGTCTCCTCGGCTCTCGAGGGCCGGTCGTGAGCCGTGACTCCCGACGCGACGCCCAGTCCGACGCGGCCGGCAGCGATCTCGTCGCCGAGGCCGAGGCCCAGAACGAGGTGCGCACGGCGGCGCTCGCCAAGACCGCGAAGCTCGCCGAGAAGCAGGCAGCCAAGAACAGGCTCAACCTGTGGCAGCTGCCCGTGGCCAGCTATCACCTGACCGCAGGGTTCGGCGAGTACGGCCTCTGGTCGAGCTACCACACCGGTCTCGACTTCGCCGCTCCGAGTGGCACCCCGATCTACGCAGTCGCCAACGGCACCATCTCCTCCGCGAGCTACGACGGCTCCTACGGCAACAAGACCGTGGAGACCCTCGAAGACGGCACCGAGCTCTGGTACTGCCACCAGACCTCCTTCACCGTCAGCAGCGGTGAGGTCGTCCAGGCCGGCGAGCTCATCGGCTACATCGGCTCCACCGGTCACGTCACCGGCCCGCACCTGCACCTCGAGGTCCGTCCCGGTGGCGGCGACCCGGTCGACCCCTACACCGCGCTCGTCGTCCACGGTCTGCAGCCATAGGGACGTCGCGAGCTAGCGTTCGCGTTAACGCCACCGGGTCTCGACACGCTCCGTTGCGCCCTCGCAAGCTCGGACGCAGTCGCTGCTCGACCACCAACGATCTGCCGGCCCGCTGACGCGTCCCGACAGATCACAGCTTCTCCACCGGCGCATAGCGCAGCAGCAGCCGCTTGACGCCCTCGGACCCGAAGTCGATCGAGGCCACCGCCTTCTCTGCGACGCCCTCCAGCGCGACGACGGTGCCGAGACCGAACGAGTCGTGCACCACCCGGTCACCCGGCTCGAGCGACGGGATCTCGCGGGCCGGCTTGGCCTTGGAGGCCGCGTCGGCGCGCAGCGCGGCCGAGGAGAAGTTGCGCCGCCCGGCGTCGGTCGGCGCCCCGAGCCGCCCGCCGCCGCTGCCGCCCCCGACGAGGTCGGGCCGGTTCCACACGGTCTGGGCCTCTTCCGTACGCCGCCACTCGACCAGGTCGACGGGCAGCTCGTTGAGGAACCGCGACCCGGGGTTGTGGGCCGGCGCGCCCCAGGCCGAGCGCATCAGGGCGCGCGAGACGTAGAGCCGCTGCTGGGCCCGCGTCACGCCGACGTAGGCGAGTCGGCGCTCCTCCTCGAGCTCGGGCTGGTCACCGAGGGACCGCGAGTGGGGGAAGACGCCGTCCTCCAGCCCGGTCAGGAACACCACCGGGAACTCCAGGCCCTTGGCGGTGTGCAGGGTCATCAGCGTGACCACGCCGGAGTCGTCACCCTCGGGGCTGTCGGGGATCTGGTCGGCGTCAGCGACCAACGCCACCCGCTCCAGGAAGTCGCCGAGGCCCGGCGCCACGATGCCCGCGTCGACGTCGGCGGGGTCGGCCGACGGTCCGGCCTGTGGGTCGTCGGAGAACTCCCGGGCCACGGCCACGAGCTCGGCGAGGTTCTCCACGCGGGTGGCGTCCTGCGGATCGTCGGAGGCCTCGAGCTCGTCGAGGTAGCCCGACCGGGTCAGCACCGACTCGAGGATCACGTCGGCCCGCTCGCCCGCGTCGACCATGGACTGCAGCTCCTGGACCATGGACACGAAGCCCTGGATCTGGTGCAGCGATCGCGACGCCAGTCCCGGCACCTCCTCGGCGCGCTGCAACGCCTCCCAGAACGTGATCCGCTCGCGCTCGGCGTACGAGTTGACGCACGCGACCGCACGGTCGCCGATGCCGCGTTTGGGGGTGTTGAGGATGCGCCGCAGCGAGACCTGGTCGGCCGGGTTGACCAGCATCCGCAGGTAGGCCAGCGCGTCGCGCACCTCGCGCCGCTCGTAGAAGCGCACGCCGCCGACCACCTTGTAGGGCAGCCCGACGCGGATGAACACTTCCTCGAAGACGCGGGACTGGGCGTTGGTGCGGTAGAAGACCGCGACGTCGGCCGGCCGCGAGTGCCGCTCGTCGGTGAGCCGGTCGATCTCCTCGGAGACGAACCGGGCCTCGTCGCGCTCGTCGTCGGCGACGTAGCCGACGATCTGTGCGCCGTCGCCGGCGTCGGACCACAGCCGCTTGGGCTTGCGGCCCTGGTTGTGGCCGATCACCGCGTTGGCGGCGTTGAGGATCGTCTGCGTGGAGCGGTAGTTCTGCTCGAGCAGGATCGAGGTGGCGTTGGGGAAGTCCTGCTCGAAGTCGAGGATGTTGCGGATGTTGGCGCCGCGGAACGCGTAGATCGACTGGTCGGCGTCACCGACGACCATCAGCTCCGCCGGCGGGACGCGCTCGGGCGCTTCCTCGGGCGGCAGGCTTGGCGACGAGAGGGCGTCGTACGGCGTCTCCTCCATCTGGTCGGCGCAGAGCTGATGGATCAGGGCGTACTGGGCGTGGTTGGTGTCCTGGTACTCGTCGACCAGCACGTGGCGGAACCGACGACGGTAGGTCTCGCGGACGTCGGGGAACTGCTGGAACAGGTGGACGGTCATCATGATCAGGTCGTCGAAGTCGAGGGCGTTGGCCTCGCGCAGCCGGCGCTGATACATCGTGTACGCCGCCGACATCGACTCCTCGAACCGGTTGCGGGTGTCCTGGGCCGCGTCGTCGGCGTCGCGCAGGTCGTTCTTGTGGTTGCTGACCCAGTGCAGGACGGCTCCGGGCTGGTAGCGCTTGGGGTCGAGGTCGAGGTCGCGCAGCACCAGCGTCATCAGCCGCTTGGAGTCGGCGGCGTCGTAGATCGAGAAGTTGGACTTGAAGCCGAACTTGTCGATCTCCTTGCGCAGGATCCGCACGCAGGCGGAGTGGAAGGTGCTCACCCACATGATCCGGGCGCGCCGGCCGACCAGGGCCTCGACGCGCTCCTTCATCTCCGCGGCGGCCTTGTTGGTGAAGGTGATCGCCAGGATCGAGCCCGGGTGGGCCTTGCGCTCGGTGATCAGCCAGGCGATCCGCCGGGTCAGCACCCGGGTCTTGCCCGACCCCGCACCGGCGACCACCAGCAACGGCGCACCCTGATGGACCACGGCCGCCCGCTGAGGCTCGTTGAGCCCCTCGAGCAGCTCGTCCTTGGTGGGTTGGCGACGAGGCTCAGCAGCCCCGTCAGGGACGCCGGCGTTCTCCACCTCGGGGACTGAAAGGGCCTCGGTCATTTGGGCTCAACCCTACGTCCGGCCACCCCCCTCTTCGGTGGTTGAGGTGCGAGGCCGTCCACGGCCGAGCCTCGAAACCACCTTGGCGGGCTGGTGGTTTCGAGGCTCGTCGCTGACGCTCCTCGCACCTCAACCACCGATCAGAGGACCAGCGCGACGCCGATGTTGGCGAAGGTCAGCACGAGCAGGCCCCAGTAGAGGCCGGCGGGGATCCGCTCCTTGCGCAGGTTGGCCATCACCAGCACGAGGATGACCAGCCCGATGGCGAACTTCACCGCGATCTTGGTGTGGTCGACCGGGTCGTCGTCGGCCTCGAGCACGCCGACGAGGAAGATGCCCGCGAGGAACGCCGTGCCGATGCCGTCGCGCATCAGCCCGTTGACCTTCTTCTCCGGCCGGGTGACCTGGACCAGCAGGCCGACCAGCAGAGCGACGATGCCCGCCAGGTGGATCACCAGCAGGACGACGTGGGCCGTCTTCATGCCGTGATCCTCACAGAAGGCGGCGGTCCGAGGCCCACTTCGTGAGCTCGTGCCGCGACGACAGCTGGAGCTTGCGCAGCACGCTGGACATGTGGGTCTCCACGGTCTTGATGGAGATGAACAGCTCCTTGGCCACCTCCTTGTAGGCGTAGCCGCGGGCGATCAGCCGCATCACCTCCCGCTCGCGCTCCGAGAGGCGGTCGAGGTCCTCGTCGACGGCGGCCACCTCGATCGAGCCGGCGAAGGCGTCGAGGACGAAGCCCGCCAGCCGGGGCGAGAACACCGCGTCGCCCGAGTCGACCCGCTTGATCGCGTCGACCAGCTCGGGTCCGGTGATGGTCTTGGTGACATAGCCCCGGGCGCCGCCGCGGATGGTGCCGATGACGTCCTCCGCGGCGTCGCTGACCGACAGCGCGAGGTAGCGGGTGTCGTGGGCGTGGGCACGGCGGATCACCTCGACCCCGCCGCCACCGGGCAGGTGCACGTCGAGGAGTACGACGGCCGGCTTCTGCGCCTCGATGGTCGCGACCGCGCTGTCGACGTCGTAACCCTCGCCGACGACATCCACCGCGTCACCGAGCTCGGCCTTCACGCCGACCCGGAACATCGCATGGTCGTCGACGATGACGACCCGAACCCTCTGATCAGCCATCTGTCTCCTCATCGGGACTCTTGCCCCCAGCTTTGTCGGGGTCCTTGCGCGGCAGCCGCAGCCGCACCTCGGTGCCCTCGCCGGCGCGTCGACCGGATCTCGGACGTACCGCCGTGGCGACCCATCCGGTCGACGATGCTGCCACGGATCCCCATCCGGTCCTCCGGGACGTCGGACGGGTCGAAGCCCACCCCCCGGTCGCGGACGAAGACCTCGACCGCGGACGGCGAGACCTCGACGTACACGTCGACCTTGCCGGTGCCGGCGTGCTTGGCGGCGTTGACCAGGGCCTCGCGGGTGGCGTTGACCACCGCGCGCAGCGGCTCGGTGAACGGGCAGTCGCCCACGCAGACCAGGTCGACGTCGACGCCGTGGCTGTCCTCGACCTCGGCGGCGACCGTGCGCATGGCGCCGGCGAGGGTGTCGGAGTCGAGGCTCTCGCCCTCGAACAGCCAGGACCGTAGGTCGCGCTCCTGCGAGCGGGCGAGGCGGGCGACCAGCGCGGAGTCGTGGGCGTGCTTCTGGATCAGGGCCAGCGTCTGCAGCACCGAGTCGTGCAGGTGGGCAGCCATGTCGGCGCGCTCCTGGGTGCGGACCCGTTCGGCGCGCTCGGCGGTCAGGTCGCCGGCCAGCCGGTAGATCCACGGGCCGATCACGATGGCCAGGCCGAGGAAGCCGACGGCGGCCGACAGCATCACGCTGTAGACGTCGTCGATCTGGCCCTCGCGGAGCGCGAACACGCCGATCGCCAAGACGACCAGGGCGGCACCGGCGATCACGCGAGCGACGGCCTGCCAGCTGCCGGAGCCGAACACCATCCGGACGGGGTCGATGCGTCCGGTGCTGTCGAGCCAGCGCTCGCGCTGCGCCTCGTCGGCCTGTCGCCACAGCAGGGCGATGCCGACGGTGGCGATCAGCAGGGGCCAGAACCAGGCTCCCGCGCCGAGGATGCCCTGCAGCAGCAGGACCACGCCGAAACCGAGGGCGCCCAGCGCGATGGCGGGTCCGGCGTCGACCAGCCGGCGTACGCGCCGCGGACGCGCACCTCGACGGGTCGCGCTCTCGAGACCGGGCGCGCTCTCGGCGAACTTCTCGTCGGTGGGCAGCACCATCCAGAGTCCGGCGTACATCGCGACGCCGGCGCCACCCAGGGCGGCGGTGACGAGGAACGCCGCGCGCACCCACAGCACAGGCACGCCGAGGTGGGCGGCCAGGCCGGCGGCGACGCCGCCGACCACCCGGTCCTGGGTGTCGCGGGTGGCCCGGCGGAAGTGGAAACGCTCGCCTCCCGGCTGCTCGGGGCGGCCGGCCGGTGGCGCGTCTAGCGTGGGAGTGCTGCTCATCGTGCGTCCATCGTCGCACCAGCGCGGGGACCGGACCATGAGGCAGGACCCTGAGCCCACCCCTGACGCGCCCCGACCCGGGCCCACCACCGACCCGGGGCGCGCTCAGGGTCGTCCCCGATGGTGTGTGGGCGAGCGAACGCGCAGGCTTGGTGCCATGACCAGCACCCCATCGTCGGCGGGGCCCGACGCTTCCTCCGACTCCGGCAGCCAGCAGCCCCCGGCCTCCCAGCAGGCGCCCACCGACCAGCGGCCCGCCGGACAGTTCACCGGACCCCGCGTGACCGCCGAGCAGGTGCGCGACCTCAGCCGGCTGCGCAGGACCGTGACCGACCGCAAGGTCGCCGGTGTGGCGGGCGGCATCGCCCGTCACCTCGACATCGACCCGCTCATCATGCGGGTCGCGTTCGTGGTGCTGACGCTCTTCGGCGGCGCCGGTCTGATCGTGTACGCCGCGTGCTGGATCCTCCTGCCCGAGGACGGCCAGCAGGGCTCACCCCTCGGCCTGGACGAGCGCAGCCGCAGCGTCGCGCTGATCCTCGTCGGCATCCTCGGCGCCGCCCTGCTGGTCGGGCAGTGGGACTGGTTCTGGGTGCCCGGTCCGTTGATCCTGATTGCGCTCGTGGTGTGGCTGGTGATGTCCAAGCGCAACGACTCGCCGGCCACCGTCGCACCTGCCTCGCCGCCACCGGGCGTGCCGAACGCCGGTCCCGACGCCGTGACCCCCGCACAGCGGTGGGCGGCCGCCTCCGGCAACGCCCCGTCGTACGACGTCCCGGTCGAGCAGCAGCCGACCTCCGAGCCGCCCGCCTACCAGGCGGCCTACCAGGCGCCGGCGTACGAGACGTACCAGCAGGCCTACCAGCCGCCCGCTCCCCCGGCGTACCCGACCCAGTACGTGCACCCGGTCCCGCGCAACCCGCGCAAGCGCGGTCCGAAGCTGTTCTGGTTCACCATGGCTCTCGCGGCCCTGGCCGTCGGCGTCGTCGGCATCGTCGACGTCTCGGGCGCGGCCGTCGCCGACTCGACCTACCCGGCCGTCGTCGTCGGCGTGGTCGGCGTGATGCTCCTGGTCGGTGCGTTCTACGGACGAGCCGGCGGGCTGATCTTCGTCGGCCTGCTGGCCGCCGCGGGCACCGCGATCGGTGTCGCCTCGGAGAACGTCGACTCCGATCCTGTGGTCGTCACTCCCACATCCGCGGACCAGGTTCTCGACAGCTACGACTACGGGTGGGGCGAGTACGTGGTCGACCTGAGCAGGTCGAGGACCCCGAAGCGCTCGACGGCCGCACCATCCACGTCACGGCCGACGCGGCCGAGCTCGACGTGGTCGTGCCCGAGGACATGGACGTCACCGTCACGGCCCGAACCAACGGCCCTGGCGGGATGACGGTCTTCGGCAACGAGACCGGCGGCATCGACACCGAGCACACCTACGCCCACGACGGCGGCGAGGACGTGCCCGAGCTCACCCTCGACATCGAGATCGACGTCGGCGAGATCGACGTCCGCACCCGCTGACCCACCTCTGACACAGGAGACACCGACATGAGCACCATCGACACCAGTGCCGACACCCAGGGCCGGGTCAAGCGCAGCGGCCGCCACCCGATCAACGTGGGCCACTTCGTGATGGGGATCGCCTTCCTCGGCATCGTCCTCGTCTGGATCCTGGTGGAGTCCGACGCCGTGACCGGCGACGACATCCGCTGGCTGCTGCCGGTGCCCTGGGTGCTGGCCGGCGTCGCCGGGCTGCTGGCCACCACGCGGCGCAAGCACCCCGAGTGGGACACCTACGACTCCGGCCAGCGCGGCTGGGTCGGCCAGGACACGCCTCGGGCGCCGGTCGAGGAGATCCCGCCCGCCCACACCGTGTACGACGACCTCGACGAGAAGCTGGCTCGCGCCGAGCGCGAGAAGACCACCGCCGCCACGATGGCCCCGCCGGAGCCGGCCGAGCCGGCCGAGCCGGCCGACCCCGCAGATCCCGCAGATCCCGACCCTGGGATCCTGCGGACCCCGCAGATCCTGCAGATCCCGCTGACCCGGCCGATCCGGCCGATCCGGCCGACCCCACTGACCAGAAGGAGAACGACCGATGAGCACCACCGACACCACCCACCAGGGCACGCGCCGCCTGGTACGCCGTACCGACGACCGGATGATCGCCGGCGTCTGCTCGGGCATCGCCGACTACACCGGCGTCGACGTCACCGTCATCCGCCTCGCCGCCGTCATCGGCGCGGTGCTCGGCTTCGGCACGCTGATCGTGGCCTACCTGGTCGCCTGGGTGCTGATGCCCCAGAGCTGATGTCCCAGGGCTGAGCGCGCCCACGGCAGGATGTGGCCATGGCACTGCCCGGCTTCGACGGCCTCACCTCCCTGCCCGCCCTCGACCATCCCGACCTCGTCGCGCCCTCGGTCTCTGCCGCACTCAGCGGCTGGCCGCGGGCCGACGAGGTCGCTGTCGTCGAGATCGACCCCGACCTGGCCGACACGGCGGCGCTCACGGCGGCGTACGACCTCCCCCTCGACGCGAGCGCCAACTGCGTCCTGGTGGCCGGCAGCCGGGCCGGCGAGGAACGGATCGCCGCCTGCGTGGTCGCCGCGGACACCCGGGCCGACGTCAACAACGTCGTCCGTCGGCTGCTCGACGTGCGCAAGGCGTCGTTCCTGCCGATGGACCGGGCCGTCGAGGAGTCGGGCATGGAGTACGGCGGCATCACGCCCGTCGGCCTGCCCGCCGGCTGGCGGCTGCTCGTCGATGCCTCGCTGAGGGGCGTCGACGCGGCGATGATCGGCTCCGGGCTGCGCCGGTCGAAGCTGATCCTGCCCGGCTCGGCGCTGTGCGACCTGCCCGGCGCCGAGGTGGTCGACGGGCTCGGCAGGCCGGTCGCAGGCTAGCTGGTGCCCGAGGGCGAGGGCGTCAGGCTTCCCTCGGGCAGCTCGAACCAGCGCAGCGCGTCGAAGTCCTCGGTCAGGTGCGCCGAGTGCGAGCAGTCGGGTGGGGTGGTCGCGTCGATGATCGCGCGGGCCTCGGCCAAGTAGCCGGCCAGCACTTCCACGTCGGCCGACGTGTCATGGCGGGGATAGGTCATCGTGCCCGTCGCGTCGTACGACACCTCGTGCAGCCGCAACGGCGGCTCGGCCGGGCCGTCGCGGTGTCGCCAGAGCCCGGACGTCGTGTCGAAGTGGTAGTCGCCGAGAAGCCGCCAGCCGTCGCGGGCGACCAGTCGGACGGCCTCGATGATGTAGTCGACGACCTCGTCGCCGAGGAAGTAGTTGAAGTTGACCCGCACCCAGCCGGGCTTGATGCCCTCGCAGCCCCCGGCGATCTGCTCCTCGAAGCGGTGCGACTCCTCGAGGCCGATGCCGAGGAGGCGGTGGCCGTAGGGGCCGGCGCACGAGCAGCCGCCCCGGGTCTGGATGCCGAAGAGGTCGTTGAGCACGGCCACGACGAAGTTGTGGTGCAGGTAGTCGCCGCTGGGCGCGCGCACCACGAAGCTGACGATGGAGAGCCGGCGCGCCTCGAGGTTGCCGAGGATCTCGATGGTGGGCTCGGCCTGCCAGGCCTGGACGGCCCGCTCCAGCAGCGCCTCCTCATGGGTCTGGATGGTGGCGGCGCCGACGGCCTGTTTGAGCTGGAACACGAGTCCCGCGCGGATCGACTCGACGATGGCGGGGGTGCCGCCCTCCTCGCGGTGGGCGGGGTCGTCGAGGTAACGGTGCTCGACGGGGTTGACGTACATGACGGTGCCGCCACCGGGCACCACCGGCACCCGGTTGGTCATCAGCTCGCGCCGGACCACGAGGACGCCCGGGGTGCCGGGACCGCCGATGAACTTGTGGGGAGAGAGGAAGATCGCGTCCTTGTGGGCCCCGGAGTCGACCCCGTCGGGCGGGTACATCTCGATGTCGACGTACGGCGCGCACGCGGCGAAGTCCCAGAACGACAAGGCCCCGTGGGCGTGCAGCAGCGACGCGATGCCGAACGTGTCGGAGACGATGCCGGTCACGTTGCTCGCGGCCGAGAACGAACCGATCTTGAGCGGGCGGTCGGCGTACTTCTCGAGCTCGGCCTTGAGCTGGGCCTGGTCGATGTGGCCGTCGGCGTCCTCGCTGATGGTGACCACGTCGGCGATGGACTCGCGCCACGGCAGCTCGTTGGAGTGGTGCTCGAAGGGCCCGATGAAGACGACGGGCCGCTCGTCGAGCGGGATCTGCTCGCTCAGGTGGTAGCGGTCGTCGAGCTCGGCGGGGATGCGCACGCCCAGGATGCCGATGAGCTTGTCGAGGGCGGCCGTGCTGCCGGAACCGCAGAAGACCACGATCGTCTCGTCGTCGCCGCCGACGGCGTCCCGGATCAGCCGGCGTGCGTCCTCGCGCAGCCGGGTGGTCTGCAGGCCCGTCCCGCTGGCCTCGGTGTGGGTGTTGGCGTAGCGCGGCAGCACCTCGTCGCGGATGAAGTCCTCGATGAACCCCAGGCTGCGGCCCGACGCCGTGTAGTCGGCGTACGTCACCCTGCGCGGACCGTAGGGTCCCGGCATCACCTGGTCGTCGCCGATCACGGCCGCCCTGATCCGCTCGAGGAGCGGCGGGGTTGCGGGCTCGGTCACGCCGCCATCCTCCCACCCTGATGCGTCGCCGGACGAAACAGGATGCGAGCGGTCTGGCGGCATAGTCCCTGACGTTTGGGTTGTTTCGGCCGCCCCCAGACAACCCAAACGTCAGGGACTACCCCCGGCAGCGCCTCCTTGACGCTCCTTGCGACCGTGACAGTGGTTCTGTCACAGTGGCCAGGGTGAAGCTCTCGACGCAGCTGATGTACTCCGGCAACCCGCGCGAGGCCGCCGACCAGGTCGTCGCGCTGGAGGGCGCCGGGCTCGACACCGTCTGGGTGGCGGAGGCCTACGGCTTCGACTCACCCACGCTGATGGGCTACCTCGCCGCCAAGACCGAGACCATCGAGATCGGGTCGGCGATCCTCAACGTCTACTCCCGCACGCCCAGCGCGCTGCTCCAGACCGCCGCCGGCCTCGACAACGTCTCCGGCGGCCGGGCGGTCATCGGCCTCGGCGCCAGCGGCCCGCAGGTGATCGAGGGCTTCCACGGGGTGGCGTACGACAAGCCGCTCGGCCGCACCAAGGAGATCGTCGACCTGATCCGGCGCGGTCTGCGGCGCGAGACGCTGGTCCACGACGGGATCTTCACGCTCCCCCTCCCCGAGGGTCAGGGCACCGGCCTCGGCAAGCCGCTCAAGCTGCTCACCAAGCCCGAGCGGCCGTCCGTGCCCATCTATATCGCCGCGCTGGGCCCCAAGTCGGTCGAGGGCGCGGCGACGTACGCCGACGGCTGGCTGCCGTTCCTCTTCCTCCCCGAGAAGGCCAAGGAAGTCTGGGGCGACGCGATCGCGACCGGCACGGCCAACCGCCAGGAGGGTCTTGGCCCGCTCGAGATCTCCGCCGGCGGCATGGTGGCCATCGGCGACGACGTCAAGGGGATGCTCGACTTCGCGCGCCCGATGTACGCCCTCTACGTCGGCGGCATGGGCGCCCGCGGCAAGAACTTCTACAACGACCTTGCGTGCAAGTACGGCTTCGAGAAGGAGGCCAAGGAGATCCAGGACCTCTACCTCGGCGGCAACAAGCGCGACGCCGAGGCCAAGGTGCCGCTCGAGTGGCTCGAGGCGGGCAACCTCGTCGGCCCGGCGTCGTACGTCAAGGAGCGGATCGCCGCCTTCGCCGAGGCGGGGGTGACCAACCTCCAGGTGGTGCCGGCGACCGAGGACCCCGCCGCCACCGTGCGCCAGCTCAAGGAATGGGTGGCGTGAAGCTCCCCCACGGCTGGCACCGCCGCGGCCGCTACGCCAACCTCGAGCGGATCAAGACCCTCGATCCGGAGGCGGACGCCGACGAGATCCTCCGGCTCACCAGTCGTCACGACTTCCCCTGGGACTACAAGCAGGGCACGGGTGTGGCGTTCATGCGCGACTACGGCATCCCGTCGATCGCGGCGCTGCTCGACCGCACCGGCGAGTTCGAGCACCACGGCGTCAAGCGCTACGACGACACCCTGCTCATCGGCGACGAGGCCACCCTCGACGGGATCGACTCGCCGCGTGGCCGAGCCGCGGTGCGCCGGCTCAACCGCATCCACGGGCACTACGACATCCCCGAGGAAGAGTTCCACTACGTGCTGGCCACCACCATCGTCGGCCCGGTCGAGTGGATCAACGACTACGGGTGGCGCCCCCTCCACCACCACGAGCTCCAGGCCATCGCCCACGTCACCACCAGGTTCGGCGAGCTGATGGGCCTGCGCGGGCTGCCGACGACGTACGACGGCTACCTGGCGCTGCTGCGCGGCTACGAGGCCGAGCGGTTCGCTTCCACCCCTGCCAGCAAGCGGCTCGCCGAGGCCACCGTCAGGATCGGCCGCGAGATCGCACCGTTGCCGCTGAAGCCGCTGGCCCGGCGGGTCACCATCGCGCTGATGGACGAGCCCCTGCGCGAGGCGCTCGCGATGCCGCGGCAGCCCGCCTGGTTCGTCGCCGCTCTCAAGCGATCGCTCAAGGTGCGAGGCTGGGCGCTGCGCACGTTCGCCAGTCCACGCAAGCATCCGTCTCGGCACCGCCCGACGACGTACCCCCACGGCTACACGCTCGCCGACATCGGCCCGGCGTCGATGCTCGAAGCGCTCAACGACGCCAGGAGCAGCACATGACGAGACGAGCCGTCTTCGACGAAGAGCACGAGAGCTTCCGTGACGCCGTCGGCACCTTCCTCGACAAGGAGGTCGTGCCCCACCACGACCAGTGGGAGAAGGACGGCATCGTCGATCGCGAGGTGTGGGCCAAGGCCGGCGCCCAGGGCCTGCTCGGGCTGCAGCTCGACGAGGAGTACGGCGGCGGCGGCACGCCCGACTTCCGCTACAACGCGGTCATCGGCGAGGAGATGACGCGACGCGGCGTCTACGGCGCGGCGTTCCCGCTGTTCAACGACATGATCGTGCCCTACCTCGTCGCGAGCGCGAACGACGAGCAGAAGCAGCGCTGGTTCCCCGGGCTGTGCTCGGGCGAGACCATCGCCGCGATCGCGATGAGCGAGCCGGGTGCGGGCTCCGACCTCCAGGGCATCCGCACCTCAGCCGTCGACGCCGGCGACCACTACGTCCTCAACGGCCAGAAGACCTTCATCTCCAACGGCATCCTGGCCGATCTCGTCGTCGTGGTCGCCCGCACCGATCCCGAAGCAGGCCACCAGGGCATCAGCCTGCTGGTCGTCGAGCGCGGGATGGCGGGCTTCGAGCGCGGCCGCAACCTCGACAAGGTCGGCCAGCACGCCCAGGACACCGCCGAGCTGTTCTTCACCGACGTACGGGTGCCCAAGGAGAACCTGCTGGGCAACGAGGGCGAGGGCTTCCTCTACCTGATGACCAACCTGTCTCAGGAGCGCCTCTCCATCGCGGTCTCCGCCGCCATGGCGTGCGAGCGGATCTTCGAGCTGACGCTGAAGTACGCCGGCGAGCGCACCGCATTCGGCAAGCCGATCGGCAAGTTCCAGCACAACCGGTTCGTGGTCGCCGAGATGGCCACCGACGCCCACATCGCCCGGGTGTTCGTCGACGACTGCCTCGCCCGCCACGTGCGCGGCGAGCTCGACGCCAAGACGGCCTCGATGGCCAAGTGGTGGACCACCGAGCTCCAGAACAAGCTGGTCGACCAGGGCGTCCAGATGCACGGCGGCTACGGCTACATGCTGGAGTACCCCATCGCCCGCGCCTGGGTGAACAGCCGCGTGCAGACCATCTATGGCGGCACCACCGAGATCCAGAAAGAGATCATCGGCCGCTCGCTGGGCTTGTGACGGGCGTTTCGAGGCTCGTCGCTGGCGCTCCTCGCACCTCAACGACCGAACTCGGTGGTTGAGGTGCGAGCGAAGCGAGCCTCGAAACCACCACACCGATGTCACGATTCGGTCTCCGCACGCGTCGATTGACTGAAGCCCGATGAGTCCGGAACCCTTTCAGGGTCTGTTCAGGGGATATCCGGATGAACCATGTCCCCGCCTCGTGATGGAGTAAGCGCATGCATCGTCAGATCGCCGGAAAGCTGACCGGCCGAGTCACCAAGTGGATCGTCCTCGTCGCCTGGATCATCATCTTCGGCGTCGCCGGAGGCCTCTCGTCAAAGCTGACCGGCGTCCAGAACAACGAGGCGTCGAGCTGGCTCCCGGCAAGCGCCGAGTCGACCAAGGTGCTCGAGGAGCTCTCCAGCACCGTCGACCCCAACGAGATCCCCACCCTGGTCGTCTACCACCGCGACAGCGGGCTCACCGACGAGGACTTCGCGGCCATGGACGAGCAGGCCGCCGAGATCTCCCACATCGACGGAGTGACCGACGAGGGCGTGCTGTCTCCCAACGTCGCGCAAGAGCAGAACATCCCCGTCCAGCTCGTCTCTGACGACGGCCAGGTCGCCTATCTCTACTTCACCTTCAACTTCGGCCAGAACGGCTGGAACGACATCCCGCCCGCCGCCGACGAGGTTCGTGAGATCGCCCAGATCGACGGCGTCACCGTCCACCTCGCTGGCTACGGCGGCCAGGCCGCCGACTCCGCCGAGGCGTTCGAGGGCATCGACACCAACCTCATCCTGGCCACCCTCGTCGTGGTGATCGTGATCCTGCTGCTCACCTACCGCAGCCCGTTCCTGTGGCTCCTGCCCATCATCGGAGCCGTCGTCGCCTTCGTGACCTCGTCCGGCGTGGTCTACCTGCTGGCCAAGTACGCCGACCTGACGGTCAACGCCCAGAGTCAGGCGATCATGGGGATCCTGGTGATCGGGGCGGGCACCGACTACGCCCTCTTGCTCGTGGCTCGCTACCGCGAGGAGCTGCGCCGCCACGAGGATCGTCACGAGGCGATGGCCTTCGCGCTGCACCGGGCGGCACCCGCCATCCTGGCCAGCTCGGCCACGGTCGCCGTCAGCATGCTGTGCCTGTCCTTCGCCGAGCTCAACTCGACGGCCGGACTGGGCCCGGTCAACGCCGTCGCCATCGCCGTCACGTTCCTGGTGATGGTGACCCTGCTGCCGGCCCTCCTGGTCATCTGCGGTCGGTGGGTCTTCTGGCCCAAGCGCCCGACGTTCGGCTCCGACGAGCCCAACACGAGGGGTTTCTGGGCGCGCGTCGGCCAGCGCATCGCTCCGCGCCCCCGCCGGGTCTGGGTGGTCACCGCCGGCCTGCTCGCGATCGCCTGCCTGGGCCTGTTCAGCCTCGACGCCTCCGGGCTGTCGACCGAGGACACCTACACCAAGGAGTTCGACTCCATCAAGGGCCAGCAGCTGCTCACCGATCACCAGCTCGCCGACAACTCCAACACCATCCAGGTGGTCGCCAACACCGACTCGGTACCTGACGTCTCGACGGCCCTGGCGGGCGTCGAGGGGCTCGGCGAGCCCGGACCGGCGCAGGACCTCGGCAGCGACCGCTCCTACTTCGAGGCGACCATCAACGCCGACATCTCCTCTCCGGAGGCCTTCGCCATCGTCGAGTCGTCCCGCGAAGCGGTGCACGACGTGTCCGGAGCCGATGCGCTGGTGGGTGGCGGCGCTGCGTTCTACCTCGACACCAAGGTCGCCTCCACCCGCGACAACAAGGTGATCATCCCGATCGTCCTGGTCGTGGTGTTCCTGATCCTGGTCGGTCTGCTGCGGGCGCTCACCGCCCCGTTGATCCTGATGGCCACGGTCGTGCTGTCCTTCGGCGCCGCGCTGGGCCTCTCGGCACTGCTGTTCAAGTACGTCTTCGGCTTCGCCGGTTCCGATCCTGGCTTCCCGTTGTTCGCGTTCGTGTTCCTGGTCGCCCTGGGCGTCGACTACAACATCTTCCTGATGACGCGGGTCCGAGAAGAGACGGCAACCAGGGGCACGCGGCAGGGCTCGGTGGTGGCGCTGGCCTCGACCGGTGGGGTGATCACCTCGGCCGGCTTCGTGCTCGCGGCGACGTTCCTGGTGCTCGGCAGCATCCCGGTCGTGTTCCTGGCCGAGATCGGTGTCGCCGTGGCGCTCGGTGTGCTCCTCGACACGCTGATCGTGCGGTCGGTGCTGGTCACCGCGATCAACCTCGACCTGGGCGGCAAGATCTGGTGGCCGAGCAAGCTCGACCGGGGGGACACCACTCCGGACCTGCCGGCACCGGAGCCCGAGGACGCCATCGCCCGCTGAGCAGGGGCACCGTCACCCCGATTCGTCTGCGGTCTGCCGTGAGAACTCAGGCTGACGACCGCAGACGAATCGGGGTTGACTAGCCTGGCGATGATGCCGACACCGCAGGAGATCCGCCGAGCGCTGGCCCGCGTCGACCGGGGAGCCGCGATCGACGTCGCCGAGGCGACCGCCTTGCTCGCGGCCCGCGGTGCCGACCTCGACCGCCTGTGCGCCGCGGCCGCCCGAGTGCGCGACGCCGGCCTGGTCGCAGTGGGCCGACCCGGCGTGGTGACGTACTCGCCCAAGGTCTTCATCCCGATCACCCGCCTGTGCCGGGACCGCTGCCACTACTGCACCTTCGTGACCGTGCCCGGCAAGGTGACCACGCCCTACCTCTCCCCCGACGAGATCCTCGCCGTCGCCCGCGAGGGAGCGTCGCTGGGCTGCCTGGAGGCTCTCTTCACCCTGGGTGACCGGCCGGAGGAGCGCTGGCCCGAGGCCCGCGCCTGGCTCGACGAGCAGGGCTACGACTCCACGCTCGCCTACGTGCGCGCGATGGCCGTGCGGGTGCTCGAGGAGACCGGACTGCTGCCCCACCTCAACCCCGGCGTGATGTCGTGGGCCGAGCTCAACCGGCTCAAGCCGGTGGCCCCGTCGATGGGCATGATGCTCGAGACCACGTCGCGGCGGCTGTTCGAGACCAAGGGTGAGGCCCACTACGGATCGCCCGACAAGGACCCCGCCGTGCGCCTCCGCGTGCTGGAGGACGCCGGTCGGCTGTCGATCCCCTTCACGACCGGGCTGCTGGTCGGCATCGGCGAGACGCTCACCGAGCGGGCCGAGACGATCTTCGCGTTGCGCAGCGTGGCCAAGCAGTTCGGCCACGTGCAGGAGGTGATCGTCCAGAACTTCCGGGCCAAGCCCGACACCGCCATGCGGCACAGCGACGACCTCCCCCTCGACGACTACCGCGCCGCCATCGCGGTCACCCGGCTCGTGCTCGGACCCAAGGCGCGGGTGCAGGCGCCGCCCAACCTGGTCGAGCCCGAGGAGTGCCGCCTGCTGCTGGCCGCCGGCATCGACGACTGGGGCGGCGTCTCGCCGCTCACGCCCGACCACGTGAACCCCGAGCGGCCCTGGCCGTCGCTTGAGGCCCTGCGCAAGATCACCGCCACGGACGGCCTGGAGCTGCGTCCGCGGCTGACCGTGCATCCCGAGTACGTCGTCACCGGCGAGCCGTGGCTCGACCCGAGGGTGCTCCCCCACGTCGCCGCCCTGGCGGCGCCCGACGGCCTGGCCCGACCCGACGTACGACCGGTAGGCCTGCCCTGGCAGGAGCCCGACCCCGCCCTGGCACACGTGAGCACCGGTCGCGCCGACCTGCACACGGCTGTCGACACCGAGGGCCGTTCCGCCGACCGCCGCTCCGACTTCGACACCGTCTACGGCGACTGGGACTCGCTGCGCGGGATAGTCCCTGACGTTTGGGTTGGTCCCAGCCGCGAAAAGCAACCCAAACGTCAGGGACTATCGCGCGATACCGCTGGCCGGGCTGCGCTGGCGGCGGCGGAGCGGGACCCGGGCGGGCTGACCGACGAGCAGGCGCTGACCCTCATCACCGCCGAGGGCGAGCTGTTGGAGCAGGTGTGCCGGCTGGCCGACGACCTGCGCCGCGACGTGGTCGGCGACGAGGTGACCTACGTCGTCAACCGCAACATCAACTTCACCAACGTCTGCTACGTCGGCTGCCGGTTCTGCGCGTTCGCCCAGCGGCGCACCGACGCCGACGCCTACTCGCTCTCCCTGGACGAGGTGGCCGACCGGGCGGCGGAGGCCTGGGAGCTCGGCGCGACCGAGGTGTGCATGCAGGGCGGCATCGACCCGGAGCTGCCCGGGACGGCGTACTTCGACCTGGCCGCCACCGTGAAGCGCCGGGTGCCCGACATGCACGTGCACGCCTTCTCGCCCATGGAGATCGTCAACGGGGCGAGCCGCACCGGGCTGTCCATCGAGGACTTCCTGATCAAGGCGCGCGAGTCCGGCCTCGACACCATCCCCGGCACGGCCGCCGAGATCCTCGACGACGAGGTGCGCTGGGTGCTGACCAAGGGCAAGCTCCCCGCCGCGACCTGGGTGGAGGTCGTCACCACCGCCCACCGGGTCGGGTTGAGGTCGAGCTCGACGATGATGTACGGCCACGTCGACAACCCGAGGCACTGGATCGGCCACCTGCGGGTGCTGCAGCGGATCCAGGACGAGACGGGTGGCTTCACCGAGTTCGTGCCGCTGCCGTTCGTGCACCACTCGGCGCCGATCTATCTCGCCGGCGTCGCCCGGCCGGGACCCACCCACCGCGACAACCTCGCCGTGCACGCGCTGGCGCGGATCCTGCTGCACGGCCGGATCGACCACGTGCAGACGTCGTGGGTCAAACTGGGCGTCGACGGCACCCGCGCCATGCTGCGCGCCGGCGCCGACGACCTGGGGGGCACGCTGATGGAGGAGACGATCTCGCGGATGGCGGGGTCGGAGCACGGCTCGGCCAAGACCGTTGCCGAGCTGACCGACATCGCCGCCGGCATCGGGCGGCCGGTCCGCCAGCGCGGCACGACGTACGACGTCCCCGCGGCGCGGGTCTGAGATGTCCGGGCTGTCGGGGGTCAGCGTCCTGCTCCGTCTGTGGGAGCAGTCCGGTCGACGGCTGCGCGAGCGCTGCCGCGGGCTCACCGACGCGGAGTTCTTCTGGGAGCCGGCGCCCGACTGCTGGAACATCCGGCCCGACGAGAAGCACGTGGGTGGCTGGTCCTATGAATACGAGTTCGCGCCGGCCGAGCCGGCGCCGGTGACGACACTCGGCTGGCGGCTGGTGCACATCACGGCCGGCAACCGGGTCTACTGGAACCACGCCTTCGGAGACGGCACGCTGACCTTCCTCGACCTGGTGGTGCCACACACCGCGGCCGACGCCCTCGAGGTCTGGGCCGAGAGCCGCCGCCCGGTCACCGCGTGGCTGGCTGACGCGACCGACGCCGACCTGGGCGAGATGCGGCCGACGCACCTTCCCGAGCGCGAGATGGCTGCCGGCGAGCAGGTGCGCACGCTCGTCGACGAGCAGATCCACCACGGCGCCGAGATCGCGCTGCTGCGCGACCTGTTCATCCGCGCCCAGCCGGCCGAGGTCGATCAGCCCCGCTGACGCTCAGCCGGTTGACGTTGGCGGCTGTCGAGGTAGACCGGCAGCGACTCCAGGCCGTAGACGATGGAGCGATCGTGGAAGACGAGCTCGCTGGCGTCGACGGCCAGCTCGAGACGCGGGAAGCGCCGGGCCAGGGCCGGGTACGCCGCGCGCAGCTCCATCCGCGCCAGCTCGGCGCCGACGCACCGGTGGAAGCCGTGCCCGAAGGCGAGGTGCGAAGAAGTCGCGCGATCGGGGTCGAGCGAGTCGCCGTGGGTGGCGCGCGGGTCGCGGTTGGCGGCCGGCAGGTGGGCCAGCACGACCGAGCCCTTGCGGATGCGTTGGCCGCCGAGCTCCATGTCCTGCTTGGCGAACCGCGGGAACGAGATCTGCACGACCGCGAGGTAGCGCAGCAGCTCGTCGACGATCGGCGCCACGCTGGCGTCCTCGGCGATCAGCCGGTCCCACAGGTCGCGGCGGTCGAGCAGCACGGCCGTGCCCAGCCCGAGCATCGACGCGCTGGTCTCGAGACCACCCGTGAACGCGCCATCGGCCAGCCCGGCCAGGTCGAAGTCGGAGATCTCGTCGCCGTGCTCGCGGATGATCTGGCCGATCAGGCCCGGGCCCGGGTCGCGGCGCTGGCGGGCAGTCTCCTCGAACAGGAACTCGCGCGACCCGCCGACCGCGCCCATCGTGCCGATCCCGCCGCCGGTGACGTCGAAGCGGGCACTGGCCATCGAGCGGTACTTCTCCCGCTCCTCGACCGGCAGGCCCAGCAGCTCGCAGATCACCAGGAACGGCACCGGGAAGGCGAACGACTGGGCCAGGTCGACCGGCTGCCCGTCGGCGCCCAGCCGCTCGGTCTCGTCGAGCTGTCCCTCCACGATGCGGTCGACGGCCGGCTTGAGGCGGGCCAGCCGGCGCATCGTGAACTCCGGCGTCAGCAGCTTGCGCAGCCGGGTGTGCTCGGGCGGGTCGGTGAACCCCAGACCACCGATGTCACCGTCGGCAGAACCCGACCGGCCCATGTAGGGCCGGATGTCGGTGGAGTACGACGTCTGGTCGGCCAGCATCTCTCGCGCCTCGGCGTCGCCGGTCACCAGCCAGACGTCGATGCCGAGGAAGGTGACCACCCGCGCGACCGGCCCCTTGGTCTCGCGCGTCTCGGCCAGCCGGGCGATCGGCTCGACGCCGTCGCGCCGCAACGGCCAGCTCAGCCGCTCGGGCACCCGGTCGAGGCGCGTCAGGTCGACGCCCGGGCTGCGCGCGATCAGCGCGCGCCGCACCAGCGAGCGCACCGCCTCCACGACAGGAACCATTCCCATCCCCTCGGGTGAATCGACCGGATCGAACCGAATGCTACGTGCAGCGAGCCCACGATCGCGCCACCCGACCTTCGAACCAGGGAAGTCCCAGGGTGTGCGTCGGTGAGGGAGGGTCGCTGTGCCGCGCGCGAACCGGCCCTAAGTCACCGACCCCTGCGTCGGCCTACTCCCACTCGATGGTGCCAGGGGGCTTGCTCGTGATGTCTACGGTGACCCGGTTGATCTCGCGCACCTCGTTGGTGATCCGGGTGGAGATCTTCTCCAACAGGTCGTAGGGCAGGCGGGCCCAGTCGGCGGTCATCGCGTCCTCGGAGGTGACCGGCCGGAGCACGACGGGGTGGCCATAGGTGCGGCCGTCGCCCTGGACGCCGACCGAGCGGACCTCGGCCAGCAGCACCACCGGGAACTGCCAGATGTCTCGGTCGAGACCGGCGGCGGTCAGCTCCTCGCGGGCGATCAGGTCGGCCTGGCGCAGGATGTCGAGGCGCTCGCGGGTGACCTCGCCGATGATCCGGATGCCCAGGCCGGGACCTGGGAACGGCTGGCGCCACACCATCGACGGCGGCAGGCCGAGCTGCTCGCCGACAAGGCGGACCTCGTCCTTGAAGAGCGTGCGCAGCGGCTCGACCAGCTCGAAGGTCAGGTCGTCGGGCAGTCCGCCGACGTTGTGGTGGGACTTGATGTTGGAGGTGCCGGCGCCGCCCCCGGATTCCACGACGTCGGGATACAAGGTGCCCTGCACGAGGTACGCCGTCCCGCCGCCACCAGCCGTGTCGCTGGCGGTGTCGCCGAAGACCCGCACCTCGGCGGCTTCGAAGACGCGGATGAACTCGCGGCCGATGATCTTGCGCTTCTCCTCGGGGTCGACGATCCCCTCCAGCGCGCCGAGGAACTGGTCGGCGGCATCGACGACGTCGAGGCTGTCGAACGCGGCCTCGAAGTCGGTGCGGACCTGCTCGGTCTCGCCGAGGCGCATCATCCCGTGGTCGACGTACACGCAGGTCAGCCGGTCGCCGATGGCGCGCTGAACGATCGCCGCGGCCACGGCGGAGTCGACACCGCCCGACAGCGCGCAGATCGCGCGGCCCTCGCCGATCTGCTCGCGGATGGCCCCGACCTGCTCCTCGACGATGTTGACCATCGTCCAGGTCGGCCGGCAGCCGGCGATGTCGAGGAGGAAGTGCTCGAGCACCCGCTGCCCGTGCTCGGTGTGCAGCACCTCGGGGTGCCACTGGACACCCGCCAGGCCGCGCCCGACATCTTCGAAGGCCGCCACCGGCGTCCCCGACGTCGACGCCAGCACGGTGAAGCCTGCGGGAGCCGCGGTGACCGAGTCGCCGTGGGACATCCACACGTTGTGCGCGGTCGGGATCGAGGCGAGCAGCGTGCCGGTCTCGACCACGGAGACCGGCGTCCGGCCGTACTCGCGCGCGCCCGTCGGGGACACCTCCCCGCCGAGGGCCTGGGCCATGATCTGGAAGCCGTAGCACATCCCGAACACCGGTACGCCGCCCTCGAACAGCGCCCCGTCGAGCGCCGGAGCGCCCGCTTCGTAGACCGACGACGGGCCGCCGGAGAGCACGATCGCCTGCGGCTTGCGCGCGAGCATCTCGGCCACCCGCATCGTGTGCGGCACGATCTCGGAGTAGACCTTGGCCTCGCGCACCCGCCGGGCGATCAGCTGGGCGTACTGGGCCCCGAAGTCGACCACCAGGACCAGATCGTGCTCCGACATGGCCCGAGCCTATCGAGGGCAGCACCGCTGGTTGAGGAGGGCGCCCTGGGCGCCCGTCTCGAAACCAGCGATAGCGGAGGACGCTCCGTTGCCGGTGGTAACGAGTGAGGTTGCTAGCGCAACCTCCTCAACCAGCGGACAGACAGGGGTCAGGGCCCGACCGGGGAGGGAGGGATGGCCGGGCCCTGATCGCCGAGCGGGTCAGACCCTCCCGACACAACGGGTCCCCTCAGTGAGGGAGCACGGAATGGGGACCCGACCGCTCAACGACACCCCTGGGGGCTGGTTACGGGTGTCCGAGCGCTTGATTGGCGAGCCTGCGAGCCGATCAAGGAAAGCGAGGAGATTGAGGAGGGTCGGCACCTGGGCGCGCAGCGACCGGGTGCGAGCCGTCTCGAAATCAAGAGAAATCAGGTGATGTCGACGAGCGGAAGCCGGAGGGCGCCTGGCGCGCTCGGCGGCACCGCCGGCGAGCGGGGGGCGACCGCTCCGATCCGCTCGTACGCCGCCCCCAGCGGCGGCCGCGGGTCGGCCTCGCCGCGGTTGGGCCACAGCGCCATCGCCCGCTCCGCCTGGGCGGTGATCGAGAGCGAAGGGTTCACGCCGAGGTTGGCCGAGATCGCCGACCCGTCGGCGATGTGCAGGCCCGGGTGTCCGAAGACCCGCTGGTAGGCGTCGACCACGCCACTCTCGGCCGACGCGCCGATCCCGCACCCGCCGAGGAAGTGGGCAGTGAGCGGCATCCCGAACGGCTCGCCGATGGCTCCGCCGGCGGTGCCACCCATGATGTCGGCCATCCGACGGGCCGCCTCGTTGCCCTGTGGGATCCACGTGGGGTTGGGCTCGCCGAGTCCCTGCCGCGAGGTCATCACCCGGCGGCCGAGCCGGTTGGTCTTCAAGAACGTGGTGATGGAGTTGTCGTGGCTCTGCATCACCAGGGCGATGATGGTCCGCTCCGACCAGTGGCGGAGGTCGTACAGGTCGAGGACGCGGGTCCGCTGGCGCCACATCTCCCGCAGCCAGGTCTGCCAGCGCGGGGTGTCGCCGCCACCGTCGGTCAGCACCGTCTGCATCAGCGACATCACGTTGCTGCCCTTGCCGTAGCGCACCGGCTCGACGTGGGTGTGCGCGTCGGGGTGGAAGGAGGAGGTGATCGCCACCCCACGGCTGTAGTCGACGGCGGTGTCGGGGGCGATGGCACCCAGGATCGACTCGGAGTTGGTGCGCGCGAGGTGTCCGAGCCGGTCGGAGATCCCCGGCAGGTGGCCCTCGTCCTTCATCTGGTGCAGCAGTCGCTGGGTGCCCAGCGCCGAGGCGGCGAGCACGACCTGGTCGGCGGTGAGCACCCGGGTGGCCGACTCGCGTCGCAGCTTGGCCTTGGTGTGCCGCACCTGGACGGCGTACCCGCCTCCGAGGTCGTCGGAGCGCGGGGTGATGCGGGTGACCGTGGTCAGCGGCAGCACCTGGGCGCCGTTCTTCTCGGCGAGGTAGAGGTAGTTCTTGACCAGCGTGTTCTTGGCGTTGTGGCGGCAGCCGGTCATGCACTCCCCGCAGTTGCGGCAGGGGTTGCGGTCGGGGCCCTCGCCGCCGAAGAACGGGTCGGCGACGACGTCGTCGGGCGTCTGCCCCGGCCCGCCGAAGAAGACGCCCACGGGCGTGGGGTGGTAGGTCTCGCCCACGCCCATCTCTTCGGCCACCTGCTGCATCACGTCGTCGCAGGGCGTGCGGACCGGGTTGTCGACGACGCCGAGCATCCGCTTGGCCTGGTCGTAGTACGGCGCCAGCTCGGAGCGCCAGTCGGTGATGTCGCGCCACGACGGGTCGTCGTAGAAGGCAGGCAGCGGCTCGTACAGCGTGTTGGCGTAGACCAGCGACCCGCCGCCGACTCCGGCGCCGGACAAGATCAGGCAGTCCTTGAGCGCGTCGATGCGCTGGATGCCGTAGAGGCCGACCTCGGGCCGGAACAGCCAGCGCTTCAGGTCGAAGGAGGTCGCGGCGAACTCGTCGTCGGCGAACCTGGCGCCCGCCTCGAGCACGCCGACGCGGTAGCCCTTCTCGGTCAGCCGCAGCGCGGCCACCGAACCACCGAAGCCCGAGCCGACGACCAGGACGTCGAAGTGGGTCACGGGCGGCCGAGCTTCCTCATCAGCCGCAGGCTGGCCGTCATCACCTTGGCGTACGTCGGCTCGGACATGCCCAGCATCGGGGCGAAGCGGATCAGTCGCTGGGTAGCCACGGACTGCGACTCGGTGTAGCGGTGGATGCCCTCCGCGCCCTGGCGGCGGCCGACGCCGGAGTCGCGCATGCCGCCCATCGGGGAGTCCACGCTGCCGAAGGTCGCGCTGAAGGCCTCGTTGATGTTGACCGTCCCGCACTTGACCAGCCGGGCGATGGCCCGGGCCCGCGATCCGTCGCGGGAGTAGATCGAGCCGTTGAGGCCGTACTCCCCCTCGTTGGCGCGGGCGATCGCGTCGGCCTCGTCGTGGAAGCGGTAGACCGCGATGACCGGGCCGAAGGTCTCGTTGCCGAAGCACGCCATGTCGGGGGTGACGCCCTCGAGGATCGTGGGCTCGTAGAAGTACGGCGCCAGGTCGGGCCGGTGCCGACCGCCGGTGAGCACCCGGGCTCCCTTTGCGACCGCGTCGTCGACGTGGGCCATCACGGTCTCGAGCTGGGTCTGGGAGATGAGCGAGCCCATGTCGTTGCCCCAGTCGAGGGTGGCGCCCAGCGTCATCGCCTCGGTGCGGGCCACGAACCGGTCCACGAACCGGTCATAGATCTGGTCGGCGACGAACATCCGCTCGGTCGAGACGCAGAGCTGGCCCGCGTTGGAGAACGACGCACGGACGGCGCCCTCGGCGGCGCGTTCGATGTCGGCGTCACGCAGGACCAGGATCGGGTTCTTGCCGCCGAGCTCGAGCGAACAGCCGATCAGCCGCTCGGCGCAGCCCTTGGCGACCTCGCGACCGGTGGCGGTCGACCCGGTGAAGCAGATGTAGTCGGCGCGGCCGATGATCGAGCCGCCGACCTCGGGGCCGGGGCCGGCGACGACCTGCCACAGGTCGCGCGGGAAGCCGGCCTCCTCCAGCAGCTCGGAGGCGAGCAGCGCCGACAGCACCGTCTGGGCGTCGGGCTTGGCCACCACCGCGTTGCCGGCGAGCAGGGCCGGCAGGCCGTCGCACAGCGCCATCGTGAAGGGGTAGTTCCAGGGCGAGATGATGCCGACCACGCCCTTGGGCACCCGGTTGACCTCGACGCGGGTGAGCAGCGGGATGATGCCGATCTTGCGCTCGGTGTCGAGGTGCCGGTGGGCGGTCCGGGCGTAGTAGCGGGCGGTCAGCGCGATGTGCATCGGCTCGTCGAACGCGTGCTTGCGGGCCTTGCCCGACTCCCACACGATCAGGTCGATGATCTCGTCCTGCCGGTCCAGCACCAGGTCGTGCAGCCGCAGCATGGCCGCCGCGCGCTCGTCGAGCGACGGTGCGTGCCCAGGCCGTCTGCGCGCGCCGGGCCCGGCGGAACGCCTCGGCCACGTCGGTGTCCGACGACTGCGGCACATGAGCCAGCGGCTGCCCGGTCAGCGGCGAGGACACCACCACCGACTCGCCGCTCGTCGCCACCAGCCGGGTGGTCAGCGCGGCGGCGTACTCGGGCTCGAACGCATAGGTGGCGCCCGGCTCGTGCTCGGGATCGTGCGGCCCGGTCAGCAGCGGGTCGCCCGGAGAGTTCTGGGCCGTCATAGTCTCGACACTAGGTGACCCCGGTCACCCCTGCCACCGATCGTGGCTCTTGACACATCGGGAGGTTTTGTCAAATCCCGCTGGGGATCTCCCGGTACGACGGCACGTCGGCGAGCTCGGCCGGGAGCGCGAAGCCCCACCACGCCGGGCTGACCACCTCGACCAGCTGGGCGATCGAGAGCACCGCGTCGGGGCGACGGATGTCCCACTGGTTGGACGGCCCCTCGAAGCCGTTCGTCGCGGACGCCACCACGCGCACCCCGTCGGGCGTGAGTCGCTCCGCGACCAGCCGGATCCCGGTGCCTCCGCCGGCCGCGGCCGACCGCTCGGCGTAGGTGCGCAGCAGCGAGCCGTCGGGCTGGTCGACGACCTGGCACTCGCGCATCCAGTCCAGGCAGTGGAAGCCCTCCCGCGGGCTGACGCCTTCCGTGCCGAGGATCTGGGCGTCCTGGACGTTGACTCCCACGAGACCGGCACCGGAACCGTCGGCAGGGGTGAACGCGAACTCGGCGTAGGTGTCGCGGGTGTCCGGGTACGGCGACTGGCCGGCGAAGTCGCTGCCGGCGCCGGGCACGACGTCGGTCGACGGCGGCATACAGGGCGGCCGCGGTCAGGCGGCCGTCCGCCGGCCGGGTCTCGGTGCGTGATGGGGCCTTCGGGGCCAGGTGCGCCTTGGCCGGCTTGTCGACGGCCTTTGCATGGTTCCCACCGCCCTTGCCGGCCACGGGAGTGGCCGCCCCACCGGGCAGCAGTCCGCCCGCGGTGACGGCCCCCGCGCCGACGACGGCGAGTACCGCGATGGCCGAACCGACGGCCGCCAGCCGGCGACGTCGCCGCAGCTTGGTGCCCTGCTCTCGCGACCGTTCCACCAGGGTGGCCAGGTCGGTGTGGTTGTGGTCGACGGTCTCGTGCATGCGGTCGCGCAGGGTGGTCATGACTGGTCCTCGGTCTCGACAAGGTCGGGCAGGTGGGTGCGGAGCCGGGCCAGCGCCCGCGAGGCCCGCGCCCGGCAGGTGGACTCGCGGATGCCGAGGAGGTGCGCGGTGTGGGCGACGCTGAGGTCCTCCCAGTAGCGCAGCACCAGGACGGCGCGGTCCGGTGGAGGGAGTCGGCGCAGGGCGGCCAGCAGATCCAGGCGCAAGCCGGGGTCCGACTCGTCGCCGGCCCGGCCGGCATCCTCGGGCAGCTCGCCGACAGGTCGCTCCGAGGAGCGGCGCAGGCGACGGTGGGAGAGGAACGTGCGCAGCAGCACCGTGCGGGTGTACGCCGTCGGGCTGTCGGCCGCCGAGACCGTCGACCAGGCGGCGTACACCTTGGCGTACGTCGTCTGGGTCAGGTCCTCGGCCAGGTGATGGTCGCCGCACAGCAGCAACGCGGCGCGGTGCATCCGGTCCCCCGTGGCGAGCACGAACTCCTCGAACGAGGCGGGCTCGACGTCCAAGCGGACGAGCTCGCCGCTCGTGTCCCGAGAGAGCCCCTGCATCGTCACACCCGGTAGACGCCCGAGCGGCGGCTCGGCGTTACGGGTCGGTGCGGGAAATCTCGAGAGGGACATCCGTCAACCTCAGACGATGTCCGGCGCGCTGACCCTGGCCTCGTCGGCCTCCTGGTCGGTGAGCTTCTCCTGGCTCTGCCGCTCGGCCTCGACCCGGCGCAGGTAGTGGTCGACCTCGTCGGCCATCCGAGCCGCACTCCAGTCGAGCTCGCCCGCCATCAGCGCCGCGGCCGGTCCGGCAGCGTGGACGCCACGGTCGAACGTCTCGATGGAGATCCGGGTACGCCGGGTGAGGACGTCGTCGAGGTGCCGCGCGCCCTCGTGGGTCACCGCATAGACGATCTCGGCCGCCAGGAACTCCTCGGCGCCCTCCAGTGGCTCGGCCAGCCCGGGCCGGCTGTGCACGAGGGCGAGCACCTCGTCGAGCAGGCCACCGTAACGGCCGAGCAGGTGGTCGATCCTGCCCACCTCGAGGCCGGCCCGGCGGGACAGCAGCACTCGTTGGTTGGTGCGGGCCAGGAACCCGTCGGCGCCGACGAGCGGCACCCGGTCGGTGATGCAGTCGGGGCCCCCCGCACCGACAGCGACATCGACGGCGTCCTTGGCCATCACCCGGTAGGTCGTCAGCTTGCCGCCGGCGATCACCACCAGGCCGGGCACCGGGGCCACCACGGTGTGCTCGCGGGAGATCCGCGAGGTGGGCTCGCGGGCGCCCCGCACGAGCGGCCGGAGGCCGGCGTACACGCCCTGGACGTCGGTGTGGTCGAGCGGCTCGCGCAGCAGCGTGTTGACGTGTCGAAGGAGGTAGTCGATGTCGGCGCGCGACGCGGCGGGATGGGCCTTGTCGAGGTTCCAGTCGGTGTCGGTGGTGCCGATGATCCAGTGCCGGCCCCACGGGATCACGAACAGCACCGAGGTCTCCGTGCGGGCGATGAAGCCGGCCGCGGAGCGGATCCTGTCGCGCGGGACGACGAGGTGGATGCCCTTGCTGGCCTGCACTTGCAGCGCTCCGCGGCCGCCGACCAGCTCCTGGATCTCGTCGGTCCACACACCTGCGGCGTTGACCACGACCCGCGCCCGGACCTCCAGCTCGCGGCCGGTCTCGAGATCGACCGCGCGGACGCCGACGACCCGCTCGCCCTCCCGCAGGAACCCGACGACGCGGGTCCGGGTGGCGACGTGGGCGCCGTGGGACGCGGCCGTCCGGGCCACCGTCATCACGAGGCGGGCGTCGTCGACCTGGCAGTCGTAGTAGCGGATGGCGCCGGCCAGCTCCTCGGTGCGCAGGTCCGGGGCGATCCGGGCGACCTGCTTGCGGAACAGGTGCCGGTGGCGGGGCACGCCCATGTCGTACTTGCCGGCCATGGCCATGGCGTCGTAGAGCAGCAGGCCGGCGCCGACGTAGGGCCGCTCCCGGGTCTTGTGGAGCGGATAGAGGAACGGCACCGGCCGGACGAGGTGGGGAGCGAGGCGGGTCAGCAGCAGGCCGCGCTCATCCAGCGCCTCGCGGACCAGCCCGAAGTCGAACATCTCCAGGTAGCGCAGCCCGCCGTGGATCAGCTTGCTGCTGCGCGAGCTGGTGCCGGACGCCAGGTCGCGTTGCTCGACGAGGCCGGTCGCCAGGCCACGTGTCACGGCGTCGAGGGCCGTCCCGGCACCGACGATGCCGCCGCCCACGACCAGCACGTCGAGCTCGGCACCCGGTTGCGCCGACGCGGCGAGCGCGGTCAGGGCAAGCTCTCGAGCACGCGGGCTGAGGGCGCTGGCCTGGGTCATGCCGCCATCTTCCCCTGCCCCAGCCCCGCTGGTTGAGGAAGGCGCCCTCGCGCCACCCCGCTGGTTGAGGAGGGCGCCCTGGCGCCACCCCGCTGGTTGAGGAGGGCGCCCTGGCGCCCGTCTCGAAACCAGCCCAACGAAGGGGCGTTCACCATTAGGCTGCGCGCGGGGCAAACCACGGGAGGAACTCATCCGCACCTTCGCCGGCCTCGGGCTGGTCGCCAGCCTGGCCTTGGCGGTGACCTCTGTGGGCACCCTCGCGACGGTCGAGGCCAAGCCCTCCCCGGAACCAATCCGGACGGCGGAGCTGGTGCTGACCGCCGCCGAGCCTGACCTCGGATCCACGTCGTCGCCGTCGGCCTCCCACAGCCAGCCGGCTGACGCGCAACCGGAACCGGCAGCGCCGAAACCGGCCGCACGCACGGCCACCGTCGTGCTGAGCGGTGACCTGCTCTGGCACGACACCGTCTGGGCGAGCGCCGCAGCCGACCACGCCCGCACGGGACGGGGACGGCAGTTCGACTTCGACCCGATGTTCGCCGCGCTGCGACCGCTCGTCGAACGCGCGGACCTCGCGGTGTGCCACGAGGAGGTGCCGTTCGCGGCTCCGGGGGCGTCGTACGAGAACTATCCGGTGTTCTCCGCGCCGCCCGCGATCGCCGGCTGGATCGGCTCGATGGGCTGGGACTTGTGCACGACGGCGTCCAACCACAGCGTCGACCAGGGGTACGACGGCCTGGTGCGCACCGCCGACCTCCTCGAGCGGGCCGGGGTCGGGCACGTCGGCACCTTCCGCACGCTGGCCGAGCGGCGCACGCCGGTCATCTACACCACAGCCGCCGGGGTGCGGATCGGCGTCGTGTCGGGCACTTTCGGCCTCAACGGCTTCCCGCTCCCCGACGGCCGGCCGTGGTCGGTCTCGCTGTGGGACGCGCACAACCTGATCGCCCAGGCGCGGGCGGCCCGCAAGGCCGGCGCCGACATCGTGATCGTGAAGTACCACGGCGGCACCGAGTACGACGCCCGTCCGAGCGCCGCCCAGGTCGAGCTGGTGCGCGCGCTGACCGCCTCGCCGTACGTCGACCTGGTCGCCGGCGAGCACGCTCACGTGGTGCAGCCGATCACGAAGGTCAACGGCAAGTGGGTCGTCTACGGGCTTGGCAACATGATCGCCCAGAACGAGGTGACGCGGCCGCGCACCTACGAGGGCATCAGCGTGCAGTTCACGTTCCGCGAGGGCCCACACGGGTGGGTGGTGGACCGGGCGGCGTACGTGCCGACGTACTGGAACCACTACTCGTCGGGACGCCCCATCCGGATCCAGCAGGTGGTGCGGGCGTTGCAGCGCGGCGTCGGCGACCGCGCCCGACTCGAGGAGGCTCGCCGCGAGATCCGCGCGGCCGTCGACCTGCTCGGCCATGCGCCGGGGCTGGAGGAGCAGTGACCGTGCGACGCATGCTCGCGGCGCTGCTGGCCGCGGCCGGCCTGCTCGTCGTCACTCCGCCGGCCGGCGCCTGCGCCTGCGGTGGCGTCGTGGACCAGCCGGGGCAGAACACGTCCGTCGACTCCGAGACGGCCATCGTGACCTGGGACGGCACCACCGAGACCATCGCGCTCCGGCTGAGCACCCGCTCCGATGCTGTCCACGCCGGCCTCATCGTGCCCACCCCAGCACCGGCGACCGTCACGCTCGGCGACGAGCAGATGTTCGCCGACCTGGCCGCCGTCATCGCCGCCCGGAGGGAGTCGCGGTGGAGGCTGTTCGGGCCGCCGCTGCTCGGCGGCGCCGGTGGCGGCGGCGACGCGGCCAGCGCGGCTGGTGCGCCCGGGTCGGGCGTCGAGGTGCTGAGCACGGTCGACCTGGGACCGCTGAGCGCCACCTCGCTGTCGTCGACCAACCCGGCGGCGCTCGAGGGCTGGCTGAAGCTGCGGGGGTTCCGGACGACACCGCAGTTCACTGCGTCGGTGGCGCCCTACGTCGCCGACGCGTGGAACTTCGTCGCGATCCAGCTCGACGCGACCGACTCGCTCGACGGCGAACTGCCGCCGATCGCGATGACCTTCCCCAGCGACAGCGCCGTGTATCCCATGCGGATGTCGGCCGCGGCCGAGTCGCCGCAGCAGCCCATGGTCTACGTGCTCGCCGATCATCGGATGCTGCGCACCGACCCGACGGCCAAGGGATCGACCCGGCCCGACCTGCGCTACGCCGGGCTGGTCGACCCCACCGACGTGACCTCCCCGACCCTGCGCGACTGGCTGGCGACCACGCCGTACCTCACCGCCAGCCAGCAGTGGCTGCCCGACCCCGCCGAGATCGTCTCCGACTTCACCTTCGGCCAGGCCGCCACCGACGAGTCCTTCCACGAGGTCATCTACGTCGACCATCACCTGCTGCCCGGCGATGTCGGCGCGCTGCTCGTCCTGCTGCTGCTCGTCGGCGCCGCGTGGCTGGTGGTGCGGGTCGTCCGGCGCCGAGATTTCCCCGGCCGACCGGTGAAATCTGAACTTGTCGACCCTTCCTAGCCCCGCCAAGTTCAGGGAAGCCACGACAAGTGCGGCTCAGAGGCGGATGCGCTCGCCGAGGTCGTCGCGGTGGTCGGCCAGCATCGTGTGCCGGGCCCGGTAGGCGGCGACCACCTCGGTGTCGAGGTCGGCGACGACGACGCCGCGCTCGGTCCCGAGCCGTTCCAGAGGCCGGCCCTCGGGGTCGTAGATCGCGGAGCCACCGCTGAACTCGCTGGACCCGCATCGGCCCGTGAGCCCGGCGAAGACGACGTACAGACCGTTCTCGACGGCGCGGGCGGGGTAGTAGAGGTCGCGGCGGTGCTCGGCGCCGGTGAAGTACGCCGCGGAGTTGAGGTAGCCCGCGGCGCCGTCGGCCGCCGCCGCGCGGGCGTGCTCGGGGAAGCAGCCGTCATAGCAGATCGACAGGCCGAGCTCGATGCCGCCAACGCGGATCGAGGCGCCGTGGTCCCCGGCCGCGAAGAACCGCCGCTCGTCGCCGTCGAGGTGCTGCTTGTCGTAGGGCACGTCGACCGAGCCGTCGGGGCCGACCACGATGCTGGACAAGGTGGCGACGCCCTCGGCGGCCAGCGCGCTGCCGACCACGACGACCGCGCCGGTCTCGCGGGCGGCGTCGCGGATCGGCTCGAGCGGCAGGTCCACGAGCGACGGCAGTGGCCCGGCGAACACGTCGACGTCGTAGCCGGTCAGGAACGCCTCGGGGAGCACCACGACCTCGGCGCCCCGGTCGCCGGCCTCGCGGACCAGCTCGGCGGCAGTCGTCGCGTTGGCGGCCAGGTCGCCGGCCACCGACTCCGCCTGACCAGCGGCGAGGGTCAGCCTCACCGGATCCTCACTGGACCACGACCTCGATGCGCTGGAACTCCTTGAGCTCGGTGTAGCCGGTCGTGGCCATCGCCCGCCGCAGCGCGCCGATGATGTTCATGGTGCCGTCGGCGACCCGCGACGGGCCGAACAGGATCTCCTCCAGCGTGCCGACCACGCCGATCTCGACGCGCTCGCCCCGCGGCAGCGACTGGTGGTGCGCCTCGCCGCCCCAGTGGAAGCCGCGGCCCGGCGCATCGGTGGCGCGGGCGAACGGCGACCCGACCATCACCGCGTCGGCCCCGCAGGCGATGGCCTTGGCGATGTCGCCGGACCGGCCGATCGAGCCGTCGGCGATGACGTGGACGTAGCGTCCGCCCGACTCGTCCATGTAGTCGCGCCGGGCCGCCGCGACGTCGGCCACCGCGCTGGCCATCGGCACCGAGACGCCGAGCACGAGGCGCGTGGTGTGGGCGGCGCCGCCGCCGAAACCGACCAGGACGCCGGCCGCGCCGGTGCGCATCAGGTGCAGCGCGGCCTGGTAGGTCGCACAGCCGCCCACGATGACGGGTACGTCGAGCTCGTAGATGAACTCCTTGAGGTTCAACGGCTCGGCCTGCGAGGAGACGTGCTCGGCCGAGACGGTGGTGCCGCGGATGACGAACATGTCGACGCCCGCGTCGACGACCGTCTTGGCGTAGAGCTTGGTGCGTTGGGGCGAGAGGCTGGCGGCCACGGTCACCCCGGAGCCCCGCATCTCCTTCAAGCGCTCGGTGATCAGCTCGGGCTTGATCGGCTCGGCGTAGATCTCCTGGAGCCGCCTGGTCGCCTCGATGCCCTGCAGGTCGGCGACCTCGGCCAGCAGCGGCTCGGGGTCGTCGTAGCGGGTCCAGAGACCTTCGAGGTTCAGCACCCCGAGGCCGCCGTGCCGCCCGAAGGCGATGGCCGTTGCCGGCGACATCACCGAGTCCATGGGCGCGGCCAGGATCGGCAGCTCGAAGCGGTAGGCGTCGATCTGCCAGGCGACGTTGACCTCCTCGGGGTCGCGGGTCCGCCGCGACGGGACGATCGCGATGTCGTCGAAGTGGTACGCCCGACGGCCTCGTTTGCCCTTGCCGATCTCGATCTCCGTCATTTCGGGGTCCCCGCGGAATCGGGAGCGCATCGAGCGATTTCGTGGGGTGAGTTCACACGAATCACCCTATCGGCGGGCTGCCCTAGCCTCGCGGTGGAGCCTTAGGGTCGACACCGTGCCCTCCAGCAACGCCAAGCGACAGGACCTGATCGTCCAGACGCTCACCGAGGCCTTCGAGCCGCTGATGGAGGCCGACGCGGAGGGGTTCCGGACCAAGTTCCGCAAGATGGCGGCCGACCCGTTCGCGTTCTATCGCGGCAGCGCGTGTCTCTTCTACGCCGACATGGCTGCGCGCAAGGAGCACCGGGCCGAGGAACGCACCGGCCGGGTCTGGATCCACGGCGACCTGCACGCCGAGAACTTCGGCACCTACATGAACGCCGAGGGCGTTCTGGTCTTCGACGTCAACGACTTCGACGAGGCCTACCTGGGCGACTTCTCCTGGGACCTGCGCCGGTTCGTGGCCAGCCTGGCCCTGATGGGTTGGCAGAAGGCGCTGCCCGAGGACGACGTGCGCTCACTTGCCCGGACCTATCTCGAGGCCTACGTCGACCAGGTACACCACTACGTGAAGGTCGACCACGACGAGAGCTTCGCGCTGCGCCTCGACAACACCCACGGCGCCGTCCTGGAGGTGCTGATCGCGGCGCGGACGTGCTCGCGCCTCGACCTGCTCGACTCCATGACCGAGGTCGTCGACCACGAGCGTCGGTTCGTCCGGGGCGCCGGCGTGCGCGAGCTGAGCAAGACCGAGCGGGGCAAGGTCGAGCGGGCGTTCAAGCGCTACCTGAAGACCCTCTCCGACAGCAAGCGCCAGCTGCAGGACGTGTTCTACGACGTCAAGGACATCGTGGGGAAGAAGGGTTTCGGCATCGGCAGCGCCGGGCTGCCGGCGTACAACATCCTGATCGAGGGTCTCAACCAGGCGCTGGAGAACGACGTCGTGCTGTCGATGAAGCAAGGCAACATCCCCGCCGCCAGCCGCGTCGTCGACGACCCGCGAGCCAAGAAGTACTTCGAGCACGAGGGACACCGCACCGTGGTCAGCCAGCGCGAGCTGCAGGTGCACACCGACCCGTTCCTCGGCTACACCACGGTCGACAAGGTGGGGTTCGTCGTCGCCGAGGTGTCGCCGTACGAGGCCGACCTGGACTGGTCGGAGCTGACCGAGCCCGAGGACATCGCGCCGGTCGTCGAGCTGCTCGGCCGGGCCACCGCCAAGGTCCACTGTGTCTCAGACGAGGACAGCGCGGAGGACCTCGTCGACTTCCAGACCGAGGACGTCATCGCGGAGTCCATCGACGCCGACACCGAGGGGTTCATCGAGGACCTGGTCGAGTTCGGCGTCGAGTACGCCGCGCGCACCCGCAAGGACCACGCCCTGTTCGTGGACGCCTTCCGAGAGGGTCGCTTCGACCTGGTCTCGGCCGTCGACTGAGCCGGTCGCGCTCAGCCGGCCAGGAACGAGAGCCGCACCTCGCGCTCGGGGTTGTCGACGTTGAGGTCGACCAGGCAGATGCTCTGCCACGTGCCGAGGGCAAGCCGGCCGTGGAGCACCGGCACCGTGGCGTACGGCGCCACCAGCGCCGGCATCACGTGCGAGCGCCCGTGCCCCGGCGAGCCGTGCCGGTGCCGCCAGCGGTCGTCGGCCGGCAACAGGTCGGCCAGCGCGGCAAGCAGGTCGTCGTCGGAACCCGCACCGGTCTCGAGGATCGCGATGCCCGCCGTCGCGTGCGGGACGAAGACATGCAGCAGCCCGTCCACCTCGTCGGCCACGAAGGCCGCGCAGTCGCCGGTGATGTCCAAGACCGTCTCGCTGCCGCCCGTGCGGTAGGAGCGGGTCTCGGATCGCACCGGGGGGTCAGCGGCCGGTGTAGTTGGGCGCCTCGACGGTCATCTGTACGTCGTGGGGGTGCGACTCGGCGAGCGACGCCGAGGTGATGCGGACGAAGCGGCCCTTCTCCTGGAGCTCGGGGATGGTGCGCGCACCGACGTAGAACATCGACTGGTTGAGCCCGCCGATCAGCTGGTGGGCGACCACGGAGAGCTGGCCCCGATAGACGACCTGGCCCTCGATGCCCTCGGGCACGATCTGGTCGTCGCTGGTGACCTCGGCCTGGAAGTAGCGGTCCTTGGAGTAGGACTTCTTGCCCCGGCTGCTCATCGCGCCCAGCGAGCCCATGCCGCGGAACGACTTGTACTGCTTGCCGTTGACGAAGATCAGCTCGCCCGGAGCTTCCTCGCAGCCGGCGAGCAGCGCCCCGACCATCACGGAGTCGGCGCCGGCGACGAGCGCCTTGGCGATCTCGCCGGAGTGCTTGATCCCGCCGTCGGCGATGACAGGGACGCCGGCCGGCTTGGCGGCGAGTGAGGCTTCGTAGACCGCGGTCACCTGCGGGACGCCCACGCCGGTGACCACGCGGGTGGTGCAGATGGCCCCGGGACCCGACGCCGACCTTGACCGCGTCGGCACCGGCGTCGACGAACGCCTGGGCACCCTCGCGGGTCGCGACGTTGCCGCCGATGACCTGGACGTGCCGGGTCGCCGGATCCTTCTTCAGCCGCTCGACCATCTCGACCAGCATCCGTACGTGGCCGTGCGCCGTGTCGGCCACGAGCACGTCGACACCCGCGTCGACCAGGGTGGTGGCGCGCTGCCAGGCGTCGCCGAAGTAGCCGATGGCGGCACCGACGAGCAGCCGTCCGTGGGCGTCGTACGACGCGTGGGGGAACTGCTCGCCCTTGACGAAGTCCTTGACCGTGATCAGCCCGCCGAGGTGGCCGGCCTCGTCGATCAGCGGGAGCCGCTCGCGCTTGTGCTGGCGCAGCAGGCGGGTCGCCTCGTCGCGGGAGATGCCGATCGAGCCGGTGACCAGCGGCATCGGGGTCATCACCTCGTCGACCTTGGTGGTCGCCCACTCCGCGACCGGGGTGAACCGCAGGTCACGGTTGGTGATGATGCCGAGCAGCCGGTTGTCGGTGTCGACCACGGGGAGCCCCGAGACGCGGTACTCGCCGCAGATGCGGTCGAGGTCCTCGAGCGTCTGGTCGGGGCCGATGGTGACGGGGTTGGAGATGATGCCGGTCTGGGTCCGTTTGACGAGGTCGACCTGGTAGGCCTGATCCTCGACCGACAGGTTGCGGTGCAGCACGCCGAGGCCGCCCTCGCGGGCCATCGCGATGGCCATCCGGCTCTCGGTCACGGTGTCCATCGCGGCGCTGACCAGCGGCACCTTCAGGCTGATCTCGCGGGTCAGCCGCGTGGTCGTGTCGATGTCGGTCGGCGCCAGGTCGGAGTAGCCCGGCGCCAGCAGCACGTCGTCGTAGGTCAGGCCGAGGTCGGCGAACTTGTCGGGAACGCCGTCGGGGTTGCTCATCGGTCAGCCACGAACCTTTCGCGCGGTGGGGCCTCCAGTCTATCGGCGCCCGGTGGCGGTCTCAGCCTTGCCACTTCTGGGCGAGGTAGAAAAGGTCGGCCGCCACGTCCTCGCGGTAGGAGGTGTAGGTCCGGTCGAAGGGCGTCCGCGCGTGGAACGCCACGAAGTGCGGGTCGTGCACGAAGACCAGGCGGCCGCTGGCCGAGCTGAAGAAGTCGCGGTGGTCGACCATCCGGATGTTCTCGTCGTACGGCACCCCGCGCAGCGCCTCGGTGCGGGCGACGTAGATCTGGGGACCCTTGGGCACCACTGGCAGCCCGCCGACCACCTCACCGAAGGGCAGGCGCGGGGGCAGGTGGCCGGGGAGCAGCTCCTGCTCGTCCCCGTAGCCGACGGTGTACCAGCGGGGCAGCTCCACGAGCAGGGCACACACGCCGTCGACCTCGGGGTGCTCCTCGAGGAAGCGCACGGCGCCGTCGAGACCGCAGCCGCGGGTGAAGAAGGCGTCGTCGTCGGTGACCAGCACGTACGGCGTCCGCACCCGCGCCAGCGCAGCGTTGCGGCCGCGGGGCACCCCGGAGTTGAAAGGCATCGCCACGATCTCGGTGCGGTCGTCGGGCGGGCGCATCGGCTCGGTCGAGTCGTCGGCGATCACGATGTGCCCGGGGAACGCCCGCCTCATGGAGCGCACCATGCGGGCCGCCGTCGCCGGCCGCAGGAAGGTCTTGGCCGCCACGGTGACCTGGTCGGCCAGCCAGGCGGGGTCCTCCCGCCGCCGGTAGCGGACCCGGTCGACGCCCGTCACCAGGGCCAGCTGGGCCCGCACGGTGGCGGCGTGCGCGAGCCGCAACGGGGCGCCGTACGGCCCCATCATGATGCGCTTGACGCGCTCGGCCCGTGACATGCGGGCATCGTGGCACGCCAGCGCCCTGTTTCGACCACGAAAAGGCCCAGCCCCGCCTAGCATCCCGGGCATGCGCCTCCTCCTGCGGCCGGCCACGGCTGTGGCCCTGCTCGCGGCCGTTGCGATCACGCTCCCCGCAGCCCGGGCGGCCTCCATCGACCCGCCCGACCCAGGCCAGCCGCCGTACGTCGTGGTCACGGCTCTGGACGGCAACCCGGACACCACCACGAGCCTGGTCGTCCAGCTCCAGCTGAACTGGCCCGCCGGCGCGGAGCAGGCGCTCGTCACGAACGGCGACGGCCTCGTCACCACGCTGACGCTCAACGCGCCCGTCGTGGACTGGCAGCTGCTGCCCCTCGCCGCCGGTTCGGCCGCCGACACCCGCACGGTCACCGTCACCTATCGCGGGCCCGCGATCGCCGACGCCACGGTGGCGGACGGCATCGTGCTCGACAGCCAGCCGCCGCGCCTGCCGCTGCAACGCCTCTACGCCAACGGAAAGGGCTGGTTCCTCGCGCTGAAGGCGCAGGACCGGGGCACGGGCGTGCAGGGCATCGCGCTGCTGGGCTCGTCGGGCCAGCCCATCACCGGCACGGTCGTGTGCTCCTCGAGCGCCTGCCCCGCCGACGCCTTCAAGACCTTCTTCACCGCGAGCGCCCGACCACGCCTGGTGCGCGTCACCGACGCCGCCGGCAACAGCAAGGCGCTCACGCTCGTCCGCCGCGAGACAACGTGTCACCGCGACCGCGGGTCCTACCCCGTCTTCCGGGGGCTGCGCGGCGGGTATGACTGCTTCGCCGAAGGCGCCCGCTGCAGCAAGTCGGACAGTCACTACTGGCGCGAGTCGGCCTACGCCCGCTGTCGACAGGGCCACGTGCAGGTCATCGCATCGGATCGACGACGAACGCCCTGACATGACGCTGACCCGCCCGAAAGTTTCGGGCGGGTCAGCGTCTGGATCGGTCAGTGACCGTGGCCGTGGCCGTGGCCGGCCCCGGCGTTGTCCTCTTCGTCGGCAGGCTTCTCGACGATCAGCGTCTCGGTCGTCAGCAGCATGGCCGCGATCGAGGTGGCGTTGACCAGCGCGGAGCGGGTCACCTTGACCGGGTCGAGCACCCCCTGGGCGACCAGGTCGCCGTACTCGCCGGTGGCGGCGTTGTAGCCGGTGCCGACTCCCGCCTCGCGGACCTTGTCGACGATGACGTGCCCGTTCTCGCCGCCGTTCTCGGCGATCCAGCGCAGCGGCTGGTCGAGGGCCTTGACGTACGACGCGCACTCCGGTGGCCTCGTCGTCGGTGAGGCCGAGGTCGTCGCTGAGGACCGCCGCGGCGTGGATGAGGGCCGAGCCGCCACCGGCGACGATGCCCTCCTCGATCGCCGCGCGGGTCGCCGAGACGGCGTCCTCGATGCGGTGCTTCTTCTCCTTCAGCTCCACCTCGGTGGCGGCGCCGACCTTGATCACGCACACGCCGCCGGCCAGCTTGGCGAGACGCTCCTGGAGCTTCTCGCGGTCCCAGTCGGAGTCGGTGTTCTCGATCTCGGCCTTGATCTGGTTGACCCGGGACTCGACCTCGGCCTTGTCGCCGCCGCCGTCGACGATCGTGGTGTTGTCCTTGGTGACCACGATGCGCCGGGCCGTGCCGAGCAGGTCGAGGCCGACCTGGTCGAGCTTGAGGCCGACCTCGGGCGAGATGACCTGGCCGCCCGTCAGGGTGCCGATGTCCTGCATCATCGCCTTGCGACGGTCGCCGAAGGCCGGGCTCTTGACCGCGACGGCGTTGAAGGTGCCGCGGATCTTGTTGACCACCAGGGTCGAGAGCGCCTCGCCCTCGACGTCCTCGGCCAGGATGAAGAGCGGCTTGCCGGCCGAGATGACCTTCTCGAGCACGGGGAGGACGTCGGCGATCGCCGAGATCTTCCCCTGGTGCAGCAGGATGTAGGGGTCGTCGAGGACGGCCTCCATCCGCTCGGGGTCGGAGACGAAGTAGGCCGAGATGTAGCCCTTGTCGAACTGCATCCCCTCGGTGAACTCCAGCTCGGTGCCCATGGTGTTGGACTCCTCGACGGTGATCACGCCGTCCTTGCCGACCTTGTCGAACGCCTCGGCGAGCAGCTCGCCGATGAGGCTGTCTCGGCTGGAGATCGTGGCCACCGAGGCCATGTCCTCCTTGGAGTCGACCTCGCGGGCCGACTCCCGCAGCGCGTCGCTGACGGCCTCTGCCGCGGCGTCCATGCCGCGCTTGAGAGCCATCGGGTTGGCGCCGGCCGCGACCGCGCGCAGGCCCTCGTGGACCATCGCCTGGGCCAGCACCGTCGCGGTGGTGGTGCCGTCACCCGCGATGTCGTTGGTCTTGGTGGCCACCTCCTTGGTGAGCTGGGCACCGAGGTTCTCGAACGGGTCGTCCAGCTCGATCTCGCGGGCCACCGTCACGCCGTCGTTGGTGATCGTGGGGGCACCCCACTTCTTGTCGAGGACGACATAGCGGCCCTTGGGGCCGAGCGTCACCTTGACGGTGTTGGCGAGGGCGTCCACGCCGCGCTCGAGCGAGCGGCGGGCGTGCTCGTCGAACTCCAGGATCTTGGGCATTGCACTCCTTAGCGGAAATGGGTGAGTCGTGTGCCCGAGAGTGCGCTAGAGCGCACCGCCGGACACACGACTCGAAATCAGGAGACGACCGCGAGGACGTCGCGGGCGGAGAGAATGAGGTACTCGTCCCCGGCGTACTTGACCTCGGTGCCGCCGTACTTGCTGTAGATGACCTTGTCGCCCACCGCGACGTCCAGCGGGACGCGGTTGCCGTTGTCGTCGATGCGACCCGGACCGATCGCGAGGACCTCGCCCTCCTGGGGCTTCTCCTTCGCGGTGTCGGGGATGACCAGGCCGGACGCCGTGGTCTGCTCCGCGTCGAGCGGCTTCACGACGATGCGGTCCTCGAGGGGCTTGATGTTGACCGACACGATGTCGACCTCCACTTTCTGACTTGTCGTTCTGGGCCGTTGTGGGCCAGTGGTGGCGGGCCTCCCGAGGGAGCCCTCCTGACGTTTGAGCCTGCTCGGAGGTACGCCGTCGCGGGGGTCGCAACTCGTCGCAAGCGCTGGCAATCTCGGGTCGAGAGTGCCAGTTCCAGACGTTAGCACTCCCCCTCACCGAGTGCCAGGG
>CAVXJG010000002.1:0-372420 GCA_963762105.1 uncultured Actinomycetota bacterium | reverse complement strand
AGGATTTGAACCTGCGACCCCTTGACCCCCAGTCAAGTGCGCTACCAAGCTGCGCCACAGCCCGAAGTGACTCCCAGTGGTGACTGGTGAGCCGCGTGAACCTTACCGGACCACTCGGGCCCAGCCGGAATCGGGATCAGCCGGCCTGGCCGGAGTCGGGGTCGACCATCAGCGACGAGGTGTCGACGGCCACGAAGGCCGAGGCGGGGATGCGCTTGAGGTCCTCGACGAGCTTGGTCGGCCAGTGCTTGTTCTGCTCGCCCTGGAAGTACCACGGGGACCCGTTGTCGGCGAGGACGAGGCCGTAGGTCTTCATCGCCTTGATGACGACCCGGGCCTTCGCCCCGAAGCCGGCGGTCGAGAATCCGGGGTCGAGGCGGAAGCGCGCACCCATCGGCGGATAGGCCCAGGAGCTCGTCGAGCTGGCGTCGTGGCGCGCCGGCCACAGGTGGTGGCTGCTGGTGGTGTCGGTGGTGAACCGGATGGCGTGGTCGACGTGGCCGTCGCGCACCTCCTTCCACCGCAGCAGCCCGGGCAGGATCGGCAGTCCGGCCGCGTCGGCGGAGGTCCAGGTGTCGGGGCGCAGCTTGTTGCTTCGCAGCGACCAGACGGCGCCGGAGCCGGCGGTCCAGGTGTTGCCCGAGACCTGGGTGTTCCAGGTCTCGTAGAGCTTGCAGCGGGCGCGGTCGATCACGATTGCGTGCATGTCGCCGCCGGAGTTGCGGCCGCCCTCGATCCGGGTGTCCGGGCCGAACGGGTAACGCACCTTGTCGCTCTCCGAGGCGTAGTCGAAGCGCACCCGCACCTTCGGGTGGTCTCCGGTCACGGTGGTGACGGGGATGCCGTAGTTGGGCCCATCGCCGTACGACGGCCCGAAGTCGGGGTGCAGGTCAACATCGCTCGACATGTTGGAGAGCCAGTCGGCGGAGCGCGAGTCGACGGGGAGGCTCCGGATGTCGGCGTGCCAGTAGTTGTCGGCCGGGAAGGTCGGGCACGCGGCCTGCTTGTCGGCTGGTTTCGAGACGGGCGCTAGGGCGCCCTCCTCAACCAGCGGAGTTGCGCGCGCGCCCTCCTCAACCAGCGGAGTTGCGCGCGCGCCCTCCTCGACCAGCGACGAGGATGACGTGAGGGCGAGGACGGTCAGGGCAACAGCGGTGCTGATGCGGGGGGATCGCATCTGGCGAGGCTAGCGCTTGCGCTTCTCCCGCGGACGCTGGTTGATCACGATGGGGGTGCCGACGAAGCCGAACTGCTCGCGCAGGCGGCGTTCGATGTAGCGCTCGTACGACGCCTCCAGCTTGCCGCTGGTGAACAGCACGAAGGTCGGGGGCCCGACCGAGATCTGGGTGCCGAAGAGGATCCTGGGCTGCTTGCCGCTGCGCACCGGGTGCGGGTGCTCGGCCACCAGCCGGCCGAGGAAGGCATTGAGCGCGCCGGTCGTGATCCGGGTCTCCCAGCCCTCCAGCGCGTTGTCCAGCGCCGGGACCAGTCGGTCGACGTGCCAGCCGGTGCGGGCGGTGATGTTGATCCGCGGCGCCCACTGCACCTGCACCAGGTCGCGCTCGACCTCACGGTCGAGGTAGTAGCGGCGCTCCTCGTCGACGAGGTCCCACTTGTTGAAGGCGATCACCAGCGCCCGGCCGGACTCGCGGATCGTCTGGATGATCCGCTGGTCCTGCTCGGAGATCGACTGGCTGCCGTCGATGACCAGCACGGCCACCTCCGCCCGGTCGATCGCCGTCGAGGTGCGCAACGACGCGTAGTACTCGTGGCCCGAAGCCTCCTTCACCCGCTTGCGGATGCCCGCGGTGTCGATGAACCGCCAGGTGCGACCGCCCAGCTCGACCATCTCGTCGACCGGGTCGACGGTCGTGCCGGCGACGTTGTCGACGACGGCGCGCTCCTCCCCCGCCAGCTTGTTGAGCAGTGAGGACTTGCCGACATTGGGCCGACCGACGATGGCGATCCGTCGCGGACCGCCGACCTCTTCGAAGCTCTGCATCGGGGCTTCAGGCAGCGCCTTCAAGATGGCGTCCAGCATGTCGCCCGACCCGCGGCCATGCAGCGCCGAGACCGGGTAGGGCTCGCCCAGGCCCAGGTTCCACAGGGCGTAGGCCTCGGCCTCGGCCCGCTGGTCGTCGACCTTGTTGGCAGCTAGCAACACAGGCTTGTCGGAGCGCCGCAGGATCTTGACCACGGCCTCGTCGGCATCGGTGATCCCGACCGTCGCGTCGACCACGAACAGCACCGCATCGGCCAGGCTGACCGCGATCTCGGCCTGCTCGGTGATCCGCTCGGCCATCCCCTTGGCCTCGGGCACCCAGCCCCCGGTGTCGATGACGGTGAACGCGCGGCCGTTCCAGTTGGCGTCGTACGAGACGCGGTCGCGGGTCACGCCCGGGACGTCCTCCACGACGGCCTCGCGACGACCGATGATCCGGTTGACGAGGGTGGACTTGCCGACGTTGGGGCGGCCGACGACGGCCAGCACCGGCTCGGTCATGGCTGGGTCTGCCAGTCGAGCAACGCGACCACCAGGTCGATCACCTCGTCGAGCGTGTACGCCGTCCCGTCGATCGCGACGGCGCCCTCGGCCCGGGTCAGCGGTGCCGTGGAGCGGCCCGAGTCGATCTTGTCGCGGGCCAGCAGCGACTCGCGGGTAGCGCCCAGGTCGGCGTCGCCCGCCTCGGCGGCCCGGCGCTCGGCCCGGGCGGCGGCGTCGGCGGTGAGGAAGACCTTGACGTCGGCGTCGGGGGCGACCACAGAGCCGATGTCGCGCCCCTCGACCACGATGCCGCCCTCGCCGATGATCTCGCGCTGGAGCTCGAGCAGGCGCGCCCGGACCTCGGGAACGGTGCTGACCGGCGACACCGCCGCCGTCACGTCGTCGGAGCGGATGGCGAGCCCGACGTCGACGCCGTCGACGAGGATGGAGGGCCCGGTCGGGTCGGTGCCGGACAGGATCTCGGGCTCCTCGACCCGGGCGGCCACGGCCGCCTGGTCGTGGACGTCGACGCCCTCGCGCAGCAGCCACCACGTCATCGCCCGGAACATCGCACCGGTGTCGAGATAGCGCAGGCCGAGCCGCTGCGCGACGCCGCGCGACGTGCTCGACTTGCCGGAGCCCGAGGGTCCGTCGATCGCGATGACCAGGCGGTCGAACGCGTGGTCGGGGAGGAGGCTCACGGGCGCTGAGCCTACCGGTGGGTCACCCATCCCCGAGATTCGAGAGAGCCCAGCAGGTGGTCGCTGCTGTCCTCGGCGACGACCAGTTCGACGAGTCCGGTGGGCCGGCCCGGGTCGTGGTCGATGTGCACGTCCTCGATGTTGACGCCGATCTCTCCGGCGTCGGCGAACAGCCGCGCCAGCGCGCCGGCCTGGTCGGGCACGGAGACGAAGACCGATGCAGTGAGCGGTGCCGGGCCGCCGTGCTTGCCCGGGATGGCGGCGGTGCCGGCGACGCCGCGGGCCAGGATCTCGCCGAGGACGTCACGCTTGCCCTGCGAGACCGCCGCGATCAGGGCGTCGAGCTGGTCGCGCACCTCACCCAGCAGGTGCACCACGGCCGGCGCGTTGCCGGTGACGATCTGCATCCACAGCTCCGGGTCCCCCGCGGCGACCCGGGTCACGTCGCGCACGCCCTGGCCCGACAGGGCCAGGTGCCCGGGTGGGGAGTCGGCCAGGCGGCCCGCGACGAGCGCGGCCAGCAGGTGCGGCAGGTGGGAGGTGCGGGCGACGGCCCGGTCGTGCTCGTCGGGGCTCATCCGCACGGCACTGGCGCCCGAGAGTCGCACCAGCTCCAGCACCAGCTGCACGGCCTGGGGGGTGGAGTCCTGGTGGGGCGTGACCGCCCACGGGCGGCCGTCGAAGAGGGCGGCGCTCGCTGCGAGCGGTCCGGAGCGCTCGCTACCGGCCATCGGGTGGCCTCCGACGTAGCGGGCGAGCCCGGCGGTGCTGTGGGCGCGCAGATGTTCCAGTGGCCCGGTCTTGATGCTGCCGACGTCGGTGACGACGGCCTCGGGGTGGTGCTCGAGCGCCCACCGCAGCGACTCCCCCAGCACGTCAGGCGGGACGGCCACCACGACCAGCTGCGGGGCCGGGCCGATGTCCGGAGCAGGGCGTCCGGCACCGAGGCCGCTCGCGGTGCGGAGGTTCTCCGAGGAGACGTCGCGCAGCCAGACGGGGACCCCGTGCCGGGTCAGCGCCAGGCCGATCGACGTACCGAGAAGCCCGGCGCCGACGATCAGCACAGGCCCGCGCAGCTCAGCCATCGGTCTCCCCCGCCGCGTCGTCGTCGGGCACCGTGCGGACGCGCCTCAGGTCGGAGCGCAGCGCGGCCGCGCCGTGGAGGTAGACGTGGGTGATGTCGGAGCGGGGCAGGTCGGTCTCGACGTGGGCCATCATCCGCACCACCCGCGGCATCGAGCCGGCGATCTCGAGCTCGCGCGCGCACAGGAGCGGGACGTCGCCGAACCCGAGCCGGCGGGCGGCGTACGCCGGGAACTCGGCCACCAGGTCGGAGGTGGCGGTGAAGATCACCGAGATGAAGTCGTCGACGGTCAGCCCGTTGGAGGCCATCGCGTCGAGCACCATCTCCGCGACCCGTTCGAGCAGGTGGTCGCGGTCGTCGGTCTCCAGCTGGGTAGCGCCGCGGACGGCTCGCACGGCCACGACGGCTCCTTCCTGACCGAGGCGGTGGGGGACGGCCACGGCAGGATCACGGTAGCCGCCGAGGCCGCCCGTGCGTCGTGGAACCCCAGCATGGGCCGGTCAGCGGGTGACCCGGCGCAGGTACTCCTCCCTGTCGTAGGGGTCCGCCCCGATGTGCGGCCGCCTCGGCGGCCGGCCGGTCACGGGGCGGTAGTGGTCGAGACGGGTGGTCAACGCCCCCTCGCCCCGCGTCACCCCCGGCACCTGGAGCGTCAGGCGGTGCACGGCGTCGGCAGGCACGTCGCCGGTCAGCACCACGGACGCGGCGCCCGGCTCGGTCGTGAGCGGGACGGCGCCGACGTTGGCGAGCAGCGAGAGCACCGCCCCCAGCGTGCTCGCGGGCACCTCGAGCTCGAAGCGGTGCACCGGCGTGCAGACAGAAGTGCCGGCGTGCGCCAGGGCGGTGCCCAGCATCAGGTTGGCCAGGGAGCGGAAGTCACCGGCGGTGCTCGACATCGACTTGTCGAAGGTGCCGTGGGCGTGGCTCTGCCGCGCGTAGTAGCCCGAGTGGGTCATCCGGACGCGCGCGTCGGGGATCTCCCACCCGTGCGGTCCCTGGCGGAGGGTGGCCGCCACCCCCGACTCGACCGCGGCGAAGAACGCGGGCGGCATCGACCCGAGCTCGACCTCCAGGCCGAAGTCGATCCCGGCACCCACCGGGGCGGGCTCCACGCGCAACCCGACCGTGGCCAGGTAGGGGTTGGTCGGCGTGCCGATGAGCTCGTACGCCGCCCCGGTGCCGAGCACCCGCTCCACGCAGATCATCGCCGTGTCCCGGAACCGCACGTCGACGCCGTACTCCTCGGCGAGCAGCGACCCGATCACCTGCTGCTGCACCTCGCCGTAGAGGGAGAGGTGCAGCTCGCGGCGCTCGTCGTCCTGGCGCAGCGCGATCAGCGGGTCCTGCTCGGCCAGCCGGGCGAGCGCGGCGTGCAGCGCCGGCCGGTCGGCATCGTCGAGCGGCTCGACGACCGTGGCCAGGCTGGGCCGGGCGAACTGCACGCCGTGATGGCTGCTGCCCGGGCCGAACACGTCGCCGATGGCAGCGGAGTCGACGCCGCGCAGCACCACGACCTGGCCGGCCTCGGCGCGGTCCGCCGGCTCGGTGCCGCCGCGGTGGAAGACCCGCAGCCCGGTCACCCGCTCGGACCGACCGTGGCCGAGGTCGACCCGCTCGCGGACGCCCAGGGTTCCCGACCGCAGCAGGGCGACGACCTCCTTGCCTCCGGAGGCGTCGCGGTCGATCTTGAACACCTCCCCCGTGGCCGGCCCCTCCTGCTCGGGCTGCCGGGCGGGCAGCAACGTCGGCAGCGCCCCGAGCAGGTCGGCCACCCCCACGCCGGTCAGCGCCGAGCCGGACAGCACCGGGACGTCGGCGTCGAGCCGTTCGCGCACCTCGAGCTCAACGAACTCCGGGTCGGCACCCATCCGGTCGACCTTGTTGACGAACACCACGGTGGCGACGCCGAGGCGCTGCAGGGCCCGCATCAGGACCAGCGACTGCGCCTGCACCCCCTCGACCGCCGACACCACGAGGACGGCGCCGTCGAGCAGTCCGAGTGAGCGTTCCACCTCGGCGACGAAGTCGGAGTGCCCCGGGGTGTCGACGAGGTTGACCCGCACCCCGGCCACCTCGAAGGACACGACGGCGGCCCGGATGGTGATGCCACGGCGTCGTTCGATCGCCATGGTGTCGGTATGGGTGTTGCCCGCGTCGACGCTGCCGGGCTCGTCGAGGACGCCTGCCTCGTAGAGCAGGCGCTCGGTCAGCGTCGTCTTGCCGGCGTCAACATGCGCGAGGATCCCTAAGTTGAGCGTGCGCAACCTTCACATCCAAGGTCTCAGAGAGCGGAAAGGGACGTGAAAGCTGCTCGCATTGGCTTCTCCTCATCGGTGCGCGGATCTCCATGGCACCAGGCCGGGTTTGGTCCGGCAACCGGATTTCCTCAGAGCTGGGCGCTGTCGAGCAGCTCGCCGAGCTCGGAGAGGGTCAGCTCGCGCAGCTCCCCCACCGGCAGCCCGCGCATCTGCACGGGGCCGATGACGGTGCGGGTGAGGCGACGCACCGGGTGGCCGACGTGGTCGAGCAGCCGCCGCACGATGCGGTTGCGGCCCTCGTGGATCACCAGCTCGACGATCGACTTGTCCTGCTGGGCGCTCACGATCCGCGCCTGGCTGACCGTGACCGGGCCGTCGTCGAGAGTGACGCCTTCCAACAGCCGACGCACCACGCCGGGCGCGACCCGGCCGTCGACCTCGGCGACGTACGTCTTGTCCACCTCGTACGACGGGTGGGCGAGGCGGTGGGCGAAGTCGCCGTCGTTGGTGAGCAGGATCAGGCCGGTGGTGTCGGTGTCGAGCCGGCCGACGTGGAACAACCGCTCCGGCCGGTCGGCGACGAGGTCGGTCAGGGTGGGCCGGCCCTCGGGGTCTGACATGGTCGAGACCACGCCGCGCGGTTTGTTGAGCGCCAGGTAGACATGGGCGGAGATCGGCGGCAGCCGCTTGCCCTCGACCCGGATCACGGCGGTGCGTGGGTCCACCTTGGTACCGAGCCGCGTGACGATCTCGCCGTCCACCTCGACCAGCCCGGCAAGCATCAGCTCCTCGCAGCGACGGCGGGACGCCACCCCCGACTGCGCCAACAGCTTCTGCAGCCGCACCAGGCCGTCGTCGGCCGGCTCCTCGTCGACTGGGCCGGGCTCCTCGCTCACGCGCTCGCGGACTCTTCGTCGTCGTCGAGGTCGTCCATGTCGGGCAGGTAGGGCGCCAGCTCGGGCAGCTCGTCGAGCGAGGTGACCCCGATGCGCTCCAGGAAGTAGCTGCTCGTGCGGTAGAGGTGGGCGCCGGAGGACTGGTCGTGCCCGGCCTCCTCCACCAGCCCTCGGGTGACCAGCGTCCGGATCACTCCGTCGACGTTGACTCCCCGGATGGCCGAGACCCGGGCCCGCGAGACCGGCTGCTTGTAGGCAACCACCGCGAGCGTCTCCAGGGCGGCCTGGGTGAGCCGGGCCTGCTGGCCGTCGAGCACGAAGCCCTCGACGACGGCGGCGTACTGCTCGCGGGTGTAGTAGCGCCAGCCGCCGGCGACGTTGCGCAGCTCGAAGCCGCGGCCCTGCTCGTCGTAGTCGCGGGCGAGCGCGGCCAGACCCTCCACCACCGCGTCGACGGGGTGCCCGACCGCGCTGGCCAGCGTCAAGGCGTCGAGCGGCTCGTCGGCGACCATCAGCAGCGCCTCGAGCGAGGGCTGGAGGTCACCCACGGCGATGCTCAGGTGGTCCTGGGGTGAAGTCATGCGGGCTCCTGGGGCGTGGGTTCAGCAGGTTCGGCAGGCTCGGGAGCGCCCTCGAACTCGTCGATGTGGAAGTCCTCGGCGACCTCGGCGTCCGCGCCGCCGGTCCAGCGAACGGAGAGCTCGCCGAGCGGAGTGACCTGGTCGAACGCGACGGCGCCCTCGCGGAAGAGCTCGAGCAGCGCCAGGAAGCGGGCCACGGTGGTCAGGGTGTCCGGCGAGTCGCCACAGAGCGCGCGGAAGGTCATCGTGCCGCTGCGCTGCAGCCGGTCGACGACCAGCGCCGCCTGCTCACGCACGCTGACCCTGGCAGCGTGGATGTGCTGGAGCGAGACCTCCTGCAACGGCTTGGGTTCCAGCGCCCGTGCGGCCAGGGCGGCGAACTGGTCGAGGCCGATGCCGATGAGCACCTCGGGCAGCAGCGTGGCGAACCGTTCCTCCAGCCCGACGGCGCGGGGGTAGCGGCGCGACTCCCCCTCCAGCCGGGTCCGGAGCACGCCGGCCACCTGCTTGAAGGCGCGGTACTGGAGGAGCCGGGCGAACAGCAGGTCGCGCGCCTCCAGCAGGGCGAGGTCTTCTTCGTCCTCGACGTCGCCCTGCGGCAGCAGCCGGGCAGCCTTGAGGTCGAGCAGCGTCGCGGCGACGACCAGGAACGACGTCGTCTGCTCGAGGTCCCAGATCGGTCCCCCGGTCCGCACGTGCGCGATGAACTCGTCGGTGACCCTGGAGAGGGATACCTCGGTGATGTCGAGCTTGTGCTTGGCGATCAGGCTGAGGAGCAGGTCGAAGGGACCCTCGAAGTTGTCGAGGTTCACCTCGAAGCTCGCCCCGACTCGGCCCCGTAGCCAGCCTCGTCGCCGGCGTCGGCCGTCAGCTCCCGGGCCGCCGCGGTGGCGGTCACCGTTCGGTCAGCCGTCGGACCAGCATGCTGTCGAGCCCGTTGGCTTCGAGGTCGGCCAGCACCAGGGCCACCGCCTCCCGGACCAGCCGCCCCCGGTCGACGGCCAGCCCCTGGTCGCGACGCAGGGCCAGCCGGGCGTGCTCGAGGTCGAGCAGCTCATCGGCGGTGACATAGACCGTCATCTTCTCGTCGTGCCGGACCCGGCCACTCGGACGGTGCTTGGGAGTCTCCTCGTCGGCCGCCGGGTCGGGCACGGCCCGCACCCGGGCCAGCTCACGCTGAGCCAGTTCACCCTCGGCCAGCTCCTCGAGGACGGCGTCCTCACCGCCCGTGGGGCGGAACAGGTCGTCGGCCGTGGGCAGGCTCACCCGTCGTGGCGAGGTTCGGGCCATCGGGCGAGCACCTCCTTGGCGAGCTGGCGGTAGGAGTCGGCACCGGTGGAGCTGGAGGCGTACGACGTGATCGGCTCGCCGGCGACGGTGGAGTCGGAGAACTTCACCGTCCGGCGGATCACGGTGTGGAAGACCAGGCCGCCCCACGCCTGGACCAGCCGCTCCATCACCTCACGGCCGTGCAGGGTGCGACCGTCGAACATGGTGCCGAGGATGCCGTCGATCTCGAGCTTGGGGTTGAGCCGCTCGCGCACCTTGTCGATGGTGGTCTTGAGCAGGGCCACCCCGCGCAGCGCGAAGTACTCGCACTCCAGGGGCACGAGCACGCTGTCGGAGGCGGTCAGCGCGTTGACCGTGAGGAGGCCGAGCGAGGGCTGGCAGTCGATGAGGATGACGTCGTACTTCGCAATGGCCGGCGCCAGCACCCGCTGCAGGGTCTGCTCACGAGCCACCTCGTGCACCAGTTGCACCTCGGCGGCCGACAGGTCGATGTTGGAGGGCAGCAGGTCCATGCCGGGGACGCCCGACGGCACCACGACGTCGTCGAGCGTCACGTCGCGTTCCATCAGCAGGTTGTAGACGGTCAGCTCGATGTCGTGGGGGTTCAGGCCCAGGCCGACCGACAGCGAGCCCTGCGGGTCGAAGTCGACCAGCAGCACCTTGCGGCCGTACTCCGCCAGCGAGGCACCGAGGTTGATCGTGGTGGTGGTCTTGCCGACACCGCCCTTCTGGTTGCACAAGGAGACCACGCGGGCCGGGCCGTGCTGCGTGAGCGGCTGGGGCTCGGGCAGGTGGGGCATCGGGCGACCGGTGGGCCCGATGACCGACTCGATGACAGATTCGGTGGCCGGGTCGAGCTCGGGACGCACGGTGCTCGGGTCGACCTCGGCGATCGTGTCGAGCTCCTCGGGTGCACCCGAAGGGACGTCGGGAATCGCCGGCCGCTGGAACGGGAGCGGGTCGGACACGGATTCTCCTGTGGGTATGGACGGCGCCGGGGTCGACACCTGCGGCGGCATCTCTGGGGCTCCCACCCCGGTGTGGCCGTGGAAACCCCGGAAGAGGCCGCCTCCACTCATGTTGCGCTCCTCGTCTGAGCCAGGGCCCGACGACGCGCCGAGTCCCTTGGGATTTGTCGACACAACGACTTGTGCGTCGACGACCCGCGCGACTCTAGGCGCACCCGCTGGGCCCAACAACAGAAGTCGGGGTTACCCCCAGGCCCAGTTCAAATCTGTTGAGTAGTTGTGCAGGAGGCCCCGGTCAGGTGCACAGGCAGGGCCGTGCCTGTGGAGGAGCGTGTGGAGGACGGCGGCCCACGGGCCCCACTGAAACAGGTGCCGGTCAGTCCCGCGCGGTGCTCGGCGGGGCGCCGTACACGAGGTCGACGTAGTCGCGGTGATGGCCGATCCAGTCCTTGACGAACGGACACAGCGGCAGCACCCGGCGCTCGCCCCGGGCGCGGATGTCGTCGAGGGCGAAGCGAGCCAGGGCGGAGCCGACACCGCGACCCTCGAACTGCTCGTCGACCTCGGTATGGGTGAAGACGACCAGCTCGTCGGTCAGCTGGTACTGCGAGAAGCCGGCCAACTCGCCGTCGACGTAGGCCTCGTAGCGATGCTGGTCGTCGTTGCGGGTCACGGTGATGTCACTGGAGTTCTGGGAGGGGTCGCTCACGCCGCCGAGGCTACCCGCGGCCGGCTGCCGGCCCCGGACAGCGAACCGCCACCGGCCGGGTGGTCCCAGGGCCGGTGGCGGACGACGGTGTGAGCCGGCTCAGCGTGCCGACAGGGCGCTGGCGTGCGTGAGCTTCTCCAGGGCGTACTCCGTGACGCGCACGAGCGCGGCCTTGGCCGACTCACGCTGGCGGGCGTCGACGTTGATGAGCGGCACCTCCGGCGGCAGGGCCAGGGCCTCGCGGACCTCGTCGAGGGGATAGCGCTGGCCGCCCTCGAACTCGTTGACGGCGACGATGAAGGGGATGCCCTTCGCCTCGAAGTAGTCCAGCGGCGAGAACGCCTCGTTGAGGCGGCCCGTGTCGACCAGCACGATGGCGCCGATGGCGCCGAGGCAGAGGTCGTCCCACATGAACCAGAAGCGGCGCTGCCCGGGCGTGCCGAAGAGGTAGAGGACGAGGTCCTCGGCCAGGGTGATGCGGCCGAAGTCCATGGCGACCGTGGTGGTCGACTTGGTGGGCACCGCCTCGAGGTCGTCGTGACCCTCGGACTCATTGGTGACCAGGGCTTCGGTGCGCAGCGGCTTGATCTCTGACACCGAGCCCACCAGGGTCGTCTTGCCGACGCCGAACCCCCCGGCGACGACGATCTTGGTCGAGGCGGCGGCCCGCGGTGCGTTAGAAGGCGCGGAGTCCACGGAGGGTCCTTTCGATGAGATCCAGTCGTTCGTCGTGCGACGACCTGTCGTTCAAGGTCGCCTGCACGCTGACAAAGCCTTGCTCCACGAGGTCGCCGAGCAGCACCCGGACGACGCCGATGGGCATCGAGACGAGCGCCGAGACCTCGGCGACGGAGCGGGTGTCGCAGACTTCGACGATGCGTCCCTGCAGGTCGCTCGTCCACTCGACCGCTTCGGCGGTCGGCTGGAGGCGCAGGGTCGCCTCCATCGGGAGGTCGACCGTCGTCCGCGTACGGCCGGCGGTGATGGTGTAGGGCCGGACGATGCGGGCCGTCGGCTCGTCGACGTACCGACCCCACGGATCCGGCTCAGAAAGTCCCATGTCAGGGTCCGTCAGACGCCCGTGAGGTTGACGCGGGCCGATGCCTGGACCATCCGGCCGACGCGCTCGACCAGGAGGGCCATCTCGTAGCCCACCTGCCCGATGTCGGCGGAGTCCTGCGTGAGCACGGCGAGGTGCGAACCGTCGCCGACGCTCATCAGGAGCAGGTAGCCATGCTCCATCTCGACCACGGTCTGCATCACCGCTCCGCCCTCGAAGAGGCGGGCGGCACCAACGGCGAGGCTGGCCAGTCCGGACGAGACTGCGGCGACCTGCTCGGCGCGGTCGGCCGGCAGTCGGTCGCTGACGGCCATCAGGAGGCCGTCGGCGGAGACCAGCACGGCGTGCGCCGCGCCTGGGGCTTCCTCGACGAACTTGGTGACGACCCAGTCGAGCTCGCGCTCGCCGTGCTGGATCGAGACGGGGTTGGCTCCGAACTGGAGGCTGTCGGTCATGCTGGGCCCGCTTCCTGGATAGAGGGGTCGGTCTTCAGTTCACCGGCCGCGGAGCGGCCTCGGGAGACGCCAGCGGCGTGAGCGGCCAACTTGGCCCGGATGGCTTCCGGGTCGCGCACGGCCGGTGCGGCCGCGACGGTCACTCCGCCGGGGACGAGGCGGTTGCCGGGTCGGCGCATCGGCAGACCCGTCTCCGTACGTCGGGTGGGCAGCGCGGCCTCGACGCGGTCGGCGGCGTTCCAGCCGGCGTCCACCTCGGAGCTGGCCCACGGCTTCTCGCTACCGGTGGCGCTGAGCCAGTTGGAGCTCAGCGACCGGAAGATCGGGGTCTGGTCGTCGTCCTCGGTGGCGGCCGGTCGCGGGTTGGCGTGGTCGAGCACGCCATGACCGTTCTCGGCGGCGACCGGGTGCAGGCCGTTGCTGGTGTCGTTGCTCTTGCCGTTGCCGTTGATCAGGTGGGCGAGGGCGTTGCCGTGGCCGTTTGCCGCGTGGCCATTCCCGTTGCCGTTGCCGCCGTGGTAACCGTTGCTGGGAACCTCGGACCCCTGCATCGCAGCCATCGCCTCGGCCCGAGCGGCCTCGGCCAGCGCGACCAACCCGGGCATCGCGTCGTCCTGGTCCTCGTCCTGGTCCTCGTGCTGGTCCTCGTCCTGGTCGTCATATTGGTCGACCTCGGCGGCGGGAGCCTCGTCGGACTCGTCGTTGCCCTCGCTGTCGTCTTCGTGGGTGGGCTCGTCGAACGCGGCGGTCTCGTCCAGCTCCGGCGTCTCGTCGACCTCGTCGACCTCGGCCACCGCCTCGTCCGAGTCGTCCTCGTCGGCCTCGTCGGCGTCGTCCTGGTCGGAGTACATCTCGTCGGCGTCATCGTCCGACTCGAATCGTCGTCGTCCGAGTCGTCCTCGTCGGCCTCCTCGAAGCTGCTGACCGGACCCAGGGCGATGGCGACCCTGTCGTCGTCGTCATCGTCCGACCAGCCGTCGTGGGCCGAGTGGATGGTGTGCACCTGGGCCACCTCGCCGTCGTCGTCCTCGTCGGTGGCGTCGAGCTCGTCGGTCCGGTCGACCTCCAAGCCGTCCTCCGACATCGAGTCGAAGAACCCGCCGCCGACCGGGGTCAGCACGGGTGCTTGCCCGGCGCCAGAGAGTCCGGGACTGCGCTGCGGCAGGCCGTAGGCGTTGATGGCTGCCGTGATGCGGTCGGGTTCGGCGACCTCGACATCCTCGTCGGCGTCGGCGTCGGCGTCGTAAGGCTGGTCGTCTGCGAAGGCCGCATCGGTGGCCTCGTCACTCGCCTGGGTCACCCCGAGCTCGATCACCTGAGCGCCACCATCGGTGGAGCCGGCCTCGATGCGGGCGTGGTCGGACATCACGTATGCCGGCAGGAACACCGTGGCCGTGATGCCCTGACGGTCGTTCTGCTCCAGGGTCACGCTCAGGTGGTGGCGCTGAGCCAGCCGGCTGACCACGAAAAGACCCATCCGGCGGGCGGTGTCGGGCGTGACCTCGCCACCTGCACGCAGGTTGGAGTTGATCTCGACGAGGGTGTCGTCGGCGATGCCCAGGCCGGCGTCGGTGATCTGGACGACCGTGCCGCCTCGGGTGGCGGTGGTGGTCACCATCACCTGGGCGCTGGGCGGGGAGTAGGACAGCGCGTTGTCGATCAGCTCGGCGAGCAGGTGGACGACGTCCGCGGCGGCTTCGGCGCTGATCCGCTGGGCCGGGGCGGAGTCCAGCGTCACCCGACGGTAGTCCTGCACACCCGCGATCGCGGCCTGCAGCGCGTCGGAGATCGAGAGCTCGTCCTCCTCGGCTGCCCGTGTGGGCGTGCCGGACAAGATGACCAGGCTCTCCGCGTTGCGGCGCATCCGGGCGGCGAGGTGGTCGAGCCGGAACAGGTTCTCCAGGCGCTCGGGGTCTTCCTCGTCGCTCTCCAGCTTCTCGATGAGGCCGAGCTGCTGGTTGATGAGGTTGGTGTTGCGGCGAGACAGCGTGACGAACATGTCACCGACCTGCGCACGGAGCTCGGCCTCACCCGAGGCGAGCAGCACGGCCTGACGGTGCAGGTCGTCCACGGCCCTGGCGAGCTGGCCCGTTTCCTCGTGCGTGGTGACGGCGATCGGCTCGATCTCGCCCGGGTCCTCCCCGGCGCGGATCTTGGCGACCGCCTCGGGCAGCCGCTGGTGGGCGACCTCGAGAGCAGAGGTGCGCACCCGGCGGATCGGGTTGATCAGCAGGCGGGCGACGAGCAGCGCCAAGATGATCGCGGCCAGCAGGGCTGCCGCGATGATGCCGGAGTCGACCAGCGTCAGCAGCCGCGCGTCACGCGCCGCCTTCGCCAGGTTGTTGTCGATGGTGGTCAGCTGCTCGTCGATGAGGGCGTCGTAGGCGACATAGACGTCGTCGCCGGTGATCTTGGTGTTGCCGGAACGCGCGTTGACGACGCGCTGGGCGTTCTGACCCCGGATCTGGAGCACCAGCGGGTCGGTCTGCCCGAGCGCGATCGCGAGACGGTCGATGGTCGCCAGCTCCACGCCGAGCTCGGTGTACAGCTCGGCGGGGTTGGTGGTCGTGGTGCCGGAGACCTGGATCTGCTGCAGCGCGAGCGAGAGCCGGCCGTCGAGGGCCTGCGCAAGGACGAGCAGGCGTTCCTCGGGCTTGATCTGCTCATCGACGATCGTGGAGATGACCTGGGTGACGCCGCGCTCGAGCTGACGCATCTGGGAGACCGACGACGCGACGCTGACGTAGGCCATGCCGGTGCGCATCTGCTCACTCAGCGTGAGGACGTTGTTGACCTGGGCTAGCTGCTTGGGGGTGAGATCCGCCTTGTCTCGGGCGTCGACCAGGCGGGCGCCGGCTGCGACGACCTCCTGCTGGGCCTCGTCGAGCTTCGGGTCGTTGATGCCCACTGCCCTGGCGACGACCGCGGCGTGCTCCGCGGCCGCGAGGTACTCGATGGCCGGGCCAAGCACGCTGACCTGGGTGGCCGTGGCCGCGTAGTTGTCGGCCTGGGCCCGCTCGGCGCGCACGCGGAGGCCGCCGAAGGTTCCGGCGAGCAGCACGGGGACGGCGAGGACCAGTGCCACCTTGCGGCGCAGCGACCACTCGGAGAGGTCGAAGAGGGATGGCTTGGTCTGCGGCTGGGCAACGAGGCGGTCGACGGGCGCGGCGGAGGCCTGCTTGCCCTCTGTCGACGGCTCGGCCGCACGAGAACGGCGCTTGGAGAACATCTGGCCCCCGGGGGATGGACTGGATGTGGGCAACGCCGGCCTCCGGCCGGTGAGGGACGGGTACAAGACGGACCCGGCTATCACAAACTAGGCACTCCGTGACGTCCCCGTTCGCAGTTCGCAGGAACTGACCCAAACAGGTGGTCTGTTCTAGTCAGAACGGACTAGGCCGGTCAGCGAACGGAGGTCGACAGCGGCCAGCACCAGCTCGCCCGCCTCGTCGGTGGCATCGAGGTCCGCGACCGCCTCGATCACCCAGTCCTTGTCGCCTGCCGGGTCGGCGAGGGTCTGTCGGACCCGGCGGAGCCGGGCCACCGTGCCTTCGGGCACGCCCGCCGGCTCGCCGCGCTCCTCCGGCCCGATCCACAGGTACGTCGGCCCGCGGGCGTCGCCATCGGTGCCGATGCTCTTGTGCTCCGCGTAGTAGGCCTCCAGCCCCTCGTCCCAGCGCGAGCGCGTCATCACCACCTCGCGTGCCGGCTCGACCCGGTCGGCGGCGGCGCGCTCGAGCCGCATCAGTGCGTCGAGGTCGTCGCGGGCACACGCGTTGACCCGCGCAAACATCGCGTTGCGGATCATCACCGTAAAGACCCGTTCCTGCTGCGACACCGGTCGCGGGGGCGGCGGCGGCTCGCCCACGTGGTGGCCGGGCAGGTCCAGGTCGGGATTGACGAGCGCCTCCCACTCGTCGAGCAGCGAGGAGTCCGTCTGGCGGATCGTCTCTCCCAGCCAGTCGATGATCGTGTCGAGGTCGGGCGTCCGGTGGGCCTCCGGCACCGTCTGCCGCAGGGTGCGGTAGGCGTCGCTGAGGTAGCGCAGCACCAGTCCTTCCGACCGAGCGAGCTGGTAGCGGCGGACGAAGTCGGTGAAGGACATCGCCTGCTCCCACATCTCGCGCAGCACCGACTTGGGCGAGAGCGCGTCCTCGGGCAGCCAGGGGTGCGTGGTGCGGTACATCGCGTACGTCGCCTCCAGCAGCTCCGCCAGCGGCTGCGGCCAGGTGACCTGGTCGAGCAGCGCCATCCGCTCCTCGTACTCGACCCCGTCGGCCTTGAGCTCGGCGACGGCCTCGCCGCGGGCGGCGTACTGCTGGGCCATCAAGACCTGGCGCGGCGCCTCCAGCACCGACTCGACGACGGAGACCACGTCGAGGGTGTAGCTGTCCGCCTCGGGGTCGAGGACGTCGAACGCCGCCAGCGCGAAGTGGGCGAGCGGCTGGTTGAGGGCGAAGTCGGCCGGGAGGTCGACGGTCAGCACGTAGCGCCGGCCGTACTGGTCGGGTTCCTCGAGGCGAGTGACGGTGCCTGAGTGCACCAGCGACCTCGTCAGCCGCAGGGCGCGGCGGGCCAGCCGGAGCTGCGTGTTGCGGGGCTCGTGGTTGTCGGTGAGCAACCGACGCAGCACCGCAAAGGCGTCCTCGGGCCGGGACAGCACGTTGATGAGCATCGCGTTGTCGACCCGCATCCGCGACGGCAGCCGCTCCGGCTCCCCCGCCACCAGCTTGTCGAAGGTCTGCTCGGTCCACACGATCGTGCCCTCGGGGGGCTTCCTGAGCTGGGGCTTGGACTTCTTCTTGGCCCTCTTCTCGGGGCTCATGGCCTCGTTCTTGGCCGCCGACTTGGCCTTGGCCCGCTCGTTCTCGATGGTGTGCTCGGGCGCCTGGACCACGACGTAGCCGGACGTGTCGTAGCCCGGCCGCCCGGCGCGGCCGGCGATCTGGAGGAACTCCCGCGTCCGCAGCACTCGCTGGCGGTTGCCGTCGAACTTGGCCAGGCCGGTGAAGAGCACCGTGCGGATCGGCACGTTGATGCCGACCCCGAGCGTGTCGGTCCCGCAGATGACGGTGAGCAGGCCGGCCTGAGCCAGGGTCTCCACGAGCCGGCGGTACTTCGGCAGCATCCCCGCGTGGTGCACCCCGATGCCCGCCCGCACGAGCTTGGCCAGCGTCTTGCCGAAGCCCGCTCCGAACCGGAAACCGCCGATGCGCGCGTTGATCGCCTCGCGGTCGGCCCGCGGCAGGCCCGCGGACAGCAGCGCGGTGGCGTGCTCGACCGCGGCGGCCTGCGTGAAGTGCACGACGTACGCCGGCGCCTGGCCGGTCGTGACCAGCTCCTCGAGGGTCTCGGCCAGCGGGGTCAACGCATAGGTGAACGTGAGCGGCACCGGGCGCTCGGCGTCCGCCACGATCGCCGTCTCGCGGCCGGTCCGCCGGGACAGGTCGGCAGCGATCTCCGACATGTCGCCGAGCGTCGCCGACATCAGCAGGAACTGTGCGTTCGGCAGCTCCAGCAACGGCACCTGCCACGCCCACCCGCGGTCGGGCTCGCCGTAGTAGTGGAACTCGTCCATCACCACCAGCCCGACGTCGGCCGCGGCGCCCTCACGGAGCGCGATGTTGGCCAGCACCTCGGCCGTGCAGGCGATGATCGGGGCGTCCGCGTTGACCGCCGCGTCGCCCGTCAGCATGCCCACGTCGTCGGCGCCGAAAGCGTCGCACAGCGCGAAGAACTTCTCGCTCACCAGTGCCTTGATCGGTGCGGTGTAGAAGCTCACCCGGCCGTCGGCGAGCGCGGCGAGGTGGGCCCCGGTGGCCACCAGCGACTTCCCCGAGCCGGTCGGGGTGGCCAGCACGACGTGGTGGCCGCTGAGCAGCTCGAGCAGCGCCTCGTCCTGATGGGGATAGAGCGCCTGCCCCTGCGCCTCGGCCCACGCCGTCAGCGCGTCGTAGACGGCGTCCGGATCACCCTTCCCCGGGACGGAGAGGCGCGGAGGGGGTGACGACACCGCTTCATTCAACAGCAGCGCCTATTCGCGAGCGCGGGGGTGCGCGGTGGCGAAGACCTCGCGCAGATTGTCGACGGTGACCAGCGTGTAGACCTGGGTCGTGGTCACCGAGGCGTGGCCGAGCAGCTCTTGGACCACCCGCACGTCGGCTCCTCCGTCGAGGAGATGGGTGGCGAAGGAGTGTCGCAGGGTGTGTGGCGAGACGTCCTTGGTCACACCTGCTCGCTCGGCGGCCCGCACCAGCACCGTCCAGGCGCTCTGTCGCGACAGCCGGCCACCGCGGGCGTTGAGGAACAGCGCCGGTGTCCCCAACCCCTTGGCCACCAAGCCCGGACGGGCGCGGACGAGATACTCCGACACCGCCGTGACGGCGTACGAGCCGATCGGCACGAGCCGCTCCTTGCCGCCCTTGCCGTGCAGCAGCACGGTCTTGTCGATCGCGTCGAGGTCGTCGACGTCGAGCCCGACCGCCTCGGAGATCCGGGCGCCGGTGCCGTAGAGCAGCTCGAGCAGGGCCCGGTCGCGCATCGCGAGTGAGGTGCCGGCAGCGCCCGCGGCCACCAGGATCGCCTCGATGTCGGCCAGCGGCAGCGCCTTCGGCAGCCGCTTGGCGGGGCTGGGCGGCTTGACCGCGGCCGCCGGGTCGATGGTCGCCAGCCCGTCGCTGACCGCGAACTTGTGGAATCCGCGCACGGCCACCACCGTCCGCGCGGCCGACGTGGAGCTGAGCGGCGGGTGCTCCGAGTCGCCCTCGCGCAGTCGCACCAGGAACGCCGTCACCGTCTGCTCGGTGATCGCGTCCAGGTCGTCGATGCCGAGCTCCGCCAGGAACAACTGGTAGCGGCGCAGGTCTCGCCGGTACGACGACAGGGTGTTGGCCGCGAGCCCCCGCTCGATCGCGAGGTGGTCGAGGTAGGTCCGGACCGAGACGGCCAGGTCAGCCAAGCGCGACGTCCAGCGAGACGGCCTCGATGTCGGTGGCTTCGCCCACGGGCGCGTTGGTCAGCTGGCCGGCGTGGGTGTTGAGGCCGAGCGCGAGGCTGTGGTCGTCGCGGCAGGCCTGCTGCCAGCCCTTGTTGGCCAGCGCGACGGCGTACGGCATGGTCGCGTTGGTCAGCGCGTAGGTGGAGGTGTTCGGCACCGCGCCGGGCATGTTGGCCACGCAGTAGAACGTCGAGTTGTGCACCGTGTAGGTGGGGTCGGCGTGGGTGGTGGGGTGGGTGTCCTCGAAGCAACCGCCCTGGTCGACGGCGATGTCGACGAGCACGGAGCCGGGCTTCATCTGCGAGACCAGCTCGTTGGTCACCAGCTTGGGGGCCTTGGCGCCCGGGATGAGGACGGCGCCGATGACCATGTCGGCCTCGGTCACCTGCTGCTGGATCGCCAGCTGGGACGACGCCAACCCGTGCACGCGGTTGTTGTAGCGCCAGAACGACATCCGCAGCTTGTCGAGATCGGTGTCGAGCAGGGTGACGTCGGCACCCATGCCGAGGGCGATGTTGGCGGCGTTCTGACCGGAGACGCCCGCGCCGATGATGACGACCTTGGCGTTGGCGACTCCCCCGATGCCGCCCATCAGCACGCCCCGACCGCCCTGGGCCTTCATCATGAAGTAGGCGCCCACCTGGGGCGCCAGGCAGCCGGCCACCTCGGACATCGGGTAGAGCAGCGGCAGCCCGCCGGACGGCAGCTGCACGGTCTCGTAGGCGATGCCGGTGACCTTGCGGTTGATCAGCTCCTCGGTGAGCGGCTTGTCGGCCGCGAGGTGCAGGTACGTGAACAGCGTGAGCCCCTCGCGCATCCGCGGGTACTCCTCGGCGATGGGCTCCTTGACCTTGAGCACCATGTCGATGCCGCCGTCGGTGCCCCACGCCGTCTCGGCGTCGGGGACGATCTTGGCGCCTGCGGAGACGAACTCGTCGTCACTGACGGAGGACCCGACCCCCGCCTCCTTCTGGATGTAGACCTCGTGCCCGTGGCTGGTCAGCTCGTGCACGCCGATCGGCGTGATGGCCACGCGGTACTCGTGGTTCTTGACTTCCTTGGGGACTCCGACCTTCACCTGCGTCACGCCTCCTCGTCGAGGCCCGGTGCACGGGCAGCCCTACAGCACTGCGGGGCCAGGACGACCATATCCACGTGGCTCCGGGCCATGCCCCGCGCCCGCCCTTAGGATCGCGGGGTGGCGGAGTATCTGCGGATCGGTGAGGTGGCCCAGGCCGTCGGCGTCAGCGTCGACACCCTCCGTCGCTGGGAGGCGGCAGGCACCGTCTCGTTCGAGCGTCGGGGCAACCAACGGGTGCTTCGTGCGGACAAGCTGTCCGACCTCACGGCTTCGGCGGGCACCCGGGACAAGACCTCCAGCGCCCGCAACCGCCTCCAGGGCGTCGTGGTCGCCGTGGTGCGGGACCGCGTGATGGCCCAGGTCGAGATGGTCTGCGGCGACTACCGGGTGGTTTCGCTGATGAGCCGCGAAGCCGCCGACGAGCTCGGCCTCGAGGTCGGCAAGCACGCCACAGCGGTCATCAAGTCCACCAACGTGATCGTCGAGGTGTGAGAGCTAGTCCGCCACGTCCTCGACGGCGCGCAGGGTTCGCAGCACGTTGCGGCAGGTGAGCTTGGCCAGGTCGTCGGCCGACCAGTGCCGGTCGGCCAGCGCGGCCAGCAGCCGCGGGTAGCCGGTGACGTCCTCGAGCCCTTCGGGCAACCAGCCGACGCCGTCGTAGTCGCCACCCAGCCCCACGTGGTCGACGCCCGCGACGTCGCGCACGTGCTCGACGTGGGCCACCACGTCCGCCAAGGTCGACGGGGGCGGAGGGTGCTCGATCTCGCGCCGAGCCATGAACGGGTCGAACCGGCCCAGGTCCTTGGCGTCGATGCCCGCCTGGACGGCCGCCCCCTCGGCCACCAGGGCCCACTCCCGCACGGCCGGCGTCACGAACCGCGGCACGAAGGTGACCATGCAGACCCCTCCCCCGGCGGCCATCGCTGTCAGCACCTCGTCGGGGACGTTGCGCGGGTGATCGCACACTGCCTGCGCCGAGGAGTGGGAGAAGATGACCGGCGCGGTGGAGACCTCGATCGCCTGGCGCATCACGGCGGCGCTGACGTGCGAGAGGTCGACCATCATGCCGATCCGGTTCATCTCCGCGACAACCTCGCCGCCGAACTCCGACAACCCGCCCAGCACCGGCTCGTCGGTGGCGGAGTCGGCCCAGAAAGTGTTCTCGTTGTGCGTCAGTGTCAGATAGCGCACGCCGAGGCGATGGAACATCCGGAGCACTGCCAGTGACCCACCCATCTGGTGGCCGCCCTCGGCACCGATGAGTGAGGCGATCCGGCCGGACGCCCACGCAGCCTCCACCTCGTCCGCCGTGGTCGCCAACACCAACCGGTCGGGGTACCGCTCGACCATGACGTGCGCCGCATCCACCTGCTCCAGTGTCGCGGCGACCGCGAGGTCGCCCAGCGACGAGGGCACGTAGACCGACCAGAACTGGGCGCCCACACCGCCCTCGCGCAACCTCGGCAGGTCGGTGTGGGTGCGCCCGTCCTGTCGCACGCTGACGTCGACGGCGTCGAAGTCGTCGCCGCAGATCGAGCGCAGCGTCCACAGCAGGTCGTTGTGACCGTCGACGACCGGGTGCTCCGCCAGCAGGGCTCCGATGTCGACCACCCCGCTGGTTGAGGAGGTTGCGCTAGCAACCGTCTCGAAACCACTGTCGCCCGTCACAGCCGCCCCCGGCGCCGCAGCGCGTCGTACGCCAGCACGGCCACCGAGATCGGCTCCTCGGTGACCCGGCCGTCGAGCACGGCGTCGACGAGATCGTCGACGCCCACCCACCACAGCTCCATCTCCGCCTCCTCGTGCTCGAGAGCGAAGTCGCCACGGTCACCGGCGGCCAGGCCCCGGGCCAGGTAGAAGATGTGTCGTTCGGCGCTGATGCCGGCCGAGGGCCAGAGCGCGAACAGCTCTCGCCACTCCGTCGCCACCAGCTCGACCTCTTCCAACAGCTCGCGTTTGGCCGTCTCGAGCGGGTCCTCGCCATCAGAGTCGCGTAGACCAGCGGGCAGCTCGAGGAAGGTGCCGGTGGCCGGGTGCCGGTACTGCCGGACGCAGGCCGCCCGCTCGTCGTCGTCGACGGCGAGCACGATGACGGCACCGGGGTGCTCGAGGACGACGCGCGCGAACGTCTCTTCGGGGTGCCCGGGCCGGTGCACCGTGTCGGAGCGCAACGCCACCAGCCAGTCGTCGCGGTGCAGGTCCACCGACGCCGCGACCGGCCACGATCCGGAGGAGTCGCCGGGCGTTTGCGTCATGCCAGGGACGCTACCGTGGCCCCCGACGGCTGCTCGGGCCGCCGCGACACGAGGAGTGACCTTGTCCGACACCACCACCCCAGCCAGCCTGACCCGCACCGAGGCCGAGGAGCGCGCCTCGCTGATCGAGGTGCAGCGCTACGACGTCGCCTTCGACTTCCGAGGGCTGTTCGAGGGTCAGACCCTCGAGGCGACCTCCACGGTGACGTTCGCCTGCCGGCAACCGGGCGCCAGCAGCTTCATCGACTGCGTGGCCGAGGTCCGGCACGCCACCCTCAACGGCGTCGACCTCGACCTGGCCACGGTCGAGCGTGGCCGGCTGCCTCTCCCCGACCTGCAGTCCGAGAACGTGCTCGTCGTGGCCTCCGCCCAGTCGGACACGTCGAGCGGTCACGGCGTCAAACGCACGGTCGACCCCAGCGACAAGCTCGTCTACGTGTGGAACACGTGGGAGCCCGACATGGCCCGCTACGTCTGGGCCAACTTCGACCAGCCCGACCTCAAGGCGGTGCACGGCTTCACGGCCAGTGCCCCCGAGACGTGGACCGTCACCAGCAACTCCGCGCCCGAGTCGGTCGCCGACCTGCCCGACGGCGGTCGGCTCTGGACGTTCGGAGACACGCCGCGGCTGTCGACGTACGTCACCGTGGTCAACGCCGGACCGTTCTACGAGCTCCGGTCGCAGCGCGGTGGCTACGACCTCGGTCTCTACTGCCGCCAGTCCCTCAAGCTGATGCTCGACCGCGATGCCGAGGAGCTCTTCGAGCTCACCGACCAGGGCCTGGCGTGGTTCGGTGAGCACTTCGGCGTGCCCTTCGGGCAGGAGCGCTACGACCAGGTCTTCGTGCCCGACATGGGCGGCGCGATGGAGAACTGGGGCTGCGTGACGTGGGGGGACAGCGTCCTCTTCCGCAGCACCCCCACCCCCGACCAGCGCCGCGGGGTGGCCGAGATCCTGCTGCACGAGATGGCCCACATGTGGTTCGGCGACCTGGTCACCATGCGTTGGTGGGACGACCTGTGGCTCAACGAGGCCTTCGCCTCCTGGGCCGCCTGCTGGGCGGCCGTCGGTGCGACCAAGTACACCGACTGCTGGTCCATCTTCCTGGCCGGCGGCAAGATCGAGGGCTACCGGGTCGACATGGGCCCCGGCACCCACTCCATCCGGGGCGAGGTGCACGACGTGTCCCAGGCGATGGCCAACTTCGACGCCATCTCCTACCTCAAGGGCCAGTCGGTCCTCAAGCAGCTCAGCGCGTACGCCGGCGAGGAGGCGTTCGTGGCCGGGCTGCAGGACTACTTCGGCAAGCACGCGTGGGGAAACACCCGCCTCGAAGACCTGACCGACGCGATCGGCGCGGCGTGCGGCGAGGACCTCCAGTCCTGGCAGGAGGCCTGGCTCAACCGCTCCGGCACCGACACCCTGACGCTGGAGGGGAGCACGCTGAGCGCTGCCGGCCCCAACGGTGAGCCGGCGCGGCCTCACCGCCTCGACATCGGTTGCTACGCGGCGTCCGCGGACGCACTGACCCACGTCGGTGATGTCGCCGTCCGCCTGGACGGTGCCGCCAGCGTGACCGAGCTCGACCTGCCTGCCAGCGATCTGCGGCTGGTCAACGACCACGACCTGACGTTCGCCGCCGCCCGCACCGACGCCGCCTCGCTCGAGCTGCTGCTGACCCGGGCGGGCCAGCTGCCCGACTCGCTGTCTCGAGCGCTCGCCGTCGCGACTGCCTACGACATGCTCGTCAAGGGCGAGCTGAACGCCGAGGACACCCTGACCTGCGTGCTCGGCGTGCTCGACAGCGAGACCGAGGCCGGCGTCGTGGAGCCGTTCCTGCGGCTGGCGGGCCTGGTCGCCGCCAACTTCACCCCCGTCGACCTGATCGTCCGGCAGCGCAGCCGGGTGGCCGACCGCGCGGCGGTGCTCGCCCACCAGCCGGCGCTCGCCCAGGGATCCCTCTTCTCCCTGGCGGCGAACGCGACGACGGCCGAGCACTTCGCTCAGGTCGAGGAGGCCGCTGCCGACGACCTCGGGCTCGCCTGGCGGGTGGCCGGCACCCGGGCCGCGCGCGGTGACTACGACGAGACGGTCGTCGAGAGGCTGCTCGAGCGGGATCCCGACCCGGACGCTGCCGTCAACGCTCTCGCCGTGCGGGCCTCCCGCAACCTCCCCGAGGCCAAGGAGGAGGCTTGGCACGCGCTCTACACCGAGCAGTCCGTGCCGGGCGGCGTGTCGATGGGCAACATGATCCGGTGCTTCTGGCGGCCCGAGCAGCGCGACGTACTGCTGCCGTTCACCACGCGCTACCTGGAGGAGATCCCCAAGCTCGCCGGCGGCGGCATGCTTCGGGTCTTCGGCCTGATCGGCGGGATGTTCCCGCTCGTGGGCGACCAGGCGTTCGTCGACGCGGCGCTGGAGCATGGCCCGCAGCGAGGGTGTCGACCCGACCATCAGGGCGGCCCTGCTGGGCGGCTCCGACACGTTGGTCCGGCAGCTGCGGGCTCGGGGTGAGCTGGGCTAGACGGCACCGGGTCCGTCAGGCGGATCGACCGTCCTCGAGGGCCTTCAGGTTCTCGGCGATCTCCTCGTGGACGTACTGGTCCTCGGCACCGGCAGGGTCGGCGGCGAGCGTGCGCATCAGCTCCAGCGCCTCGTCGTACCGGCCAAGGGAGCGCAGCGCGCGGCCCACGCACCAGCGAGCGACGAGCACGCGGTCCTGCTGGCCGGCGTCGAGCCTGGCCGTCACCGCTCGCTCGAAGACCTCGAGCGCATCGGCGAGGTGCCCGCCGTCGTGGAGGTCCCAGCCGAGGTTGTTGAGGATCGTCCCTCGCCAGGCCTCGGCCGAGGGGTCGCCGGACCGCTCGATCTCGGCGAGCGCCCGCTCGTCCCACGCGCGCGCCGCGTCGTGGCCCTCGACCGCGCCGGCCGCGATCGCGCTCATGTGCAGCGCGTCGATAGCGAGCCCGCCGGCACCGCAAGCGGACGCCAGGAGGTACGCCGTGGCAAACAACGGCGCTGCGGCCTCCGGGTCGCCAGTGGAGTTCAGCACCCGGCCCCGTTCGATGGCGAGACGGGCTCGGGCGTGCTCTGCGCCGATCCCGTCCAGGTCGGCGGCATCAACGTCGTCGAGGATGCGCTCGGCCGCCGCAAAGTCACCCGCGAGTCCGACCGCTCGGGCCTGCTGGCTGCGCAGATGCGGCCGCCTCGGCGGGGTCGTCGCAGGCATCGGCGGCCGCCGCGAAGGCGGTAGCCGCTGGCGGCCGCGTCAGCGAAGTCCCACAGTGAGGCGATACGCGCCTCGCACGCCGCAGACCGACACCGGGTGAGTCAGTCGTCGACGGGCTCGCGGCGCAGGCCGGACTCGTCGATCGGGAAGCGCTCGGACTTCTGACGGTCCAGCGCCGCACCGACGAGACCGGCGAAGAGCGGGTGTGGCCGGGTCGGCCGGGAGCGCAGCTCGGGGTGTGCCTGCGTCGAGACGTAGTAGGGGTGCACGTCGCGTGGCAGCTCGGCGAACTCGACCAGATCGAGGTCCCGGTTGGTGCCTGAGAAGACGAGGCCCGCGGCTTCGAGCTGCTCGCGGTAGTGGTTGTTGACCTCGTAGCGATGCCGGTGCCGCTCCTCGACCCGGCCCTGGCCGTAGGCCTCGCGGACGATCGACCCGTCGTCGAGGTCGGCCGGATAGAGACCCAGCCGCATCGTGCCGCCGAGGTCACCTTCACCCTCGACGATGTGCTTCTGCTCCGCCATCGTGGCGATCACCGGCTCGGGGCAGTCGGGGTCGAACTCCGTCGAGGCGGCCTTCTCCAGACCCGCCACGTTGCGGGCGTACTCGATGACCATGCACTGCAGGCCCAGGCACAGGCCGAGGGTCGGGATGCCGTTGGTGCGGGCGTACGTCAGGGCGCCGAGCTTGCCGTCGAGCCCACGGACCCCGAAGCCTCCGGGCACGCAGATCGCGTCGACGTCGTGCAGCTTCCGGTGGGCGCCCGCGGCGTCGGCGCACTCGTCGGAGGGCACCCACCGGATGTCGACCTTGGTGTCGTGGGCGAAACCGCCGGCCCGCAGCGCCTCCGCCACCGAGAGGTAGGCGTCGTGGAGGTCGACGTACTTGCCGACCAGCGCGACGGTGACCTCCTCCTTGGGATGGTGCACCTTGCGGAGCAGGTCGTCCCAGGTCGTCCAGTCGACGTCGCGGAACGGCAGGTCCAGTCGGCGTACGAGATAGGCGTCGAGGCCCTCTCGGTGCAGGACCTTGGGGATGTCGTAGATCGACGGCGCGTCGGCGGCGGTGACCACGGCGTCCTCGTCGACGTCGCACATCAGCGAGATCTTGCGCTTGATGTTCTGAGGGATCTCGCGGTCGGCGCGGCACACGATCGCGTCGGGCTGGATGCCGATCGAGCGGAGCGCGGCCACCGAGTGCTGGGTGGGCTTGGTCTTCAGCTCGCCGGATGGGCCGATGTAGGGCACCAGCGAGACGTGCAGGAAGAAGCAGTTGTCGCGGCCGATGTCGTGGCGGACCTGCCGGGCGGCCTCGAGGAACGGCAGCGACTCGATGTCGCCGACCGTGCCGCCGATCTCGGTGATCACCACGTCGACGTCGGGGGCGCCCATCGCGCGGATCCGGTCCTTGATCTCGTTGGTGATGTGGGGGATCACCTGGACGGTGTCACCGAGGTAGTCGCCGCGGCGCTCCTTGGCGATGACGCTGGAGTAGACCTGCCCGGTCGTGACGTTGGCAATCTGGCTCAGGTCGGTGTCGAGGAACCGCTCGTAGTGCCCGATGTCCAGGTCGGTCTCGGCGCCGTCGTTGGTGACGAACACCTCGCCGTGCTGAAAGGGGTTCATCGTCCCGGGGTCGACGTTGAGGTAGGGGTCGAGCTTCTGCATGGTGACCCGAAGACCGCGGGAACGGAGCAGCCGGCCGAGCGAGGAGGCCGTGAGTCCCTTCCCCAGCGAGGAGGCGACGCCCCCGGTCACGAACACGTGCTTGGTGGGCGCTTGCTTCACGGGGTTCCATCCTACCCGAGCGGGACCGCTGAGTCCGAACCCGACGCACCGAACGAGCCGCCGGGCGTGGCCAGCACGTGGACCAGGGCGAGCACGGCGGCCACCTGGCCCGCCGAGCGTTCGGTGCCGTCGACGGTGGCGACGGGGCGTGCGGGAGGCGCCGACCGCAGGGCCGCGATGCCGACGTCTGCCGTGGGGGCGGCCACGACGACCCCCCTGGCGACGGCGGCCAGGCCGTCGACCAGACCGGTCAGCACGACCGGCTCCAGGTCGTTGCCGCCCACGACCAGCACGAGTGGTGCGTTGCCCGGCTCGCCATCCGGTAGACCGAGCAGGCCGGCTCCCTTCAGGCTCGCCCGCAGCGAGGAGACCTTCGCCGCCTCCATCGTGGCCGACGGCTTCGAGGTGGCCACGGCCCGACCGATGAGCTGGCCGATCCGGTCATAGGTCGTCGCGCCGTCGGTGACGACCCCCGGCCCGAGCTGGGTGACCAGCTGGAGGCCGAGGGTGTCCACGAGGGTCTTCTCACCCGGGTCGACCAGGGTGCGACGGAGTGCATAGGTGCCGATCACCTGGGTGCCCGCGGCCTGGACCTGGCCGGCCAGGGCGCCGATGACGTCGTCGTCGGCACCGGGCAGCGCCAGGATGACCACGGGGTGTCCGTGCAGCCGACCGCCATAAAGGGCGGAGCCGACGGTGCCCGCGAAGGCGTCGGGGAAGGTGTAGTCGGCCGGTTCCGGCTCGGCCGGTCGCGGGTCGGTCGTGGCGGCCTCGGCGGGACGGCCGAGGTCGCTCAGCGGGCCGCCGCCGAGCGCGACCCCGGCGGCCAGGGCCATGAAGATGACCACGAGCGTCAGGACGTGCTGGCGGAACGAGATCACGAGAGCCGTCCGCGGGCGTTGTCGAGGACGTCGCCCAGCCATGCCTGCAGGTCGACCGCCCACTCGTGGCCGACCGGGGTGGTCGCCACCGCCACGGCGAGCGCGACCAGGCAGGCCAGCACGACCAAGAACAGGTGGCGCGGGCGCACACGCCCGGAGTACAGCGTCGGGACAACCGCGGCGTCCACCAGCCGGGCGCCCATCTTGAGCCGGGTCAGGTAGGTGCCCGCGAGTCCGTCGCGGCCGCGGTCGAGGATCTCCTCGAGGGTCGCATTGGTGCCGACTCCGACGATGACCCGCGGACCGGCCGCGTCGGCCAGCACCAGGGCGGCGTCCTCGGCTGTCGCGGTGGTCTCCAACCGGAGCGGGCGCACGCCGAGCCGCTCGAGCCGTTCGGTCGCCGAGCGGGCCAGCCCGGGCTGGACCGTCATCACGACGTCGCTAGCGGCCTTGAGCACCTTGGCCGAGGGCAGCTCGTCGCCCGCCGCGACCACAACCACGTGCGGCCGGTGGCCGGCGGCGAGCAGGGCGTCGGCCCCCGCGCCGACGCCGACGAGGACAGGTTCCTGCTCGCGCAGGAACGGCTTCAGCCGTTTGCCGAGGCGTCGCAGCTCCTGGCCGTCGGCGACCACGACCACCGCCCGGCCGGCGATCGAGGTGCGCAGCGTGGGCAGCCCGATGCCATGCAGCAGCAGGTCCTGCTCGCGGCGCAGGAACTCGCCGCTGTTGTGGGTGAAGCTCTGCAGCTGGCTGACCATCCCCTGCCGCGCGGCCGCCATGGCGGTGTCGATGGTGTCGGGGTCGAGTGCGCGGCCGAGCGCGACGGCCCGGTCGCCGACATGCACGGCGCCATCGTGCACGCGGACTCTCTGGCCGTCACGGATCGCGGCGAGCCCGTCGGCGCCTACGCCGTCGACCAGCACGACGCCGGCCTCGGCGAGCACGCCGGGACCGAGGTTGGGGTAGCGCCCCGAGATCATCGCGGAGGCGTCGACCACCGCGACCACGCCTGCGTCTGCCAACGACCGAGCCGTCGCCCGGTCCAGGTCGAGCACGTCGAGGACGGCCACGTCACCCGGCCGGAGCCGGGGCAGCAGGGTGGCCACGCGCCGGTCCACCCGGGCCGTGCCGTGCACTCCTGGGAGGCCCTCAGCGGGGCGTCGACGGGACGGTCGGGCGGACGGATGTGTCGAGGTCTTCATCCCGGCTCATGCTGTCAGCCGGAAGAGGTCTGTCCTGGCAAGGAGAGCGGCGTGTCAGGCCAGGGCGCGCCCGGGCAGGGCGGCCGCGAGCAGCTCGCGGGCGTGGGCCAGCGCCGTGTCGGACTCGTCCATCCCGGCAAACATCCGCGAGAGCTCGCGCTCCCGGGCGTCCGCGTCGAGCACGGTCAGCCCGGATGTGGTGACTGCGCCGGTGCTGGACTTGTCGCACCACGACGTGCCGGTCGGCGTACGCCGCGACCTGGGGCAGGTGGGTGACGACGAGGACCTGGGCGGTCTTTGCCAGCTCGGCCAGCCGGCGGCCCACCTCGACCGCGGCCTTGCCGGCCACGCCGGCGTCGACCTCGTCGAACACGAACGTCGGGACCGGGCTGGTGCCTGCCAGTGCGACCTCGAGGGCCAGCATCACCCGCGACAGCTCACCTCCCGAGGCTCCCTTGGCGAGCGGACGGGCCGGTGAGCCGGTGTTGGCGCTGAGCCTGATCTCGATCTCGTCGACGCCGGCCGAGCCGAACCGCACCCAGCGCTTCCCTACCAGCAGTGCTCCCACGCCCTCGGGCTCCGCGTCGTGGTCGCCGACCTCGACGGTCAGTCGGGCGTCCGGCATGGCCAGCAGGGCCAGTTCCTCGGTCACCTCGGTGGCCAGCCTCGTGGCGGCGGCGACGCGGGCCTTGGTCAGCTCGGCGGCCGTGCTGCCGAGATCGGCGCGCAGCCGGGCCGCGTCGGCGCGCAGCCGCTCGATCCGGCCGTCGGTGTCGTCGAGGTCGAGCAGCCGGGCGGCGGACTGCTCCGACCAGGCGAGCACCTCGTCGATGGTGTCGCCGTACTTGCGGGTCAGCGCCGTCAGTGCGGCCCTGCGGTCGGAGACCGCGGCGAGGCGCGCGGGGTCGGTCTCCAGGCTCGAGGCGTACGACGCCACGTCGGCCGCCAGGTCGGAGAGCAGGTAGGTCAGCTCGGCCAGCCGGTCGGCCAGGGCGCCGGCCTCGGTGTCGTGGTCGCGGACGCTCTCGAGAGCGGTCCGGGCGACGGCGGACGCCGCCAGGGCGTCGGGCTCACCCTGCTCGCTGGACAGGGCCTCGCGCGCGGTCTCGGCGGCCGCCCGCAGCGTGTCGGCGTACCCGAGCCGCGCCTCCTCGGCGGACAGCTCGCCGTCCTCCCCCGGCCGCGGCTCCACGGCCGCGATCTCGTCGAGGCCGAACCGCAGCAGGTCGGCCTCGCGAGCCCGCTCGCGGGACGTCCGCGTGACCTCGGCCAGCTCGGCCTCCGTGGCCAGCAGCCGTTCGCGCAGGTCGACGTAGCGCGCCAGCGGCTCGGCCACCCGCGCGCCCGCGAACCGGTCGAGCGCGTCGCGCTGGGCTCGCGGGGCCAGCAACCGGTGCTGGTCGGACTGCCCGTGCACCGCGACCAGCGGCTCGGCCAGGCCCGCCAGCACCGCGACGGGGACGGAGGCACCACCGGCGAAGGCCCGGGAGCGGCCCTCGGCGGAGACGTTGCGCGCCAGCACGACGCGGTCGTCCTCGACGTGGCCACCTGCCTCAGTCACGGCCGCCGCGAACTCGGGGAGCGCCGCCACATCCACGACCCCCTCGACCCGGGCGGTGTCGGCGCCGGTGCGAACGGCTCCGGTGTCGGCCCGACCGCCCAGCAGCAGACCGAGCGCGGTGACCAGCATCGTCTTGCCGGCACCGGTCTCACCGGTGATCACCGTGAGACCGGGACCGAGCTCCAGCGTCGACGACTCGATCACGCCGAGGGAGCCGATCCGGATCTCCTCAAGCATCGGAGTCGCCCCGGCGGCGGTCACCGGCCCCGCGCCAGCCCTGGGTCGGCAGTCCGAACTTGGCGACGAGCCGGTCGGTGAACGGCGCCTCGTGCAGGCGGACGAACCGGACCGGGCTGGCGCCGCGGCGTACTTCGATGCGGGCGCCGGGCGGCAGGTCGACGGTGCGCCGGCCGTCGCACCACAGCACGCCCGCGCCCTCGGTCTGGGCGAGCACCTCGACGGCGAGCACCGACGACGGGGCCACGACAAGCGGGCGGGCGAAGAGGGCGTGCGCGCTGATCGGCACCATCAGCAGCGCCTCGACGCTCGGCCAGACCACGGGTCCGCCGGCGCTGAAGTTGTAGGCCGTGGAGCCCGTCGGCGTCGCGCACACCACGCCGTCGCAACCGAACCGCGACAACGGCCGGCCGTCCACCTCGACGACGACCTCGAGCATCCGCTGACGGGCAGCCTTCTCGACGCTGGCCTCGTTGAGGGCGAAGGTGCTCACGACCAGCTCGCCGTCCCGGAACACCGACACGTCGATGGTCAGGCGTTCCTCGGAGGTGTAGCGGCGCTCGACGATCGCCCCGATGGTCGACTCGACGTCGTCGTACTCCGCCTCGGCCAGGAACCCCACGTGGCCAAGGTTGACGCCCAGCAGCGGGGTGCCCCGGTCGTGGGTGGCCTCGGCCGCCCGCAGGATCGTGCCGTCGCCGCCGATCACGACGGCCAGCTCACAGTCGCGGGCCGCGTCGGTCTCGTCGTCGGCGATCTCGAGCAGCTCCGGGTCGAGGTCGAGGGCGGCGGCCTCGTCGGCCAGGGCCCGCACCCGGATGCCGTGGCTCACCAGACCCTTGACGAACGCGCTGGACACCTCGCGCGCGTCCCGGCGACCCGTGTGGGCCAGCAGCAGGACCCGGCGCGGCGGGCTCGCCCCGTGGTCGGGTCCAGCGTTCATGGCTCCAGCCTCTCACCCGGGACCCCCGTTGGGGCCGCGGCCCACACCACCCGGTGGATGTCGTCGGCGTCGATGGCGGCCGGTCCCTGGCGCAGCCACAGGAAGAACTCCACGTTGCCTGACGGTCCGGGCAGCGGGCTGACCGCCACCATCTTGGCGCCCCAGCCACGCGCGGCGGCCGCCTCGGCCACGCCCTGCACCGCCTCGGCCCGCAGCTCGGGCTCGCGAACCACACCGCCCTTGCCCACCCTGCCCTTGCCCACCTCGAACTGCGGCTTGACCATCAGCGCCAGGTCGCCGTCGGGTGCGGTCACGCCGAGCAATGGCTCGAGCACCAGCGCGAGGCTGATGAACGACAGGTCGCCGACGACGAGGTCGACGGGCCCGCCGATGACCTCCTGGGACAGCTCGCGGATGTTGGTGCGGTCATGGACCTGGACCCGCTCGTCGGTACGCAGCGCCCAGGCCAGCTGTCCGTAGCCCACGTCCACCGCGACCACCTCGCGCGCTCCGTGCCGCAGCAGCACGTCGGTGAAGCCGCCGGTCGACGCCCCGGCGTCCAGGCAGCGTCGCCCCGACACCACCAGCCCGGCCGGCTCGAAGGCGGCCAGCGCGCCCGCGAGCTTGTGTCCGCCTCGGGACACGTAGTCCGGACGGTCCGGGTCGGTGCTGACCACGATCGCGACGTCGGTCGTGACCGCGGTGGCGGGCTTGGTGGCGGGGCCGCCGGAGACGGTCACCCGCCCGCCGGTGATGAGCTCGGCGGCGTGGTCCCGGGACCGGGCCAGCCCCCGCCGCACCAGCTCGGCGTCAAGCCGCAGACGGCGGGGCACCGAGGCTGCTTCAGACCGACTCGCGGTCGGGGTCCAACGCCTTCCGCAGCGAGTCGTGGGCCTCCTCGAAGAAGGCTGCGTGCTCGTCGACCGGCAGGCGGTGGAGGGCATCCATGCCGGCCAGCACCTCGTCGACGGCAGGATCGCCGGTGAGCAGCACGTCGCCGGGGGTCTCGTCAGGGGCGTCTTCGCCCTGGTCGGGACGGTCGTCGTCGTACTCGTCGGGGGCCTCGGTCATGACCGCGAGCCTACCCGTCAGCGGCGAGCTGATCGGGTTGCGGCGTTCCGACGCCGTCCGTGTCCACCGGCTCCCCCGACTCGTCCAGGTAGGCCCAGGCGGCGGTGGCCGCCACCCGCCACCAGTCCCCCGCCGAACCCGTCCCGGACACCTCGAGCCGCCCATCGCGTACGACGGCGCGCCAGCCCCCGAGCTCGGCCGAACCGTCCCCGGACTCGGGCACGACGTGGGCCTCGAGGAGGCCGCCCAGGTCCGCGGCCAGGTAGGTCGGACGCCGCCCCGCCGGCGTGGCGGCCAGGTCGGACAGCCCGCTGACCCCGGTGAACACCAGCAGGCTGTCGAAGCCGGCGTTCACCGCGCCGTCGATGTCGGTGTCGAGCCGGTCGCCCACCATCAGCGGGTGCCGGCCGCCGACCCGGCGCACCGTCTCGTCGAGCAAGGGACGTGCGGGCTTGCCGGCCACCACCGGGTCCACGCCGCTGAACTCCCGCAGCACCCCGACCAGGACGCCGTGCCCAGGCGCCGTGCCGTAAGCCGTCGGGATGGTCAGGTCGGTGTTGCTGGCGACCCAAGGCAGCCCGTCGCGGACGAGCACGGCCGCCCGCATGATGTCGCGCCACAGCACGTCGGGCCCGTAGCCCGAGACCACCGCGTCGGCCTCCTCGCCCACGGCGACCGGCACCAGGTCCTCGGCGCGCAGCGCGGCGTCCAGCCCTCGCCCACCCAGCAGCGCCACCTTCGCGCCGGCGCCGAACCGGTCGCGCAGCACCCGGGCCGCAGCCTGGGCAGAGGTCACCACGTCGGCTTCGTCGGCGTCCACGCCGAGGTCGCGCAGGTGGGCCGCCACGTCTCCGGGCGGGCGGGACGCGTTGTTGGTGATGAAGGCCAGCTGTATCCCGGCGCGACGCGCCTGGGCCAGCCGATCGGCCGCCCCCGGGACAGCGTGGCCACCGATGTAGACGACCCCGTCGAGGTCGAGCATCGCCAGGTCGTAGGCGGCCGTCAGCACCCCCTCGGACGCGGCCAGGTGCCGCCCATCGGCCATCCGATGCCTCCCCTACGATGCTCCGATGGACTCCAGCCCGGTGGTCGACCCGCCCTCGGTGGGTCGGCCACTTCGACTGCGGCCCTTTCGCGGATGGCGGCTCACAGCGGGCCGTATCGGCGACCCCGCGACCGCCCGGCTGTTCGCCCGACCCTATCGCGACGTCACCGAACGACTGGCCCGATGGGAGTCCGAGCACCACCTCCTGCGCGACGCCGAACCCGCGGTCTACGTGCACGAGTACACCGCCGGCGGCCTGACGATCCGCGGGTTGGTGGGAGCCCTCGACATCTCGCACCCGGCGGCCACCCCTGAAGATCGGGCGGTGTTTCCGCACGAAGGCATCCACCCCGAGCAGGTCACCGAGCTCGCCGATCGGATGACCCGATGGGAGCTCAACCCCGCCCCGATCCTGCTCGTCCACCGCGGACCCGTCCCCGTGCGCGTCCTGGTCGACCGAACCCTCGCGGCAGCACCCGACCACGAGTACGTCGACCGGGCCGACCAACGACACCGGGTCTGGGCCATCCGCGACGCGGGCGAGATCGACGCGCTCAACGCGGCGTTGGCCGGTTCACGAGCCCTGATCGCTGACGGCCACCACCGCTACGCCGCCTATCTGCGGATGCAGCACGCGTCACCAGGCGGCCCGATGGACAGTGGACTGGCGATGCTGGTCGACCAGGCGGACACCCCCCTCTTCCTCGGAGCCATCCACCGGGTGCTGCTCGGCAGCGACCTCGACGAGCTGCGGGCGGCCTGCGCCTCCCGCGGGCTGGCGCTCACGCCCGTGGCATCGACGGAGGCGTTCGGGGCCTTGAGTCAGGACACCCTCGTCGCCACCGACGGCACCGCGTGGGCGACGCTGCGGCTGTCGTTGGGCGCAGACCGAGCCGCGGTCGAGGTGCTGCACGACGACCTGCTGCCGGCGCTGGACCTGCCTGCCCGGCGGGTCACCTACCACCACTCGGTCGACGAGGCGTTGGGCCGGGTCCGCAGCCATCGCGGCGTGGCGGTGCTGATGCCCGCCCCCGACTTCGACCTCGTCACGCGGGTGGCGTTGGCCGGCCGGCTGCTGCCCGAGAAGGCCACCTCGTTCCAGCCGAAACCCAGCATCGGCGTGCTCATCCGCTCCTTGCGCGACGAATGATCCGGCCCGAGCTCACCTCGACCTCGACTCTCGAGGCGGGGCCGCCGGCGGTCGAGAAGAACCGGCGCCGCACGGCTCCTGCCACCTCGACCACGTCGTCGGCCGACCAGGTGGCCACCTGCGACCGCACCCGCCCACCCCAGACAGCACAGTCGAGCGTGTCGACGCTTTGACGCGTGCGGGCGTTTGCCGTCCTCGCGATCACGAGTCGGAACGTCCACATCGCGTCGCCGCTCGGCAGCACCCGCTCCTCCGGGTCGCGGGACAACCGCCCCACCAACCGGACCTCGTTGACCGCGGGAGCCTCGCTCTCCACGGTCTTGCTCTCAGACACCTTGTCCGTCATCGGTCCATCACCTCCGCGTCCAACGCTCCGGGGCGACACCGACAACCGAGCGCCGCGGCGGAACAGGCTGTGCGAACGGTCGACCGCCACGTCGACTGTGGACAAAAGGCGGGCCCGCGAAAAGCGATAAACGTCCGGTAAATGCAGCAGAGGCCACCGTGGGGTGGCCTCTGCTGGTGAAGGGTGTTCGGCGGCGTCCTACTCTCCCACACCTCTCGGGGGCAGTACCATCGGCGCTGGCAGGCTTAACTTCCGGGTTCGGGATGGGTCCGGGTGTTTCCCTGTCGCTATGGCCGCCGTAACTCTGGTGCGCAACCCTGTTGGTCTGGGCCTTGTTGGCTACCGGTGGGTGTGGCGGGTCTTTAGTTGTTGTGTCCGAACTGTCGTGTGTTGTGTTGGTGTTGGGTAGTGGACGCGAGACACCTTGGTTACACCGTCTTTGCCGCAACTTTGTCGTCCGTGGCCCCGTGTTGGGGGTTGGTCGTACGGGTTGTGGTGGTGTGTGGGTGTGGGACAAGCCCTCGGCCTATTAGTACCGGTCGGCTGGGCATTGCTGCTGTATACCTCCGGCCTATCAACCCCATAGTCTGTGGGGGGCCTTACCAGGTTTGTCCTGTGGGAAACTTTATCTTGAAATGTGCTTCCCGCTTAGATGCGTTCAGCGGTTATCACGTCCGGACGTAGCTAACCAGCGGTGCCCCTGGCGGGACAACTGGCACACCAGAGGTTCGTCCATCCCGGTCCTCTCGTACTAGGGACAGCTTTTCTCAAGTTTCCTGCGCGCGCGGCGGATAGGGACCGAACTGTCTCACGACGTTCTAAACCCAGCTCGCGTGCCGCTTTAATGGGCGAACAGCCCAACCCTTGGGACCTACTCCAGCCCCAGGATGCGACGAGCCGACATCGAGGTGCCAAACCATCCCGTCGATATGGACTCTTGGGGAAGATCAGCCTGTTATCCCCGGGGTACCTTTTATCCGTTGAGCGACGCCACTTCCACACGTGGGCGCCGGATCACTAGTTCCGACTTTCGTCCCTGCTCGACATGTCAGTCTCACAGTCAAGCTCCCTTGTGCACTTACACTCGCCACCTGATTGCCAACCAGGCTGAGGGAACCTTTGAGCGCCTCCGTTACTCTTTAGGAGGCAACCGCCCCAGTTAAACTACCCATCAGGCACTGTCCCTGATCCGGATCACGGACCTAGGTTAGATATCTAGTACGACCAGAGTGGTATTTCAACGTTGACTCCACCCGATCACTGGCGTCCGAGTTTCACAGTCTCCCACCTATCCTACACAAGCCGTGCCAAACACCAATACCAAACTATAGTAAAGGTCCCGGGGTCTTTCCGTCCTGCCGCGCGTAACGAGCATCTTTACTCGTACTGCAATTTCGCCGAGTCCATGGTTGAGACAGCGCCCAAGTCGTTACTCCATTCGTGCAGGTCGGAACTTACCCGACAAGGAATTTCGCTACCTTAGGATGGTTATAGTTACCACCGCCGTTTACTGGGGCTTAAATTCTCCGCTTCGCGCTTGCGCCTAACAGGTCCTCTTAACCTTCCAGCACCGGGCAGGAGTCAGTCCGTATACATCGTCTTACGACTTCGCACGGACCTGTGTTTTTAGTAAACAGTCGCTTGGGCCTGGTCTCTGCGGCCTCCTCCGCTTCCCCCAGCTAGTGGGTTCACGGATCGGGCCCCCCTTCTCCCGAAGTTACGGGGGCATTTTGCCGAGTTCCTTAACCATGGTTCGCTCGATCGCCTTGGTATTCTCTACCTGATCACCTGAGTCGGTTTGGGGTACGGGCGGCGCATGACTCGCTAGAGGTTTTTCTCGACAGCATAGGATCGCCGGCTTCCCCCCTACGGGGTCCCCATCAGACCTCACACTCCAGACTGAACTGGTGAGCGGCGGATTTGCCTACCACTCGTGCCACATCCTTAGCCGTGGACAACCATCGCCACGGTCCGGTTACCTTCCTGCGTCACCCCATCGCTTGACTACTACCGGTTCGGGTCCCACGCTCCGCCACACCCCGCAACACCCGAAGGTGCGCTAGGACATGGTTTTGGGTGGTTAGCATCACCGGGTTCGTCATGGGCGTCATGTTGCCGGTACGGGAATATCAACCCGTTGTCCATCGACTACGCCTGTCGGCCTCGCCTTAGGTCCCGACTTACCCAGGGCAGATGAGCTTGACCCTGGAACCCTTGATCATTCGGCGCACGGGTTTCTCACCCGTGATTCGCTACTCATGCCTGCATTCTCACTCGTGTCGCCTCCAGCCCTGGATCACTCCGGACCTTCCCTGGCGACACGACGCTCCCCTACCCACCCCCACACCTGAACCACCACCCCGCAGGGTGCGGCTGGGCTATACGTGGGAATGCCATAGCTTCGGCGGATGACTTGAGCCCCGCTACATTGTCGGCGCGGAATCACTTGACCAGTGAGCTATTACGCACTCTTTCAAGGGTGGCTGCTTCCAAGCCAACCTCCTGGTTGTCACTGCGACTCCACATCCTTTTCCACTTAGTCACCGCTTAGGGGCCTTAGCTGATGGTCTGGGCTGTTTCCCTCTCGACTACGGAGCTTATCCCCCGCAGTCTCACTGCCACGCTCTCACTTACCGGCATTCGGAGTTTGGCTAACGTCAGTAACCTGGTCGGGCCCATCGGCTATCCAGTGCTCTACCTCCGGCAAGAAACACGTGACGCTGCACCTAAATGCATTTCGGGGAGAACCAGCTATCACGGAGTTTGATTGGCCTTTCACCCCTATCCACAGGTCATCCCCCCAGTTTTCAACCTAGGTGGGTTCGGTCCTCCACGACGTCTTACCGTCGCTTCAACCTGCCCATGGATAGATCACTCCGCTTCGGGTCTTGATCGTGCTACTCAAACGCCCTATTAGGACTCGCTTTCGCTACGGCTCCCCCACACGGGTTAACCTCGCAACACAACGCAAACTCGCAGGCTCATTCTTCAAAAGGCACGCCATCACCCCCCACCCCAAAGGATGCGAAGGCTCTGACGGATTGTAGGCGCATGGTTTCAGGTACTATTTCACTCCCCGCCAGGGGTACTTTTCACCTTTCCCTCACGGTACTTGTCCGCTATCGGTCATCAAGGAGTATTTAGGCTTAACGGGTGGTCCCGCCAGATTCACACGGAATTTCACGAGTTCCGTGATACTCGGGTATTCGCTCAACGGAGCCACATGCTTACGTCTACGGGGCTATCACCCTCTTCGGCGTCGCTTTCCAGCGATCCTCGACTTCACATACGGTTTCTCACTCCGCACCAGCACGGCAGCACTGGTCAAACAAACCCCACAACCCCACACACGCAACCCCTGCCGGGTATCACACGTGCATGGTTTAGCCTCCTCCGATTTCGCTCGCCACTACTCTCGGAATCACTTTTGTTTTCTCTTCCTGTGGGTACTGAGATGTTTCACTTCCCCACGTTCCCTCCAACACCCTATTTCATTCAGGTGCAGGTGACTGGACATGACTCCAGCCAGGTTTCCCCATTCGGACACCCCCGGATCACAGCTCGGTTGCCAACTCCCCAGGGCTTATCGCAGGCTCCTACGTCCTTCATCGGCTCTTGATGCCAAGGCATCCACCATACGCCCTTCATAGCTTGTCGCCACACACACAAACACAACAAAAACAGGACACCCCAACCCCACCCCCAAAAGGAGAAAGAAGAGGACGATCCTGAGCAAAACAGCTACAAAGATGCTCGCGTCCACTATCCAACAACCAAACAACCACAAAAAAACCAGCAACCACACCCACCATCCGAGAGGGTCTGGCGCCTGATTCCTCAGGGCCCAACAGTGTGCCACCCAACCCACCCACACCCGTGCAAGCACAGATACGAGGAGCCGGCCACCGACCCCACCACAACCGGCCCGTTCCACACCCCCAGCAAGCTGGAAGTAGTACTAGACACCGGTCGCAACAGCGACGGCAGTCAACATGTCGACGATTCCACTAGTGAGCACCCCAGTGCCGCGAGAACGAATGCCTCGCGCGCGTCGGGTGTGTGCTCCTTAGAAAGGAGGTGATCCAGCCGCACCTTCCGGTACGGCTACCTTGTTACGACTTCGTCCCAATCGCCAGCCCCACCTTCGACCACTCCCTCCGCAAGCGGTTGGGCCATGGGCTTCGGGTGTTGCCGACTTTCGTGACGTGACGGGCGGTGTGTACAAGGCCCGGGAACGTATTCACCGCAGCGTTGCTGATCTGCGATTACTAGCGACTCCGACTTCATGGGGTCGAGTTGCAGACCCCAATCCGAACTGAGACCGGCTTTTTGGGATTCGCTCCGCCTCGCGGCATCGCAGCCCTTTGTACCGGCCATTGTAGCATGCGTGAAGCCCTGGACATAAGGGGCATGATGACTTGACGTCATCCCCACCTTCCTCCGAGTTGACCCCGGCAGTCTCCCATGAGTCCCCAGCACCCCGAAGGGCCTGCTGGCAACATGGAACGAGGGTTGCGCTCGTTGCGGGACTTAACCCAACATCTCACGACACGAGCTGACGACAGCCATGCACCACCTGTACACCGACAAAAAGGGGCACCATCTCTGATGCTTTCCGGCGTATGTCAAACCCAGGTAAGGTTCTTCGCGTTGCATCGAATTAATCCGCATGCTCCGCCGCTTGTGCGGGCCCCCGTCAATTCCTTTGAGTTTTAGCCTTGCGGCCGTACTCCCCAGGCGGGGCGCTTAATGCGTTAGCTGCGGCACGGAACCCGTGGAATGGATCCCACACCTAGCGCCCAACGTTTACGGTGTGGACTACCAGGGTATCTAATCCTGTTCGCTCCCCACACTTTCGCTCCTCAGCGTCAGATCATGCCCAGAGAACCGCCTTCGCCACCGGTGTTCCTCCTGATATCTGCGCATTTCACCGCTACACCAGGAATTCCGTTCTCCCCTGCATACCTCTAGTCTGCCCGTATCGAAAGCAAGCCCTGAGTTAAGCCCAAGGTTTTCACTCCCGACGCGACAAACCGCCTACGAGCCCTTTACGCCCAATAATTCCGGACAACGCTCGCACCCTACGTATTACCGCGGCTGCTGGCACGTAGTTGGCCGGTGCTTCTTCCCCACCTACCGTCACCACACCCAAAAAGATGCAGCTTCGTCAATGGTGAAAGAGGTTTACAACCCGAAGGCCGTCATCCCTCACGCGGCGTTGCTGGATCAGGCTTCCGCCCATTGTCCAATATTCCCCACTGCTGCCTCCCGTAGGAGTCTGGGCCGTGTCTCAGTCCCAGTGTGGCCGGTCACCCTCTCAGGCCGGCTACCCGTCAAAGCCTTGGTAGGCCATTACCCCACCAACAAGCTGATAGGCCGCGAGCACATCCCCCACCAGAAAAACCTTTCCACACACCAACATGCGTCAGCCTGTGTACATCCGGTATTAGCACCCATTTCTGAACGTTATCCCAGAGTGGAGGGCAGATTACTCACGTGTTACTCACCCGTTCGCCGCTCGAGTACCCACAAGGGGCCTTTCCGCTCGACTTGCATGTGTTAAGCACGCCGCCAGCGTTCGTCCTGAGCCAGGATCAAACTCTCCATCGAAAACACAATCTCCGAAGAGAAACACTATCCCAGCCAACAACGAAACCTAGACAAAAAAGCCAGAATCATTGTCAACCGTAAAAAACCAAACCCAAACCAAAAAGATGATCAGGGCATGTCAAACTAATTCGTCGACTAAATGACACACTGTTGAGTTCTCAAAAATCAGACGCGCACCGACCCCGTGCCCTCTCGGGCCGCTGCTGGGGGCAACCTAGGAAAACTTACCGGAGCAGCACCTTAGGCGCAACTCGACAGCTTCCCGCATGTCAGCCCTCCGAGGCCCTCATCGGGGGCCTCTGGCCGGCCACGAGGCAGGACGCGGAGAAACCTAGGCAGTCCGAGTCCGCTCGTCGCCGAGCCACAAGGCCGGGGTCAGAGGTCTCAGCGAGGCTTCGCCGGACGGTACGCCGACACGCGTCGGGTCGCCCGTCGACCCAGAACCGCCAGGGTCGTCCGGGGCACCGCGGAGCCCGACCCGCGGCCCGGTCGACACGTGGACCTGACCGGCTCCCCCAAGGTCAGGGTGAGCGGTCCGGTGGACAGGTCGGCGCCGTTGTCGGCCAGGTCGATCGCCAGCGCCTGGCACAGCCGTGGCGGGTCCCCGGGCCAGGTCACGGTCGCTCGAGCGCAGGCCGGCGAGCCCGCGCCTGGTCGACACCGTCGACCACCTCGCCCGCGCGGAGCAGCACGGCGCTCGCCGTCCCAGCCGGCCCGCAGACGACGTTGCAGCAGTGGTGCATGCCGTAGGTGAAGTAGACGTAGAGATGGCCGGGCGGCCCGAACATCACCTCGTTGCGCGGCGTCCGGCCGCGAAAGGCGTGCGACCCGGCGTCGCCGGCGCCGTCGTAGGCCTCCACCTCGGTCAACCGGACCGCGACGTCGCCGTGGCGCAGCACGGCACCGAGCAGGCGGGGGGCCACCTCGAGCACCGGCCCGGCCAGCACCTGCGGAGGTCAGGAGAGCCGCGCACGCTGCCCGGCGACCCGGTCGGCCAGCTCGGCCACCTGCTCACGCACTCGGTCGGGGGCCGTGCCGCCCCGGCCGCGTCGCGAGGCGATCGAGCCCTCGACGGTGAGCACCGACCTGACGTCGGGGGTCAGGTGCGGCGAGATGGCGGCGTACTGCTCGTCGCTGAGGTCGGCCAGCTCGACGCCCAGCTCCTCGCAGCGTCGGACGCACGCGCCGGCCAGCTCGTGGGCGGTGCGGAAAGGGACGCCCTGCCGTACCAGCCACTCGGCCACGTCGGTGGCCAGCGAGTAACCCTGCGGAGCGAGCTCCGCCATCCGCGCCGTGTCGAAGGTCAGCGTGGCGACCAGGCCGGTAACGGCCGGGAGCAGCACCTCGAGGGTGTCGACGGAGTCGAAGACCGGCTCCTTGTCCTCCTGGAGGTCGCGGTTGTAGGCCAGCGGCAGACCCTTGAGGGTGGCGAGCAGGCCGGCGAGGTTGCCGATCAGCCGGCCGGACTTGCCCCGGGCCAGCTCGGCGATGTCGGGGTTCTTCTTCTGCGGCATGATGCTCGACCCGGTCGACCAGGCGTCGTGGAGGGTGACGAAGCCGAACTCACGGGTCGACCACAGGATCACCTCCTCGGCGAGCCGGCTGAGGTCGACGCCGATCATCGCGGTGACGAAGGCGAGCTCGGCGACGAAGTCACGCGAGGCGGTGCCGTCGATCGAGTTGGCGGTCGAGTCGTCGAAGCCCAGCTCGCGGGCCACGGCCCGCGGGTCGAGGCCGAGGCTCGAGCCGGCGAGCGCGCCGGAGCCGTACGGCGAGTCGGCGGCCACCCGGCGGTCCCAGTCGCGCAGCCGCTCCACGTCGCGCAGCAGCGCCCAGGCATGGGCGAGCAGGTGGTGGGAGAGCAGCACGGGCTGGGCGTGCTGCAGGTGGGTCCGACCCGGCATCACCACATCGAGGTGGTGGCGGGCCTGGGTGGCGATCGCCTCCACGAGATCGAGCACCAGCACCCCGATGGTGTGGGTGTGGTCGCGCAGGAACGCCTTGAACAGCGTGGCGACCTGGTCGTTGCGGCTGCGACCCGCACGCAGCCGGCCGCCGACGTCCTCGCCGACCTCGATGAGCAACAGCCGTTCCAAGGCGCCGTGCACGTCCTCGTCGGAGGGGTCGGGGTGCAGCTCGCCGGCGTCGTACCTCTCCCCCAGCACCTGGAGTCCGCGCAACAGCTCCACGTGGTCGTCGTGCGTGAGCAGGCCGGCGACGTGCAGGGCGTTGGCGTGCGCCCGGGAGCCGGCGAGGTCGTACGGCGTCAGTCGCCAGTCGAAGTGCGTGGACCGCGACAGCGCCGACAGCTCCGGCGAGGGGCCGTCGGTGAAGCGTCCGCCCCACAGGGAGCCCTCGTTGGTGCCGCTCCGGTCCATCAGTCCGTGCCCACCTCCATGGCGGCATTGTCCAGGGCCTCGTCGGTGTTGTCGCCCGCGAGGGTGGGGTTGCTGGCAATCCGGTCGCCGCCGCCCGCCGGCAACGCCCCGAACAGGTGTCCGTGCTCGACGAGGACCTGACCCTCGTCCAACGGCTGGGTCGCGTAGAGCTCGAGCTTGCTCCTGGAGTCGGCGATGTCGAGGTTGCGCATCGTGAGCTGTCCGATGCGATCGGTGGGACCGAAGGCGGCGGACTCCACCCGCTCCATCGAGAGCTTGTCCGGGTGATAGGAGAAGGCCGGTCCGTCGGTGCGCAGGACCGAGTAGTCCTCCCCCCGCCGGAGCCGGAGCGTGACCTCTCCGGTGACGAGCGAGGCCACCCAGCGCTGGACCGACTCGCGCAGCATCAGCGCCTGTGGGTCGAGCCAGCGCCCCTCGTAGAGGAGCCGGCCGAGGCGGCGACCGTGGTCGTGGTACGTGGTGAGCGTGTCCTCGTTGTGGATGGCGTTGAGCAGCCGCTCGTAGGCGATCCAGAGCAGCGCCATGCCTGGTGCCTCGTAGACGCCTCGCGACTTGGCCTCGATGATGCGGTTCTCGATCTGGTCGGACATGCCGAGGCCGTGGCGGCCGCCGATCTCGTTGACGGTCCGCACCAGGGTGACTGGGTCGTCGTACGTCGTGCCGTTGACCGCGACGGGGCGGCCCCGCTCGAAGCGGACCGTGACGTCCTCGGGGTCGATCACGACGGCGGCGTCCCAGAACCGCACGCCCATGATGGGCTCCACGATCTCCAGCGAGACGTCGAGGTGCTCGAGGGTCTTGGCCTCGTGGGTGGCGCCCCAGATGTTGGCGTCGGTGGAGTACGCCTTCTCCTGGGAGTCGCGGTAGGGCAGGTCGTGCTCCATCAGCCACTGGCTCATCTCGTGGCGGCCGCCGAGCTCGGCGACGAAGTCGGCGTCGAGCCAGGGCTTGTAGATGCGCAGGTCGGGGTTGGCGAGCAGGCCGTAGCGGTAGAAGCGCTCGATGTCGTTGCCCTTGAACGTCGACCCGTCGCCCCAGATGTCCACGCCGTCGTCGTGCATCGCGCGCACCAGCATCGTGCCAGTGACGGCGCGGCCCAACGGCGTGGTGTTGAAGTAGGCGCGGCCGGCGGAGCGGACGTGGAAGGCTCCGCACGCCAGGGCCGCGAGGCCCTCCTCGACCAGCGGCCGCTTGCAGTCCACGGCGCGGGCGATCTCGGCTCCGTAGAGCATGGCCCGGTCGGGTACGCCGTCGATGTCGGGCTCGTCATCCTGGCCGAGGTCGGCGGTGTAGGTGCACGGGATCGCGCCCTTGTCGCGCATCCACGCGACGGCGACCGAGGTGTCGAGGCCGCCGGAGAAGGCGATGCCGACGCGCTGGCCGACGGGGAGGGAGGTGAGGACCTTGCTCATGACTGGCTCTCTGCGGCTTCCGACTGGGGACGGTGTTCTTCGGCGAGCGCCAGGAACCGGCGGACGACGTCGTCGCCGCCGAGCGGCTCACGGGCGATCACCAGGACCGTGTCGTCGCCCGCGATGGTGCCGAGGACGTCACCGAGCTCGGCCTTGTCGACGGCCGAGGCGAAGAACTGGGCGGCGCCCGGAGGGGTCCGCAGCACGACGAGGTTGGCGCTGGCCTCGGCACTGACGAGCAGCTCCGCGCAGAGCCGGGCCAGCCGGTGGCCGGCGGCAGCCGTCTCCCCCGGGCTCGTCGGTCGCCGGTCGCCGCCCTCGCCGGGGACGGCGTACACGAGGGCACCGGACTGGGACCGCACGCGGACGGCGTCCAGCTCGACCAGGTCGCGCGAGAGGGTGCCCTGGGTGACGTTGACGCCCTTCTCGGCGAGCAGGTCGGCCAGCTCGGCCTGGGACCGCACCTCGTGGGTGCCGACCAGGTCGACGATCTGCTGGTGCCTGGCGTTCTTGGTCGCCGGGCGCAGGGCGGCTTTCGTCATGTGGCTCTGTCCTGGTGCTCCAGGAGCCAGGTGATGATCGCCTTCTGGGCGTGGCGACGGTTCTCGGCCTCGTCCCAGACCACGCTCTGCGGCCCGTCGATGACCTCGGCATCGATCTCCTTGCCCCGGTAGGCCGGCAGGCAGTGCATCACGATCGCGTCCGGCGCCGCGTGCGACATCAGCTCGGCGGTGACGGTGTAGTCGCGGAACTTCGCCAGCCGCTCCTCGGCTTCGCTCTCCTTGCCCATCGACACCCAGGTGTCGGTGACCACGACGTCCGCGCTGCCGACGGCCTTGACCGGGTCGCGTTCGAGAGAGGCGGAACCGCCGGTGCCTTCGCCGATGACGTTCGCGCGGTCGACCATCGCCTGCCCGGGCTCCTGCCCCTCGGGCGCGCTGATCCGGATGTGCATGCCGGCCGTCGCGCCGGCGAGCAGCCACGAGTTGCCCATGTTGCAGGCCCCGTCGCCGACGAACGCGACGGTCAACCCCGCCAGGTCGCCCTTGTGCTCGGCGATCGTGAGCAGGTCGGCCAGCAGCTGGCAGGGATGGAAGTCGTCGGTGAGGGCGTTGACGACGGGCACCCCCGCGAAGGCAGCCATCACCTCGATCGAGGACTGGGCGTAGGTCCGCCACACGATCAGCGAGACCTGCCGGCCCAGCACCCGGGCGACGTCCTCGACCGACTCGCGCTTGCCGATGCCGGCAAGACCCCCGTCGACGAGCATCGGGTGGCCGCCCAGCTCGGCGATGCCGGCGGCGAAGGACACCTGGGTGCGCAGGGTGGGCTTGTCGTAGATGGTGGCGACCGCCCGCGGGCCGGCCAGCGGCTTCGCGTCGTACGGCGCGCGCTTGAGGTCGGCGGCCAGCGCCAGCACCTCGGCCTGCTCGGCGGGGCTGAGGTCGTCGTCGGCGAGGAAGTGGCGCAGGCTCATTTCGTGGCTCCGTCAGTGGTGTCGAGGGCGGCGTCGAGGATGCCCGGCCAGGCGGCCAGGAACGCGTCGACGTCATCGTCGCCGATGACCAACGGTGGGGCGAGGCGGACACGGCCGGGCGTCGGGTTGTTGATGATGAAGCCCCGGGAGAGCGCGGCGGCGGCCACCTCGGCCGACCGCTCCTCGACCAGGTCGAGCCCGATCAGCAGGCCGCGTCCGCGGACCTCGGTCACCCGGGGATCGGCGGCCAGCCCGGCCCGGAGCCGCTCGCCGACGGCCGTGACCCGGTCGAGCAGGCCGTCTTTCTCGATGACGTCGAGGACTGTTAGCGCGGCCGCGCAGGCGACCGGGTTGCCACCGAAGGTGGTGCCGTGGTTGCCCGGCTGGAGCAGCGTGGCGGCGTCACCCAGCGCGATGCAGGCGCCGATCGGGATGCCACCGCCGAGGCCCTTGGCGACGGTGACGATGTCGGCCGACGCGACATCACCGGCGAACCACTCGCCCGTGCGGCCGATGCCGGTCTGCACCTCGTCCAGCCAGAGCAGCGCGCCGTGCTGTCGGGTGATGGAGCGGACGAGACCGAGGTAGCCCTTGGGGGGGACGAGCACCCCGGCCTCGCCCTGAATGGGTTCGAGAACCACCGCAGCGGTCTCGTTGGTGACGGCGGCAGCGAGGGCGTCGCCGTCGCCGTAGGGAACAAAGGTGACCTGGCCGGGCAGCGGCTCGAACGGCGCACGGTAGGCCTCCTTGGCGGTCAGTGCCAACGCCCCCATGGTGCGGCCGTGGAAGGAGCCCTCGGCGGCGACCAGGTGGGTGCGGCCGGTACGCCGCGTCAGCTTCAGCGCCGCCTCGTTGGCCTCGGCGCCGGAGTTGGTGAAGAAGACGCGGCCGTCGGTGCCGACGAGCGAGAGGAGGCGCTCGGCCAGCTCGACCTGGGGCTGGCTGGTGAAGAAGTTGGAGATGTGGCCGAGCGTGCCCAGCTGCTCGGTGACCGCGGAGAGCAGGGCCGGGTGGGCGTGACCGAGGGCGTTGACGGCGATGCCGCCGAGGAGGTCGACGTACTCCTTGCCGTCGACGTCCCACACGTGGGCGCCCTCGCCACGGGTGAGCACCAGCTTGGGCCGGCCGAAGGTGTTCATCACCGAGCCCTGGTAGCGCTCGAGCCACTGCTCACTCGTCGGGGCGGTCATGCCTTCGCCTTCCGGATCTTGGTCTCGACGCCAGGGAGCACCTGGGTGCCGACGCCCTCGTCGGTGAAGAGCTCGAGGAGGACGGCATGGTCCTCGCGGCCGTCGACGACGCTGGCGCGCGCGACGCCTCCCTGGACGGCGTGGAGACAGGCACCCATCTTCGGCACCATTCCGCTGGCCAGGGTCGGCATCAGCTCGGCCAGCGACTCCGGGGAGATCTCGCCGATCACGTCGTCGCTGTCGGGCCAGTTGCGGTAGAGGCCCTCGACGTCGGTCAGCACGAGCAGCTTCTCGGCCTCGAGGGCGACGGCCAGTGCGGCTGCCGCCGAGTCCGCGTTGACGTTGTGGACCGTCCCGTTGACTGTCGGGCGCGACGCTGGAGATGACCGGGATCCGGCCTGCCTCGACCAGGTCGAGGACCGCCTCGGGACGGACGTGGGCGACCTCGCCGACGAGGCCGAGGTCGACCTCCTCGCCGTCGACGATCGTGTTGGTCTGCTCGGCGGTGAAGAGGCCGGCGTCCTCGCCGGAGAGGCCGACCGCGAGCGGCCCGTGCTCGTTGATCAGGCCCACGAGCTCACGCTGCACCTGGCCGACGAGCACCATGCGGACGACGTCCATGGCCTCGGGGGTGGTCACCCGCAGGCCGCCCCGGAACTCCGAGGCGATGCCGAGCCGGTCGAGCATGGCCGAGATCTGCGGGCCGCCGCCGTGGACGACGACCGGCTTGAAGCCGGCGAACCGCATGAAGGCGATGTCCTCGGCGAAGGCCCGCTTGAGCGTGTCGTCGGTCATGGCGTTGCCGCCGTACTTCACCACCACGATCTTGCCGTGATAGCTCTTCAACCACGGAAGCGCAGCGGCCAGGGTGGCGGCCTTGGTCGGCTGGACGGCGGGCCGGATCGCCTCGCTGGTCTCGGTGATGTCGGTCATGACGAGTACGCGCTGTTCTCGTGGACGTAGGCGTGGGTCAGGTCGTTGGTCCAGACGGTGGCGCGAGCGTCGCCGGACTTGAGGTCGATGGTCACCGTGACCTCGCGAGGGGCGAGGTCGACCGTGGCGGGATCGGCGTGGGGGGTCGAGGAGCGGCACACCCAGACGCCGTTCATCGCGACGTCGAGGTCGGCCGGGTCGAACGCGGCGCTGGTCGTGCCGATGCTGGCGAGCACCCGGCCCCAGTTGGGGTCGTTGCCGAAGACGGCGGCCTTGAAGAGGTTGCTCCTGGCCACGCTGCGGGCGACCTCCACGGCGTCGTCCTCGGACGCGGCTCGCTGCACGCTGATGGCGATCTCGTGATCGGCGCCCTCGGCGTCGGCGAGCAGCTGCATGGCCAGGTCCGTGCAGGCCCGCGTGACGGCGTGGGTCAGGTCCGGCAGCGAGGGCGTGACGCCTGAGGCGCCGCTGGCGAGCAAGGCAACGGTGTCGTTGGTGGACATGCAGCCGTCGGAGTCGAGCCGGTCGAAGCTGACGCGCGTCGCGGCGCGCAACGCCGTGTCGAGATCGTCGGCGGACGCAACCGCGTCGGTGGTGAGGACGACGAGCATGGTGGCCAGCTGCGGTGCGAGCATGCCGGCGCCCTTGGCCATCCCGCCGACCGACCAGCCGGCCCCCTCGACGACCACCTGCTTGCTCACCGAGTCGGTGGTCATGATCGCGTGGGCGGCGTCGTCGCCGCCGTCGCTGGTGAGTGACTTGTACGCCGCGTCGGCGCCGGCCAGCACGTGGTCGCGCGGGTTGGCAAGCCCGATCAGGCCGGTCGAGCAGACGAGGACGTCGATGGCGCCGACGCCGAGTTGCTCGGCCACCCGTTCAGCAACGGCGTGGGTGGTCTGGAAGCCGTCGGGTCCGGTGTAGCAGTTGGCACCACCGGAGTTGAGGAACACCGCCCGGGCCGCCCCGTCGGCGATCACCTGCTCGCTCCAGAGCACCGGGTTGGCCTTGCAGCGGTTGGCGGTGAACACCGAGGCGGCGGCGTACGTCGGCCCGTCGTTGACGACGAGGGCGACGTCCTTGGCGCCGGTGGACTTCAGCCCGGCAGCGACACCGGACGCCCGGAAGCCGGCGGGGTGGGTGACGCTCATTCGGGCCCCCCGTTCGAAGCGGAGCGAAGCGAGCATTCGAATGGGGTATAGGTCACGGCGCGAGCCCGACGGTGGTGAGACCCAGGGTCTCGTCGAGACCGAGGGCGAGGTTCATGCACTGCACGGCGGCACCGGCCGTGCCCTTGGTGAGGTTGTCGACGGCGCCGACGGCGACGAGCCGGCCGGCCCGCTCGTCGACGGTGACCTGCAGGTGGACGGCGTTGGAGCCGAGGACGGCCTGGGTCTGCGGCCACTGGCCGGCGGGCAACACCTGGACGAACGGTTCGTCGGCGTAGGCCTTGGCGTACGCCGCGTGCGCGTCGTCGGCGGTCACGCCGGGGCGCACCGGTGCCGAGCAGGTGGCCAGGATGCCGCGAGGCATCGGCACCAGGACCGGGGTGAAGCTGACGCGGACGGGACCGCCGGCCACGGCCGACAGGTTCTGGGTGATCTCGGGGGTGTGCCGGTGGACGCCGCCGACGCCGTAGGCGGAGACGTTGCCCATCACCTCGCTCCCGAGGAGGTGGGCCTTGGCGGCCCTGCCGGCGCCGCTGGTGCCGGACGCGGCCACCACCACGACGTCGGGCTCGACGAGCCCGGCCGCGAGCGCCGGCACCAGGGCCAGCGAGGAGACGGTGGGATAGCAGCCGGGCACCGCGACCCGGGTGGCGCCGGTGAGCAGCGCCCGCTGACCTGGCAGCTCGGGCAGGCCGTAGGGCCACGACCCGGCGTGCGGGCCGCCGTAGAAGTCCGCCCAGTCCTGTGGGTCGGTGAGCCGGAAGTCGGCACCGCAGTCGATCACGACCGTCTGCTCCCCCAGCTCCGCCGCGAGCTCGGCGGAGGCCCCGTGCGGCAGGGCCAGGAAGACGACGTCGTGACCGGCCAGCACGGCGGGTGTCGTCGGCTCGAGGATCCGCTCGGCCAGCGGGGTCAGGTGTGGCTGGAGGGCGCCGAGCGGCTGCCCCGCGTTGGCGGCGGCCGTGAGTGCGCCGACCTGGACGCCTGGGTGCCCCAGGAGCAGACGCAACAGCTCCCCGCCGGCGTACCCGCTGGCTCCGGCGACCGCAACGCTGACCTTCGACACCTGCATGACTATACAGTGGTATTCATATTCATGCACACACTCAGGATCGACCGCGCCACCCGTGCCTCGGAACGGGCTGGACCATTGTCGAACGCGGCGGTGACGATGTCGGGGACCGGCGCTACCGTCGGAGCATGAGCCGCCTGACGTTTCCCCAGTACCTGTCGTTCATCGAGACCGAGTCGGTCCGCTTCCGGGAGGTGCTGGCCGGCGTCGATCCGGCGGCGCCCGTGCCGAGCTGCCCGGCGTGGGACGCCTTCGACCTGCTCCACCACCTTGCCACGGTGCAGGGCCAGTGGGCCTGGGTGGTGGCCAACCGCCCGAAGAGCCCCGAGGATCGTCCCGAGACCGAGCGGGCGGCGACCTATGCCGATCAGCTCAGCGCCTTCGACGAGGCCTCGGCCGGACTGGTGGCGGCGTTGCGCGATGCCGATCCCGCCGACCCGGCCTGGACCTGGTCGAAGGAGCAGACAGTCGGTTTCACCTTCCGACGACAGGCCCACGAAGCACTGATCCACCGGCTCGACGCCGAGCTGACCGCCCGCACCGTGACCGACGTCGACGCGGCGCTGGCCGCTGACGGGGTCGACGAGGTGCTCGACGTGATGTTCGGCGGCCTCCCCGACTGGGGCACCTTCTCCCCGCTAGAGCACTACGTGCGCATCGACATCACCGACACCGGCGACTCCGTGTGGGTCCAGCTCGGACGGTTCAGCGGCACCGACCCCGAGGGCGAGCACCACGAGGAGGAAGACATCCACGTCGTGGCCGATCCCGGGGTGGAGCCCGATGCAGTCATCAGCGCCCCGGCGGGAGTGCTGAACGCGCGGCTGTGGCGGCGCGGCGACGGTGACTCCATCCACCTGGCCGGCGACCTGCTGATCGTCGACCACTTCCGACGGGTGATCCACCAGCCGATCAACTAGCGCTGGATGGCCCCGAGCCGCTCGGCGGCCACGGCCACGGCGGCGTCTCGGAAGGCACCGGCCTCGTGTTCGGTCAGGGTCCTGTCGGGCGCTCGGAACCGCAGCGCGAAGGCCAACGACTTCTTGCCCTCGCCCACCTGCGGACCGGTGTAGACGTCGAAGAGCCGGATGGACTCCAGGCACTCCCCCGCCCCTTCGCGGAGCGCGGCCTCGACCTCGGCTGCGGTGACGGACTCGTCGACGACGAGGGCCACGTCCTCCTTGGCGACGGGGTAGTGGGAGAAGGACGGCGCGGGAACGATCGAGACCGCGTGCTCGAGCAGCCGCGAGAGGTCGATCTCGGCGACCGCGGTGCGCGCCGGCACGCCGTACGCCTCACAGACCTTGGGGTGCAGCTCGCCGGCATGGCCGAGGACCGCGCCGCCGACGGCGATCTCGGCGCAACGGCCGGGGTGCCAGGGCGCGTACGCCGTCGCTCGCACGGTCACCTCCACTCCGAGGGCGGTCGCCACGTCGCGCACGGCGTCGACCGCGTCGGCCCAGCTCGCCGGGCGAGCGCCACCCCACCAGCCGGCCCGCTCGCGGTCGCCGGAGACGGTCAGGGCCAGGTGCAGCGGCTGCCCGGGCAGCGCCTTGTCGAGCTCGTCGAGCTCGCCGTCGCTGGGCCGCCGGTCGACCGGGAAGATCGGCGCCGGGCCGCTGGCCCGGGGCAGGGTGACCGTCGCGGTCTCGAAGAGGGAGACGTCGGCGCTGCCGCGACCGGCGTTGCGGGCCACCGCCTTGAGCAACCCCGGCAGCAACGTTGTTGTCATCGCCGGCTCCTCCGACGAGAGCGGGTTGGCCAGCCGCAGCACGTTGCGGCGCGGGTCGTCGGCGGCGAGGCCGAGGGCGTCGAGGTCGGGCGTGCCGACGAACGGGAAGCTGACCACTTCCACGAAGCCGGCCCCGGCCAGCGTGCGACCGACGAGGCGGCGCAGCTGCTGGCTGCGGGTGAGTCCGCCTCCCGACGGGGCCGGCGGCAGCACCGAGGGCACGTTGACGTAGCCGACGATGCGGGCGACCTCCTCGACGCAGTCGAAGGGATCGGTGATGTCGCCGCGCCACGGGGGCGGGGTCACGGTCAGACGATCGCCGTCCTCGTCCACCTCGCAGCCGACGGCGCGCAGGTTGCGCACGGCCGTGACGGCGTCGATCTCCATGCCGGTCACCCGGGCGGGCAGCCCGGCGGACAGCTCGATCGTCGGACGCGCCGGCGGTACCCCGACCAGCGTGACGCCGGGTTCGACCGTGCCGCCGCCGAAGCGGGTCAGCAGCTCGGCGACCCGGTCGGCCGCGACCAGCGGGATGGTGGGATCGGTGCCGCGCTCGAACCGCTTGGCCGCCTCGGAGGGCAGCTTGTGGCGGCGCGCGGTGCGGAAGATCGAGACGGGGTCCCAGTGCGCGGCCTCGATGAAGATGTTGGTCGTGGTCGGCGACAGCTCGGTGGTCTCGCCGCCCATCACGCCGGCCAGGCCGATCGGTCCGGAGTCGTCGGTGATCAGGAGGTCCTCGACCGACAGCGTGCGCACGACGCCGTCGAGGGTGGTGAGCCTCTCGCCTTCGGTCGCGCGCCGGACCACGATCGGGCCGGTCAGCCTGTCCCGGTCGAAGCCGTGGATCGGCTGACCGAGCTCGAGCATCACGTAGTTGGTGACGTCGACGGCCAGCGAGATCGGCCGCATGCCGGCCAGCTGGACCCGCCGGGCCATCCAGGCGGGGGTGGCGGCCGTCGGGTCGAAGCCGCTGACCGACCGGCCCGTGAAGACCGGGCAGCCGACGGGGTCGTCGACGACGACGGGGTACGCCGGCTCGTCCGACGACGGAGCCGGCCGGTCGGCCGGGTCGACGAACGGGACGTCGTACGCCAGGGCCGCCTCGCGGCCCACCCCGCGCAGGGACAAGGCGTAGGCGCGGTCGGGGTTGATCTCGAACTCGATGACCTCGTCGCGCAGCGGCAGCACGTCGAACGCGTCGTCGCCGGGCTGACCAGCGTCCGGCGGCAGCACGATGATGCCGTCGTGGTCCTCGCCGAGGCCGAGCTCCTTGGCGGAGCAGATCATCCCGGCCGACACGTGGCCGTAGGTCTTGCGCGCAGAGATCGCGAAGTCCCCGGGCAGCACGCCACCGGGCAGGATCACGGGCACCAGGTCGCCGACCGCGAAGTTGTGGGCGCCGCAGACGATGCCCTGCGGCTCCCCGGTGCCGTTGGCGTCGCCGACGTCGACCGAGCACCAGCGGATCGTCTTGCCGTTGCTCTGCGGCTCGTCGGCGAACGACAGCACTCGGCCGACGACCAGCGGGCCGGTGATGTCGTGGCCGGGCCGCTCGATCGCCTCGAGCTTGAGTCCGAGCGCGGTCAGCCGGGCGGCCAGCTGCTCGGTGGTGACGTCGGCGGGCAGGCTGACGACATCACGGATCCAGGAAACGGGGGCACGCATGAGGGGTCAGATCTCCGTTCCGAAGGCCGAGGAGAAGCGCACGTCGCCCTCGAAGAAGTCGCGCATGTCCTCCGCGCCGTGGCGGAACATCAGGGTGCGGTCGATGCCCATGCCGAAGGCGAAGCCGGTGTAGCGCTCGGTGTCGATGCCGCAGGCGGTGAGTACCCGCGGGTTGACGACGCCACAGCCGCCCCACTCGATCCAGCCCTCGCCGCGGCAGGTGCGGCACTGGTCGGAGTCGACGCCCCGGCACACGAAGCAGACCAGGTCGACCTCGGCGCTGGGCTCGGTGAACGGGAAGTACGACGGCCGGAAGCGCGTGGTGATCCCGTCACCGAACATGGCCGTCGCGAAGTGGTCGAGGGTGCCCTTGAGGTGGGCCATCGTGATGCCCTCGTCGACGACGAGACCCTCGACCTGGTGGAACATCGGGGAGTGCGTCGCGTCGTACGGGTCGGTGCGGAAGACCCGGCCGGGGCAGACGACGTAGATCGGCGGCGTCCGGGTGAGCATGGTGCGGGCCTGGACCGGCGAGGTGTGGGTGCGCAGCACGACGTGGTGGTCGGCGGGCGCGGCCCAGATGGTGTCTTGCATGGTGCGCGCCGGGTGGTCCGGGCCGAGGTTGAGGGCGTCGAAGTTGAGCCACTCGGCCTCGACGACCGGCCCTTCGGCCACCTCCCAGCCCATCGCCACGAAGACGTCGGCGATGTAGTCGGACATCATCGTGATCGGGTGGCGGGAACCACGCTGGGTGCGGCCGGTGGGCAGCGTGACGTCGACGGTCTCGTCGACCAGCATCCGCTCCTCGTGCTCGGCCTCCAGCTCGGTCTGCCGCGCCGCCAGCGCCTGGTTGACCGCGCCCCGGGCCTGGCCGATGCGCTGGCCGGCGTCCTTGCGGGCCTGCGGCGGCAAGGCCCCGATCTCGCGGTTGGCCAGGGCCAGCGGCGACCGGTCGCCCGCATGGTCGAGCCGGACCTGCTTGAGCTCGGCCAGGTCGGTCGCCGCCGAGATCGCCTCGAGCGCCTCGTCGCGCGCCGCCGCCACCTCGTCGGCCTGCAGCGGGGTGACCTCGACGGGGTCGTAGGACGAGTTGGGGCCGGACATGCGGAGCAGTCTAGGAAGGCCGCTCCGTGCGGGGCTAACGGGTTAGCCGCTGCTGAGATCCTCCGGGCACTCGGTGGGCGACAGGTCGAGGATGGTGTATCCCTCCATGGCGGAGCGGGCGCGAGCGCGTCCGAGGTTCCACGACAACGCGTCGTCGTCGGAGATCGTCCGGTCGGCCAGGGTGCAGTCACGGAGGTCGGAAGGCAGTGTCATCAGCGTGGGGACGGCGTCCGCCGACAGCGTGGAGAGGAACTGCCAGTCGACCTTGCCGGTGGACTCGTAGCGGTCGATGTTCTGCTGGGCGATCCAGGCGTCGGGGTTGATGGCCGCGATCCCGAGCAGGCCGAGGACCCCGGTGACGAGCGCGAACCGCGGCACCCAGGTCCCCCAGCGCACCAGCCCGGCCACGCCGACGGCGATCACGACGACGCCCAGCCAGCCCTCGAAGACGTCGACCAGCAGCCGCAGCTGGGTGAAGCCGTAGGCCTCCTGATAGAGGCTCATGCGATGCAGCGCCGACACGACGACCACCAGCGTCAGGGCGCAGAGGAGGCCGAGCGAGACGCGCATCCACAGCCGGTCGGCGGGCTCCGGGCCGACCCGGCGGGACGAGGCCCACACCACGAGGAGCATCAGCAGGGTCGCCACGGTGAGCTGCCCGAAGCCCTGGTGCACGTACTCGGCGTACGTCAGGCCGGTCGTCTCGCTGACATAGTCGTGGCCGCCGAACAGCACGGCTGCCTGTGCCGCGACGAACACCGCGAACACCGCGTCGACGAGCAGCACCGGCACGAGCCACTCGAAGCGGTGGGCGGCCCGCGCGGTGCGACCAGGAACGGCCGAGACGTCCGGCGGGTTGAGGGCGAGGTACGCCGCGGCGAGCGTCGCGCCGCCGACGAACACGCCCGTGAAGGAGCGCTGCACGAACGTCTCGAGCGTCAGGTCGGGCAGCAACCGGTCGACCCATTCGGCAACGACCGCGTCAGCGGAGGCGAAGAGCAGCCCGAAGACCAGGACGGCCACGGCCGACCACACGACGGTGAGGACGATGCGAGGGGCCCGGCCGGTGCCGAAGATGCCGCGGAGGCTGCGGTTCAGCCAGGGCAGCCCACGGAGAGCGGACAGCGGCCACGCCATGCCGGCGACCAGGAACTCGAGGATGCGGCTGCCCCGGGTCACCCCGACCAGGAGTGAGGCGGTCCCGGCGACCAAGCACAGGGCGACGATCCAGCCGGCGTCCAGCAGCAGCACCGGCAGGCAGCACAGAGCCGCCAGCACCAGGCAGGTCACCGTGAACCGGTCCCGGCCGTGCTTCGCAGCCCACCAGACGGTGCTACCGGAGGCGACCAGCACCAGGAAAAGGGCGAGACCCGGGGCGCGGTACGGGAGCAGCAGGGCGGCGAGCAGGCCGACGACGAGCGCGGCGATGACGACGGGGCGGCCCGACCCGGGAGCGTCCGGCCAGTGCCTGCCGAACAGCGGGTCGATGACGGGGGGCGGGGTGACCTCCGTCGTCGGAGCAGGACCGGGCGTGGTGGCGTGGGACATGGCGACCTCCGGAGAGTGTGGTGGGCGAGGCGGTACGGCGTCGGGCCGGGTGACCTTGCGCTCCGGGGGGTCCAGCGGCAGGTCGACGCGGAGCACCGCGCCCGTCGTACCGGTGGGCGGGTCGACGAAGCGGACGGTGCCGCCGTGCAGGGTGGCGACCCAGCGGGCGATGGCCAGACCCAGGCCGGTGCCGCCGGCCGCCGAGCTGCTCGGGTCGTCGGCGAGCGTGCCGAAGCGCTCGAAGGCACGCTCACGGTCGGCGGGCGGCACCCCCGGGCCGTCATCGGCGATCTCGAGGCGCCACCGTTCGCCCTCGGCGCGTGCGCGGATCCGGACCGTGCCGCGTTCGGGGCCGTGGCGAACGGCGTTGTCGAGCAGGTTGACCACCAGTTGCCGGAGCCGGGCCCGGTCGGCCCGCGCGACCAGTCCGTCCGCCACGTCGACGCTGAAGCTGACGGCCCGGCCGGTCGGCACCAGCTCGGCCACGGTCTCGTCGAGGAGCTCCGCCACGTCGACCTCGGCGAGGCGCAACGGCGCCACGCCGGCGTCGACACGCGAGAGCTCGAGGAGGTCGCCGACCAGGTCGGAGAGGCGGCGTGCCTGGCCGACCGCGGCCTCGAGGTGCTCCTCGTCGGCCGGGACCACGCCGTCGGCGAGGTTCTCCAGCACGGCGGTCAGGCCGGCCAAGGGGGTCCGCAGCTCGTGGGAGACCGTGGCGACGAGGGCGCGCTGCTCGCGATCGACGGTGGCCAGCTCGGCGGCCATCTGGTTGAAGGCGCGGGCCAGCTCGCCCACCTCGTCCGTCGACTCCGCGCGCACCCGGGCGCGGTAGTCGCCCCCCGCCATCCGGCGGGCCGCCTCGGTCATCTCGCGCAACGGCGAGGTCATGCCCACGGCCAGCAGCTGGGTGACGCCCAGCGCGAGTGCCACGGTGACCGGGAACGCGAGCAGCAGGGGGACGCCCGAGTCGTACGCGACGATGCTGATGACCATCGCCACGACCACGCTGGCGACCACCAGCAGGCCCAGCTTGACCTTGATGGAGCCGACGGCGGCGAGTGGCGAGCTCACGGGCCCTCCTCGAGCGCGTAGCCGACGCCGTGCACGGTGCGCACGCGGTCGGCGCCTACCTTGGCCCGCAGCGCCTTCACGTGGCTGTCGACGGTGCGGGTGCCGGAGGCGGCCGGCCAGCCCCAGACGTCCGCGAGTAGCCGATCGCGGCTGAGCACCTCGCCCGGGACGGCGGCCAGTCGGGCCAGCAGGTCGAACTCGGTGGGCGTCAGCCGCACCTCGTCCCCGCCGACCGTGACCCGCCGGGGTCCGGTCTCGACGACCAGGTCACCCACGACCAGTCGGGTGGGCGGGCGAGCGGCCAGCTCCGCGGCTCGCTCGACGCGGCGGAGAAGGGCTCGGACACGGGCCACCAGCTCGCGCATCCGGAAGGGCTTGGTGAGGTAGTCGTCGGCACCGACGGCCAGGCCCACCAGCACGTCGGCCTCGTCGTCGCGCGCCGTCAGCATCAGCACCGGGACCGGGGAGCTCGCTTGGATCCGGCGGCACACCTCGTGGCCGTCGAAGCCGGGCAGCATCACGTCGAGGACGACCAGGTCGGGGCGCTCGGCCGCACACTGCTCGACCGCTCCCGGGCCGTCGTACGCCTGGGAGACGCGGAAGCCTTCGGCCCGCAGCCGGTCGGCGACGGCGTCGTTGATGACCCGCTCGTCCTCGACGACGAGGAGGTGCTGCGGCTCCGGGGGCATGCCTGCGAGCGTAGGAGCCCGGGGATGGAGGAGGCGGTCGCAACTCGTGAAGGTTGTGTGCAGATTCCAGGGCTTGGCTGAGGTCTCCGCGGGCTAGGCGGGCTCGCCCGGCCAGTCCATCACGATCCGGGCACCGCCGCCGGGCGAGTCGGCGATGGCGACCTGGCCGCCGTGGGCGCGGGTGATGCCGTTGACGAGGTAGAGACCCAGGCCGGTGCCGCCCCGGCTGCCGCCGACCCAGAACTTCGTGAACACCCGCCGGCGCATCTCCGGCGCGATGCCCTGCCCGGCGTCGTCGACGATGACCCGAACCCCCGGGAGGTCGCCCTCGCTGAGCCACGGCTCGGCGCTCACGTGGATGGTCCCCTCGCCGTGGCGGATCGCGTTCTCCACGACGTTGGTGACCACTTGGGTGAACTTGTCGGGATCGACCCAGATCTCGGGCAGCTTGTCGGCGGTCGTCAGCTCGATGTCGTGCGGGGCGCCGACCTGCAGGCTGGCGACGATCCGGTCGAGCAGGACGGCGACGTCGGCGCCGCGCCGCGCCAGCGCGAGCCGTCCGGTGTCCAGCCGCGCCACGTCGAGGAGCTCGGTGATCAGCCGGCTGAGCCGATCGGCGTCGGCGTGCACCGTGGTGAGCATCAGCAGCTTCTGCTCGTCGCTGAGCTTGTCCCAGCGGTTGATCATGACCTGGACGAAGCCCTTCACGCCCGTCAGCGGGGAGCGCAGCTCGTGGGCGACGGCGGCCACCAGGTCGGAGCGGTCGCGGTCGAGGCGCTGGCGACCGCGCCCGGTGCGGATCGAGACAGCCACCCCGGTGGCGGGTCCGAGGGGTACGTCGCGCCGGATCCGGGCCGTGATCAGGGCCTCGGTGCCGTCGGGCATGACCCACGACTGTTCGGGGACGCCGGTGCGGGTGTGCGGCCCCTCGAACGGGGCGTTGAACTCCAGCCAGGTGCTGCCGTCGCGGTTGGTGAGCGAGAAGGTCTCCGCGAACGACCGGCCCAGGCAGGCGGAGCGGTCGACGCCGAACAGCGCCTCGGCCGCCCGGTTGACCAGGCGGACCGATCCGTCTCGATCGAAGATGACGACGCCGTCGGCGATGGCGTCCACGGCGTCGCCCGAGTCCCAGGCCACGGGCCGAAGCCTACTGAGGATCGGGGCTCGCGCCACGCTGCGCCGCGGCGGACGCGTAGAGGCAGAGCGCCGCGGCGGTCGACAGGTTGAGGCTCTCGGCCCGGCCGTGGATCGGGATGCGGACCCGGTGGTCGGCCAGTGCGGCGGTCTCGGGCGGCAGTCCCCAGGCCTCGTTGCCGAACAGCCAGGCCGTCGGGCCGGCTAGCAACTGGTCGGCTCCGCGGTCGAGGACGACCTCGCCGGCGCCGTCGGCGGCCAGCACGGTGAGACCGGCGGAGCGGGCGGCGGCCACCGCGGCGGTGATGTCGGGCTCGACCGCGACGGGCAGGTGGAACAGGCTGCCGACGCTCGCCCGGACGGTCTTGGGGTTGTAGGCATCGACGGAGCTCCCGGCCAGCACCACGCCATCCGCGCCGGCCGCGTCGGCGGTGCGGATGACGGTGCCGGCGTTGCCCGGGTCGCGGACGTCGGCGCAGATGACCAGGAGGCGTGGTCTCGAGCCGGGCGCCAGGGCGGTCGTGAGTGGGACGTCGAGGAAGCGGCAGACCGCCACGATCCCGGCCGGGGTGACGGAGTCGGAGAGCGAGGCCAGGGCGCGGTCGTCGACGAGTGCCCAGTGGGGCGCCGCGTCGCGGAGGGCGGCGTACCGCTCCGATGCCGAGACGGTCGCGAACACCTCGACCACGCAGTCGGGCACCTCGAGGGCGGCCTCGACCGCCTTCGGGCCGTCGGCAAGGAACAGCCGCCGCTCGAGGCGAGTCGAGCGGCGGCTGAGCTTGCGGGCCTCCTTGACCCGGGCGTTGCCCGGGGTGAGCGGAGGCACGGCTGGGTTTCGAGACGCGGAGCTCACGCTCGCTCCTCAACCACCGAGAACCTAGGCGGAGACCCTGGGCGCGTTGACGTCCTCGGGCAGCGCGGCCTTGGCGGCCTCGACGAGCACGGCGAAGGCCGGGGCGTCGTTGACGGCCAGGTCGGCCAGGATCTTGCGGTCGACCTCGATGCCGGCCAGGTTGAGCCCCTGGATGAAGCGGTTGTAGGTCATCCCCTGGGCGCGGGACGCCGCGTTGATCCGCTGGATCCACAGCTTGCGGAAGTCGCCCTTGCGCTGCTTGCGGTCGCGGTAGCTGTAGACGAGGGAGTGGGTGACCTGCTCCTTGGCCTTGCGGTAGAGGCGCGAGCGCTGGCCGCGGTAACCGGCGGCGCGCTCCAGAGTGGTCCGGCGCTTCTTGTGGGCGTTCACTGCCCGCTTGACGCGTGCCATGGTGGGTTCAGCTCCTTGCTTGGTACGGCGTGGTCTCGACTGAGGCGAGCACCGAGGGACTTGGTGGGGTGCCGGTCAGAGACCGAGCAGCTTCTTGACACGCTTGACGTCGGCCTTGTTGACATCGAGGTCGCCAGCGTTGCGCCGGTGCTTCTTGCGGCTGCCGGTGGTCGGCGAGGAGGCGAATGCGGCGCCGGACTTTCGGTTCGCGTGGAGGCGACGAACCCTTCCGGATCCGGTCACCTTGAAGCGCTTGCTCGCGCCCGAGTGGGTCTTGTTCTTCGGCATCTCATCTCTCTCTCGTTGACGTCGTGCTGCCGTCGCGCCCCCATACGGGGGCGGGACAGCCGTTCGTGGGTCGGCCGGGTCAGGCCTCGATCTCGGGGTCCAGGTTCTCGGAGCGGCCGCGCTCCTTCTTCTGCGCCACGGCGTGGCCGGCGTTGTGGGCGGTGCGCTCCTCGCGCTCCTCGGCCTCGGCGGCCGCTCGCTCGGCCATCCGGGTCTCCTTCTCGGCAGCCATCTCGACCTTGGCGTCGGCCTTCTTGCGATGCGGACCGATCACCATGATCATGTTGCGGCCGTCCTGCTTGGGCGCCGACTCCACGAAGCCCAGCTCCGTGACGTCCTCGGCCAGCCGCTGCAGCAGCCGGAACCCGAGCTCGGGACGGTGCTGCTCGCGACCGCGGAACATGATGGTGATCTTGACCTTGTCGCCTGCCCGCAGGAACCGCACGACGTGACCCTTCTTGGTCTCGTAGTCGTGCGCGTCGATCTTGGGACGAAGCTTCATCTCCTTGATGATCACGTTCGTCTGGTTCCGGCGCGCCTCACGGGCCTTCTGGGCGTTCTCGTACTTGAACTTCCCGTAGTCCATGAGCTTGCAGACCGGCGGACGTGCCATCGGGGCGACCTCGACCAGGTCGAGATCGGCCTCCTGGGCGAGCTTGAGGGCTTCGCCCGTGGGGACGATGCCGACGGTCTCGCCGTTGGGTCCGACGAGCCGGACCTCGGGTACCCGGATCCGGTCGTTGATGCGCAGCTCGGTGCTGATATGTCCTCCTATTTCGGTCGGCCGACCCAGGAGGCTCGTCGGAAATGACGAGAGCCCCCGTGCGACGCACGGAGGCTCGATGGCTGCACGCCAGTTGGATGCGGCGTCCGCCACGGACACCACGCCACCTGGCGCGGACCAGACCCGACGACCTGATGGGGCAACGGTCGGTGCGGGTGGGAGTGAGCCTCCACTTGTCGGACCCGGTCTGCTCAGCCGTGGGCTGGACGGACCGAATCGGTCGCTAGCAAGGGTACAAGGCCCGGCGAGCCTTGCCTATTCCTTACCTGCGCCCGCGATCCAGGCGGCGCGGCCCTCGACCCGGGCGAGGGTCCAGCCGGCGGCCAGGCCCGCGAGATCCTCCGCCTCGACGACCAGCGTGGCGGGCCCGGCGACGTCGACGACGAGTGCTGCCGCGCCGTCCTGCAGCGCCGCCTGAGCAGCCGTGCGCGCCGTGACGGGGACGGGTCGGGCCTCGGGGTCCCAGGCACGCAGGGCGTCGGTGCCGGTGAAGGCGAGCAGCGCCATCCGGCCGTCGGCGCCCTGGAGCAGCACGGTCGCCATGTCGCTGGTCTTGTCGTGCGTCAGCCCAGCCTGGTCCACCTCGACCTCGCCGAGCACCGCGACGACAGGCACCAGGAGCCGGGCGCCGCGGACGGCGGCGAGAGCGTCGAGATAGCTGCCGGACCCCTCGGCGTACGCCGCCAGGGCCGCGAGCACGGCAGGTGCGGCGGCCCCGCCGTCACCGGCGAAGCCGGCGTCGGGGATCGCGCGGCCGGTCACCGGCCGATCCTCGCACCCACCGCCCGTGGGACCGTCATCGTCGGCCGTCGCCCACCGCCCCGGTTGGGACCCTGTGGGAAAGTTGAGCCGTGGACGACGTGACCTGGGGAGCCCTGGCCCTGGCGCTGACCATGCTCGGGGGCTTCTACACCTGGTGGACCTACCACAACCGCGGTGCCACCCCCGCGATGCGCGCTCTCGCGCTCACCCTGCTGCCCGCCGCTGCGTGGCTCACCGGCACGCTGAAGATGTTCACCCGCATCGTCGACGCGGTCGTCGACTGGGCCACCCACCTGGTGTTCAGCCCTGCGGTCTGGCTGGGCGTGATCCTGGCCGGTCTCTCCGCCGTGCTGTTCGTCGTGTCGGGGGTCCTGAGCAAGCGCGGGGTGGGCGGCGGGACGGCTCCACCGAAGCCGCCGAAGGAGACCGGGTCGGCGCCGGCGGCCAAGGCGCTGCCCAAGGCACAGGCCAAGCCCGCGAGCCCGTTGGACGACGACGGCCTCGACGACGAGATCGCCGCCATCCTGAAGCGCCGCGGCATCTCCTGACCACCGGCTCGAGACACGCGTGGTGAGCCAGCAGCCCAACGCCGAGCGGGTGCTGGACCTGGTCCGGTCGCGCCCGCCGACCCTCGGCACCGGCCGCCTGGTGAGCGTCGACGGGCCGGCGGGCTCCGGCAAGACCACGTTGGCCGAGGAGATCGCCGGGTCGACGGGCGCCCCGGTCGTGCACATGGACGACCTCTTCGAGGGCTGGAACGGGCTGCCCCGGATCGCCGCCCAGCTCGAAGGGCTGCTGCGGCCGCTGACCGAGGGCCGGCCCGGGAGCTACCGCCGCTGGGACTGGTTCGCGAGTCGGTGGGCGGAGACCGTGACCGTGTCGCCCGCACCGCTGCTCGTGCTCGAGGGCGTGGGCTCCGGCTCGCTGACCCACGCCGACCTGATCACCGTGCTGGTGTGGGTCGAGGTGCCCTACGACGTGCGGATGTCGCGCGGCCTGGCCCGCGGCGGCGTCGAGGTGGCCGACCGTTGGCAGCAGTGGGCGATCGACGAGCAGGAGCTCTTCTCCCGCGAGCAGACGCGGGAGCGGGCCGACGTCCGGCTGGACGGCACGGAAGGTTCGCCAGCTCATGGCAGCCTTGAGTAATGATGTAATCTTGATTACATGATCACAGACGAGCAGCAGGAGAAGGTGCGGGGCTGGTTCACCGGCCGCGTGCCGCAGGAGTGGCAGGTCGAGGCACCCGAGGTGACCGTCGACCGCGAAGAGATCACCGTCATGCTGGCCATCGCCGACGTGGAGGCGACCGAGGAGACCTCCGACGTCGAGCGGGACGAGGCGCGGGCGGGCCGGGCCAGCGCCTTCCGCGAGGACACCCGCGGCCAGCGGATGGCCATCGCCGACGAGGCGCAGCGCCGGTTCGAGCGCAAGGTGTCGTGGGGGGTGCGGGTGGGCGAGCGCCGGGCGCTGTTCACCCATGTCGCCGCGCCGGTGATGACGCGACTGCGGCAGCCGCAGCGACAGGTGCTCGACACCCTCGTCGACGCCGGGGTGGCCCGCTCGCGGGCCGACGCCCTGTCCTGGTGCGTCCGCCTGGTCGGCCAGCACGAGGACGACTGGCTGGGCGAGCTGCGCGAGGCGATGAGCTCGGTGGCCGACGTACGAGCCAAGGGGCCGGCTGCCTGACCGCTCTCCCTAGAGTGGCCCCCATGGTGGCGCCGACGGGAGAGCAGTTCGAGATCCGCGGCGGTGGCTACCGGGCCGTGGTCACCGAGGGTGGCGCCACCCTGCGCGAGCTGGAGCATGACGGCCTTCCCTTGGTCGACGGTTTCGGCGAGGACGAGATGCCGCGCGCCGGCCGCGGCCAGCTGCTGATGCCGTGGCCCAACCGGATCCGCGACGGGCGCTACGCGTACGACGGGCGCGAGCTGCAGCTGGGGCTGAGCGAGGCCGCGCGGCGCAACGCCTCCCACGGGCTGGTGCGGTGGGCCGCCTGGACGCTGGAGGAGCTGTCGGAGAACTCGGTCACGCTGACCTACCGGCTGATGGCCCAGACCGGGTACCCGTGGACTCTCGACCTGCACGTGCTCTACGACCTCTCTGCCGACGGCCTGACCGTGACCCACACGGCGACCAACCTCACCCCCGCACCGGCGCCCTTCGCCAGCGGGGCGCACCCCTACCTCCGCATCGGCGACGGGCCGGTCGACGGCTGGGAGCTGACCCTGCCTGCCTCCATCCGCCTGACGACCGACGAGCAGATGATCCCCGTCGGCGAGCAGCCGGTCGAGGACACCACCTATGACTTCCGGGTCTCGCGGCCGATCCGCGACGCAGTGCTCGACGACACCTTCGGCAACGTCGCCCGTGATGCCGACGGGGTGGCAACGGTGACCGTGCGCGACCCCGCGTCCGGCCTTGGCGTCGCGCTGTGGATGGACGACCGGCACCACTGGCTGCAGGTGTTCAGCGCCGACCACGGGTCCGACCGGGCCCGCTGCGCGCTCGCGGTGGAGCCGATGACGGCCCCTCCGGACGCGTTCCGCTCCGGCCGCGACCTGGTCACGCTCGACCCGGCCGGCGACGGCAACGACGAGTTCTCGGCCTCCTGGGGCATCCGCTCGCTGTCCTGAGCGACGGCGGGCGCACCGGGGCGGTGAGCTGGGGTCGCTTTCGAGCGCGCAGACCGACCCTCACGCACCGCCGCCCGAGGACGCCGCCAGCACCGAACGCAGCTCTCGGAGCGCGGCCTGGGCCCGGTCGCCGTCGGAGCCCTGGATCCCCATCGCGGAGACGGCCGTGCCGTCGGCGAGGTCGAGGGTGACCCACGGCGCGCCGGGCGGCAGGTGCGCGTCGATCACCTCGGCGTACTCGTACTCGCGGCGGCGGTAGCCGTTGACCACGACCAGCCGGTCGGTCTCGGCCACCACCCGGGAGCGCACCAGCGCGAAGCCGCAGGCCAACGCGAGCAGCCCCAGTGCGAGCAGCGTGAAGATCTGGAAGAACGTGAACCTCGAGCGGGTCTCCGCGCTGAACGAGAGCCAGGCGAAGACGCAGACCACCAGGAGCAGCCCGCCGAAGATCCCGCCGGCCAGCCGTACGCCGAGCGGACGCCAGGTGCGAGGGAGGGTCACCGAGGGTGACGAGTCAGAGCCGGCAGGCATGGATGTCGGTGAGCAGGATGCCGCGGGCCCCGAGGTCGAAGAGCTCGTCCATCAGCCGTTGGGCGCCGGCCCGGGGCACCATCGCCCGGACCGCGACCCAGCCCTCGCGATGGAGCGGGAGGACGGTCGGGCTCTCGATGCCGGGGGTGAGGGCCACCGCGGCGGTGACGTGCTCGTCGCGGATGTCGTAGTCCATCATCACGTAGGTCCGGGCTACCAGGACGCCTTCGAGCCGGCGCCGGAAGACCTCCAGACCGGGCGGCGTCTCGCCGCCGCGGGTGATCAGCACCGCCTCGGACTCCAGGATGGTCTCGCCGAAGACCTCGAGCCCGGCCTGGCGCAGCGTGCCACCCGTCTCGACCACGTCGGCGATGGCGTCGGCGACGCCGAGCTGGATGCTGGTCTCGACCGCGCCGTCGAGGCGGACGACCGTCGCGTCGATGGCGCGTTCCTCGAGGAACGCGCGTACCACCCCGACGTACGACGTGGCGATCCGCTTGCCCGACAGCTCGTCGAGCGCGGTGAACTGGCCCAGCGGGCCGGCGAACAGGAAGCGGCTCCGCCCGAAGCCGAGGCTCAGCACCTCCTCGGCCTTGGCGCCCGAGTCGAGGAGCAGGTCGCGCCCCGTGATGCCGACGTCGAGGGTGCCCTCGCCGACGTAGAGAGCGATGTCGCGAGGCCGCAGGTAGAAGAACTCGACGCCGTTGTCGGCGTCGATGAGGGTCAGCTCCTTGGCATCGTGGCGCTGGCGGTAGCCCGACTCGTGCAGGATCTCGACCGCCGACTGGGACAGCGATCCCTTGTTGGGCACCGCGATGCGCAGCGGAGCCGGGGTGGCAGCCGTTGCAGGGTCTGGGGTGGCGGTCATGGCACGGTCCTCACAGGTGGGCGTAGACGTCGTCGAGGGTGATGCCGGTGGCCAGCATCAGGACCTGGGCGTGGTAGAGCAGCTGGCTGATCTCCTCGGCCGCCCGGTCCGGCCCCTCATGCTCCGCCGCCATCCACGCCTCGGCGGCCTCCTCGACCAGCTTCTTGCCGATGGCGTGCACGCCCGCGTCGAGCTCCTCGACGGTGCCCGACCCCGGCGGCCGGGTCTGGGCCTTGTCGGCCAGCTCCGCCCACAGCTCGTCGAACGTCTTCACGCGACAACCCTAGGCGTTCGGCGCCGGCCCACCGGTGTCGCGTCCATGAACGTCAGTCCCGGTAGCCGCGCCGGACCGAGCGCAGCTGCTGGGCGGTGACCAGAGCGGCGGTGGCCACCTCGTAGCCCTTGTCCTCGCTGGAGCCGTCGAGCCCCGCGCGGTCGAGCGCCTGCTCCTCGGTGTCGCAGGTGAGCACGCCGAAGCCGACCGCGGTCTGGTGGTCCAGGGCGACGCGGGTCAGGCCGTCGGTGGCGGCCGAGCAGACGTAGTCGAAGTGCGGCGTGCCGCCCCGGATCACCACGCCCAGCGCGACCACGGCGTCGTACCCCTGCCGCGCCAGCGCGTCCGCGACCACCGGCAGCTCGAAGGCGCCGGGCACCCGGACCAGCCGCGGCTCCTCGACCTGGTAGTCCTTCAGCGCCCGGAGGGCGCCGTCGACGAGGCCGTCCATGACGACCTGGTGCCAGCTGGCGGCGACCACCGCGACCCGCAGGTCGTGGCAGTCGACCGGGTGCTGGTCGGGGGCTCCGTGACTGCTCATGCTCGGGCCTCTCTGGGGAACTCGACCTTCGGTACGTCGTCGATGCTGGGCGGCGGGTCTGCCGGGACTTCCAGCCCGGGCAGCACGTGCCCCATCCTGTCGCGCTTGGTCTGCAGGTAGGCCAGGTTGTGGTCGTTGGGCCGCGGCGTGAGCGGGACCCGCTCGACGACCGGCACGCCGAACTCCTCCAGCGCCCTGGTCTTGTCGGGGTTGTTGGTGAGCAACCGGACGCTCCCGACGCCGAGGTCGCGCAGCACCTGGGTCGCGGCGCCGTAGTGACGGGCGTCGGCCGGCAGGCCGAGGTCGAGGTTGGCGTCGACCGTGTCGCGGCCGGCGTCCTGGAGGGCGTAGGCCTGCAGCTTCGCGACCAAGCCGATGCCACGGCCCTCGTGGCCGCGCAGGTAGACCACCACTCCCCTGCCCTCGGCCTTGATCCGGGCCATCGCCTCCTCGAGCTGCGGGCCGCAGTCGCAGCGGTGGCTGCCGAACACGTCGCCGGTCAGGCACTCCGAGTGCACGCGCGTCAGCACCGGCTCGGGGCCGCTGACGTCGCCGTACACGAGTGCGAGGTGCTCGGAGGCGTCGAAGCCGATGCGATAGCCGTAGGCCGTGAAGTCCCCGTGCTCGGTCGGGAGCGAGGTCACCGCGACCCGCTCGACCAGCACCTCGTGACGCTGGCGGTAGCGGACCAGGTCCTCGATCGAGATCATCGCCAGCCCGTGCTCGTCGGCGAACTCGCGCAGCTCGGGTGCGCGCTTCATCGTCCCGTCGTCGTTGACGACCTCGACCAGCACGCCGGCGGGCGTCAGGCCCGCCATCCGGGCCAGGTCGACGGCCGCCTCGGTGTGCCCGCGGCGCACGAGCACGCCGCCCTGGGTGTAGCGCAGCGGGAACACGTGCCCCGGCCGGGTGATCTCCCACGGCTCGGTGGCCGAGTCGGCCAGCACGCGCGCGGTGTGGGAGCGGTCGGCCGCCGAGATGCCGGTCGTGACGCCGTCGCGGGCGTCGACCGAGATCGTGTAGGCGGTGCGCATCTTGTCGCGGTTGTGAGGGGTCATCAGCGGGATCTCGAGGCGGTCGAGCATGTCGGCCGGCATCGGGACGCAGATCACGCCGCTGCTCCAGCGGATGGTGAAGGCCATCAGCTCCGGCGTCGCCTTGGCCGCGGCGAAGATCAGGTCGCCCTCGTTCTCGCGGGTCTCGTCGTCGACGACGACCACGGCCTTGCCGGCCGCGATGTCGGCGACGGCGCGCTCGATGGTGTCCAGGCGGACGGTGTCAGTCATGACGCGGCTCCGGGGAGGTAGGCGGCCACATAGTGAGGCAGCAGCTTCTCGACGTGACGGGCGATCACGTCGGTCTCGAGGTTGACGCGGTCACCCGGGGCCCGGGTGCCGAGCGTGGTGCGGGCCAGCGTCTCCGGGATGAGGCTCACGGTGAACGAGTCGGCGCGCACGTCGACGACGGTCAGCGAGACCCCGTCGACGGTGATGGATCCCTTGGGGACGACGTAGCGGGCCAGGTCGGCCGGCAGGGAGACCTCGACGACCTCCCAGTGCTCGCTGGGCTCGCGGCGTACGACGACTCCGACGCCGTCGACGTGGCCCTGGACGATGTGGCCGCCGAGGCGCTTGTCGGCGGTCACGGCCCGCTCGAGGTTGACCCGGTCGCCGGGGACGGCCCCGGCCAGCGAGGTCTTGTCGAGGGTCTCCTGCATGACATCGGCGGTCCAGGTGTCGCCGTCGGTGGCCGCCACGGTCAGGCAGCAGCCGTTGACGGCGATGGAGTCACCGAGGGCGGCACCTTCCAACGCCGTGGTCGCGCGGACGGTGAGGCGCAGGGCGTCGCCCTGGTCCTCGATGGCGGCGATGGTGCCGAGCTCCTCGACGATGCCGGTGAACATTCAGCCCTCCTTGAAGGTCAACGAACCGGTGAGGCGCAGGTTGGTGTCGTCGCCCGGAGCGGCCGGCTCGAGGACGGTCACGTCGGTCACGTTCAGGTGCAACGCCTCGGCGATGGTGGTGATGCCCAGGTCGCCGACAGCGGGCCGGCCGGCCCCGAGCAGCATCGGCGCGACGTAGGCGACGACCTCGTCGACCAGGCCGGCCTCCAGGAAGGCGGCTGCCAGCGTCGGCCCACCCTCCAGGAAGACGTGCTGGCGGTCGAGCGAGTAGAGCTCGGCGAGCGCCTTCGCCGGGTCCTGGGTGCGCAGCTGGACGGTCGGCGCCGAGTCGTCGAAGACCCGTCGGTCGGCCGGCAGGTCGCGCAGCCCCATCACGGCCCGCAGCGGCTGCCGCGCCAGCGGCCGGTCCTGCTCGTCGCGGACCGTCAGCAGCGGGTCGTCGACGTCGATGGTGTTGGTGCCGACCAGCATCGTGTCGCACAGCGCGCGCAGCCGGTGGGTGTCGACCCGGGCGGCGCGTGAGGAGACCCACCGGCTGGTGCCGTCGGCGGCCGCGCTGCGCCCGTCGAGCGTGGTCGCGAACTTCCAGGTCACGAACGGGCGGCCGTGGTCCACGGCAAACGTCCACTCGCGGTTGACCGCACGGGCCTCGTCCTCCAGCAGGCCACCCTCGACCTCGACGCCGGCCGCGCGCAGGGTGGCCGCACCTCCCGCAGCGACGGGGTTGGGGTCGCGCTGGGCATAGACGACCCGTCGTACGCCGGCGTCCACCAGCGCCTGCGAACACGGACCGGTGCGGCCGATGTGGTTGCACGGCTCGAGGGTCACGACGGCGGTGCTGCCACGAGCCGTCGTCGCGGCGGCGGTCAGGGCGTCCACCTCGGCGTGCGGCGAACCGGCCCCGCGGTGCCAGCCCTCGGCCACGGTGGCGCCGTCGGCGTCGAGGAGGACGCACCCCACGCGGGGGTTGGGCCCGGTCGGCACCCCGGGCGTCGTGGCCAGCGCGAGGGCACGCCGCATGGCGGCCTGCTCCGCACTGGTGATGGTCATGTCGCGCCTCCGGTCGGGTCGCGGACCCCGGGGCGTGCGGTCGGCCCTGCCTGCCCGGATGTCCCGGCGGCATCGGACCAGACCCTCGTGCTGCTTCCCATCCGGACTTTGACCGTCGGTCCAGGAGTTCCACCTGGTCAACCGGTCACTGGATGTGACCGGGTCGCGGACTTTCACCGCCGGCTCGGAATTGCACCGACCCCAGAGCACGCGAGCTGTTCACTCGTCCCCCAGTCTGGCACAGCGCTCCACCAGCGTTCACCGAGGCGTTCGCCACCTGGATGGGGTGCCGCCCGTTTCGGGCAGGGTCTTAAATGGGTAGAGCACATTCGGTCGGGGCGTCGTTGCGTGCCCATGAGTCGGGATCACGGAGGTCGTGCGTATGCGCCTGGCCGTCACCACAGCGCTGGCCGGCACGATCCTCGGTGGGGTGCTCGCGTCGTCCGCGGCCTCGGGCTCCGCGCCGAGCGCCACCTCGGCGCGCGCCGGGCTGGAGTGCCACGCCTACGTGGCTGGGGTGACGGTGCGCGGCGTGCCGGCCACCTTCCGCTACGACAACGGCACGATCGTCACCGAGAAGCGCGGGCCCGACGCCCTGGGCTACCAGCCGCGAGACTTGGCCATGCCCCACTACCCGGGTGCCGGGAGGGCGTCGGCCGCACGCCGCGCAGCGAAGGTCTCCAGCTACTGGTTCACCCTGTCCGGAAGCCAGCTGCGCGAGGTCAACGAGACGGATCGGCGTAACAAGAGCGGAGTCCTGGTCTCGGCGGAGTACGCGACCCGCGTGGTGCGCAAGAACTGGTCGGGCGCCCGCCAGATCTCCATCGGCCAGGACCGCGACTTCATGTACGTGCTCACCAACACCGACCAGCTGCTGCGCTACCGCCTCACCGGCAAGGACGGCAACGCCGCCGCGAAGTTCGACCAGGTGGTGGGGCTCGGGTTCGCCGCGATCGGCACCTTCGAGTACACCCGCAGCTCCACCGACGACGCGGGCGTGAGCTCCGACGTCTTCCTGGCCACCGACGCCGACTCCGGCGAGCTGCTGGAGTTCACGATCCCGCAGCACGACCCGACGGCGTACACCCGCAGCGTGCTGCAGCCGGTCGGCTGGACCGACATGCGTTCGGTGGGCCGGCTGGCCTCGTGCCTGAACCCGAAGAGCGGCCGGTCGTACGACGGCATCGTCGGAGTCGACCTGGAGGGTGCGGTGCGACTGTGGACCGACCGCGACTCCCGTGATGGTCAGGGCAACGACATCTTCGAGCGGGGAATGCTCAAGGACGCCTGGAGGCCGATGGCCTACAGCGACTGAGCCGGCTCAACCGACTCGTGCGCCCTCCGCGCGTTCGCGCAGGGCGGCGACCATCGCGTCAGGCTCGTCGGCCGAGAACACCGCCGAGCCGGCCACGAACACGTCGGCCCCGGCCTCGACGCAGCGCTCGATCGTCTCCAACGAGATGCCGCCGTCGACCTGCAACCACGTCTCCAGCCCGTGCTTCTCGATGAGGGCGCGTGCCTGGCGCAGCTTGGGCAGGCACAGGTCGAGGAACGTCTGGCCGCCGAAGCCCGGCTCCACCGTCATGATCAGCAGCATGTCGAGCTCGGGCAGCAGGTCCTCATAGGGGTCGATCGGTGTCGCCGGCTTCAGCGCCATGCTGGCCCGAGCCCCCTGGGCCCGGATCTCGCGCGCCAGGCGCACCGGCGCGGTGGCCGCCTCGACATGGAAGGTGACGCTCCGCGCGCCCGCCTCGACGTACGCCGGCGCCTGACGGTCGACGTCCTCGATCATCAGGTGCGCGTCGATCGGGATCCCGGTGCCCTGGGCCAGTGCCTCGACCATGCGGGGGCCGAACGTCAGGTTGGGCACGAAGTGGTTGTCCATCACGTCGACGTGCACCCAGTCGGCGCTCGAGATGCGGCCGACCTCCGCGCCCAGGGCGGCGAAGTCGGCGTTGAGGATGCTCGGCGTGATCTGGATGCCCACCCGGGGATCCTAGGGCGACTGGTCGAGCAGGGTGTTGTCGGACGCCGCGGTGAGGTCGCCGCCCGCGTCGCCGGTGTTGACGACTCCAGCGGGCTCGATCAGCAAGGCGGCGGCCTCGCCGGTGGCGCGTGGGCAGTGCTCGACGCCGCGCGGGACGACGTAGAGCTGGCCGGGGCTGAGGGTCACGTCGCCGTCGCGGAGCTGGATCGTCAGCTCGCCGTCGATGACCAGGAACAGCTCGTCGGTGTCGTCGTGGGTGTGCCAGGTGAACTCGCCCTGCACCTTGACGACCTTGATCTCGTAGTCGTTGAGCCGGGCGACCACCTTGGGTGACCAGTGGTCGGAGAACTGGCTCAGCTTCCAGTGCAGGTCGACCACCGGGCTCATGACTCCTCCTCGGCTCCTCGGGCGTCTCCTGGCCGGCGGCCTCGTCGCGGTCGGCCCACTCCAGGAGCGGGGAGATGTCCCAGACGTGGTCGTCGATGTCCTCGTGCAGGTCGCCGAGCTCCGCGTAGCGCTCGGGACCGTGAAGATCGTGAAGTCGTGGGGGTCGACGTCGTCGACCTCGTCCCACCGGATCGGGGTGGAGACGCGGGCGTCGGGCAGGCCCCGCACGGAGTACGCCGCCGCGATGGTGTGGTCGCGGGCGTTCTGGTTGTAGTCCACGAAGAGGTGGTGGGGATCGCGGTCCTTGCGCCACCACTGCGTCGTGACGTCGTCGGGCGCGCGCCGCTCGACCTCGCGGGCGAAGGCCAGCGCGGCGCGGCGGACGACCTTGTGGCCGTGGTCCGGCTTGATCCGGACGTAGACGTGCATGCCCTTGCTCCCGGTGGTCTTCGGGAAGCCGACGACGCCCAGCTCGTCGAGGATCTCGTGGGCGACGTGGGCCACGCGGCGTACCTGTGCGTAGTCCGACAGCGGCCCGGGGTCGAGGTCGATGCGCCACTCGTCGGGCTTCTCGGTGTCGTCGCGGCGGCTGTTCCACGGGTGGAACTCCACGGTCGACATCTGCACCGCCCAGATCACCGAGCCGAGCTCGGTCACGCACAGCTCGTCGGCGGTCCGGTTCCAGCGCGGGAAGTGCAGCCGCACGGTCTCCACCCACGGCGGCGCGCCCGCGGGCAGCCGCTTCTGGTGCACCTTGTCGCCGGCCAGGCCTTTCGGGAACCGGTGCATCATGCAGGGCCGCTCGAAGAGCGCGTTGACGATGCCGGGGCCGACGGCGAGGTAGTAGTGGACCAGGTCGAGCTTGGTCGCCCCACTCTCGGGGAAGTAGACGCGGTCGGGGTTGGTCACCTTGACCACGCGGTCGTCGACCTCGATCTCCACGAAGGGCGACGCCATGGGGACAACGTAACGGGTGGCCCGTTGTCGGCGGCGGCACACATACTGGCCGCGTGGACCTCCGAGTCGAGCCGCTGACCAGCGACCGCGAGGGCGACTTCCTCGCGCTGATGGAGCGCGACGAGCACGGCGGCCAGTGCTGGTGCTCCGCGTGGTGGGTGCCGACCTGGGAGGCGTACGTCGACCAGACAGCCGAGGAGCGGCGGGCCGTGCGCGACGGCGTGTTCGGCCGCGACGTGCACGACGGCTACCTGGCCTACGTCGCCGGCGCACCGGTCGGCTGGATGCAGGCGGGCCCGCGTGACGACCTCCCCAAGATCGCGGAGACCTTCGAGCTCGAGGCGGATCCGGAGGTGTGGGCCGTCTCGTGCTTCACGGTGCTCGCGCCGTACCGCGGCCAGGGCCTGGCCCACCGGTTCCTCGAGGCGGTCCTCGACGACCTCCGTGGTCGCGGCGTGACGACCGTCGAGGGCTACCCCGTGCACGGCACCGGCCACCAGGCCGACGGCGTGTGGACAGGTCCCGAGTCGATGTTCACGAAGGCCGGCTTCACCGAGCGCAGCCGCGGACCGCGGCGGGCGGTCTACCGCCTCGACCTCGCCACCTGACGCGTGGCTTGAGCCGGCGCCGTCCGCACCGAGCGGTCCTTCAGCCACCGCTGACGGGGGTCAGCGACTTGGTGAACATCAGCACCGGTGCGTCGTCGAGCATGAAGGTGTTCCCCGGCTCTGCACGTACGCCGTCGATGATCATCCCGGCGCCGTCGGGGACGTAGCCCCGCTTGACGTACATCCGCTGCGCCGAGCCGTAGCCGTACCCGTCTCCGCCGTAGAGCCCGACGCCGATCCCGACCACACGGTGGCCGGCCCGCGCGACCCGTTCCTCGGCGGCATCCATCAGCGCCGTCCCGATGCCGCGCCGCTGAAACGCGGCGAGGACGTTGAAGTCCCGGACCTCCGGGATGCCGGCCGCTGCGTACGACGGGTAGGACGGCCGCCAGTACACGGTGACGTACCCGGCCAGGACGGCGTCGAGCCTGGCGACCAGCACATCGCGTCTGCCCGGCCTCGGCTTGCGCGGCGTACTTCTCGAACGTCGACCGCGGCTTGGGCCAGTCCTCGAACGCCGTGGCCAGGTCGTCGACGTCGTCGGGCTGGAGATCGTTGATCGTGAGTCCCGCTGTCACGGCTCGACCCTACGCAGCAACGCGCCGAACATCGCGTCGGTGCCGTGACGGTGCGGCCAGAGCTGGAAGGTGCCGGGCAGCGGACCGGTGCAGTCGGGTACGCCGGGCAGCAGGGCCGCGGCATCGCCGAGGGTCGCGTCGTCCCGGGATGCCAGCACCGCCTCGACCACGCCGGACGTCTCGGCGAGTACTGGCGAGCAGGTCGCGTAGAGCACCACTCCGCCCGGCCGCGTGCTGTCGAGGGCCGCCTCGAGCAGCGCGCGCTGCAGCGGCACCAACGTCTCCAGGTCCGACGGCTGCCGGCGCCAGCGGGCCTCGGGCCGCCGGCGCAGCGCGCCGAGCCCGGTGCACGGGGCGTCGACGAGCACCCGGTCGAACGTGCCCGCCGGCCACGCGGGCCGGGTGCCGTCGGCGGCGACCACTCCCAGCACGCCGTCGGCGCCGCGAAGAGCGCGGCGCACCAGCCCGGCCCGGCCCGGCAGCCTCTCGACCGCCAGCAGCCCCGCGCCCCGCTCGGCGGCCAGCCCCGCGACGAGCGCGGCCTTGCCTCCTGGGCCGGCGCACAGGTCGAGCCAGCGCAGGTCGGGGCCGTCGACGCGGGGCCGCGGCCAGGGCAACCGCAACGAGCTGCGAGCCCTCGTCCTGCACGCCGGCCCTACCCTCGGCCACCGCCGGGATCGCACCGGGGTCGCCGGACTCCAGGTGGGCGCCGTAGGGCGACCAGCGGGTCGGCTCGCCAGGCAGGTCGGCCACGGCCGCCCGCCCCGGGCGAGCGACCAGGGTCACCCCCGGTGCCTCGTTGTCGGCCGCGAGCAGCGCCTCGACCTCGTCCGCGCCGACCGACCGGGTCAGCTCCTCGACCACCCAGCGCGGATGCGCGTGCACCACCTCGAGGTAGCCGGCCGGGTCCTGGTCGCGGTCGGGCGCGAGCCGCGCGAGCCAGCTGTCGAGGTCGCGTTCGGAGACCCTCCGCAGCACGGCGTTGGCAAACCCGGCGGCTCCCGGACCGACCTCGGAGCGCACCAGGTCGACCGTCGTGCTGATCGCCGCGTGGGCGGGCACCCGCATGGCCAGCAGCTGGTGGGTGCCCAGCCGCAGCGCGTCGAGCACCTTGACCTGCACCTTGGCCAGGGGGCGGTCGATGCAGGCGGCCAGGACGACGTCGTAGCTGCCCTGGCGGCGTACGGTCCCCGATGCCAGCTCGGTGGTGAAGGCCGCGTCGCGGCCCGACAGCCCGTGCTTGGTCAGCGCGGCGGGCAGCGCCAGGTTGGTGTAGGCGTCGGCGACGCGGACCGCCCGCAGCACCTCGAGGGCGGCCCGGCGGGGCGCGTCGGCGCTGGACTCACGACGAGCCAAGGTGTTCCTTCACCAAGCGCTTCGGGGCCTTGGTTGCCCAGGCGTCGGTGATGATCTCGGCCAGCTCGTCGCGGTCGAGCTCGCCCAGCCGCGACAGCTGCACGAGCACGGCATTGAATCCCTTGAAGTGCGGGATGGTGAAGAACGGCGTGGAGTCGTCCTCGACGAGCGCGTTCTTCTCGACGGCGGTGGGAGTGATGATCACCAGCAGGTCGTCGTACAGCTCGCCGGTTTCAGGGTCGATCGCCGTCTTGTGCGGGGCACGGTAGAGCAGGAATCCCTTGCCCTTCGGTCCGGCCGGCACCTTCCACGTCGGCAGGTCACCCCACGAGGTGCCGAGCTCGGTGTCGGGCAGGGCCGCGCAGATCTCGTCCACGTCGTCGGGAGTCGCCGGTCGGCTCATGCTCGGACCCTAGTCTCCGAGCCGGGCGCCGGGCTCGACGCGTACGCCGCGGGCCCAGTCGGCCGCCGCCATCTGCTTGCGCCCGTGGGCCTTGACGTCGCCGAGGCGGATCGCGGCGGTGCCGGTGCCGACCACGACGGTGTTCTTGCCGACCATCAGCTCGCCCGGCGGCAGGGCACCGTCGGCGGGTGTGACGGGTCCGATCTTGATCCGCTCGCCCTCCCAGGTCGACCAGGCGCCGGGGGCGGGGGTACAGGCGCGGATCCGTCTGTCGACGGCGAGGGCGGGCTCGGTCCAGTCGACGCGGGCGTCATCGACGGTGATCTTGGGGGCAAAGCTGACGCCGTCCGCCGGCTGTTCGCGCGCCTCCAGCTCGCCGTCCTCGATGCCGTCGAGGGTGAGCACGAGCAGGCCGGCGCCGCCGTCGGCCAGCCGGCCGAGCAGGTCGCCGGCGGTGTCGTCTGGGCGGATCACCTCGGTCATCAGCCCGAAGGTCGGCCCGGCGTCGAGCTCCTTGACGATGCGGAACGTCGTCGCTCCGGTCACCTCGTCCCCAGCCCAGATCGCGTGCTGGACGGGAGCCGCGCCGCGCCAGGCGGGCAGCACCGAGAAGTGCAGGTTGACCCAGCCGTGCGGCGGGATGTCGAGGGCCGACTGCGGCAGCAGGGCGCCGTACGCCACGACGGGGCAGCAGTCGGGTGCCAGCTCGCGGAGGGCGGCCTGGAAGTCGGCGTCGCGCGGATGCTCCGGCTTGAGCACCGGGATGCCGAGCTCAACGGCTCGTTGGCCGACCGGGGACGGCGTCAGCCGACGGCCGCGACCCGACGGCGCGTCGGGCCGGGTGACGACGCCGACGAGGTCGTGGCGGGAGGTCGCCAGCGCGTCGAGGGCCGGCAGCGCCACCTCAGGCGTGCCGGCGAGGACGACCCTCACAGGGCGAGGCCGCCGAAAGTGGGGTGGGGCGACACCTTGACTGTGGGCGGCACCAGCCCGAACCACTCGGACTCGCGGATCAGCTTCATGGCCTGCTTGCGGCTGTCGGGGTCGAGCCGGTCGATGAAGAGCACGCCGTCGAGGTGGTCGGTCTCGTGCTGGATCGCCCGGGCCAGCAGGTCGGTGCCCTCGATCGTGACCGGCTCGCCGTGCATGTCGAAGCCGCGGGCCACCACGGAGCGGGCGCGCTTGCAGTCGATGCTCAGGCCGGGCAGCGACAAGCAGCCCTCGGCGCCGTCCTGGATGTCCGCGGAGAGGTCCAGGGACGGGTTGACGAGGTGGCCGACCTCGCCCTCGATCTGCCAGGTGAAGACCCGCAGCCCGACCCCGATCTGCGGGGCCGCCAGGCCCGCGCCCGGGGCGTCGAGCATGGTGTCGGTGAGGTCCTCGACGAGGCGGCGCAGCTCGCGGTCGAAGTCCACGACCTCGACGGCCTCCTTGCGCAGGACGGGGTCGCCGAACAGCCGGATGGGTTGGATCGCCACGCGGCGAGTCTAGGAGGGGCCGCGACAGTCAGAGCGACGGTGGGTCGACCTGGATGCGGACGGCGTCGAGCTTGCGGGCGGAGCGGATGCGTTGCAGCTCCCCCAGCGCCAGGGACAGGTCGACACCCTGCGCCCGAGGCACCCGGACGACCACGCGGCTCTCGCCGTCGGCGACCGGCACCGGGCCGAGGATCTCGGTCGCCGCTGGCGGCGCGAGCAGGGTCAGCGCGTCGTCGACGGCCCCCGGGTCGCCGGTGATCGTGGCGAGCCGGGACGCCGGCGGCAGATGGGCCGAGGACCGGTCGGCCGCCTCGCGCTCGGCGAAGCCCGCGAGGTCCCACCGGACCAGCGCCTGGAGACCGGGGTGGGCCGGGTCGCCGACGGCCACCGCGCGGCCCCCGGGCCGGACCAGGCCGACGGCGTTGGCCCAGCGGCGTACGGCCTCCTCGGCCGTGCGCAGGTCGGGCCTGGCCAGCGCCAGCCAGGTGTCCAGGAGCACGACGGCGGCGTAGCCGCCCTCGGCGACCGGTTCGGCGCCGGGCGTGGCCACCACGATGGCGGGCCGGGAGTCGACGGTGGCGAGCACGTGTTGACCGGAGGACGACTGCCGCACGGTGGTCGACGGGAACGTCCGGCCGAGCTCCTCTGCCGTGCGCGCGTCGCCGACGACGGGTGCCCGCAGCCCGCGGTTGCCGCACACGGCACAGGCCCAGTCGGGATGCTCGGTGCCACACCAGCCGCATCGAGGCGGTGCGGCCGACCCGGGGATGGCCAGCGGTCCCTGGCAGACCGAGCACCGGGCGGGGGTGCGGCAGCGCTCGCAGGCCAGCGCGGCGGCATAGCCGAGCCGCGGCGTCTGGACGAGCACGGGACCGGTCGTCAGCCCCTCGGTGATGGTGTCGTGGACGCTCTTGGGCAGCCGCGCCGCGCGCGCGTGCGGGTCGCGGCTGAGCTCGGAGTCGCTGCCGCCCGCAACGCTGACGGCGACCCGCTCGCGCAGCGCAGCCCTCGGCAGCGCCAGCTCGTGGGCCCAGCCCGAGCGAAGCAGCTGGTCGGCCTCGACCGATCGCGCGAAGCCGCCGATGAGCGCCGCCGTGCCCTCGAGACGGGAACGCAGCAGCAGCGTCTCGCGGGTGTGGGGGTAGGGCGCCCGCGGGTCGGCGTAGAGGTCGTCGCCGTCGTCCCAGATGACCACGAGGCCCAGGTCGTGGACGGGCGCGAAGGCCGCGGCCCGGGTGCCGACCACCACGCGGCGTTGGCCCCGCGACACGGCCAGGAAGTCGCGGTAGCGGCGCGCCGGCCCGCTCTCGGCCTGGAGGCAGACGTGGTGTCCCTCGCCCAGGACCTCCGTGAGTGCCCGGTCGACCCGGGCGACGTCCTTGGCGTCGGGGACGCAGACGAGGACGCCGCGGCCACTCCCGCCGGGGCCGGCGTACGCCGCCGCGGTCGCGTGGGCGAGCAGCAACGGCCAGTCGGCGCCCGGCGGTGCCGACCACACGGCGTGGGGGTCACCGCCGGCCGCGAGGTGCTTCAGGAACGCCTCCGCCGTGGGGTGCTCCGCCCAGGCCGCGTCTGCCGCGTCGGCGTCGAAGGACGCTGGGCGGGCGGAGGGGCCGGGTGGCTCGCGCTCGGTGGTGGCGTGGCGTGGTGGGACGGCGAGGCGGAGCACGTCACTGCGAGTGCCGGCGTAACGCTCGGCGAGGTGGGCGGCGAGGTCGGCCACGGCCGGGCTCAGCACCCGCTCCGGGCTGACCACCCGCCGCAACGGGGTCAGGCGGCCGGCGTGGTCGGTGGCGGCCACGCGTTCCACGAGGTAGCCGAGCACCTCCTGGCCGGCGAAGCGCACCTTGACCCGGCAGCCGGGAACCGCAGCGTCGGCCAGGGACTCCGGGACCAGGTAGTCGAACGGTCGGTCCAGGTGCGCCAGCGGCAGGTCGACGAGCACCCGGGCCACCGGGTCGACCGCCGCCGGCTCGACGGCGACGGCCGCCTTGGCCTTCGACTTCCGGGCCCGGGACGCCCGCACCGTCGCCCGGAGCCCGGGCAGCGCCTCGGGCTCGGCGTCGGTGGCGCGGTCGGTCATGGCCGCAGTTCTACCAGCGGCCTCCGACCGGGCCGCTCGGCGCGACCTTTGGCGTCGTTCCTGTCGGTTAGTGGGGGTTGCAACGACGCCGAACCGTCGCGATACCCGGCCGACCGGGTATCCCGACCGGTCAGATGCCCGCCGCGGCCTTGAGCGCGTCGGCGCGGTCGGTGCGCTCCCAGGTGAACTCGGGGAGCTCACGCCCGAAGTGCCCGTAGGCGGCCGTCTTGGTGTAGATCGGGCGGAGCAGGTCGAGGTCGGCGATGATCGCGGCCGGGCGCAGGTCGAAGACGTCGAGGACGGCCTTCTGGATCGCCTCGTCGGGGATCACGCCGGTGCCGAAGGTCTCGATGAAGACACCGACCGGCTGGGCCTTGCCGATCGCGTAGGCGACCTGCACCTCGCAGCGGCGCGCCAGGCCTGCGGCCACGACGTTCTTGGCCACCCAGCGCATGGCGTACGCCGCCGAGCGGTCGACCTTGGACGGGTCCTTGCCCGAGAAGGCGCCGCCGCCGTGACGGGCCATCCCGCCATAGGTGTCGACGATGATCTTGCGGCCGGTCAGGCCGGCGTCGCCCATCGGGCCGCCGACCACGAAGCGCCCGGTCGGGTTGACGAGCAGCCGGTAGCCCTCGGAGGGGATGTCGAACTCGGCCAGGATCGTGTCGACGACGTGCTTCTTGACGTCGGCCTCGAGGGTGTCGAGCTCGACATCGTCGGCGTGCTGCGAGGACAGCACGACGGTGTCGACGCGCACGGGACGGTTGTCGGCGTCGTACTCGATGGTCACCTGGGTCTTGCCGTCGGGCCGCAGGTAGGGCAGCGTGCCGTCCTTGCGGACGGCGGTCAGCCGCTCGGCGAGCCGCTGGGCGATGACGATCGGCAGCGGCATCAGCACGTCGGTGTCGTCGCAGGCGTAGCCGAACATCAGGCCCTGGTCGCCGGCGCCCTGCTTGTCCATGGCGTCGACCGAGCCGGTGCGGCTCTCGTGTCCGGTGTCGACACCCTGGGCGATGTCGCCCGACTGGCCGCCGATGGCCACCATCACGCCGCAGGAGTGGCCGTCGAAGCCCTTCTCCGACGAGTCGTAGCCGATCGCGAGGATCCGGTCGCGCACCTTCTGCTTGATGTCGACGTAGCCGGTCGTCGTGACCTCGCCGGCGACGACCACCAAGCCAGTGGTCAGCAGGGTCTCGACGGCGACCCGGCTGTGCGGGTCCTGCTCGAGCATCGCGTCGAGGACGGAGTCGCTGATCTGGTCGGCGATCTTGTCGGGGTGACCCTCGGTCACCGACTCGGAGGTGAAAAGGCGTCCGGCCACGGTGTGTGCACTCCTGGAATGTCGGGTTCGTCGGGCGAAACCATATCCGCCGGAACGGCGATGACCGGCATCCGGGACTTCCGTCCGCCTGCCGGAAGGGGCTCAGGACAGCCGGGCGGCGACCTGGTCCCAGATCACGTGCGCCAGCGCGCTCTTGGACGACAGGGGTACGTCGACCACGGCGCCGTCGGCGGCCAGGATCACGGCCTGGTTGTCGGGGCTGCCGAAGACCGCTCCCCCGCTGACGTCGTTGACCACCAGCAGGTCGCAGCCCTTGCGGGCCAGCTTGGCCCGTCCGAGCTCGATCACCGTGCCGGTGTCGTCGCCGGTCTCGGCGGCGAACCCGACGATCACGGACCCGGGTCGGACCCGGTCGGTCGCGATCTCGTGGAGGATGTCGGGGTTCTGGGTCAGCTCGAGCGGCGGCGCGCTCCCGTCGGCGGCCTTCTTGATCTTTGACTCGCTCGTGGAGACGGGGCGGAAGTCGGCCGGGGCGGCGGCCATCACCACCGCGTCGGCCCCGGCCGCGGCCGACACCACGGCCTCGCGCAGCTGGACGGTGGTCTCGACCCGCACCACCTTGACGCCCGCGGGGTCCGACAGGGAGACGTTGGCGCTGACCAGGGTGACCTCGGCGCCCCGGGCAGCGGCCGCGCGCGCCAGCGCGTAGCCCTGGAGGCCCGACGACCGGTTGCCGAGGAAGCGGACGGGGTCGAGGTACTCGCGGGTGCCGCCGGCCGAGACCACGACCGAGCGGCCCGCCAGGTCGGGCGTGAGCACACCGCGGGCCAGCACCTCACGGCAGATCTCGAAGATCTCGAGCGGGTCGGGCAGCCGGCCCTTGCCGGAGTCGGCACCGGTCAGCCGGCCCTCGGCCGGCTCGATGACGATGGCCCCCCGGTCCCGCAGGGTGGCCACGTTGGCCGCGGTGGCGGGGTGCTCCCACATCTCCGTGTGCATGGCCGGCGCGAAGACGACCGGGCAGCGGGCCGTCAGCAGGGTGTTGGTGAGCAGGTCGTCGGCCAACCCGTGGGCCGCCTTGGCCAGCAGGTCGGCGGTGGCGGGCGCGACCACCACCAGGTCGGCGGACTGGCCGATCCGCACGTGCGGCACCTGGTGGACGTCGTGCCACACCTCGGCCGAGACGGGCTTGCCCGACAGCGCAGCCCAGGTGTCGGCGCCCACGAACCGCAGCGCGGCTGCGGTGGGGACGACGGTGACGTCGTGCCCGGACTCGGTGAACCGGCGCAGCAGCTCGCAGGCCTTGTAGGCGGCAATGCCGCCGGAGACCCCCAGAACGACGTGCGGCCGAGACCCCGTGAGGGTCTCGGCCGTCAGGTCGGACGTCATGGCGCCGGGCAGGTCACTCGTTGCGGAACGAGGTGTCCAGGGCGGCGGCCTTGCGGGCCTCCTCCTCGGCGGCCAGCTCGGCCGGGTCGACGTCCTCGCAGGTCAGCAGGTCCTCGTTGATCTCGCGCAGCGCGATCGAGAGCGGCTTCTCCTGGACGTGGGTGTCGACCAGCGGGCCGACGTACTCGAGCAGGCCCTCGCCCAGCTGGGAGTAGTAGGCGTTGATCTGACGCGCGCGCTTGGCGCTGTAGAGGACCAGCTTGTACTTGCTGTCGGTCTTGGTGAGCAGGTCGTCGATCGAGGGGTTGGTCACGCCCTCGGCGGCGATGTCGGGTGCAGACACGCAGGAGCCTCGCAGAGTTGGTTGGGGTCAGGTCTCTTCGAACAGCCGCGGACGCGGTCAGTCCTGGACCTTCGAGCAGACCAACTCTACCAACTCCTCGGCCGCATCGTGAACTTCGTGGTTGACGATGGTCACGTCGAACTCCGCCTCGGCGGCCAGTTCCTCGCGGGCCGTCTGCAGCCGACGGGCCCGTTCGTCCTCGCTCTCGGTGCCGCGACCGACCAGCCGGCGGACCAGCTCGTCCCACGACGGCGGCATCAGGAAGACGAAGAGCGCGTCGGGCATCCGCTCGCGCACCTGTCGGGCGCCTTGCAGGTCGATCTCCAGCAGGGAGGGCCGGCCCTCGGCCAGCGCCTGCTCGACGGGCGCCCGCGGGGTGCCGTAACGGGCGGCCCGGTGCACCACCGCCCACTCGAGCAGCTCGTCGTCGGCCACCATCCGGTCGAACTCGTCGTCGGAGACGAACCAGTAGTGCACCCCGTGGACCTCCCCCGGCCGCGGCGAGCGCGTGGTCGCCGATACCGAGATCCAGATCTCGGGGTGGTGCGCGCGGACGTCGGCGGCGATCGTGCCCTTGCCGACGGCGGTCGGGCCGGCCAGCACGGCCAGCCGGGACCGGGTCGTCGCTGTCCCCGTCTCGGGGTCAGTCACCGGGAGCGAACTCGCGCTCCAGGGCGGCCACCTGGTTGACGCCGAGGCCCCGCACCCGGCGGCTCTCGGCGATGCCGAGACGCTCCATCACCTGACGGGCCCGGACCTTGCCGAGCCCGGGCATCGACTGGAGCAGGTCGACGACCCGCATCTTGCCGATCACCTCGTTGCGCTGGCCGTCGTGGAGCACGTCGGCGATCGAGGCTCCGGAGTTCTTCAGCCGGTTCTTGACCTCCGCCCGCTCCCTCCGAGACGCGGCTGCCTTGTGCAGGGCGGCCGTCCGTTGTTCGGGGGTCAGTGGAGGCAGAGCCACGAGCCATCCTCTCGGTGATCGGACGAACGCCGCCAATCTAGTCAAGTTCCCGACGCGACAGCAACGCAACCCCAGTAACAGAGCGGGATTGGCCACCTGTCAAAGGGTGAGCGGAGTGTGGCAGACGTCCTTGGCCTGCTGCTGCACCCCGTCGAAAGCCGCGACCACGGCAGGGTCGGCCAGCGCGACTGCGGCGTCCTCGATGCGCTGGCGCTGCTCGTCCGTGAGGCCCGCGGGCAGCTTCTTGCGGTCGTACGACGCCGGGTCTACGTCGGCGTCCCGCAGGGCCGAGTCGAGGCCGTCCAGCGCATCGAGGAAGGTGCGCCACTCGTCGGCGATGTCGTCGGGCGCATCGTCGGCCAGGTCCTCGAAGACGGGCAACGCCGACAACAGTGCGGCTGCGGATCCGGACGCGGTGAGGTCGGTCAGCTCGGCCTGGTGGTCGGCAACGCTGTCGCAGTAGTCCTGGCCGCAGGCGTTCAGCCCGGGTGCCAACGCCAGGAAGAGCAGCAGCGCGCCCAGCCGATGGGCGGTGCGTGAGGGTCGGTCTGGGCGCGGCGGCGGTGCGTCAGGGTCGGTTTCGATGCGTCGGACCGACACTCAGTCACCGCTGCCCGGGCAGGACCGACCCTGACTCACCGCCGCACCATCATCCGACGACGGCCCGGAGGTCGTCGTTGGTGCGACGTGCGGCCTCGCGCATCCGCTCGGCGTCGGGGCCGGCGAGCAGCAGCTCGCGCGAGGAGCTGGGCAGCACGTTTGCGAGCGCGGCACCGAAGATCCGCGGCAGCTCGGCGGCGGTGCCGCCCTGGGCGCCGAAGCCGGGAGCCAGGATCGGGCCGTTGATCGAGAAGTCGTCGCCGGTGTCGCCGACGGTGGCGCCGACGACCGCGCCGAAGGAGCCCAGCGGTTGGGCGCCGGCGTTGAGCGCGCGCAGCTGGTCGAGGATCGTGGCGGCCACGGTGCGGTCACCCGACAGGGCCGCCTGGACCTCGGGCCCCTCCTTGTTGGAGGTGCGCGCCAGCACGAACAGGCCGGCGTCGTGCTTGCGGGCCGTGTCGACGAAAGGCTCCAGCGAGCCGAAGCCGAGGAACGGGCTGACCGTGATCGCGTCGGCGGCGAGCGGGCTGGCCGGGTCGAGATAGGCGTCGGCGTAGGCCTGGCTGGTGGAACCGATGTCGCCGCGCTTGACGTCGAGCAGCACCAGCGCGCCGAGCTCGCGGGCGGTGGCGATGACCCGCTCGAGGACGGCCACGCCCCGGCTGCCGAATCGCTCGTAGAACGCCGACTGCGGCTTGACCACGGCGACCTCGGGCGCCAACGCTTCGACGGCGCCGAGCGCGAACCGCTCGAGCCCGGCGACCGTGTCGTCGAGGCCCCACTCGTGGAGGAGGGTTGCGTGCGGGTCGATGCCGGCGCACAGCGGCCCGCGCTCGCGGACTGCGGCGTGCACCCGCCAACCAAATGAACGGCCGAACGTCATTGCTCTCCTTGGAGGTCGAGGATCATTCTCGCAGCGGTGGTGGGGTCGTGCAGGAGCGCCGTGCCGACCTGTACCGCCCGGGCACCGGCGTCGAGGAAAGCGCGGGCGTCCTCGGCTGACCCGACTCCCCCGGCACCGACCACCTCCGCGTCGGGCAGGTAGGCGACCACCTCGGCCACGCAGCGCAGCGCGAGCGGGCGGATGGCCGGCCCGCTGAGCCCGCCCGCCCGGCCGTCGGGCATCCCGGCGGGCAGCGCGTTGCCGATCACGACGGCGGCAGCCCCTGCGTCGAGCGCCGTGCGGGCGCTCTCGACGACGCGCACCAGGTCGGAGCGCAGCTTGGCGAGCACTGGCACGTCGCGCGGCAGCTCGCGGCGTACGGCGGACACCGCGCCGGCCGCGTGGAACGGCTCGCGGACGTCGAAGACACCCGAGCCGCCGGCGTCGGGGGCCGAGACGTTGACCTCGACGGCCGCGATACCGGGCGCGCGGCCCACGCGACGGGCGATCTCGGCGTAGTCGCCCAGCGAGCTGCCCGCCACGCTGACCACGACCCGCACGCCCTGGTCGACCAGCCAGGGCAGCTCGTCGGCCAGGAACGCGTCGATGCCGGGGTTCTGGAACCCGATCGCGTTGATCAGGCCGCTGGGCGTCTCGACGATCCGGCGGCCGGGGTTGCCCGGTCGGGCCGTCACGGTGATCGACCGCGTGACGAAGGCGCCGAGGTCGGCCAGCGAGAGGTACGGCGCCAGCTCGCGGCCGGTGCCTCCGCAGCCGGCCGCGACCATGACGGGGCAGGCGAGGTCGAGGCCGGCGAGGGTCGTCGTCATCCGGAGATCACAGCTCCTCCCAGAGGACCCGGTCGCCGCGGAAGACCGGCCCGTCGACGCATGCCCGGACGGTGTGGTCGCAGCCGTCGTCGCCGGCGACGGGGACGGGACAGCCCTGGCACAGCCCGGTGGCGCAGGTCAGCGGCCGCTCCAGCGCGAGCTGGCTCCACACCTGGTGGTCCTCGGCGGCCCGTGCGACCCGGCCCAGCAGCGGCACGGACCCCGCGGCGTAGACCACGTCGGCCTCCCCGACGAACCGGGCGGCGACCTCAGCCAGGTCGCCGCGTTCTCCCACCGAGCCGTCGGCGGTCACCACGGTCACGCTGCCCGCTGAACGGCGCGCCTCGAGGGCGTTGAGCAGGTGGGCCTCGTCGGCGGCGCCGATGACCAGCGTGGTCGGGCACTCGCGCTCGCGGAGCCGCTCCGCCAGGGGGAACAGGGGTGCGGCGGCGTACGCCTCGCCGATGAGCAGGCAGCGCGCGGGCTCCTTGGGGAGGGCGAACGGTCGCCCGAGGGGGCCGGTCACCTCGACCCGGGACCCCGGCGGCAGGGCCGCCAGCCAGCGGGTGCCGGGACCCACCGGTGAGACGACGATGTCCAGCGTGGTGCCGTAGCCGCCGGTCGCCTTGACGCGGTGCACCCAGAAGGCTCGGCGGCCCAGCAGCGACTCCCCCACCGACAAGGCCACGAAGGTCCCGGGCCGGAACCGCTCGGCCACGCCCGGCGCGACCAGCGTCAGCAACCGGTAGGCGCCGGCCTTGCGGCTCGCGAGCACCTCGCCGGTGACGTGGACCGGTGTGGTCACCCCTCGGCGATCCCGTCGAGGATGCGCCGCGGCCAGCGCGGCCCGCCGTAGACGAAGCCCGTGTAGGCCTGGACGAGCGTGGCCCCCGCGTCGAGTCGCTCCCGGGCGTCCTCGGCGGTGCTGATCCCGCCGACGGAGACCAGGGTCAGCGCGTCGCCGACCGACTTCTTGAGCAGGTGCAGCACCTCGAGGGACCGGGCGGCCAGCGGCGGGCCGGAGAGGCCGCCGGGCCCGAGGGCCTCGACCTCGGCTGCCGGCGTGCGCAGGCCGTCGCGCGAGACGGTGGTGTTGGTGGCGATGATGCCGTCGAGCGACTGCGCCAGGGCCAGGTCGGCGACCTCGGCGACGTCGTCGTCGGCCAGGTCCGGGGCGATCTTGACCAGCAGTGGCACGTGCCGGTCGGCGCTGTCGTCGGCCACCTGTCGTACGGCGTCCAGGAGCGGCGCCAGCCGGTCGACCGCCTGGAGGCTGCGCAGCCCCGGAGTGTTCGGCGAGCTGACGTTGACCACGAGATAGTCGGCGTGCGGGGCGAGCAGGCGGGCCGACTTGGTGTAGTCGGCGACGACCGCGGCCTGGTCGTCCTCGGGCACCACCTTGGTCTTGCCGATGTTGACGCCGAGCACGACGCCGGGCAAGACGCCGGGGGATCGCCGATGGGCGAGCCGTCGGGCCACCGCCTCGGCGCCGTCGTTGTTGAAGCCCATCCGGTTGACCACGGCCCGGTCGGCCGGCAGCCGGAACAGTCGTGGCCGCGGGTTGCCGGGCTGCGGCTCGCCCGTGACGGTGCCCACCTCGACGTGCCCGAAGCCCAGTGCGGCCAGCGCGCCGATGCCCACGGCGTTCTTGTCGAAGCCGGCCGCCAGCCCCAGGGCGGAGGGAAACGTCAGTCCCATGGCGTGCACCGGGCGGGTGGGCGTCCTCCGTCGACGCAGCGGCCGGGCGGCGCGGATGCCGGCGAACCCGATGCGGTGGGCGCGCTCGGGGTCGACGTGAGTCAGGATGCGGTCGAAGACGACGTCGTACGCCGTCACCGGCCCCGTCTCCTCATCGGCCCATCATCGGCCCAGGCTCCGGGCCCAGTCCTGCAGCGAGCGGACGCCGATGTCGCCGCGGATCCGCGCCTCGATGCCCTGGACGGCCGCGCCGAGACCTTGGACGGTGGTGATGCACGGGATGTCGGCGCCGACCGAGGCGGTGCGGATCTCGTAGCCGTCGACGCGGACCGAGGCGCCGGCCCCCGACGAGCCGTGCGGGGTGTTGATGACCAGGTCGATCTCGCCGGCGTTGATCATCTGCACCGTGGTTGGCTCGCCGTTGGGTCCCGGCCCGTCGAAGTGCTTGCGCACGATCGTGGCCTGCACGCCGTTGCGGCGCAGCACCTCGGCGGTCCCCTGGGTGGCCAGGATCTCGAAGCCGAGGTCGGCCAGCACCTTGACGGGGAAGATCATCGACCGCTTGTCGCGGTTGGCCATCGACACGAACACCCGTCCGCTGGTGGGCAGCGAGCCGAAGGCGGCGGTCTGGGCCTTGCTGAAGGCCGAGCCGAAGTCGGCGTCGAGGCCCATCACCTCGCCGGTCGACTTCATCTCGGGACCGAGGACCGTGTCGACACCTCTGCCGTCGGTGCGGCGGAACCGGTTGAACGGCATCACGGCCTCCTTGACCGCGATCGGCGAGTCGGGCGGCAGGTTGCCCCCGTCGCCGCTCGCGGGCAGCAGCCCCTCGGCGCGCAGCGTCTTGATCGAGTCGCCGAGCATCACCCGGGCCGCGGCCTTGGCCAGCGGCGTGCCGGTCGCCTTGGAGACGAACGGCACCGTGCGCGAGGCACGCGGGTTGGCCTCCAGCACGTAGAGGACGTCGGAGCCCAGCGCGAACTGGATGTTGATCAGCCCGAGCACGCCCACCCCGCGGGCGATCGCCTCGGTGGCCTCGCGGATGCGCTGGATCTCCCGGGCGCCGAGCGTGATCGGCGGCAGCGCGCAGGCCGAGTCGCCGGAGTGGATGCCGGCCTCCTCGATGTGCTCCATCACGCCGCCGAGGAACAGCTCGTCGCCGTCGAAGATGGCGTCCACGTCGATCTCGACGGCGTCGTCGATGAACCGGTCGACCAGCACCGGGTGCTCGGGGCTGATCGACGTGGCCCGGGCGATGTAGCCCTCGAGCGTCTCGTCGTCGTAGACGATCTCCATGCCCCGCCCGCCCAGCACGTAGGACGGCCGGACCAGGACCGGATAGCCGATCTCGGCGGCGATCGTCGCGGCCTCGTCGTACGACGACGCCATGCCGTGCTTGGGCGACGGCAGGCCCGCCTCGGCCAGCACCCGTCCGAAGGCGCCGCGCTCCTCGGCCAGGTGGATCGCGGCAGGGCTGGTGCCGACGATCGGGACGCCGTTGTCGGCCAGGCCCTGCGCGAGGCCCAGCGGGGTCTGCCCGCCGAGCTGACAGATCACGCCGGCGATCGGGCCGGCTCGCCGCTCGGCGTGCACGATCTCGAGCACGTCCTCCAGCGTCAGCGGCTCGAAGTAGAGCCGGTCGGAGGTGTCGTAGTCGGTGGAGACCGTCTCGGGGTTGCAGTTGACCATGATCGTCTCGTAGCCGGCGCCGCCGTCGGCGGAGCCGAGCGCCAGCGACGCGTGCACGCAGGAGTAGTCGAACTCGATGCCCTGGCCGATCCGGTTGGGGCCGCTGCCCAGGATGATCACCGCCGGCTTCTCCCGCGGCAGCACCTCGCTCTCCTCGTCGTAGGAGGAGTAGTAGTAGGGCGTGGCAGCGGCGAACTCGGCCGCGCAGGTGTCGACGGTCTTGTAGACCGGCCGGATGCCGAGCGCGTGCCGGACGCCACGGACGACGTCGGAGCTCATCCCCCGGATCTTGCCGATCTGGTCGTCGGAGAAGCCGTGCCGCTTGGCCAGCCGGAGCAGCTGTGGCGTCAGCTCGGGGGCCGCCGTCACCTCGGCGGCGACCTCGTTGATGAGGATCAGCTGGTCGACGAACCACGGGTCGATCTTGGTGGCGTCGAAGACCTCGTCGGCCGTGGCGCCGGCCCGGATCGCGTCCATGACGTCCTTGAGCCGTCCGTCGTGGGGCACCCGCGCCTTGTCGAGCAGGGCGGCCTTGTCGAGCTCGACCCACTCCTGGTGCCAGTCGAACGGCGCGTCCTTGCTCTCCAGGGAGCGCAGGGCCTTCTGCAGCGCCTCGGTGAAGTTGCGGCCGATCGCCATCGCCTCGCCGACCGACTTCATGTGGGTGGTCAACGTCGGATCGGCGGCCGGGAACTTCTCGAAGGCGAACCGTGGCACCTTGACCACGACGTAGTCGAGCGCCGGCTCGAAGCTGGCCGGGGTGCTCTGCCCGTCGGGCCGGGTGGTGATGTCGTTGGGGATCTCGTCGAGGGTGTAGCCGATCGCCACCTTGGCCGCGATCTTGGCGATCGGGAACCCGGTGGCCTTGGACGCCAGCGCGCTGGAGCGGGAGACGCGCGGGTTCATCTCGATGACCACGACGCGGCCGTCGGCCGGGTTGACGGCGTACTGGATGTTGCAGCCGCCCGTGTCGACGCCGACCGCCCGGATGATGCCGATGGCGAGGTCGCGCAGGTGCTGGTACTCGCGGTCCGTCAGCGTCATCGCCGGCGCCACCGTGATCGAGTCACCGGTGTGCACGCCCATCGGGTCGAGGTTCTCGATCGAGCAGACGATCACCACGTTGTCCTTGGTGTCGCGCATGACCTCGAGCTCGTACTCCTTCCAGCCGATGATCGACTCCTCCAGGAGCACCTCGGTGGTCGGGCTGGCGGCCAGGCCGGCGCCGGCGATGCGACGCAGGTCGTCCTCGTCGTACGCCATCCCCGAGCCGACGCCGCCCATCGTGAACGACGGGCGCACCACCATCGGGTAGCCGAGCTGCTCGGCCGCGCCGAGGCAGTCGTCGAGGGAGTGGCAGATCACCGACTCGGCCACCTCGCCGCCGAGGCCTTCGACGATCTGCTTGAACTCCTGGCGGTTCTCGCCACGGTTGATCGCCTCGATGGACGCGCCGATCAGCTCGACGCCGTACCTCTCCAGGACACCGGCCGCGGCCAGTGCCATCGCGCAGTTGAGCGCGGTCTGCCCGCCCAGCGTCGCGAGCAGCGCGTCGGGGCGCTCCTTGGCGATGACCAGCTCGACGAACTCCGGCGTGATCGGCTCGACGTAGGTGGCGTCGGCGAACTCGGGGTCGGTCATGATCGTGGCCGGGTTGGAGTTGACCAGGATCACGCGCAGGCCCTCGGCCTTGAGCACCCGGCAGGCCTGGGTGCCGGAGTAGTCGAACTCGCACGCCTGCCCGATCACGATCGGCCCGGACCCGATGACCAGGACGCTGGTGATGTCGCTGCGCTTGGGCATCAGGCGTCCTCTCCACCGGTGGTTGAGGAAGGCGCGCTCGCCTCACCGCTGGTTGAGGAAGCGCGCGCTCTAGCGCCTGTCACGAAACCAGCGGTGGTCTCGTGACGGCGCTGACGCGCCTCCTCGACCAACGAGACGAACCGGTCGAAGAGGTACGCCGCGTCGTGCGGGCCGGCGGCGGCCTCCGGGTGGTACTGCACCGAGAACGCCGTCAGCCGGCCCTCGGCGTCGCGGAGCTCGAGGCCCTCGACCACGTCGTCGTTGAGGTTGACGTGGGAGACCGTGGCCTCGCCGTAGGGCGTGCTGGTCGAGCCCTCCAGCGGCGCGTCGACGGCGAAGCCGTGGTTGTGGGCGGTCACCTCGACCTTGCCGGTCGTGCGGTCCATGACCGGCTGGTTGATGCCGCGGTGGCCGTAGGTCAGCTTGTAGGTGCCGAAGCCCAACGCGCGGCCGAAGAGCTGGTTGCCGAAGCAGATCCCGAAGTACGGCAGTCCCGCTGACAGGGCGCCCTGCAGCAACGCGATCTGGCCGGTCGTGGCGGCCGGGTCACCCGGGCCGTTGGAGAAGAACAACCCGTCCGGCTGCACAGCCAGCACATCTTCGAGGGTGGCGGTGGCCGGGAGCACGTGCACCTCGATGCCGCGCGCGGCCATCATCCGCGGGGTGTTGGCCTTGATGCCGAGGTCGAGGGCCGCGACGGTGAACCGCCGCTCGCCCTCGGCCGGGACGACGTACGTCTCTGCTGTGCTCACCTCGGCGGAGAGGTTCGCGCCGGTCATGGAGTCGGCGGCGCGGACCCGCTCGAGGAGCGCCTCGGCCGAGGACTCGGTCGACGAGATGCCGACCCGCATCGCGCCGCGGTCGCGCAGGTGCCGGGTGAGGGCGCGGGTGTCGATGCCGGAGATGCCGACGACGCCCTGGTCGCGGAGTGCGTCGTCGAGCGAGCGCCGCGACCGCCAGCTCGACGCCCGGCGGGCCGGGTCGCGCACGACGTAGCCGGCCACCCAGATGCGGGAGGACTCCGGGTCCTCGTCGTTCATGCCGGTGTTGCCGATGTGGGGAGAGGTCATCACCACGACCTGGCGGTGGTACGACGGATCGGTCAGCGTCTCCTGGTAGCCGCTCATCCCGGTGGCGAAGACCGCCTCGCCGAAGGTCTCACCGGGCGCGCCGTAGGAGTCGCCGCGGAAGGTGCGGCCGTCCTCGAGGACGAGGATCGCCGCCGATCTGGGGGCAGGGTCTGCCACGCCGTCTCTCCTTCTCCGCCTCACGGGACGGATCGTTAAAGGAAGTCGATCGGGGCCGACCCTATCAGCGCGCGGCTGCCGCTCCCGACCCCGACCACGCGCGTCCCGAACCGGGTCTATCGTCCCCGCATGGACGATTGGTCGGCTCCCCTGATGCGCGCCCACGAGCACGCGGCGACGTACCTCCACGGCCTCGACGCGCGGCCGGTGTGGCCGCGGGCGACGTTCGAGGAGATGCTCGAGAGGCTCGGCGGCCAGCTGCCCGCCACCGGTCAGGACCCGGCCGTCGTGATCGACGACCTGGCCGCGGCGGCCGACCCCGGACTCGTGGCCAGCTCGGGTGGACGGTTCTTCGGGTTCGTCTTCGGCGGCACCCTCCCCGCCGCGCTGGGCGCCGACTGGCTGACCAGCGTGTGGGACCAGAACGCCGGCCTGAGCGCCACGACGCCGGCGGCCGCGGCGGCCGAGGTGGTGGCCGGGCGCTGGATCCTCGAGGCGCTGGGTCTGCCCGCGGGCACGGCGGTGGGCTTCGTCACCGGCGGGATGATGGCCAACTACACGTGCCTCTCCGCCGCACGGCACGACGTACTCACCCGGGCTGGGTGGAACGTCGCCACGAGCGGCCTCTTCGACGCGCCGCGGATCACCGTGGTGGTCGGCCGATCGCGGCACGACACCATCGACCGCGCCGTGCGCTACCTCGGGATCGGCCAGGACGCCGTGGTCGAGGTCGACACCGACGACCAGGGCCGCATCTCCAGCGACGCGCTGGCGCGCTCGCTCGACCACGTCGACGGGCCGACGATCGTGTGTCTCCAGGCGGGCGAGGTGCACACCGGTGCCTTCGACCCGTTCGAAGCCGCGATCCCTCTGGCCCGGGCGCATGGTGCGTGGGTGCACGTCGACGGCGCGTTCGGGCTGTGGGCGGCCGCGTCCCCGGCGTACCGGCACCTCACCGCCGGGATGGCAGCCGCCGACTCCTGGGCCACCGACGCCCACAAGACGCTCAACGTTCCCTACGACTGCGGACTCGCGCTCGTGCGCGACCCGGCAGCCTTGGTGGCGGGCTTCGGCGTCGAGGCCGACTACCTGATCGGCGGCGCGGGCGACCCGATGGAGCGGGTGCCCGAGTTCTCGCGTCGGGGCCGCGGCTTCACCGTCTGGGCGGCGCTGCGCAGCCTGGGTCGTGACGGGCTCGCCGAACTGGTCGACCGCCTCTGCGCGCGAGCCGCCCGGATGGCCGACGGGCTGCGGCACGTCGATGGGGTCGAGGTCCTCAACGACGTCGTCTTCACCCAGGTGATGGTCGCCTTCGGCGACGACGCACGCACCGCCGACGTCGGCCGCCGGCTCCTGGCCGACGGCACCGCCGTGCTCACTCCGGCCACCTGGCAGGGCCGCGGAGTGCTGCGGTGCGCGGTCTCCGACTGGTCGACGACCGAGGCCGACGTGGACGCCACCGTCGACGCCGTACGCCGCCTGCTGGCGGAAATCGCCGGTTGATCGAGTCGGTCGTTGGGGTAGTCCCTGACGTTTGGGTTGCTTCTGGCTCCATTTAGCAACCCAAACGTCAGGGACTATCTCGCCGGCGGGAGACCCACCAACCGGGCGCTGAGCTCCCGCAGCCGCAGCCCCAGCTCGTCGTCCTGGGCGAGCTCGGAGGGGGTGGCGAGCCGGAACCGGTCGTAGTAGCCGCCCGTGGCGCCGTCGACCTCGGGCGAGACGGCCAGATGAGTCAGGGGGCGGCCGCCCTCCTCGGGCGAGATCATCCGGCGTTTGGCGAGCGCCACGAACGGGCGGGCGAACCATGGCGCGCCCGACCAGATGCCGGTGGCCACGCCGCCCGGGTGCACGGCGTTGACGGTGACGCCGGTGCCAACCAGCTCGGCGGCCAGGCTGCGGGCATAGAGCACGTTGGCCAGCTTGGATCGCGAGTAGGCGCGCATGATCGAGTAGCCGCGCTCGAAGCCCGGGTCGTCGAGGTCCATCGTGCCCCGGTAGTGCCCGACCGACGCCGTGATCACGATCCGGGCCGGCGCGCTGGCGACGATCCGGTCCTTGAGCAGCTCGGTGAGCAGGAAGCCGGCAAGGTGGTTGACGGCGAAGGTCGCCTCGATGTCGTCGTCGCTGACCGTGCGCCGAGCATGGACGGTGCCGGCGTTGTCGACGAGCACGTCGATGGTCTCGTGGGCCGCGAGCAGCTCGACGGCCAGCTCCCGGACCGACGCGAGCGAGGCGAAGTCGGCGACGTGGGTGTCCACGTCGACGGCACCCGAGCGTCGTACGGCGTCCGCCGCGGTCGCGAGCTTGTCCGGGCTGCGCCCCACGAGCACGAGGTGGTGCCCCAGCTCGCCGAGCTGACGGGCCGACTCCAACCCGATGCCGGCCGTCGCCCCGGTGATCACGATGGTCCTCGGCCGGGCCGGCCGATGCGCTGGCACACGGGCACGTTAGCGGGTGCTCCCCGGGTAGGCGCGCCCCTTCCAGCGCTTGCATCGATGGACGATGCTGGGGAAGTGACAGCCCCCCTGGTCGGTCGTGACTCGGCGCTGCGCGAGGTGCGCGACTGGCTGGCCCGGCGGACGGCCCCCGGTGGCGACAAGGAGGCGCCTCCGGCGCTGTTCGTCACCGGTGAGGCCGGGGTCGGCAAGACGGCCCTGGTCGGCGCGGCACTGGCGGACGCCTGGTTCGTGCTGCGGGCGGCCGCGACCCCGTGGGCGCCGACGCCCTACGGTCTGCTTGCTCCCCTCCTCGCGTCTGCGACGCCACCGGACGCCGGTCTGACCGTCGCCGACATCCGGGCCGCGGTGCTGATCCACGGTGGGCCGGGGGTGGTGCTCCTCGAGGACCTGCACTGGGCCGACGACGCCTCCCTCGACCTGCTGCCGGGTCTGGTCGACGCGCTGGCCGGGGACGCGGTGGCCCTGGTGGCCACCTACCGCAGCGACGAGCTCCCTCGCGACCACCATCTGCGCCGCGTGCGAGCCGAGCTGCGGCGCCGCAAGCAGCTGGCGGAGATCGACCTGGCGCCGCTCGGCCCGGCCGGCCTCGCGCTGCTGGTCGAGTCTCTGCTGGACGGTCCGCCCTCCCCGGCGCTGCTCACTGCGGTGTCGGAGCGCACGGAGGGAGTGCCGTTCTTCGTCGAGGAGCTGCTGGCCGCGCTCGACCAGGCCGGTGCCCTGGTCCCGGATCCTGGCGGGGTCGGCCTGGCGACCGGCCGCGAGCTGCCGTTGCCCGACACCGTCCGCGACGCCGTACTGCTGCGGGCCGCCGGACTCCCGGACCCGGACCGGCACGCGCTCGAGGCCGCGGCCGTCGCGGGCGTGGAGTTCACGGCCGACATGGTGGCGGCGGTGACGTCACGCAGCTGGCCCGACGCGCTCGACGAGAGCGGCCTGCTGGTCGTCGGCGAGGGCCCCGCGCGCAGCTTCCGACACGCACTGGTGCAGGAGGCCGTCTACTCGGACATCCCCTGGTCCCGTCGGCGCTCGCTGCACCTCGCCGTGGCGCGCGTGCTCGAGGACGCCGGCCGGCCCCCCGCCGTGGTGGCCCGCCACCTGCTCGCGGGTCACGACCGTGACCGGGCCAGGGTCGCCCTGCTGGCAGCCGCCGAGGACCACGAGACCGCCCACGCCTACCGTGACGCCGCCCGCCTGCTGACCGCCGCGCTCGACGAGTGGACGGCCGGCACGGACGAGGCCGCACGCTCCGGTGCTCTCGACCGCCTGGCCCGCTGCGCCGAGCTGTCCGGTGACCACGCGACGGCCATCGCCTCCCTCCGCGAGCTCCTCGACCAGGCCGGCCGTCCGGACCCGGGTCTGCTGGGCCGGCTCGCGGTCCAGCACGAGCTGCTCGGACAGTGGTCGCCGGCCCTGGGGGCCCGCGAGGACGCCGCCGCGGCGTACGACGACCAGGGCCGCCGCGGCGACGCCGCCGCCGAGCGGCTCGCCGTCGCCGCCCACCTGCGCTCCGCGGCCAGCTTCCGCGCCGCCCTCGACCTCCTCGACGTGGCCGAGGCGGGCGCCCAGACCGCCGACCGGACCGACCTGGTCTGCCGCATCCGCGGCCTGCGCGGCAACACCCTGGTCCGCCAGGGCCGCGCGGCAGAGGGACTTCCAAAGGTGCGCGAAGCCCTCGACCTGGCCCTGACCCATGGGCTCGCGGGCCCCGCGGCCGAGGTCTACCAGCGGCTGGCCGACTCCCTCGAGCACACCGGCGACTACCGCGCGGCCGGCCGGGCCTACGAGTCGGCGTACGAGTTCTGCCGCGTGCACGAGCAGGACACGGCCGGGCAGCTGTGCCGGGCCTGCGCGACGGTGGTGATGTTCCAGAGCGGCCGGTGGGACCAGGCGCTCGCCGCGTCGGCCGAGGTGCTCGCCGACCCCGCGTCGATCCCGCACGCCCGGGCCGCGGCCTCCGCCGTCGTCGGCCTCGTCGACGCCTTCCGCGGGCGACCGCGGGCGGCCCGGTCCGCCCTGCTCGACGCCCGGGCCACGGGCCAGCGCATCGAGCTGGTGCCCTGCGAGCTGTTGTCGTCCTGGGGCCTGGCCCTGCTGGACGAGCAAGCCGGCCGGGACGACCGGGCCGTGGCCGGCTACCGGTTCGTGGTGGACCGCTGCCGGGCGACGGAAGAGCGGCACTACAGCGTGCCGGTGCTGCAGCACGCGGTCAACCTCTTCGCACGTCTGGGCCTGCGCGCCGACCTGGGTGCGGCGACCGCCCTGCTGGCGGAGGCGGGAGCCGGCAGCGGCCAGCCCGAGCCACGGCTCACGTTCGCCTACGCCCTTGGCGTCACCGCGCTCGCCGACGGCGACACGACCGAGGCGCTGCCCCACCTGCAGCGGGCGGTGGACCTGCTCGATGGCCTCGACGTGCCCGTGGCCGACACCCTGGTGCGGCACCGGACGGGGCTGGCCCTGGCGGCGAGCGGCCCGGCGTCGTACGACGAGGGGGTGGCGCTGCTGCGCGAGGCCCACCAGACCGCCCGGCGGCTCAAGGCCCGGCTGCTGGTCGACCCGATCGCGGCCGACCTGGAACGACTCGGCGCGGGCACGTCAACCGGCGGGGACAGCGGGCTGACGACCAGGGAGGACCAGGTGCTGCACCTGGTCGGCGAGGGCCTGACCAACCGCGAGATCGCCGCCCGCCTGTTCCTGAGCGTGCGCACCGTGGAGATGCACGTGCGCAACGCGATGGCCAAGCTCGGCTGCCGGACCCGCGCCGAGGCGGTTCGGCGGATGACTGCGGGCACAACCCAGTAGTTCTCCGGTAGTGCTCCCGGTCTCGCGGTCCTAGCGTCGGGTCACGCTCAACGACCAGGAGGATCCCGTGACTCAGACCCAGGCCGACCCCGCCGCCGACCAGGCCCTCAAGGCCAAGCACCGCGCCATGTGGGCGCTCGGTGACTACCCCGCCGTGGCGACCGAAGTCATCGCGGCTCTCGGCCCGGTGATCGTGGAGGCGGCCGGGATCGCCGCCGGCCAGCGCGTCCTCGACGTGGCCGCCGGCTCCGGCAACGCCGCCATTCCCGCCGCCCGCACCGGCGCCGAGGTGGTGGCCTCGGACCTGACACCGGAGCTGCTCGACGTCGGCCGCGCGGCCGCCGCTGTCGAAGGCCTCGACCTCGCGTGGGAGCAGGCCGACGCCGAGGCGCTGCCGTACGCCGACGACGAGTTCGACGCCGTCATCTCGGTCGTCGGCGTGATGTTCGCGCCGCACCACCAGGCCGCGGCCGACGAGCTGGTGCGGGTGTGTCGCCCCGGCGGGACCATCGGGCTGATCAGCTGGACGCCGGAGGGCTTCATCGGTCGGCTGTTCGCCACCATGAAGCCGTACGTCGCGCCGCCCCCGGCCGGCGTACAGCCGCCGCCGCTGTGGGGCAGTCCCGAGCACGTCACCGAGCTGCTCGGCGACCGGGTCACCGACCTGCGGACCGAGCGCCGCTCGCTCACCGTGGACCGGTTCCCCGATGCGGCGAGCTTCCGCGACTTCTTCAAGGCGTGCTACGGCCCGACCATCGCGGCGTACAAGTTCATCGCCGACGACGCCGACAAGGTGGCCGCGCTCGACCAGGACCTGCTCGACCTGGCCGCCCGCCACCTCGACGCCGACACCCGGACCATGGAGTGGGAGTACCTGCTCGTCACCGCCCACAAGGCCTGACCGGATCAGAGAGTGAAAGTGATCCCGCGGGCGTCGAACCGGGCCCTGACGAGGTCGGCGGCGGGCTGGCCGTCGCGCGACTTCGCCTTCAGGTAGGTCTTCTTGGCCGCGGCCGAGAACGACGTGTCGGGCGCGTAGCCGAACTGCGAGTCGATCAGGGTGGTGTCCCAGGCCTTGGTGGTCTTGCCCATCGCGACGTAGCCCTGGCGGATCTCCCAGAGCGCCTGTGCCCAGATCTGGCCGTCGAAGTGCACCTCGTTGCCGCGGGTAGCCACGGTCAGGTTGGTGTCGAAGCGGCGGATGCAGTGCGGAGCGTTGGTGTAGGACGTGGAGTCCCAGTCCATCGGGCAGGCCTGCTCGGCCGCGACCGGCCAGCCGTACTGCTGCGCGGCCGCCAGGCCCGACCGAGACGGCGAGGTAGTCGCCGAAGGCCTCGCCGATCGAGCCCGCGTCGAGCGTGCTGCCGAAGCCGGGCCGCTGCGACTGCTGCACGGCGTGACCGTACTCGTGGACGATCACCTCGGCGTCCTCGGCGTCGTCGACGCCGCCCTTCCCGAGGCGGATCCGGAACGGCTTGGAGGTCTCGTAGCTGTTGTCGCCGCCGTACTGGTTGATCTTGACCGAGAAGGGCTGCTTGAGCACGGGCGGCAGGGTCGAGCCGAAGCCCAGTGACTGGAGGTACTCCTGGGCCTGGTTGACCCAGAAGTAGCCCATCACCTGCTCGAACTGGTCCTGGTGCCGGTCATAGACGTAGGTCGAGGTGGCGGAGTACGCCGGGGTGCCGGTGGAGGACTGCACGACGGCCCACTTGCCACGCAGGTAGCCGGAGCCGTCGAGGTTGCGCAGCGGCGCGATGGCGTACTGATTGGTCGGCACGGCTGAGGCCGAGTCGTTCTGGTCGGTGAGATTCTGGAGGTTGCTGGACTGCACCGGGTTGACCATGAAGATCTGGGCGCTGCCGGTCGTCGGCGCCCCGCCGGGCTTGGCGCTGGTGGCGGGCGCGATCATGAGCGCCGCGCAGGCGGCGACCGCGACAGCGATGGTCAGAGTCCTGCGTGTGGTCAAGGGATCCCCCCGGCTCCTGGGCGGGGACCCTCTCCCCGCGCCGACCTGGCCACGCTACGGCCTGAACCCAACCGCGTGCGAGGGTCCCTCGACGCGGAGCTCAGAACTCGCTGGTCCCGCGCAGGGCGCGCGGTCGGCCGTCCGGGTCGTGCACGGTGCGCAACGGCACCCGCGCCCACCACCGGGTCGGCGCGCTCACATCGGGGACGTGCAACCACCGGAGCCTGCCGGGAGGGCGCGGACCGCGTCGACCACCGGAGTGCCAGTCGTCCAAGGCGGTGGCACACTCCCGGAACGCCGCGAACGCGCCCGCTGCGTCGACGCAGTCGGCCATCACGTCGAGCAGGTTGTCGTTGCCGTGGTCAGGGTCTTCGTCGACGTCCCCGAGCCGCCCGAGGTGCTCGGCCATCAGTCGCAACCTCAGCCGGCGGGCGTACGCGCTGTGGTCGCCGCCCTCGCGATCCACGACGACCGCGGAGAGCTCCGAGTCGTGGGTCCACGAGCGTCGGTTGAAGTTGTCGGAGCCGACGCTGGCCCACACGTCGTCCATGATGCAGACCTTGGCGTGCACGTAGACGGGCGTCCCGGCGTCGTTCTCGATGCCGAACGCGGCCACCCGGTCGGGCGCGGTCTTGATGAGCTCGCGAAGGGAGTACTCGCGGCCGAGGAGCTGGGCCTGGCGCGACCCACCCTCGAGGTCCGGCACCACCGGCAGCACGACGACCACGTGCAGGTCGGGGTGCTCGCGCAGTGCGGTCACGAACGGGTCGGCGACCTTGTGCCCCCAGTAGTACTGGTCCTCGACGTAGATGATCGAGCTGGCCCGCTTGATGGCCTTGCTGTAGCCGCGGGCGACGCTGCGCTCGCCGCCGTTGGCGAACGGGTAGTCGAGCCCCATCCGGAGATCGGGATAGGTCCGCAACAGCTGGACGACGTGGGTGCCGCCCTCGACCGGTGGCGGAGGTGCGGCTTGGGCTGGCAGCGGGTCCGGCGTCAGGTCGAGCCGACGGATCTTGTCGTTGAACCAGTGGATCGGGTTGCGGCTCAGCGGGTTGGGGTCCTCCCAGCGCTCGCGGAACACCGTCTCCACGTCATGCACGGCGGGTCCCTGGATGGCGACCTGCACGTCGTGCCAGGGCGGGTGCTCGCCGTACTCCGCCGCCAGCGGCTGGGCTTGCGGGTCGCCGAGGTGGCGCTCGTCGTCTCGCCGGCTGTGGGCCAGGTCGATCCCACCGACGAACGCGACGTCTCGGGTGGCGTCGTCGCGGTGCCGGATGACCACGAACTTCTGGTGGTGCGAGCCGCCGTTGCGCACCCGCATGTCGAGCAGCGCCTCGGCGCCGCGGTCCTGGAGCTGCTCGCCGAGCGTGCGGTTCTGACGCGCGAAGAAGCCGATCTTGTCCATGTGGGAGCGCCAGATCAGGCCGCGCACGTCGACGCCGCGTTCGTCGGCGCGGGCCAGTACGTCGACCACGGCGCTGTCGGGGTCGCCGCCGATCAGAAGCTCGTCGGCGTCGCCCTGCCAGTCGGTGAAGAAGATCAGGTCGCCCTCGCGGGTTGCCTCGACCCGCTCGTGGAGCTCCCGGAAGTAAGTGACCCCGTGGATCAGCGGCCGCACCAGGTTGCCCTCCGACCACGCGCGGTCGGGATGCGCGTCGTCGATGCGGGTCTGGTCGTTGCCGCGCTCCGCGCGGGTCAGCAGCCAGTCCGAGAAGTCGCCCACGCTTGCGACCCTAGGCCACCGCGCGGCCTGCCGGTGGTTGAGGAAGGCGCGACCCTTCGAGACGCCTCGTCCCTCGGCTCCTCAGGGCAAGTACCGCCTGTCTCGAAACCTCCGGTCCACTTGGAAGGTTTCGAGACGGGCCGCGAGGCGGCCCTCCTCAACCAGCGGTGTCCTAGGCCAGCTTTCCGTCCAGCACCGTGGGTCGCCCCCGCAGGAAGGTCGCGACGACCCGGCCGGGCAGCTCGCGGCCGGCGTACGGCGTGTTGCGCGAGAGCGAGGCCGTCTCGGCCGGGTCGACCACCCGCGTTGCGCCGGGGTCGTAGAGCACCAGGTTGGCGGGTGCCCCCTCCTCCAGCGCGCGCCCGTGGTCGGCCAGCCGACCGATGCGGGCCGGGGCGGTCGACATCCGGTCGGCGACGCCCGCCCAGTCGAGCAGGCCGGGGTCGACCATCGTCTGCTGCACGATCGAGAGGGCTGTCTCGAGCCCGAGCATGCCGAAGGCGGCGGCCGCCCACTCGCAGTCCTTGTCCTCGTGCGGGTGCGGCGCGTGGTCCGTGGCCACGATGTCGATGGTGCCGTCGGCCAGCGCCGCCCGCAGCGCCTCGACGTCGGCAGCGGAGCGCAGCGGCGGGTTCACCTTGTAGACCGGGTCATAGGTCGCGGCCAGCTCGTCGGTGAGCAGCAGGTGGTGGGGGGTGACCTCGGCGGTCACGTTCCAACCGCGCTCCTTGGCCTGCCGGATGATGTCCACCGACCCGGCCGTGGAGACGTGGCACACGTGCAGTCGCGAGCCGACGTGGGCGGCCAGCAGGCAGTCGCGGGCGATGATCGCCTCCTCGGCCACGGCGGGCCAGCCGGCAAGGCCGAGCCGACCGGAGAGCTCGCCCTCGTTCATCTGGGCGTCCTCGGTCAGCCGCGGGTCCTGGGCGTGCTGGGCGATCACGCCGTCGAAGGCCTTGACGTACTCCAGCGCGCGGCGCATCAGCAGCGGGTCGCTGACGCACTTGCCGTCGTCGGAGAAGACCCGCACGCGCGCGGCCGAGTCGGCCATCGCCCCGAGCTCGGCCAGCCGCTCGCCGGCGAGGCCGACGGTGACCGCGCCGACGGGGTGCACGTCGCAGTAGCCGGCCTCGCGGCCCAGCCGCCACACCTGCTCGACGACACCCGCGGTGTCGGCCACCGGCTCGGTGTTGGCCATCGCGTGCACGGCGGTGAAGCCGCCCAGCGCCGCGGCGTGGGTGCCGGTCTCGACGGTCTCGGCGTCCTCGCGGCCCGGCTCGCGCAGGTGGGTGTGCAGGTCCACCAGGCCGGGCAGCGCGATCATCCCGGCCGCGTCGATCACCTCGACCCCGCTCCCGCCGGTCCCGCTGGTTGAGGAAGGCGCGCTAGCGCCTGTCTCGAAACCTGCGGGCCGGATCGCGGCGATAACCCCGTCCTCGATCAGCAGGTCGGTGGGCTCGGCTCCGAGGATGCCGACTCCTTGCAACAGGTACGACGTCATCGGGTCATCTCCGTGGTCTCGTCCAAATCTCTGGTTGAGGAAGGCGCTCTAGCGCCTGTCTCGAAACCTGCGTCGCCTTCCGACCCCGAGAGCAGCAGGTAGAGCACGGCCATCCGCACGGCAACGCCGTTGGTGACCTGCTCGACGATCACCGAGCGCGAGGAGTCGGCGACGTCGGCGGTGATCTCCATGCCGCGCACCATCGGGCCGGGGTGCATCACGATCGTGTGGTCCTGCAGGGTCGCCATCCGGCGGCCGTCGAGGCCGTAGCGACGGGAGTACTCCCGAGCGGTCGGGAAGAACGCGGCGTTCATCCGCTCGCGCTGGACCCGGAGCATCATCACGGCGTCGGCCTTGGGCACCACCGCGTCGAGGTCGTACGACGTCTCCACGCCCCAGGTGTCCACGCCGACCGGCAGCAGCGTGGGCGGCGCCACCAGCGTCACCTCGGCGCCGAGGGTCTGGAGCAGCAGGGAGTTGGAGCGGGCCACCCGCGAGTGCAGCACGTCACCGACGATCGCGACCCGCATGCCGTCGAGGGTCCCGCCGTTGCGTGGCCCGAGGTGCCGCCACAGGGTGAAGGCGTCCAGCAGCGCCTGGGTGGGGTGCTCGTGGGTGCCGTCGCCGGCGTTGACCACCGAGGAGCGCACCCAGCCGGAGTTGGCCAGCCGGTGTGGAGCGCCGCTGGCGCCGTGGCGGATCACCACGGCGTCGGCGCCCATCGCCTCGAGCGTGAGCGCGGTGTCCTTGAGCGACTCGCCCTTCGACAGCGACGACCCCTTGGCCGAGAAGTTGATGACGTCGGCCGAGAGCCGCTTGGCGGCCGCCTCGAACGAGATCCGGGTGCGGGTGGAGTCCTCGAAGAACAGGTTGACCACCGTGCGCCCGCGCAAGGCCGGCAGTTTCTTGATCGGCCGGTCCGCGAGCGACCGCATCTCGGCGGCGGTGCTGAGGACCTGCTCGGCGTCCTCACGGGTCAGGTCGGCCGCGCTCAACAGGTGCCGCTTCATCGTGCTCCCTCCTGGGTTCCCGAGATCGAGACGGCGTCGAGATCGTCGAAGCCCTCGAGGCTGACCTTGACCCGCTCGGCGAGCGAGGTCGGCAGGTTCTTGCCGACGAAGTCGGCGCGGATCGGCAGCTCGCGATGGCCGCGGTCGACCAGCACCGCCAGCTGCACGGCCCGAGGTCGGCCGACCTCGGTCATGGCGTCCAGCGCGGCGCGGATGGTGCGACCCGAGAAGAGCACGTCGTCGACGAGCACCACCGTCTTGTCGTCGATGCCGCCCGGCGGGATCGACGTGGGCAGCAGCGCCCGGGCCGGCTTGAGCCGGAGGTCGTCGCGGTACATCGTCACGTCCAGCGACCCGACGGGCACCTCGACGCCCTCGACCGCGGCCATCCGGGCGGCGATCCGCTCGGCCAGCGGTACGCCGCGGGTGGGGATCCCGAGCAGCACCAGGCCGGCGGCGCCGCGGTTGCGTTCGAGGATCTCGTGGGAGATCCGGGTCAGGGCCCGGGCGATGTCACGGGCGTCGAGAACGAGACGGGCGCCGGGTGGCTGAACCTCTGCGGACGGGGTCTCGTGAGGGGCGGGCTGTGCATGTGGCGGGGCGGACAAGGGCCGCTGACCTCCTTCTCCGCCTCACTGGACGGCTCGTTAAAGGATGTCGATCGGCGTCACAGTAACGCACAGTGCGCGTCATTCCAGGATCGCCGGGCCCGGGGGGTCTCGGTCAGCCGGGCCTAGGGTGGCGGGGTGCCGACGCTCCCGTTCCCCGACCACGTCCGCGAGCTGCTGACTGCGCCGAACCCGGCGGTCGTCGCCACGCTGCGCGCAGACGGCGCGCCGGTGACGGTGGCGACCTGGTACCTCCTCGAGGACGACGACCGGGTGCTGGTCAACATGGACGACACCCGCGTCCGGCTGGGCCACCTGCACCGGGACCCGCGGCTGTCGCTGACGGTGCTGGCCGCCGACGACTGGTACACCCACGTCTCTCTCGTCGGCCGCGTCGTCGAGCTGCGGCCCGACGAGGGCCTCGTCGACATCGACCGGCTCAGCAACCACTACGCGGGCCGCGACTACCGCAACCGCGAGAGCCCGCGCACCAGCGCGTGGCTGGCCGTCGAGAAGTGGCACGGCTGGGGCGCCACCCGCGCCTGAGCGCAAACCCCTTGTCCGCTTCCCGCGCGGCCCCGACGATGAGCGAGTGCCAGCACCCACTCGCCGTACCCTCCTCGGCGCCGGCCTCGCCGGCCTGGCCGCCGGCGGGCTGACCGCCTGCGACGAGGACGGCGGCGCGGCGTCGTCCAGTTCGGCCGGCACGTCCGGCGGAGCGTCCTCGAGCCCGGCCGACGGTGCCTCTGACGGCGCCCCGACGTCCTCGGACGGCCCGCAGATCCCCGACTTCGACCCCGAGGACTGGGAGTCGGTGCGGGCGCAGTTTCCGCTCGACCCGAGCGTCTCGCAGTTCGCTGCGTTCGTGCTCTCCCCGCACACCGCCCAGGTCGCCGCGGCGATCGACTATCACCGGGACCGGCTGTCGTTCGACACCGAGCAGGCGCTCCTGGACGGGTTCCAGCTCGAGGACGAGGTCCGCCGTGCTGCAGGCAACTACACGGGCGCGGTGCCGGCCGAGTTCGCGCTCACCGACTCCACGACGATGGGCATCGCGCACATGTACGGCGGCCTCTCGCTGTCGGCCGACGACGAGGTGCTCAGCACCACCCACGACTTCTTCTCCACCGAGGAGGCGCTCCGCCTGCTCGCCCTGCGCAGCGGCGCGCAGGTCCGCACGGTGACGCTCTACGACGACCCGGAGACGGCGACCGTCGACGAGATGACCTCGCGCCTCATCGGCGCGGTCGGCCCGCGGACCCGCGTCGTAGCGATCACCTGGGTGCACTCCAGCACCGGTGTGCGGGTGCCCGTCCAGGAGATCGGCGCCGCCCTGGCCGACCTCAACCGCGACCGCGACCAGCCCGTGCTGCTGTGCGTCGACGGCGTGCACGGCTTCGCCGCGGTCGACGTCGACCTGCCTGACCTCGGCTGCGACTTCCTGTCCGCCGGCACCCACAAGTGGCTCTTCGGCCCCCGCGGCACCGGCATCCTGTGGGCTCGCAACTGGGGTCCGCTGACCGAGCTGATCCCGTCGTTCAGCGGCTTCGAGAACGGCGCCCGGCTCACGCCCGGCGGCTACCACGACTTCGAGCACCGGTGGGCGCTCACGGAGGCGTTCGCGTTCCACATGCGGATCGGCCGGGCCCGGGTCGTCGAGCGGACGGTCAGCCAGGCCAGCCAGCTCAAGGACGGGCTGTTGGGCATCAGCAGCCGGAAGATCCGGGTCGTCACGCCCACCGACCCGGCGGTCTCGGCCGGCATCGTCTGCATCGACGTCGCGCCCATGCTGCCCGGCAACGCCGTGATGGCGTTGCGCGAGCAGGGCATCGTGGCCAGCGCGACGCCGTACCGGACGTCGTACCTGCGCCTCGGTCCCAGCCTGGTCACCACTCCCGAGCAGGTCGACGCCGCGATCGGCGCCGTCGCCACCCTCTCCTAGCTCTCGGCGGTTTCGAGACAGGCGCTAGCGCGCCAACCTCTACCAACGAGACGTCTACCGTGACCCCATGGCGACCCGCACCGGCACCCACGACCATGCGGCCGACCCGCGCAACGACGAGATCCTGATCTGGGTCAACGGTGAGCTGAAGCGGCGCGCCGAGGCGGTGGTCTCGGTCTTCGACTCCGGGTTCGTGCTCGGCGACGGCGTCTGGGAGGGCATCCGCGTCGCCGGCGGGCACCCGGCCTTCGTCGAGAAGCACCTCGACCGGCTCTGGCAAGGTGCCCGCGCGATCATGCTCGACATCGGGATGAGCCGCGACGGTCTGACCGCCGCGCTCTACGACACGTTGTCGGCGAACCAGATGACCGACGGGGTGCACATCCGGCTGATGGTGACGCGGGGCGTGAAGTCCACGCCGTACCAGGACCCACGGATGACGATCGGCCCGGCCACCGTGGTCATCATCGCCGAGCACAAGGAGGCCAGCCCCGCGACGGTCACCGACGGCATCTCCCTCTTCACCACCCACGTCCGCCGGGCGAGCCCCGACACCCTCGACCCCAAGCTCAACGCGCACTCCAAGCTCAACGACATCACGGCGTGCATCCAGGCCTACACCGCCGGCGCCGACGAGGCGTTGATGCTCGACCCGCACGGCTTCGTGGCCACCTGCAACAGCACCCACTTCTTCGCGGTCATCGACACCGACGAGGGGCCGCAGGTGTGGACGTCCGACGGGCGCTACTGCCTCGGCGGCATCACCCGCTCCCACGTGCTGCAGCTCTGTCGTGACCACGCGATCGCGGCCCGCGAGACGACGTTCAGCCTGACCGACGTCTACAGCGCGTCGGAGGCTTTCGTCACCGGCACCTTCGCCGGCGTGGTCCCGGTCCACACGATCGACGGGCGCCAGATCGGCACCGGCAAGCGCGGTCCCGTGGTCGAGCGGCTCCAGGGCCTGTACGCCGACCTGCTGGCCGCCGACGTGGCCGGGCGGTCGTCGCCATGACGACGCGGGTCGCGATGTGGTCGGGCCCGCGCAACATCTCCACGGCCATGATGCGCGCCTGGGAGAACCGGCCCGACACCGTCGTGGTGGACGAGCCCTTCTACGCCGCCTACCTGGCGGCCACCGGCCTGGACCATCCCGCCCGCGACGAGGTGCTGGCCGCCCAACCGACCGACCCGCAGACGGTGGTCGCGGGCCTGAGCGAGGCGCTACCCGCCGGCGCGGCCGTGCAGTACGTCAAGCAGATGACCCACCACCTGCTCCCCCACCAGCGCCTGGACTGGGTCGGCGGCTGGCGCAACGTGCTCCTGATCCGGACGCCCGAGGAGGTGGTCGCGTCCTACCTGCGCTCCCGGGCCGAGTGCGAGCCCGACGACATCGGCCTGCTCCAGCAGGACCGGCTCCTCGACGTGCTCACGGATGCCGGCGAGCACCCACCGGTCATCGACGCGGCCGACTTCCTGCGCGATCCGGAGGGCCACCTGCGCTGGCTGTGCCACTGGTTGGGCATCGACTTCACCGACCGGATGCTCTCCTGGCCCTCCGGCCCGCGCGACTCCGACGGCGTCTGGGCCCCGCACTGGTACGACGCCGTCTGGGCCTCGACCGGGTTCGAGCCGCCGCGCGCCCGGACGGTCGACCTCGACGACCACGGTGCCGCCGTCGCGGCGGCCTGCCGCCCGGCGTACGAACGGCTGCACGCCCTCCGCCTCGTCCTGTGATGCGCGGGTCGGTCAGGCGAAGGGGTTCGGCGTGGCACCGGGCAGCTGGGCGAGCAGTTCGCGGGCCTGGGCGGCCACCTTGTGCTCGACCAGCACCTCGTAGCGGGTGGCGACCACCGAGGTGACCGAGGAGAAGTCGCGTTGGCCACGGGTGGCTGCGTAGCCGACCAGCGCCCAGATCACGCCGAACAGCGCGCCGATGAGCATCGTCGAGATGATCGTGACGAGCGCGCCCTCGCTGGTGAACAGCGCGAAGATCAGGCCGACGAACAGGCCCAGCCAGACCCCCGACACCAGGCCGCCGAGGGCGACCCGGCCCGTGGTGAGGCGGCCGGTGATCCGCTCGATGCGCTTGAGGTCGGTGCCGACGATCATGCACTGCTCGACCGGGAAGTGCTGGTCGGAGAGGAAGTCGACCGCCTTCTGGGCGGCGGCGTAGTCGTCGTAGACGGCCAGCGACTGGGGGTACTCGAGCTTCAGCGGCGACCCGATGTTGCGCGGTAGACCAGAGGACATACTCATGCCGTCAAGTCTGCCAGGCACGCGTCAGAGGGCGGCTGCCATGCTCGCGCAGGCCGCGAGCCAGGAGCGCTGGGTCTCGCGGGAGAGCTGTGCGTAGGGCAGCACCGAGCCCGCCACCAGGCTCGGGTCGAACGGCACCCGGTGCACGCTGCGGGTGCGCTGGCCGTAGACCTCGACCAGGTCGCGGGCCAGCTCTGCGTCCACGTGGTCGGAGGGATCGGAGAGGACGGTGAGCGTCTTGTACTTCAAGTTCGGGTAGCCGGCGTCCTGGAGCGCGTCGAGCATCCACAGCCCGCTGTAGCCGGTGTCCTCCCGCAGCGTGCTGGTGACCACGAGCAGGTCGGCCGCCTCGGCGGCGGCGAGCCAGTTCGCAGCCCGCATGTTGTTGCCGGTGTCGACCAGCACCAGGCGGTAGAAACGCTGGAGCACCCGGTGTACGTCGACGAAGTCCTGCCCATGGATGGTGCCGGTGACGCCCGGCCGCTCGTCCGAGGCGAGCACGTCGAAATGTGCGTCGCCCTGGGACCGGACGAACCCCGCCAGGTCGCCGATCCTCGCCTCGGCGTCCGAGAACCGGCCGAGGTCGTCGATCAGCTCGCGGGTGGTGTTCTGGTGGGTCCCGCGGACGGCGCGGATGCCGAGCGTCCCGCGCGTCTCGTTGTTGTCCCAGGCCACCACCCCACCACCGCGCACGGTGCCGAAGGTGTACCCCGCGGCCAGCACGCTGGTGGTCTTCGCCGCCCCGCCCTTGGGGTTGAGGAAGACGATGGTGCGGGGACCGTCGAACTCCCTCTGTACGGCGGCGCGGTCCTGCTCGTAGCGACGTTCGGCGCGTCCCTGGCTCGGCGCGATGGTGCCGCCGGTCAAGCGGGTGACCGTCCCCCGCCAGCCCCAGGTCGCCGGCTCGCGTTCGGCCGGTACGGCGCGCCGGTGCAGGAACTCTCCGGCGCTGGCGCGGCGGGGCTCGGCGTGCCGACGCGTCGGCGGTGCGGAGTCGGGCGCCTGGTCCGCGGTGTCGGCCGAGTCGTCGAGGGCGTCGCCGCTCGGCAGCGCGGACAGGTGAGCGTGGTCGGAGGTCATGGGGGGTGGCCTCCCTTTCCGAGATCGGGAACTCCAGGGTAAAGGAACACGGGCTCCGGACGGCTGCGGCCGGCCGGTGGTGGGCTCAGTCGGGCGGCTGGTCGATCAGCTGGGCGAGCACCGTCTCGAGGGCCCGGTAGTAGGTCGGGTAGGCGAAATGCATGCCCAGCAGCGTAGGGAGCGGGATCTCGGCGTGCACGGCGGCCCCGAGCACCGACAGGATCTCGCCCCCGGTGGAGCCGACCACGCAGCCGCCGACGAGCACCCCGCGCGACCGGTCCAGCACGACCTTGACGAGGCCCTCCTCCTTGGCTATCCAGCCGCGGGCGCCGAGGTCGCCCGTCGCGACGGCCACGTCGAGGCCCTGCTCGCGGGCCTGGGCCTCGGTCAGCCCCACCGACGCGACCTCGGGCGCCGTGAAGGTCACCCGGGTCACGGCCCGGTAGTCGGCCCACGGGCCGTCCTTGCCCAACACGTCGCGGACCACCACGGCTCCCTGGTACATCGACACATGGGTGAAGGCGCCCTTGCCGGTGATGTCGCCGATGGCCCAGAGCTTCTCCCCTGCAAGCATCCGTTCGTCGGTCTCGATGACGTGCAGGTCGTCGGCGAGGCCGACGGTCTCCAGGCCGATGCCGGTCAGGTTGTTGCGGCGTCCGGCGGCCACCAGCAGCTTGTCGGCGGTCACCTGCTGGTCGCCGAGGTCGAGGGTGAACGAGCCGTCGGCGTGGGACACCGAGGCGATGTCGACGCCGGTGAGCACCTGGATGCCCTCCGCCGCAAACGCCTTCTCGAGCATCTCGGAAGCTTCCGGCTCCTCGTTCATCACGAGCCGGTCGGCCGTCTCGACCACGGTCACCCGCACCCCGAAGCGCGCGAAGACCTGGGTGAGCTCGCAGCCGATCGCCCCGCCGCCGATCACCACCATCGACGCCGGCAGCTCGGTGAGGGCCACGGCGTCGCGGTTGGTCCAGTACGGCGTGTCGTCGAGGCCGTCGATCGGCGGCGCGCTGGGCGTGGTTCCGGTGTTGAGCACGATGCCCTTGCGGGCGGCGTACGTCGTGCCGCCGACGCGGACCCGTCCGGGCCCGGCGATGGTGCCGCTGCCCCGCGCGAAGCGGGCGCCGCTGTCCTCCAGCCGCTTGACCGCCACGGTGTCGTCCCAGTCGTCGGTCGCCTCGTCACGGATCCGTCGCGCGACGGGAGCCCAGTCGGGCTGCACCTGAGCGGTGCCGGCGAAGTCCGGGACGCGGTGCACGTCCGCGACCACGTGGGCCGCGGCGATCATCATCTTCGAGGGCACGCAGCCGTAGTAGGGACACTCCCCGCCCACCAGGCGGTTCTCGACGCCGACCACGTCGAGGCCGGCCTCGCCGAGCTTGATCGCGACGTGCTCGCCGCCCGGCCCGAGCCCGAGCACGACGACGTCGACCTCGACGTCGACGGCTTCCTGCTCGGGAGCTGTCACTTGGACAAGTGGCGTGCTCGGGCGAAGCAGAAGAGGCCGTAGCAGCCGATGCCGATCGCGATGATCCCGAGCAGGACGGGGCCGAAGGGCTGCTCGAGGACGGTGCGAAGGGCGTCGTCGAGGCCGCCGGACTTCTTGGGCTCGTGCTCGACCGCAGCATAGATGAACAGCCCGCCCACGATGATGATGGCGATGCCCTTGGAGATGTAGCCCGCCTTGCCGAACCGGACGTACCACTTGCCGGCCTTGCCGCTCTTGCCCTCGGCGGTGAGGTGCTCCTTGAACTTCTCGGTGAAGCCGCGGCGGACCAGGTTGCCGCCGTAGAGGAGGATTCCGACGCCGACCAGGCCGACGAGCCACTGGCCGGCCGGCTGGTCCATCAGCTTGGCCGTGTTGGAGCGACCCTTGCTGTCGGAACCCGCGTTCAGGGCGACTGTCAACGCGATGTAGCCCACCGCGCCGTAGATGACCGCTTTGCCGAGCGAGTCGGCGCGCTTCCACCAGCGTTTGGCGCCCTCCTCGTCACGGTGTCCGAGCGCCGCCTCCAGCAGCCGCCAGACCACCAGGAAGAACATCCCGATGGCGATGGCCCAGATCAGCACCTCCCCGTAGGACTGCTCGGCGAGCTGATGCATGGCCCCTTGGGCGGACGGCTTCCCCTCGTGGTCGCCGATGGCCAGCTGGAAGGCCAGCCACGCGATCAGCAGGTGCACGATGCCGTAGGCCACCAGCCCGATCCGGATCGCCGCGTCCAGCCAGTCGCTCTCAGCGGCCCGCTCGACGGGGCTGGCGCTCTCGACGTGGCTGGTGCTCTCGACGCGGTCGGTCATCTCTCCCATGGCTGGCAATCTAGGTGACGACCCCGGGGCGCAAACTCACCCCCAAGGATGCGATTCAGGCCAGGATCTCGTCCTTGGCGCGCATCATCGCGCCCAGGATCCCGTTGACGAAACCCGGTGAGTCGTCGGTGGAGAGGCTGCGCACCAGCCCGACCGCCTCGTCGACGGCCACGGCGTCGGGGACGTCGTCGACGTAGAGGAGCTCATAGACGCCCAGCCGCAACACGTTGCGGTCCACCGCGGGCATCCGCTTGAGCGACCAGCCCTCGGAGTACTCGGTGAGCAGCTCGTCGATGCGCCGCCGGTGCTCGCTGACCCCACGGACCAGGACGTCGGTGTAGGGGTTGGTCGGGCCTTCGCTCGCGGCGATGGCGGCGTCGAGGGCGGCGACCGGGCTATCGCCTCGCAGCTCCGCGGCGTACAGGATGTCGAGCGCCCGCTTGCGGGCCTTGGTGCGTGCGGACATCAGGGGCGGCGTCAGCCGCTGACGCGGCCGAGGTAGGACGAGTCGCGGGTGTCGACCTTGATCTTCTCGCCGGTGGTGATGAAGAGCGGCACGTTGACGGTCGCCCCGGTCTCGACGGTCGCGGGCTTGGTGCCGCCCGTCGAGCGGTCGCCCTGCAGGCCGGGCTCGGTGTAGGTGACCTGCAGCTCGACCGAGGCGGGCAGCTCGATGTAGAGCACCCGGCCGTCGTTGGTGGCCACGATGGCCTCCTGGCTCTCCAGGAGGAAGTTGGCGCCGTCGCCGACGATCTCGGGCGCAACCTCGAGCTGGTCGTAGGTGCCGGTGTCCATGAAGACGTACGACGTGCCGTCGTTGTAGAGGTACTGCATCGTGCGCTTGTCGACGTTGGCGACCTCGACCCGCACGTCGGCATTGAACGTCTTGTCGACGGTCTTGCCGGACTCGATGTTCTTCAGCTTCGAGCGCACGACGGCGCCGCCCTTGCCGGGCTTGTGGTGCTGGAACCAGATGACCTGCCAGAGCTGGCCGTCGAGGTTGAGCACCATGCCGTTCTTCAGGTCGTTGGTCGTTGCCATGCGCGTGGGTCAGCCTTCGGATCGGTCGCAGTGAGGGTGGTTGGCCGGCCGGTCGGGCCCGGCGCCAACGGCCGAGTCTAGGCCCGGCCAGGCGAGCCTCCCAAATGCGAGCGCTCGCGCGGGTGACCCGGATCATCGTCGTCGGCGGGGGCATCGTCGGCCTCACGACGGCCAGCCTGGAGATCGCCGGGCACCTCGCCGGGCTGCTGCCGGACGTGCTGCCCTGACTCTGCCGTTCTCAGAGTGCCGCCAGCGCCTCCCGATAGCCCTGGACGCCCCGGCCCGTGATCACGGCCTTGGCGTGCGGGGTGACCACGGAGGTGTGCCGGAACTCCTCCGGCCGCTTCATCGGGTCGCTGATGTGCACCTCGACGAGCGGCGCGGTGAGCTGAGCGCAGGCGTCCCAGAGCGCCAGTGAGTAGTGGCTCCAGGCGGCGGCGTTGAGGACGACCGGCACCGAGTCGTCGGCGGCGTCGTTGAGCCAGTCGAGGAGCACGCCCTCGTGGTTGGTCTGCCGCACCTCGACGTCGTAGCCGAGCTCCCGGCCCCAGTCGACGCACAGCTCGACCAGCTCGTTGTAGGAGGTGTGCCCGTAGATCTCGGGCTCGCGGTTCCCGAGCCGTCCCAGGTTGGGGCCGTTCAGCACCAGCACGCGCATCGGTTGTCTCCTTGGGTCCGAGATCTTCGTCGTCAGTCGGTGGTGCCGGTCATGATCCGGTATGCCGCGCGGAGCAGGTCGTCGCCAGGGTCGGTGAGCACCTGGGGACGTCCCACTCCCGAGAGCACCACGAAGCGCAGGGTGTTCCCGCGGGCCTTCTTGTCCACGGCCATGGCGTCGCGCAGCTCGTCGTACGACGCGCCGTACCAGTGGATCGGCAGGCCGACCCGCTCGAACGCCGTGCGGTGCCGGTCGGCCGTGGCGTCGTCGAGCACACCCGCGAGCCGGGCCAGCTCCGCGACGAAGACCGACCCGATCGCCACCGCCTCACCGTGCCGCACGGTGTAGTCGCTGGCGCGCTCGATGGCGTGGGCCATGGTGTGGCCGTAGTTGAGCACCTCGCGGCCGGGATGGCCGTCGCGGCCCACCGGTCTCCTTGAGGTCGGCGACCACGACGTCGATCTTGACCGCGATGGCTCGCTCGATCAGCTCGCGGAGCACCGGTGAGTCAGGCGTCAGGGTCGCCGGGTCATGCCGCTCGACGAGCTCGAGGATCACCGGGTCGGCGATGAACCCGCACTTGACGACCTCCCCCAGTCCGGAGACCAGCTCGGCCGCCGGCAGCGAGTCGAGGAGCGCCAGGTCGCAGAGCACACCGGCCGGTTCGTGGAAGGAGCCGACGAGGTTCTTGCCGGCACTGGTGTTGATGCCGGTCTTGCCGCCGACGGCTGCGTCGACCATCGCCAGCAGGCTGGCCGGCAGGTGCACGACGCGGACGCCGCGCAGCCAGGTCGCGGCGACGAAACCGCCGAGATCGGTGACCGACCCCCCGCCTATGGTCACGACCGCATCGGTTCGGGTGAACCCGGCCGACCCCAGCGACTCCCAACACCGGGCCGCGACGGCCGCGGTCTTGGCCTCCTCGCCGTCGGGCACCGGCAGCAGCTGGACGTCGTAGCGTGAGGTGAGCTCCGTGCGCAGCCGCTGGGCGAGGTCGGCCACCGGCTCGGCGTGCACCAGCGCCACCCGGGCCGGCCCCTCGCCGAGCACCTCGGGCACGCGCCCGAACAGCTCACGCCCGACCACGACGTCGTACGGCGACGCGCCGCCGACGTGGAGCACCGTGTCGGGGGCGCTCATGCCAGGGCCCGGACGATCTCGTCGGCCACGTCCTCGGGGGTGCGCCCGTCCGTGTCGACGGTGACGGTGGCCAACGACTCGTAGACCGGCGTGCGCTCGTCGAGCAGCGCCTTGATGCGGCCGCGGACGTTGCCGAGCAGCAGTGGTCGCGACGTGCCGAGGCCGACTCGCTTGACCGCGTCGGTGAGCCCGACGCGCAGGAACACCACCCGCCGGCCGGCCAAGAGGTTGCGGGTGTCCTCGTCGAGGACGGCGCCACCGCCGAGGGCGACGACGCCGTCGTGCTCCGCGAGGGCGGCGGCGACCGCCGCCCGTTCGAGCTTCCGGAAGTCCTGCTCGCCGGACTCCAGGAAGATGTCGCTGATCGAACGGCCGTCGCCGGCCACGATGTCGGCGTCGGTGTCGCGCGCCGTCGTGCCCCATCGCTCGGCCACCAGGCCGGCCACCGTGGTCTTGCCCGCTCCCATCGGCCCGATCAGCACCAGGCGTGGGCTCACCGGAACCTCAGGGTGTCCAGATAGCTCTCGGCGTTGCGGCGGGTCTCGCTCACCGCGTCGCCGCCGAACTTCTCCAGCACGGCGTCGGCCAGCACCAGCGCGACCATCGCCTCGGCGACTATCCCAGCCGCGGGCACCGCGCAGACGTCGGAGCGCTGGTGGTTTGCCACGGCCTCGTCACCGGTGGCGACGTCGACGGTGCGCAGCGCCCGCGGCACCGTGGAGATCGGCTTCATCGCGGCACGCACCCGCAGCGACTCGCCGGTGGACATCCCGCCCTCGGTACCGCCGGAGCGGCCGCTGGTGCGCCGGATGCCCTCGTTGGTGGGGACGATCTCGTCGTGCGCCTGCGACCCGGGGGTGGCTGCCAGCGCGAACCCGTCGCCGACCTCGACGCCCTTGATGGCCTGAATGCCCATCAGCGCCCCGGCCAGCCGCGCGTCGAGGCGACGGTCCCAGTGCACGTGGGAACCGAGGCCGGGCGGCAGTCCGTGGACCACGACCTCGACGACGCCACCCAGGGTGTCGCCGTCGCGGTGGGCCTGGTCGATGGCCGCCACCATCTGCTTGCTGGCGTCGGGGTCGAGGCAGCGTACGGGGTCGGCGTCCAGGGCCGGCACGTCGTCGGGGCCGGGCACCAGCCCGGCCGGGGCGGGTACGCCACCCAGCTCGACGACGTGGGAGACCACGGTGGCTCCGACGGCCTGCTGCAGGAAGTTGCTGGCCACCCGGCCTAGCGCCACGCGGGCGGCCGTCTCGCGGGCGGAGGCGCGCTCCAGGACGGGCCGGGCCTCGTCGAAGGCGTACTTCTGCATGCCGACCAGGTCGGCGTGCCCGGGCCGGGGCCGGGTCAGCGCGGCGTTGCGGGCCAGCGTCTCGAGGATGGCTGGGTCGACGGGATCGGCCGCCATCACCTGCTCCCACTTGGGCCACTCGGTGTTGCCGATCTCGACCGCGACCGGCCCGCCGATCGTCTCGCCGTGGCGGACGCCGCCGAGGAAGCGCACCTCGTCCTGCTCGAACTTCATCCGCGCCCCGCGGCCGTGGCCGAGCCGGCGACGGCCCAGCGCGTCGCGCAGGTCGTCGGTGGTGACCTGGACGTGCGCAGGCAGCCCCTCGAGGATGGCGACCAGGGACGGGCCGTGGGACTCGCCCGCAGTGAGCCAGCGCAGCATGGCGCCAGTCTTTCACGCAGCCGTACGACGCCCGGTCACCCTCAGCCGTTGACGAGACCTGACAGCCATTCGCCGGTCAGCAGTCCGACGATCGCGCCGACGAACATGAACGGACCGAAGGGGAAGCCCTTGTGATGCACGATCCGCAGCATCGAGAGCAGACCGCCACCCACGCCGCCGAGGAGGAAACCGGCATAGACGCCGACCACGAGCTCCCCCGTGCCGACGTAGCCGAGGGCGAGGCCGATGATCCCGGAGAGCCGGACGTCGCCGTAGCCGAGCCCCCGCGGGTGGATGTACCAGAGCACGAAGAACAACAGCCCCGCCGCGGCCCAGCCGATGGCGGCACGCACGAGGTCCTGCCAGTCCTGGGTGATGAGCGTGCAGACGACCAGGAGCACGATCAGCCCGACGTAGGTCCGTGCGATCAGCCAGGTCGGCAGCAGCCTGGTGCGCCAGTCGATGACCGTCAGCGCGAGCGAGACCGGCACCAGTGGCAGCAGGTACAACAGCGACCAGTCCCATCCCACGGCCAACCCGATCAGGCCGCCCGCGATCGCACCGGCCAGGATGCACCGCCACAGCAGACCGGGCGTGTCGGCGATCGCGAAGTACAGCTCCTTCGGCTCGTCGGCCGGTTCCTTGCCCGGTCCGACGACCCGCGCCACGGTCGGTTGGCCGGCCGGCGCCTGCTCAGCGGCCCGGACGGGCATCGTCTCCGCCGGCTCGACCGTGGGCGCAGCGCCGGGCTCGGTCGACTCGGTGGGATCGGTGGAGTCGTCAGGCTGCTCGATGTGCTCCGCAGGCGTTTCTCCGCCGTCAGGCTCCTCGTCGGGCTCCGGCTCCGGGACGCGCTCGATGATGCGCGGCACCAGGACGGCTGATGCCGCCGACACGAGGGCGCCGAGCGCAGCCGCGTCGACGTTGGCCGCCCAATCCATGCCCGGACCCTATGCGACTGAAACGAGCCGCGCCGCGTGATCCGCCAAGTCGCCCTGTTGGGTCAGCGAGCGACTCAGGGCAGTGCGGCGCGCATGGCCGCGACCAGGGCGGCGTCGGCCGGCAGACCGGTGAAGAGCTCGAACTGGAGGGCGGCCTGGTGCACCAACAGGTCCAGGCCGCTCACCAGCACGCGGCCGTCGCGCCCGGCCAGCACCGACTCCGCGAGCGGGGTCGGCCACGGGTGGTAGACCACGTCGAACACCACGGAGGCGTCGGCACACCTGGCCACCAGGTCGTCGATCTGTCCGGCTGCCGGGATGGTGGAGACCACGACCGGTCCCGACACCGGCGCGTCGTGTAGCGGAGCCACTTCGACGTCCGGCCCCGAGGGGTGTCGTCGGAGGGCCGCCACGGTGTCGGCCGCCCGGGAGGGATCCCGCACCAGCAGCCGCAGGGCGCCGGCCCCGAGGTCGGCCAGGGCCAGGCCGGTCGAGGCCGCCGTGGCCCCGCCACCGAGGATCGTCGCGGTCCAGCCGGGTTGGTCGGGCACCGACCAGCGCTCGCGCAGGGCCGCCGCGGCGCCTGGGATGTCGGTGTTGTCGGCGCGCACCCCGGTCTCGTCGAGCACCAGCGTGTTGGCGGCGCCCGCGAGGGCGACCGGGTCGGTGGCCTCGTTGGCGAGCGCGGCCGCCTCCCGCTTCAGCGGCATGGTCACCGACAGCCCCCGCCACGAGGCGTCGAGTCCGGCGACGAACGCCGCCAGCCCGCCCGCTGGCACCGGTTGCGCGTCGTAGGACCACGACAGCCCGGTCGCGGCGTACGCAGCCCGGTGCAGCACCGGCGACAGCGAGTGCGCCACGGGCTCACCGACGACGGCGCACCTCAACGATTCGCTCCTAGCAACGGTCGGACTGGGTCTCGCAGTACTCCTGCAGCTCGTTCTTGTACGTCAGGAACTCGTCGTAGCTGTCGGTGAACTTCGTCTCGCCGGTGGCGAGGTTGACCGTCACGTAGAAGAACCAGGGACCGTCCTCGGGGTTCAGCGCGGCCTCGATCGAGTCGTCACCCGGCGCCTCGATGGGACCGGGCGGCAGACCCTTGTTGGTGTAGGTGTTGTAGGGCGAGTCGGCCACCGAGTCGATCTCTTCCTGGGTCAGCACCGCGGGCCCGGGCTTGCCCAGCGCGTAGTTGACGGTCGCGTCGATCTGGAGGAAGCCGGCGGCGGGGTTGGGGTCGATCTCGAGCCGGTTGTAGATGACGCGCGCGATCTTGGCGCGGTAGTCGCCGCGGCCCTCGGCCTCGATCAGGCTGGCGATCGTCATCATCTCGTGCGGCGTGTAGCCCATCTCGGCAGCCGCGTCCTCCAGCCCGGCGTCGTCGGCAGCCTGCTGCCAGCGGGCCACCATCCTCTTGAGCATGTCGACCGGCTTGTCCTTGGGACCGAAGTCGTACGTCGACGGGAACAGGTAGCCCTCGGGGTTGCCGCCGGCGTAGTCGGGCAGCCCGATCGCCTCGGGGTCGTCCAGCACCTTCTCGAACGCCCTGGCCGGATAGTCGGTCTTGTCCGCCAGGATCGCGACCACGTCGGCCACGCGCAGGCCCTCGGGGATGGTCACGGTGTTCTTGACGAGGTTGGCCGGGTTGCTGAGGATCTCGAAGGCGTCCGCCGCCTTCATCTCCTTCTTCAGGGGGTAGTAGCCGACCTGGATGCTGGTGGTGTCACCGGCGGCGGCGATGAACGCGTCGACCGACTCCACGACGCCCTTGGCCTTGAGGTTGCGCCCGATCGCACCGACGGTGTCGCCATCGTTGACCTGGAAGGTGACCTTGCCGCGGCCGGGCCCGGGATAGTCGGGAGCGGTGGAGAACTGGTCGCGGATGAACTCCGCACCCCTGGTGACGGCCACGTAGGCGCCACCGGCGATCAACGCCAGGGCGACCAAGGCGGCGAGGCAACCGGGGATGCTCCGGCCGCGCTTCTTGCGGCGGCCTCCCTCCGGGGGGAGGTACTCGTCGCCCGCTTCGGCCGAGTCGTCAACAGCCTCGTCGGCAGGGTCGTAGTACGACTCCCCGTCGGCGTACGCTCCCGCGTCTCGGTTACTCATCGTGCTCCTCCCGAGTCCCCTCTCGGACCCGCTCAAAGATTTCGCCCGGCGGCGTGCCGGTCGCGCGCTCGGTGTCGAGCGCCTGCTGCAGGATCACCACCGCGGCGGCCTGGTCGACCACGGCGCGGCGAGCCCGCCCCTTCACCCCCCGGTCGCGCAGCATAGCCTCCGCCGAAAGCGTGGTGAGCCTCTCGTCGACGAGTCGCACGGGAAGCGGTGCCAGCGCGTCGGCCAGCGACGCGGCCCACAGACGCACCTTGTCGGCGGCCGGCCCTTCCCGTCCCGACAGCGACCGCGGCAGCCCCACCACGACCTCGACGGCCTCGGCCTCCCGGGCCAGCGCCTTGATCCGGCGGAGGTCCCCCTTGCCGCGGCGCACCGTCTCCAGCGGTGTGGCCAGGAACCCCGTCGGGTCGCTCCTGGCCACGCCGATGCGAGCATCGCCCGGGTCGAGTCCGAGCCGTACGCCGTGGCGCAAGGCCTCAGCCCTGCCCGACGGCGCGCGCCACCTCGTCGCGGACCAGGCCGAGCGCCTCGTCGATGCGCGAGGCATCGCTGCCGCCGCCCTGGGCCACGTCGTCCTTGCCGCCACCCCGACCACCCACGAGGGGGCCGATCGCACCGACCAGGGCGTTGGCGCTCACGCCGCGGGCACGCGCCTCGTCGTTGACCGCCGCGACGACCGACACCTTGGTGTCCGCGCCGGTGCCGGTGGTGCCGATGACGACCACCGCGCCCGCCTGTCCGGCGGGGAGCCGGCCGCGCACGTCGAGCGCGAGGGTGCGCGTATCGGCACCTGACGCACCTTCGACGCGTTCGGCGACCACCTGGACGCCGCTCACGTCGTGCGCGCCCGCCGCGAGGGAGCCCGCCCCGGCCAGCACCTCACCGACCCGGTACTTCTCGATCTCCTTCTCCGCGCCGCGCAGCCGCTCGACCAGGTCGAAGACCCGCTCGGGCAGCTCCTCGGGACGTGCCTTGAGCGCCTCGGACAGTTGGGAGACGAGCACGTGCTCGCGCGCGAGGAACCGGTAGGCGTCGCGGCCGACCAGCGCCTCCACGCGCCGTACGCCGGAGCCGATGGACGCCTCGCCGAGCAGCTTGATGACGCCGAGCTGGCCGGACCGGCCCGCGTGGGTGCCGCCGCACAGCTCGCGCGCCCAGTCGCCGACCGAGATGACGCGCACCTGGTCGCCGTACTTCTCGCCGAAGAGCGCCATCGCGCCCGACCGCACCGCCTCCTCCTGGGTCATCAGCTCGGCGTGCACGCCGAGGTCGGCCAGCACCAGGTCGTTCACGCGCGCCTCGACGTCCTCCATCACCGACGTCGGCACGGCGCCGGCCGCCGAGAAGTCGAAGCGGAACCGGCCCGGCGCGTTCTCCGAGCCCGCTTGGGTCGCGGTGTCGCCGAGTGCCTCCCGGAACGCCTTGTGCACCATGTGGGTCGCGGTGTGTGCACGCGAGATCGAGCGACGCCGCTCGACGTCGACCACCGAGTGCGCGCCGGCGCCGACGCCGACCTCGCCGCTGAGCACGAGGACCCGGTGCACGACCAGGCCGGTGATCGGCGACTGCACGTCGCGCACCTCCAACCGGGCGCCGTTGTCGAGCTCGATGACACCCTGGTCGGCCAGCTGGCCGCCGCCCTCGGCATAGAACGGCGTGCGGTCGAGCACCAGCTCCACCTCGTCGCCCTCGCGCGCCGAGGACACCGCGCCGCCCTCGGTCACGATGCCGCGCACCGCGCCCTCGCTGACGACCTCCGAGTAGCCGGTGAACTCCACCGACCGACCCATCGAGTCCGCGATCTCGCGGTAGGCGGTGGCGTCGACGTGCCCACCCTTCTTGGCGCGCGCGTCGGCCTTCGCCCGCTCGCGTTGCTCGGTCATCAGCCGTCGGAAGCCCACCTCGTCGACCTCGAGGCCCTGCTCGGACGCCATCTCCAGCGTCAGGTCGATCGGGAAGCCGTAGGTGTCGTGCAGCGCGAAGGCCCGGTCGCCCGACAGCTCAGAGCCGCCCGCCTCCTTCACCTGGGCGGTGGCCATGTCGAAGATCGCGGTGCCCGCCTTGAGGGTCTGGCGGAACGCGTCCTCCTCGGCGTACGCGATGGTGGAGATGCGCTCCCAGTCGCGGTGCAGGTCGCTGTAGGTCTCCGACATCTTGTCGCGGCTCAGCGGCATCAGCTCGGGGAGGACGCGGTCCTCACACCCGAGCAGCCGCATGGAGCGGATCGCCCGGCGGAGCAGCCGGCGCAGCACGTAACCGCGCCCCTCGTTGCCGGGTGTGACCCCGTCGGCGATGAGCATCATCGAGCTGCGGACGTGGTCGGCCACCACCCGCAGCCGGACGTCGTCGTCGTGGGTGTCGCCGTACGCGCGCCCGCTCAGGTCGCTGGCCCGCTCGATCACGGGGTACATCACGTCGATCTCATACATGTTGTCGACGCCCTGGAGCAGGTACGCCACCCGCTCGAGGCCCATGCCGGTGTCGATGTTCTTCTGCGGCAGCGACCCGACGATGTCGAAGTCCTCCTTCGACCGGACGGCGCTCAGCTCGTCCTGCATGAACACCAGGTTCCAGATCTCGAGGTAGCGGTCCTCGAGCTTCGCGGGCATCGACATCCGTTCGGTGGTCTCGAACTCGCCCTCGGGCCCGTGCTCGGGGCCACGATCGTAGAGGATCTCCGAGCACGGACCTCCGGGTCCGGGCACGCCCATCGACCAGTAGTTCTCCTTCGGTCCGAGCTTGACGATCCGCTCGGACGGCAGGCCGGTGACCTTCATCCACAGCCGGAGCGCCTCGTCGTCGCCGTGCAGGATCGAGGGCCACAGCCGGCTCTCCTCCAGCCCCCAGCCGCCGTCGCCCTGCGCCTTGGTGACCAGCTCCCACGCGAGCTCGATGGCGCCTTCCTTGAAGTAGTCGCCGAAGGAGAAGTTGCCGCACATCTCGAAGAACGTGCCGTGCCGCGTGGTCTTGCCGACGTCCTCGATGTCGGGCGTGCGGACGCACTTCTGGATGCTGACCGCACGGTCGTAGGGCGGGGTCTCCTGACCGAGGAAGAACGGCTTGAACGGCACCATCCCGGCGTTGACGAACAACAGGTTGGGGTCGTCGGCAAGCAACGAGGACGAGGGCACAGCTCGGTGGGGACCGATCGTGGTGTCGTGCTCGAAGTGAGCCACGAACCTCCGTCGGATCTCCGCGGTGTCCATCAGTCGTCGCCTTCCGTCTTCGTTGGTCGAGGAGGACCTGCCTGGCCCGCCTCCGAACCATCCTTCGCTGTCAGCTCCGGACGTCCATGAGGCACCAGCCCCAGCCGCTCCCGCAACTCGGTTTCCTTCGCCGCCTGGGAACGGGCGAACTCGTCACGGAAGATCCGGGCGCCGACGTCGAGGGCGCCGAGGCGGTCGCGCAGTCCTTCGGCGGTCAGGATCTCGGCGGCGCGGCGTCCCCGCACGACGGCGTAGATCCCGGCCCCGGCTCCGGCGAGGAACCAGAAGCCGCGCTTCATGCCGCGTCGTCCTCGTCGAGGGCGGCCCGCTGACGGGCCTTCCAGTCCCGTTGCGCCGCCTTGAGGTCGGCCCGGCGCTGCTTGCGCGCCCGCCTGACCTCGCGGCGCATCTCGAACCACATCTTGTTGCGGATCTCCGGCGACAGGCCACGCCGTACGCCGTGGGCGAAGGACGCCGCCTTGACCACCGTCTCCCTCAGGACGATGTCGGCGAAGAGCTTTGCGTCGGGCGGGTCGACGACCTCCACCACGTCGGCGTCGGCGTTGCCGATCCGGGTGATCACGTACTCCCCGGCCACGCTGGTCGAGGAGGGCGCGCTCGCCCCATCGTTGGTTGAGGAGGGCGCGACCCTTCGAGACGCCTCGTCCCTCGGCTCCTCAGGGCGAGTACCGCCGGTCTCGAAACCCGTCGGCCCCACCGCTTCGGCCTCCCGAGTCCGCTCGAGCGCGTCGAACCGGCGTTCCAGCGCCGCGAACTCCTGGGCGGTCCGCTGATAGCTGCGTCTGAGCGCCACCGCGAGTCCGATGACCAGCACGGCGAGCACCGCGCACAGCGCGAGCAGGAGGGGCTCGGTCATAGCAGCCGACCCTATCGCGGGGCTTCTCCGCCGCCGCGGATCAGCCGCCGGATGCGCTCCCAGCGCTGCTTGACCTGCGCCTCGGCGCCCAGCTCGGTCGGCCGGTAGTACGTCGCGTCGGCGACCACGTCGGGCGCGTACTGCTGCGCGGCGATCCCGAACGGCTCGTCGTGGCTGTACGTGTACGTCGCCCCGTGGTCCAGCTTTTTGGCCCCGGGATAGTGCGCATCGCGCAGGTGGGGCGGCACGGTGCCGATCTTGCCGGCCCGGACGTCCGCGATCGCCGCCTCGATCGCCGTGATCACGGCGTTGGACTTCGGCGCCACGGCCAGCGCGATGGTGGCCTGGGCCAGGTTGAGCCGAGCCTCGGGCATGCCGATCAGCTGCACGGCGTCCGCCGCGGCGACGGCGGTGGTCAGCGCGGTCGGGTCGGCGAGCCCGATGTCCTCGCTGGCCAAGATCACCAGGCGGCGGGCGATGAAACGAGGGTCCTCGCCCGCCTCGAACATCCGGGCGAGGTAGTGCAAGGCGGCGTCCACGTCGGAGCCCCGCACGGACTTGATGAAGGCGCTGATGACGTCGTAGTGCTGGTCGCCCTGGCGGTCGTAGCGCACCGCGGCCCGGTCCACCGCGGTCTCCGCCGTCGCCAGGTCGATGGTGGCGTGACCCGTCGTCTTGGCGGCGCCGGCGGCCGACTCGAGGTAGGTCAGCGAACGACGGGCGTCGCCCCCGGCGAGACGCACCAGGTGCTCCAGGGCCTCGTCGACGATCTCGAAGCCGCCGGCCAGTCCGCGCTCGTCGACCAGCGCCTGCCGGAGCACGGCCCGGACGTCGTCGTCGGTCAAGGACTCCAGGCGGAGCAGCAGGCTGCGGGAGAGCAACGGCGAGATCACCGAGAAGAACGGGTTCTCCGTGGTCGCGGCCACCAGGGTGACCCAGCGGTTCTCCACGCCAGGCAACAGCGCGTCCTGCTGGGCCTTGGAGAACCGGTGCACCTCGTCGACGAACAACACGGTCTCCCGACCGCGGGCGACCAGCTCCGCGCGGGCGGCGTCGATGGCGGCGCGCACCTCCCTGACCCCGGCCGAGACCGCAGAGACCTCGACGAAGTGTCGGTCGGTCTGCTGGCTGAGGATCGCGGCGATCGTGGTCTTGCCGGTGCCGGGCGGGCCCCAGAGCAGCAGCGACATGGACTGGTCGCCCTCGATCAGCTGGCGCAGCGGCGACCCGGGTGCACGCAGCTGTTCCTGCCCGACCAGCTCGTCGAGCGAACGCGGCCGCATCCGCACCGCCAGCGGCGCCGAAGCGTGCGTGTTGCCCTGCAGCGCCCCGCCGCCGGCCTGAGCGGGCGCAGGGCTCGCACTCAGCCCCGCGGTGTCGAACAGCTCATCCACGTGCTCAGTCAACAGCAAGCACGCGGCAGCGCGGCTACAGCGACCCGGTGGTCCGGCCGTGGAGGTCGAACCAGGTGTCGGCGTAGCCGGGGTCGTTGCCGACGTCGGTGGGGCTGGCGCCCGGGTCGTGGTTGCCCTGGTCGTCGACGCCGAGCAGCCGCGCGGTGACGGGCCTCTCGGGGTGGTGACCGAGCTCGCCGGCGAAGTGGCAGGCGACCTTGTGCCGCTTGCCGATCTGGAGGAGGGGCGGCTCCTGCTTGGCACAGATGTCCTGCGCCATCCAGCAGCGGGTGCGGAACCGGCAGCCACTGGGTGGGTTGATCGGGCTGGGCACGTCGCCCTCGAGACGGATGCGCTCGCGGCGGCCGCCGATGGCCGCCTGCTTGACGTCCGGTGAGGCCGACAGCAGGGCCTGCGTATAGGGGTGGTGCGCGTGCTCGTAGACGGATTCGCGGTTGCCGATCTCGACGATCTTGCCGAGGTACATCACGGCGATCTCGGGGCAGAAGTGGCGGACCACGGCGAGGTCGTGGGCGATGAACAGGAAGGCGATGTTGAACTCCCGCTGCACGTCGCGCAACAGGTTGACCACCTGGGCCTGGATCGAGACGTCGAGCGCGGAGACCGGCTCGTCGGCCACCAGCAGCTTCGGCTGGAGGGCCAGCGCCCGGGCGATGCCGATGCGCTGGCGCTGACCACCGGAGAACTCGTTGGGGTAGCGGTTGTAGTGCTCGGGGTTCAGGCCGACCACCTGGAGCAGCTCGCGGACCCGGGGGAGCACCTGCTTCTCGGGCACCACGTTGTGCACGCGAAGGGGCGTGCCGACGATCGTGCCGACGGTGTGCCGGGGGTTCAGGGAGCTGTAGGGGTCCTGGAAGATCATCTGGACCTCCTTGCGCATCGGCGTCATCGCCTTGTGCGACAAGGTGGCCAGGTCACGCGCCCTCGAACATCATCGAGCCCGCGGTCGGGTCGTAGAGCCGGGTGATCAGCCGACCCGTGGTCGACTTGCCGCAGCCCGACTCGCCCACCAGGCCAAGCGCGCTTCCCTCCGGCACCTCGAAGGAGACGCCGTCGACGGCCTGCACCTGTCCGATGGTGCGTCGGATCAGGCCCGACGACTTCACAGGGAAGTACTTCTTCAGGTCGGTCACCGTCAGGATCGCTTTGCGATCACCCAACGCGCCCTCTGAGTAGCCGGACTTTGCGGACTGCTCGGCCCTGGTGAGGGTCGGCTCGTGCGCGACTTCGGACTCGGTCATGGAGGCTACTGCTCCTTCGGGAGGGACTCGTCGGAAGGAGAGTCTTCCACCAGACCGGTGCCGGTCTCCTCCGGGAACTCGTCGTTGAGCGTCATGTCGACGAGGTCGGGGGCGATCTCGGGCAGGATTTCGGTCTCGTAGATGGCCGATGGGTCGGGCAGGTGACAGCGCTTGACGTGGCCCTCACCGTGTTGGCCTGAGGTCAGCTCGGGGGTGGTGGACTTGCACAAGTTGCCCGGCACCTTGTCCATGTGGGGACACCGCGGGTGGAAGGCGCATCCCGACGGCGGGTTGAGCAGGCTCGGCGGGTTGCCGGTGATCGGGATCAGCCGGGCCTCGGGGTCCGCGCTGACGTCGGGCACGCTGGCCAGCAGGCCCCAGGTGTACGGCATCTCCGGGTGCACCAGGATCTCGCGCGTCCTCCCGAACTCGACCGCGCGGCCGGCGTACATCACCATCACGTCGTCGGCCATCTCGGCGACGACGCCCAGGTCGTGGGTGATGATGATGATCGCCGAGTTGAAGTCCTTCTGGAGCTCCTGGAGCAGGTCGAGGATCTGCGCCTGCACCGTCACGTCGAGGGCCGTGGTCGGCTCGTCGGCGATCACCAGCGCCGGGTCGTTGACCAGCGCCATCGCGATCATCGCCCGCTGGCGCATGCCGCCGGAGAACTGGTGCGGGTAGTCGTCGACACGGGTGCGAGCCTGCGGGATGCCGACCCGGTCGAGCATCTCGATCGCCTTGGTGCGGGCCTTGGCCTTGGACGCGTCGTGGTGGGCCCGGTAGGCCTCCGAGATCTGTGCTCCCACCTTGTAGAAGGGGTGCAGGGCGGTCAGCGGGTCCTGGAAGATCATCGAGATCTCGCGGCCGCGGATCCTGCGCATCTTGTCGTTGGGCAGGCCCAGCACTTCCTTGCCGCCGACTCGGATCGAGCCCGACATCTGGGTCTGCTTCGGGTTGTGCAGCCCCATCACGGCGAGGCTGGAGACGCTCTTGCCGGAGCCGGACTCGCCGACGATGCCGAGGGTCTTGCCCTGCTCGATGGAGTAGGTCAGGCCGGTGACGGCCTGGACGAGCCCGTCGGCCGTGGGGAAGCGCACGGTGAGGTCCTCGACCACGAGGAACGGCTCGTCGGTGGCAGCAGCGTCGTCGAGACCGCGGTGCCGGCCGGTCGCTGGCTCGGGCAGTCGACCGGCGTCCTGCTCGGAGGCCGGTTCGTTGATCTGGGTCATGACAGGCGCACCCTGGGGTCGATGACGCTGTAGAGGATGTCCACAACGATGTTGGCGACGACGATGAAGGACGCACTAAGCATTACCGTTGCCGAGATCATCGGCAAGTCTGTCCGCTGCACGGCGTCCAACCCCGCGAGGCCGAGACCCTGGATGCCGAAGATCTTCTCGGTGAAGATCGTGCCGGCCAGCAGGACCGCGAAGTCGAGGCCGAAGATGGTGACGACAGGGACGATGGCGGCGCGCAGCGCGTGCCGTCGGGTGACTACGCGTTCGGTCAGGCCCTTGGCCCGCGCCGTGCGCACGTAGTCCTCGTTGAGGGAGTCGATCATGGACCCGCGGCTGAACCGGGCGTACGCGGTGGAGTAGACGATCCCGAGCATGATCCAGGGCAGCGCCAGGCCGGCGACGAACTTGGCCGGCCCCTCGGTGATCGGCGAGTGGTAGCCGGTCTCGGGGAACAGCCCTAGGCCTTGGACGAGATAGAGGTAGGCCAGCAGCGCCAACAGGTAGTAGGGGATCGCGTTGATGAACAGGCTGGTGCTCACGATCGCCTTGTCGGACACGGTGCCGCGCCGTCGCGCGGCGAAGATGCCGCTGGACAGGCCCAGGGTGAGGAAGGCGAGTGCGCCGCCCACGGCGACCGCGAGGGTCGCAGGGAAGCGTGCCCAGAGATAGTCGAAGACCGAGACGCGGTACTTGAACGAGACCCCCATGCAGGGCCAGTTGCAGTCGATCGAGATCGCACCGGACTCGATGTGGCGGTTCTTGACGTAGCCGCTCATGTACTCGACGTACTGCTTGGGGGCGGGTTGGTCCAGCCCCATGTCGCGGCGGATGTTGTCGAGCCGCTGCTGCGTGCACCGGGACTCCGGGCAGTACGCCAGCGCCGGGTCGTTCGGGCCGTAGAAGAAGATCGCGAACACCAGCATCGAGACGGCGATGATGACGAGCAGGCCCGCGATCAGGCGACGAACGATGTAGCCGAACATGGCGGGGATCTCCTGTCGCTTTTGGTCGGATCGGTGGGGTGACCGGCGCTGTGCCGGTCACCCCACCGAGGTGGGGCCGCCCGGGTCAGACCTGAAGTCTGGCCGGGCGGCCCCGGAACATCACTGGGTGATGTACATGTCCGCGAGCGTCGGCATGCCACGAACGGAGTCGTTGTACATGCCACCGATCTTGGAGCCCCGGATGATCGCGGTGCCGGAGTAACCGGTCACGACCGCGGGGTAGTACGTCTCCTCCATGAACTTGTCGAACTCGCCCCAGGCACCGGGCACGTCGTCAGCAGGCATGGCGAGGATCTCCTTCTGCTTGGCGTCGGCGTCGGCCTCCTTGAAGTTGGACGGGTTCGGCATGCCCTCGAGGCCGACCAGCGCGCCGTCCCACTGGGCCGGGAACCACGAGCCACCCGACGGCCAGTCCGAGCACCAGCCGCTGGAGCGGATGTTGATCGGGCTGTCGTAGTCGGACCGAGCCTCACGGATCTTCTCCGAGGTCGAGGCGATCGGCGTGGCGGTGAAGCCACCCGCCTCGAGGCCCTTGACGAGCTGGTCCTTCGCCGCGACCGACAGCGGGTCGTCGGTGGCGTAGAGGAACTTGATCTCGTAGCCCATCGCGTTGGCGTCGGTCAGCAGCTCCTTGGCCTTCTCCGGGTCGGTGTTCTGACCCTGGATGCCCAGCACGTCGTACTCGACGCGACCAGCCGTGCCCGGGGGCAGGATGCTCGTGCCGGGAACGCGGGTCAGGCCCACGATCTCGCCGCCGGCCTTCCAGACGTCGACGTACGGGTAGGCGTAGCCGATCGCCTTGCGCACGTTGATGTCGGTGATCTTGGTCATGTCCAGGAACCACATGTACGTGCACGGCGAGGTGCCGACCACGAGGCGGTCCGGAGCGTCGGCCGAGATCTTCTTGTAGGTCGGCGGCGTGATGTTGTCGTAGGTCATGGTCGTCTGACCGTCGCCGGTGTCCGACAGGATCGTGTTCTCGATCTTGGCGGTGTCCTCACCGAACTTGAAGTCCCACTCGTCGACGGACTGGATGCGGCCCGGGTCGGTGGCGGGGTCCCAGTTGGGGTTCTTGACCAGGGTCAGCGACGAACCGGGCTTGTAGTCCGAGAACATGTAAGGACCGGTAGCCAGCGGGTGGTTGCCGTACTCCTCCTTGGTGTCCTTGGCCTGCGGGATCGCGGTGAACACCGGGAACGAGGCGTAGTAGTCCATCTCGGGGAACGGCTGCGACATCTTGATGGTGATGTCGTTGCCGTCGACCACGACGCCCTTGTAGGGGGCCTTGTCCTTGTAGGGGCCCTTGTAGGTGTCACCGTCCTGGAAGAACGTCAGCTGGTAGGTCGGGCCGTCCGGGAGCTCCTCGATCGCGAACGAACGAGAGATCGCGTAGGCGACGTCCTCGGCCTTGACGTCGGTGCCGTCCTCGTACTTGAGGCCGTCACGCAGCGTGAAGGTCCACTCGGTGTTGTCCTCGTTGGGACGTACCGAGGTCGGTGGCCATGTCGGGCGCCAGGACCATGTCGTTGGTCTCGGGGTCGTAGACGTACTGCGTCAGCGCCCGCGTCACCAGGTTCATGATCGCGGTCGAGTCGGTGTAGTAGGCCCGGGTGGGGTCGAAGGTGAACGGGACAACGGAGGCGAGCACGGTGACCGTGCCACCTTCCGCGGCGTCGTCGGGCACCGCGCGCGGAGCCTGCGAGGTCTGGCGCCTTGCCGGCACCCGCGCCGCCGCCCGCCTCTTGGGTCGGTACGACCTCGTCGGGGTTGTCGTCACCTCCGCCGCCGCAAGCGGCGAGCGCGAGGAGTGAAGCAGTAGCAAGCATTGCTACTGCGGACTTCTTCAATCGCATCTGGGTTTCCCCACCTTTCTAGGGCTGGACGATGCTCTCGGTCGGTGTCAGTCTCACCGGCGAGTTTTGGGGTCGAAGGCGTCACGAATGGCGTCTCCGAGCAGGTTGAGCGCCACGACCAGCAGGAAGATCCCGAGGACGGGCGCGTAGAGATAGAGCGGGTAGGTGTCGAAGTAGGGCACGGCCTTGTTGACCGTCTGGCCCCAGGAGGGCACCCCGATCACGCCGATGCCGAGGTAGGACAGGCCGGCCTCGGCGGCCACGAAGGCGGGCAGGCCCGAGCGAGATCGACACCACGATCGGGGCCACCATGTTGGGCAGCAGCTCCTTGAAGAGGATCTGCCGGGTCGGCACGCCCATCACTCGAGCGGCCTGCACGAACTCGCGCTCACGCAGCGAGAAGCACCTCGCCGCGGATCAGGCGCGCCAAGCCCATCCAGCCGAGGAAGGTGAGGACGCATAGCAGCGAGATGACCTGGGCGTACTTGAGGGTCTGCGGCTGGTCGGCGAAGCGGAGGGTGATGATCGGGGCCAGGGCCAGCGCCATCAGGATGAACGGCAGCGACAGGAAGACGTCGATGACGAAGGAGATGACCCGGTCGAGCCAGCCGCGGCTGAAGCCGGCGAGCAGGCCGACGGTGATGCCGATCATCGTCGCGAAGACCGTGGAGAACAGCGCGATGCCGAGCGAGGTGCGGGCGCCGTAGAGCCACTCGGCGAGGTTGTCGTCGCCGGTGTCGGGCGCGAGGCCCAGCGGGGCCTCCCAGGTGAACGCCGTGGTCAGGCGGGCCGATGACCGGGAAGTTGAACGCGTCGGTGTCTTCCGACGGGTCGCCGGCGCGGACCTCGACGCCGAACAGATTGGCGATCACCGGTGCGAAGACCGCGATGAGGAAGAAGAAGATGACGACGGCGAGACAGACCATGGCGATCTTGTCGGATCGGAGCCGGGCCATCGCGATCTGGACGGGCGATCTGCCGGCGATCTCGGGGCTTTGTTCGGGGTCGGGAAGCTGGGTCTGCTCTGGAGCAGTCATCTCCAGCGGCGTCATCGCCATGTTGCTCCCTGGGTGCTCGTCCGGTCGTCAGTGCTCGTCGTGCTGCGTCGCCCGACGCCGGGCGCGCCCCACCGTGACGGGGGACACAAGCACGGCATCCGAACCGCGACATTAGACGAACGACAGACGATGTTGAGCATCGGACAGGTAACGGTTTGATACCAGCGCGTCGTGTTGGTGTCACACCGCAAATCCTTGACAGCCCTCGCGACGCCGCATTTGTCAACTGATTTGGGCGCGGGTTGGTCACCACAACCCCAGGAGTTGCCTCCCGTCACTCCGAGGGCTGGGTTTCCGGGTGGGTCTCCGGCCGGGTGTCCGGCTTCGCGTCCACCCCGGCCTCTCGGCGCTGCTCGGGCGTGATCGGCGCGGGTGCGGAGGTCAGCGGGTCGAAGCCGCCCCCGGACTTGGGGAAGGCGATCACGTCGCGGATCGAGTCGGTGCGGGCGAGCAGGGCCACGATGCGGTCCCAGCCGAACGCCAGCCCGCCGTGCGGCGGGGCGCCGTACTTGAAGGCCTCGAGGAGGAAGCCGAACTTCTCGGCCGCCTCGGCCTCCCCGATGCCCATCACCGCGAAGACGCGCTTCTGGATGTCCTCGCGGTGGATACGGATGGATCCGCCGCCGATCTCGTTGCCGTTGCAGACGATGTCGTAGGCCCAGGCGAGCGAGTTGCCTGGGTCGGCGTCGAAGGTCTCGAGGTCCTGCGGCGAGGTGAACGCGTGGTGGACGGCGGTCCAGGCGCCGCTGCCGACCGCCACGTCACCGGCGGCCGTGGCCTCGTCGGCCGGCTCGAAGAGCGGGGCGTCGACGACCCAGAGGAAGCTCCAGGCGTCCTCGTCGATGAGCCCGCCCCGGCGGCCGATCTCGAGGCGGGCGGCGCCGAGCAGCGATCGGCTGCTCTTCACCGGGCCCGCGGCGAAGAACGCGCAGTCGCCCGGCTTGGCGCCGATGTGGTCGGCCAGTCCGGCCCGCTCCTCCTCGGAGAGGTTCTTGGCGACCGGCCCGCCGAGCTCGCCGTCCTCGGTGAACAGGACGTACGCCAGGCCACGGGCGCCGCGCTGCTTGGCCCACTCCTGCCAGGCGTCGAGCTGCTTGCGCGGCTGGCTCGCTCCCCCGGGCATCACCACCGAGCCGACGTACGGCGCCTGGAAGACCCGGAACGGCGTGTCGCGGAAGTAGTCGGTGCACTCGACGAGCTCGAGGCCCATCCGCAGGTCGGGCTTGTCGGAGCCGAAGCGGGCCATCGCCTCGGCGTAGGTCATCCGCGGGAACGGCGTCGGCAGCTCGGCGCCGATCAGCTTCCAGACCGCGACCAGCACCTCCTCGGAGACGGCGATGACGTCGTCCTGGTCGACGAAGCTCATCTCGATGTCGAGCTGGGTGAACTCCGGCTGGCGGTCGGCGCGGAAGTCCTCGTCGCGGTAGCACCGGGCGATCTGGAAGTAGCGCTCCATGCCGGCCACCATCAGCAGCTGCTTGAACAGCTGGGGGCTCTGCGGCAGCGCGTACCAGCTCCCGGGCTGGAGTCGGGCGGGCACCAGGAAGTCGCGGGCCCCCTCGGGGGTGCTCCGCGTCAGCGTCGGCGTCTCGACCTCGACGAAGTCGTGGCGGTCGAGCACGTCACGGGCGGCCTTGTTGACCTTGCTGCGCAGGCGGAGCGCCTGGTTGGGGCCGCTGCGCCGCAGGTCGAGGTAGCGGTGCCTGAGCCGGGCCTCCTCCCCTACGTCCACGTGGTCGTCGATGGGGAACGGCAGCGCCGCGGCGGCGCTGAGCACCTCGACGGTGTCGGCGATGACCTCGATCTCGCCGGACGGGAGGTTCGGGTTGGCGTTGCCCTCGGGTCGCAGCGCCACCTCGCCGGTGACGGCGATGCAGTACTCGCTGCGCAGGCTGTGGGCGACGGACTCGTCGCGGACCACCACCTGAGCGACGCCGCTGGACTCGCGCAGGTCGAGGAAGGCCACCCCGCCGTGGTCGCGGCGACGCGCCACCCAGCCGGCGAGAGTGACGGTCTGCCCGGCGTCGGCCGCGGTCAGCGTCCCGGCGTCGTGGGTGCGGATCACGAGAGCTGCTCCTTCAGGGCCACCACGCGGGCGACCAGGTCGTCGAGGGGGACGGCGTCCTGCTCCCCGGTCTTCATGTCCTTCAGCTGGGCGACGCCGGCCTCGAGGTCGCGCTCGCCGAGCACCACGACGTACGGCGCCCCCGAGCGGTCGGCGGACTTCATCGCGCTCTTCAGGCTGCGGTCGCCGTAGGCGATGTCGGTGCGTACGCCGCTGCGGCGCAGGGCGGTGGCGAGCTCCGCGGCCTTGCGGCGCGCGGATCCACGCACGGGGCCGACCGGGACGACGTACGCGTCGACGGCCGACTCGGGCGCGAGCTCGATCTCCTCGGCCTGGCATGCCAGCAGGGTCCGGTCGAGGCCGAGGCCGAACCCGATGCCGGTCATGTCCTGCCCGCCGAGGTCGGCCATCAGGCCGTCGTAGCGGCCGCCGCCACCGATGCCCGACTGTGCGCCGAGACCGTCGTGCACGAACTCGAACGTGGTACGCGTGTAGTAGTCGAGGCCGCGGACCAGCTTCGGGTTGATGACGTAGGAGACGCCGGCGTCGTCGAGGTGCTCGCGGACAGCGGCGAAGTGCTCGGCGCAGGCATCGCACAGGTTGTCGAGCATCAGCGGCGCGTCTGCGAGCTGGGCGCGGACCTCGGGCCGCTTGTCGTCCAGGACGCGCAGCGGGTTGAGCTTGGCGCGCTCCCTGGTGGCGTCGTCGAGGTCGAGGCCGTCGAGGAACTGCCGTCAGCTTGTCGCGGTACGCCGGACGGCACTCACTGTTGCCGAGCGAGGTGAGCTCGGTGCGGAACCCGGTCAGGCCCAGGGCGCGGTAGCCGTCGACGGCGATGGTGATGATCTCGGCGTCGATGCATCGGGTCGTCGGAGCCGATCGCCTCGATGCCGAAGCTGTGGAACTGGCGGTAGCGGCCGGCCTGCGGACGCTCGGCCCTGAACATCGGACCGGAGTACCAGAGCTTGACCGGCAACGGCCCGCGGTCGAGGCCGTGTTCGATGACCGTGCGGATGACGCCGGCGGTGCCCTCGGGGCGCAGCGTCAGTGAGCGGTCACCGCGGTCGGTGAAGGTGTACATCTCCTTGGAGACCACGTCGGTGGACTCCCCGACTCCGCGCACGAACAGTGCGGTGTCCTCGAAGACGGGCAGCTCGACGTAGCCGTAGCCCGCGTTGACGGCCGGGCGGGCGAGCTCGCCCTGGATCGCCAGCCAGGTGGCGGAGTCAGGCGGGAGGTATTCGGGCACCCCCTTGGGCGCCGAGATCTTGGCGTTCATGGTGTCTCTCAAAGTCCTCTGGTGACTCGTGGCGCTGCTCCGTCTTCGAGGAGCTCGAGCAGGAATGGGTTGGTCGCGCGCTCGCGGCCGATGGACGTCTGGTCGCCGTGCCCCGGCAGGACGACGATGTCGTCGGGGAGCGTCAGCACCTTGGTGCGCAGGCTCTCGAGCATCGTCGGATAGTCACCGCCGGGGAGGTCCGTGCGTCCGATGGAGCCCTGGAACAGCAGGTCGCCAGAGAACATGATCTGTGAGAACTCAGGCGGTGGTCGAGCCGCCCGCGAGGGACGAGCGGGCGTGTCGAGACCCGGCGTCCGGAACGTCACCGACCCGCGCGTATGACCGGGCGTGTGGTCGACGGTGACGGTCAGGCCGGCCAGCTCGAGCGCCTGGCCGTCGGTGAGCTCCCGGACGTCGTCGGGCTCGGCGAACTCGTACTTCCCGCCGAGCACCATCGCTGCCGTCTCCCGGGACATCCCCGCCATCGGGTTGGCCAGCAGGTGCCGGTCGTCAGGGTGGATCCAGGCCGTGGCGTCGTAGCTCCCGGCCACCGGCGCGACGCTCCACATGTGGTCGATGTGGCCGTGGGTGACCAGGACGGCGACGGGCTTGAGGCGGTGCTCGCGGACGACGTCGGCAACGCCCGGCGCGGCATCCTTGCCCGGGTCGATGACGACACACTCGCTGCCCGGGCCGGTCGCCGCGACGTAGCAGTTGGTGCCCCACGGGCCCGCGGGGAATCCGGCGATCAGCACCTTCGCAGACTAGCGAGGCGCCGGGCGGCGCTCCGCATCGGCAGCGCGGGACGGTCGGTGCCGGGTCCACCGCGGAAGAGGGTTGACCTAGCATGGTGCCTCGCGCGTGGGCGACGGATGCCCCACGCACCGAACGAGGGACCGCAGTGACGAGCCACGAGTGGGGTCGGGTTACCGACGACGGCACCGTCCTCGTGAGGACCGCCGACGGCGAGCGGATCGTCGGCCAGTACCCCGAGGGATCGCCCGAGGAAGCCCTCAAGTTCTACACCGACCGCTACGAGGCGCTCTCCTTCGAGGTCGAGCTGCTCGACCAGCGGATCAGGTCGGGTGTGATGTCGCCGGAGGAGGCGGCCGAGTCGGTGCGCACGGTGCGGGGGCAGGTCGAGGGCGCCAACGCCGTCGGCGACCTGGACGCCCTCGTCGGCCGGCTCGACAGCTTCGGCGGCGTGATCGGTGAGCAGCGCGAGGCCAAGAAGGCCGAGCGCGCCCTCAAGGTCGCGGAGTCCAAGGTCGAGAAGGAGCGGATCGTCGTCGAGGCCGAGAAGCTGGGCGCCGGCACCGACTGGCGCAACGGCGCCAACCGGCTCCGCGAGCTGCTCGACCAGTGGAAGGCGCTCCCCCGCATCGACCGACCCTCCGACGACGCGCTGTGGCGCCGGTTCTCGACGGCGCGCACGGCGTACACGAAGGCCCGCAAGACGCACTTCGCCGAGCAGCACGAGAAGCGCGAGGGCGCCCGCGTCGTCAAGGAGCGGCTGGCCAAGGAGGCCGAGGCGCTCGCGGAGTCGACCGAGTGGGGCGCTACGTCCGGGGAGTACCGCGACCTGATGCGTCGGTGGAAGGCCGCCGGTCCGGCGCCGCGCGACATCGACGAGGAGCTCTGGAAGCGGTTCCGCGGTGCGCAGGACGCGTTCTTCGCGGCCAGGGACGCCGCCAACGCCGCACTGGACGCCGAGTTCGCCGCCAACGCCGACCTCAAGGAGAAGCTGCTCGTCGAGGCCGAGGGGCTGGTCCCCGTGACCAACCTCGAGCACGCCAAGGTGACCTTCCGCGACATCTCCGAGCGGTGGGACGCCGCCGGGAAGGTGCCGCGCGAGCGGATGAAGGATCTCGAGGGCCGGATCCGCAAGGTGGAGCAGGCGATCCGCGCCGTCGAGGACGAGCAGTGGCAGCGCACGGATCCCGAGAAGTCCGCGCGTGCCGACGACATGGTGTCCAAGCTCGAGGACGCCATCGCCAAGATCGAGGCCGACCTCGCCGCAGCCCAGGCCGCCGGCAACGCGAAGTTGGCCAAGGACCTCGCCGAGAACCTCGAGTCCCGCCAGGCCTTCCTCGAGATGGCCAAGCGCGCCGCCGACGAGTACTCCGGCTGACCTGCCGCGCTCCGATGATGGTGGTTTCGAGGCTCAGGCCTTGACGGCCTTCGCACCTCAACCACCGAACTCTTCGGTGGTTGAGGTGCGAGGAGCGCCAGCGACGCGCCTCGAAACCACCTGGATCAGGTCGGGAGCCAGTCCAGCAGCTGCTGCGCCAGCTCGGCCTGGCCGAAGTACGAGTTGTGGTCGATGGCGCGCGCAGCCTCGAAGACGAGCTGCTCGTCGATCGGGAAGCCGTCGCTGTCGGGGACGTCGTAGCAACCGAGGGTGGGTACGACGAGGTCGTTGTCGGCGGCGGCGAAGACCAGGTCGGTCGCACCGTCTCGGGCGACGCGGGCCAGCGGTGCACCTTGCGGCGGCTCGTAGTCGGCGGCGACGGCCCGGAGTGCGGCCGCCGGGGCCGGTCGGGCGTTCAGCTCCTTCAGGTAGGCGCCGGTCGGGTCCATCGACGTGAGCCCGTCGAGCCCGCCGATGGCTCCGACCGCGGCCTGCTTGACCACCGCGAAGATGAGTCCGAGCGTGTCGGTGACGCCGTTGTCGGGCACGAACTGGGCCAGGTCGGTGAAGCGGTCGAGCAGGTCGGAGAGGTGGCGGCGGTCGGCCAGCACGGTGCCGGCGTTGGGTGCCGCCACCATCACCAGCCCGGCGACGTCGAGCGCGCTCGCCGCGATCTCGCGGCCGACCAGGCCGCCCCGCGAGTGGGTCACGACGTCGAGCTCGACGGCGGTGCCGTCGGGGACCAGGCCGGCGAGGAGGTCGGCGTTCTCCTTCGGCGACACCGAGATGCTGTGGTGGTCGAACGCGGCGACGCGTCCGTCGTAGCGACGGTGCAGCTCGGCCATCGTCTCTTTCGGGAGGTGCCCGAACCCGCCGTGCGCGGTGGAGAACGTGCCGTGCACCAGGAGCAGCCCCCGGCCCGCGGCCAGGGTGGCCCAGTCGGCGCCGGTGAACGAGTCGGCCTGCGAGCTGCGGAACCCGTCGACGGTCATCCACCGCACCCGGTTGAGCCGGTTCTTGGCCTCCCACTTCGACGCGAAGTGGTCACCCACCTTGCCCAGCACCGGGTCGATCAGCGGGAAGACGAGGACCTTGAGGACCTTCTTGCCGATGGCGCCGACGATGCCCCGGTGGGCGTCGGCGTCCTGCTCGGCTGGAGGCACGACGGCCTTGGGGACGCGATACGTACGCCGCTCTCCCCCGCGATCCGGCGCGGCCGCGGGTGGGACGTTCTCGGCGAAGTGCCACGACAGCGAGCCGTCCTCGGCGGCGTACAGGAGCACCTGGCCGTTGCCGTCGCCTGGTGCGGGTACGTCGACCTCGATGTCGTCGGCGCCGCCGCTGCCGCGCGTGCCCTCGGCCGGCGTGATCTCCTGCTGCTGCGAGATGACGACCGAGAGCTGTTCGGCGAGGCCGGCGTCGCCCAGCGCCTCGTGGAACTCCTCGGTGGTGAGCTCCTCGCCCCGCATGCCGGGGCTGGTGGGGCGGTAGACCTCGACGATCCCTGACAGGCCCGGGGTGCGGATGACGACGTCCTCGACGAACACGTCGCCGTCGGGACGCAGCGGTTCGGCCATGGTGTGACTCCTCGGTCAGTGATGGATCAGTTGTCGGGTGCCGTGGCCAGCCGCAGGCGCGGGTGGCCGAAGACCTGGTAGGCGATGAGGGTGGCGTGCAGCTGCGGGTCCTCGGCCCTGGCGCCTTCCTCGGTGTAGGTCGCCCGCAACGCCCGCATGGCCTCGGCAGCGGACACGGGCTCGGTCGCCCCACCGGTTGCCAGCGTCGCGGCATAGAAGGACCGCGCCACCGCGTGGGCGACGTCGTCGCGCACGTTCCAGAGCGGAGCCACCACCGCAGCGGCACCGATCCGGAGCAGCGTCGAGGCGAAGCCGGCGTAGTCGCCGAGGACGGTCTCGTCGCTGGCAACCTGGCAGGCGTTCAGGAAGACGAACGGCCCGTGCGGCAGGCTGCCGCCCTCGAGCATCGTGGGCGTGAGGTACTGCGCGACCGCGCCGCCGGCCGGGCTCTTCTTCAGCAGCACGATGCCCTCCTGGTTGCCCTGGGCGTCGTACTTGCCGTGCAGCGCGACGTGCAGCACGTCGTACTCCGGCCGGCTGTTGAACAGGTCCATCACGGTCACGAGCTCGGGCGCGATGGTCGGCGCTGCCGGCGTGAAGAGGGCTGCGACCTCCCCGGCCTCGGCGACCGCGCTCTCCAGACGCTTCCAACCCGACACTCCGGTGTAGTCGGCGGTGAGCACGGCAGCCGAACGGATCGCGACGGCGGGACGCGGGTGGGGTCGCGGCTTGTGCTCGTCGAGCGGCCACCGCGAGACCGCGACGTGCGCACCCAGGAACGGCGAGGACCCGCCCCATGACGTGCTCAGCTTGGGCTCGAGGCAGGCCAGCTCCCAGGGCACGACGAGCTCCTCGGTGAGCAGCAGCACCGCGGGTGCGATCGTGCGGCCGGGCGCTGCGGTGACCTGGCGGATCGCGTCCTGGATCCCCTCGGGGACGGAGCGGCCGATCTGCACTGCTCGCCCGGCCAGGGTGAAGTAGTCCTCCGTCGCGCCGCCGGAGAACTCGATCGAGCGCCGGATCTGGGTCGCGAACTCGGAGACGTCGTCCTCGAGCGTGGTCGCGCTCGGCAGGTCGGGGACGGGGACACCGGGGTCGGCGGCGTACGCCGTCCAGACGAACGTGCCCTTGCCGGCGTCGGCGCGACAGATCGAGACGACGAGGTCCGGAGGTTGGTCGCCCAGCAGCGGGTCGAGGTCGAGGAGGGCGACGTCGCGGTGCTCGGGCACCACGGCACCCGCGACGCGGTCAGCGCTGTCGACCGCGACGATCGTGCGCCAGGCGATCGCCACGACCTGGCCGTCGCGGAGCAGCTGGAGGCCGAGGCGGCGTTCGGCCGCGAGCTCCTCGCCGTACTTGGCCGTGCAGGTGAGCGTCACCGACGGGTAGGGCTGGAGGTCGGTCACCGTGATGCTGGCCCGCGGGCTGCCGCTGACCTCGATCGACGTCGGGTCGTGGAGCAGCACCACCTCGAGCTCGACGGTCACTCCGACCTCCATCGCGAGCGGTGAGGTCGCGACGAGGCCGCTGTCCTTGCGTTGTTGGAGCCCGAGGGTCACCTCGAACGGCTGGTCGATCACCACGACGTCCGGCCGCTCGCTCCCGGCGACGTCGAGGCGTGCGTAGGACTTGCGGGTGGCGGGGTCGTCGGCGCCGCGGAAGACCGGTCTCGTCAGGATCGGTGCCGTCGCCGGGACCGTCGCCATCGCGACCGTCGCCGGGTGGCTCCGCCTTCGGGCCCATGGGCTCGAGGCCGTGCAGGTACAGCCACCAGTTGTAGGACGTCGTGGCCTGCGTGCTCCGCGCCGATGCGACTTCGGCGACCACCTCGGCGAGCACCGCATCCGTCGCCCCGTCGCCGATGGCCTCTTCGATGCCACGCAGGAGGCGGACCTGCGACGTGACCGCCGCCGCTGTCACGAGCGCCGAGCGCGCCTCCCCCTGCGGCTGCTCGCTCGCAGCGCGCAGCAGCACCGCCACGGGATATCGGTGCGGCTGCGTGAAGCGAACCGTCCAGCAGAGCTCCTTGACCCGTCCGGAGGCGGCGAGGTCGGACACGAGCCGCGCGGCCTCGTCAGGGGAGAGCGCTGGCAGGTCGTTGAGGAGCGTGACGTCGTCGGCGGCCTCGCCGCGACGCAGCGCGTCCGCGTAGGTCCGCGCGCGCGCGAGCACGTCGTCGGTGTAGCTCGGCGGATCGTCGTACGGGACCTGATCCACGGCCGCGATCGACGCGACCGCTGCGAGCAGCCGCGCGCGGACGTCGTCGGGCCAGGTCGCGACCGCCGCTTCGATGGCGGTCCGTGCGTCGTCCGAGCTCATCGTGCCTCCCAACCACACGAGGAGTACGGCGCCCGCCCCGGGATACGCGACGCGCATCGCAGATGTATCAGGCGCCCGGCCTGCCGCTCTAGTCTGGTAGACGGATCCCGCACGCGGAAGAGCGCTCATGACGTCTCGTCGCTACCTCAACTTCGACCTGCTGCTGGAGCAGGAGGCCGACGGGGAGTACCAGGCCCTGGTGACCGGATCGCCTCTCGGCGAGACGCCCAGCGTCCGGTTCAAGCTTCCCTTCGACGCGACGACCCTGGAGAACCTGCTCCTCAAGCTCGACCCCGGCCGCTCGGGCACCCGCCGGGTCGGCGGCACCAGCCAGCAGCAGGCCACCATGGACTTCGGCGGGCCGCTCTACGCAGCGATCTTCCGCGACGACCTCCTGCTGGCGTGGTCGCGCAGCCAGGACATGGCGCGCCAGCAGGACGCCGGCCTGCGGCTGCGGCTGCGGCTCAAGGACGCCCCCGCGATCTCCGGGCTGCCGTGGGAGCTGCTCTACGACGCCAAGAGCAACAACTTCCTGGCCCAGTCGGAGCGCACCCCGCTCGTCCGCTTCCTCGACGTGCCACAGGTGCCCCGGCCGATGGCGGTCGACGGGCCGCTGCGGGTGCTCGCCATCATCTCGTCGCCCACCGACCTCGACGAGCTGGACGTGGAGGCCGAGTGGCAGCGCATCGGTGAGGCCCTGGCGCCACGAGTCGCGGCAGGCCTGGTCGTCATCGACCGGTTGCCGAGCGCGACCATCGCCGAGCTGGGCGCCTGGCTGCGGCGTCATCCCACCCACGTCATCCACTTCGTCGGGCACGGCGACTTCGACGACCGGCTCCGCGAGGGTGTCGTCTACTTCCAGGACGAGCAAGGCCGCAGCTCACCGGTCACCTCCTCGGTGCTCGGCCCCTATCTCCGTGACCACGATCCGCTCCGGATGGTGGTGCTGAACGCCTGCCGGTCCGCACGCACCGACGCCGTCGACCCGTTCGGCGGGATGGCGCAAGGTCTCGTGCAGCAGGACGCCACCGCCGTGGTCGCCATGCAGTTCCCGATCAGCGACCGGGCGGCGGTCACGTTCACCGGCGAGTTCTACGGCGCGCTGGTCGACGGGCTGCCCGTCGACCAGGCGGTGTCCAGCGCCCGCAAGGCCCTGCAGGCCGAGTTCCGGGACGAGTGGGCGACGCCGGTGCTGTTCCTGCGCTCGCCCGACGGCAACATCTTCGAGAACGTGCACGCCGCGCAGGACGTCGTACGCCCAGGGCCTGACGAGGTACGGCCCGAGCCGCCGCCCGGGCCGTCGTACTGGAAGTCCGTCGTGCGTTTCGTCAGCAGCAACCGGAAGCTGGTGCTCGGCGCTGCGGCGGGCGTGGTCGCCCTCGTCGCCGTGCTGCTGGTCGTCCTGCAGCTGCGTGACGACGAGCCCGTCTCCGGCGCCGTGCTCCCCGACGCCCAGCTCCTGGTCGCTGCCGGCAACAGCTTCGACGACCTCCACATCTTCCGATTCGACGCGACCACCGGCGAGGAGGGCGCGAAGCCGCTGACGACCGGCGACACGAACGAGTTCAATCCCGTGCTCAGTCCGGATCGGAAGATGCTGATCTACTCGCGGAAACGTGAGTCCGGGAACCAGCTGCGCGCCATGGCGGTCGACGGGAGCGGTGACCGGCCCTTGTTCGACGAGAGCTCGCTGAAGGAGTGCAGCGGGAGCACCGGACGGCCGGCCTGGATCCCTGGGACCGAGGAGCTGGTCATGCGCTGCTTCGGCTCCGACAAGTTCATCCGGCTGGTGGGGCTCGACATCCACGGCAACTTCAAGGACACCTACGACGACATCGAGCCCGGCGACAAGACGCAGGACTTCGGCCACCCCGCTGTCTCGCCCGACGGCACCATGGCCGTTTACCCCATCGCCAACGGGCCGAAGTCCAGGGAAGGCACCCTGTTCGCGATCACTCTGGACACGCACCAGCGCAGCATCCTGCTCGCGCCCGAGGGGAAGTACGCCGCCTTTGGCGACCCCGTGTTCTCCCCGTCCGGCGACATGCTGGTCTGGCGCGCCACCACGACCCTGCCCGACCTGGGCTCTGAGGTTCTTGCCGCTCCCCTTGTCGACGGAGAGCTCGACATGGACAACCTGATCCTCGTCTCCGGCGACGTCGTCGGAGACGATGCGGACCCGATGTTCTCCCCCAACGGGGAGCAGATCGTCTACACCCACTCGCCGCCGGACAACCCGGCGACTACGGACGTCGTCGAACCCGAGGTCACCCGGGAGCTCTGGATCGCCTCCGTCGCCACCCCCGACGACCGGCGCAAGCTCAGCGGCGACGCCCACACCTTCTACGCCGTCCCTGCCTGGACGCGCCGCTGAGGTTGCGTTCTTCGGGATAGTCCCTGACGTTTGGGTTGTTTCGAGGCCGCCAAACCAACCCAAACGTCAGGGACTACCGCGACTGTGCGCTCAGGTGCGCCAGAGTTCGTCGGCCCGCCCCGTGCGAACCAAGTACTCGTCGACGGTCTCGGGTCGCGATCGCCAGGGTGGCGGTTCGAGGGTCCATGCACAGGATTCCGGCGGCAAGAACTTGGCACGGCGGCGGGCGTTGAGCATCCGGGTCACGGCGACCTGGCGACGAGCGATGTCTCCGCCAACGAGCTCGAAGAACTCGAGTCCGTGGTCACGAAAGCGCTCTTCGCGGGCGACGTCCTTGCGGTGCTGGGCACCAGCCTTGTGGTCCTCGCCCTGGTACTCGCCCACGACTCCGGCAACGGGGTCGAGCAGGTCCGGTACGCCGATGAGCCGGCCGTCGAGGTCGAAGACCTCCCGGTTGCACAGTGGTCGGTCGAAGCCGGCGTCGAGCACCCAGATCAGCACCATCCGGTGCTCCTGCGGTGAACGGCAGTCGTCCCGAGCCAGGGCCACTGCCTTCCGAGCATGCGGGACGCCGGTCCAGGAGTTCCGTTGGGCGACGTACGCCGCGAACAGCCGGACAGAGATCAGCATGGCTGCTGCGGCCATGCCGATGGCAACGGCGGCCTCGCGAAGGCTGAGGAGCCGTCGTATCTCGTCGAAGAGTGCCCGCTGCACCGTCGTCACGCGGAGTCCGTCGACCACCTCCCACTCCGTCGGGGCGAGCTGTTCCTCGGTCTGGGTCATGCGCGGGTCCGGACGGATGCCGCTGTCCAGGATGAGCGGAACCGGCAGCAGCTCACCCTCATAGCCCAGCCCGTCGAAGTACGCCGCCCCTCGCCACCGCAGGGCGGCCCAGGCGGTCACGGCGCCGTAGGCCGGGATGCGGCTGCCCTGTTCGAGGATCCGCTGCTCGACCACGGCGCCGTCGACCGAGCTCGGCACGTACATCCCCGAATACGTCTGCCGCCACCGCCCTCCCCGGGCCTGCATCCGCGTCGGACCGTCCAGCCCCGTGGTGTCGACGGGCACTGGCCGCACCAAGTCTGATGGTCGTTGACTGACCGGATCCCAGGGAGGCATGACAACGCCCTGCCCCCAGATCCCGCCCGGAGAACCACGTCAGTCCGCGGCTGTGAACAACTCCTCGAGGCGCAAGCCTGTGGACGGGAACGGGGCACCGAACCGTTGGGATAGTCCCTGACGTTTGGGTTGGTTCGAGGCGGCCAAACCAACCCAAACGTCAGGGACTATCCCGCTTTCCGCGGCTACTGGGTCACGCGGTAGGCATCGAAGACGCCGGGGACGGTGCGGACGGCGCGGAGTACGCCGTCGAGGTGCTTGGCGTCGGCCATCTCGAAGGTGAAGCGGCTCTTGGCGATCCGGTCGCGGGTGGTGGTCAGGTTGGCCGAGAGGATGTTCACGTGGGCGTCCGAGAGGACCATGGTGATGTCGGAGAGCAGCCGGGCCCGGTCGAGGGCCTCGACCTGGATGTTGACCAGGAACGTCGACTGGGCGGTCGGTGCCCACTCGACGTCGAGCAGCTTCTCGGGCTGGCTGAGCAGGCTGGCGGCGTTGGTGCAGTCGCGGCGGTGCACCGAGACCCCGCCACCCTTGGTGACGAACCCCAGGATCGCGTCGGGTGGCACCGGCGTGCAGCACTTGGCGAGCTTGACCCACACGTCGCTGGCGCCTCGCACGACGACCCCGGCGTCACCGCCGGTGCTGGCCGCCTTGGAGCGGCCCCGCCGGCCGGTGATCGTGATGCCCTCGCTGAGGTCCTCCGCGGCCCCGTCGTCGCCGCCGTGCAGCTCGATGACGCGGCGTACGACGGCCTGGGCGCTGAGGTTGCCCTCCCCGACGCTGGCGTAGAGCGCCGTCACGTCGGCGATCTTGAAGTGGATCGCCGCCTGGGTCAGCGACTCGTGGGACAGCACCCGCTTGAGCGGGAGGCCCTCCTTGCGCATCAGCTTGGCGATCTGCTCCTTGCCGCGCTCGATCGCCTCCTCGCGCCGCTCCTTGGTGAACCACTGGCGGATCTTGGAGCGCGCCCGGGGTGACTTGACGAAGCCCAGCCAGTCCTGCGAGGGCCCGGCCGTCGCGGCCTTGGAGGTGAAGATCTCGACCACGTCACTGTTCTCGAGCGTCGACTCAAGCGGCACCAGCCGGCCGTTGACCCGGGCGCCGATGGTGTGGTGGCCGACCTCGGTGTGCACGGCGTAGGCGAAGTCCACCGGCGTCGCGCCGAGAGGCAGCGCGATCACGTCGCCGCGCGGCGTGAAGACGTAGACCTCGGCCCGGTTGATCTCGAACCGCAGGCTCTCGAGGAACTCCCCCGGGTCCTCGACCTCGCTCTGCCAGTCGAGCAGCTGGCGGACCCACGACATGTCGTCGAGATCGCCCTGCTGGTCGGTGTCGACGCCGTTGCGGCCGTCCTCCTTGTACTTCCAGTGGGCGGCCACGCCGTACTCCGCCCGCCGGTGCATGGCGCGGGTCCGGATCTGGATCTCGACGGGCTTGCCCTGCGGTCCGATCACCGTGGTGTGGAGCGACTGGTACATGTTGAACTTCGGCATCGCGACGTAGTCCTTGAACCGACCCAGCACCGGGTTCCACCGCGAGTGCAGGACGCCGAGCACGGAGTAGCAGTCGCGATCCTCGTCGACGAGCACGCGCAGCCCGACCAGGTCGTAGATGTCGGTGAACTCGCGGCCGCCGAGGATCATCTTCTGGTAGATCGAGTAGTAGTGCTTGGGTCGCCCGGTCACCGTGGCCTTGACCTTGGCGTCCTTGAGGTCCTCGTCGACCTGGTTGACCACCTCGGCGAGGAACTGGTCGCGCGACGGGGCCCGGTCGGCCACCATCCTCACGATCTCGTCGTAGACCTTGGGGTGCAGGGTCGCGAAGGCGAGGTCCTCGAGCTCCCACTTGATGGTGTTCATGCCGAGCCGGTGGGCCAGCGGCGCGTAGATGTCGAGGGACTCGCTGGCCTGCCGCTCCTGGGTGGCCTGCTTGACGTAGCGCACCGTGCGCATGTTGTGCAGCCGGTCGGCGAGCTTGATGACCAGCACCCGGATGTCGCGGGCCATCGCGACGATCATCTTGCGAATGGTCTCGGCCTGTGCGGAGTCGCCGTACTTGACCTTCTCGAGCTTCGTCACGCCGTCGACCAGGATCGCCACCTCGTCGCCGAAGTCCTCGCGCAGCTGGTCGAGCGTGTAGTCGGTGTCCTCCACCGTGTCGTGCAGCAGCGCCGCCACCAGCGTCGGCTCGGTCATGCCGATGTCGGCAAGGATCGTGGTGACCGCGAGCGGGTGGGTGATGTAGGGGTCGCCGCTCTTGCGGATCTGGGTGCCGTGGTGCTTCTCGGCGGTCAGGTAGGCGCGCTCGAGCAGCGCCAGGTCGGCCTTGGGGTGGTTGGCGCGGACCGTGCGGAAGAGCGGCTCGAGGACCGGGTTGCCGACCTGGGTCTTGGAGCCCATCCGGGCGATGCGGGCCCGCATCCCGCGGGCAGAGGGCGGCGCGGCGTCCGCGGCGCGGACCGCCGGGATCGTCGGGAGCTCCTCTGCCATGACCCCATCCTAGTTGCGGCTCGGGCGCGCGGAACCGACGTCAGACGGTCAGCAGGCTGGTCAGCGGCAGGTCGCCGATGGCCTCGCGACCAGGCAGGAAGCTGAGGTCCATCAGCACGGAGACGGCGTACGCCGTGGCGCCAGCCTGCTCGATCAGCCGCACGGTCGCGGCGACCGTGCCGCCGGTCGCCAGGACGTCGTCGACGAGCAGCACCCGCGACCCGGGTGAGAGCGCGTCGCGGTGCATCTCGAGGGTGGCCTCGCCGTACTCCAGCTCGAAGGACTCGGAGAACGCCGCTCGCGGCAGCTTGCCGGCCTTGCGGACCGGGACGAAGCCGGTCCCGAGCGCCAGCGCGACGGGGGCGGCGAGGATGAACCCGCGCGCCTCCATGCCCACCACGTGGTCGACAACGGTCCGGCCATCCTCGTCACGCCCGGCCGCCGCCAGCGCCTCCACCACTTCGGTGAAGGCGGCGTGGTCGGCGAGGACCGGGGTGATGTCCTTGAAGACGACCCCGGTCTCCGGGAAGTCTGGGACGTCGACGACGAGTCGCGAGAGGGTCTCGCGAGCCGTCACTTCTTGCCCCGCTTGGACCGCGTCTGGCGGCTGGGCTGGACGCGTCCCGCGGCGCTGCTCGGTCCGACCGGTCCCCGCGCCGGGGGTACGACGCGACCGCGGCCGGTCGCCTCGGGCCGGGCGGGCGTGGTCGACGCGGCGGCCACCTGGTGGCCGGCGCGCTCGTCCTCGTCGTCCAAGTCATCGGCGCCATCGGCGTCGTCGTCTGCGTGCTCGTCGCGGACGGGCATGTCCTCGACGAACGCCGGGACGGAGGCGTAGGGGTCGGCCTCGTGGCGGCGGCGGGTGGCCAGCCGCTTCTCGATCGCCCTGTTGGCCGCCTCGGGCGCCTTGAGCTGCACCAGGAGCGGGGTGGCGATGAAGATGGACGAGTAGGCACCTGCGGCCATGCCGACGAACAGTGCGAGCGCCAGGTCCTTCAGCGAACCGGCGCCCAGCTGCACGGCGCCGACGTAGAGGATGGCGCCGACCGGGATCAGGGCCACGATCGAGGTGTTGATCGACCGGACCAGCGTCTGGTTGACCGCCAGGTTGGCCGCCTCGGCGTAGGTCTTGCGGGTGGCGCGCAGGTTCTTGGTGTTCTCGCGCACCTTGTCGAAGACCACCACGGTGTCGTAGAGCGAGAAGCCCAGGATCGTGAGGAGGCCGGTGACGGTCGCAGGTGAGACCTCGAAGCCGGACAGCGAGTAGATGCCCACCGTGATGACCACGTCGTGGGCCAGCGCGACGATGGCCGCCACGGACATCTTCCACTCGCGGAAGTACGCCCAGATGAAGAGCACGACGAGCACCAGGAACACGACGAGGCCGATCAGCGACCGTTTGGCGACCTCCTTGCCCCAGCTCGCCCCGATCTCGTCCTGGGACATCGCGTCGGGGGGCGCGTCGACCGTCGACAAGATGGTGTCGACGACCTCCTTGCTGTCGGCGTCGTTGAGCTGCTTGGTCTGCACGATGATGCTGGTGTCACCAGAGGTGGTGACGATCGGAGACGCGGCGCCGGAGATGCCGGTGCCGGCGACGGCTTCGCGGAGCTTGTCGGCGTTGTCCTGGGTGACCTGCTCGCTGGACAGCTGGACGCGGTACTGCGCCCCGCCGACGAACTCGATCCCCATGTTGAGGCCCTTGAAGTACAGGCCGCAGACGGCGAGCACCACGATGAGGCCGGAGATGGAGTACCACAGCCACTTGCGGCCGACGAAGTCGATCGATCGACGACCGGTGTAGAGGTCGTTGCCGAGCCTGGAGAACTTGCCCATCAGGCCCTCCCTCCCACGGTGCTCGGAGTGGCCACGTTGATCCGGTCGATGCCGAGCGCCTCGGGGTCAAGACCGGACAGCTTGTGGCCGGTGTTGAAGAACGGGTAGCGAGCGAGCAGCGAGACCATCGGGTGGGTGAACCAGAAGAACACCACCAGGTCGATCACCGTGGACAGGCCGAGCGCGAAGGCGAAGCCCTTCACCACGCCGGCCGCGAAGATGTAGAGCACGACGGCCGCGAGGATCGAGATCGTGTCGGCGGCGACGCAGGTGTTCCGCGCGCGCTTCCAGCCCGCCTCGACGGCGACCCGCATCGACTTGCCGTCGCGCATCTCGTCGCGTATTCGTTCGAAATAGACGATGAACGAGTCGGCCGTGATGCCGACGGCCACGATCAGGCCGGCGATGCCGGGCAGGGTCAGCGTGAAGTTGGCGGCCGTGCCGAGCAGCAGCACCATGCCGTAGGTGATGCCGGCAGCCACGAACAGGGACACCACCACGACCACGCCGAGCCCGCGGTAGTAGAAGAGGCAGTAGATCATCACGGCAGCGAGGCCGAGCAGCCCCGCGAGCAGGCCGGCGGAGAGCTGGTCACCCGCAAGGGAGGGCCCCACCGTCTCGACGGTGGGGTTCTTGTCGAAGGTGATCGGCAGGGCGCCGTAGCGCAGGCTGGTGGCCAGGCTCTCGGCGGACTCCTGGTTGAAGTTGCCGCTGATCTGCGCCTGGCCGTTGGTGATGATGCCGTTCATGGTGGGCGCGGAGATGACGTTGCCGTCGAGCACGATCGCGAACAGCTTCTGGGTGCCGTAGAGGGCCTTGGAGATCTTGGCGAACTCGTCGCTGCCATGGCCGTTGAACTCCAGCGAGACCACCCAGTTGACGTCGTTCTGGGGGATGCCGGCGCTGGCGTCCTTCAGGTCGGTGCCCTCGACCATCGAGGGCGACAGCAGGAACTTCTGACCCTGGTCGTCGCACGTGACCAGCGGCAGGGACGGGTCGTCGCCCTCGACGAGCTTGCCGGTATCAGGGTCGACGTTGGCCGACCGCTGGTCGGGACCGCAGGCGAAGGACTCGTACGCCGCCAACGACTTGGCGTCGGGGTTGTCCATCCACTTCAGCGGGTCGTCGAGCGGCGCACCGGTGCCTTCGGCGGGTGTGTCGGTCGGGCCGGCGGTCGGGCTCGCGGTGTCGGACGGCTCGGCGGTGCCGGTGGCCGAGGCCGTCGGGGTCGGCTCGGGGGTCTTGGTCCCGTCGCGGAGCAGGAAAGGTGCACGGTTGTTGCCCGAGCCCGACTTGCTGGCCTTGGGCGACTTCGGCGAGGTCGTGGGGGTTGCCGTGTCGCTGGGCAGCAGCACGCCACCACCGGGCGAGACCGACGGGCTCGGCTGGGCCGACGCGCTGGCCGACCCGCTGGCCGGGACGCTGGGCGGCGTGGACGACACACCGGGGCCGTTGGCGGCCACCAGGCGGAACCGCAGCTGGGCCTGCCGCTTCACGGTCTCGACCAGGTCGCGCCGGCTCTGGCCGGGGATCTCGACGATGATGAACTTGTTGCCCTGGGTGGTCACCTCGGCCTCGGAGACGCCGGTGCCGTTGACGCGCTGGTCGATGATCCCGGCGGCCTCGTCGAGGCTGTCGGGCGTCACGTCGCCCGTGGCGGTCAGGGTGATGCGGGTGCCGCCCTGGAGATCGAGGCCGAGGGCCGGCTTCCAGGTGCCGGCCAGCGCCACCAGGCCATAGAGCACCCCGACGCAGATGAAGAAGATCGCGAGCGTGCGCGTAGGCCCCTTGCCGATGCGGGCCATGTCAGCGCTCCTCGCCGGTCTGCTCGGTCGAGTCGCTCGAGTCGGTCGAGTCGGTCTCGACCGGCTCGTCGTCGGGCTGCCCGGTCACGACGGTGCCGATGGCCCCGCGGGCCACATCGATCGTGACGCCGGGAGACACCTCCACGGTGACGCGATCCTCGGAGAGGGAGCGGATCACCGCGTAGATCCCGGAGGTCAGCATCACCTCGTCACCGATCTCGAGGGACGCCTGCATCTGACGCGTCTCCCGCTGGCGGCGCTGGGCCGGCCGGATCAGGAGGAGCCAGAACAGGAGGGCGATGCCCACGATGGGCAAGAGGGAGGCAAGCTCCACGACACAAGACCTCTTCGAAGGGGAATTCTGGGGTATGTCGGCCACTACCGGGCCGACCAACGGTGAAGTGTAACCGTGGGTGGTGCGGGTCACGGCATCCGCGTCGGCCGCCCCGACGGGCTCGGGGCTCAGTCCTCGAAGAGCGGCGCGTCGCCGGCCGCGGCGGCCGGCGGTGGTGGCGCGGTCAGCCCGAGGTGCCGCCAGGCGGCGGCGGTGGCGACCCGGCCCCGCGGAGTGCGGGCCAGGAAGCCGAGGCGCACCAGGAACGGCTCGGCGACCTCTTCGACCGTCTCGCGCTCCTCACCGACCGCCACCGCGAGGGTCGAGATGCCGACCGGTCCCCCGCCGAAGTGGCGGCACAGGCAGTCGATGACGGCACGGTCGAGCCGGTCGAGACCGAGCTCGTCGACCTCGTAGAGCTCCAGCCCGCGCTTGGCCACCTCCTGGGTGACCACACCGTCGGCCTTGACCTGGGCGTAGTCGCGGACCCGCCGCAGCAGGCGGTTGGCGATGCGCGGCGTGCCGCGGGACCGGGAGGCGATCTCGATGGAGCCGTCGGGGGTCAGCTCGACCCCGAGCAGGCCGGCCGACCGGTGCACGATCTGGTCGAGCTCGTCGGCCTCGTAGAACTCCAGGCGGGCGGTGAACCCGAAGCGGTCGCGCAACGGGCCGGGCAGCAGACCGGTGCGGGTGGTGGCCCCGACGAGGGTGAAGGGCGGGATCTCGAGCGGGATGGCGGTCGCTCCGGGGCCCTTGCCGATGACGACGTCGACGCGGAAGTCCTCCATCGCCATGTAGAGCATCTCCTCCGCTGGCCGGGCCATGCGGTGGATCTCGTCGACGAAGAGCACGTCGCCGTCATTCATGCCGGAGAGGATGGCGGCGAGGTCGCCGGCGTGGGTGATGGCCGGCCCGCTGGTCAGCCGCAGCGGCGCCGACAGCTCATGGGCGATGATCATCGCCAGCGTGGTCTTGCCCAGCCCGGGAGGGCCGGAGAGCAGCACGTGGTCGGGCACCCGCCCGCGCTGGTTGGCGGCGTCGAGCACCAGCCCGAGCTGCTCGCGCACCCGGCGTTGGCCCACCACCTCGGCCAGGCTCCGCGGGCGCAGGGCCGCCTCGACGGCGCGCTCGTCGCCCTCGGCCTCGGCGACGGTCAGCGACTCCCGCGATTGCAGTGACTGGAGGTGGTCGGTCTCGCGCGCCTCGAGCCTGGTGTCCAGGTCGGCTTCGACGGGGTCCACGGCCTCAGGCCTTGCTCAGCTGGCGAAGGGCGGAGCGGAGCAGGGTGGCGACCTGCGGCTGGTCGCCCGCCTCGGGGGCGACCGCGTCGACAGCGGACTCGGCATCCCTGGCCGACCAGCCCAGGCTCACGAGTCCCTGGTGGACCTGGTCGCGCCAGGGCGCCGACGGCGTGGGCATCCCCGGGCGACCGCGGCCGATGGGCGCCCCGATGCGGTCCTTGAGCTCGAGGATGATGCGCTGGGCGCCCTTCTGGCCGATGCCCGGCACGCGGGTCAGGGTCTTGGGGTCGTCGGCCGCCACGGCGGTGCGCAGCTCGTCGGGCGCGAGGCAGGCCAGGATCGACTGGGCCAGCTTGGGGCCGACGCCGGATGCTGTCTGCACGAGCTCGAAGGTCGACTTCTCGTCGTCGTCGAGGAAGCCGAACAGGGTCAGCGAGTCCTCGCGCACGACCATGCTCGTCGGGAGGGTCGCCGTGCCGCCGGTGCGGAGCGTGGCCAGCGTGGACGGCGTACACATGAGCTCGAGGCCGACGCCGCCGACGTCGAGCACCGCGCTGTTGAGGGTCACGGCGGCGACCTGGCCACGGACGTAGGCGATCACTGCTTCCTCCCGGCTTGGGCGAGGCTGGCGGCGAGGGCGGCCTCGATGCGGGCCTGGGCGCCGCCGCGCCAGATGTGGGTGATGGCCAGCGCCAGCGCGTCGGCGGCGTCGGCCGGCTTGGGCGGAGAGTCGAGCCGCAGGATGCGCACGACCATGGCCGCGACCTGGGCCTTGTCGGCCCGGCCGCTGCCGGACACGGCGGCCTTGACCTCGCTCGGCGTGTGCAGCGCGATCGGCAGGCCGCGACGCGCGGCGGCGACCAGGGCGATGCCGCTGGCCTGGGCGGTGCCCATGATCGTGCTGGAGTCGGAGCGCGCGAAGACGCGCTCGACGGCCACGGCGTCGGGTTGGTAGTCGTCGAGCCAGGCGTCGATGCCCCTCTCGATGGTGACCAGACGCTGGGCGATCGGGGTGTCGGCGCTGGTGCGCAGCACGTTGACGTCGATGAGCGTCAGCGGTCGCCCGACGGAGCCCTCGACCACGGCAATGCCGCAGCGGGTCAGCCCCGGGTCGATCCCCAGCACGCGCACGCCATCGCCTTCCTAGCTGCACCGTCCGAACAGGTGTTCGCACGTCACGCTATCCCGCGGCGTGGACCACTCGGCGTACGACACGCCAGCTCGTGATTTCGAGGCTCGGGCCCTGACGGCCCTCGCACCTCAACCACCGAAGGGGTCAGGCGTCGAGCTCGGCCAGCACGTCGTCGGAGACGTCGAAGTTGGCGAAGACGTTCTGGACGTCGTCGGAGTCCTCGAGCGCCTCGATGAGGCGGAACACCTTGCCGGCGCTGTCCTTGTCGAGCTGCACCTGCAGGTCGGGCACGAACTCGGCCTCCGCCGAGTCGTAGTCGATGCCGGCAGCCTGGAGGGAGGTGCGTACGGCGACCAGGTCGGTGGCCTCGGAGACGACCTCGAAGGACTCCCCCAGGTCGTTGACCTCCTCGGCGCCGGCCTCCAGCGTTGCCTCGAGCACGTCGTCGTCGCTGACCCGCCGGCCGTCCTGGTCAACGGGCACGATCACCACGCCCTTGCGATTGAAGAGGAACGCCACCGAGCCGGGGTCGGCGAGCGAGCCGCCGTTGCGGGTCATGGCGGTGCGGACCTCCATCGCGGCCCGGTTCTTGTTGTCGGTCAGGCACTCGATGAGCATCGCCACGCCGGCCGGGCCGTAGCCCTCGTACATGATCGTGGTGTAGTCGGCGCCGCCCGCCTCCGCGCCCGACCCGCGCTTGACCGCGCGGTCGATGTTGTCGTTGGGGACCGACGACTTCTTGGCCTTCTGGATGGCGTCGTAGAGCGTCGGGTTGCCGGTGGGGTCACCGCCGCCCATCCGGGCCGCGACCTCGATGTTCTTGATGAGCTTGGCGAACATCTTGCCGCGGCGGGCGTCGACGACCGCCTTCTTGTGCTTGGTGGTCGCCCATTTGGAGTGGCCGGACATGACTCTCTTCCTAGGACTGGTCTCTGACGAGCTCCACGAAGACCCGGTGGATGCGGGGGTCGCCGCCCACCTCGGGATGGAACGACGTCGCCATCAGCGGGCCCTGGCGGACCGCGACAATCCTACCGGCGGCCGCGCCGGCGCTCGGATCGTCGGTCACCCGGGCGAGCACCTCGACGCCCTCGCCGACCGACTCGACCCAGGGCGCGCGGATGAACACGGCATGCACCGGCTCGTCGAGCCCCGCGAAGTCGAGGTCGTCCTCGAAGGAGTCGACCTGTCGCCCGAAGGCGTTGCGGCGCACCGTGACGTCCATGCCGCCCAGCGTCTCCTGGCCGACCACGCCGTCCTCGATCCGGTCGGCCAGCAAGATCATGCCGGCGCACGTGCCGAAGACCGGCAGGCCGCCGGCGATCCGGGCCCGCAGTGGCTCGATCAGCTCGAAGATGCGCGCCAGCTTGGCCATCGTCGTGGACTCCCCACCAGGCACGACCAAGCCGTCCACCGAGGCGAGCTCGGCTTCCCGTCGTACGGCGACCGGTCGCGCGCCGAGGTCGGCCAGGACGCGCAGGTGCTCGCGGACATCCCCTTGGAGGGCGAGGACGCCGACGACGGGCGCGGCAACGGCAGGCACGCGCGCAGGCTAGCCGGGCAGCCTCCCTACGCAATTAAGGGTTGGCCCTGATGCGGACACGACGGCAGACTCATAGCCTCGAACTCCACGGCGCTCGGGAGCCTCCACACCACAAGGGGGACCCATGACAGCACCACGTTCGCTTCTCGGGATCCTCGCCGCCCTCGGGCTGGCCGCATCCCTGCTCGCCAGCGCCCCGGCGGTTGCCACGCCGCCGAGCATCGAGACGTTCGACGACCCGTACAACTTCACGGTCCATGACTTCTGCGGCGTCACGGGGCTCGATGTCGAGATTGACGGCGTGGCCACCATCACCGAGAAGATCCGGGTCGGCAAGGACGGGCTGGAGATCTTCATCCAGCACTTCGACATCACCGAGCATCGCACCGCGAACGGCGTCACGACCACCTACGTCGAGCGCTCGCTCGTCAAGGACCTCAAGCTGACCGAGACCGTCAACGACGAGGGTGTCCCGGTCCTGGAGATCCTCCAGCTGTCCACCGGCGCGGCGTCCCTCTACGGACCTGACGGCAAGGCCATCGCACGCAACCCGGGCCAGAGCCGCTTCCTCATCACCATCGACCTGGAGACAGGCGATGAGCTGTCCTTCGAGCGGGTCAAGGGGTCGACCGGACGCACCGACGACTTCTGTGCCGTCGAGCTGCCCCTCTTCCAGTAGATCAGAGGGGATTGACGGGGGTTCCGAGTCCATCCGGCGTTCTAAGGTGACACCTACGTCGGATGGACTCGGAGGGAACCATGCGCGCACGGGCTCAGACACTGGCCATCACTCTCACGGCCGCTGTCGTCGCGTTCGTCGTCATGGCCGGGCCGGTCCCGGTCGTCGAGGCGGCCCCGCCGCCCGGATCGGCCCTCCAGGCGGGCTGCCACCGCACCCGGCCGGCGTACCCCGAGATCAAGCCCGGTACGACGAGCGGCGCGGTCCGGACGCTGCAGTGCGTGCTCAACGACACGCGGTTCGGGCCGGTCACCGTCGACGGCTTCTACGGCCCGGAGACGCAGGCCGCGATCGATGAGTTCACCGGCAACTTCGAGTGCTGCATCGCCAAGCCGCTGCTGGTCCGCACGTGGTACTGGACGATCCTCTTCTCCCAGTCCCACAAGCTGCAGGGTCTGAAGCTCGGCGACTCCGGGATCCGCGTCAAGACGCTCCAGCGTGCCCTGCGCGCCGACGGCGAGACGCTGGTCATCGACGGCGACTTCGGGACGGAGACAAAGGCCCAGGTCAAGGTGTTCCAGGACAAGTGCGACATCACCCAGTCGGGCCGGGTCAACGACCAGACGTCGTTCTTCCTGTCGATGGGCGGGTGCGGTGCAGGCGACGGAAAAGTCCGTCGGTAAGAGGAACGATTCGTTCCTGATCGGTTCCTAGGCTGACGGCATCGGAGCAGGAGCCCAGCAAGCAGAGGAGCGAGCAATGGTGGACTACAAGATCGAGTTGGTCGGCATGCCGGTGAGCGACATCGACCGGGCCAAGGAGTTCTACGGCACGACGCTGGGCTGGTCGGTCGACCACGACCACAAGGTCAGCGACGACATCCGGTTCATCCAGGTCACGCCTCCCGGTTCGGCGTGCTCGATCAGTTTCGGCGCTGGTGTCAGCGACATGGAGCCCGGCTCCCTGAGGGCCCTCCAGGTCGTGGTCGGCTCGGCCGACGAGGCGTTGGCCGACCTCCGGGCGCGTGGCGTCGAGGCGACCGACGTCGACGACCAGCCGTGGGGCAAGTTCGTCTACTTCGCCGACCCCGACGGCAACACGTGGAGCGTCCAGGAGATCCCCGACTACTCCAAGACGGGCTACCCGGCTACCCAGGACGGCTGAGCGCGCGTCGTACTTGTCGACCCTTCCCTGAACTTGTCGTGGCTAGCGAGGGTCGACAAGATCTGAAGGGGCGACCTACCAGCCGCGCTCGGCGAGCCGGTGCGGCTGGGGGATCTCTTCGACGTTGATGCCGACCATGGCCTCGCCGAGACCGCGGGAGACCTTGGCGACCACGTCGGGGTCGTCGAAGAAGGTGGTGGCCTTGACGATCGCCTCGGCACGCTCGGCGGGGTTGCCGGACTTGAAGATGCCGGAGCCGACGAAGACGCCCTCGGCGCCGAGCTGCATCATCATCGCGGCGTCGGCCGGGGTGGCGATGCCGCCCGCGGTGAACAGCACGACGGGCAGCTTGCCGGCCGCGGCCACCTCCGCCACCAGGTCGTACGGCGCCTGCAGCTCCTTCGCCGCGACGTAGAGCTCGTCGGGCTCGAGGCCCTGGAGCCGGCGGAGCTCGGCGCGGATCGTGCGCATGTGGGTCACGGCGTTGGAGACGTCGCCGGTGCCGGCCTCGCCCTTGGAGCGGATCATGGCCGCGCCCTCGGTGATCCGGCGCAGCGCCTCGCCCAGGTTGGTGGCACCGCACACGAACGGCACGGTGAACTGCCACTTGTCGATGTGGTTGGCGTAGTCGGCCGGGGTGAGCACCTCGGACTCGTCGACGTAGTCCACTCCGAGCGATTGCAGCACCTGCGCCTCGGCGAAGTGGCCGATGCGCGCCTTGGCCATCACCGGGATCGAGACGGCTCTCGATGATGCTGTCGATCATGTCGGGGTCGCTCATCCGGGAGACGCCGCCCTGGGCCCTGATGTCGGCGGGCACCCGCTCGAGCGCCATCACCGCGACGGCCCCGGCGTCCTCGGCGATCTTGGCCTGCTCGGCCGTGACGACGTCCATGATCACGCCGCCCTTGAGCATCTCGGCCATGCCGCGCTTGACGCGCGTGGTGCCGGTGCCGGAGTGGGTCTCGGGGGTCTGCTCAGCCATGTCGCAATCGTACGGCGCGCACGCGGCCCGGCCCTACTCGGCGACGGTCTCCGGACCCGCTCCTGCAGCCGCCTGGGCGAGCGCCTGACGCCGGACCACCCAGATGCGCTGCACGACCGTCACGGTGCTGGCCACCGCGAGCACCCACAGCGCCAGCTCCAGCAGGATCGGCTGGTCGAAGATCCCGGTCAGGCCCGTCATCAGCAAGATGACCACCAGCCGGTCGCTCCGCTCGGCGATGCCGACCTTGGCGTCGAAGCCGAGCGACTCGGCCCGCGCCCGGGCGTAGGACGTCACCGCCCCCATCAGCAGGCAGACCAGGCTGAGCACGAGGTAGAGGTCGCTGTCCCCCGGACCGGCGAAGTAGAGGGCCAGCCCGCCGAAGACCGCGCCGTCGCCGACGCGGTCGAGCGTGGAGTCGAGGAAGGCACCGAACGGTGAAGAGCGGCCGGACACGCGCGCCATCGCGCCGTCGATCAGGTCGCTGAAGACGAACGCCGTGATCACCAGCACCCCGATCAGGAGCTCGCCCTGGGGGAAGAAGATCAGCGCCCCGGCGGCGACGCCCAGCGTGCCGACGACCGTGACCGCGTCGGGGCTGATGCCGAGACGCAGGAAGAGATGCACGATCGGCGCCAGCATGACGCCCTGCCAGAAGTTCTTGAACCTGTCCAACATCGCGGAAGCAGGCTATCGGGGAGCATCTGCGCCCTGCTCATCGACAGGCGGTCATCCGGCTCACCAGACTGATCGGCATGAGCCTCGACTCCCAGCTGCAGACCACTCGCCGAGCCCTGCACGGCGTCGCCGAGCTCGTCCTCGCCGGACCCCAGCACGCGGCCTCGGGCGAGATCGCCCTGCGCGTCACGCCCGGCGGCTTCGCCACGACGGCCGGCCCGGACATCCGGGTCGAGGGCACCGAGGTGCACGGGCCCGGAGGGTCCGCCGCGATCGCCGGGCACACGCCGACCACCCTCGCGGCAGCGGTCGGCGTGCAGGCGACGAGGCTGGACCACGTCTACTCCGGTGGGCCGGGCGTCGAGACCGACGAGCCGCTCACCGTCGACGCAGACGCGGCCGCCCGGGTGGCCGACGCGCTGGCGGCCGGCGACGCGGCGCTGCGCCGGCTGGCCCCGGACGAGTCGCCGGTGCTCTGGCCCGAGCACTTCGACGTGGCCATCAGCGTCGCCGAGGTCAACTACGGCGTCTCCCCCGGCGACGGCTTCCTCGCCGTCCCCTACGCGTACGTCGGCCCGTGGGCGGTCCCCGCCGCCGACGACTTCTGGGACGCACCGTTCGGCGCCGCCCGACCGATCAGCGAGCTCGGTGACGCCGGCGCGGTGCTGGCGTTCTTCGTCGAGGGCCGCGACCGGCTCGGGAGCGCTCCGGGCTGACCGCGGCCCGCGACGGCGTACGGTGGCAGCACGGAGCCATTCAGGCAACCGACTCGAGGAGCCGCGATGAGCGACAAGTCGCCACGCCAAGGCATGTCCAAGAAATCCGGGAAGTCCATCAAGGAGAAGCGCGCCGAGAAGCGCGACAAGGGCCACAACGAGTCACTGTCCGACAAGATCCACGAGAAGAAGAAGTAAGCCTCGCGGCGGGCGGCCCTGGCTAGGACCCCGCCCCGCCCCAGGCCGCGGCCAGCAGGGCGCGCGTCTCACGCAACAGCTCGGGCATGGTCTTGGTGCGCCCGATGATCGGCATGAAGTTGCCGTCACCGACCCACCGCGGCACCACGTGCTGGTGCAGGTGGGCCCGGATCCCCGCTCCCCCGGCGACTCCCTGGTTGATGCCGAGGTTGAACCCCTCGGCGTGGGAGACCTTGCGGATCACGCGCATGGCGGTGCGGGTGAGCTCTCCGATCTCGACCATCTCCTCGGCTGTGACGTCGGTGTAGTCGGCCACGTGGCGGTAGGGACAGACCATCAGGTGCCCGGCCGCGTAGGGATAGAGGTTGAGCACGACGTAGACCAGCTGGCCGCGGTTGACCACCAGCCCCGCCTCGTCGTCGAGCAGCGGGATCCGGCAGAAGGGGCACTCGCCGGTGGAGGAGTCGATCGGCTTGTTCTCGCCGCGGATGTAGGCCATCCGGTACGGCGTCCACAGCCGCTCCAGCCCGTCGGGCTCGCCGACGCCGTCCTGGCGGGTCACCTCGTCCGTCATCGCCGGGCTCCCGTGAGCTCGAGCAGTCTCCGCCACGAGTCGCGGCGGGCGGCCTGGTTGCCGGAGCGGGTACCCCCGAACCGGAGAAAGCTCCCATCGACCGGATGCACGATCTCGGTCGCCGTCGGGAAGCCGGGTGGCAGGCAAGCCAGGTGACCGGCGTCGGGATAGGCCACGTGCACCACCCGGTCGGCCACGTCGAGCCGGCGGGCCCGCTCGACGGCGTACTCGCTGAGCCTGGCGCTGGGCCAAATCTGGTCGTCCTCCCCGCTGAGCAGCAGCACCCGCCCGGACGTCTTCTCGATCGCGACCTCCGCGGCCGCGACCTGCTCCGGGTCGTCGAGAGCGGCCAGGTCGTCGTCGGGGTCCTCGTGGAGCTTGGCTATCGGCTCGCCGCCGAAGAGCCAGGCCGGGTCGTTGACGTCGACACCCGGACCGAACGCGCCCCACGGCAGCGCGCTGCCGACCTGGGAGACCACCGTCGCCGACCTGCTCGGGCAGCAGCGCCGCGGCGAGCAGCGCGAGCTCGCCACCGCGCGAGGTCCCGATGACGGTCGGCGCGGCGTCGAGGACACCGGGCTGGGCCCGCAGCCAGTCGCAGGCCGCGCCGACGATCTCGACGTCGATGCCGTGCATGGCGTCCGGGAGCCCCGGGAAGTTCCAGTGGGCCAGGCACAGGGCGGCCACACCGTGCCCGGCCAGCAGCGCCCCGGTCAACGGCTCGCCCGTGCCGCCGCCCGACCCCGCGAGCAGCACCGCCGCCGGGGCGTCGCCCTCGGCGTCGGGAAGGAAGAGTCGGCCGACGACGTCCTGGTCGCGCACGTCGGACTCGGTGACACCGGGGCCGACGATCGCCCGGGCGTACGACGCGTGGGCGGTCTGCTCGTCGCAGGAGGCGTGCACCGTCACCCGCATCGGCCGCAACAGCGACCGGTCGAGCGGCGCCGCGAGGTCGGCGCTCCAGAAGAGCCCGAACGGGTCGATCCCGCGGTAGCTGCCGCCGGAGCTGGGGTCGCGCGAGGTGTCGACCACGCCGTCCTGGTCGGCGGCGTACTCCCCCGTGCAGCTCCAGGCCTGCCCGCCCAGCTCGAGGTCCGCCTCGATGGCCACAGGCGCCCGCGGCGGCGCACCTACGACCACGACGCCGTCCGCGGAGTCGACCAGGGCGTGGGGTTGCCCGGGCCGCAGCTCCATGGGGTCAGACCTGTTCGCGCGAGGCGACGGCGGCCGCCACCCGTTCGATGGCCTCGGCCACCGGCACACCGTTGTCCTGGTGGCCGTCGCGATAGCGGAACGAGACGGCGCCGGCCTCGATGTCCTGGTCGCCGGCGATGATCATGAACGGCACCTTCTGGAGCTGGGCGTTGCGGATCTTCTTCTGCATCCGGTCGTCGGAGTCGTCGACCTCGACCCGCAGCCCGCGCGCCTTCAGCTGCTTCGCGACGTCGTACAGGTAGTCGTTGTGCCGCTCGGCGATCGGGATGCCCTGCACCTGCACCGGCGCGAGCCATGGCGGGAAGGCGCCGGCGTAGTGCTCGACCAGCACGCCGATGAACCGCTCGATCGAGCCGAACTTGGCGGAGTGGATCATCACCGGCTGCTGGCGGGTGCCGTCGGCGGCCTGGTACTCCAGCCCGAACCCGGCCGGCTGGCCGAAGTCGTACTGCACGGTGGACATCTGCCAGGTGCGGCCGATCGCGTCGCGCGCCTGGACGGAGATCTTGGGGCCGTAGAACGCCGCCCCGCCGGGGTCCGCCACCAGGTCCAGGCCCGACTCGTCGGCGACCTTCTGCATGATCGCGGTGCCGACCTCCCAGTCCTCGTCCGAGCCCTGGAACTTGTCCTTGTTCTTGTCGTCACGCGTCGACAGCTCGAGGTAGAAGTCGTCGATCCCGAAGTCGCGGAAGAGGCCGAGGCAGAAGTCCAGCAGGTGCTTGACCTCGCCGGGCGCCTGCTCCTGGGTGACGTAGGAGTGCGAGTCGTCCTGGGTCATCCCGCGGACCCTGGTCAGGCCGTGCACGACGCCGGACTGCTCGAGCCGGTAGACACCGCCGAACTCGAAGAGCCGCAGCGGCAGCTCGCGGTAGGACCGGCCCCGCGACTGGTAGATCAGGTTGTGCATCGGGCAGCTCATCGCCTTGAGCCGGTACTTGGCGTTCTCGAACTCCATGGCGGGATACATGGTGTGGGCGTAGTAGGGCAGGTGCCCGGAGGTGTGGAAGAGCCCCTCCTTGGAGATGTGCGGGGTGCCGACGTACTCGAACCCCTCCTCGATGTGCCGCTGCCGGACGTAGTCCTCCATCACCCGCTTGATGACCCCGCCCTTGGGGTGGAAGACCACCAGGCCGGAGCCGAGCTCGTCGGGGAAGGAGTAGAGGTCCAGGTCGCGGCCGATCCTGCGGTGGTCGCGCTTCTCGGCCTCCTCGAGCCGATGCAGGTGCTCGGCCAGCGCCTCCTTGGACTCCCAGGCAGTGCCGTAGATGCGCTGGAGCTGCTTGTTCTTCTCGTCGCCGCGCCAGTACGCCGCCGCCGAGCGCATCAGCTTGAACGCCGGGATCCGCTTGGTGGTCGGCAGGTGCGGGCCCCGGCACAGGTCGGACCAGGCCACCTCGCCGTCGCGCCGGATGTTGTCGTAGATGGTCAGCCCGTCGCCGCCCACCTCGACGCCGGCCCCCTCTGCTATCTCCTGGGCCCCGTCGTCGGCGTGGCCGGCGCCCTTGAGGCCGATCAGCTCGAGCTTGTAGGGCTCGGCGGCCAGCTCGGCGATCGCGTCGTGGTCGGAGACCGGGCGGCGGGAGAACTTCTGGCCCTCCTTGATGATCTTGCGCATCCGGGTCTCGATCTGCTCGAGGTCGGCCGGCACGAAGGGCACCTCGACGTCGAAGTCGTAGTAGAAGCCGTTGTCGATGGGCGGGCCGATGCCGAGCCTGGCATCGGGCCAGATGTCCTGCACCGCCTGCGCCATCACGTGGGCAGTGGAGTGCCGCAGGATGTCGCGACCGTCCTTGGAGTCGATGGCCACCGACTCGACCTCGTCACCGTCCTCGAGCTCGTGGGCCAGGTCGCGCAGCACGCCGCCGACGCGCGCCGCGATGACGTCGGGCCGGTCGGCGTACAGCTCCCAGGCCTTGGTGCCCGTCGTGACCGCCTGCTCCTCACGCGCGCCTGCGTGGAGGAGGACGACCTTGATCTCGGACACGGAACCCCTGCTTCCTGGGATGGCTGACCGGCCTGGACGGCTCGGATCGGACTGCCGATCGTATCGGCCGGTTGCCCGAAGATGCTCTGCGGTTTCCGCTGCGCCGGTATCTTGGCTGCGACAGGAGGGGGTCTGCCATGGCGCGTGCTCGGGACGGTCGGCGACGCCGGTGGCCCTGGGTGTTGCTCGGTTTTGCCGTGCTCCTTCTCGTCATCATCGGCCTCGGCATGCTGGCGCGACCGCTGGCCGACGTGAAGCCCGAGGCCGACACCGCCCGCGACGAGCTGGCCGCCGCGGAGGACTCGATGCGCGCCGAGGACCTCGACGCCGCCACCGCGCACATCGCGATCGCCCGGGCGCACGTCGACGAGGCCTCCTCGCGGATCAACGGCTTCGGCGGCGACGTGTGGCGCTGGGTGCCGGTGGCCGGTGGGGCGGTCAAGGACGCCCGTCACCTCGTCGGCGCCCTCGACCACGCGACCTCGATCGCCGAGATCGGCGCCGGTCTCTACCCCGACGTGATGCAGAGCGACACCCTCGTGCAGAACGCCACCGTCGACCTCGACCAGCTCGACCGCATCCTCGAGGGTGTCACCGAGGCCGGGGTGCACCTGCAGGCCGCGTCCGACGACCTCGACGCCGTCAAGGGCAACACCCCGATCGTCGGCGACTCGGTGCTCGCCGCCCGCGACTCGGCGCGGGGTCGCGTCGACCCGCTGCTGGCCACCTACGACGACATGGCGCCGGTGCTCGACGCGCTCCCCGACGTGCTCGGCGGTGCCGGCAAGCGCACCTACCTGGTGGCCATGATGAACCCCGCCGAGATGCGCTACTCCGGCGGCGCGACGCTGACGATGGCCACTCTCGAGCTCGAGGACGGCAAGGCCAGCTTCGGCGACCCGGTCACCAACGAGGACGTCGTACAGAACGGCGACCTGATCAAGTGGCCCAAGGTGAAGGGCAACCCCTTTCACACGCCCGGCAGGACGCGGTTGACCAACGCCACCTTCTCGCCCAACTGGTCGCAGTCAGGCGAGGAGCTGCTGCGCGCCTGGGAGGCGGTCTACGGCCAGAAGTGCGACGGCGTGATCGCCATCGACCTCCAGGGCCTGGCCCGCATGATGGCGCTCACCGGACCGGTGCAGGTGCCCGGCGTCGGCGAGCTCAACTCCGGCAACCTCGTGCAGGTGCTGGCGGGCAGCTACGACACCTACGACATGCCCGACGAGCGCCAGGCCATCAACGCCGCCGTCGTGCCGGCGTTCCGCGAGAAGCTGCTGCAGGGCGGCCAGCTCGCGCAGAAGTTCCAGCTGCTGGCCGACGCCGCCAAGGGCAGGCACTTCGCGATGTACTTCCGCGACAGCCGCTTGCAACAGGCCTTCGTCGACCGCCACCTGTCCGGCGACCTCAGCGACACACCCAACGACTACCTCGGCGTGTTCACCCAGAACCTCAACGAGAGCAAGGCCGACTACTGGCAGCACCGCACCGTGGCATCCGACGTCGAGCTGGCCGCTGATGGCAGCGCCGACGTGACGCTGACGGTCACCGTGCAGAACCCGTCGCCGCCGTACGTCCACGGCGAGCCGGGCGTGGCTCCCGACCCGCACTTCGGCTACTACACGCGCTGGGCGGGCAACTCGGTCGCGGTCTTCCTGCCACGGGACGCCCAGGTGACCGGGCAGGCGACGATCCGCGGGCTGCCGTTCAAGCCGGTCGTCCGATCGGTGTCGGACCGGCCGTACTTCTATCGCAAGGTCACCCTCGAGCCCGGAGGCCAGGCGGTCCTCGTCGTGAAGTACCACGTGCCCGCCGCGGCCGAGGTCGGCGCCGACGGCACGCTGTCCTACCGCCTCGACATCGATCCGCAGAGCCTGGTGGCGCCCGAGGCGGTCTCGGTGACCCTGCACATCCCGCAGGGGTACGCCGCCGAGCTCGCGCCGGGCTGGACGGCCACCGGCGGCCGCAGCATGAAGTTCGACTCCGCCGGCCTGGACGACTCCCCGCGCTTCACGATCGAGCTGACGAAGTCCTAGTACTCCGACCTGATCTGGCTGATGACCAGGGTCAGGTCGAGCAGCTCCTGGATCCCGGGATGGGTCGGGTCCTTGGTCTTCACGCGGACGAGGTCGCGACGCGCTTCGTCGGTCTTCCCCTCGTCGATGGAGCACCTGGCGCGTTCGACCATCGCCCGCCGCTGGATGATCGCGTCGCGCGTTCTCGACTTCAGCGCCTCCTTGAGGGCATCGCGTGCGGGCGACACGAGGCCGAGCTGGCGCAGTGCGGAGCCGCGCCAGGTCAACAGCAGGGCCGTCGCGTCGTCGACGTTGGTCACCGCGTCGGTGAGGTTCACGACGTCGCGCCACCGACGCGCTTCCATGTAGAGGTCGGCGAGCGGCACGGCGGCCACCGCGGAGGGGTCGAGCGCCTCCGCGACGCGGATCGCCTCGTCGAGGTCGCCCTCGGCCCGCTCGAGCTCGACGAGGGCCAGGCCCACCGCGTCGCGCGAGAGGGGCAGGCTCGCGCTGACACCCGCCCCCAAGGCGATGGTGACGGTGCTGGAACCCAGGTACTTCCGGACGAAGGGCTCCCGCTCGAGCTGCTCGCCACTCCCCCACGCCCGCCAGACCAGCGGCAGCGCACGAGCCGTGTCAACGGTCGCGAACGCGATCAGCGCGTCGAGAGAGGTGACCAGCGAGGCGACCTCGGGGTACGTCAACCCGAACAGGGCGAGCTGGTCGAGCCGTCCGGCCAGCACCAACTTGTGGAGCTCCTTCTCCCAGCGTGGCGCCCTCACACCGGGCTTTTCGAGCGCGGTCACCTCCACCGCGGACTCGGTGGCAGCGTGGCTGACCGTCAACGCCACCCCTGGCATCGCCTTGAAGCTCGTCCGCGCGGTGAAGCCCATGCCGCGAGGCTACGGCGACCGGCGGACCCGTGGGGCGGGTTTGGGTGGTGTGTCGCCGCTGCACGAACGTGCGCATTTTACTATTCGCCAGCCGAATCGGCGAGGGCTGTGATTCAGCCTTCGATGCCCGTGCTGTCATGGGGTTGGCCCACGGGCTTGCTCTCGGGTGAGCCGCGCTGCCTCAGATAGATCGAGTAGACGACCATGGTGCCCACGGCGAGGAACTCCGACTGCCAGTTCTGCAGGGTGCGCGCCCAGAAGTCCGGGTTGACGACGTACTGGCCCCAGCTGATGGGTGCCTGGAGCTGCTGGAGCCGGGTCTCGTTGAAGGCCGCCTCGCCGGCGACCGACTGGATGAGCCACGAGGCGAAGAAGATGGCAGCCATCACCAGGACCAGCGAGTTGGAGTAGAGCGCCGTACGCCAACCGCCCGCCCTTGCCCACGCCGGGGAGTCGGCCTTGGCGTAGCTGCCGAGCTTCTGGTCCTGCATCGACTCGAGGCCGGCCTTGTCGAGCTCCTTGGACTCGGGTGACCCCCGCTGCACGAGCCAGACTGTCAGCAGGATGAAGAGAGTGAACTGCAGATACTCGCTCTGCCAGTTCTCCGCGACGTCCACGGCCCAGTCGGCCGAGGTGAGGTAGTCGACCAGCCCGAGCCTGCCGAACCCGCCGGCGCTCTGCTCGGCGTTGAACTGCTTCCACCCGGCGAACGCCTGACCGACGAGCGCCAGGACGAAGAGCGCGCCGAACACCAGGCTCAGCGAGGACTCGCGCACAAACCGTCGCATCATCGGCTCCTCACGTGTGCAGCACGGCGAGGGCGAACAGGTACACGAGTCCGACGACGGTGCCCAGCAGGTAGACCAGGAAGATGGCGCGCACCTAGCTCCCCTTGACCTTGCAGTCGTAGACGCCTGCCCTCCCGGGGGCGCTGCACCCGGCTGCGGTGACCAACCAGCCGTCGGGGAAGCGGGACAGGAACGTCGTCTCCCCGGCGAAGGTCACCATGGCCATCGTCCCGTAGACGCTGGACGACTCGACCCCGCGAACATTCGGGAGGTCCTCCGCCAGCACCGCCTCCGGGCAGGCCTTGCCCGACGACTGCTCCAGCTCGACGCGGGTGGTCGGCGTCATCGCTGCGCACGCGCCGGCCCCGTCGCCGTCGGCAAGGGCGCCGTAGAACGACGTGGCCGCCTCGCCCGCCTCCGGCGCCTGGGGTGACTGGCAGCCCGTGAGGCTGACGAGGCCGGACACCACCAGGACGGCGCCGGCCGCGACTCGTCTCACGAGTTGGCTCCGCGGGAGGGAAGCCGTTCTGGAGGGCCCAGGCGACGGCCTGGGCCCGGTTGTCCACACCGAGCTTGTGGTAGGTGCTGCGGATGTAGGTCTTGACCGAGTTGATGCTCAGGAAGAGTGTGTCGGCGATCTCCTGGTTGCTCACCCCCTGGGCGATCATCCGCAGCACGTCTGCTTCGCGAGGGCTGAGCCCGGCCTCGCCGCCGAGCCGGGTGGACTCCTGACCCTCCTGCACGGCCGGCACGTCGTCGAGAGTTCCGGCCATGGCTGCCTGCACGACGTCGATGAGATCCTCGGCGGAGACGCCGATCAGGACGGCGGCCTCGGCGCCGCGCTCGAGCGCCAGCGCGCCGAGGTCGGGCCGCAGTTCGGTCGTGACGGCGATGACCGTCGACGCCGTCTCCTTGACCCAGTGGTCCAGGTCTGCGCCGTCACCCTCGTGCAGGCCGATCACGTCGTAGAGCACGACGTCGGGCTCCCCGTCGACCGGCCCGACCGTCGTGAACACCTTCGAACCGAGCTCGGCCTCGATGATGGTCTGCAGGCCGACCGCCACGACGTCGTGGGGGGTGGAGATCTCAACCCACAGCCGAGCACCGCTCGACTCAGGGGACCTGGGGACGGTGGGTGTCACGAGACGAACCTCGGCGGGAGTCGGGTCACCGCAACTCTGGGGCGGCGAGCGGGACAGACGTCTGTTCCTGCTGCGCCGCAAGCCAGAGCGTAAACCGCACCGGGTGGGGTGTCGTTACCCCTAGGGGTGGATTCGCTGGTCCGTGGACCGACCCCCGGGCAGTGGCGACGCCCTGAGCCCTGCACGGGGGGACGCAGGGCGAGGGCGTCAAGAGGTATGGATACTCCACTGGGGCTAGTCGCGCTTTCACCCCTGGGGGTGGCTAACTGACTTCACCCGGCCTGCATCGTGCTCACGACGGTTGTCCTGGCGGAGCCCCTGGGTCAGCTGGGTAGGCCTGGCCTAGGGCCGCGGAGTAGGGCTTCTGGGTGGGCGATACGGGTTCGAACCAGATTCCGGCTTCCCTTGCGACACTGGCCCCGACCTGCTCGCCCAGCCCCTGACCTGCATACGACATCGGCCCGGACACCGAACCGCCCCGGCACTATGCATGTCGGGGCGGCGGACCGGACCTCGCCCTGCGACGTTCCCCCGTGGTCAGACGGCGAGGGTCCTATGACGCGCACGCTACTCCGGTGCCAGCGAGACGTCTCTGACCCATCTGGGGGGTGTCACCCTAGGGTCTGGCGAACCTCGACACCCGCGCACGGGGGTGGTCCGGGTGTCGAGGCTCGGCGCCACGTTAGACCGCCGCCGAGGCATGCACATCCGCCGGAACGCGTACGACTAGTTAGAGGAAAGGCTGATAGGGGAACCGCCCCGGCACCACGGATGCCGGTTCTGTTGCGGGTGGGGTGGTCCAGACAGCCCACGTGGCAGTCGTAACCCGCCGGCCGGCGTCACCGTTAGGTCCGTCAAGACCACGGGATCGAGCAGCCCCACGGCGAGCCCGCCAACCCCCAGGCAGAGGACGCCACAGGTAGGTGAGCTGCTCGATCCCCTTCCTTCGCAGGTTCAACGGGCACGTAGATGGCACGAGGCCGGTTCCATGTGGAAACCGGCCTCTGACCTGCTGTGATGCTGGTGGGCGATACTGGGTTCGAACCAGTGACCTCTTCGGTGTGAACGAAGCGCGCTACCACTGCGCCAATCGCCCCAGCGGCCCGACGGACGGGACCGGAGCGAGACTCTATCCCAACGATCCGGGCGAGTTCACATCGCGCTCGGCCCCGGCCTGTGGGGCTAGACGCCCAGCAGTTCGGGCTCCCTGCGACGCCACGTGGCGAGCGCCTCGGCGGTCACGGGACCAGGGGCAGGCAGCTCGCGGTCGTCCCAGCGCGACACGGCCTGGACGTCGCGGGTGGTCGAGGCCAGGAACACCTCGTCGGCTCCGGCGACCACCTCGATGGGCTCGTCGACCTCCTTCCCGCCGAACCACTCCAGAAGCAGTGCCCGGGTCACGCCGGCGAGGCATCCGCTGGCCAGGGTGGGGGTGCGCAGCTCGCCGTCGACGACGTAGAAGACGTTGCTGCCGGTGCCCTCGCACAGGTGCCCGGCGAGGTTGGCGAAGATCGCCTCGCTGGCCCCGCGACGCTTCGCCTCGGCGAGGGCGACGACGTTCTCGGCGTACGACGTCGTCTTCAGGCCGGCGAGCGCGCCGCGCTCGTTGCGGGGCCACGGCACCGTCGCGACGGCCGCGGTCGCGGGCCACGGCTGCATCGGCCCGGCGACCACGACGAGCGTGGGCGGGTTGGTGCCGCGCCCCGAGCCGAGCGGCGAGGGGCCGCCGGTGTAGGTGATCCGGATCCGTCCCAGGGGCAGCGACGCGCCATCGAGGACGGCGCTCACGCCCTCGCGGACGTGTTGCTCGTCGACCGTCCGGGAGCCCAAGCCCGTCGGCCGATCGGGCCAGCCGTTGGAGGTGAAGGGTGAGCGCGAAGGCCTGGTCGTCGACGACCTTGATCGACTCGAACACCCCGTCGCCGACCGTGAATCCGTGGTCGGAGACCGGCACCGCGAGGGCCTCAGGATCGTCGAGCAGACGGCCGTTGACCCACACGCGCATGCCCCGAGACTAGGCCGCGAAGAGGCCCGCCACGCCTCCCGGACCTCAAATTGGAGCCTGCAAAACCATCGGCTATGGTTCTCTTCGCACCGCCGGTCAGCCGGTGGTCGCAGGCGGACGTAGCTCAGTTGGTAGAGCGCAACCTTGCCAAGGTTGAGGTCGCGAGTTCGAGCCTCGTCGTCCGCTCGGAGAAGCCGCCCGGAATGTGGGCCTCCACGGTGGGTTGGCCGAGAGGCGAGGCAACGGACTGCAAATCCGTGTACACGGGTTCAAATCCCGTACCCACCTCGAAACAAGATCAGCACCACCCTCTGCAACACCCGAGGGCGATTGGCGCAGCGGTAGCGCGCTTCCCTGACACGGAAGAGGTCACTGGTTCAAACCCAGTATCGCCCACCAGCACGAAACAGCCACTGACCTGCGGACCTCACGTTGTGGCGGGGCTGGCGCCACCCAACCGTCACGGCGCCGGTGCGGCACTTCCAAGGCGGAGGGTGACCTAGGCTCCCGGGGATGAGGATCCTGATCATCGGAGGCACCCGTTTCGTCGGCCACGCGATGGCCGAGGCGGCGCTCGCCGCCGGCCACGACGTGACCCTGCTTCATCGCAACGCCACCGACGAGCTGCCCGCCGCCACCCATCTCCTCGCCGACCGCAACGGCGATCTCTCCGTCCTCGCGGAGGGCCGCTGGGACGCGACCATCGACGTGTGTGCCTACCTACCCGGCCAGGTCGCGTCCCTGCACGACGCCCTCGGTGACCGCGGCGGTCACCACGTCTTCGTCTCGACCTGCTCGGTGTACGACGACCAGGAATCGGCCGGGGCCGACGAGGATGCCGCGCTGCTCCCCGAGTCGTCACCCGACACCCGCGAGGTCACCAACGAGACCTACGGTCCGCTGAAGGTGGCCTGCGAGCGGGTGGCCCGCGAGAGGTGGGGTGACGACGGGCTCACGATCATCCGCCCGACGTACGTCGTGGGGCCGCGCGACCCGACCGGCCGCTACCCGTGGTGGGTGCTGCGGGCGGCACGTGGCGGGCGGATGATCCTGCCCGGCCCCGCCGACGCGCCGATGCAGTGCATCGACGCCCGCGACATGGGTTCCTGGACGATCCGGCTCGTGGAGGAGAGCACGGCCGGCGTCTTCACCGCCGCACGACCGGCCACCACCTTCGAGGCGTTCCTCGCCGACACGGTCGCGGGCGTCGGCCAGCCCGTCGAACTGGCCCAGGTCGACGGGACGTTCCTCGTCGAGCAGGGCGTGGACGGCGCCCAACTGCCGCTGTGGTCGGAGGGGGTGTCGGAGAATGTCTGCGCGATGAGCACCGCTCGCGCCGAGGCCGCGGGCCTCACCCACCGGCCCTTCGAGGAGATCGTCCGCGACACGCTGGCCTGGGCACAGGCCCACCCCGGCCAAGCCACCCGTGACGGGGTGGGACTCGCACCCGAGCGTGAGCAGGAACTGATCGAGGCGGCGGGGGCCGGCGCCTGAAGGGAACGGTGGCACCCGAGCCCGGCCGCCCGGAACACCCAAGGGCACCGGCCGATCACCGAAGCCATCGCAGCTACCTGACGCTCGGGCTTGAGAACCGGAAATTTGTCTCCCTCCCCGACGAGCCGGGGCGGCGTCAGAAACTCGGCGGAATCCAGCGGATGTCGATGCTCACCGATCGGGAACGCGACGTTTTCGACGACGACGAGTTCGAGAAGGCGGTGTGGGGAGCGATCGAGCTGCACCGCGCGAGCCTGGTCTGGCCCCTCCTACACGTGTGGACCGCGTTGCGCCCCGACTCATCCGCTGCCTGGACCATGACCGGCTGGGCCCATCAAGTAGACGGGGATCCGGAGCTGGCGAGGAGTCACCTCGGACGCGCCCTCGACCTCGACCCCGAGAACGACGACGCCGCACTGATCATGAGCAGCCTCCCCTCGGCGTGACCCGGTGAGGTGCAGATGCGCAGGTGGCGCCGCCGCCGACCCGGACGCCCTGGCCATCGCCAGCTTCGCGAACGGTCTCGAACGCCTGCATCGCCTGACACAATTCTCGCCATGACGACCGCCTACGCCACCGGCCAGATCGCAGGCTGCAACTGATGGATGCCAGTCAATGGGACCCCCGCCAGTGGGACGCGAGTCAGTGGGAAGCCGCCGCCGTCTGGGCCAGCATCGCGATCACCCTCCTGATCGCGATCGTGGGCTGGGCCTACGCCATCCGAGCCGGCCGCCGCGTGAAGACGGCGATCTGGCACTCCGCCGAGGCCCTCGACCTCGCCCGCACTGCCGAAGACAGGACTGACCGCCTCGAGATCGCCTTCCGCGAGTACCGCGACGTCGACTGGGCCCACGTCATCGACCAGGACGCCGACGTCATCCGCTTCCGCAACACCGGCACCACCGCCGCACACGACGTCGAGATCGCCATCGACCGGCAGGACGACCTCGACCGCACCTCAGTGACGGCTGAGGTCGTCCAACCGCTCCAACAGCTCGAGGTGCCGGGCGTCCCCATGTACGACTCCGTCATCGACTCGGTCGATGGCGAGCCGGTAACGACCCGGAGGCTTGTGCCCGGAACGGCCCGGATCACCTGGCGCTCCGCTGCGGGCGTGCCTTCCATCGACCTGCGCGACCTGCCCTAGCGCTTGCAAGCGCCCGGATGACGAGATGGCTCCGCACGTCCCGCGCGTGGACCTACAGTCGGCTCTGAGGTTGCGCATCGCCTCACGTCTCACCCCGGGTTCCCGAGGCCCGGCGAGACACGCCCCGCGCGGCGTCAGTCTTCGCGTGGAGCACCGCCCACCCGGCACGCTCACAGGTCGCCCGGGTGGGCGGTTTCACGCCTGCCCACCGTGCGCGGCTCAGCCGACGCGCTCGGTCTTCCGCGTGAACGTGAGGTGAGTGACGCCGCTGGCCGACGAGACCGCCTCGATGTCGTAGTCGTCCTCGACGGCCTCCAGGCCGTCCCAGACCCGGACGCCGCGGCCGAGCACGATCGGGACCTGGACGAGATGCATGTGGTCGACGAGCCGGGCGGCGACGAAGTCGCGTACGACGGTGGCGCCGCCGCCGATCCGGACGTCCTGGCCATCGGCTGCCTCGCGGGCGGTCTCGAGCGCCTCGGCCGGGGTGACGTCGAGGAAGTGGAACGTGGTGCCGCCGGCCATCTCGATCGGGGACCGCGGGCGGTGGGTGAGCACGAAGGTCGGTGAGTGGAACGGCGGGTTCTCGCCCCACCAGCCCTTCCAGTCCGGGTCGTCCTGCCAGCCGGGCGGGCCGAACTTGTTGGCGCCCATGATCTCGGCGCCGATGCCTTGACTGTGGCGCTCAGCGAAGGCGTCGTCGACCCCGGCGGTCCCGCCCGCGTCCCAGAACCGGGTGGCGAACATCCACTCGTGCAGACGCTCACCGGCATGGCCGAACGGTGCCTCTAGGGACTGCGGCTCTCCGGTGGCGAAGCCGTCGAGGGAGATGGACAGGTTGTGGACCCGTGCGAGTGACATTCCGAGCGCTCCTCGATTGGTGATGGCCTTGCAGTCGGTTCTAGGCAGTCTGACCAAGTTGACCCGAGATTCTCATCGTCGGCCCCGGGCTCGCCGATGTGATCTTGCGACGGGGTAGACTGCCCGGCGATCGGGGGCCCTGAGTCGGAAGGCACCCCCCATCAACACCAAGGTCAAGTTCGCCCGTACGTCCTTCGCTTTCGTCAAGGCCTGTGTCGCCACTGCTGTGGTGGGCGCCCTCGTGGTCGGTGTTTCGGCGCTGGATCGCTCGCCAGTAGACGCCGAGCTCGTCGCCGCGCCAGCGGTGCCGGCGTTCCCGGGCGCGGAGGGTTTCGGTACCCAGACCCCGGGTGGTCGCGGCGGCGCCGTCCTCAAGGTGACCAACCTCAACGACTCCGGGGCCGGCAGTCTCCGCGCGGCCTTGACCGCGTCCGGGCGGCGGACGGTGGTGTTCCGCGTCTCCGGGACCATCGTGCTCAAGAGCCGGATCAACGTGGAGGATCCGTATCTCACCGTCGCGGGACAGACCGCGCCGGGAGGGGGGATCACGCTGCGCCTGGACCCGGCCGCCTCGCCTTGCATCGACGAGGGAACGATGCTGATCTCGACCCACGATGTCGTGATGCGCTACCTGCGGCTCCGACCCGGCCCGACACCTTGCGCCGACGACAGTCAGGACGCCCTGACCATCTACAAGCCGGGCACGGAGAACGTGGTGATCGACCACGTATCGCTGTCCTGGGCCGTCGACGAGGTCCTCAACACCTACGACGCGAGCCAGAACATCACCATCAGCAACTCCATCATCTCGGAAGGACTGTCGAACTCGACCCACCCGGAGGGCGAGCACTCGAAGGGCGCGCTGATAGGCGGAGTGGGCGCGCACAACGTGAGCCTGCACGGCAACCTGTTCGTCTCCAACATGGACCGCAACCCCCAGATCTCCGGCCTCTCGGTCGCCGACGTCCGCAACAACGTCATCTACAACTACGGCGACGGGTCCGGTTCGGGCGTCACCCTGATCTCCTCCAGCAAGGGCGAGCCGCGCGCGAACTGGGTCGGCAACTACTACAAGCCCGGACCCTCCTCAGACCCGAACCGACCCGAGTTCGCCGTCTACAGCGGAGACACCGGAGACACCTGGCAGTGGTACGGCGACGCCAACATGAGGTGGACACCAACCGGACTCGCGACCGCACGAGTTGACTCCGGGGCGACCGCATCGCGAGTGCTGTCCCCCTTCCCGGCAGCGCCCGTGACGACCACGTCGGCAGCCGCGGCCTACGACCAGGTCCTCGCCCACGCCGGAGCGGCCGTGCCGGTCCGCGATGCCGTCGACCAACGCCTCGTGCAGAGCGTCGTCGACGGAACCGGGCAGCTCGTCGACGACCCGAGCCAGGTCGGTGGATACCCGTCGCTGCCGAGCACCGCGCCGGCTCCCGACAACGACGGGGATGGCATGCCCGACAGCGTCGAGGTCGCCAACGGCACGAACCCCAGCGCGCCGGACTCGAACGGTGACGTCAACGGGAACGGCTACACCAACATCGAGGACTGGTTCAACAGCCTCGCTCCTTCGCCGTCGGGCCAGGCGTCCGCCACCGCGCTGACGTTGAAGGGCGACAAGGCCACTGCGACCGTGACCGCCAACGGAGCCGCCCCAACCGGCACGGTCACCTTCTCGGTGGGTGGCAAGTCCAAGACGAAGGCGGTCGTGTCGGGCAAGGCGACGGCCAAGCTGCCGAGCGTGGCACCCGGTCACTACATCGTCTCCGCCGAGTTCGTCCCCAGCCAGCCAAGCCTGCTGACCGCGTCGACGGGGACCGCGTCGTACACCGTTCCCCGAATCGCGACGAAGAGCCGGGCGTTCGCGAGCGACGTGGGCCCCGGCCTGCTGAAAGCGCGCGACCGCGTGACGGCCCATGGCGGGTCCGACGTGTCGGGCAAGGTGAAGATCATCCTGAAGCGCAACGGCCAGACCATCAAGAAGGCCACGGTGCGGCTGTCGAGCCTGGGAGTCGCGAAGAAGATGTTCCGCGAGACTTCGCCGAGCGGCAAGTACCTGGTGGTGGCGAAGTACCTGGGGACCAAGAAGTTCAAGCCCTCGACGGACCGGGTCAGGTTCACACTGCCCTGACCCCGGCGCCGGTCGTGGAGGGTCCGTTCAGCGACGTACGCGGACCCGGGCCGCGGAGTGGGACTTGTCGTGGGAACGGTCGCCGAGATATCTGGCCTTCACCCAGTAACGGCCGCGCGCGAGCGGGCGCTTCCCGCCGAACGTGGCGATGCCGCGGCCATCGGTGAGCCGGACGACATCCCGGCGGCCGTCGACCTTGACGACCACCTTGCCGTTCGGGACCGGTCGTACGCCGGGCGGCGACGAGACGCGGACGGCGACCCGAAGGCGTCGACCGTCCAACGCGCGAGCGTCCACGGTCACGATCGAGGGCCCGGTCGTCCGAGCCTTGGTCCACCGCCGTCGGGTGACGGGCTTCAGGCCGGGCTTGCGGGCGGTGATGCGGACGGAGAGCCGGGTGCCGACGTCGGCCGGCCTCACGACGTACTGGGAACCGTGAGCGCGCGGGATGGGCCTGCTGTCGCGGAGCCAGACGTAGGAGATCACGGCGTCTGCGGGGGTGTAGGTCCCGGGGTCGACGGTGAGCGTGTTGCCGAGGGCCGGGGTGCCGTGCAGCGCGGAGCGCTCGTTCACATGCACCTTGGAGTAGCGCTCGATGAGAGCGGCGACGCGCCGTTGGATCTCCGGGATGTGGTGGTAGAGGTGGCGTCCAGGGCAGGCGGTCCGGTTGGTGTCGCGGTGTCCGTCGATCGTCGGCAGCCGCACCCGCCGGCCGGGGCGGAACCGGTCGCTGCCCTGCGACCACACACGCACCGTCCCCAACGGGTTCCGGTGGAACGGCTGGAGCTTCCAGGCCGCGACGGCGGCCACCGCGTCGAGGACGGCGTCTGAGGGCCGAACGAGCTCGAAGTTCCCGATCACCGCGACGCCCGCCGAGGTGGAGTTGAAGCCGAGGGTGTGGGCGCCCCGCACCGGTCGGCTCGCCCCTCCCGCGCGACCGATCCAGATGCGTCCGAACCGGTCGACGAGGAAGTTGTAGCCGATGTCGGACCAGCCGAGGTAGCGGGTGTGGTAGCGGTAGATGCCACGGAGCAGCGCCGGCACGTCGTGCCGGCCGTAGTTGTTGCTGTTGACCGTGTGGTGCACGTGCACCTGCTTGATCGTGTAGTTGTAGCGGGGCCGGCCGTCTCGCCACGACTCCCTGGCGCCCCACTGCCGCCGGCCGTGCGTGTCCGGGCGCGGCACCAGCCCGGTTCGCGCGCCGCGAGCGGGCGTCGTACGCCCGAAGACTTCGTCGCCCGCTGCGTTCTCGCCGTCGTCACCCGGCTGCGCCCAGGGCTGCAGCAGCACCAGGGTCAGGCCACGCGGCCGCACTCCCCCGACCCGCACCTGCACGCCGTCGGACGGACCGATCCACATCAGCTCGGTGCTGCCCCTCGCCACTCCTTCGCCGGACGAGGCGTCGGGCCGGTCGGCGAGTGCGGGCACGGGCTGCCAGTCGCTCCACTCGCCGTCGGCGCGCGTGCGGACCGCCAGGTCAGGGGCCAGGTCGGGTCGGTGCCAGGTCAGCGCGAGCATCGAGTACGACGTCGAGGACAGGCCGCGGGTCTCCCACAGGTCGTCGGCTCGTCGTGCCAGCACCGGACCGTCGAGCGGCACCTCGAGCTCGCTGATCCCCTCGCCGCCATCGTCGACGAGGGCCAGCGCGTTCTGCCCATCCCGACCGCCATCGGGGCCGGAGCCGGGCCACACACGCGCGGCTCCCCCGACCGCCCCGATGGCGACGACGCCACCCAGGGCCGCCTTCAGGATCGGACGCCGGCGCGCCGCTGGCTGCTCCACGCCAACATTCTTGGCACACCAGCACGACCAGTTCCGGCAGACACGACGGGCCGGGCGACATCTCCGGGGGTTTCGAGACGGTTGCTAGCGCAACCTCCTCAACCACCGGGGAAAAACTTTCGAGGTTGGTGTCGATCTGGGGCTCCGCCGTTCGGCACAGGGGGTGAAGGCACCTTCCGGTGCACCAACCAAGGAGGAAATCATGGGTTCCATCAAGTCCAGCCTGTTCATCTCGCTCGACGGCGTCATCGAGTCCCCCGAGACCTGGCACTTCCCGTACTTCAACGACGAGATGGGCGCCGCGGTCGGCGAGATGATGTCGGGCACCGACGCCACCCTGCTGGGCCGGCAGACCTACGACGAGTTCGCTTCCTACTGGCCCAGCGCCGACCCCGCCGACCCGATCACCGGAGTGATGAACGGCTCGCGCAAGTACGTCGTGTCCACCACGCTCACCGCCGCGGAGTGGGAGAACTCCTCGGTCGTCACCGGCGACGTCGCCGCCGAGCTGACCACCCTCAAGCAGGACAACCACCTCGGTACGACGGGCAGTGCGACCCTGGTCCGCTGGCTGCTCGAGCAGGGTCTCGTCGACGAGCTGCACCTGCTGGTCCACCCGATCGTCGTGGGTCACGGCAAGAAGTTGTTCGCCGATGGCGAGACGGTCCCTCTCGAGCTGGTCTCGTCAACAACGTTCACGACCGGCGTGCTGCACCTGGTCTACGCGCCCGCGTCCACCACCGCCTGACCGACCCACCGGCCACCATTCACAATGGGGCCCCGGACTCACGAAGGAGAATGCCGTGCGTTACATGGTGATGCACTACCAGACCCAGGAGATGGAGGACCGCTTCCCGCCGTCGCCGGAGACCCAGGCGGCGGTCGGTCGCTACATGCGGGAGTCGGCGATGTCCGGGGTGCTGCTCTCGGGTGAGGGCGTCTTCCCCAGCTCCGCCGGCGCCCGGGTCGAGGTGACCGACGGCAACGTCCGGGTCATCGACGGACCCTTCGCCGAGGCCAAGGAGCTGATCGGAGGCTTCGCGATCCTCGAGGTCGACTCGCTGGAGGAGGCCGTCGAGCACGCCCGCAAGTTCGCCCTGCTCATCGGCTCCGAGCGCGTCGACGTACGCCGCGTCGTCGAGGTCGAAGACCTCGCCTGACCCCCTGGGACAACATGGACGACACGCAGCTCGACCAGACCCTGGCCACGCTGTGGCGTGTCGAGTCCCCCCGCGTGATCGCCCGGCTCGGCCGCCTCGTCGGTGATCTCGACACCGCCGAGGAGCTCGCCCAGGACACGTTCGTGGCCGCGATCGAGCGGTGGCGACAAGACGGCGTGCCGAACAATCCCGCCGCCTGGCTGAACAAGACCGCGCACTTCCTGGCCATCGACCGGATCCGCCGGCGCGACGCCCAACGGAGCAAGTACCAACAGGTGGCCGCGACCACCCCTCAGACCCTGGAGCACGACATCGACGAGATGGTCGACGGCGATCTGGCCGAGGACCTGCTCGGCCTGATCTTCATGTCCTGCCATCCGCTCCTCTCACCGGACGCCCGCTCCGCGCTGACTCTCAAGCTGGTGTGCGGCCTGAGCACCCAGGACGTCGCCCGGGCCTTCCTGGCGCCCGAGTCGACCATCGCCCAGCGCATCGTCCGGGCCAAGCGCACCCTGGCCGCGGCGAACATCCGGTTCGAGCTGCCCGGCCCGGAGGAGCGTCCGGCCCGCTTGGACGCCGTACGCGAGGTCGTCTACCTGGTCTTCAACGAGGGCTACACCGCCACCAGTGGCGAGCGCTGGGTCCGCTCCGAGCTCTGCGCCGAGGCCCTGCGCCTGGGCCGAATGCTGGCCAGCCTCACCCCGAACGACCCGGAGACCCTCGGCCTGCTCGCCCTCATCGAGATCCAGGCGTCGCGCCTGCATGCCCGCACCGGCCCCGATAGCGAGCCCGTGCTGCTGCTCGACCAGGACCGCACCCGCTGGGACCAGCTGCTGATCCGCCGTGGCCTCGCCAACATCGAGCGCATCCAGGAGCTCGGCGGCACGGCCGGTCCTTACGCTCTGCAGGCCGCGATCGCCGCGTGCCATGCCCGGGCCCGCGTCGCCGCCGACACCGACTGGGCGCGGATCGCGTCGCTCTACGACGGCCTGAGCCAGATCAGCCCCTCCCCCGTGGTCGAGCTCAACCGCGGCGTAGCCGTCGCACAGGCCTTCGGGCCCGAAGCCGGGCTCGACATCGTCCTCCCGCTGTTCGAGCTGGACAGCATGCGGAGCTACCACCTGCTGCCCGCAGTGGCGGGCGACCTATGCTGCCGCGTCGGCGACCACGACCAGGCCAGGCAGCACTTCCTGCGTGCCGCCTCGCTCACCAAGAACGGCGGCGAGCGGTCGACGATGCAGCGGCGAGCGGCGGAGTGCGCCGCGCACGGAGCGACGTTCGACTAGTCGTGGTCGAGCTGCTCGCGCAGGTCGTCGTTCTCCTGGCGCAGGTCGCTGGTCTCTCGCTCCAGCCGGAGGACCTGTTCGACCCCGGCTAGGTTGAGGCCCTCGCCCAGCAGGGCGGTGATCCGGTTGATCCAGGCGATGTCGACCGCGCTGTAGCGGCGGGTGCCGCCTTTGGTCCGCCCCGGCCGGACCAGCCCCTTGGCCTCGTAGGCGCGGAGCGTGGCAGGGCTGACGCCGGTGAGCTCCGCCGCGACGGAGATGCCGTAGATGGGCTCCCTGTTGCCGGGCGACGGCCCGACGCCCGACGAAGGCTGGGAGTGGTCGCCCACCAGATGAAGGCCGCGCCGAGACTCGTCCGCATCGCCGGCGGACCCTGGTCTCGGCCCTTGGCCGGGTCCGAGATTCACTCTTGACATTGTGGTGGAAAAGTGACCAAATATCAACTAGCTGATTGAGATTTCCTGTTGTATCGCTCGTCGTTGATTCCCTCACCCAGGAGGACCCGCGGTGTTGCTTTCCAACTCGTCAGACCGTCCGTCATCGACCACGACCGCGGCCCTTGTGGGTGCATGCGGTCTCGACGCAGCAGGTCATCGCCGCGGGTCTTCGCACGCTGATCGCCGAACAGGCCGGCCCGGAGCTGATCACCTTCGAGGGCCCCGAGGACGGCGAGCCCGATGTCGTCCTCTATGACGTCATCGGCCTGTTCCAGGGTGACGGCAGCGACCTCGACCACTGGGTCAAGGAGACCGGCTCGACCGTCGTCGCGGTGATGCGCGAGCTGCGGCCCGACCTCGGCGCCGTCGCGCTCGACCGAGGGGCCGAGGCAGGCGTGTCGGTCGGGGCGAGTCCCGCCGAGCTCCTCGAGGTGCTCATGGCCGCCGCCAACGGCACTCTCGACGAGAGCCCCGCTGCCCAGGAGGCCGAGGACTCGACACGGCTGGGTCACGAGGCCGGGCTGTCTCCCCGAGAGGCCGACATCCTGCGGATGATCGTGGCGGGTCTGAGCAACGACGAGATCGCCCGCACCGCCTACCTGAGCATCAACTCGGTCAAGACCTACATCCGCAGCCTCTATCGCAAGATGGAGATCACCAACCGTGCTCAGGCCGTCGCCTGGGGGATGCAGCACGGGTTCCCGGCAGACCTCGACGCGCAGCGGGTTTGACGCCTCAGCCCTCGGCCGCAGCGGGACCGTAGTACGCCGCGGCCGTCAGCACCTGCTCGCCGACTCGACGACGCAGCCAGTCGGGCGCCAGCACTTCCACGCCGCCACACAACCCGGTCAGCGCGAAGGTGGCCCACGACTCGCCCTCGAAGGGCACGGTCAGCTCCATCTCCCGCCCGGCGATGACCGCGGGCACGCGCTCCTGGCCGGCAGCGGGCAGCACATGCCGGAGCCGCGGCAAGTAGGACGCCTGGACCCGCACCGTCACCTCGACGGCGGTGTCCTCCTCCTCGAGCTCGCGCCGCGAGGCGCGCCAGGTCTCGGCCAGGTCGAAGTCCGGCGGGCGGCGGGACGGCTCCTCCAGCGTGGTCACCGACCGCACCCGCGAGACCCGATACGTACGCCGCTGCCCCTGCCGCAGCGCGACGAGGTACCACTCCCCCGAGGCGAGCACCAGGCCGAGCGGGTCCACGGTGCGCCGGCTCGGCCGACCGTTCTTGACGTACTCCAGCCGCACCCGATGGTCGCCCCAGACGGCCACCGCCAGCGGTCCGAGGCACGGGCACCGGCTCGGATCGGCCGAACCAGCGCACCGGGTCGAGGTGGAAGCGTTCGGTGCTGCGCTGGGCCGACTCGCGGGCCTCGGTGGTCATGGCCGCCCAGATCTTGGTCTGCAGACCGTCGACCAGGTCGCCAAGACCGAGCTGCTCGGCCGGCGCGCCCAGACCCAGGAAGGCCAGCGCTCCCGCCTCGTCCAGGCCGATGCCCGTCAGCCGGGTGCGGTAGCCGCCGCCGAGCCGATAGCCGCCGGCCGGCCCGCGGGTGGCCTGCACGGGGATGCCGGCATCGGCGAGAGCCCGGGCGTCGCGCTGCACCGTGCGCTCGCTGACCTCGAGCAGCCGGGCCAGCTCGGCGCCCTGCACCTCGCCGCGCACCTGCAGGTGCAGCAGCAGGCTCATCATCCGGGAGGCGCGCATCCGTTCATCTTCTCCCACAATGGCGACACTGGGTGTCGGGAATGTGGGGCATGCTCGGGGCCATGGACATCGAAACCCAGGACATCACCCTGACCACCCCGACCGGCCCCGCCGCGGCGTACGTCGCCGCACCTCGCGACGGCGGACCGGGCGTCCTCGTGCTGCACGCCTGGTGGGGCCTCAACGACGACTTCAAGAAGTGGTGCGACGACCTCGCACGCGCGGGCTTCACGGCGCTGGCCCCCGACTATCGCGACGGCCGGGTGGTCGACACCATCGAGGAGGCCGACGCGATGCGCAAGGACTTCAGCCCGCGAGCAGGTGGGCGCCGTGGTGTACGCCGCCAAGGACGACCTCCTCGCCCGCGCCGGTGGCGACAGCATCGGCATCATCGGCGCGTCGATGGGCGCCGGCTGGGCCTTCGACCTCGCCGAGAGCGATCCCGGGCGGATCCGCGCGGTCGTCGCCTACTACGGGATCGCCGAGGCCGACTGGTCGAAGCTTGAAGGCCCGCGTGCTGCACCACTTCGGCGACCGCGACCAGATGGACCCCGTCGAGGACGCCGAGGCCATGCAGCAGGAGATGGAGAAGGGCGGGGTCGAGGCGACGCTCGAGGTCTACCCCGGTGCCGACCACTGGTTCGCCGAGCCCGGGCGTCCGGAGTACGACGCCGACGCGGCCACGCTCGCGTGGCAGCGCACCCTCGACTTCCTCAAGGTCTGAGGTCGGTGACACGCACGCCGGCGTGCGCCTTGTAACGCCGGTTGACGCTGATCAGGTTGGCGGTGAGAGCCTCGACCTGGCGCGCGTTGCGCAACCGGCCGCCGTACACGCCGCGGATGCCGGGGATGACCGCGGCGAGGTCCTGCACCAGGTCGGTGGCCTCACGGTCCTCGCCCAGCACCAGCACGTCGGTGTCGACGGAGGTGACCTCGGGGTCCTCGAGCAGCACCGCGCTGACGTGGTGGAACGCCGCCACCACCGTGCTCTCGACCAGGATCGCCGCGGCTTGCTCGGCGGCGGAACCCTCCGGCACGTCGAGTGCGTAGGCGCCCTGCTTGTCGAAGCCGAGCGGGTTGACGCAGTCGACGACGACCTTGCCGGCGAGCTCCGCGGCCAGCGAGCGCAGCAGGTCGGCGTGCCCGTCCCACGGTACGGAGACCACGACGACGTCCCCGGCGCTCGCGGCCGCCGCGTTGTCGGCTCCGCTCACCGACCCCGGCAGCGCAGCGGCTGTTTCCTCGGCGCGCTCGGCGCTCCGGCTGCCGATCACCACGGTCAGGCCGGCGTCGGCGAAGCGGCGGGCCAGGCCGCGGCCCTGCGGCCCGGTGCCGCCGAGCACGGCGATCGTCTTACCGACCAGCGAGTCGGGCAGCGGCATGGGCGTGCTCCTCAGCCCGAGTAGGGGACTTCGGTCGCCCAGGAGTCCTCGTCCTGGTGCGCGGCGTCCCAGATCGCGTCGGCGACCCGCTCGGGCGTGAAGGGGCCGTCCTTGTCCAAGGTGCCGCGCACGGTGACCGAGACCGCACGGATGCCGTCGGGGGCCAGGGTGGTGTCGATGCTGCGGACCAGGTTGCGCAGCCCGGCCTTCTGTACGCCGAGGGAGGCGGCCTCGTTCCAGGGCTTGTCGGCGGCCATGCTGCCGGTGGCGGTGACCCGGCCGCCCGAGGACATCGAGGGCCTGGCGGCCTGCAGCGTGGTCAGCAGGGCGCCGACGCCCAGGGCCACGTCGGCAAGCAGCTCGTCGACGGTCAGCTGGAGCGGGTCCTTCTGGCGGAAGGCACTGGGGTTGAAGTGCAGCACGTCGACCCGCCCGAACCCGTCCGCCAGCCCGCGCACCACCTCGGTCGCGGCGGCGGGATCGGTGATGTCGGCAACGCCGTGGCGCACGGTCGCGCCCAGCTGCTCGAGCTCGGCCGAGAGGTCGACGAGCACCTGCTCCTGGACGCCGACCAGGGCGGCGTCGTACCCCTCGCGCGCGTAGCGACGCGCCACCGAGCCACTGATGCCCGGCCCGGCACCGATGACCATCACCACGGGCCTGCTCATGCCGGGCACTCTAACGACCGCTCAGTCGCCGTCGTGGTCGTGGTCGTAGGGGTTGTCATGGAAGCGGCGGTAGCTGTAGACGATCAGGCCGAGCGCGAACAGCCCCGAGAAGATCAGCGTGACCCCGGGCGGCCAGCCGCCGTAGAGCCAGTAGTCGTCGGAGATGGTCCACCACGACGGCGCGGCCGGCTGGAGGACGTAGAGCACGCCGAAGGCGACGATCCCGAGCGCGATCGCCGTCGCCACCGCGATCCGCGGCCACGTCTTGACGCTGTCCGAGGCACCCTCGAGAGCACGCTTCTTGACGGGGTCGAGGCGGCGCTCGGCCCACTCGTACTGCTGGGAGAGGATGACCAGCCCGGCGAAGATCGACAGCAGCCCGGGTCCGGGGAGCACGAGCGCCGCGATGCCGGCCAGCACCAGCGTCCACCCGAGGAACTCCAGCGCGACGCGCTTGCCGTGCTTGGCGAGCGCCGCCTTGCGGGTCACTGCCGCTTGACCCGGCGGCGCAGCTGCAGGATCCGCAGCGAGCCGGCGATGGCAGTCAGCAGGATGCCGCCGGCGGCCGCGATCAGCAGGGCGGCGGCGAGCGGCGGGGTGCCGTCCCACCACAGGAACGAGACCCTGACCTCTTGGGTGTTCTGCAGGATCAGGATGACCAGCAGCGTCAGCACCAGGCCGAGGCCCACGACGATCAGCCACAGGGCGCTGGTCTTGGACTGTCGCAGCGGGTCGGGCGTGCTCTTGCCAGCGGGGCGCTCGGCCGGCAGGTCCTCCCGGGTCGGCGCGTCGGGGGCGGGGTCGCCGGGGCCGGGCTCGGCAGGCTCGCCCGGCGGCGGAATCTCCGTGCTCGACACCTGGTCGTCCTCCCGAGCCTCTCGTGCGGTGGTCATCGGCGAGCCTAGAGGTTGGGTGGGTGATGGCCGCCGCGCACCGCCGGGATGGAGGATGAGCCCCGTGACCGGGCCTGCGCACGACTGGAGCGTTCCGCCGTCGGACGTGCTGTTGGCCGACGGCACGATCGGGGTGATCCGCAGGGTGACGCCCGCGGACCGCGATGCCGTGCTCGCGCTCCATGAGGGCGTGTCGCAGGACACCCTGCGGCTGCGGTTCTTCACCGCCAGCGCGGTGGCCGGAAGCCAGTACGTCGCGCACCTCTTCGACCCCGCCAACACCGGCTCGGTCGCGCTGCTTGCGGTCGTCCGCGGCCGGGTCGCCGGGCTGGCGACGGCCGAGCTGCTGGGCGACGACCGGGCCGAGGTGGCCTTCCTCGTCTCCGACGACGACCGCGGACGCGGGCTGGGCAGCCTGCTGCTCGAGCACCTGGCGGCGCTCGGCCGCGAGCACGGGGTGAACCGCTTCGAAGCCGAGGTGCTTGCGGACAACTACGGGATGCTGCGGGTCTTCCGTGGCGCGGGCTTCGCGGTGTCGCGCCGGACGGCCGACGGCGAGGTCTCCGTCGAGCTCCGCACCGACGTCTCGGCGGCGGCCCTCGACGCCGCCGACCGCCGGGAGTGGCGCTCCGAGGCCCGTTCGCTGCGGCCGCTGCTCGCCCCCGCGAGCGTCGCCGTGGTCGGCGTACGCCGCACGCCAGGTGGGCTGGGCCGCGCGGTGCTCGACGCCATCCGCGAGGGCGGCTACACCGGCAGGCTGTCGGTCGTGCACCCGGAGGCCGACACCGTGGCCGGACTGCCCGCGCACCGCACCGTGGCCGCCATCCCGGAGCCCGTCGACCTGGTCGTCGTGGTGGTGCCGGCCGCCATGGTCGGCGAGGTGATGGCCGACGCCTGCGCCGCTGGTGTGGGCGCGGCCATCATCGTCTCGTCGGGTTTCACCGGCGCGGCCGGCCACTCCGCCGAGCGCGCGCTGCTCGAGCTCGCCCGGGCCCACAGCGTCCGGGTCGTCGGCCCGAACTCGCAGGGCGTGCTGTCCCACGGCGACGCGAGCACGCTGAACACCACGTTCGCCCGGGCCGTGCCGCCCATCGGTGGGCTGGCGGTCGCCTCGCAGTCCGGCGGCGTCGGCTTCACGCTGCTCGACCTGGCCGGCGACCTCGGGGTCGGCGTGCGCTCCTTCGTCTCCTTGGGCGCCAAGCTCGACGTGTCGAGCAACGACCTGCTGGCGGCCTGGGGTGACGACGACCAGGTGACCGTGGGCGGTCTCTATCTCGAGTCGTTCGGCAACGCGCTCAAGTTCGCCCGGACCGCTCGCCGCTTCGCCGAGCGCAAGCCCCTGCTCGCCGTCGTCGGCGGCCGCGCGGGCGGGCCGGGCCGGGTCGACGCCGTCGGGGTCGACGCCCTGTTCGCCCAGGCGGGCGTGATCGGGTGCCGCAGCGCCGCGGAGCTGGTCGAGACCGCCGCCGTGCTGGACCAGCAGCCGCTGCCGGCGGGCTATCGGGTGGGCGTGGTCACCAACGCCGGCGGGATGGGCGTGCTCGCCGCCGACCTGGCCGACGCCGAGGGTCTCGCGGTGTCGGCATTCTCCCCCGGGCTCCAGGACGCCCTGCGGAGTGTGGTGCCGCTCGTCGACGCGGCCAACCCCGTCGATCTCGGCGCCGACGTCGCACCGTCCTCGCTGGAGGCGGCGGCCCGGACGCTGCTCGAGTCCGACGAGACCGACGCGGTCGTCGTGGTGCTGGTGCCCACCAGCCTGGCCGACCCGGCAGCCCTCCTCGAGGCGACCCGCTCGGCATCGAGGCGTGCGGCCAAGCCGGTGGTGGTCGTCGCCTCCGGAGCCACCAGCCGCCTACCCGGCATCACCGCCTTCCGCACCGCCGAGGCCGCCATCGGCGCACTCGCACGTGCCATGCGGTACGCCGCCTGGCGACGGGTGCCGGCCGACGAGCTGCCCGAGGGGCGGGCGACGCAGGCGTCCCTCGCCCGGACCTGGGCGACCGAGCGACTGGCCGGCCGCGGGGGTGCGGGCGAGTGGCTGCCCGCGGGGGCCGCGGCGGAGCTGCTGGCGGCGTACGGGATCGAGCACGTCGGCACGGCCGCCCGCGGCGCGGCGGAAGCTCGGGCCGTCGCGGACGAGCTGGGCTACCCGGTCGTGGTCAAGGTGGCCGACACCGGCGTCCTGCACAAGACCGACCGCGGACTGGTGCGGGTCGGGCTGTCGTCGGCGGACGCGGTGGCCGAGGCCGTGGCGGCGTTCGCAGCCGAGCTCGGCGTCGACTCTGACAGCGACGTGGAGGTGAGGGTCCAGCCGGTCGTGCATGGCGTCGAGGTGGCGTGCAGCGTGGTGCGCGACGAGGTGTTCGGGCCACTGGTGCGGGTGGCCGCGGGCGGCATCGCCAGCGACGTGCTGCAGGACGAGGTGCACCTGCTGCCCCCGGTCGCACCCTCCGACGCGGCGCGGGCGCTGCGCGGGCTGCGCCTGTGGCCGCTCCTCGACGGCTTCCGCGGCACCACCCGGGTCGACGTCGACTCCCTGGAGGCGCTGGTGGTCGCCGCCGCCCGGCTCGCGGTCGACGTACCCCAGGTCGCCCACCTCGACCTCAACCCGATCTTCGTCGGCCCCGACGGGCTGCACTGCGTCGACGTGAAGCTGCTCCTGCAACCCGCCGAGGCGCTCGACGTCGGCGTACCGCGTCGGCTGCGGCCACCGCTGGTCGAGGAGGGCCCTCTCGGGGCCCGTCTCGAAACCAAGGGTGCGTCGGTTGCGGCTGCTTGCTCACTCGCGGAGTTTCGAGACAGGCGCTAGCGCGCCTTCCTCAACCAGCGAGGCCGCGGACGACGGCGAGGGTCTGGCGGGCGATCTCCCACTCCTCGTTGGTGGGCACGACCAGTACGGCGACGTCGCTGCCGTCCGGCGAGACCACGGTCGGGCCGTCGATCGGGCCGGTGTTGCGGGCGGGGTCGACGGCGATCCCGAGCCGCTCCAGGTCTGCGAGCACCGCGGCCCGGAGCTCGGGGTTGTGCTCGCCGACGCCGGCAGTGAACACCACGGCGTCGAGGGTGCCGAGCACGGCGTAGTAGGCGCCGACGTACTTGCGGATCCGATAGCAGTAGACGTCGAAGGCCAGCGCGGCCGCGGCATCGCCGCCCGCCCGCAGCTCCATCACCTCACGGAAGTCGTTGTGCCCGGACAGTCCCTTGAGACCCGACTCCCTGTTGAGTGCGCGGTCGATGTCGTCCAGCGACCAGCCCAGCTGGCGGTGCAAGTGGGCGTGCACGGCCGGATCGAGGTCGCCGGAGCGGGTGCCCATCACCAGGCCCTCCAGTGGCGTCAGCCCCATGGAGGTGTCGACCGACTCGCCGCCCCGCACGGCGGTGGCCGAGCAGCCGTTGCCGAGATGCAGGACGACGAGGTTGGTGTCGGCAGGTGCCCGGCCGAGGAAGGCCGCGGCCGCGCCGGCGACGAACCGGTGAGACGTCCCGTGGAACCCGTAGCGCCGGATCCGGTGTTCCTCGCGCCAGGCGGCAGGGACGGCGTACGTGTACGCGACCGGCGGCATCGTCTGGTGGTACGCCGTGTCGAAGACCGCGACCTGCGGCAGGTCGGGGAAGAGCTTGCGGCCCACCTCGATGCCCTCGAGGTTGGCGGGGTTGTGCAGCGGCGCCAGCGGGACCAGGTCGGAGACCGCCGCGACCACCTCGTCGTCGATCAGCACCGGCTCGGAGAAGCGGTCCCCGCCGTGGACGACGCGATGCCCGACCGCGACCACCCCGACGTCGCTCTTCGACGGGCCGTAGTCCTCGAACGCCTCGACGGCGGCACCCAGGGCGTCCTCGAACGTCGGGAACGCCCGCTCCTCGATGTGCGACTCGCCGCCCGTGGTGTGCGTCAGCCGCCCGGAGACCTCGCCGATCCGTTCCACCGAGCCGGACGCGGCGGCCTCTCCGGTCTCGCCGTCGACCAGGCTGTACTTCAGCGACGACGAGCCGGCGTTGACGACCAGCACGTGCGCCGTCACTCGGGCTTCCCCTGTGCTTGTTTCTGCGCCTGGATCGCCGTGATGGCGATCGTGTTGACGATGTCGCGCACTCCTGTCCCCCGGGACAGGTCGTTCACCGGCTTGCGCAGGCCTTGGAGGATCGGACCGACGGCCAGCGCGCCGGCCGAGCGCTGCACCGCCTTGTAGGTGTTGTTGCCGGTGTTGAGGTCGGGGAAGACGAAGACCGTCGCCCGGCCGGCCACCTGCGACTCGGGCAGCTTGGCGCGGGCCACGGCGGCGTCGATCGCGGCGTCGTACTGGATCGGGCCCTCGACGAGCAGGTCGGGCGCCCGCTCACGCACCATCGCGGTGGCCGCGATCACCTTCTCGACGTCGGTCCCCGACCCGGAGCCGCCGGTGGAGTAGGACAGCATCGCGACCCGCGGCTCCACGCCGAAGGCCGCGGCGGTGCGGGCCGAGGCCAGCGCGATGTCGGCGAGCTGCGGCGCGGTCGGGTCGGGGTTGACGGCGCAGTCGCCGTAGACCAGCACCTGGTCGCGCAGGCACATGAAGAACACCGACGAAACGACCGACACGTCGGGCACCGTGCGCACGATCTCGAGGGCCGGCCTGATCGTCTGGGCCGTGGTGTGCGCGGCCCCCGAGACCATCCCGTCCGCAAGCCCCAGCTCGACCATCATCGTGCCGAAGTAGGACACGTCGATCACGATGTCGCGGGCCCGCTCGAGGTCGATGCCCTTGTGGCTGCGGCGGGCGTGGTACTCCGCGGCGAAGCGCTCGCGCAGCACCGGGTCGGTGGGGCTCAGCACCCGGGCGTTGGTGAGGTCGACTCCGAGCATCGCGGCGCGGGCCGCCACTGCGCGGGTCTCCCCCAGGATCGTCAGGTCGGCGATCCGGCGGCGCATCACGATGTCGGCGGCCTGGAGGACGCGGTCGTCGTCGCCCTCGGGCAGCACGATGTGCCGGCGGTCGGCGACGGCGAGGTCGATGAGCTGGTGCTCGAACATCAGCGGCGTCACTACCTGGGGACGGGCCACCTCGAGCCGGTCGAGCAGCAGGTCGCCGTCGACCCGCTCGTCGAAGATCGTCAGCGCCGTGGCAATCTTGCGCGGCGAGTCCTTGTCGAGCCGGCCCCGGACCGCCTTGAGCGCCCCGGTCGTCTCGCTGGTGTCGAGGTCAGTCGCGACAATCGGCATCGTCGCCCCCAGCCCGTCGATCAGGCGGCCCACCTGGTCGGGCAGCGGGAAGCCGCCGCTCAGCACGATGCCCGCCATCTGCGGGAAGTTGGCGGACACCTGGGCGGTCAGCACGCCCAGCACGATCTCGGGCCGGTCTCCCGGAGTGACGACGACGGCGCCGTCGAACAGCCGGTCCAGGACGTGGGGCAAGGTCATCGCGGCCACCAGCACGCCGGTCGCCTCCTGCGTCAGCAGCCCCTCCTCACCGCTGACCAGGGCCCCGTCGCAGGCAGCCATCAGGTCGGCCACCGACGGCGCGCTCAGCAACGGCTCCTCGCGGATCGCGAAGGCCGGGACGTCGAGGCCGACGAGCGCGTCGACGACCGCGTCGCAGGCCGCCGGGTCCGCGCGGTTGGCGACGACGGCGAACAGCGTGCCGTGGTGCGCGCGGAGCTCGGCCACCGCTACATCGGCAGCCGTGCGCACCGACTCGGGAGGCCGCCCGTAGGCGTTGAGCACCAGCAACACCGGGCAGCCGAGGTTGGCCGCGACGCGGGCGTTGAAGGAGAACTCCGTCGGCGCTCCCACGTCGGTGTAGTCGCTGCCGACCACCACCACGGCGTCGGCCTTCTCGGCCACCTGGTGGTAGCGGTCGACGATGCGGTCGAGTGCGGCCTCCGGGTCCTGGTGCAGCTCGGCGTAGGTCACGCCCGCGCACTCGTCGTACGACAACGCGACGGCGTCGTGGGACACGAGCAGGTCGAGGACGTAGTCGGTGGCCGCGTCTCCGCGGACGACGGGTCGGTACACCGCGACCCGCTCCACCCGCCGGGAAAGCTGCTCGAGGAGGCCGAGCGCCACGGCCGACTTGCCCGTGTAGCCCTCCACCCCGGCGACGTACACGCTGCTCGCCATGGGCCGACAGTAACCACTCTCAGGCCCGCATCGTCCGGGCCGACAAGGGTAAAGACAGGGCACGGAGCACGATGCAGGCACCACGAGGAGGAGCCATGCCGGGCAAGTCGGCGAACGTGAAGAACGAGAAGCAGTACGAGGCACTGAAGGACAAGGGGATGTCCAAGGAGCGCGCCGCCAAGATCGCCAACTCCCCCGACGCCTCGAAGCACGGTGGTGAGTCAAAGAAGCGCAGCGACCCGTCGCAGGGCGGGACGACCGCGCAGAAGAAGAAGGCAGGACGAAAGGGCGGCAAGGCGTCCCACTCGTGAACGGTGAGATCGACACCGTCGTCCTGGACCTCGACGGCACCTTGGTCGACTCGGTCTACGTCCACGCGGCCTGTTGGAAGCGGGCGTTCCACGACGTCGGCGTCGACATCGCGACCTACCGGATCCACCGCGCCATCGGAATGGGCGGGGACCGGCTCGTCGCCGAGGTCGCCGGTGCCGCCGCCGAGAAGGCCGTCGGAGACAAGGTGCGGGAGATGCACGCCATGCACCTGGATGAACGATTCGGTGAGATCGTCGCCGTCGATGGCGCGAGCGCCCTGCTGGCCGCCCTCGAGAAGCGAGGGCTCAAGATCGTGCTGGCGAGCTCGTCGGATCGCGACTTGACCGACCGGCTGCTCGACCTGGTCGAGGGCTCGTGGCGGCTCAGCGTGCGGGTCTCCGGCGGAGAGACCGCGGCCAGCAAGCCGGCACCGGACCCGATCGAGCTGGCGCTGCGGCGGGTCGACGCCGGGGGTGCCGTGGTGATCGGTGACTCAGTGTGGGACGTGCAGTCGGCCTCGGCAGCCGGCGTGGCATGCGTCGGCGTACTGACTGGCGGCTTCTCTGCGGCCGAGCTGTACGCCGCGGGCGCCGTGCTGGTGGCGGACAGCCCGCAGTCGCTGGCCGACGACCTCGACGGCATGCTCGCCGCTGCCCGAGGCGGCTAGCCGAGGTCCGGTTCGGCGGGAAAGCCGTTCTGGAGCGCCCACGCAACGGCCTGGGCCCGGTTGGCGACGCCGATCTTGCGATAGGTGCTGCGGATGTAGGTCTTGACCGAGTTGATGCTGAGGAACAGCGTGCCGGCGATGTCGTGGTTGGTGACGCCTTGGGCGATCAGCCGGAGCACCTCGACCTCTCGGAGGCTGAGCCCGGCCTCCGCGCCGAGGTTGATGGCGTCCCCCGCCTCCTGGGCTGCCGGGCTGTCGTCGAGCGTCCCCTCGACTGCCGCACGAATCACCTCGACCAGGTCCTCGGTCGACACGCCGATGGACACCAGGGCCTCCGCGCCCCGGTCGAGGGCGAGGGCACCCAGGTCGGGTCTGAGCTCGCGGCTCACCGCGATCACGGTGGACCCGGTCTGCTTGACCCAGTGGTCGAGGTCGGCGCCGTCGCCCTCGTGGAGGCCGATGACGTCGTAGAGGACGATGTCGGGCTCGCCGTCGACGGGTCCGATCGTGGTGAACACCATCGACCCGAGCTCGGTCTCGAGGATCGAGCGCAGACCCGCCGCCACCACGTCCTGGGACGTCACGATCTCGACCCAGAGCGGCGCGGCGATTGGCGGCTCTGTCGGCAGCGACGAGGTCACGGTCGAGTCCTCTGGGGATGTGGTCGGCAGCAGCCGGATCACACCCGACTCTACCTGCGCACTTCGTGACCACCCGGCGTACGGCCCACCCCTCCAAAACACCGCCCACCGTTGTGGTGGACGGTGCCCCGGCGCATAAGAGTGAGGCTTCACCCTCGCGTCCCCCACGCTATGTCGCGGGGGTGGGGTCACGCCCACCCCCCAATGGGTGGCTCAGGCGTTTGTGATCCCCTGATCGGGGAACCTAGGCTCTGTGAGCATGGATTCCGCGGCAAGTAGCGGCCCCTCGAGCACTTCGCTGCAGCCGTTGCCGGAGACCCGGCAGGCGCTGGCCGAACTGGTCGCCCTCGAGGCGCCCGACCTCGACGACAGGCTCGTCGAGCTGGGACAGCTGGCCCGGAACGTCGTCCCGGACCTGGTCGGGTTGAGCCTGTCGGTCGTCCAGGACGGCGTGACCCTCACGCTCGTCGCGCCCAACGAGGTGCTGGCCGCTTTGGACGCGACCCAGTACCTCGACGGCGGGCCTTGCGTCGAGGCGGTGGAGCACCCGCAAGCTCCCATCGAGGCGACGATGGACGACCCGCTCGACGAGGAGCGCTGGTCACTGTTCGCGAGCGCCAGCGCGGCGGTGGGCGTGGCCAGCACCCTGTCGATGTCGACCGTGGATGCGGCGGGCCACGTGACGGGCGGCATCAACCTCTACGCAGCCACGCGGCACGCCTTCTCCGGCCTGCACGAGCTCCTGGCCACCACCCTCGGCGCCTCGGCCGAGGGGATGGTGACCGACGCCGATCTCGGGTTCGCCACCCGTGAGCGGGCCCGGGCCGCACCGGCACACTTGCTGGCGCAGGCGGACATCGAGACCGCCGTCGGCCTGTTGGCGGCGTACTACGACGTGAGCGTCGACGAGGCCCACCGACGGCTGGTCGACGCGGCCCGTCAGGCGGGGGTCGACCCCGCCGTCGTTGCCCGCGTGCTCATCCTCAGCCGCTGGGAGTGACTCTCACGTCGATGGCCGGGCCGGGTCGGCGGTGAGTGGGGAACCGTTTGGGGGAAACGGTTCCTATCTCACCGCTGGGTGGGGGCCCTCAGGTCATCCGGCGGCTGTCGGGCTCGACCACCCGCAGCCATCGGTAGCCGTAGCCCTCGAGGGTGACCTCGGCAGCGCCACGGTCGGAGACCTCGATGGGCGGGCCGACCCTGAGCAGGTCGACCAGCGTGGTCCCGGGCGGGCAGTCGCCGAGCGTGAGGGGCACCGAGCACCCCTCCGCCGCCAGGTTGTGCACCACGACGAGCCGGCGGTCGTCCTTGACGCACTCGTGGGCGAGCACCTGGTGCAGCGGCTGGTCCAGCATCCGTACGTCGCTCCAGCCGAGCTCCGGCGACTCGCGGTAGCGGCGGATCAGCAGCGTGAGGAAAGCCAGCAGGGAGTCGGGGTCGTGCCGCTGGTCGGCGACGTTGACGTGCTCCGGCCCGAAGGCCCCATCCACGACGGGCCGCGGCAGCCGGGACGGGGCGGCGTCGGAGAACCCGCCGTTGCGACCGCTCGTCCATTGCATGGGCGTGCGGACGGCCAAGCGTCCCTCGACGTCGAGGTTCTCCCCCATCCCGATCTCCTCGCCGTAGAACAGCACCGGCGTGCCCGGCAGCGAGAAGAGCAGGCTGTAGGCCATCCGCAGCCGCCGCGGGTCGCCGTCGAGCATGGTCGGCAGCCGCCGCCGCAGCCCCCGGTCATAGAGCTGCATGTCGCGATCGGGACCGAACGCCGCGAAGACCTCCTGACGCTGACGATCGGTCAGCTTGTCCAGGGTCAGCTCGTCGTGGTTGCGCACGAACGTCGCCCACTGCGACTCCCGGGCCGTGGCGGGCCGCCGGGCCAGGGCGCGGGCCAGCGGACGGGCGTCCTCGCGCGCAAGCGAGAGGTAGATGTTCTGCATGCTGATGAAGTCGAACTGCATCGTCAGCTCGTTGGCCTCGCCGCTGCCGAAGAACTTCTTCTGGTCGCCGTGCGGCAGGTTGACCTCGCCGAGCAGGATCGCGTCCCCGCTCCGGCGGCCGACGAAGGCGCGCAGCTCCCGCAGGTAGTCATGCGGGTCCCCGAAGGCCTTGGCAGCCGCCTCGTCGACGCCCTCGGTCTCGATCATGAACGGGACGGCGTCGACCCGGAACCCCGAGATCCCGAGCTCGAGCCAGTAGCCCATCGTCTTCATGATCTCGTCGCGCACGGCCGGGTTGGTGATGTTGAGGTCGGGCTGCGTCTTGTAGAAGCGGTGGAAGTACCACGCGCCGGCCTGGTCGTCGTACTGCCAGACGCTGTCCTCCTTGTCCGGGAAGACCACCTGGTCGGCGGTGTCCGGCGGCGGATCGGTCCGCCAGACGTAGTAGTCGCGGTACGGCGACTTCGGGCTGCGGCGGGCGGCCCGGAACCACGGGTGGCGGTCGGAGGTGTGGTTGAGCACCAGGTCGATGATCACTCGCATGCCGCGATCACGCGCCGTGCGGACCACCTCGACGAAGTCCCCCGACGAGCCCAACCGCGGGTCCACGCCGTAGTAGTCGGTGATGTCGTAGCCGTCGTCGCGGTCAGTCGTCGGGTAGAAGGGCATCAGCCACAGGCAGGTCACGCCGAGGTCCGCGAGATAGTCGATGCGCTCGACGAGGCCCTGCAGGTCACCGGTGCCGTCGCCGTCCCAGTCCTGGAACGTCTGGACGTCGAGGCAGTAGACGACCGCGGTCTTCCACCACAGGTCGCCCGTGTCGCTGATCCTCATGACTCTCCTTCTGCCGTCATGGGCGGCGCAGCCGCCGGTCGACTGCCAGGGCCGCCAGCGTCGCCCCTGCCGCGGCGATCGTCAGGTGGTGCCGCGAGGCCCAGGCCTGGAGCGAGCGTGAGTGGGACCGGTCGTCGAACTCGCCGTGCGCGCCGAAGTCGCGGCCGCCGGGCCCGTCGGCCGGCTCCCAGAGGTTGCTCGGCTGGTCGGGGTCACGCGGCTCCTTCGACTGCTGTCCGGAGACGCCCGTGCGCGCGAGGTAGCGGTCGAGGAGGCCGGGTGCGACCGCGTTGGCGATCAGCGTGGCCGTGGTCGTGCCGCCGACCCAGTACTCCCGCCGGCGCGGGTGCTCAGCGGCGTACACGATCGAGCGGGCGACGACCTCGGGCTGGTAGATCGGCGGCACCGGCTGGGCCTGGTTCGGCAGCCGCGAGAGCACCCAGGAGAACTGGGGCGTGTTGACCGCCGGGAGCTGCACCATCGTCACGTGCACGTTGCTCTTGTCGTGCAGCAGCTCGGTGCGCAGCGACTCGTGGAACCCCTGGATGGCGTGCTTGGAGCCGCAGTACGCCGACTGGAGCGGGATGCCGCGGTAGGCCAGCGTCGAGCCGACCTGGACGACGGTCCCGGCGTCGCGCGGCAGCATCCGGGCCAGGGCGGCGCGGGTGCCGTGCACGAAGCCGTGGTAGTTGACGTCGGTGACACGGACGAACTCGTCGGGCTCGATGTCCATGAACCTCGCGAACACGGATGTGAAGGCCACATTGACCCAGACGTCGATCTCCCCGAGCTCCTCCTCGACCCGCCCGGCCGCTCGCTCGACCGCACGCGCGTCGCTCATGTCGACCGACACGGCGAGCGCCCGGACCCCAGCGCCGCGCACCTCGGCCGCGGCCGCCTCGAGCCCGCGGGTGCCGCGGGCCAGCAGCGCGACCGGGTGGCCGCGCTGCGCGAACTCACGGGCCGCGGCCCTGCCGATCCCCGCGGAGGCACCGGTCACGACGACCACCCCACGGCGGCCCGCGCCCGCCGGGGCCGTCATTCGTCGGCGTGCTTGCTCAGCTCGGACTCGAGCTGCGACTTGTCCATCTTCGACGCGCCGTCGAGCCCCAGGTTCTCGGCTTGTTGGTTGAGCTCGGCCTTGCGGATGTCATCCGGCTCGTCGCCGAGATGGGCGGCCCTGCTCGCGGCGAACGCCCGACCCAGCTCGTCGCGGCGCTCCGCAGAGAGCCGCTCGCGCATCCCCGGAAGCACCTTGCTCTCCTCCTCCTCGACGTGGTGGGTCACGCCCTCCACGAGCTCCGTCAGCACGCCGTCGAAACCCGGGGACTCCGGGTCGGTGGCGGCCAGCTTGGCCAGCAGCTGGTCAGCCATGAGGTGCTCCTCCTGGCTGTGCTCCACGTCGTCGGCCTCCCCGGCCTCGTCCCGAGCGGCCGGATAGACCTCCGCCTCCTCCGCTCGACTGTGTGCCGTCAACAGAGTCACGAGCACCGGCACCAAGCCGAGGCGCTTCTCGGGGTGGTTCTTCAGCTCGTCGAAGATGCGCTCCACCTCGCGGTGGTCCTGCATGATCAGGTCGACGACGTCGGGCATGTCTCCTCCTCGTTAGCACTGGCTTGTCCTGGCCTCGATGCTGCTACGCGGGCACGTGTCGCGGGGTCACCCCTCGGTATGAGGTGACATGCCTGAGACCTGCCTACGGTAGAAGTTCCGTTACCCGATCCGAGGAGCTGATATGTCCCTGTCCGGGAAGAGGATCGCCTTCGCCGTCGCAGGAGAGGGCATCGAGCAGGTCGAGCTGACCTCGCCGTGGCAGGCGGTGCTCGACGAGGGCGGCGAGCCCGTCCTGGTCTCGCTCGAGAAGGGCAAGGTGCAGGCGTTCGAGCACCTCGACAAGGCCGACACCTTCCCGGTGGACGCGACCTTCGCCGAGGCCGACGCCGCTGACTACGACGGCCTCGTATTGCCGGGCGGTGTGGCGAACCCCGACGCGCTGCGGATGGACGAGGACGCCGTCGCGTTCATCAAGGGCTTCTTCGAGTCGGGCAAGCCGGTCGCTGCGATCTGCCACGCGCCGTGGACGTTGGTCGAGGCCGACGTCGTGCGCGGCCGCAAGGTCACCTCGTGGCCGAGTCTGCAGACCGATCTGCGCAACGCGGGCGCCGAGTGGCAGGACAGCGAGGTCGTCGTCGACGGCAACCTGGTGACCAGCCGCAAACCCGATGACCTGCCCGCGTTCAACAAGGCGGCCGTGGCGGCGTTCTCCGCCTAGGTCGCAGGCCCGTGGCGGGCCAGGAGGGGGCCCGCGCATGGACGTACGCACCGTGGGGATCGAAGAGGAGTTCATGCTCGTCGACCCCGAGACCGGACGACTGGTCGACAGAGCCGAGGCCGTGCTGCGCCTCGTGCGCGAGGACGACGTCGACTCCGAGCTCGACGTGGTCGACCGGGAGCTGCTGCGCCACATGCTCGAGATCCGCACGGAGCCTTCGAGCGAGCTCGAGGACCTGGGTCGGCAGATCGTGGCCACCCGCAGGATCCTCGGCACCGCCGCGACCCGGGCCGGAGCCGCGTTGGTGGCGAGCGGCACGGCACCCTTCGCCCACCCCGACGTCGAGATCGCACCCAAGGACCGCTACCGCGACATGATGACCGAGTTCGGCGCCATCGGCCGGACGGCCGGCACCTGCGGCATGCATGTCCACGTCGCCATCGAGTCACGTGAGGAAGGCGTCGGCATCATCGACCGGCTGCGTGCGTGGCTGCCCGTCGTGCTGGCCCTCAGCGCGAACTCGCCCTATTTCGGCGACGAGGACACTGGTCACGCGTCGTGGCGCGCGCAGATCTGGACCCGCTGGCCGACGGGCGGCGCGACCGAGCTCTTCGGCTCCGAGCAGGTGTACGACGACCTCAGCCGCGAGCTGATCGCCTCCGGCGCGGCGCGCGATCCCGGCATGCTCTACTACGACGCCCGGCTGTCCGAGGCGAATCCCACCGTCGAGGTGCGGATCGCCGACGTGTGCACCGATCCCGACGACGCGCTCGTCGTCGCGGCCGTCGTCCGCGGCCTCGTGCAGACGGCCGCGGCCGCATGGGCCGCTGGCAAGCCCCCTCCGGAGTGGCGCACCGAGGTGTTGCGGGCCGCATCGTGGCGAGCGTCTCGCTATGGCCTGGCCGGCACGCTGGTGTCTCCGGACGCCCGTGAGCTGCGACCCGCGCGCGAGGTCCTGGCGTCGGTCACCGATGCAATCCGCGACGTCCTCGAGGCCGCGGGCGACCTCGACCTGGTCACGGACGGCTTCGACCGCCTGCTCGGTGGGACCGGCGCGGTCCGGCAGCGGGCGGCGTACGAACGGACCGGTTCGCTCGAGGGCGTGGTGGCCGACCTGGTGCGGCGGACCGAGTCGTCCTGGACCGACGCCACGATCTGACTCCGCACGGGTGGCTAGCGGCGACCGAAGCGCAGTCTCCGGTGCGCCAGTGCGGCCCGGGCGGCATTGTTGCCCGGTGCTCCGTGCACGCCACCGCCGGGATGCGCGGACGCGGACCCCAGGTAGAGCCCGCGGACCGGCGTCTCGGCCCGCCCCAGGCCTGGCACCGGCCGGAACACCAGCTGCTGGTGCAGCTGGGCGGTACCGCCGTTGATTGCGCCGCCGACGAGGTTGGCGTCCATCTCCTCGAGCTGGCGCGGCCCCAGCACGCGACGGTTCAGGATCCTCGATCCGAAGCCGGGCGCCAGTCGCTCGAACCGGCTCTGCATGCGGTCGGCGAACCTCTGGCAGTCGGCGTCGTCCCAGACCCCGCGGATGCCCTCGTCGCCGGCGTCGGTCACCGTTTGCTGCGGCACGTGGGTGTAGGCCCACAACGACTCCGTGCCCGCCGGCGACCTGGTCGGATCGGCGGTGGTCATCTGGCCCACCAGCATGAACGGGTCCGCCGGGATCGTCCTGGCCGCCACCTGTGCGAGGGCCAGCGTGATCTGCTCTGGTGAGTCGGCCACGTGCACTGTGCCGGGTGCGTACGCCGGCGGGGCGGCCCAGGGCACCGGCCCGTCGAGCGCCCAGTCGACCTTGATCGTGGACGGGTCCAGGTCGAAGCCGCGCATCGACCGGAGCGTGCCGGCGGGCAGGTCCTCGGTCCGGACGAGACCGCCGTACAGGTGGGAGGCGATCACATCGGCCACCACCGCGTGCCGAGCCCGCACCTGGAGCCCATCGACCGCGCGCACACCCGTCGCCCGGCCGTGCTCGACCAGGATCCGGTCGACGGCACTCGAACAACGGATCTCACCGCCCAGCGTGGTGAACCGGTCGGCCAGCGCGGCGGACAGCCTGCCCGCGCCGCCCTCGGGGACCGGGAAGCCCACGGTCTGCCCGAGCATGCACATCAGGGTGCCCATCAGGCCCGAGCCCGGAGCATCGAGTGGAATGTCGGCGTGACCGGCGTTGCCCGAGATCAGCAGCCGCGGGTGGTCGCCGCCGAAGAGGTTGTGCCCGAGGCCAGCGGCGGGCGTCAGCAACGACTTGACGATGTCGAACCCGCCGGCGCGACGCAGGTTCCAGAGCAGCCGCGGGACGACGCGCAGGGGTGGGAACGGCGTGAGCAACCCCTCGATGAGTTGGCCGCCGATCTGGTCCCAGCTGGCGCACAGCCCTAGCCAGGCCGCACCGTCGCCAGGATGCCGCTCGTCGAGGAGGCCGGCCGTCACCTCACGGTCGCGGTGCAGCAGCGCCCAGCTGCCGTCGGGCAGCGGGTGTCCGAGGACCGCCTGCGCATGCCGCCAGACGAGGCCGTGCCGCTCGAGCTGGAACGACGAGATCGTCTTGGACGCGGCAGCGAGCGGGTAGAAGGCGCTGAACGTGTCGTGGACGAAGTCGGGGTGCACCTCGCGGTCGCTGCGCACCGCGCCGCCCACAGTGGGCTGCGCCTCCAGGACCACGACCGACCAGCCGGCGTCTGCCAGTCGGTTGGCCGCGACCAGCCCGTTGGGTCCCGCGCCGACGACTACTGCGTCGTACTCCCGGCGGCTCACCGTCGACCGATGTCGATGGGTTCGTCGCGGTCATGGGTCATTTGCCCGAGGTACCCGTGGGGAGAGATGCGATGCGGCCTCTCTGGGCCCCGGTCGCTTCAGCGGTGAAGCGGAGGCATGGTGCTGCCGGCGCGCATCGCCGCACCCGAGAGCATTGCCGCGACGGCGTCCTCGGCCGTGTGGGCGGGCTCCCAGCCGAGCTCCTCGCGGGCCTTGGCGGTGGCCATCACGGGCAGCCGCACGAACCCGTCGTACAGCTCGGGCGGTACGGGGGCGAGCCGGGCGCGGAAGGCGTTCGCCAGCGCAGCGCGTACCACGGCGGACGGGACCTCCACCGTGCGCGAGCCCAGCACCCGTTCGACCTCTTTACGTCCCAGGACTCCAGGACCCGCCAGGTTGACCGGTCCGCGCACCGGCCTCTCAATCGCGGCGACGACAGCACTGGCCACGTCGCCTGCGTGCACGGCTTGGAACCGCAGACCTGCGGGCACCGGGACGAGCGGGATGCGCCCCCGGCCGAAGAAGACCGGCCGGGCCAAGGCACCCGCGAAGATCCGTCGCTGCTCGCTGGCCGCCGACCGCTGGAACACGAACGCCGGCCGCAGCCGGACCACCCGCGTCCCTGGATGCTGGCGTTCCAACGTGTCGAGGCAGCGCTCCGCGTAGGCCTTCTCACGGCAGTACGCTGCGGACGACGCACCGTCCGTGGGCCAGCTCTCGTCAACCGGATCGTCGTCGACCGCAGGAGAGTAGGCGGCGATCGACGAAGCGCACACCACCGTCTCCACCCCTCGACTCGCAGCCGCTTCCAACACGCGCCTGGTGCCGACGGCATTGGTCGCCCAGGTGACGTCGGGACGACGGGTGGGCTGGAAACGCCAGGCGAGGTGCACAACGGCGTCCGCGTCAGCGACCTGCCCCAGGTCATGGGTGGACAGGTCCACTTCCAGCCACTCGACGGAACCGTCCGGATCGTCCGGCCGCAGCGGTGAGCGTCGGGCGACGCCCGTGACGGCGTGGCCTGCGTCCGACAGGGCGCGGACGCAGGCGGATCCGATATTGCCGGTGGCTCCGGTGACGACGACCTTCATGTCGACCTGTACCCGGCACAGGCAACGACAGACTTCGGCTAGCTGTCCTCTCGGCGGTGGCGACGGAGCGTCCGGTTCTCGACTCGCAGTCGGTGGTTCTCGGCCTCCAGCGCGAAGACGTGCTCGATGCCGGCGAGGTTGAGGCCCGCGGCGATGAACGTGGTGATCCGATTGATGCGGTCGATGTCGTGGCCGCTGTAGCGGCGGGTGCCGCCATCTGTCCGTTGTGGCGCGACGAGACCTCGGCTCTCGTAGATCCGCAGCATCTGGGGGTCGACGCCGGTGAGCTCGCCGGCGACCGAGATCGCGTAGAGCGCACGGTCTGCGTCGCCTGAGGTCATTTGTCTCACCGCCTTCGCCTTGCCCCTTGCAAAGCACTGTAGTTCATGATAGATGAAATCTATGTCAGCCACTATCGATTCGTGGCGACACCAAGAACACATCGTCACTGTGGAGGTGAGAAGTATGTTGATGCGCAGCACCGACCCGTTCCGGGACTTCGACCGGCTCGCCCAGCAGCTCCTCGGTGCCGGCACGACGTCGCGTCCGGCCGTGATGCCGATGGACGCCTGGCGACAGGGGGACTCCTTCGTCGTCGAGTTCGACCTGCCCGGCGTTCGTCCCGAGACGCTCGACATCGATGTCGAGCGCAACGTGCTGACGGTCAAGGCGGAGCGCACCCGCCCGAACGGCGACTGGGAGATGCTGGCCTCCGAACGGCCGACCGGCCTGTTCAGCCGGCAGCTGGTGCTCGGCGACAACGTCGATCTCGAACAGGTGCAGGCGGACTATGACGCTGGCGTGTTGCGTCTGACGATCCCCGTCGCGGAGAAGGCCAAGCCCCGCAAGATCGAGGTCACCCAGGGCAGCAACAGCGAACGGGCTGCCATCACGTCCTGACCCGCCATGCGAGCACCCACGATGCAGACAGCCTCGTCCTCCCCCACCCCACGCTCCACCCGCTCCACCGCACGAGCTGCAGTTACGCACGGCACGCCGACGGTGGAGGCGTGGGTCGACCTCCTCGTCGCCGACGACGACTGGGTCCGACGCGAGTTCGAGGAGATCGTGGCGGCCGGCTGGGGTGGGCAGGTTCCCCCACCCCCGGCACCGGGTCAGGGCGCCCGACGGCCGCGCCCGCCCGGGTACGTCGCGCGACCGGCGCCCGTGCCCGAGCCGACCGACTACCTCGAGGGCGACGAGGGTGGAGGACGTCAGCGTGGTCCGCCTTGACACCTCACATTCGGACGACCTCGTCCGGACGGCACCGCCCACCCGACCTACGCGGCTCGGGTGGGCGGTGTGCGTAGCCCCCGATCCCGCCCGAGGCGTCGGATCTCTCGGAGGTATCGCGGTCCCGGACGTGGGGTACCGCGTTCCTGGCGCCAACAGGAAGGATCCAGGTGCGGCCACGATGGAGCGACGGACCCAGCACGATCACGTTGGTCCGCCATGCAGAGTCAATGGGCAACTTGGCGGACAGCAGGGCGCGAGAGGCCCAGGCCGACCACCTCGACCTGGACGATCGCGACGCGGATGTGAGGCTGTCACCCACCGGTCGTGAACAGGCCGAAGCCTTGGCCGCCTGGCTGCGAGGCAACAACGGGGCTGACCACCGCCCCGACGTCGTGATCAGCTCACCCTTCCGACGGGCCTCGGAGACGGCGGACCTCGCGACGGTCGGTTGCGACGTCGAAGTGACGTACGACGAGCGGCTCCGCGAGCGCGACCTCGGCCTCTTCGACGGCCTCACCGGGCACGGCATCCGGTCTCGCTATCCGGAGGAGGCGGAGCGCCGCAAGCGGCTGGGCAAGTTCTACTACCAGCCACCTTCGGGCGAGAGCTGGTGCGACGTGGTGCTCCGCGTCCGCAGCTTCCTCCGGGACCTCGAGCACGGCTTCGCCGACCGCCGGTTGTGGCTGGTCACCCACCAGGCCGTGATCATGGCCCATCGTTTCGCGTTGGAGGAGCTCACGGAGGAGCAGCTCCTGGAGATCGACCGACAGACGCCGATCCCCAACGCCTCCCTCACGACATACGAATACGAGCGGGCTGGCGGCACCTTCGCGCTGCAACGGTTCGCGGATGCCTCGGCCGTCGAGGCGATCGACGCCAAGGTGACGCACGAGCCGGCACCCCATCACGACGCCGTCGAGGGGACCGATGACTCGGCCTGAGACAGTCGTCGTCACACCGGCCGTGCTGAGGGACTGGAAGCTGCCAGTCCCCACTGCCGGCAAGGAGTCCCGCGGTCATCTGCTGGTCGCCGCCGGCACCGCTACCACGCCTGGAGCGGCGCTCCTGTCAGCCGAGGCGGCCCTGAGAGCGGGCGCCGGCAAGCTGACCGTGGTGACCTGCCAGGAGACGGCAGGCCCATTGGGCGTCGCGCTGCCCGAGGCCATGGTGGTGCCGGGCGCCTGTGACAGCGGTGGGAATCTGGCTGAATCCGTGGCCAAGACGATCCTCGGGCTCGCCGGCGGTGCCCACGCCCTCGTCACCGGCCCCGGTTTCACCGATCCTGACGCGGCGGTGCGATTGCTGGACCTGGTGGTCCCAGAGCTGGACGTGTCGCTTGTGCTCGACGCCCTCGGCTCCGCCTTCCTCGGCAGCCGGCCGGAGGGCCTTCGGCACCTAGGCGGCCGAGCCGTTCTCACCGTCAACCCGAAGGAGCTGGCCAAGACCGCGCGCTGCTCGCAAAGTCGGGTCGACGCCGACCCTTCGGCGGTCGCGGCCGAGGTCGCCGAGGAGAGCCAGGTCGTTGTCGTCTGCGGAGGGACCGAGAAGCACGTCGTCGCCCCAGACGGTCGATCGTGGCTGCTGGAGGGCGGCGGTCCCGGCCTCGGTATCTCGGGCTCCGGCGACGTGCAGGCAGGGATCGTTGCGGGGCTGTTGGCCCGCGGAGCCGAGCCAGCCCAGGCAGCCGTGTGGGCGACCTACGTGCACGGTCGTGCCGGCGAACGCCTGGCGACCGAGTTCGGCCCGCTCGGCGCCCTGGCGCGTGAGCAGCTCAAGCAGATCCCGCTCGTGCTGGCGGAGATCGGCTGAGCCGGGGCGACCCGGGACATACGCGTGTTACTGATGGGTACGGAGGGTCGGTGAGCACGATGATGACGCTGGCCGAGGTGATGCACCTCGGGGACCGGGCACGACCCCTCGACCATCGGCGTGAGCCCGACGCATCGGGCCCGCCGAGTCTCGGTCTCGCCCTCGCGGAGCTGACCGCAGCTGGTCAGGTCTACCGGCTCGCCGCCGCACGGCGGCGCCTTCGGTCCGCTCCCCGGGCTCCTGAGGAGGGTGCCCTCGTCATCGACGTGCCGGGGTGGGGAGCACCAGAGGCTCTCACCATTCCCCTCCGGCGGTACCTGACCGGACTCGGCTACGACGCCCAGGGCTGGGGCTTCGGGAGGAACCGAGGGGACGTGCGGGGCGACGTACGGCGCCTGGAGAAGCACGTCCGCGAGATCGCCGAGGCTCACGGGCCGGTGTCCCTCGTCGGCTGGAGCCTGGGCGGCGTCATCGTGCGGGAGGTGGCGCGTCGCCAACCGGGTCGGGTTCGGCAGGTGGTCACCTTCGGGACGCCGATCGTCGGCGGCACCGCCCACACGGTGGGAGCCCGGTTCGGCGAGAACGCGGACTCGGACCGATTGGCCGCCTTCACCGAGCACCGCGACCGTAGCCGTCCACTGCAGGTCCCGGTGACGGTGATCCTCAGCCGTCGCGACGGCGTCGTCAGCTGGCGCGGCTGCCTCGACCGCTACTCCCCTGGGGCCGAGCACGTCGAGGTCGGCTCGACCCACCTCGGCATGGTCCTCGACCCGGACGTGTGGCTCACGATCGCGCGCAGCCTGGCTGGAGTCTGGCCCGAGATCAGCCTGACGGCCTGAGGCGCGCGCCGCATCTAGCTACGATCGGCCGTCCCGCGCGTGAGGGCGAGGTACCCGCCGAGGAAGCCGGCCCCCAGGGTGACCGAGTTGCCCACGAGCGCGAGACGGGTCCCGAGCTGTTTGTGCTTGCGCCGCCTGGCGACGAGCGATCCGATGAAGAGGACGATCGCCACCTGGTTGCCAACGGCGTGCACCGTCGCCACCCGACGATCGGCGCCGCCCAGGTTCGACCAGTCCACCCAGCCGGTGATGGCCGTCGGCACAGCTCCGAGGAGGCCGACCCCGATCAACGTGCTGGCCGCCGTTCTCGAGGCCCCGCCTTCACCGGGATCGAGCACGTCCAGGACCGTGGCCGAGAGCCAGCAACCGAGCGGGAGGTCCGTGAGCGGCGGATGCAGGCTGTGACCGCCCGCGCTGAGGACCGACGCGGCTGACCGAGGAACGAGCGGCTCGAACGTCTCCGAGGCCTTGGCCGTCAGCCTGGCGACCCCGTTGCTGCCCTCGATCTTGTCGATGACTTTGTCCAGCACTCCTTGGCCGGATGTGAGCTCCATGTCGTTTCTCCCTGTCTCGGGTTGGTCTCGTGTTCGCAGGCGCCGGTCACGGTCGCAGCACCACCTTGACGCAGCCGTCGCTCTTCTCCTGGAACATCGCGTAGGCCTCCGGTGCGCGCTCCAGAGGCAGCCGGTGGGTGGCGAGCGACTCGACGCCCAGCACGTCGTCCGACCGGTCCAGGACCTGGCGGATGTCGTCGGTCCAACGGCGGACGTGGCACTGGCCGAACCGCATGGTGATGCCCCGGTCGAAGATCTCCATCATCGGCAGCGGGTCCACCTCGCCGCCGTAGACGCCGGCGACCGAGACGGTGCCGCCGCGTCGTACGGACTTGATGGCGGCGATCAGCGCCGCCGTCCGGTCGATGGCCATCTTGTCGGTCAGTGGGCGGGCGAGCTTGTCGGGCAGGTGTCCGACCAGCCCGATGACGGCCTTGGCCACGGGCGAGCCGTGCGCCTCCATGCCGACGGCGTCGATCGTGCCGTCCGGTCCCCGTCCGTCCGTGGCTTCGAGCAGCGCCTCGACGACGTCCACGACGCTGTCCAGCGCGACGACCTCGACGCCCCACTCAGCGGCCAGGGCGAGCCGCTCGGGCACCAGGTCGACGCCGAGGACGCGGATGCCCGCGTCGAGGGCGATCCGGGCTGCCAGCTGGCCGACCGGCCCGAGCCCGAACACCGCCAGGGTGTCTCCCTCGCGCACGTCGGCGAACTGCACCGCCTGCCAGGCGGTCGGCAGGATGTCGGAGAGATAGAGGTAACGCTCGTCGGGAACACCTTCGGGCACCCTGATCGGCCCGAAGTGCGCCTGGGGGACGCGGAGCAGCTCAGCCTGCCCGCCGGGCACCGAACCGTAGAGCGAGGTATAGCCGAACAGCGCCGCACCCTTGCCGGTCTCGCGCTGTTGGGTCGTCTCGCACTGGGCGAAGAGGCCGCGCGAACACATCCAGCACGATCCGCAGGAGATGTTGAAAGGCACCACCACCCGGTCCCCCACGGCCAGGTCGCCGGCCTCCGACCCCGCCCCGACGACGACGCCCATGGTCTCGTGACCCAGCACATCGCCGGGAGACAGGAACGGCCCGAGAACCTCGTAGAGATGCAGGTCGGAGCCGCAGATGGCCGTCGACGTCACCTCGATGATGGCGTCCGTCGGCTGCTCGATGATCGGATCCTTGACGGTCTCCACGCTGACGTTGCGCCGCCCTTGCCACGTCAGGGCTCTCATGACCCGCCCTCCTGCCTGTTCTCGACGACGAAGCACAGCCGGCGCAGGGTCTCGGTGTTGCGCCACTTCAGAACGGCCGCGCGTGCGGGAGAGGGGACCAGGAGTCCGGGTCCGGCCACCGCGTCCTCGTCCAGGGTGATCTCCGTGCCCGCGCCGGTCGCGGAGAGGCCGATGACCACTTCGGCCTCCCCCGCCGGCCAGGCGCGGGTGCGCAGCTTGAGCAGGTGGTCGGGCAGCGACTCGAGAACCTCGGTGTTGTCGTTGATGAGGGCAGGCCAGATGCCGACCGAGTGATGCAGCTTGGCTCCGACTGCGGGCCAGTGGTCCTCGACCTCCCGCATCCGCGAGGCACCGACCACCCAGATCGGATAGAGCCAGCCGTCGGCCAGCACCTTCCAGACCACCGAGGGTGGCACCTCCACGGTGCGGACGTTGCGGCTCATGCCTGGACCGGTACCCGCGCAGTAGATTCCATGCGCGGCCGCCCTCGGGGCATGACCGTCAGCCGGCCCGGGTACCGAACCTCCCCAGGTCGACACCGCACTGAAGCAAGGGCTGATCGGCTGCTGTCAACCGGCCGGGTGCCCGCCCTTGTCCGGATCGTCGACACTGCCCGGCGTCGGGTCGAGGAAGACGTGGCGGACCTCGGGGAAGCGCTCCCGGATCCGGCGCTCCACCTCATCGGACGCCTCCTCGAGCTCTTCGGGCGAGCAGTCGCTGGCCAGGTCCACCCGCGCCGCCACCAGCACCTGGTCGGGCCCAAGACGCATCGTGAGCAGCTCCAGGACGCCGTCGACCCCGGCTCCCGAGGTGATCTCCTCGGCGATACCCGCCTGGAGCTCGGGATCGACCGCCTTGCCGATGAGGTGCTCCATGTTCTGCCGTCCGAGCCCGTAGGCGACCAGCACGAGCAGGAGGGCGATCGCCAGCGACGCCACGGCGTCCCACACATGGCTGCCCGTCGCCTCGTCCAGCAGCAGGCCACCGGCCGCCAGCAGCAGCCCGACGAGGGCCACCCCGTCCTCCCACACCACCGCCCGGAGCGCCGGCTCGGCCTCGGCGGAAAGGTGCCGCAGCGTCGCGCTGCCGGAGGCCGCGGCCTCCGCGCGAAGCTGTCGCACAGCGCGGAGGAAGGAGATGCCTTCGAAGCAGAAGGCTGCGCCCAGCACCACCAGCGACCAGGTCGGCGAGCCCGCGGGCTGCGGGTCGATGAGCGCAGTAATGCCTTGATAGGCGGCAAATCCCGCGCCGAGGACGAAGATGCCGACCGCCGCGAGCAGCGCCCAGAAGTAGCGCGCCATGCCATAGCCGAAGGGGTGCTCCGGATCCGGGGGTCGTTGGCTGCGGTGCAGCGCGGCCAGCAGGAACCCCTGGTTCATGGTGTCGCCGACGGAGTGCGCGGCCTCGGACAGCATGGCGGCCGACCCGGACGCCAGCCCGGCCACGAGCTTGGCCACGGCGATCGCCAGGTTGGCCGCTCCGGCCACCAGCACGGTGCGGGCCGACTCGTCCCCACCCGTGCTCACGTCGTCATCCTCGGGTCACTCCCCAGCGCACGCGCGGTCGGCCGCGTCGGCCCGCTCCAAGTACTCCAGCTCGTCGGCGGTGGTGTCCTCACGGTCGGCCACCGCGTTGGCGGAGACCCTCAGCTCCTGGCAGCGCTGGTCGTGCGGGCTGAGCGGGTCGTCCTGCAGAGAGCCGGCGAAGATCAGCAGCGCCACCCCCACGAGCAGCATGACAACGAGCGGGACCGCGCGCGAGATCCGTTCCGGCGTGAGGTCCCGGGCTGGCACTCCTCGAGGCTAGCCCGGGCCTAATCGGGCGCCGGCAGAGTGAACTCGAACACGGCACCGTCGGGAGCGTTGTCGCGGGCGCTGATGGAGCCGCCGTGCCGCTCCACGATGCGGCGGCAGATGGCCAGGCCCAGGCCGCGCCCGTCGTACGTCGAGTGGGCGCGGTGGCGTTCCTCGAACACCTGGTCATGCGCACCGGGCGGCAGTCCGATCCCCTCGTCGGAGACGCTGATCGCGACGGTGCCCGAGCCGGTCTTGCGCCCGGTGACACTGACCTTGGGCTCGGTTCCGTCCCGGACGAACTTCAGGGCGTTGCCGAGCAGGTTGTCCACGACCTGGCGCACCAGCGCGGGGTCGGCGTGCACCGCCGGGATCTCACCGACGGTTACTTGCGCAGCGGCGTCGTGGTCGGTGGCCACCTCCTCGGCGAGGGCTCCGACGTCGACGCGGCGCAGCTGGAGTGCCGAGGTGCTGCTGGTAGCCCGGTCGAGAAGGTCGTCGATCAGGGCGTTCATGCGGCGGCTGCTGACGCCGACCCGCTCGACATAGCTGTGGACCAGGCCAGGCTCGACGTCCCCATCGGACAGCTCGGTGGCCATCATCTCGGTCCAGCTCTCCACGACCGTGAGCGGGTTGCGCAGGTCATGGGCCACCACGTCGGCGAAGGCCGTCAGGTCGACCCGGCGCGCGTGCTCGATCGTCGCGTCGCGGAAGATCAGCAGGGCGCGGGCCCGTCCCGTCGCTGGGTCGGGCGGCAGAGGCGTCGAGGAGACCGCCAGGATCCGGCCCTGCCCCTTGGGCCCGACGACCTCGAGCTCGCGGTCGCGGACGGTCTCGCCCGTCAGGGCCAGGGTGAGCGGGTCCGGCCCGCCGTCGGAGCTCGACATCAGTGCGCGCAGGTCGTCGGCAAGGCCGCCGACCCTGCTGGCCGCGGGGTTACGCAGCAGCCAGCGGCCGCTGTCGTCGACGACGATCAGGCCCTCGGCCATCGAGTTGACCACTGCGTTGAGCAGCTGGGCCTGGTCCGTGGCCTCGTCCGTGCTCTTCCGCAGCTCGGTGAGCAACGCTTCCCGCTCGTCGAGGCTCGTCGAGAGGGCCAGGCCGACGCAGGCGGTGGTGATCAGGAACAGCTGCACGAGCAGCGCGTTCTCCTGCGGTGACTCGTGGGTGAAGGGCCCCATCCCGGCCAGCGTGGCGGCGACCGCGATGTTGCCCGCGACCAGAGTGTGCAGGGCGTTGGTCAGGGTGCCGAACCGGACGCCGAACCAGATGACGACACCGAGCACCAGGAAGAGCATGGAGTCCACTTCGAACACGAACACCGTGACGTACAGGGCGCCGCTCACCAGGCAGGCCGCGCCGAACTCCCACCTCGTGCCGCGCCACAACTTGGGGCGGGGGTGAGGCTCGGAGAAGTACTGGATGAGGAGCAGCCCGACGGTCGTGAGGACCAGGATCCCGCACGCGTTGCGGCCGAACCACAGCGACGCGTCCAGCAAGCTTGCCGGCTGCCCGGCCACCCCCAGTCCGACGATCCCGAGCGCGGTCCCTGCCAGCACGCCAATGCCGACACTCGCGAGGTATCGGGCCAGCCGACGGGGCGCGTCGATCGCGCCGACGGTCGTTCTCGGGGGGAGCGTGCGGCGCATCAGGGCGACGACCACCAGCGTCTGCGCGAGGTTGGTGGTCGTGAGCAGCAGGGCGAGCCACAGCGGGGCACCGGTCAGCCAGTTGACCAGGAACGAGGTGACCGCCAGCAGGGCCGTGTCCAGGCTCAACGGCGCCGCCCCGCGGACAATCAGCCAGAGCACGGCGACGCCCGCAGCCGGCCAGATGGTCGCCAGCTCGGTCCCCTCGATGATCGTGGCTCGACCCCGGAGGCCCAGCAGGACATAGGCGACGACGAAGACCGGCAGCCAGATCGGCCCGGCTCGCGGCCTCTCGGTCTCGCCTATAGTCACGAGGCCCTAGTCCTCCTCGCTCGCCAGCGCCTCGTTGTGGGTGCCGGGGCGCGGGGCCCACGGCAGCTCCTTGGCAGGTCGTACGACGATCAGCCGGTCGCCGCGGGCGAGCTGGGTGACCACGGGGTCGAAGTAGCGGTAGACCTTCTCGTCGCGAACCACCGCGATCACCTGGTCGGGCAGGGACTGCGGCGTCTTGCCCACCTCGGGCACCAGCAGCTCCCGTTCGGCGACCTCGAGGCCCTCGCCGTACGTGAGCAGGTCCTCCATCACCGAACCCAACGTCGGTGACAGCGACGAGAGACCCAGCAGCCGGCCCACGGCGTCGGACGAGGTGATGACCGAGTCGGCGCCGGACTGCTTCATCAGCGACGCGTTCTCCTGCTCGCGGACCGCAGCCACGATCCAGGCGTCGGGGTTGAGCTGGCGCACCGTCAGGGTCGCCAGGACGTTGGAGTCGTCGCGGTCGGTGGTGATGATGACGTGGCTGGCCGTGGACACCCCCGCGCGCTGCAGCACCTCGCGCCGGGTCGCGTCCCCGGTGACGACCGCGAGACCGTCGGCGTGGGCGTCGGTGAGGGCTGTCTGACCCTTGTCGACGACGACGATGGCCTCGCGGTCCTGCCCGTTGTTGACCAGGGTCTCGACGGCGCTGCGGCCCTTGGTGCCGTAGCCGACGATGACGACGTGTGCTCCCATGTTTTTCCTCCAGCGTGCGACGCGGAAAATCTCGCGTCCCTGGGACGCGAGCACCTCCAGCGTGGTGCCGATCAACAGCACCAGGAACGCGATGCGCGCCGGGGTGATGACGAAGGCGTTGACAAGCCTGGCCTGGTCGGTCACCGGGGCGATGTCGCCGTACCCGGTCGTGCTCAGCGTGACGGTGGTGTAGTAGATGGAGTCGAGTGAAGCTGACGCCGTAGAGCGGCGGGTCGTTGCTGTCTCGGTAGCCCGTGCGGTCGAGGTAGACCAGGAGCACCGTTCCGACCAGGATCGCCATCGCGGCGAACAGCCGGCGCGAGAGCTCGTACCAGGGGGACCGGACCCTCTCCGGTAGGGCGACCCGGAGTCCCACGGATCCGCCCTGGTCGCTCGGATCGTCAGGCACGCCCCGAATCTAGTCCTTCTGCGCCTGCGAATCGGGGTCATTCGGCTCGCCGGGGTCGAGGCGATTTGCGGCCGCCTCGGCGTCCTCTGCGGCCTCACGGGCCATCCGGCTGCGCAGTCGCTGCACCAGCTCCAGCCGCGCCGAGGTGGTCGACTTCTGGGGAAAGACAGCGTCGAACGACGCGTTGACCGCCGCCCCGATCAGCACCGCGATGGCGACCAGATAGAGCCACAGCAGCACGGCGATCGGCGCCGCCAGCGGGCCGTAGATCGAGCGTGAGTCCTTGGCGGTCGCGGTCAGGAACTCGCGCAGCAGGTAGGACCCGACGATCCAGCACACCAGCGAGAAGGTGGCGCCGGGCAGGTTGAAGGTCCAGTTGGTCCGCACCGGAACGGACACGTGGTAGAGCGTGGCCAGGAAGCAGATGGTCACGACGATCACGGCCGGCCAGTAGAAGCCGATGAGGAAGTCCAGCTGGTCGGGCAGCCAGTCGCTGACCAGCGAAGGCCCGGCGACGAGGAGCGGGATCGAGATGATGAGGGTGACGACTGCCAGGAGGTAGAGCCCGAACGAGAGGGCGCGGGTCTTGATGATGCCCCGGTGACCGCCGAGCCCGTGCATGATCGTGATGGTGTCGACGAACACGTGGAGCGCTCGCGAGCCCGACCACAGCGACAGCACGAAGCCCACCGAGATCACGTCGAACCGACCGCCCCCAAGCACGTCGTTGATGGTCGGCTGGATGATCGAGTCGACCGCGCGTTCGGTCAGGGCCCGCGACGCGAGGTCGATGACCGCGCGCCGGACATCCTCGACCTGGGCGGCACTGAACTGGTCGGACACGTAGCCGATCGACCCCGCCAGCGCGAAGATCAGCGGCGGCACCGACAGCACCGCGAAGAACGCCGCCTCGGCGGCGAGGCCGGTGACCCGGTGCCGGATGCACGAGCCCACCGTCGCGACCACGACGCGCCACAGCGAGTCGGCCGTGCGGCGCCACCACGGGACCCGGGCCGGGTGGGCCCGCGCGCTCGCGTGGTCGGGGGCGGCGGGCATGCGCCTACGGTAACGACCTCTACCGTTGTCCCATGACGAGCAGCAGGCCCGGCAGCAGGTACGCCGACAACCAGCCGCCGCCGCTGGTCGGTCACAACGTGGTGACCTCCGATCTGGCCCTCAGCGAGGCCGTCACCCGGCACGCGACGGCCGAGGTCCTCGACGACCTGATCCCCCTGGGGGCCGAGGCCGGCTCTGCCGAGGCCCGCGAGCACGGCAGGCTCGCCAACACCCACAAGCCCGAGCTGACCACCCACGACCGCTATGGCAACCGCATCGACGAGGTCCGGTTCCACCCGTCGTGGCACTGGCTGCTGGGTCGGGCCGTCGCGCACGGCCTCCAGGCGGCGCCCTGGGAGTCCGACTCCGCGCACGCCCATGTCCGCCGGGCTGCCGGTTTCATGGCCTGGTCGCACACCGAGCCCGGCCACGGCTGCCCGATCTCGATGACGTACGCCGCCGTGCCCGCCCTGCGCACCGATGACGCGCTGGCCAAGGAGTGGGTGCCGGCTCTCGCCGCGACGACGTACGACCCCGGCATCCGCCCACTCGCAGGCAAGGCCGGAGCGTTGGCGGGGATGGGGATGACCGAGAAGCAGGGCGGCTCCGACGTCCGCGCCAACGTGACCGAGGCGCGGCCGACCGGCGTGGACGGCGAGTACTCCCTGCACGGGCACAAGTGGTTCACCTCCGCCCCGATGAACGACGTGTTCCTGGTGCTGGCCCAGGCCGAGGGCGGCCTGTCGTGCTTCGTGGTGCCGAGGGCGCTCCCGGACGGCAGCCGCAACCCGTTCGAGGTGGTCCGGCTCAAGGACAAGCTCGGCAACCGCTCCAACGCCTCGGCCGAGATCGAGCTCGACGGCACGCTGGGCTTTCGGCTGGGCGACGAGGGCCGCGGGGTGCGCACGATCATCGAGATGGTCGCCGCGACCCGTCTCGACTGCGTGCTCGGGTCGGCCTCCCTGATGCGGCACGCCCTCGCCGAGGCGTCCTGGCACGTCGCCCACCGCTCGGCCTTCGGCTCGCTGCTCGCCGACAAGCCGCTGATGCAGAACGTCATCGCCGACCTGGCGATCGAGTCCGAGGCGGCCACCGCCCTGGCCGTCCGCCTCGCGGCCGCCGTCGACGCGGTGGAGGGCGGCGGCGACGCGCACGAGGCCGCGCTGCGCCGGATCGCCCTGCCGCTCGCCAAGTTCTGGGTCTGCAAGCGCACGCCCGGCTTCGTGGCCGAGGCGCTGGAGTGCCTGGGCGGCAACGGCTACGTCGAGGACTCCGGCCTGCCGCTTCTCTACCGCGAGGCGCCGCTCAACTCCGTCTGGGAGGGCTCCGGCAACGTCAACGCCCTCGACGTGCTGCGCGCGCTGGCCCGCGAGCCCGAGGCGCTGGCCGCGTGGATCACCGAGGTGGGGCACGCACGCGGTGGCGACGCGCGGCTCGACCGAGCCGTCGACGACACCCTGGCCCTGCTCGGCGACAGCGCCTCGATGGAGGTGAGCGCCCGCCGGCTCGCCGGCCGGATGGCGGCCTGCCTCCAGGGCTCGTTGCTCGTGCGGTTCGCGCCGCCCGAGGTGGCCGACGCGTTCTGCGGGTCGCGGCTCGGGACGTCGTACGACGGGACCTACGGCACCCTCTCGACGCCCGCCGCCGATCTGCGCGCGATCCTCGAGCGGACCACTCCGCAGCGGTGACCCCGGCCCGCGGTCAGGTCAGCTCGAGGCCCGGGTAGAGCGGGTGCTTGTCGAGCATCTCGGCCGAGGCGGCCTTGACGCGGTCGGCGACGCCGTCGCCGAGGACGTACGACGCCTTCGAGGGTGTGCCGGCCTTGGTGGTCCCGGGCTGGGTGTTGGCCAGCACCTCGACCATCAGCTCGGCCACCTTGTCGAACTCGTCGTGGCCGAAGCCGCGCGTGGTCAGCGCGGGGGTGCCGAGCCGGACGCCGGAGGTGTACCACGCGCCGTTCGGGTCGCTCGGGACCGAGTTGCGGTTGGTGACAACCCCGGCGTCCAAGAGCGCGAACTCGGCCTGGCGGCCGGTCAGGCCGAAGGACGACACGTCGAGCAGCACGATGTGGTTGTCGGTGCCGCCGGTCACCAGCGTGACACCGCGCGTCAGGAACCCCTCCGCGAGCGACTTCGCGTTGTCGGCAACGGCCTGGGCGTAGCTCTGGAACTCCGGCTGCCGCGCCTCGGCGAGGGCCACGGCCTTGGCGGCCATGATGTGTGAGAGCGGGCCGCCCAGGACCATCGGGCAGCCGCGGTCGACGTCGGCGGCGAACTCCTCCTGGGCCAGCACCATCCCGCCGCGCGGGCCACGGAGCGACTTGTGCGTCGTAGTGGTCGTGATGTGGGCGTGCGGCACCGGGTCCTCGTCACCGGTGAAGACCTTGCCCGCGACCAGCCCGGCGAAGTGGGCCATGTCGACCATCAGGGTGGCACCCACCTCGTCGGCGATCTCGCGCATCTTGGCGAAGTTCACCCGACGCGGGTACGCCGAGTAGCCGGCGACCAGCACCAAGGGCTTGAACTCGCGTGCCTTGGCCGCGACCGCGTCGTAGTCGAGGAGCCCGGTCTCCGGGTCGGTGCCGTACTGCTGCTGGTGGAACATCTTCCCGCTGATGTTGGGCCGGAAGCCGTGGGTCAGGTGCCCGCCCGCGTCGAGCGACATCCCGAGCAGCCGCTGGTTGCCGAACTCGTGCCGCAGCGACTCCCAGTCCGCCTCGCTGAGCTCGTTGACGTTCTTGGCCCCGAACTTCTCGAGTCCCGGCGTCTCGATGCGGTGGGCCAGGATCGACCAGTACGCCACCAGGTTGGCGTCGATCCCCGAGTGCGGCTGGACATAGGCGTACGGCGCCCCGAACAGCTCGCGCGCGTGCTCGGCGGCGATGGACTCGACGGTGTCGACGTTCTGGCAGCCGGCGTAGAACCGGTGGCCGATCGTGCCCTCGGCGTACTTGTCGCTGAACCAGGTGCCCATGGTGAGCAGCACGGCCGGCGACGCGTAGTTCTCGCTTGCGATCAGCTTCAGGGAGGACCGCTGGTCGGCCAGCTCCTGCCGGGTGGCGTCGGCGATCCGGGGCTCCACCGACCCGATCACCTCGAGGGCGGCGTCGTAGGCGCTGGAGGCGGTCTTGGCGAGGGCGTCGTTCATGGCGACAGCCTAGTGAGCCTCCTGGTCCCTCTCGGCAGGGCTCGACACTGGGTAGCGTGCGCCGCTCCCCTTGTAACGCGGGGTTACGTGGGCTTCCTCCGCGGCCCAACGCTGGGGAGGCCCGACGAACACCGCGTTACATGCTGCATCGCCCAGCAGCCCGTCTCACGATGTGGAAGGGCGTCTCACATCACGGGATTTCACCTTGTGGGATGGTCGTCCATTCCCTGAGACTCCTTGACATGACCATCGCTGTGACCCGTGTGTACCTCGTGGCCCGCCGCCACGTGGACCTCGGGCGCACCCGCAGCGCGATGTGTTGGCCTCGCTGATCCCACGCCGCCCAGCAATTCCGCGCTCACCGTCGCGCGCGGCCCTCAGCGAACAAGGACCCTCCCCGTGCCTGATCTACGGTTCCAGTCCCAGCCCCCTCGCCACACCGAGATCCCACGGCCCAAGCGCGCCGAGGGCCAGTGGTCACTCGGCTACACCGAGCCCCTCAACAAGAACGAGCAGTCCAAGAAGGACGACGACCCGCTGAACGTGCGGGCCCGCATCCTGAACATCTACTCCAAGCGCGGCTTCGACTCGATCGACCCCGCCGACCTGGGCGGCCGCTTCCGGTGGATGGGCCTCTACACCCAGCGGAAGCCAGGCATCGACGGCGGCAAGACCGCGATCCTCGAGGAGCACGAGCTCGACGACAGCTACTTCATGCTGCGTGTGCGCTCTGACGGCCGGCTGCTGTCGAGCGAGGCCGTCCGGGCCCTCGGCACGATCGGCACCGACTTCGCGCGCGACACCGCCGACGTCACCGACCGCGAGAACATCCAGTACCACTGGATCCGCATCGAGGACGTCCCGGCGATCTGGGACCGGCTCGACGCCGCGGGCCTCAGCAGCGTCGAGGCGTGCGGTGACTCGCCGCGGCCGTTCCTCGGCTCCCCCGTCGCCGGTGTGGCAAAGGACGAGATCATCGACGGCTCCGAAGCGCTGGAGGAGATCTTCCGCCGCTACATCGGCAACCCGGCGTTCTCCAACCTGCCGCGCAAGTTCAAGACCGCTGTCACCGGTCACCCCAGCCACGACGTCTCCCCCGAGACCAACGACGTGTCCTTCGTCGGCACGGTGCACCCCGAGCTCGGACCGGGCTTCGACCTGTGGGTCGGCGGCGGCCTCTCGACCAACCCGATGCTCGCGCAGAAGCTCGGGGTCTGGATCCCGCTCGACGAGGTGGCGGACGCCTGGGAGGGCGTGGCCTCCATCTTCCGCGACTACGGCTATCGCCGGCTGCGGTCCCGCGCCCGGCTGAAGTTCCTGGTGGCCGACTGGGGCGTGGCGAAGTTCCGCGAGGTGCTCGAGAACGAGTACCTCGGTAGGCAGCTCGTCTCCAACCCGTCCCCGCCGTCGCCCGTCGGGCACCGAGACCACATCGGCGTGCACGAGCAGAAGGACGGCAACCTCTACGTCGGCGTCGCGCCGACCGCAGGTCGGGTGTCCGGGACCGCGCTGGTGCAGCTGGCCGAGGCCATGGAGGAGTACGCCGTCGCCGGCGCGCGCCTGACGCCGTACCAGAAGATCGTGCTGATCGGCGTCGACCCCGACCGCCTGGAGCCGCTGCTGCGGCGCCTCGACGAGATCGGCCTGTCGGCGCGCCCGTCGCAGTGGCGGCAGAACACGATGGCCTGCACCGGCATCGAGTTCTGCAAGCTGGCCATCGTCGACACCAAGGACCGCGCCCGCGACCTCGTCGCCGAGCTCGAACGTCGCTTCCCCGACCTCGACACCCCGATCACGGTCAACGTCAACGGCTGCCCCAACGCCTGCGCCCGGACCCAGTGCGCCGACATCGGCCTCAAGGGCCAGCTGGTGCTGGACGCCCACGGCGAGCAGGTCGAGGGGTTCCAGGTGCACCTGGGCGGAGCCACCGGCCTGAACGCCAACTTCGGCCGCAAGCTGCGCGCCCACAAGGTGACCAGCGCCGAGCTGGACGACTACGTCACCAACGTGGTGCACGCCTACCTGGCCCAGCGCGAACCGGACGAGACGTTCGCCGCGTGGGTGCTGCGCGCGGATGAGGACGCGCTCCGGGGCGAGCGCGAGCTGGAGAGCGTGATCGCATGACAGAGCGCGCCATCCCGTTCCACTGCCCCTACTGCGGCGACGAGGACCTGCGACCCCACGTGCCGGAGGACGAGTCGGTGTCGGCGCACGGCACCTGGGAGTGCCGGTCGTGCCTGCGCGCCTTCCGGCTGTCGATGATCGGCCAGCTGCGCCGGCCCGCCTCGGCCGGCCCCGCCAGTCGGGGAGGCCAGTCGTGACCGCCGCCACCACGACCAGGGCCCGCAACTTCAAGGGCACCCACACCGAGGGCCGCAGCCCCGAGGAGCTGCGCGAGCTGGTCTCCCACGTCGGTGCCGAGCTCGAGCTCGCGCCCGCGGAGAACATCATCGAGTGGGCCGTGGCGACGTTCGGCGAGCGCTTCTGCATCACCTCGTCGATGGGCGACGCCGTGTTGGCGCATCTCGCCTCGAAGGTGGCGCCGGGCATCGACGTGGTCTTCCTCGACACCGGCTACCACTTCGTCGAGACCATCGGCACCCGCGACGCCGTCCAGGCCACCATGCCCGTCAACCTGCTGACGATCACCCCCGTGCAGTCGGTGGCCGAGCAGGACGCGGCGTACGGCAAGGACCTCTACAAGACCGATCCCGACCTGTGCTGCGCGCTGCGCAAGGTCCAGCCGCTGGCCACCGCGCTGGCGGAGTACGACGCCTGGGCGACCGGGCTGCGCCGCGCCGAGACCCACAACCGCATCATCGCGCCGGTCGTGGGCTGGGACGCCCGCAAGGGCAAGGTGAAGGTCTCGCCCCTCGCGCGCTGGACCGACGAGGAGGTGGAGCGCTACATCGCGGACAACCACATCCTGGTCAACCCGCTTGTCTACGACGGCTACCCGTCCATCGGCTGCGCGCCCTGCACCCGCCGGGTCGCGCCCGGAGACGACCCCCGGAGCGGCCGATGGGCCGGCACCGGCAAGACCGAGTGCGGCATCCACTGATGGCCGCCCTCCGCACCACCCCCACCGACCAGCTCGACACCGGCGTCGAGCTTCGCCCCACCTCGCAACTCCCTTCGTCGAACATCGAGAGGAGGCCACGCTGATGGCCGCTCCCGCTCTGGTGGCCCTGGCTCACGGCAGCCGGGACCCCCGCTCCGCCGCCACCATCACCGCGCTCGTCAACGAGGTCCGGTCGCAGCGACCCGACCTGCGGATCGAACGCGCCTTCCTGGACCTGTCGCGGCCGACGCTGGACGCCACGGTCGCCAAGCTGGCCCGCAAGCACGACGAGATCGTCGTCGTGCCGCTGCTGCTGACCGACGCCTTCCACGCCCGTGTGGACGTGCCGTCGGCGGTCGCCGCCACAGCCGCCCGCCACCCCGAGATCCAGATCCGGGCGACCCCGATCCTCGGTCTCGAGGCGCACTTCTTGGAGGTGCTCGACCTCCGGATGCGTGAGGCCCTCAAGGCCGCGCGGGCCCGCGAGCTCGACGCTCTGGTGCTGGCCGCCGCCGGCTCCAGCGACCCGCTGGCCAACCAGTCGGTGGCCCGCCTGGCCCGGCTCTGGGGCTCGCGCCACAAGCTGCCGGTCACCGCGGCGTTCGCCTCGACCGCTCCGCCGGCCACCGGTGAGGCGGTGCGTGCGTTCCGCAAGGAGGGCCGTCGCCACATCGCGGTCGCCTCGCTCTTCCTGGCCCCGGGCTTCCTACCGGACCGGGCGGCCGAGCTGGCCCGGGAGGCAGGTGCCGTCGCGGTGTCCGAGCCGCTGGGCGCCCACCCGGAGATCGCCCGCACGGTCCTCGCCCGCTACGCCGTCGGCGCCGTGGAGCTCGTCCCCGTCTGAGTCCACCAGTTCGGTGGTTGAGGTGTGAGGAGCGCCAGCGACGAGCCTCGAAACCACCTTGGCGTCTCGGAGGTTTCGAGGCTCGGGCCTTGGCGGCCCTCACACCTCAACCACCGAGCGTTCCGGTCTACGTTGAGGGCCGTGGACCTGGACCTGGAGACGGCGGGGGTTGCGGAGGTCGGCGCGGCCCTGGAGTCGGGCGAGACGACCAGTGCGGACCTGGTGGCGGCGTACGTCGCCCGGATCGGCGCGCTGAGCAGTGGCGGCCCAGCGGTCAACGCCGTGCGCTGCCTCGACCCGACCGCGGCCGACCAGGCGAGTGCGCGGGACGCCGAACGGCAGGCCGGCCGGGTGCGCGGTCCGCTCCACGGCGTACCCGTGCTCGTCAAGGACAACATCGACGTGTCCGGACTGCCCACTACGGGCGGCGCGCTGGCCCTCGAGCACTCGAGGCCCCGCCGCGACGCGGCCCTGGTCGGCCGGCTGCGCGAGGCCGGCGCGGTCGTGCTCGGCAAGACCAACCTGACCGAGCTGGCCAACTTCATGGCCGAGGACATGCCCAGCGGCTACTCGTCGCTGGGCGGCCAGGTGCTCAACCCCTACGACGTCAGCCGGACGCCGAGCGGCTCGAGCTCCGGCTCGGGCGCCGCCGCGGCGCTCGGGTTGGCCACCGTCACCATCGGCACCGAGACCGATGGCTCGATCCTCAGCCCCGCCTGCGCCCAGAGCCTGGTCGGGGTCAAGCCCACCCTCGGCCTCGTCCCGGGGGCAGGGATCCTGCCCATCGCGACCAGCCAGGACTGCGCCGGGCCGATGTGCCGCACCGTGGCCGATGCTGCCGCCCTGCTCGGCGTGCTGGCCGACACCGACTACTCCGATGCCCTCTCCGCCAGCGCGCTGAGCGGAGTCCGGCTCGCCCTGCCGCCCGAGCCCGAGGAGCTCGACGAGGGCGACGCCGAGGTGTTCCGGGCCGCCGTGCAGGTGATGCGCGACCTCGGCGCCACGCTCGTGGAGGTGACGGCGCTGCCCGAGACCGACGAGCTGACGGTGCTGCACTACGAGTTCGCCCGCGACGTCGACGCCTACCTCGCCGGGCTTCCCGAGGACGCCCCGATCCGCACGATGGCCGAGCTGGCCGCGTGGAACGTCGCGCACGAGGCGGAGACCCTGAAGTTCGGGCAGGCGCACGTCGAGGCCGCACTGGCGATCGACCACGACGACGAGCGCGCGGCGTACGACGCCCAGCGGGCGCGCGACCTCGCGGTGGCGGGCGAGCACGGCATCGACGCGACGCTGCGCGCGGCCGACGCGGCGGCGATCGTGCTGCCCGGTCCCCACGGCTGCGGGACCGCCGCCAGGGCCGGCTACCCGAGCCTGGCCGTGCCGGCAGGCTACCGGCGCAGCGGCCGGGCCCCGGTCGGCGTGACGCTGCTGGGTCCGGCCCACAGCGAGGCGCTGCTGCTGGGTCTGGCCTTCGCGTTCGAGCAGGCCGCCGACGCCCGCCGTCCCGTCTCGCAGGTCAACCCGAGCCTGCTGCGCGGCCGCTGACCGCCGCCAGGATCTCCGGCCACTGGCTCAGCAGGGTGGCCAGGTGGCTGGTGCCGGGGGCGACCCGCAGCTCCGCGGCCGGCAACCGCTCGGTCCACCAGGGCACGGCGGCCATCGCCTTCTCGTCGGCCGCGCCGACCCACAGCGTCGTCGGGCAGGCGACGTCCTCGACCCGGAAGTCCCAGTCGCGGAACAGCAGAGCGGCGTCGCGGAGGTAGCCCTCCGGTTGCCGGAGCGCCTCCCAGACGACGCCGGCCACGAACTCTGGCCCGCGCTCGCCCAGCAAGGCAGCGTCGGCCGTCGGCAGACCGGCCAGGAACCGGGCGGCGAGCGCCTCGTCGTCCTCGTCGTCCGGATCGATCTTCGTCCGCCACGCCTCGAACTCCGGGCGCATCCGCTCCATCGCGTCCTCGACCGTGTCGTCGGCCGTCTCCGTCATCGCCGGCGAGGCGACCAGCCCGAGCGCCCTCACCCGGTCGGGGTACGTCGCGGCGAACGCGGCGGCGTACGGTCCGCCGACCGACATGCCGAGCACCGCGACCTCGTCGATGCCGAAGATGTCGAGCAGCTCCGTCGCGTCGCGGGCGACCGAGGTGTGCGTCGAGGATGCAGCCGTGGCCACGCCGTAGCCGGGCCGGTTGACGCACAACAACCGGACTCCCGCCTCCTCGGCCGCCTGCTCGCCGGTCATCGCGATGCGACGGGTGTCGGGGCAGCCGTGGAAGAACACCACCATCGACCCGGGGCTGGCACCACCGGACCAGTACTGCGCGATCCGGCCGTCGGCCAGCGTCACCCTCACGACGTCGCCCTCATCCCACCAGCCTCTCCAGCAGCCGCTCGAGCTGGCGGGCCGGGTCGTCGGTGACCCCGCCGTGCACCGGCCCCGGCTGGAGCACGGTGCTGCGGGGCGCCTTGAGGAAGCCGAACCGGGTGCCGATCGGCTGCCGCGATGCCTCACCCCCGCGCTCGTCGCCGGCGCAGACCCCGTCGACGAAGGTGAGCGCCTCGCACACGGCATCGACGTCGGTGCGCGGGTCGAGCGCGAGCAGCCGGTCGCGGTCGACGTTCCACGCCGCGTGGAGGTAGTCGGTCGCCTGGCAGTAGAGCACCACGCCGACGTTGACGAACTCCTCACGGTCCACGCGCGGCATGCAGCGCAGCACGACGTACTGGTAGGCCAGCTGCCCGGGCGTGCCGGTCACGACGCGAGCTCCACCGGCAGCCACTGCCGGGTGTGCAGGCGGGCGTCGAGGAAGTCGACGTACGACGCCCGCAGGAGGTCGGCCGTCTCGGCTCCGGGCACCGGCTCCAGCCAGGAGTCCGGCACGTCGGCCACGATCTCCGCGAAGACGTCGCGGCCCAGCAGCCCGGCCACCTCGGCGTCGACGGCGGGCAGCGCGCTGGTCCGCGAGCGGAGCACGTGGTTCGCCGGGTCCCAGGGCTGCGCGGCGAACCGGTCCGGTGTCGTGAGTCCGTTGACCCAGCCGTGGTGGAAGTACAGCGCGGCTCCGTGGTCGATCACCCACACGTCTCCGTGCCACAGCAGCAGGTTGGGGTTGCGCCAGGTGCGGTCGACGTTGGCGGTGAAGGCGTCCAGCCACAGGATCTTCGCACCCGCCGGGTCGTCGGGCGGCAGGTCACCGTCGTAGCCGAAGGCGCCGGGCAGGAAGTCGACGCCGAGGTTGAGCCCGGGGCTGGCGGTGAGCAGGTCCTGGACCTCCTGATCAGCCTCGTAGCGTGCGATCTCCGGATCCAGGTCGAGCACGACGAGCCGCGGCGTCGCCAGCCCGATCCGCTGGGCCAGACCGCTGACGACGATCTCGGCCACCAGCACCCGGGTGCCCTGGCCGGCCCCGCGGAACTTGCAGACGTAGGTGCCCAGGTCGTCGGCCTCCACGATGCCGGGCAGGCTGCCGCCCTCGCGCAAGGGCGTGACGTAGCGGGTGACGGAGACGGTCTCGATCATTTCGGGGTCCCCGCGGAGACGTGAGCGCAGCGAGCGGCTTCGTGGGGTGAGGTCATCTTCAGGAGATCGGCGTCTCGTCCAACAGCCGCTGCCGCTCGGCGGCCACGTCGAAGTCGGCCGCCGGCCACTGCGGGTCGAGCCCCCGCAGGGTCTCCAGAAGGAGATGGCCGATGGCCAGGTTGCGGTACCACTTCTTGTCTGCCGGGATCACGTGCCAGGGCGCGTGCTCGGTGTTGTTGCGCTCCAGGGCGATCTCGTACGCCGCCCGGTAGTCGGCCCAGCGCGCCCGCTCGGTCAGGTCGTTGGGGTTGAACTTCCAGTGCTTGGTCGGGTCGTCGAGCCGGGCCAGCAGGCGGGCCTTCTGTTCGTCGGGTGAGATGTGCAGCATGCACTTGATGATGCTGACGCCCGACTCGACCAGCTCGGACTCGAAGTCGTTGATCGCCTCGTAGCGGCGCTCGATCTCCTCGGCCGGCGCCAGCTCACGAACCCTGGCGATCAGCACGTCCTCGTAGTGCGACCGGTCGAACACTCCGACGATCCCCGCGCTCGGCACCGCCTTGCGGATCCGCCACAGGAAGTCGTGGGACAGCTCCTCCTTGGTCGGCCCCTTGAACGAGGTGATCCTCATCCCCTGCGGGTCCATCAGGCCCACGGTGTGCCGCAGCGTGCCGCCCTTCCCCGAGGTGTCCATGCCCTGCAGCACGAGCAGCACCCGACCGGAGACTCTCGGCGTGCCCCTCGGCGTAGAGGCGCTCCTGGAGTTCGGAGAGCTCGGCACCGAGCGCCAGGAGATCCTTCTTCCCGGTCTTCTTGTCGCCGTCGTAGCCGGGTGCGGCGTCCGTCTCGATGGCGGTCAGGTCGACAGGCCCGGACGGCAGGCGGAGGACATCGCTGAACATGGGGCACATCATTGCCCACCTGCGATTCCCAGGTGGTTCGGGGATGCTTTACGTGCCGAGGCGTTCGGCAGCAGACTCAGGCCGTGCTCCTCCAAGCGGTGATCGTTCCGCCCCCTGCGGTGATCGACGCCGTCGCGTTCGTCGTGCACTCGGTCAACGGCGCCGCCGTTGCCACGTCACAGCCCGAGAAGGGTGGCCTCTTCAGGCGACGCGGCAACCCGGCTGCCCTCGCCCCGCAGCCCGCCGACGACGCTGACGAAGAGCTCGATCTCGTCCCGAGAGAGCGGCTGCTCCTTCCCATCGCCGGCTTCGGCAACGTCACGAGGGAGGACGCCGTGAAGTTGGCCGACGTGCTGCGGCCCGCGGCGAACTCCTGGGATCGCCCCACGGTCCGCCTTGCCGGCGGCGGAGCCCTCGAGTTTCCCGACGACCGATCCGTCTGGGCGAAGCTCGACGGCGACATCGATGGTCTGCTGGCGATCGCCAACGGGGTGGCCCAGCGCGTGGCGAGCCGCGGCTTCTTCGTCGACCGACGCGCGTTTCGGCCCTGGCTGGCTGTGGCGACCATCACGAAGTCGACGACCGCGCCGCACCTGGAGAACGTCGTCGCCGCACTCGACGCCTTCCGCGGAGAGCCGTGGACGATCGACTGGATCTCGCTGGTCAAGCCTTCGTTCGAGGAGTCGGTGGCGGTGTCGAAGGAGCTGTATCGGATCGAGCTCGGGCCGTCCTGATCCGCTAGACCTCGTCGTCGACCCCGTCGACCCCGTCGTCGTCGCCGGTAGACCGCGCTCCCAGCTCGTCGCGGACGACGGCGAACGCCAGGCCCGGCGGATAGCCCTTGCGAGCCAACATGCCAGCCAGCCGCCGGGTCGCGGTGGCCCGGTCGACGGCCTGCAGGGAGCGCAGCTTCTTGCGGACCAGGGTGCGCGCCGCCTCCTCCTCGGCGCCGGGCTCGAGCTCGTCGAGCACGCCGCGGGCGACCTCGTCGGCCACGCCCTTGCGGCGCAGCTCCGCAGCCAGCGCCCGCCGGGCCAGCCCCTTGCCTGAATGTCGGGACTCCACCCAGAGGCGGGCGAACGCCGCGTCGTCGATCAATCCGACCTCGGTGAACCGGTCGAGCAGCCGGCCGGCGATCTCGTCGGGCACGCCCTTGGCGGCCAGCTTGGCGGCCAGCTCGTGGCGGGTGCGAGCCCGGCCGGTGAGCTGGTCGAGCAGGATCTTGCGAGCGACCGACTCGGGGTCGGCGTCGGGGCCCAGGGCCACCGCGTCGTCCGGTGGCCCAGACAGTGGCCCAGACAGTGACCCGGCCTCGGCTGCGTCCCCCAGCCAGGCCGAGACACCGACCCCGACATCCCCCTGCCACGTGCTCATGGGTCGAGACTCAGAAGTCGTCGACGCCGACCGGCTCGGCGACCGGGGTGACCTCGGCGTCGAGCTGCGGCCCGACCCCGAGCTTCTCGAGGATCTTCTTCTCCAGCTCGTTGGCCAGGTCGGGGTTGTCGCTCAGGAACGTGCGAGCGTTTTCCTTGCCCTGGCCGAGCTGGTCGCCTTCGTAGGTGAACCAGGCGCCGGCCTTGCGGACCAGCCCGGCCTCCACCCCGACGTCGATGAGCCCGCCCTCGCGGCTGATGCCCTTGCCGTACATGATGTCGAACTCCGCCTGCTTGAAGGGCGGGGCGACCTTGTTTTTCACGACCTTGACGCGGGTGCGGTTGCCGACCGCGTCGGTGCCGTCCTTGAGGGTCTCGATGCGGCGCACGTCGAGGCGGACCGAGGCGTAGAACTTCAGCGCCCGGCCACCGGTGGTGGTCTCGGGCGAACCGAACATCACGCCGATCTTTTCGCGGAGCTGGTTGATGAAGATCGCGGTGGTGCCGGCGTTGTTGAGCGCGCCGGTCATCTTGCGCAGCGCCTGGGACATCAGTCGGGCCTGGAGGCCGACGTGGCTGTCGCCCATCTCGCCCTCGATCTCTGCGCGCGGCACCAGCGCGGCCACCGAGTCGATGACGATCAGGTCGAGCGCGCCGGAGCGGGTCAGCATGTCGGCGATCTCGAGCGCCTGCTCACCCGAGTCGGGCTGGGAGACCAGCAGCGCGTCGGTGTCGACACCGAGGGCCTTGGCGTAGTCGGGGTCGAGGGCGTGCTCGGCGTCGATGAACGCCACGATGCCGCCGGCCTTTTGAGCGTTGGCCACCGCGTGCAGGGCGACCGTGGTCTTGCCGGAGGACTCCGGCCCGTAGATCTCCACCACGCGTCCGCGCGGCAGGCCTCCGAGCCCGAGCGCGACGTCGAGGGCGATCGACCCGGTCGGGATGATCTCCAGGGGCGCGCGGATCTCGTCGCCGAGGCGCATCACCGAGCCCTTGCCGAACTGCTTCTCGATGTTGGCGAGTGCGGCGTCGAGGGCCTTCTCGCGGTCTCCACCAGCCATGTGGTCCGTCCTCCGTCTGGATGTCTGTGATGTTGGGTCGAGAGGCTAGACACCATCGCCGACACCGTGCTGGACCTCGCGCGACGCCTGTGGACGACCGCCTGCCAACACGTTCATCTAACCCGAACAGGTGTTCGATGCGCTGCCGACACGCCGGGCCCAAGCGCATCCGAAAAGGGCGGGCGGCCGCCCGCCGTCCGGTGGCAGGGTGGCCGTCATGCCACTGACGATCCGGCCCGTGGACCCGTGGGACGACCACGAGATGGACGTGCTCCAGGACCTGTACGTCGAGGCCGCCCGCGCCGAGGTCCCCGACGCCCGGCTCTTCTCGCGCGCCGACAGCGTGGCCTACCTGCGACGCCCACCTGGCGGCTCGTTCTCCGACGCCTTCGCCGCGTTCGAGGATGAGCAGATGGTGGGCCAGGCCTGGGTGGTCGGCAGCACCACCGACAACCTGCACCTGGCCCACCTCTGGGCCTGGGTGCCGCCCCGGTTCGGCCGCCGCGGCGTCGGCACCGCGCTGGTGCGGCACGCCGAGCAGCACGTCCGCGACCTGGGCCGTCGCACCGCCGTCACCCAGACCTGGATCGGCGACGGCGACGGCGGCTATCGCCCGTTCGCCGAGCGGCTCGGCTACACGCTGGCCAACACCCAGGTCGAGCGTCGGCAGCGGCTGCCGATGGACGAGGCGACGCTGGCCCGGCTCGAGGCGGAGGCGGCGGCCGGCTCGGCGGCGTACCGGCTGCAGACCGTGCTCGGCCCGATCCCCGCCGAGCTGGCCCACGGCTTCTGCGACCTCTACAACCTGATGAACGTCGAGATGCCCACCGGCGAGATCGAGCTCGAGGCCGGCCGGCGCACCCCGGAGGTGCAGGCCCACCAGGACGAGGAGCTCCTCGAGCAGGGTCGCACCCGACTCACGGTGCTGGCCTTCGCACCCGCCGGCGACTCGGTCGCCTATACCTGCGCGGTCACCGGTGCCAGCGACAGCGATGACCCCGGGGTCGACCAGTGGGCGACGATCGTGCGCCCCGACCATCGCGGTCACCGGCTCGGCCTGGCCGTCAAGACGACGCTGACCAGGACCCTCCAGGAGCAGTTCCCGGACCGCACCTACGTCCGCACCCAGAACGCCGAGACCAACGCGCCGATGGTCGCCATCAACGAGGCGCTGGGCTTCGAGGTGCACACCGTAGAGGGCGAGTTCCAGCGTCAGCTGGTCTGACCGAGGGTCAGGCCCGATGGCGCGAGCCGAACTCCGCCCGCGCCGTGTCGACGTCGTACGCCGGCACGTGTTGCGCGACCAGGTCGAAGGTCTCATCGGTGAGTGCGCAGAACACCTCGACGGCCTCGGCGGGTGGTGCCGACAGCACCCGACGCACCCGGCGGGCGAGGTGGGACGGCGCCAGGGCGAGCAGGCCGCACTCGTAGTCGAGCCACTTGTGGAACGGGTGCGGCACGTAGCGACCGTTGACCGCGAACAGCGCGTCCAGCAACCCGTGCAGCCCCTCGACGAGGTCCCGAGCGAGCAGCAGCGGGTCGTCGCGGGCCACCAGCATCTCCAGGCGCTCGACCGGCCGAGGCGGGAGTCCACCGTCGAGCATGGCCAGCGCGAGGGGTTCGGGGTACGGCGCGAGGCGGGCACGCCAGGTCTCGATCAGGTCGTCGCCCGCGAGGCTCCGGCCGTCGAGCAGCGCCGTGGCCCGCACCTGGAGCTCGGGCTCGGTGTCCCCCTCGCGCAGGGCGTCGAGATAGCCGTCGATGGTGGTCGTGAGGAACTGGCTGACGTCGACCTTGACCCCGTCGACGCGCACGCCGTCGGCCCATTCGTTCTCGTCGACCTCGGCGTAGACCCAGTCCCAACCGGCGTCGTCGACCACCGCGCGCCGCTCGGCCTCGGCGGGCGGGCGGGTCCAGTAGACGTCGACCTCGAGGTCGGAGCGGGCGTCGGCGAGGCCGCGCGCCACCGAGCCGGCCAGGAGGACGGCGGCGACGCCGTCGTTGGCGGCGTAGCGCGGCGCCATCGTCTCTGCGATCGCGATGCGGCGCGCGACCTCGTCCACGGGACCCATCATCGATCCCGCACGGGCACGTCGGCGGGAGTCGTCGCCCGGGCAGCGACGTAGCCCGCCACCCCGACGGCCATCGGCAGCACGCAGGCGAGCAGCGAGAGCACCGCGAAGCCCCAGGCCGCCATGATCAGGCCGGAGAGTCCGCCGGCCACGGCAGCGGTCAGGCCCATCACCAGGTCGGTCAGCCCCTGGACGTCGGTGCGCGCCTCGAGCGGGGCGTGGTCGGCGACCAGGGTCGAGCCGGCGACGGTCGCGAACGACCAGCCGAGCCCGAGCAGGAACAGGCCGACGAACACCTGCCAGGAGGTCCCCTCCGGCGACGAGGCGCACAGCGTGAGGGCGGCCAGCAGCAGCGTCGCGCCCGCCATCGCGACGGGCGGTCGCCCGACCCGGTCGGCGAGCAGGCCGACCAGCGGCGCGAACGCGAACATGCCCAGCACGTGGACGCTGATCACGATGCCGATGATGCGCAGCTCGGCGCCGCCGTGCTCCATGTGGAGGGGCGTCATCACCATCACCGCGATCATCGCGGCGTGCGCACCGGCGACCACGACCATCGCGGCCCCCAGGACCGGCCGCTCGCCGACGACCACGAAGGCCCGCCGCCACGACGTCTGCCCGACGACCGGCACGTCGGCCAACCGGCGGGCGGTGAGCAGCGGGTCGGGGCGCAACGAGACCGCCAGCACCAGCGCCGCGGCCAGCATGGCCACCGTGCCGATGGCGAAGGGACCGGTGAGCTCGGGCAGCCCGAACACGCGGGCCACCCACCCCGAGGCGCCGGTGAGGTTGGGTCCGGCCACGGCGCCGATGGTGGTGGCCCACACCACGATCGAGAGCGCCCGGGCCCGGTGGTGCTCGGGGGCCAGGTCGGTGGCGGCATAGCGAGACCCGTAGTTGGCGGCACTCGTCGCGCCGAGCAGGACGGCGCCGAGGAGCAGCAGCGGCATCGAGCCGACGACGCCGGCCACCACGGCCAGCACACCGCCCGCGGAACCCAGCAGATAGCCCACGACCAGGCCGACGCGCCGTCCGCGCCTCGACATCAGCCGCGCCAGCAGGTACGACGCCACGGCCGCCCCCAGCACCTGGCAGGTCTGCGCCAGACCGGACTGCGCCTCGGAGCCCGAGATGTCGCGCGCCAGCAGGGACGCGGTCGCGATGCCGATGGTGATGCCGATCGCGGCCAGCGCCTGGCTGGCCACCAGGGTGCGCACGGTGTGCCGCTGGATCGCGACGGGATCCAGCGCACCGGCCGCCGCCTGTGTCATCGGTCGACCATCGGCAGCTCGAGCGCGCGCCAGACGGCCGCCCAGACCTCCTTGGGGCTGACGCCCGCGTCGAGCGCCTCGACGGGCGTCCGCCCGCCGAGCTCGGCCAGCACGGTCTGCGACGCCCAGAAGCGCGCGTAGCCCGACCCGAGGGCTGCCTCCATCCGCGTCCAGAGCTCGGTGTGCCTCATCGGGCCCTCACCGGCGGGTGGCGAAGATCGCCAGCCAGGTCTCGCCACGTTCGCTGTCGCCGCTGCGCACCTCGTCGACGTCCCAGCCCTCCTCGATCAGCGCCTTGCGCAGCGCGTCCTCGCGCCAGTAGGTGAAGAAGCGCGGCGCGGCCACGTGCCCATGCACCGACCAGCGTTCGCCGTCGCCCTCCTTGAGCGTGAGGTGCAGCGTGCCCCCGGCGCGGGTGACCGCGGCCAGCCGGCGCAGCACGACGGGCAGGCTGTCGCGTCGCACGTGCAGCAGCGAGGCGTTGGCCCACACCGCGTCGTACGGCGCGCCGTCGCGCAGCGGGTCGGTGAGATCGTCGCGCAGCGGGTCGACGACGTCGGCGGCCCAGCCGGCCGAGTTCAGCTGCCGGACGAACGCCGGCGTGATGTCGGTGCGCCGCACGTTCATCCCGACCTGCTCCAGCGCGAGCGCATCGCGCCCGGGACCCGAGCCGATCTCCAGGACGCGCGAACCCGGAGCGAGCCCGGCCACGAAACGGGCGATGTTGGCGGCGACGCTGTCGGGCATCACGCTGGTGCCGGCCGCGTAGTCGTCGGCGTACGCGTCGTAGGACGCGACCGTGACGCGGCTGGCCAGCACGGACACGTCGTGCAGGTGGTGGACCACGTCGTGGAGGTGGTAGCGGCCGAGCGTGCCGATGGTGAAGACGGCTCCGTCGCTGCGCACCCCGGTCCGGTCCCAGTCCTCGCCCGAGACCGTGGCGTACATGTCAGCCACGGCGTACGCCGCCGCCACCAGCGTCGGGCCGACGATCTGCGGCACCTGCTGGTCGTACTGCTTCTCGATGGCCGTGGTGTCCTGGTCCCAGTTCGCGAACTGCGGCACGTCCACGTCCAGCATCAGGATGATCCGCTCATGGAAGAGCTGGTGCACGTCGTGCACGTGGCACGCGTACTCCAACGGCGACCACACCTGAGGATCGGGACGAACGCTCACGTCGGGGTCCCCCATCAGCGCCAGCCAGACCCTGGCGTTGGCGCGGATCTCGTGGGGCAGGTCGGGTGGGTGCACGGTGAGGGCGTCGAACCCGCACTCCGGGCACGGCCGCTCCAGGACCCAGGTCCAGTCCTTGTTGTCGGGCGGGATCTGCCCGAGCGTCGTCATGCGCGCATCCTCTCAGGAGCACCCGGTGGGGATCACGTTGGCACACGCAGGCCTCGTCCCGCAGACTCGGCCACATGCTCATCCGGCCAGCCACCAAGGACGACCTCCCCGCCGTCTCGGCGATCTATGACCACCACGCCCAGTCGTCCGTGTCGACGTTCGACCACGAGACGCCCGGGCCGGACTACTGGCTACCGAAGGTAGGCGCCTCCGGGACCGGCGAACACCTGCTGGTGGTCGCCAACGACGACGAGGTTCGCGGCTACGCCGAGTCGACGGTCTTCCGGCCCCGGCCGGCGTACGACCAGACGCGCGAGGTGTCGGTCTACCTCGGCCTGGACGCCCGGCAGCAGGGCTTCGGCCGCAAGCTGTACGACGAGCTTCTCGCGCGGCTGCGCGCCGACGGCATCCACGTGGCGCTGGCGGTGATCGCGCTGCCCAACCCGGCGAGCGAGGCCCTGCACCGCGCCTTCGGGTTCACCCAGGTCGGCGTGCTGCACGAGGTCGGCTGGAAGTTCGGGGCCTGGGTCGACACCGGCTGGTGGCAGCTCAAGCTGACGGAGGAGTCTCCGGCCTCATGATGATCCGCCCCACCGAGCTGCGCTCGATCAAGGACGGCGAGATCGACCTCGCCTTCCGGCGATGGGAGCGCCCGCGCGTGGTGGTCGGCACCCGGATGCGGACCGGCGTCGGCCTGCTGGAGGTCGTCTCGGTCGAGCAGGTGGAGGTGGCGGACCTCACCGACGACGACGCCCGCCGGGCGGGCTCGCCCTCGCTCGCGGCGCTGGTCAAGGCTCTGGAGCCGAAGGCCGATCGCCCGGCCTGGCGGGTCGGCCTCCGGCACGCCGGCGAGGACCCGCGAGCGTTGCTGCGCGACGTCGTACCCGATCGGGCCGAGGCGGTCGCGATCATCGAGCGACTGGAGCGACTGGACCGGTCCTCGTCGTACGGCGCCTGGACCCGCGTGACCCTCGACCTCATCGACCGCAACCCCGAACGACGGGCGCCCGACCTGGCTGCGAAGGCGGGCCGCGAGACGGCCGACTTCAAGAAGGACGTCCGCAAGCTCAAGGAGCTCGGGCTGACCGAGTCGTTGGCGATCGGCTACCGCCTGTCACCGCGCGGCGAGGTGGTCGTGGACAAGCTGCGGGGGCGGAAGCGGCGCCGGCCGCCACGGCCGGAGGGTACGCCGCTGCCGCGTGCCATCGGCGCCCCCGCAACCCGCGCAATGCGCGGGGCCGGACTGACCTCGCTCGAGGCGCTCGGCGCAGTCTCCGAGGCCGAGGTGGCCGCGCTGCACGGCGTGGGACCGATCGCGATCGCCCGGCTGCGCGAGGCGCTGGCCGACGCGGGACTGGGCTACCGGGCTACTTGAGAAGCAGCACGTCGAGCCGCCTGCGGACCAGCACCAGGCCGCCCAGCGCCATCACGAGGAGGTAGGCGACCGACCACACCGAGGCCATCGACACCGCGCCGGTGGTCAGCTCGCGACACAGCACCACGCCGCGATAGAGCGGCGTGAGCTCGACCAGCCACCGCACGGCGTCGGGGTAGGCCGTGACGGGGAAGAAGGTCGCGGAGAAGAGGAACAACGGCATCTGGGCCAGGGTGATCTTGTCGAAGTCCTGCCAGCTCTTCATGTAGGTCGTCAGACCCATGCAGACGGCGCTGAACGCGAAGCCGATCAGCAGAGTGGCCGGAAGGGCGAGCAGCGCCCACCACGAGTGCAGCATCCCCATCACCAGCATCACCACGAGGAAGCCGGCCGAGTAGGCCCCGCCGCGGAGCTGACCCCAGATGATCTCGCCGCGCGCGATGTCGCTCGTCGACAGCGGGGTGGCGAGCATCTGGTCGTAGAGCTTCTGGAAGCGCAGCTTGAAGAACACGTTGTAGGTCGAGTCGAGCAGCGCGCCGTTGAACGCCGACGCGGCCAGCATGCCGGGGGCGACGAACGAGGCGTAGTCGATGACCTGCCCGTTGAACTCGAAGGAGTCGATCAGCTGGCCCACGCCGATGCCGATGGAGAGGAGGTAGAACACGGGCTCCAGGAACCCGGTCAGGAAGAGCTTCCAGGCGTCGCGGTAGACGAGGTAGTTGCGCAGCACGATCAGCCGGGCGGCGGCCACCGCGGTGAGGGGGGAGGCCGGGGTCACTGTCGTGGTCGGAGCGGGCGCGGCAGTGGTCATCAGCTCACCAGCCTCCGGCGCAGCCCGTTGACCGACCAACGGACGCCCAGCAGCGTCATCACGACCAGGACCAGGGTGTTGACCGCCGCCCAGGACCAGTCGACCGTGTCGAGGCAGAACATCCGCGACAGGTTGACGCCATGCCACAGCGGCGTCAGCCGGGCCACCCACTCGCCCACGGGGCCGAGGTTGCTGATGGGGAAGAACGCGCCCGAGAAGAGGAACAGCGGGAAGATGCCCAGCCGGTAGAGCACCCCGAAACCCTCGGGCGAGGTCAGCCGGGTCGTGAACGCATAGACCAGCGACCCGAACGCCATGCCCACCAGCACCTGCGAGGCGAACGCCAGCAGGACTCCCCACCAGGTGGCGAACACCCCGAACGGCGCGACCACCAGCATGTAGACCGCACAGGTGGTGGCCACCCGGAACGTCACGAACGCGAGGTGCGCGAGGACCAGGTCGCGCACCTGGAGCGGCGTCGCGAGCATCGAGTCGTAGACGCGGTCCCACTTGATCATCGCCATCACGGGGTAGGTCGTCTCTCCGACCGCGGTCTGCATGGCCAGGGCGGCAGCCAAGCCCGGCACCACGAAGGCGAGGTACGACGTGGCGCCCTCGAGCTTGTCGGGATCGACGTCGATGAACCCGCCGAGAAGCACCCCCATGGCGAGCACGTAGAACAACGGGGCCACGAACGAGGAGACGGCCGTGCCTTGCCAGGTGCGCCGATAGACGGTCAGCCAGTAGTCGACCTGGCGCCCGAGACCCTCGCCGATGGGGAGGCCGCCGTCCCCCACGCCGGTCGAGCCTGTCGAGACCTCCGCGGCCATGTCAGTCCACCAGGGTCCGGCCGGTCAGGTGGAGGAAGACGTCCTCGAGCGTGGCGCGGCGCACGAGCAACGCCACCGGCTCGAGCCCGCGCTCGCTCACCTTGGCGGCGACCTCCTCGCCGTCGTCGCTGTAGACAAGCAGGCGGTCGGGCAGCACCTCGACGCGCTCCCCCAGGTCGGCGATCTTCTCGGCCAGGGCGTCGTGCGTCTCGTCCTCCGCGGCCACCCCGAAGCGCAGCTCGGTCACCTCGCGCGTGGAGTGCTCACGGATCAGCGCCAGCGGCGAGCCCTCGGCCACGATCACGCCCTTGTCCATGACCACGAGCCGGTCGCACAGCTGCTCGGCCTCGTCCATGTAGTGCGTGGTGATGACCAGGGTCACGCCGGTCTGCTTGAGCCGGAACAGCTTGTCCCACAGCAAGTGGCGGGCCTGAGGGTCGAGGCCGGTGGTGGGCTCGTCGAGCAGCAGCAGGTCGGGTCGGTTGATCAGGGACCGGGCGATGGTCAGCCGCCGCTTCATGCCGCCCGACAGGTCCTCGACCTTCGCCTTCGCCTTGTCGGTGAGCTGCACGAACTCCAGCAGCTCCGCCGTGCGCTCGCGCACCTCGGCGGCACGGATGCCGAAGTAGCGGCCGTAGATGAACAGGTTGTCGAAGACGTTGAGCTCGTTGTCGAGGTTGTCCTCCTGGGGACACACCCCGATCCGGCCGCGGATCGTCGGGCCCTCGGTGGCCGGGTCGAGGCCGAAGATGCGCAGGTGACCGTCGGTCACGGGCGACACCGCCGCGATCATCCGCATCGTCGAGGACTTGCCGGCGCCGTTGGGGCCGAGGAAGCCGAACGCCTCGCCACGACGTACGCCGACGTCGATGCCGCGCACCGCCTCGAAGTCGCCGAACGACTTGTGCAGGCCGCGCGCCTCGACCATCAGGTCGGGCAAGGTCTCGTCGGACACGGCCCCGACCCTAGAACAGCTCGCCGACAGCACCGGTCCTCTGGGTAGCCCCCAGCGGGGACCTCACCCAGATATCCCATGGTGTCGGACAGGCTCATCGGAGAGGATCGGCGCGTGACCGACACCACCGCTCCCCTGACCCTGCCCGACGCCGAGGCCTTCACCGACTGGATCGACGTACGCTGCGCCGAGGGCCTCCACGCCGCACGGGCGGCCGTCGAGCGGCTGAAGTCGGGCGAGGCCACCTCCGCCGAGCAGGCCCTGCGCCTGTGGGACGAGGGGGTGCTGACGCTCGCCAACGCGGCCGCCGCCGGCTCGCTCTTCAGCGAGGTGCACCCCGACGAAGCCGTCCGGACCCGCGGCGAGGCGGCGGTCCAGGCCGTGCACAAGCTGGACACCGAGCTGCGACTCGACCGAGAGCTGTTCGAGGTCTTCGCGGCGCTCGACCCGACCGACCTCGACCGCCAGGCCGCCCGGCTGCTCGAGAAGACGCTGACGGACTTCCGCCGGGCCGGCGTCGACCGCGACGACGAGACGCGGGCGCGGATCACCGAGATCAACGAGCAGATGACCCTGTTGGGGCAGGAGTTCGCGAAGAACATCCGCGACGGCAAGCGCTCGGTACGGGTCACCCCCGAGCGGCTCGCCGGGCTGCCACAGGACTGGCTGGACGCCCACCCCGTCGACGCCGAGGGCCTGGTCACGGTCACCACCGACTACCCCGACGTCATCCCGCTGCGCACGTTCTGTCGCGACGCCGACGTGCGCCGCGAGATGACCCACGCGTTCCTCAACCAGGGCTGGCCGCAGAACGACGCCCTGCTCAAGGAGCTCTTCGAGCTGCGCGAGCAGCTGGCCGGGCTGGTCGGCTATGACACCTGGGCCGACTACGACGCCGGCGTGAAGATGATCGGCAAGGGGTCGGCGATCCCCGAGTTCATCGACCGGATCACCGAGGCGGCCGACGAGTCTGGTCGCCGGGACCGCCAGGTCCTTGTCGACCGGCTGCGGCAGGACCGGCCCGACGCGACCACCATCGACAGCGCCGACCTGGCGTTCTACGAGGAGGTCGTGCGGCGCGAGCAGTACGACGTCGACGCCCAGGTGGTGCGTACCTACTTCGACTTCGCCCGCGTGCGCGCCGGGCTGCTCGACGTGACCGGGCGGCTCTTCGACCTCGACTACACCCCGGTGCCCGACGCCGTCGTGTGGCACCCGGACGTGACGGCGTACGACGTGCAGCTTGCGGGCGAGACGCTCGGCCGGATCTACCTCGACCTGCACCCGCGCGAGGGCAAGTACAACCACGCCGCGCAGTTCACCCTCACCGACGGCGTCGCCGGGCGCCAGCTGCCGGAGGGCGTGCTGGTCTGCAACTTCTCCAAGGGCCTGATGGAGCACGACGACGTGGTGACGCTCTTCCACGAGTTCGGCCACCTGGTGCACCACGTCCTCGCGGGCCGGGCGCAGTGGACGCGCTTCGCGGGCGTGGCCACGGAGTGGGACTTCGTGGAGGCGCCCAGCCAGCTGCTGGAGGAGTGGGCCTGGGACGCCGGTGTGCTGCAGACCTTCGCGCACAACGCCGACGGCGAACCCATCCCGGCGGACCTGGTGGCGGCGATGCGCCGCGCCGACGACTTCGGCAAGGGCTACCACGCCCGCACCCAGATGTTCTACGCCGCGCTGTCGTACTGGTTCCACACCGACCGGCCGGACGACCTCACCGACGCGACCATGACGTTGCAGGAGCGCTACTCGATGTTCCCCTACGTCGAGGACACCCACATGTTCGCGGCGTTCGGTCACCTGGAGGGCTACTCCTCGGCGTACTACACCTACATGTGGTCCCTGGTCATCGCCAAGGACCTCTTCAGCGCCTTCGACCCCGACGACCTGTTCGCTCCTGGTGTGGCCACCCGCTACCGCGACCTGATCCTGGCCCCCGGCGGTGCCCGCGACGCCGCCGACCTCGTCGAAGACTTCCTCGGCCGCCCCTACACCTTCGACGCGTACGCCGCCTGGCTGGCCCGGTAGCAAGCTCGGTGGTTGAGGTGCGAAGGCCGTCAAGGCCTGAGCCTCGAAACCACCGGTCCGGAAGTGGTGGTTTCGAGGCTCGTCGCTGAGGCTCCTCGCACCTCAACCACCGAAAACACCCCTGTCGGCGGGGTGAGCAAGGATGGGAGCGTGCATCCGGCACTCGAGCGATTCAGCGAACCCACTCGGGAGTGGTTCGCGGCGGCATTCGCGGAGCCCACCACGGCCCAGCAGGGGGCGTGGGAGGCGATCGGCGCGGGACGGCACGCCCTGGTGGTGGCGCCGACCGGGTCCGGCAAGACGTTGGCGGCGTTCCTCTGGTCGATCGACCGGCTGCTGACCGAGCCGGTCCCCACCGACCGCACCAGGCGCTGCCGGGTGCTCTACGTCTCGCCGCTCAAGGCCCTCGCGGTCGACGTCGAGCGCAACCTGCGCGCCCCACTGGCCGGCATCCGGCACTCCGCCGACCGGCTAGGTGGGCGCGGGGCCGCTGGGCTGCCCGACCTGCGGGTCGGCGTCCGCTCCGGCGACACCCCTGCCAGCGAACGCCGCACGCTGACGACGCGGCCGCCCGATGTGCTCATCACCACGCCGGAGTCGCTGTTCTTGATGCTCACCTCTCAGGCCCGTGAGTCGCTGCGCGGCATCGAGACGGTGATCCTCGACGAGGTGCACGCCGTGGCCGGCGGCAAGCGCGGCGCCCACCTCGCGGTGAGCCTCGAACGGCTCGACGCCCTCCTCGACAAGCCCGCCCAGCGCATCGGCCTCTCCGCCACCGTGCGCCCGCTCGACGAGGTGGCCCGCTACCTCGGCGGCCACGCTCCCGTAGAGATCGTGGCGCCTGCCTCGGAGAAGAGGTGGGACCTCAAGGTCGTGGTCCCCGTCGAGGACATGACCGCCCCCGACGGCGAGGAGACCGACGGGGAGGACGCCGACGACGGCCGCACCGGCTCGATCTGGCCACACGTCGAGGAGCACGTCGCCGACCTCATCGAGCAGCATCGCTCGACCATCGTCTTCGCCAACTCCCGCCGTCTCGCCGAGCGGCTGACCGCCCGGCTCAACGAGATCGCCACCAGGCGGGCCGGCGGCGACCTGCCCGAGCTCCGACCGGCCACCGGCCCAGGTGATGGCCCAGTCAGGTGCGTCGGCCGGCACGGGCGAAGATGGGGTAGTCATCGCCAAGGCACACCACGGGTCGGTGTCCAAGGAGCAGCGCGCCCTCATCGAGGACGACCTCAAGCGCGGCCGACTGCCCTGCGTGGTCGCCACCAGCAGCCTCGAGCTCGGCATCGACATGGGCGCGGTCGACCTGGTCATCCAGATCGAGTCGCCGCCCAGCGTCGCCAGCGCCCTCCAGCGCGTCGGCCGCGCCGGCCACCAGGTCGGCGAGGTCTCGCGGGGCGTGCTGTTCCCCAAGCACCGCGGCGACCTCGCCCAGACCGCCGTGGCCGTCGAGCGGATGCGCGCCGGTGCCATCGAGTCCCTGCGGGTGCCGACCAACCCGCTCGACGTACTCGCTCAGCAGGTGGTGGCCGCGACGGCCCTCGACGCCTGGTCTGTCGACGAGCTCTTCGACCTCGTACGCCGCAGCGCGCCGTTCGCCCAGCTGCCGCGCAGCGCGTACGACGCCACGCTCGACCTGCTCAGCGGTCGCTACCCGTCCGACGAGTTCGCCGAGCTGCGCCCCCGCATCGTCTGGGACCGCGTCACCGGCACGATCACCGGCCGGCCCGGCGCCCAGCGGCTGGCGGTGACCAGCGGCGGCACCATCCCCGACCGCGGCCTGTTCGGCGTCTTCCTGGTCGGGGGCACCGGACCCGGACGCCGGGTCGGCGAGCTCGACGAGGAGATGGTCTACGAGTCGCGGGTGGGCGACGTGTTCGCGCTGGGCGCCACCAGCTGGCGGATCGAGGACATCACCCACGACCGGGTGCTGGTCACCCCCGCTCCTGGGGTGCCCGGCCGGCTGCCGTTCTGGAAGGGCGACACCCTCGGCCGGCCGGCAGAGCTCGGCGAGGCCATCGGGGCCTTCACCCGCGAGCTCGGCGGGCTGACCACCGAGCCGGCCACCGCCCGCGCACGCGAAGCCGGGCTCGACGAGTGGGCCGCCCGCAACCTGGTCTCCTACGTCCACGAGCAGGTCGAGGCCACCCGGCTGCTGCCGAGCGACCGCACCCTCCTGGTCGAGCGGTTCCGTGACGAGCTGGGCGACTGGCGGCTGGTCGTGCACTCCCCCTACGGCACGCCCGTGCACGCGCCCTGGGCGCTGGCCATCAATGCCCGGCTGCGGGAGCGCTACGGCGTCGACGGCCAGGCGATGGCCTCCGACGACGGCATCGTCATCCGCATCCCCGACACCGACGTCGAGCCGCCCACCGGCGAGATCGTGGTCTTCGAGCCCGACGAGATCGAGCACCTCGTCACCGCCGAGGTCGGCGGATCCGCGCTCTTCGCCGCGCGCTTCCGGGAGTGCGCGGCCCGGGCCCTGCTGCTGCCCCGCCGCGACCCCGGCCGCCGCTCCCCGCTCTGGCAGCAGCGCCAGCGCGCGGCCCAGCTCCTCGAGGTGGCCGCCAAGTACCCGTCGTTCCCGATCGTGCTCGAGGCGGTCCGCGAGTGCCTCCAAGACGTCTACGACCTGCCCTCCCTCGTCGGCGTGATGCGGCGGCTCGACCGGCGCGAGGTCACCGTCACCGACATCGAGACGCAGACCCCGTCTCCCTACGCCCGCACACTCCTCTTCGGCTACGTCGCCCAGTTCGTCTACGAAGGCGACTCCCCCATCGCCGAACGCCGGGCGGCGGCTCTCTCGCTCGACCAGGGCCTGCTCGCCGAGCTCCTCGGCCGCGCCGAGCTGCGCGAGCTGCTCGACCCCGAGGTGCTGGCGGAGGTCGAGGCCGAGCTGCAGCGTCTCGCGCCGGACCGCCAGGCCCGTGACGTCGAGGGCGTGGCCGACCTGCTGCGACTGCTGGGACCCCTCACCGTCGACGAGATCGTCGCCCGCTCCGTCCCGGGCACCGACGTCGGCGACTGCGTCGAGCGCCTCCGTACGACGAGGCGCGCCGCTGTGGTGCGGATGGCCGGCGAGGAGCGCTGGGCCGCCATCGAGGACGTCGGCCGCCTGCGTGACGCCCTGGGCGTGCCCGTGCCGCAAGGCACGCCCGAGGCCTTCGCCGATCCCGTGGACGACCCGCTCGCCGACCTGGTGGCCCGTTACGCCCGCACCCACGGCCCCTTCACCGTCGACGAGCTCGCGGGTCGGTTGGGGCTGGGTGCCGCCGTGGCCCGCCACACCCTGCAGCGGCTGGCCGGGCAGGGTCGGCTCCTCGACGGGGAGTTCCGCCCTGCCGGCACCGGCACTGAGTGGTGCGACGCCGAGGTGCTGCGGCGTCTGCGACGGCGCTCGCTGGCCCGCCTGCGCCAGGAGGTCGAGCCGGTCGACCCGCAGGCGTTGGCGCGCTTCCTGCCCGCCTGGCAGTCCGTCGCCGTCGAGGGCGGTTCCGCCAAGGCCGCCCCGCGGCGCGGCCTGCGCGGGGTCGACGGCGTCCTCACCGCCATCGACCAGCTCGCCGGCGCCCCCGTGCCCGCGTCCGCGCTGGAGCACCTGGTCCTGGCGGCCCGGGTGCGCGACTACGAACCCGCCTACCTCGACGAGCTCACCGCCGCGGGCGAGGTGCTCTGGGCCGGCCAGGGCGACCTGCCCGGCAACGACGGTTGGGTCGCGCTCCACCTGGCCGACCAGGCCCCGCTCACGCTGCCCCCGCACGCCCCTTCGCCCTTCGAGACGGCTCGTCCCTCGCCTCCTCAGGGACCGAACACCGAGCTCCACCAGGCTGTCCTCGACGCGCTGGCGCCCGGTGGCGCGTGGTTCTTCCGCCAGCTCTCCGACCAGGTCCGCTCCACCGACGACAAGGCCTTGGCGGGAGCGCTGTGGGACCTGGTGTGGTCGAGCAGGATCAGCAACGACACCCTGACACCGCTGCGCGCCCTGATCCGCGGCGGCCGCACGGCCCACCGCACCCGGCAGACACCGGCCCGCACCCGGACGTCGGTCGCGGGTCGGTCACGCATGCCCACCCGCGGCGGCCCTCCCGAGACGGCCGGCCGGTGGGCCCTGCTCCCGGCGCTCGACGACGACCCGACCCGCCGCGCCCACGCCCTGGCCGAGCGGATGCTCGACCGCCACGGCGTGGTCACCCGCGGCGCCGTGGTCAGCGAACGGGTCCCGGGCGGCTTCGCGGCCGTCTACAAGGTGCTGGCGGCATTCGAGGAGTCCGGCCGGTGCCGGCGCGGCTACTTCGTCGGCAGTCTGGGCGCGGCACAGTTCGGCACCTCCGGAGCGATCGACCGGTTGCGCACCTTCGCCGAGATCCCCGTCGACGCCAAACCGGTCGCGGTCGCCCTCGCCGCCACCGACCCGGCGAACCCCTACGGCGCCGCCCTCCCATGGCCGAACCGTCCCGACCGGCCCGAGCGTGCCGAAGGCGGCGAGAGCGCGGGTCACCGGCCCGGGCGAAAGGCCGGGGCGATGGTGGTGCTCGTCGACGGCGCCTTGGCTCTCTACGTCGAGCGCGGCGGCCGCACGCTGCTCACCTGGCCCGACGACCTCGAGGTGCTCGAGCCGGCGGCCGGGGCGCTGGCCGACGCTGCCAGGCGCGGTGCGCTGGGCAGGATGACCGTCGAGCGGGTCGACGGCGAGCAGCTGCTCGGCTCCGGTGCGACGCCGCTGCGTGCTGCGCTGCACGCTGCCGGCTTCGTGCCGACCCCACGCGGGCTGCGGCTGCGTGCCTGAGGGCGACGCGGTCTGGCGGACGGCCCGGCTCCTGGAGAGCGCGCTGGTGGGCCGCGAGCTCCGTCGTACCGACTTCCGGGTGCCGGCGCTGGCCACCGTCAACCTGGCGGGCGGCACCGTCACCGAGAGTCTCTCCCGCGGCAAGCACCTGCTCACCCGCATCGACGTGCCGCCGCCCGACGGCCGCGCCTGGACGCTGCACACGCACCTGAAGATGGAGGGGTCCTGGCGGGTGTTCCGGCAAGGGCAACGGTGGAACAGGCCCGCCCACGAGGCCCGGGTCGTGCTCGACGTCGGTGACCGGACCGCCGTCGGGTTCACCCTCGGGATCGTGGAGCTGGTCCCCCGCCAGCGCGAGCAAGACGTCGTCGGCCATCTGGGGCCCGACCTCCTCGGCTCCGACTGGGACGAGGAGGAGGCCGTCCGCCGGCTCACGGCCGATCCACACCGTCCCCTCGGCGAGGCGCTGCTCGACCAAAGGAACCTCGCCGGCATCGGCACGATCTATCGCACCGAGCTGTGCTTCCTCACCGGCTACGACCCACGTACGCCGGTCGGGCTGGTCACCGACCCGCTGCGGATGGTTCGGCTGGTTCGCTCGATGATGGACCAGAACCGGCACCAGGCTCAGATCTGCACCACCGGCGACAAGCGTCGCGGGCGCAACCTATGGGTCTACGGCCGACAGGGTGAGCCGTGCCGGCGCTGCGGAACGGTCGTCCAGCGTGCCGACCTCGGCGAGGCCGGCCGCGAGCGCACGGCCTACTGGTGCCCGGCCTGCCAGCCGGCACGCGCCGAGGGGTGAAGCGGCCTCAGGCGGCGGAGGCCACCACGTCGCCGCGGCGGCGGGAGGAGATCGGGGTGGGGACCGAGGCGGCTTCCTCGATCGCGACGGCGAAGGAGACTTCGCGCAGCACGTCGGAGAGCGGCACCTCGAGGGCGCCACACAGCGAGGCCAGCAGCTCGGAGGAGGCTTCCTTCTGGCCGCGTTCGATCTCGGAGATGTAACCGAGGCTCACTCGAGCGTCCGCGGAGACCTCACGCAGGGTCAGGCCGCGTGCGGTGCGCTTCTCGCGGAGCACGTCGCCAAGCAGCCGACGAAACAGCACCATGCGCTCACCCTTCCTCACCAGATCTCGTCTGTGTGGCCCAACGCTACCCGAGCCCCGGTTCTTCCCATCACACATTCCCCGCGATAGCCGCCAATGCCTCGTGACAGGTCCGCTCCTGGATCGCCGAACGGTCCCCGGTCAGCTCCATCCCGAGGATCACTTCCGAGCCCATCGGCACCGACCAGAGCCACGTAGACCGTGCCGACCGGCTTGCCCTCCTGGAGGTCGGGGCCGGCCACACCGGTGGTGCTCAGGGCGTACGACGCCCCGGTCAGCCGCCGCGCTCCGTGCGCCATCGCCCGGGCGCACTCCCCCGACACCACGCCGTACTGCTCGACAATCGCGGCCGGGACGCCGAGCACGTCGACCTTGAAGCTGGTGGCATAGCTGACCACCCCGCCGAGATAGACGGCCGACGCTCCGGGCACTTCGGTGACCAGCGCGGCCAGCCGCCCACCCGTGAGGGACTCGGCGGTAGCGAGGGTGTCGCCACGCGCACGCAGCAGGTCGACGACGTCGGCGGCGGCTGGCCGGTGGGTGCGACTCACGCGGCTACTGTTTCACCATGGCCCTGCCGATCGAGGACTACGCCCTCATCGGCGACCGACACACGGCCGCTCTGGTCGGCAAGAACGGCTCGATCGACTGGCTGTGCCTGCCCCGCTTCGACTCCACGGCCTGCTTCGCGGGCCTGTTGGGCACCGACGACCACGGCCACTGGCAGCTCTGCCCGACGAGCGACTTCGAGACGACCCGGCACTACGTCGGCGCCTCCGCCGCCCTGGAGACCACCTTCACCACGGACGACGGCGTCGTCACCCTGCTCGACGTGATGCCGTCCGGTGACCAGCGCGCCGACGTCATACGCCAGGTCGTCGGCGTGAGTGGCAGCGTGCGGATGCGCCACGAGTGGGTGGTGCGGATGGACTATGGGCAGATCGCCCCGTGGGTACGCCGCCGCACGATCCGCGGCGAGGAGGTGATCACCGCCGTGGCCGGCCCAGACAAGCTCATCCTTCGCGGATCCCGACTGCCGATCGCCACCGAGCGCCGGCACACCGACGAGTTCGCCATCGAGGCCGGCGAGGAACTGACCTTCTCGATGACCTGGATCCCGTCCTACGAGCGCACGCCCCCGAGTGCCGACCCGCCGGTCGAGGAGAGCATCGCCGCCGACGACGCGTGGGCGGGGCGCTGCCCGGGCGACATCCCCCACCCCGATATCGTCCGGCGCTCCCTGGTGACCCTCCGCCTGATGACGCACGAGCAGACGGGCGGCATCGTGGCCGCGCCCACCACCTCGCTGCCCGAGGACTTCGGTGGCGAGCGCAACTGGGACTACCGCTACTGCTGGCTGAGGGACGCGGCGCTGACGCTGGAGTCGTTGGTCGACGCCGGCTACACGGACGAGGCCGGTCTGTGGCGGCACTGGTTGCTGCGCGCGGTCGCCGGTGACCCCGAGGACCTCCAGATCATGTACACGGTCGACGGCTCCCGGCACCTGCCCGAGCGCACCCTGGACCACCTGCCCGGCTACGCCGGCAGCCGGCCGGTGCGGATCGGCAACGGGGCGGTGGACCAGAAGCAGAGCGACGTGCTGGGTGAGGTGATGATCGCCCTCTCGGTGGCTCGGGCAAGCGGCATGAGCACCGAGGACGAGGCCGCCGACGATGCCTGGGCCCTCCAGCGGTCGCTCGTCGACAACCTGGCCACGACCTGGCAGGACCCGGACCACGGCCTCTGGGAGATCCGGGGACCGAAACGCCACTTCACCCACTCCCGGGCGATGGTCTGGGCAGCGTTCGACAGGGCCGTTCAGGCCGTCGAGGAGGGAAGGGAAGGGCCGGCGAACCGGTGGCGCGAGGTCCGCGACGCTGTCCGCGAGGAAGTGCTCACCCGCGGGTTCAACGAGGAGCGGAACACCTTCACCCAGCACTACGACACCGACGAGGTCGACGCGTCCCTGCTGGTGCTGCCGTTGATCGGCTTCATCAAGGGCGACGACCCGCGCATGCTCGGCACGATCGATGCTGTCGAGGAGGACCTGATGCGCGACGGCCTGCTGCTGCGCTACCGGACCCAGAGTGGCGTGGACGGCTTGGCGGGAGACGAGCACCCGTTCATCGCCTGCTCCTTCTGGCTGGTCTCGGCCTACGTCGCTGCCGGCCGCAAGGACGACGCCAACGCCCTCTTCGACCGGCTCGTCGGCCTGGCCAACGACGTCGGCCTGCTGTCGGAGGAGTACGACGCGGACCACGGCCGGATGGTCGGCAACTTCCCACAGGCCTTCAGCCACCTGGCCCTGGTGCAGGCTGCCTTCCGGCTGCGGGGGCACACCGGCACCGTCCGCTGAGCCAGGTCCGCTGGTTGAGGAGGGCCGAAGGCCGCGCCCTCCTCAACCAACGGTCGACGTCAGCCCTTCACCACCCACAGGTTGATGAACTTGAAGGCGCGCTTGTAGTTGTCGTTGCCGAGGTACTTGACCTTGAGCTCCTGCTTGCCGGTCTTGTTGAACTTCGGCAGCTTGATGGTCACCTTGCTGTCCACGAGCTTGGCCTTGTACTCCTTCGAGCCGATCTTCACCGCCGCCCAGCCCTTGGGGTTCATGCCCGGGACCTTCACCTCGATGCTGACCTGCGCGCGGGTCTTGCGGACGATCGCCGGCTCGGGTGACTTGCTCGTGGCCAGCCGGGGCTTGGCCTTGATCTTTTCGCTGAAGGATCCATGGAAGATGCCGACCTTCGTGCGCGACGGCTCGGCCACCACCGACAGCTGCGAGTAGCGGATCTCCGGGGTGCGGAAGTTCATCTTCGCGAGCCCCGCCGCCACCGGGAACTCACCCAGCTTGACCTGCACCGGCTTGTTGTCCACCACGGTCGTGGCGTAGACGCCCACCTCGGTGTTCTGCGGGCTGCCGAGCGAGGTCAGGTCGAGCCCGAAGACCCGGAAGGTCACCTTCTTGTTCGGCTTGACGCTGCGCGGCATGTTGCGCATCTCGACCTGCTGCCGTGCGAAGTTCGGTGACCTGTTGCCCTTCTTCAGCCAGCCGACCCACACGTCCCGGTCCACGAGACCGGTGTCCTTGGCCTTGCCGTCCTTGAAGGCAGTGAAGTTGTCGCCACCGGTGCCGAGGAAGGAGAAGGTGCTGACCGTGTAGGTCTTGGTGTTGTCCAACGGCACCCCGTCGATCAGCACCGAGGTGATCCGGCTGCCGACGGGGTTGTCGGCGTTCTGGGTCACCCGGACGTTGTCCGAGAGCCCCAGCGCCAGGTAGGGGCGATCCGCCCCGGTCGGCTGCCACTGCTGTTCCAGCACGCTCTTGAGCTGCTTGCCGGTGAGCTGGATCGTCCAGATGTTGTTGACGAACGGCAGCACCCCGTTGGCCTCGGCGTAGGTGACGACCCCGTCGGTGTTGGCCGGGTTGGTGGCCGTGTTGCCGGCGTACAGCAGCTCGTCGCGCAGGCCTCCGGGGTTCACGATGCCGATGTCGGGCTGGGCCTGGTCGGCCGGTAGCCCGTCGCGCAGTGCGTTGGCGACCAGGTCGCCGAGCGTCGACTCCGACCCCCGCTGGTCACGGGTGCCCCCGGCGTACTCGCCGTTGACGTAGCCGCCGCCGGAGAAGGCCGTGGTGATGTCGGCCGAGATCTTGCCGACCGGCTGGTCGCCGACGACCTTGGCGTTGGCGAGCGCGGCGTCGACGGTGTTCTTGACCTGTTGCAGCACGGGGTACTGCGCGATCAGCGTCGCGTCGTCGGTCGTGACGCGCGCGGTGTTGCTCGCCGAGCTGTCGATCACCTTGCCGGTCGCGGTGTCGTAGGTGAGCAGGATCTGGCCGACGTTCTCGCCGTACTGCCCGGTCTGCACCATCGGCCGGGTCGGCCGGTCGCCGCCGGTGACGGGCTGGTTGAACACGTACTTCTGGTGCGTGTGCCCGTTGAAGATGGCGTCGATGCGCGGATCCAGGTTGGCCATGCTGGCGAACTCCGCGCCGCCGTTCGCCAGGGCGTCCGGGTAGCTCGTCGGCACGCCGGAGCCGGCGTGGAAGGTGGCGACCAGCACGTCGGCCTCGCCGTTGGCGGCGTTGCCGTCGCTGAGCTGACCGGCCACCCGGTTGACCGCGGCGACCGGGTCGCCGAAGTCGAGGTCGGTGATGCCGCCGGGGCTGACGAGGGTGGGCGTCTCCTTGGTCACCGCGCCGATGACACCCACGCGCACGCCGTCGATGGTGTACGTCGCGTACTCGGGCAGCGCCGGTGTCTGGGTGCCCTTCTTGTAGACGTTGGCCCCGAGATAGGCCCAGTGGGCGTTGGGGGTGGCCGTGGGCCCGATGACGCGGTCGCGCAGGTCCGGCCAGCCCTTGTCGAACTCGTGGTTGCCCACCGCCGAGGCGTCCATGCCGACCTCGTTCATCACGTCGATCGTGGGCTGGTCGTTGGCGACCGCCGAGGCGAACACCGAGGCTCCGATCAGGTCACCGGCGCCGACGATCAAGGAGTTGGCCGCAGGCACCCCGGGGGTGTCCACCTCGAGCTTCTTGACCGTGCCGGCCCACTTGACCGTGTTGGCGTCGATCCGGCCGTGGAAGTCGTTGATGCCGACCAGGTTGATCGTGACGTTGGGTGCCGCCTGGGCCGGGGCCGCGGTGCCCGTCACCAGGGCGAGGCTGCCGCCGACCAGGGCGAGCGTGGCCGCCAGGGCCAGCCGGGGATTCTTGCGGTGTCGCACGTTGTCTGCCTTCCCGTCGATGTTCGTCTCCAGTGCCGCCGGGTGACCGGACACGAAACAAGTGCCACCCGTCCGCACACAGGCTCCGACGCCACCTCTCACAGGAAAGTTCGCCCGGGGCCGCAAAGCAGGTCGACACGGCGACGGCCCGCCCCCACCGGAGTGGGGACGGGCCGTCGTGGATCAGGCGTCGAGGTCGACTACTTGGAGACCTCGATGTTCACGCTCTTGCTGCCCCGCTCCAGCAGGTCGCTGCCGAGGTACTTGCCCTTGAGCGTGTACTTGCCGACCGAGGTGAACGTGGACGCCGGCAGCTTGAACACGGCCTTGCCATCGACGACCTTGGCCGTGAAGGTCTTGCCGGTCCCCTTGATCACCAGCTTGATCTTGCCCTTGACCTTGATGTCGTCTGGCGCGTTCACCTTGACGACGACCTTGGTCGTCTCGCCCTTGTCGACGGTCTTGTCGACCTTGACCTTGACCTTCGGTCCGGCCTTCAGGACCTGGACCGAGATGTCGGCGGTGGACGGCGCGAACGCACTGGTGCCCAGGTACTTCAGGGTCAGAGTGTTCGCACCCGGCTTGAGCGACTTCGCCGCGAGGGTGAAGACGCCCTTGCCGCCTGTGATGGTCGCCGTGCCGAGCTTGGCGCCGGTCGCGGAGATCACCTCGACCGAGCCGTCCGCGGTCGGCCGGCTCAGCTGGATGCTGAGGGTGCCGGTCTTGCCGTAGACGAACGACGGAGCACTGCCGCTCACCGTGGTGGAAACCGGACCCGGCGGAGGCGGCGTTGGGCCACCGCTCACCGTGATCGGGACTCGGGCAACGGTCCCCGTTGTCGTACCCGTGACCAGCAGGGTTTGCGCCCCGCCGGTCGTGCCGGCTGGGACGACGACGTCGACCGAGGCCGTGCCGTACTCGTCGAGGATGTCCGTGCCGATCGTGTTGTTGACGGGGAACGTGCCGAGCGAAGAACCGCCGAGCGACACGTCGACCGTGGCGTCCTTGGGATCCGGCGCCGTCGCCATGGCCAACGACGTCAGGTTGAAGAGCACGTGGGCACCCGGTGCGTAGGACGCTGCTGGTGCACCGCCCGGGAACTTCACGCCCACCGCACGCTGGGAGGCGTCCACAGGCAGCGGCGGGTCGCCGGCGCCGGTGTTGGCGAACTCCGCCATGTACTCGACCATCGCCTGCAGGTCGGTCATGCCGGTGTCCTGCTTGTTGGTGCCTCCAGCAAGGGCGAAGAAGTTGTCACCACCCGTCGCGAGGAAGGAGTTCACCGTCACGGCGTACGTGCCCGCAAGGTTGATCGGCGTCCCGTTGAGCCACATGCCCGTGATCCTGGACCCCACCGCCAAGGCGTCGTCGTAGGTGTAGGTGAAGCCCTTCGACGCACCCAGTCGCAGGAACGGACGCGCGGCTCCCGCCGGCTGCCACTGCTGCTCAAGGGTCGCCTTGATCTGGGCCCCCGTGAGGTCCATGTTGACCAGGGTGTTGGCGAACGGCTGGACCTCGGCCGCCTGCTTGTACGTCAGGGTGCGCGGGTAGGGGTCGACGGTCGCCCCGACGCCGAGCATGTCCTGACGCAGGCCGCCGGGGTTCATGAACGCGATCTGCGCGCCGCCCACGGTGTCCGGCGTGGCCCAGCGTTGGACCTCCGCCACCAGGTTGCCGAGCGTCGACTCGCCACCGCGGTTCTCGGTGGTGCCGTTGCTCAGCTTGGCCCGGTTGAACGGACCTGCGACCTGCCCGAGCTGCTGGGCGCCGAGCACGTCGGCCTTGGCGTTGGCCGCGGTGACGATCGCGGCCGTCGCGGAGTCGGCCGGGTAGTTCGGCGTGAAGACCGTGTCACCGCTCTGCAAGGGCACGATCGTCTGGCTCACTCCGAGCATCTCTCCCGTGTCCGGGTTGATCCGGAAGTTCAGGCGGTTGAGGTTGTAGCCGTACTGACCCGCCGAGACGACCGGACGCTTGGTGACGGTGCGGCCCTCGGCCACCCACTCCGGCACCGTGATCCGGTGGTTGTAGGAGAGGTGGGTGTGCCCGGAGATGATCGCGTCGAAGTCCTCGTCGACCCCGTTGACGATCTTGCCGAAGTCAGAGGCCGGGTCGACCGCCGAGGACAGCGCCGTGGTGGCCGCACCCTCGTGGACGAGCAGGATGACGATGTCGGCACCCTGCGCCTTCAACGTGTCGGCCCCCGCGTTGGCGGCGTCGACGATGTCGGTCACCTCGATCTGCGAGATCCCGCCCGGAGCGACGAGCTCGGGCAGGTGCTCGGTGACCGCACCCACGAAGCCGACCTGGACGTCACCGAAGTCCTTGATCCAGGTCTCCTTCAGAGCAGGCCCGTGAGTGCTCTTGAACCGCACGTTGGCGCCGAGGTACTCCCAGTTGGCACCGCCATTGGGGTTGTCGTCGATGTCGTAGGGCTGCATGACCCGGTTGACGAGGTCGTCGTAGCCCTGGTCGAACTCGTGGTTGCCCACCGAGGACACCTCGAGGCCTGCCTCGTTGAGCGCGTCGATCGTCGGCTTGTCCTGCTGGATGAAGGACTCGAACGTCGACGCCCCGATGAGGTCACCCGCCGCCGCAAACACGGTCTTGGAGTTCTTTCCACGGAAGTAGTCGACAGCGCCGGCGATCACTGCGGCACCCGCCTCGGCGCCGCTCGGGTTGCGGTTGATCCGGCCGTGGAAGTCGTTGATGCCGAGGACCTGGATCTTCTCCTCCGCGTTGCTCGGCCGGTTGATCCCGATGATCTCGGGGTCGTGGTCCGAGGACCGGTAGGGGTTGGACTGGAAGAAGTTGGTGACGTTGTAGTTGAAGCGGCTGTACTCGAACGCCAGCGACTCTCCCGAGTTGATGTTCCAGATGTCCGCGCCGTCCTTGAGGGCCATCGCCGGTGCGTTGGCAAGAACGTGGTCGAGCGACCCGGACAGCCCGGAGAAGCTGTAGGTCGACTCGCCCGCCACGTCGGACTCGATGGCGGCGAACCCGGCGGTGTAGAGGACCCGCATCGGGTCCTCCTTGGTGTAGGAGTTGAAGTCGCCGGCGAGGAAGATCCGGTTGGTGCCGCGTGACGCCGCAAAGCTGTTGGCGAAGGTCACCAGAGCCTGGGCCTGACGCACCCGGTCACCGTTGAAGGCGCCCTGGCCGTCGAACTTGTCGGCGTTGTCGTTGCCGGCGCCGGTCTGCGGCGGCGAGGAGTCGCTCTTGGACTTGAAGTGGTTGACGACGACGGCGAAGGCCTCCGAGTCTGGAGCCCCCTCGCTCTTGAACGCCTGGGCCAGCGGCTCCCGTGCGTTGTCGAAGGCCGGCGAACCGGTCAGCACCTTCGACGCACCGACCCGGGTCACCGTGTCGGGGTTGAAGATGAAGGCCGTCCGGATGACGTCCTGGTCAGCCGTCGGCGGGAGCTCGGCCGCGGGAGGCGTCGGAGCGAACTTCCAGCGCGTGCTGCCGGCGTCGGCGTTCAGGGCGGCCACCAGACCCGCGAGCGCGTCGTCGCGGTCGGCCTCGCCGAGGCCCACCGAGTTCTCGAGCTCCTCGATGCTGACGATGTCGGCGTCCATGGCGTTGATCGCCTTGACGATCTTGGTCTGCTGACGGGTCAGGCTCGCGGTGGTGGCGGCGCCGCGGGGACCCTGGATGCCGGCCGCGTCACCGGGTCCGGGGGTGCAGGTGTTGACACCGATCGGGGTGCCGGCCCGGTCGTTGAAGTAAGTGCACGAGCGCCCGGCACCCGCGGCGACCCACGCCTCGCCAGTGGTGTTGAAGTGATTGAGGACGTTGAAGGTGGCCAGCTTGAGGTCACCGCCGACGTTGCGCGGCGCCGAGGTCCTGGTGTTGACGAACGTGGCGACGGCGGTGCCGGTGTTGGTCACCTGTTGGCGCGGCTGGAACTTCCACACGTTGTTGCGGAAGTCGAGGACGACACCGGGGAACGGCACAGTCGCCGAGCCCACGGTGAAGGTTGCCTTGGCCCCGACCCGGACCGGGTTGTAGCCGGCCGGGGTGCCCAGCCATGGCTGCGCAGTTCCGCTCGCGGCGCCCGGCGCAGCGAAGCTGAGCGACGCTCCGTCGTCGAGGGTCACCGCACGCTGAGCGTTCTGGGCGGCGATGGCGTCGGCAGCGGGCCCGGGCAGCGCCACGTCGGTGGGCTGGAGCAGCGGGGTGGTCCCGGTGGCCAGGCCGATCTCGGCGAAGGTGTTGGTGCCGAACGTGTTGGTGACCGTGAAGTCGTTGGTGGGCATCATCAGCTCACCCTCGTGGGCCTCGCGACCAGCGTTGGTGGTCGGGTACGCCGCCGACCACGGGGTCACGCCCGTCGCCGTCCCGGCGGGGACGACGTCCGCCGGGCTGGCCGGGCTGATCTCGGTGAGACCTGAGAACTCCGTCACCGGGCCGGTGACTGTCACCTTGGCGCCGAGGGCCGGGGCAGTGGCAGCGTTCGCCGTGCCGAGGAAGACGAAGATGCCGTCGGCGGCACCCGGGGTGGCGTCGCCGACGCCGGTGCCGTCGGTCTGCATGAAGAAGCCGGCGAAGCCGCCGGAGGGGTAGCGCGCGGTGACGACGCCCGTCGTGGTGACCGTGTCGTCGAGGCGCGGCGAGGTGTCGGTGTTGGTGCCCTGGATCTCGGCGATGGTGCCGGTGAAGCTGCTGCCGGCGGCCACGCAGCCACACGCCGCGGGGCTCGGTGCCGCGAGGGTGAAGTCTGCCGAGTTGTTGTCGGTGTCGACGCCGAGGGCGCTGCGGTTCGCGCTGTTCGCCGCCGTGGCGGCCGGGCCGGCAGCCGTCTCGTAGCTGTTTGCGCCGCCGGGTGCGGGGTCGAGGCCGACCATGTCGATGATGCCGGCGTCGCCGGCGAGGTCGCCGAGGGCGGTGAAGGGCCCCGAGCCCTGCGTCAGCAGCACCTGGCCGCCGGCCGCGGCCATCGAGATCGAGGGCACGGCGACCCGGTCCGGAGCAGGCAGGTCGGCGCCGGTGGCGCCGGCCGAGCTCATCTGGATCAGGTAGCGCCCTCCAGCGGCGAGGGAGCCGCGCAGGGCCATCGATCCGCCGAGACCACCGGTGGCGGATCGGTACGCGATGTAGGTGCCCAGCAGGTTCACGGGAGCGCCGGTCGGGTTGTACAGCTCGACGAAGTCAGCCTTGTAGACGGCGCCCGCGTTGCCTCCCGCCCCATAGACCTCGGAGATGACCACCGCGTCACCGGCCGGAGTTGCGTCGGCGGCGGGTGTGATCAGGGTCAACGCGGCAAGCGGCAACACAGCTCCGGCGAACATCGCCAGGAGCTTGCGGGGGTTCGACATGCGGTTCCTTCGGTTCGATGAACAGGAAGCTCGGGCAGAAGATCAGGGAAGAAGGCGCACCCCTGGGCACAGGTGTGGGCGCGGTCACCCTAACCCGGGGGGTAGTGGTTCCACCCTGACCACAAGTTGACGAACTAGCGAACAGTCGATTGGCGAATGTTGCCGCGTTGGCGCCAGACGTCACGGAAGAACTCGTAACCCGACCACAACGTCATTGCCACGGCCCCGGCCAGCAACACCTGCGCCACGTAGAAGAGCACCAGTGCGACGTCGCTGAGGGGGCCGTCGACCTGGCGCAGAGGCAGGCACAGGGTCGCCAGAGCGACCGCCTGGAGGACGGTCTTGATCTTGCCGCTCTGCGCGGCGGCCACCACGACGTGCCGGAGGATCGAGAGACGCAGCAGGGTGACGGCCCACTCGCGGACCAGCACCACGATGGTGACCCACCACCAGATGTCGCCGACGATCGAGAGGCCGATGAAGGCCATGCCGGTGATCGCCTTGTCGGCGATCGGGTCGGCGATCTTGCCGAAGTTGGTCTCGATGTTGCGGGCCCGGGCGATGTCGCCGTCGATCTTGTCGGTGATCATCGCGCCGACGAAGAGGGCGAAGGCCACGCAGCGCCAGACCACCGAGTCGCCGCCGTCGTGCAACAGCGCCCACCCGAAGAACGGCACCATCACGATGCGCAGGGACGTCAGCACGTTGGGCAGGTTCCAGTTGTTGACGGGCTGGGGCTGCTGATCGCTCACGGGCGGTCCCCTAGCACCCGGGCCACCAGGTCCACGCCCTCACTGGCCACCACCACAGCGTCGACCAGGTCGCCCACGGCGAGGTGACCGCCGTCGACGAGGGTCGTCGTACCGTCGACCTCCGGGCCCTGCTGCGCGGCGCGGCCCTCGACGGTCCCGCCGTCGGCGCGCTCGACCAGGACGCTGACCCGCTGCCCGATGCGCTCCTCGGCCCGCTGGGAGGTCAGCTCCTCGACGAGCGCGCCCACGTGGGCGACGCGGGCGCGCACCTCGTCGTCGTCGTGCTTGTCGGCGAAACCGGCGGCCTCGGTGCCGTCCTCGTCGGAGTAGCCGAAGACGCCCGTGACGTCCATCCGGGCCTCGGTCAGGAAGTCGGACAGGATCTCGAGGTCGGCCTCGCTCTCGCCGGGGAAGCCGACGATCACGTTGGAGCGCACCCCCGCCTCGGGGGCCAGGTCACGGACCTGCTCGAGGAGACCGAGGAAGCTCTCGGCGTCGCCGAACCGGCGCATCCGGCGCAGCACGGGCCCGCTGGCGTGCTGGAAGGAGAGGTCGAAGTACGCCGCCACGCCGGGCGTGCCGGCGATCGCCTCGACCAGCCCCGGTCGCGTCTCGGCGGGCTGGAGGTAGGAGACGCGCACCCGCTCGACGCCCTCGACGGCGGCCAGCTCGGGCAGCAAGGTCTCCAGCAGGCGCAGGTCGCCAAGATCCTTGCCGTAGGACGTGGAGTTCTCGCTCACCAGGAACAGCTCGCGGGCGCCCTCGCCCGCCAGCCAGCGGGCCTCGGCCAGCACCTCGCCCGGGCGTCGACTGACGAAGGAACCGCGGAAGCTCGGGATCGCGCAGAACGTGCACCGCCGGTCGCAGCCGCTGGCCAGCTTGAGCGGAGCCATCGGGCCCTTCGCGAGCCGGACCCGCAGGCTCGCGGGCGCATGCCCCGGCACGGACACGTGTGCGGTCTCGCGGACCTGCTCGCGCTCCACAGGGGTGATCGGCAGCAGGGTGCGCCTGTCCTGCGGGACGTGGGCCTGGTGCGTCTCGCCGGCCAGGATGCCGCGCAGCCGGGCGGCGATGTCGGGGTAGTCGTCGAAGCCCAGCACCGCATCGGCCTCGGGCAGCGAGGCGGCCAGCTCGGCGCCGTACCGCTCGGCAAGGCAGCCGACGGCCACCACCGCCTGCGTGCGTCCGGACTGTTTGAGGTCGGCGGCCTCGAGGATCGTGTCGACGGAGTCCTTCTTGGCGGCCTCGACGAAGCCGCAGGTGTTGACCAGCACCGTGTCGGCTGAGGCGGGGTCGTCGACGAGAAGGAAGCCGCCGGCCGCGAGCCGGCCAGCGAGCTCCTCGGAGTCGACCTCGTTGCGGGCACAGCCCAAGGTCACCAGCGCGACGGACGTGGTCATAGGACCCCGAGTATGACGCGTTGAGCAGCAGGCGGGCTCAGCGCACCACGAACGTGCCGGAGCCCGGGGTGCCGGCGGCACCGAGGGCGCCGCGGTCCTCGCCGTCGACCGTGACCGTCACGGAGCCGTCCGTGGCCTGCACGCGCACGGGTGGGGAGACCGAGAAGGTGCGGCTTGCCCCGAACGCCAGGTCGCCGGTGAACACCACCGCGCCGCTGCCGTCGCGGACGATGATGCGCGCACCGCTGCTCGGAGCCGAGACCACCACGGGGACAGCCGGCGCGGCCGGGACGCCCTGGTGGTTGGGCCCACCGGAGCCGTTGAGCACCGGGTCCTCGCGCAGGTCGACGGGACCGTCCATGACGAGGCGGGCGATCGACCAGGCCAGCACCAGCGCCATCACCGCGGCGACCAGGACCGACCAGTTCGGCCCGCCCCGGGTCGCCCGGATGCCGCCGCTCGAGGCCAGCTCGGCCTCGAAGACCCTGCGCGGGTTGACCGGAGCGTCGGCGTAGCGCTCGTCGTACGCCGCCAGCAGCGGCGCCGCGTCGACACCCAGCACGCGGGCCAGCGTCCGCACGTGGCCGCGGGCGTAGAAGTCGCCGCCGCACGGGGCGAAGTCGTCGACCTCGATGGACTCGATGACGTGGGGGCGGATGCGGGTCCGGTCGGCCAGCGCGTCGACGGTCAGGCCGAGGCGGGTCCGGGCCGCCGCGAACTCCGGACCGATGACGGGGTCCTCGGCGGGCTCGAGGGGGAAGTCCTCGATGACGATCGTCTCGACCGCGTCGCCCGCGGTGGCGATCGGTCGCACCCGGTCGCCCCACGACTCGGTCTCGAGCTCGAGGTCGACGCTGCCCGGTCGGCGCAGGACGTCGAGCTCCGGGAGGCCGCGGCCGGCGTCGTCGGCGTCGTCGACATCGGGGGCGAGCGCGTGGGCGCCGGCGACCAGCTCGCGGTGGACCTCGGCCCGCTGGCCGGAGATCAGGGCGCGCAGCGGGCTCGGCGTGGCGCTGGCCACCAGCGGCAGGGCTTCCCTGCGCTCGGGGAGGTGTTCGGGCAGGCCACCCTCCTCGGTGGCTTCCGCGCCGCCTCGGGTGCGCAGCCGAGCGGCGACGACGCCGATGCCGTGGGCCAGCGCGGGACGCGGGTCGACCCGACGCAGGCGGGCGGGCAGGGGCTCGTCGGCGCTGTCAGCGTTGTCGGCCGCGTCGGCCCCGTGGGCCCGGTCGGCCGCGGTGAGTCCGGTGACCTGGGCCCGGCCATCGGCAAGTCGCGCCAGCGTCGCAGCCAGGTCGCCGTCGTCGCCGACCACGCGGGTGGCCAGGGAGAGCGGGACGCCGAACGGCGTCCCGTGCAGTCGGCCGGCCAGCCGGGCGGAACGGCGTCCACCGTTGTCGAGCTCCTCGAGCACCCGCGCCGGGTTGCGGGGCACGAGCACCAGCCGGCCGTCGTGCACGCCGCGCCGCGGCGCCACCTCGAGGCGGTGCAGGGCGCCCCAGGTCAGGCCCGTCCACGACCGGCCGAGCCTGATCCGCACTCCTTGCTCGTCGGCGACGAGCAGTGGCGTGCGCGCGTCGAGCAGTGCGGCGAGGTGCACGAGAGCGACGACGCTCATCAGCCCGCACACCGCCCAGGCGACCGGGCTGCCGCCGTCGGTGGCCCGGGCCAGATACGCGATCGCCACGGCGGCTGCGACCACGCCGACCCCGGCGGCCAGCACCGCGTGGCGGCGTACCTCCACGACTGGCCCATCGTCCACCACTGCATTCACCACTGGGTCCGGCACTTGATCCAGCTCGGGCAGGACCGCGGGGGGCGGCAGTGGTCCGAAGTCGGTGGGCTCGTCGAAGTCGACGACGTCGACGGTCTCCACCTCGTCCCTGAGGACGACATAGTCGGGGGTGTCTGGACTCTCGTTCACAGCTCCCCCTGAAGTGTTGCGATCACGCCGTCCAACTCGTCGGGCTTGACCAGCACGTCGCGCGCCTTGGAGCCCTCGCTCGGCCCGACGACGCCTCGGCTCTCGAGGATGTCCATCAGCCGGCCGGCCTTGGCGAAGCCGACCCGCAGCTTGCGCTGGAGCATCGACGTGGAGCCGAACTGGGTCGAGACGATCAGCTCCACGGCCTGGACGACGAGGTCCATGTCGTCGCCGATGTCGTCGTCGAGCTCGCGCTTGGCGGCAGCGGGCGCGGTGACGTCGTCGCGGTAGGTCGGCGCCAGCTGCGCCTTGCAGTGCTTGACGACCTGGTGGATCTCGGCCTCGGTGACCCACGACCCCTGGACGCGCACGGCCTTGGAGGCGCCCATCGGCAGGAACAGCCCGTCACCCTGGCCGACGAGCTTCTCGGCGCCCGGCTGGTCGAGGATGACCCGGCTGTCGGCGAGCGATGACGTCGCGAACGACAGTCGCGACGGCACGTTGGCCTTGATCAGGCCCGTCACCACGTCCACAGACGGCCGCTGGGTCGCCAGCACCAGGTGGATGCCCGCGGCTCGCGCCAGCTGGGTGATCCGGACGACGGCATCCTCGACGTCGCGGGGCGAGACCATCATCAGGTCGGCAAGCTCGTCGACGATCACTACTAGATAGGGGTACGGCGCCAGCTCGCGCTCGCTGCCGGGCGGCAGCACGACCTTGCCCGCGCGGACGGCCTTGTTGAAGTCGTCGACGTGCCGGAAGCCGAAGTTGGCCAGGTCGTCGTAGCGCATGTCCATCTCGCGCACGACCCACGCCAGCGCCTCGGCTGCCTTCTTGGGGTTGGTGATGATGGGCGTGATCAGGTGCGGGATGCCTTCGTAGGCGTTGAGCTCGACCCGCTTGGGGTCGACCATGATCATCCGCACCTCGTCGGGCGTGGACCGCATGAGCAGCGAGCAGATCATGGAGTTGATGAAGCTCGACTTGCCGGAACCGGTGGCGCCGGCGACCAGCAGGTGCGGCATCTTCGCGAGGTTGGCGACCACGAAGCCGCCCTCGACGTCCTTGCCCAGGCCGACGACCAAGGGGTGGTGATCTGCGCGCGAGGTGCCGGAGCGGAGCACGTCACCCAGGGAGACGATCTCCTTGTCCAGGTTGGGGATCTCGATGCCGATCGCGGACTTGCCGGGGATCGGCGAGAGGATCCGCACGTCGGCCGAGGCGACGGCGTACGCGATGTTCTTGGAGAGCGCGGTGACCTTCTCGACCTTGACCGCCGGGCCCACCTCGACCTCGTAGCGCGTCACCGTCGGGCCACGGGTGTAGCCCGTGACCTGGGCGTCGATCTCGAACTCCTCCATCACCTGGGTCAGCCGCTCGACCACCTCGTCACTGGCCTTGGACCGCGCCTTGTGGGGGGAACCCGGACGCAGCACGTCGTTGGCCGGCAGCGAGTAGGTGATGTCGCCCGAGAGGGCCAGTTGTTCCACGCGCTGCGGGAGTGGGGTGTGCGGGGGTGGCTGCAGCTCGCCGTCGCCGGCGGTCAGGTCCATCGCAGACACTTCGGCGGTCGCGTCGGCGTCACCCTCGGCCTGCTGGCGACGGCGTCGGAGCTCGCGCTCCGCCAGCACCGGGCTGTCGTAGGGGAGGTCGCCCATGTCGGGGTCGATGTCGGTGTCCACGCCGCGCCGGAAGCGACCGACGCGGATCGGCTGCGTCACCTCGCCGTCATCGTCGCCGTCCTCGGCCGCGGGGTGACGGCCGAGCAGCCGGTCGCGCAGGGCGCCGAGGCGCTGCGGCACCTGATAGACGGGCGTGGCCGTGATGACGAGCAGGCCGAAGACGCACAGCAGGACCAGCAGCGGCACCACGACGTACGACGTCCGCAGCAGGTCGGTGAGCAGGCTCGCCACCACGAAGCCGACCGCCCCACCCGCCTGCTGGAGGTCGCTCGCGTCACCGAGCTCGGGACGCGGACTGCCGTTGGCGATGTGCACGATGCCGAGCACGCCGAAGGCGAAGGCGATCCAGCCCACGATCTGGCGCCCGGCCGGACCGTTGCGGACCGGGTCGCGCATGTTGCGCCAACCGATGAAGACGAGCATGAGCGGCACCAGCCAGCCGACCTTGCCGACCGAGCCCGCGACGACGGTCCGGACGGTCTCCATCACCGTGCCTGGCAGCTGCCACCACACGGCGGCCGCGGCGACGACGGCGAGGCCGAAGAGCAGCAGCCCGACGCCGTCGCGCCGGTGCTCGGGGTCGAGGTCACGGGCCGTGCGACCGATGCTGCGGGCCACGGCACCGACGGCGTGGGCGATGCCCAGCCAGATCGCTGCCACCCCTCGGCCGAGGGCTGCGAACATCCGCAGGACCGGTCCCCGCCCGTTGCGCACCGCCCTCGGCGCGGGACGCCTGGTGCGCGTCGGGGCGCGCTTGCTGGACGACCGACGACGCTTGGTCGTCGAGCGCTGGGGTGCCTTGCGTCGGGTCGTACCTCGCGATCGGGTGCTCGAACCCGCTCGCCCGGACCTGCCGGACGAGGACGTGTTCTTGCTCCGCGACCCCGACGGGGAAGACGTACGGGTCGCCATGCCACCAACGTAGGCCACTGTCACACCAGTCACACGGATCACACGAGCGTGTCGTCCGCCGCGCCCTTGGCCGCCTTGGGCCTGGACCAAATTTCTGGGGTGCTAGATCGGACCCACTCCCCCACGGCCGGGGGAGGATCGTCCGGGGCTGACGCCTCGCGATCTGCTCGTCCCAGGCCCCGTCGGATCACTCCGGCGGGGCCTCGGCCGTCTGCCATGATGACCCCGCACGAGAGGAGTGGTGTGAGCGCCTCGTCGAAGGAGCACCGCAGGGACGTCCCGGTGATCGCGGTCGCGGTCGAGTCGTCCTCGGTGGAGCGGCCCGTCATCGACACCTGGTCACGCGACGCGCAGCCGCCCGTCTCCGCCGTGCTCGACGCCAACCAGGGACTCGGCGCGGCCCTGGCGTCGTACGACGAGGCCCTGGTGATTCCCGTGCGGGTGGCCTGGCTGCCCACCGTCCGCCGCGGAGCCACGACCTCACGTCTGTCCGAGCTCGCGCTGCTGGCGACCCCGAAGCGGCCCGCCACCTGGCTGTCGCGGCGGCTGGCCTCGCTCTCCCCCAGCCGGCGACGGGTGCTCACCGGCGAACCAGCGACGTTGAGCGAGCTGCGCAAGCGCTTCGCCGAGACCGTCGGCGGCGACGCCGAAGACCCCGACGATGAGGCATTCGGGGCGTTCGTCCGGCGGTCGGCCGTGGTCACCCTCGAACGTGAGGAGCGCGCCGAGATCGGCAACCGCTACAAGGTGCCGCACGCCGTCAGCGAGGAGATCCTGGCGCGCAAGGAGTTTCGCGACGAGATCGCCGAGGTGTCAGCGGAGATGGGGCTGACCCCCCACGAGGGGCTCGAGAAGGCCGAGGAATGCCTCGACGAGCTGGTGGCCGTGCAGAGCCGGGCCGCCGTCGACATGTTCTACGCGATGATGGAGCCGCTGCACTCCAACACCTGGCAGGTCCACGCCGACGAGTCGCGGCTGGCCGAGCTGCGCGAGCTCAACAAGCGCTATGCACTGGTCTTCCTGCCCGCCCACCGCTCCTACGTCGACACCCTGGTCCTGGGCGACGTGCTGGCTCGCCACGACTTCCCCCGCAACCACGTGATGGGCGGCAACAACCTGCGGATCTGGCCGATCAGCGATCTCGCCCGCCGCGCCGGCATCGTCTTCATCCGCCGCAGCTTCGGCGACGACGAGATCTACAAGGCAGTGGTGCAGGAGTACTTCGGGTTCCTGCTCTCCAAGCGGTTCAACCTCGAGTGGTACTTCGAGGGCGGCCGCTCACGCACGGGCAAGATCCGGGCGCCACGCTACGGGCTGCTGCGCTACGTCGCCTCGGCCGTGCAGAGCGGGCGGGTGGAGGACGTCTACCTGGTGCCGACCTCGATCACCTACGACCGGCTGCACGAGGTCTCCTCGATGGCCGCAGAGCAGGAAGGCGCCAAGAAGCAGGCCGAGGGACTGAAGTGGCTGGCCGAGTACGCCCGCTCGCAGCGGCGTACGTCCGGCGGCTCGGCCCACGTCAGCTTCGGCGCGCCGATCGCGATCCGTGACTGGCTACCGCCGGGCGGTGCCGACCCGGCCGAGCAGCGGGCCGCGCTGCACAAGATCGCCTTCGAGGTCGCGGTCGGCATCAACCGCACCTCGCCGCTGACCGCCAACGGCCTGCTTGCGCTCACGCTGCTGGGGGTCCGCGACCAGTCCCTGACGCTGGGGCAGATCCTGCGCATCCTCGAGCCGATCCTTGCCTACATCGAGGCCAGGAACCTGCCGTCCACCGGGCTGGAGCGGCTGACCGACGAGGACGGTCTCACCGGCGTGCTGGCCGGCCTGGTGAAGGCCAAGGTCGTCACCGTCTTCGACCAGGGCGACGAGCCCATCTACGCCATCGAGCGCGGCCAGCACCTCGTCGCGGCGTTCTACCGCAACAACGCCATCCACTGGTTCGTCAACCGCGCGATCCTGGAGCTGGCGGTGCTGTGGACGGCTCAGCAGCACTCCGACCACCACCCCGAGCTCACCGGGTGGATCGAGGCCAAGCGGATCCGCGACCTGCTGAAGTTCGAGTTCTTCTTCCCCGACCGCGACACCTTCGAGGCCGAGCTGCGCGACGAGTTGGCGCTGATCACCACGGAGCCGACCGACACCGCGTCGCCCGAGCAGATCACCAGGGTGCTGAGCAGCACAGGAGTGCTGATGGCCCACCGGGTGCTGCGCTCGTTCCTCGACGCCCAGCTCGTGGTAGCCGACAGGCTGGCCGCCGCAGACCCGGCCGTGCCCGTGGACAGGGCGATCCTGCTCGACGAGTGTGACCGCGTCGGGCGGCAGATGCTTCTCCAGCGCCGGCTGCACAGCCCCGAGTCGGTCTCCCGCGAGCTGTTCGCCTCGGCGATCGACCTGGTGGAGAACTTCGTCCTGCTCGGCCCGGACGACGACGACCCGGATGACCTGGCGACCAGACGACGCGAGCACCTGGCGTTCGTCTCCAGCCTGATCGATCGGGCCACGCTGATCGAGTCCCTGGATGCTGCCAACCGTGCGGAGGTCACCGGTGTCGTTGTCTGAGCGCCTTGCCGAGGTGTACGCCGCCCCCGAGGGACCGCAGGTCGCGGCGTTCTTCGACTTCGACGGCACCCTGATCCACGGCTACTCGGCCGTGGACTTCTACCTCGACCGGGTGCGCACCGGCCAGGTCGGTCCGCTCGAAGCCCTTCGCACCACGGCCCTCGCGCTGCGCGGCGTGGAGACCGAAGACGACTTCGAGAAGCTCGTGAAGGTCGGCCTCTCCGGCCTCGACGGCCGCCACGAGGACGACGTCCTCGAGGTGGGCGAGCGGGTCTTCGCCAAGCGGCTGGCCGGCCGGGTCTTTCCCGAGGCCTGGCAGCTGGTGCAGGCCCACCACCGGATGGGCCACACGGTCGTGCTGGCGTCGTCGGCCACCCGTTTCCAGCTCGTGGCCGCGGCCCGCACGCTCGGCATCGACCACGTGCTCAGCACCGCGCTGGAGGCGGGCGAGGACGGCATCCTCACCGGCCGCGCCGACGGCCCGACCCTGTGGCGGGCCGGCAAGGCGCGGGCCGTGCGCGAGTTCGCCGAGGAGCACGGCATCGATCTCGCGGCCAGCTATGCCTACTCCAACGGCAACGAGGACATCGACTTCCTCAGCCAGGTCGGCCACCCGGCTGCCACCACGCCGGAGGAAGGGCTCCGTGAGCACGCGACGCAGAACGGCTGGCCGGTGCTGGACTTCCGCGGCCGCGGGTTGCCCGGCCCGCGCACGATCCTGCGGTCGGTCGCTGCCGTGGGCGGCATCCTGAGCGGCATCGGCACGGGAGTGGCGTTGGGGATCCTCAACAACAGCCGGCAGCAGGCGATCGACTCGATGATGGCGCTGTCGGCGGAGTACTCCCTGGCCCTCGCCGGCGTGCGCGTGGAGACCGTCGGCGAGGAGCACGTCTGGGAGCAGCGCCCCGCGGTGTTCGTGTTCAACCACCAGAGCCAGCTCGACGTGTTCGTGATCTGCCACCTGCTGCGCCGCGACTTCACGGGAGTGGCCAAGCAGGAGCTGACCAAGGACCCGATCTTCGGTCCGGTCTTCAAGTTCGCCGGGGTCGCGTTCGTGGACCGCAAGGGTGGCGGCAACCCGCGCGAGGCGCTACAACCGGCCGTCGACAAGCTGGGTGACGGCATCTCCGTCGTCATCGCTCCCGAGGGGACGCGTTCGCTGACACCCACCCTGGGCACGTTCAAGACGGGCGCCTTCCACCTGGCTCGGGAGGCCGGCGTCCCGGTCGTGCCCATCGTGATCCGCAACGCCGGCGAGCTGATGTGGCGCGATGCCCTGACCGTCAAGCCCGGCACCGTGCAGGTGACCGTGCTGCCTCCGATCGACGTGTCGGCCTGGCCGGCGGATCAGATCCGCGCCAAGACTGCTGAGGTGCAGGCGATGTTCGCCGACACGCTGGCGCACTGGCCCGGCGGGCCGCAGCCGCCGGCCCGTCCTGGACCCGCCGCCGCCACGGTGCCGGCGAAGCAAGCCGCGGCCAAGAAGTCCGCCGCGAAGAAGACCGTGGCGAAGAAGGCGACTGCCAAGAAGACCGCTGCGACGAAGAAGACGGCCACAAAGAAGGCAGCGCCGCGCGAGCGGTGACCTGGCAACCGTTTCTCGTGCAGACGGTTGCTCCCTCACCGCTCCGCGGCGCCGACGGCAGGGTTCAGCCCGGGCTGTCCAGCCAGGGGTTTCGGAGGTCGTAGTAGGTGATGTCCTTCATGTCGCCCATCCCCTCGGCCACCTGCTGCTGCATCTCCTCGGGCATCTCCTTCTTCTCGCCCTCGCGGGCAGCAGCCTCGCTGGTGAAGGAGATCGTCTGGGTGAAGTCGCCGTCGTCGGCCACCGCGACGGTGCCGCCGATGATCTCCGGACGTGCCGTCTGGAGCTGATCCATCGGCTGGGCCATGAAGGCGCGGAACTTCGCCGCATCGGCCACCTTGCCGTGCATCACCTGCACGAAGCCCGCGTCGTCGGACCCGCCGTCGAGGAAGGTGACGGCGTCGTCGTAGTCGTGGAACGAGACCTCGCCGTCGTAGGCCTTGGCGGTGGCCTCCCACCACTCCCCCTGCTCGGGCCGTGCGGAGTTTGCATTCGCTGCTTCGCGGGACTCGAACCGCACCACCGCGACCGCCTCTCCGTCGTCCGTGACACCGGCCGTCGACCCGAGCCACCCGTCGGCACCGGCGGCCAGCGTCTGCTTCCAGACGTCGAGCTGCGCCCGGAGCAAGGCGGGGTCTGAGCACTTGCCATGCATGACCTGGATGAACATCGGTGTCTCCCCTCTCCCGAGAGCCCGCTTCGCGCTGAAGCGGCTCAGCGTTGGACGCTACGCCGATCATGCTGCCCGCGACAGGTCCGCAGATGACCAGGTGGTTACGCCTCGATGACGACCGGGATGATCATCGGCCGGCGCTTGTGCTCACGGTTGACCCAGCGCCCAACGACGCGGCGTACGACCTGCTGGAGCTGGTAGGCGTCGGTGTTGCCGTCCTTCATGGCGCGGTCGAGGGCGTCGATGAGAGGTTGCTTGATCTCGTCGAACGTCGAGTCGTGCTCGGCGAAGCCGCGGGCGTGGATCTCCGGGCCGGCGGCGACCTTGCCGCTGACGGAGTCGAGCACCACGATCACCGAGATGAAGCCCTCCTCGCCGAGGATCCGGCGGTCCTTGAGGGACGACTCGGTGATGTCGCCGATCGACGACCCGTCGACGAAGACGTAGCCGCAGTCGACCTTGCCGGCGATCGACGCCTTGCCGTCGAGGAGGTCGACGACGATGCCGTCCTCGGCGATCACCACGTTGTCGTGGGGAATGCCGGTGAGGCGGGCAAGCGCGGCGTTGGCCCGCATGTGGCGGATCTCGCCGTGGACCGGCATCACGTTCTTCGGCTTGACGATGTTGTAGCAGTAGAGCAGCTCACCGGCGCTGGCGTGGCCCGAGACGTGCACCAGGGAGTTGCCCTTGTGGACGACGTTGGCCCCCCAGCGCGCGAGCCCGTTGATGACGCGATAGACGGCGTTCTCGTTGCCCGGGATCAGGCTGCTGGCCAGGATGACCGTGTCGCCCTCCTCGATGTGCACGAGGTGGTGGTTGCGCTGGGCGATCCGGCTCAGCGCCGACAGCGGCTCGCCCTGGCTGCCGGTGGAGATCAGCACCTGGCGCTCGGGCGCCAGGTCGGCGAGGTCCTTGACGTCGACGAGCACGTCGGGTGGCACGTGGAGGTAGCCGAGGTCGCGGGCGATCGCCATGTTGCGGACCATCGAGCGGCCGACGTAGGCGACCTTGCGGTGGTGGGTGACGGCTGCGTCGAGCACTTGCTGCACCCGGTGCACGTGGCTGGCGAAGCAGGCCACGATCAGGCGCTGCTTGCTCTGGTGGAAGACCTGGTCGAGGACCGGGCCGATGTTGACCTCGGGCGTGGTGAAGCCCGGCACCTCGGCGTTGGTGGAGTCGGTGAGGAACAGGTCGACGCCTTCCTCGCCCAGCCGGGCGAAGGCGCGCAGGTCGGTGATCCGGCCGTCGAGCGGGAGCTGGTCCATCTTGAAGTCGCCGGTGTGCAACACCAGTCCGGCACCGGTGCGGATCGCCACCGCCAGGGCGTCAGGGATGGAGTGGTTGACCGCGATGAACTCGAGCTCGAACGGGCCGAGGGTGATCTTGTCGCCCTCGCGGACGACGTGGTGCACGGTCTCCTTGAGCCGGTGCTCGCGGAGCTTGGAGTCGAGGAGGGCCAGCGTCAGCTCGGAGCCGACGAGCGGGATGTCGGTGCGCTCGCGCAGGAGGTACGGCGTGGCGCCGATGTGGTCCTCGTGGCCGTGGGTGAGCACCAGCGCCTCGACCTGGTCGAGCCGGTCTCGGATGGCTTCGAAGTCGGGGAGGATCAGGTCGACGCCGGGGTGGTGGTCCTCGGGGAACAGCACCCCGCAGTCGACGATGAGCAAGCGGTCGTCGTACTCGAAGACCGTCATGTTGCGGCCGACCTCGCCGAGGCCGCCGAGCGGGATGAGCCGGAGCCCTCCAGGTGCCAGCGGTGCGGGTGCGGAGAGCTCTGGATGCGGATGACTCAAGTGGTGTTCCTTCTCAGAGGAGTCCGGAGGCGGCGAGGCCGGCGCGTAGGGCGGCGAGCTCGTCGTCATCGAGCGGCACGAGCGGCCCGCGGACGTTGCGGTTGTCGAGGACGCCGAGCAGCTGGAGTGCTGCCTTGGCGGTGGTGGCGCCGTAGTTGGCGACGCCCATCACGGCGTCGGTCGCCGGGAGGAGTCGGGTATAGGTGGCCAGCGCGGCCGCGTGGTCGCCGGCGAGGAAGTCGCGGATCATGCCGGCGATCTCGTTGCCCGCAGCGTGTCCGACGACAGATACGACGCCCTGGGCGCCGTGGGCCAGCCAGCCCAGGGTCGCGACGTCGTCGCCGGAGTAGAGGTCGTAGCCCATCTCGATGATCTTCACGCCACGGGCGTAGTCGCCGACGGCATCCTTGACCGCGACGACCGTGTCCCACTGCTGGGCGGCGGCGTAGGTCTCCAGGGAGATCTGGGTGCCCGTGCGGCCGGGCACGTCGTAGAGCATGACCGGCACGTCCGTGGCCTCGACGACGCTGCGAAAGTGGTGGAGGACGCCGGCCTGGCCGGGCTTGTTGTAGTAGGGCGTGACGAGCAGCAGGCCGTCGGCGTCGAGCTTCTCGGCCTGTCGGGCCAGCTCGACCGAGTGGGTCGTCGAGTTGGTGCCGACGCCGGCGATCACTACGGCCCGCCCGCCCACCGCGTCCCTGACGGCACGCAGGATCTCGCCGTCCTCGGCCACCGTGGTGGTCGGGCTCTCGCCGGTCGTGCCGCTGACCACGACGCCGTCGTGGCCGTGCTCGACGAGGTGGGCAGCGATCCGAGCGGTGCCGTCGAGGTCGACCGAGCCGTCGTCGCGGAATGCCGTGGCCATCGCCGTCAGCATCCGGCCGAACCTCGGCGACTGACTCGTCATACGGGTCAGGCTAGCCCTGCGGCCACCGGCATCACCGCATCGGCCACCAGCCGCAGGTGGTCGAGGTCGTGCAGGTCGAGGGTCTGCAGGTAGAGCCGCGACTGGCCGGACTCGGCGTAGCGGCCGACCTTGTCGATGACCTCCTCGACCGTGCCGCCGAGCTGGTTCTTGCGCAGGTTGCCCTTGTCATGGCCGATCGCCTCGGCCCGCCTCGTCACCTCCGCCTCGTTGCGGCCGACGCACAGCACCAGGGCACTGGAGAAGACCAGGTCGTCCGGATCGCGCCCGATCGCCTCGCAGGCGGCGCGCACGCGGTCGTTCTGCACCAGCCCGTCGGCGTACGGGACGAACGGGAGGTTGAACTCGTCGGCGTAGCGAGCGGCCAGCGCGGGTGTACGGCGCTTGCCGCTGCCGCCGATCAGCAGCGGCGGCTTGGCCTGCGCGGGCTTGGGCAGGCCGGGCGAGTCGGTGACCTGGTAGTGCTTGCCCTTGAAGCTGAAGCCTCCCTCGGTCGCCCAGAGGCCGGTGATGATCGCCAGCTGCTCCTCGAGCCGGTCGAACCGCTCGCCGGTGTCGGGGAACGGGATCCCGTAGGCGCGGTGCTCGCCCTCGAACCAGCCCGCGCCCAGGCCCAGCTCGACCCGTCCGCCGCTCATCTGGTCGACGCCGGCGACGCTGATCGCGAGCGGGCCGGGGTGGCGGAAGGTCGAGCTCGTCATCAGCGTGCCGAGCCTGATGCTGGTGGTCTCGCGCGCCAAGCCGGCCAACGTGACCCAGGCGTCGCTGGGGCCCGGCTGTCCGTCGGTGCCGAAGGCGAGGTAGTGGTCGGACCGGAAGAACGCACCGAAGCCGAGCTCCTCGGCAGTCAGCGCGACGCGCAGGAGGTCGTCGTACGACGCGCCCTGCTGGGGTTCGGTGAACACGCGTAGCTCCATGGCCCCACCCTCACACCGAACTCGTATTGATGCAGAACTCGTTGCCCTCGGGGTCGGCCATCGTCACGTTGGTGTCGATCCGGTACAACTCCACGGCCCCGCGGTCGACCAGCCGGGTGACCTCACCCTCAAGGTCGTCGCTGCGCAGATCCAGGTGCAGTCGGTTCTTGTGTCGCTTCGGCTCAGGAACTCGCATGAACAAGTAACGGGGCCCAGCGCCCAGCGCCGGTTCCACCACGACGCTCGGATCGTCCTCGAGATCGAAGACGCCCAGGTCGCGCAATCTCTCCAACTCTGCGGAGTCATAAGGTGCGACGCGGTACCCGTCGAGCGTCGACGCCCACCAGCGCGCCAGGGAAGCCGGCCTCTCACAGTCGAAGACGATGTCACCCAGGCGAGCCACCGACTCAAGATAGCGGCGCTCCGTGACCGCGCGACACTGTGCTTCCGAGGCGTGCCGGCCCCATCCAGGGCACGCTCATGGCGCTGAGCGGTCGTGCCGATGAGCGGCGTCAAGGCATGCGGCTCTACTGCCTCACGGCCGGGCGAAGGACCAGACGGGTCGCACATGAGTGTCCTTCGCCGTCAGGCTTAGCTTGCCGACCAACGGGCGCAGGACGTCGTCCACGTAGTGCTGCCCATCTGACTCCGTACGCCAGACTTCGGCGACGACGAACCCGTCACCTTCGGGGTACACAACGTGGGACATGAGTCCATCAGGAGGGCCGCCTGCATCCGTCATGGACTGCCCCACGGCGGCGTCGAGTTCATTGAAATGCTGTTGGGTGGCAGGTGTGACTGTGAGCTGCACAAGAACGGCCATGGACGCATCCTGCTGGATTGCGTCTGCGAGCGACAGACGTGAGGCGTCCTGAGGCGATGAGCACGAGTGCTGCAGCTGAATCACGGATAGGGTCCCCGAACATGGACATGCTGAAGGGCGAGGAGATCGCCGAGGCCAAGCTGACCGACTGGCGCAAGCTGGCCCAGGGACTGCACGCCCGCTACCTGGTCGACGACTTCGGCACCGGCGCACGGTTCGTCGCCGCGGTGGGCGAGGCGGGCGACGCGCTCGGACACCACCCGAGCGTGTCGATCGGCAACGGGTACGTCGACCTCAAGCTGGTCAGCGCCGACGCCATCTACCGCGACGACGAGGGCACCGAACACGTCGTCGAATGGGTGACCCAGCAGGACGTCGACCTCGCGCGACGGATCACCGAGATCGCCGCCGACCACGAGGTCGACGCCGACCCGGCCTCGGTCAGCGTCATCGAGCTCGGCCTCGACACGGCGCACTCCGCGACCATCGCCCCGGTGTGGGCCGCCCTGCTGACCGGGAACGCCGAGGCCCAGGGCCACGGGTCCCCCAGCGACGAGATCCGGGACGCCACGGGACGGGTACCGAACCTGTGGTTCGGGGACGCCGACGAGCACGAGACCCCGCGTCAGCGGTTCCACGTCGAGGTCTATGTGGCGCCCGAGGTGGCCGAGCAACGAATCGCCGCCGCCGTCGCCGCGGGTGGGACCGTCGTCGATGACAGCGACGCGCCGTCGCTCACCGTGATCGCCGACCAGGACGGCAACACGGGAGTCCTATGCGTCGCCGAGTCCCCTGCGACGAAGGACTGAACCAAGGTCCACAACAGGCCCAGAAGCCCTATTCACAAGGGGAATCGCGATCGTGACCAGGTCGTGATCCGCTGGTTACGAGATGGTTGCCAGCGCAACCTCCTCAACCGACGAAGGCTGAGCGTCCAGATCAGTGGTGGCGCTGGCGGAGCGGTCGCCGCGATACTGCGCGGATGGGGGACGAGGTACAGGGAGGGCCGCCGGACACGAAGAACTTCTGGCAGCGCTTCTCGAGCCAGGAAACCGGTCCCCAACGGCTCATCGTCGGCCTGGCCGGCACGGTCACGGCCGTGGCCACGGCCATCGGCGGCGTGTACGCCGTGAGCAACGTCGTCGGCGGGGACGAGTCATCGACCGCGCCGAGTCGACAACCTCATCCACGAGCGCATCGGGGGTGCCGTCGTCGGGTCCACCACGTCGGTGTCGACCCCGTCGGCCTCTCCCTCCTCCACTCCCTCGTCCGACGTCAGCCTCCGCCCGGGCCAGACCCTGATCGACCCAGGGCAGCCCCGAGGCCGACGCGTTCGTGCAGGCGTTCGTCGACGCCGACGGAGGCAGGGTCGATCTCGACGTCGTGCTGCTGGGCCAGAAGCGGGATCGCAACCCGCAGTGGTACATGCACCTTTGGTACAACTGCCAGGGTCTCCCGCCCGGCGACCCCCCAGGTGAGGACCTCTGCGACGAAGTAACCCTCACCTTCGACGACTCCGACCCCAGCCCGCACCGACTACGACCGGCCGCGGCGCATCGAGCTGCGCGGCATCTGGGCGGACAACCGGCCCATGGGGTTGGGCTACGGGGCATCGGGGCTGGAGTTCTACCTGACCCAGGCATCGTTCTGACTAGGTTTCGACCATGACCACCATCGACCTGGCCGACGGACGCTCCCTTGACATCGACGACCCGGGAGGCGACGGGGCCGTCCTGCTCTTCCACCACGGCACGCCCGGATCGTTGGTGCCACTGGCCCTGATGCGTGCCGAGGCGGAACGGGTCGGCCTGCGGCTGGTGACGTATTCGAGGGCCGGGTACGGCGCCTCCTCGCGGCGGCCGGGAAGGTCCGTCGCCGACGTGGTGCCGGACATGGACAGGTCCTCGACCACCTCCGAGTCGAGCGCTGCGTCACCGCGGGAACCTCGGGCGGTGGGCCGCATGCGTTGGCGACGGCAGCGCTGCTCCCCCACCGGGTCACCGGCGCTCTCGTGATCGCCGGGGCGGCTCCGTGGGACGCGGGGGGCTTGGACTTCCTCGCGGGCATGGGTGAGCAGAACGTGGAGGAGTTCGGCGCGACCCTCGAGGGTGAGGCCGCGTTGCGCGCCTATCTCAACGAGGAGGCGCCCGGCCTCCGCGACACCGACGGGCCGGGCATCGTGGCGGCGCTGTCGACCCTGCTGCCCGACGTCGACCGCGCCCTGCTCACCGAAGAGTACGGCGACTGGCTCGCCGCCAACTTCCGGGAGGGGCTGCGGACCGGCGTCGACGGCTGGCTCGACGACAACCTCGCTTTCGTCCGGCCCTGGGGGTTCGACCTGTCCTCGATCACGGTGCCGACGTTCATCTGGCAGGGCGACCAGGACCTGATGGTGCCGTTCGCGCACGGTCGCTGGCTGGCCGATCACGTGCCAGGGGCGACGGGGCACCTCGAGGCGGGCGAGGGTCACCTGTCGATCGGCGTCGGCGCTCTCGACCGGATGTTCGCCGAGCTCGCCACGACGATCTGATTGGTTGCGAGACGCTCGCTCCTCAACCAGCGGGACGGCGCGTCCACCAGACCCAGTCGAGCCCAGGCCCGGGAACGCGCCGCACCTCGCGCCACTCGTCGCGGTCCCAGGCCGGGTAGAAGCGTGTCCCCCGCCGGCGACAGGTGCACCTCGGTGAGGATCTGCTCGTCGGCGAGCGGCAGCGCGGCGGCGTAGACCGTCGACCCACCGGCGATCATCACCTGACCCGGGAGCTCGGCGGCCAGGGCGAGCGCCTCGTCGAGCGAGGCTGCCACCAGGACGCCGTCGGCCGACCACGACGCGTCGCGGGTCAGCACGATCGTGGTGCGGCCCGGCAGCGGTCGGCCGATCGAGTCGTACGTCGCCCGGCCCATCACCAGGGTGTGGCCCAACGTGACCTGCTTGAAGTGGGCGAAGTCCTCGGGGATCCGCCAGGGGATGCCGCCGTCGGCGCCGATCACCCCGTTGTCCGCGACAGCCGCGACCAGCGTGATGGGTTTCGAGACGGGCGCCAGGGCGCCCTCCTCAACCACCGAACTAGACGGCAATGGGCGCCTTGATGCCGGGATGAGGGTCGTAGCCCTCGACGGTGATGTGCTCGAGGTCGAAGGCGTCGAGCTCGCTCACCGACGGGTCGAGCACCAGGCGCGGCAGGGGTCGCGGATCGCGGGTGAGCTGGAGCCGGGCCTGGTCGACGTGGTTGCGGTAGAGGTGGGCGTCGCCGAGCGTGTGCACGAAGTCGCCCACGCGGAGCCCGGTCACCTGGGCGACCATGTGGGTGAGCAGGGCGTAGGACGCGATGTTGAACGGCACGCCGAGGAACACGTCGGCCGAGCGTTGGTAGAGCTGGCAGCTGAGTCGCCCGTCGGCGACGTAGAACTGGAACATCGTGTGGCAGGGCGCCAGCGCCATCTGCGGGATGTCGGCGACGTTCCAGGCCGAGACGATGTGGCGGCGGCTGTCGGGGTTGTCGCGGATCTGGGCGACGACCTGGGCGATCTGGTCGACATGGCGGCCGTCGGGTGTCGGCCACGAGCGCCACTGGTAGCCGTAGACGGGCCCGAGGTCGCCGTCGGCGTCGGCCCACTCGTCCCAGATCGTGACGCCGCGGTCCTGGAGCCACTTGACGTTGGTGTCACCGCGCAGGAACCACAACAGCTCGGCGAACACCGACCGCGTGTGCACCTTCTTGGTGGTGACCAGCGGGAAGCCCTCGGCGAGGTCGAAACGCATCTGGTGACCGAACACGCTGAACGTGCCGGTGCCGGTGCGGTCGCTCTTCTCGGCGCCCTCGTCGAGGATCCGTTGAAGAAGGTCGAGGTAGGCCCGCACGGGGCAAACCTACTCGCCGATACCGACGGTCCCGGTGATGCTGGTGCGCGCGTCCCCACCCACCCAGATCGTGGCCGGGTCATCTGGGTCACGCTCGATGTAGACCCGCCCACGGCGGCCGAGCACGGTGCCTTGGGAGGCGACGTACGACGTCGGCAACCGGTCGCCGGCCAGCCACTGGGCGACGCCGGCGTTGAGGCTGCCGGTGACCGGATCTTCGACGATCCCCATCCCCGGGCAGAAGGCGCGGATCTCGACCGCGCACTCGCTGCCCTCCGGATAGGGCCCGACGACGCCGATGTCCATCCCCTCGGCGGCGGACCAGTCCGGCTCGAGAGCCAGCACTGCCTCGGCCGACTCCATCAGCACGCCGACCCAGCCCGGCCCGTTGTCGATCCACTCCAGGTCGACGACCTGCGACGGGTCGATCCGGAGTGCGCGCACGATCCGCTCGCGGTCCTCCCGCGACACCGCCCCGGAGCGGATGAACGGCGGCCCCGCGAAGGCGAGCCGTTCGCCTCTCCGCAGCCGGACCAGCCCGGCCCCACACTCCTGCACCAGCTCGCCCTCGGTCCTCGGCACTCCCCCGGCTTCCAGCCAGGCGTGCGCCGAGCCGATGGTCGGGTGGCCGGCGAACGGCAGCTCGGTGCTCGGTGTGAAGATGCGCAGCCGATAGTCGGCTGCTGGGTCCGTGGGCGAGAGCACGAACGTCGTCTCCGAGAGATTGGTCCAGTGCGCGAAGGCCCGCATCTGCTCGTCCGTGACGCCGTCAGCGTCGTGCACGACTGCGACCGGGTTGCCCCGGAAGGGCTCGGCGGAGAAGACGTCGACCTGGCTGAAGCGGAGCATGGTCCCAGGCTAGTGAGGGTCAGTTGGTGTGGACTCAGCCCTCGTCAGTGGGGGCACCGATCGCGCCGCCCGCCAGCACGGGCACGGTGTCCGTCAGGTCGTAGACCTGAGTGCAGGGCTCGCTGTCGGGGTGGAAGGAGTCGACGAAGTCCTTGGCCGCCGCACACGAGAAGAGTCCCAGGGTCCCGTCCCCGTCGTCGGCCACCCAGACGACTCGCCCCTGGTGGCTGAACGCAGCCACGACAGGCGTCCACTTCTTCCTGAACCAGGTTCCCTGATCCGCGCCGTCGCGCGTGTCGGAGACCAGCGGCAGGTTGTCGGTGCCTGCGGTGATTGCGAAGTTGCCGTCGACCGAGAGCCTGCCCCGGTCACCGGGCAGGTCGGTGGTGAGGCTGAAGAGCGGCTGGGTCACGGTCAACCCGCCACCGCCGATACGCAGCTCGGTGCCCGACGAGATGTCCACCAGGCGGGAGTCAGCAGCCGCTTCGGGAGGCGCGACCGGCGAGACGACCGCGCGGCCGCTGTTGGTCGTGACGCTCTGGTCGGTGCCGTCGCTGGAGAAGTACAGCTCGCCACGGTCGAAGCCGACCGTCAGGTTCTCCCCTTGTCCTTCGGTCCGGCTGGTCTCGCGCTCCGTGAACACGTCATAGACCACGACGTCGCCACCGGGCTCGACCCACCCGACCAAGCCGCTGCTGCTGTCGCCGACCAGCCGCGTCGCCGGGTCCATGGTGCCCAGTCGGGTGCGGGTGCCGTCTTCGCTGGCCGCCACGACGGCTCCCGCAGCCGTGCCGTAGACGACCCGGGGGCCCGCCTCGACCAGCTGCCGCACGTCCGGCACCCGGGCTGTGCCGTGGTCGAGGTGCAGCACGCCGTCGCCCCACCAAGCCAGGTTGACGGGGTTCTCGACGGGGGTGATGGTCAGCGACTCCAGGGTCGCGGGCGGTTCGGGCCGGGTCAGGGCGAAGGCCCCGCCCGCGACGGCGACCAGCACCAGCAGGACTGCCCCGGTGACCAGCCACTGGCGCCGCCGGGTGGCGTCTGCCTTGGCCACCACTCGCGACACGGACGCGGGAGGGACGGCGATGGCAGCTGACGCCGACCGGAACACGCCGTCGAGCGCGCCGAGACCGAGAGCGCTGCGTGCGGCCTCGAGGCTCCGCTCGAGCTCGGCGGGCGGCTCGCCCAGGGTCTCTGCCAGCTGGGCGGGGTCGAGCTCGCCGAGGTGGTGGAGCACGACCGTGACCCGCGTGGACTCGTCGAGTCGGGCCAGCCCGCCCATCAGCTCCTCGAGCAGGGCGAGCTGGTCCTCCAGCTCAGGCGTGAGGGCGGCCGCGGTCGGGACCAGGACGGCCGGCCGGGGCGCCGGCTCGGCGCTGCGTGCGCGCACCCAACGGGCCAGCACGACCCGCGCCAGCTCGACGTCGAGGTCTCCCTCGCGTGTCAGTCGCCGCCAGTCGGGCAGCATGCGGGCGAACGCTGCGACGGCCGTCTCCTCGCGCCCGCCGGGCGGGCAGGCCGAGCAGCACCAGCATCCGGACGACCGGGGTCCACCGCGCGTCGACGTACGCCGTGAAGTCGGGGTCGGCGCGCATGTCACCATCCTGCCTCTCAGCGACCAAGAGCGCGCACCCCTCTAGCCCGTGGTATCCCCGGCGAGCAGTGCGGTGTCCGCGCTTCCGAGGTCGACCCCATCGGAGCAGCGACCGGGCATGCCCGTGCTGCCGCACGTGATCAGGCTGAGCCCGCCCGGGCCACGGTCGACGAGCCAGGCGACCCGATCGGCGGTGGCGAACGTCGCGGCCAGCACGTGCCAGTCGGGGGGGAACCACGAGTCGACGCGGTCGCCGCTCCTCGCGTCGTACAAGCGCGGCTCGCGGCCGGGATCCGGCCCCGTCAGCACCAGCCGGCCGTCGGCCGAGAGCGTCCCGCCGAAACCCGGGATCAGCGTCTCGTTGTCACGCGCCCCCGCCCTGACGACGCGCAGGAAGCTGCCCATCTGCTCCAGCCGGGTACCAGCCACCACGTCGACGAGGGCGGTGCGATCGGTTGCATCCTCGGCAAAGCCGTTGCCCGTCTCGCGCGCTGGACCGCCTGCCGGGTCCCACGCCCAGTCGGAAAGGCCCTGACCGAACGTGAGCCACCCGCCGTCGAAGCTGATCGTCCGCGAGCGAGGGCTGGTCACCACACCGGCGACCTGACGACGTTCGGCGACGTCCCACACGACGATCCGCCGCACGTCTGGACGCGCGACGTCGACCCACGCGACCAGGCCGAGCCGCGGTGACGACACCACCGCCACTTTCGCGTCCGGCTGTCCGAGCAGGGTCCGGCGTCCCCGATCGTCGACGTGCACCAGGCGGCCCTCGTCGTCGACGTAGGCCGCTCCGGTGCCGACCGCGACGAGCCGCTGGACGCCGCCGACCTCCAGGGCCGCGTGCTCGAGGTGCAGCCACCCGTCCGCCCACCAGGCGACGTCGGCCATCCTCTCCTCGTCGACCGCCCGCACCGCGCCCAGTGCATCGCCCGGTCGCATCGGCGGCTCGGGCGTGGCCAGGTGCACCGCGACCGCCAGCGCGGCGGCGAGACCCAGCGCGGTCGCGACCGACCAGGTCCATCGGCGCCGGCGCTCACGCGCAGCCACGGCCTGGACCAGGCCGTACGACAAGTAGCCGGCGGACAGCTCGTCGGCCTCGCGGGCCACCTCGTCCTCGAGACCGGGCTCCGCCAGGAGGCTTCGCAGGACGGGGACAGAGATGTTCAGGACCTCACAGACCCGCACCTCCTCCAGTCCGGCGGAGTAGCGGAGCACCGCGGCGACGCGCTCGGGCTCGTTCGGCCGGACGGGGTGCCGGCGTCCGTGCGCCGACAGGGTCCCCAACATCGCCGAGTAGAGGGCGACGTCGGGGTCGGCGTACTCGGCCAGCTCACCCCAGTCGGAACGGATCGCGGCGAACGTCTCGGCGGCGACGCGCTCCGCCGTCGCGGGAGCGAGGCCGAGCAGGGTGAGGCACCGGACGACCGTGGCGCCGCGCGCCGCGACGTACGCCGCGAAGTCCTGCTCGCCTCGCACGTCTTCCAGTGTGCGGCTCGGGTCAACCGGCCGTCAGGGACATCGGGCCGTAGACCGGCCGATCACCCTCGAAGAGCGACACCGAGGCGACCCCTTCCGCGGCCAGCTCGGCCCAGGTCTCACCGACCCACGACTCGGCGTCGGCCTGGGAGACGAACCGCTGGTCGGCGTACTCCTCGCCGACGCTCACCTCGGCGCCGGAGGCGTCGTCGAGCCGCCACCGCCACGGACGCTCGGTGGCGGTCGGCGGACGGAAGGTCGGCGGCTGCTCAGGCAGGTTCACGACTCACGCACCGACGGGTCGACGAACGGCAACTTGGTGGAGCGGAAGATCTCGCGTCGGCCACGGACGTCGACGCCCAGCTCGGCCTCGGCGTTGACGAACGACGGCACGAGCGCCATGCCGATGCCCTTGCGCAGCGTCGGCGAGAAGGTGCCGGAGGTGATGTCGCACAACGGGACGTCGGGAGTCAGCGTGACGCTCATGCCCGGACGGGGGATGCCGCGGTCGACGGCGATCAGCCCCCGCAGCACGCGCTTGGGGCCTGCTTCCTTCTCGGCCATGAGCGCTTCACGGCCCCAGAACCTGTCCTTCTTCCAGCCGACCGCCCAGCCGAGGCGTGCCTGGTTGGGTGTGACGTCGATCCGGATGTCCTGCCCGTGCAGTGGATAGCCCATCTCGGTGCGCAGGGTGTCGCGGGCGCCGAGGCCGCAGGCGAGCATGTCGTACTGCTCCCCGGCCGCGAGCAGCCGGTCCCACAGCTCTACGGCGACCTCGTTGTGCGCGATCAACTCGTAGCCGCGTTCGCCGGTGTAGCCCGTGCGGCAGACGACGACGCCCGAGTCGGCAAAGTCGGCCTCGACGAACGACATGTAGTCGTGGCCTGCTGGGAGGCCGACCTCGGTGAGGACCTCGTCGGACTTCGAGCCCTGCACCGCGAGGACGGCGTACTCCGTGTGGTGGTCGACGACCCTGACGCCCTCGGGCGCCGACTCGGTCAGGCGCCGGATCACCTCGGCCGCGTTGGCGGCGTTGGGCACCAGCAGCACGTGGCTGTCGTCCTGGAAGTAGGCGATCAGGTCGTCGACGATGCCACCGGTCTCGTCGCAGCAGAGCGTGTACTGCGCCTGGCCAGGCGCGATCTTGGCGAGGTCGTTGCTGAGCGAGGCGTTGATGTGGTCGGCCGCGCCGGGTCCGCTGACCATCGCCTTGCCGAGGTGGCTGACGTCGAAGATGCCGACCGAGTCGCGGACGGCGGTGTGCTCCTTGATGACTCCGGACGGGTACTCCAGCGGCATGCTCCACCCGCCGAACTCCGCGAACTTCGCACCCAGGGCGGCGTGCCGGTCGTGGAGCGGCGACTGCAGCAGCGCCGGAGCGCTGCCTGCCACGTCTTCAGCCATGGCGCGAACCTACCCCAGCGAGGGGATTCGGCCCGGCTGCTGCGCCGCGGTCGGGACGCCGCTGGTCTACCCTGCCCCGGTGACGTCCTACCACCTGCGCAGCGGCAGCCCGGCCAAGACCCGTTCCGACGTCGTCGTCGTCGGCGCCGAGCAGACGAGCAAGGGCGTCCGCGTCGCGACGGGAGGCGACGACGTCGCGGAGGCCTACGGGCGCAAGCTCAGTCCCCTGCTGTCCACCCTGGGGTTCTCCGGCAAGTCGGGCGAGGTCGCCAAGGTGCCGACGTCGGGGGCGTTGTCCTCGCCGCTGCTCGTGCTGGTGGGGTTGGGCGAGTCGCCCGGTCCCGTCGCCGTACGACGCGCAGCCGGTGCCGCGGCTCGCGCCATCAGCAACGCGTCGACCGTGGCGCTGGCCCTTCCGGCCGACACTCCTGAGCTCGTGCGCGCGGTCGCCGAGGGCTACGACCTGGGCAGCTACACGTTCACGACGTACAAGAAGGCCGGCAAGGAAAAGGGCGCGACCACCGTCTCGCTGCTCAGCCCGATCGCGCGGCAGCAGGCGGCCGTCACGGCGATGGACGAGGCGTTGCTGGTCGCCGAGGCCGTGCGCGTGACCCGCGACTGGGTCAACCTCTCCCCCGTCGACCTCACCCCGCCGACGTTCGCCGACACCGTCGTCGCCGCCGGCAAGAAGCTTGGCCGCAACCCCCACGTGACGATCAAGGTCTACGACGAGGAGCAGCTCGCCGAGCTCGGCTGCGGGGGCATCCTCGGCGTCGGCAGCGGGTCGGCCGCGCCGCCGCGTCTCGTCGAGCTCACCTACGACCCGAAGGACGCCGTCGCGCATGTCGCGCTGGTCGGCAAGGGCATCACCTACGACTCCGGCGGACTGAGCATCAAGCCCGCCACCGGCATGACGACGATGAAGTGCGACATGGCCGGCGCGGCCGCCGTCGTGCAGGCCACGTTCGCGATCGCGCGGCTCGGGCTGCCGGTGAAGGTCTCCACCTTCGCGCCGATGGCCGAGAACATGGTGTCCGGATCGGCCATGCGCCCCGGCGACGTCATCACCCAGTACGGCGGCACCACCATCGAGGTGCTCAACACCGACGCCGAGGGCCGGCTCGTTCTCGCCGACGCCATCGTCCGCGCGACCGAGCAGCAGCCCGACGTCATCCTCGACGTGGCCACCCTGACGGGTCACATGGTGATCGCACTCGGCGAGCGGGTGGCCGGCGTGCTCGGCTCCGAGGACGTGGTCGGCGCGGTGCTGGCCGCGAGCGAGACGGCCGGCGAGGCGATGTGGCCGATGCCGATCCCCGACGCGATCGTCGAGCGCGTCAAGGCGAGCAAGATCGCCGACCTGCTCCAGCACGACGGCATCCGCTGGGGCGGCGGCCTGTTCGCCGCGGCGTACCTACGCGAGTTCACGGCCGGCGTGCCCTGGGCCCACCTCGACATCGCCGGGCCCGCCTTCAACTCCGGCGGCGCCTACGGGCACGTCACCTCCGGCGGCACCGGCTATGCCGTCGCCACCCTCGTCGACTACGTCCGCGCGCTGGCCGACGGCGCCTGAACGCCTCCCAATCGGTGGTCGAGCCGCGAGGCCGGCCACGGCCGAGCGTGTCGAGACCACGCGACACTGACGGGGTCTCGACACGGGCTCGCCCGGGTCGACCAGCGAAACGCCGGGCTACAGGCCTTGCTGCTTCTTGCGGCGGTTGTAGTCGCGCATGCGTTGGGGGACGCCGACGACGGCGGCGTCGTACGACGGCACCTGTTGCCGGTTGCAGAACTTGTGCGCCCAGTCCACCGACGGCACCCGGCGGCGCGTCCACTCGCCGTCGTGGGCCACCAGCAACAGCGTCACGTCGCTGACCGCGGTGCGCGGTTCGACGAAGCCCTCGACCCCGCGGCGTGCGGTCACCCAGTCGAGCAGGTGCTGCTCGTCGGCCACGTCGGAGGCCCGCACGCGAGTCGAACCGGTGCGAGCGGCATTGCGCGCCGGGGCGCGCATCCGGGTGCGCGAGCTCCTGCGGAAACGGTCGAACAACCCCATGCCCCTAGTGTGCCCTGCCGCGCTCAGAAGCGGTGACGGACCGGTGTGGACACGATGGGAAAGAGTGCAAGGATGGTCCGCAACCAGATCCAGCGGGACGAGAGGACCAGCGTGGCAGAGGCCGACTTCGACGTACTCATTCTCGGGGCGGGATCGGGTGGCTATGCATGCGCGTTGCGGGCCGCGCAGCTCGGCCTCAGCGTCGGGCTCGTCGAGAAGGGCAACCTCGGCGGCACCTGCCTGCACGTCGGCTGCATCCCTACCAAGGCCCTTCTCCACGCGGCCGAGGTCGCCGACGCGGCCCGTGACTCCGAGCAGTTCGGCGTGCGCGCCACGCTCGACGGCATCGACATGGCCGGTGTCAACGACTACAAGGACGGCGTCGTCGCCCGGCTGTTCAAGGGGCTGACGGGCCTGATCAAGGCCCGCCGCATCAACGTCATCGAGGGCGAGGGTCGGCTCACCGGTCCCCGCGAGGTGACCGTCGGTGACCGGGCCTACACCGGCACCCACCTGGTCCTGGCATCCGGCTCCTACTCCCGCTCGCTGCCCGGTCTCGACGTCGACGGCGAGCGGGTGATCACGTCCGAGCACGCCCTGCGGCTCGAACGGGTGCCCGCGTCGGTCGTCGTACTCGGCGGCGGCGTGATCGGCTGCGAGTTCGCCAGCGTCTGGCGGTCGTTCGGCGCCGAGGTGACCATCGTCGAGGCCCTGCCTCGGCTGGTGGCAGCCGAGGACGAGGCGTCCTCCAAGGTGCTCGAGCGGGTCTTCAAGAAGCGCGGCATCGCGATGCGCACCGGCACGCCGTTCCAGTCCGTCAAGGTCACCGACGACGGCGTCGCGGTGACCGTCGAGGGCGGGGACGTGATCGAGGCCGAGCTGCTGCTGGTCGCGGTCGGTCGCGGCCCCACGACCGATGGGCTCGGCTACGCCGAGCAAGGTGTCGCCATGGAGCGCGGCTTCGTGCTCGCCGACGAGAGGTGCCGCACCAACCTCGACGGCGTGTACGCCGTGGGCGACATCGTGCCCGGGCTCCAGCTGGCCCACCGCGGCTTCCAGCAGGGCATCTTCGTGGCCGAGGACATCGCCGGCCTGGCCCCGGTCGCGATCGACGAGGCCGGCATCCCGCGCGTCACCTACTCCCACCCCGAGGTCGCCTCCGTCGGGCTGACCGAGGTCGAGGCCCGCGAGCGCTACGGCGAGGTCGACACGCTGACCTACGACCTCGGCGGCAACGGCAAGAGCCAGATCCTCAAGACCCAGGGCTTCGTCAAGCTGGTCCGTCGCCAGGACGGCCCGGTCGTCGGCATCCACATGGTGGGCGACCGCGTGGGCGAGCTCGTCGGCGAGGCCCAGCTGATCTACGGCTGGGAGGGGTACGCCGAGGACGTCGCGCCGCTCGTGCACGCCCACCCCACCCAGACCGAAGCCCTCGGCGAGGCGCACCTCGCGCTGGCCGGCAAACCCTTGCACGTCCACTCCTGACCGACCGCCTTTCCCCGAAGGAGCCTCATGGCCACCGAAGTCACCCTCCCGGCACTCGGCGAGTCAGTCACCGAGGGCACCGTCACGCGCTGGCTCAAGCAGGTCGGTGACGCCGTGGCTGTCGACGAGGCGCTGTTGGAGGTCTCCACCGACAAGGTCGACACCGAGATCCCCTCGCCCGTCGCCGGCACGCTGCTGGAGATCAAGGCCAACGAGGACGACACCATCGAGGTAGGCGCTGTGCTCGCCGTGATCGGTGACCAGGCAGACCAGTCCGGCGGCGATGGTGGCGGCGACTCGGGAGGCGGTGCCGAGGACGAGGGCGACACCCAGGCCGAGGCCGACGCCGAGAGCGGCCAGCAGGCCGAGGCTCAGGAACAGCCGGCCGAGCAGCAGGAGCAGCCTGCCCAGCAGGAGGAGCCGGCTCCCGAGCAGCAGGAGCAGCCTGCCGAATCGTCGGGCGGATCCTCTGGCGGATCCGGCGCCACGACGTCGGTGACCCTGCCCGCACTTGGCGAGTCGGTCACCGAGGGCACGGTGACCCGTTGGCTCAAGCAGGTCGGGGACGCCGTCGCGGTCGACGAGGCGCTGCTGGAGGTCTCGACCGACAAGGTCGACACCGAGATCCCGTCGCCCGTCGCCGGGACGCTGTTGGAGATCAAGGTCGCCGAGGACGAGACCGTCGAGGTCGGGGCCGAGCTCGCCGTCATCGGCGAAGAGGGTGCCGCTCCGCAGGGCGGCGGTGGCGACGACCAGTCGGGCGACCAGACGGGCGACCAGGCGACCAGCAGGAGCAGCCGGCCGACGAGCCGAAGGACGAGCCGGCGAAGGAGGAGCGACTCTCCAGGCCGAGCAAGGCGAGTCGGCCCCGACCACGGGTCCCGCCGAGAAGGAGGTGCCCGAGCAGCCCGCCGCCCAGGAAGCCGCGCCCGCCGCCGCTCCCGCGCCCGCCGCTCCCGCGCCCGCAGACAGCGGCCGCGACGAGCCCTCGGGCTACGTCACCCCGCTGGTGCGCAAGATGGCTGCCCAGCACGGCGTCGACCTGGCCGCCGTGACCGGCACCGGAGTCGGCGGCCGGATCCGCAAGCAGGACGTCCTCGACGCCGCCCAGAAGCAGGGCACCACCGCGGCCCCGCCGACCGCCGCCGCCCAGGCCGCCGCAGCGCCCGCGGCACCCTCGGCACCCGCCGCGCCTGCAGCGGAAGCACCGGCGCCCGCGGCGAGCGCGTCGACGGCGCCGTCGTCGTTGCGCGGCACCACCGAGCCGATGACCCGGCTGCGCAAGGTGATCGCCAAGCGGATGTTGGAGTCGCTGCAGACCAGCGCCCAGCTGACGACCGTGGTCGAGGTCGACGTCACCGCGGTGTCGCGGCTGCGCGACGCGGCCAAGGGCGAGTTCGCCTCCCGCGAGGGCGTGAAGCTGTCGTACATGCCGTTCTTCGCCAAGGCGACGGTCGACGCCCTCAAGCAGCACCCCAAGCTCAACGCGGCGATCGACACCGAAAAGGGCGAGGTGACCTACTACGACCGCGAGAACATCGCGATCGCGGTCGACACCGAGAAGGGACTGCTGACCCCGGTGATCAAGGACGCCGGCGACCTGTCGATCGCCGGCCTGGCCCGCAAGATCGCCGACGTTGCCGAGCGCACGCGCACCAACAAGATCACCCCCGACGAGCTGTCGGGCGGCACGTTCACGCTGACCAACACCGGCAGCCGGGGCGCGCTCTTCGACACGCCCGATCATCAACCAGCCGCAGGTCGCGATCCTCGGCACCGGCTCGGTGGTGAAGCGGGCCGTGGTGATCGACGACCCCAACCTCGGCGAGACCATCGCCGTTCGCCAGATGGTCTACCTCGCCCTCACCTACGACCACCGACTCGTGGACGGAGCCGACGCGGCGCGGTTCCTCAGCGACGTGAAGGCACGACTCGAGACTGGCGCGTTCGAGGTCTGAGCGTGCGACTCCTCGTCGCCGGCGCTTCCGGCTTCCTCGGCGCCAACCTCGTCGAAGCGCTCCGGGCTCGAGGCGACGAGGTCGTCACGCTCGTACGCCGGCCGGCGCGGAGCGCGGGCGAGGTCACCTGGGACCCGGCGGCCGGCGTGCTCGACCCGGCTGTCGTCCGCGACGCCGACGTCGTCGTCAACCTGGCCGGCTCTCCCACCCTGGGCAACCCGCACTCCGGCAAGTGGGCCCGCACCATGCGCGAGAGCCGGATCTCGACAACCCGCCTGCTCGCCGAGACGATCGCCCGGCAAGATCGGCCCCCCGCATTCCTCGCCCAGAACGGGCTCGCCTGGTACGGCGACCACGGCACCGAGGTCGTCACCGAAGACAGCGACAGCCGGGGTGACGCCTTCATGACCGGCCTCACCCGCGACTGGCAGGACGCCGCTACCCCGGCCATCGAGGCGGGGGCGCGGGTCTGCATCCTGCGCACGGTGCCGATCCTCGACCGCTCCAGCGCGCCGATGAAGCAACTCATCCCACTCTTCAAGCTGGGCCTGGGAGCCCGTCTGGGATCGGGCGGCCAGTACTTCCCGGTCATCTCCCTGCGCGACTGGGTCGGCGCCGTCGTCCACCTCTGTGATCACGCGACCGTGGCGGGCCCCGTCAACATCTGCGCCCCGGTGACGCCGACCAACCGCGAGTTCACGGCCGCGCTGGCGAGCGCGCTGCACCGCAAGGCCTTCCTGGCGGCGCCGTCGTTCGTCCTCAGGCCGGCCGCCGGGCGACTCGCTCCCGAGCTGCTCGGCTCGGTCAACACACGTCCTGACGTGCTGGAGGACTCCGGCTTCGCGTTCGCCGACCGCGACGTCGACGATGTCGTGGCCGCGGCGCTGCGCTGAAAGTCCCTCGCTGCCGATCCGGACGCCCGGCTAGGTTGCGTCCGTGATCGAGCACCGGACCTGCCACCGGCGCGACGTCGGCACCCTGCTCGTGGCCATGTCGGAGTGGCCACACCCTGCCCGCCCGGCCGCCGGGCTCCACATCGGCGACCTGGGGTGGCACCTGCGCTTGGACGACGACGCGATCGACGGCGCGTTCCACGGTTGGTGGGAGGGCGCCGACCTGCTCGCAGTGGCTCTCGTCGAGGGTGTGGTCGGTCGCTATGCCGTCCGCCCGGGCCACGAGCGGGACGCCGCGCTCGCCGAGCACCTCGCCGAGAACGCCGGCTCCCTCGTCGGCGACGAGGTGTACGCCGACGTCCGCCCCGAGACGACGGCGCGGCAGCTGTTGGTCGCCGAGGGGTGGCACCTCGACCCCGATCCCTGGGTCGCGTTGCACAGGGACCTGACGGACTGGGTCCCGGCGACCAGGCTCGCGGACGTGGCCGTCACGGAGGCGGACGACTCGGTGCCTGACCGGGTGGCGGTGCAGCGAGCGGGGTTCGAGCGTTCGACGTTCACCGAGGCGGCATGGCAGCGGATGGCCGCTGGCCCCGGCTACCGCCCCGACCTCGACGTCGTGGTCCGCGACGGTCAGGGGACGCCGGCGGCCATCGCCACCGCGTGGTTCGCCGGTCCTGGGGCGACCGCGATCCTCGAACCCGTCGCCACGCATCCCGACCTTCGCGGGCAGGGCTGGGGCCGCTCGGCCGTGACGGTCCTGCTGGCCCGCCTGCGCGACCTGGGCGCGTCAGGAGTCACGGTCTGCACCCCCGCCGACTACACGGGGGCCATTGCGACGTACCGCTCCGCCGGCCTGCGACCGATCGAGACGCTCCAGTCGCTGATGCTGCACCGCACCGGTCAGTCGACGGCGTAGGTCTCGAACACCACCCAACGATCGTCGTCACGGCGCAGCACCACCCGCCGGGTCGACGGCCGGTCGGCGGGCAGCCGCCAGCGCTGCTGCCCCCGGAGCGCGACCCCGCCGACGAGCGCGTCGGTCACGAGCAGGTTGAGCCGCCTCGGCGTGTGCCGCAGCACGCGCGCCCCCAGCACCTGGGTGCGCAGCGTGGTCACCCGCAGGCCGCGGCGTCGATAGCCCTCGAGCACCGCGACGTCGCGGGCGCCGGTGCGCGATCCAGCGACGTAGAGGTCACGCAGCGCTGCGCCGTCCCCTCGCGCGTAGGCCCGAGCCCGGTCGCGGTCCCACGCCCTCAGCACCCGGAGCGCGAAGGGCTCGGTCCCCGACGGGGCGGGCGCCCGCTCCTCACCATCGTTTGCCTCGCGGGTCACGACCACGACCCCGGCGACACCGGCGCACAAGCCCATCAGGAGCGCGGCCACCAGGACGGCAATCGGGAGGGAGCGGATCGGAGCCACCAGACCAGCCTGCTCCGGTGACGACGGTCGGCGCAGGCGTCCTCCACAGGCAGGTACGGTGAGAGGCGTGACGCTCGACTTCCGCATCGCCGGGCTGGGCCCGGACGCCGTGGACTACGTGGCCGCGTGGGACCTCCAGCGCGAGGTCCACGCAGGGGTTGCGGCTGGCGAACAGGGGCCGACAGTGCTGCTGCTCGAGCACCCGCCCGTCTTCACCGCGGGCAAGCGCACCGCGCCGCACGAGCGGCCCGCCGATCCTGGGGGTGCGCCGGTCATCGACGTCGACCGTGGCGGCAAGATCACCTTCCACGGCCCGGGTCAGCTGGTCGGCTACCCGATCGTCACCCTCCCCGACCACGTCAAGGTCGTCGACTACGTACGCCGCGTGGAAGAGGCCTTGATCGCCGTCTGCGCCGACCTCGGGGTGGCGACCGCGAGGGTGCCCGGGCGGAGCGGCGTCTGGCTGCGGGCCGAACCGGCCCGTGGACTGCCGGAGCGCAAGGTCGCGGCGATCGGCATTCGCGTCAGCCGGGGCGTGACGATGCACGGCTTCGCCCTCAACTGCGACGTCGACCTGGCCTGGTACGACCGGTTCGTGCCCTGCGGCATCGCCGACGCCGGCGTCACCTCGCTGACCGCCGAGCTCGGCCGCCAGGTCACGGTCTCAGAGGTGCTGCCCTCCGTGGAGCGGCACCTGACGACCTACCTGGCCTGGGCGGCGTACACCCCGACGCCGGACTACGAACCCCGACTCGAGCCCGGCCGGACACCGCGGATCGAGCTCCTCACGCCGTGAGCGAACGGGCTCCCGGCCGAGTTGGGCGGCCCCACACCCGCGCGTAGAGTGGGCTGTTGTGACCCACTCCCCCGAACCTGCTGGTCGCAAGTTGCTGCGCCTGGAGGTCCGCAACGCGGAGACCCCCATCGAGCGCAAGCCGGAGTGGATCAAGACCCGGGCGCGGATGGGCCCGGAGTACAAGGCGCTGCAGAGCCTGGTCAAGGCAGAGGGGCTGCACACGGTGTGCCAGGAGGCCGGCTGCCCCAACATCTTCGAGTGCTGGGAGGACCGCGAGGCCACCTTCCTCATCGGGGGCGACCAGTGCACGCGGCGCTGCGACTTCTGCCAGATCGACACCGGCAAGCCGCAGCCGCTCGACCGTGACGAACCGCATCGGGTCGCCGAGTCGGTGCGGAAGATGGGGCTGCGCTACGCCACCATCACCGGTGTCGCCCGCGACGACCTGCCCGACGGCGGCGCCTGGCTCTACGCCGAGACCGTGCGGGCGATCCACGCCCTCAACCCCGGCATCGGCGTGGAGAACCTGATCCCCGACTTCAACGGCCGGCCCGATCTGCTGCTCGAGGTCTTCGAGTCCAGGCCCGAGGTGCTGGCCCACAACGTCGAGACCGTGCCGCGCATCTTCAAGCGGATCCGGCCGGCCTTCCGCTACGACCGCTCCCTCGACGTGCTCACCCAGGCTCGCGACTTCGGTCTGGTGACCAAGTCCAACCTGATCCTCGGTCTGGGCGAGACCCGCGAGGAGGTCAGCCAGGCCCTGCGCGACCTCTATGACGCCGGGTGCGAGCTGATCACCATCACCCAGTACCTGCGACCGTCCCCGCGCCACCACCCGGTCGAGCGGTGGGTCAAGCCGGAGGAGTTCGTCGAGCTGCAGGCCGAGGCCGAGGGCGTCGGCTTCTCCGGCGTCCTGAGCGGGCCCCTCGTGCGTTCGTCCTACCGAGCCGGTCGGTTGTACCGTCAGGCGATGGACGCCCGCACCAGCGCGTCCGCCTGACCAGCACCGTCCACCGATCCGTCCCAGAGAGCAGAAAGACCCGGATGGCCAAGACGCCCGAGACCCCGAAGCTGAAGCGACGTCAGCAGTTCGTCGAGACCTACCGGATGGCGAGGCGCAGCGACAAGCGCCTCCCCTGGTGGCTCCTCGCCGGCTTCGTCGCGGGCGCCATGATCGGCTTCGCGCTGTTCTGGGTGCTGCCCGGCAGCGGCATCATCGGACTCGTCGCGGCCATCATCGGCGGGCTGATGATGGGCCTCCTGGGAGCGCTCATCATCTTCTCCAGGCGGGCCCAGCGGGCGGCGTACGCCCAGCTCGAGGGGCGTGCCGGGGCGGCCGCCTCGGCGCTGACCACGCTACGGCGCGGCTGGAAGACCGAGCCCGCGGTGGCCTTCAACAAGCAGCAGGACGTCGTGCACCGCGTCGTCGGGCCGCCCGGCATCGTGCTGGTCGGCGAGGGCACCAGCTCCAGCCGGGTGCGATCTCTCCTGATCAGTGAACGTCGCCGGCACGAGCGAGTGGCCACCGACATCCCGATCACCGAGATCACCGTCGGCGACGGCGAGGGCGAGGTGCCGCTGCCCAAGCTGGTCAAGCACGTCAACAAGCTCAAGCGGCAAGTGGCGCCCGCCGACATGACCGACCTGCTCAACCGGCTCAAGGCGATCGACGCCGCCCGACCCGCCGTGCCGCTGCCCAAGGGGCCGGTGCCGACGAGCATGAAGGGCATGCGCGGCAACATGCGCGGCCGCTGACCTTCGACGTCAGACCAGTCGGTTCTCGAACGCGTATGCCGCGGCTGCGGTGCGCGAGGTCACGTCGATCTTGGCGAAGATGTTGGACAGGTGTCGCGCCACGGTCTTCTCGCTGAGCACCAGCGTCGCGGCGATCTGCGGGTTGCTCCTTCCGCTCGCGACGAGCCGCAGCACCTCGACCTCGCGCTCGGTGAGGCCAGCCGGATGCGTGGGCGCGATGAGGCGGCTGACCTCTCGCTCCGCCGGGCCCGCCCCGAGGTCCTGGAACGTCCGCCGGGCCGCGGCCAGCTCGCTCGTCGCTGACTCGTCGTCGCCCAGCTCGCGCAGCGCTTGTCCCATCAGCACGCGGGACCGCGCCGCCTCGTAGGGCGCGGACAGCGCCTGCCAGGCCTGCATCGACTTTCTGAGCTCCAGCAGCGCCGCGCCGGCATCGCCGCCGGCCAGCAGCGTGCTGCCTCTCGCGTGCTCCGCCTTGGCGCGCAGGGCCGCGCACCCGAACTCGTCCGCGATGCCCACCAGCTCGTCCGCCAACGCGGTTGCCTGGTCGACGTCGCCGGCGGCGAGCAGCACCTCGACGGCACCGGGCAGCAGCTGCGACCGATGCACGGGGTCGCGCGGCTCGGCCAGCAGCCGACGCACGGCACCCACCGCGGCGGCGGTCCGTCCTCGCGCCAGCCACAGCAGCGCCAGGCCGGGCTGTGCCTCGAAACCGAAGCCGGTCGCGCGCTCGTACGCCGCCTCGGAGGCGGGCAGGTCGCCCACGATGCGGAGCACCTCGCCGCACTCCCCCATCGCGAGCCCGGCGGGTGCGGGGTCGTTGGCGGCGGCGTACCTCTGGGACGCGAGCTCGAACTCCTCGATGGCTTGGCGGAACGCGCTCCGGACCCGCAAGATCTGTCCCCGGTGCACCGCGCACTGACCGGTGAACGGCACCAGCCCGGGTTGCGCGTCGATCCAGCCGGTCAGGGCACTGGTCCACTCGGCCACGCGGCCGTAGTCGGAGATCTCCTGACAGGCCTCGATCATCGAGCAGTAGATCTGGCCCGCGAAGATCGGCGAGACGTCGCCCGTCGAGATCCCGACCATGGCCTCGTCGAGCAATGCCAGGCCTTCGGGGACGCGGCCGGAGTAGAGCAGCATCCGGCCCTGGGCGTTGAGCCCGTTGGCGACCAGGTCGGGCTCGGCGAACCTGCGGCCGTAGTCGGTGACCTCCACAGCAAGTTGGAAGGCCTGCTCGAACTCGTCGCTGAAGATGTGGCGGAACATCACGTGGATGAGCACGTAGCCGCGTTCGACCACGTCGCCGGGGACGTCGTCGAGGAGGCGCTGACACCGCCCGACCCAGCCACCACCGACCGCAGTCTCGCCGCTCGTCGAGCAGGACCATCGCCAGCCAGAAGCCACAGCGCACGGCGGCGAGGGTCTCGCCCCGGTCGAGGTGCGCCTGATAGGCACGCTGCATGGCCTGGATGCAGTCGTTCTTGCGGCCCAGGAGGTAGGCGGTCATCGACAGCCGCGCGAAGTCGTCAGCGTCCAAAGCCGCGCGGTCCAGGTCGGACAGCGCGTCGTAGGCCGCGACCCAGTCACGCCGCTCGTAGGCCTCGCGGGCCCTCGCCAGGTCGTCGACCACGTCCATCGCGCACCACCCTTCCTCGGAGGATACCGACGGCGGGCTGGTCTCGCCCTCCTGCTGATCAGGCGGCGGCAGCGAGCTGGTGCGCCTGCGCGCTGGCGCGAGGCGATGCGGTCCGCGACGTACGCAGCGTCACGACCGACACCCAGGAAGACCATCGAGCTGAAGGCGTACTGGAAGGCCAACCCGCAGAAGAACAGCCCGGGCACCGACTCCACGACGCCGCGGTACTCATCCGGGTAGCCGTCCTCCCGGAAGATCGGCGCGTCGATCCAGTCGAAGACCTGCTTGAAGCCGGTGCACCAGACGACCGTGGCCGCATCGACCACTCGGCCGTCGTCCAGCTGCGGCCGGCCGTCACTGACGCCGGCCACGCGGGACAGCACCCGCTCAACGCCGCGGCCTTCGAGATGGGCGCGCTTGACCCGCACCATCGGCCCGCCGTGGTGTCGGACCTCGTCCATCTCCTTGCGGCCGATCGGCGTCCTCCGCGTGAGGAGGTGGCGCCACAGGAACGCGATCACGGGGAACACGTAGCGGAACATCCGCGAGTCCCACGACAGGGGGATCTGCCCGCGGTCGGGCCCGACCAGTGTGGTGGGGAGGTGCTCGGCGGCTTCGTAGGCGATGTCGCAGCCGGAGTGGGAGGCGCCGACGACGAGCACGGGTCCGTCGGCGAGCTGGGACGGACGTCGGTACTCACTCGAGTGCAGCTGCCGGATGGCGGGATCGAGGTCGGCGGCGAAGTCCGGCACGTGCGGCGTGCGGCCGAAGGTGCCGGTGGAGACCACGACGTTGTCGCACGTGATCGTGTCCTCCCCCAGGGTCGCGGTGAATCCGCCGGCGGGCCTGGCCTCCAGCCGGTCGACCCGGGTGCTCATCCGGACCGGGAGGTCGCCGTGGATCGCGTACTTCTCGAGGTAGTCGGCGACCTCGTCCTTGCCCGGGAAGGACCAGGGCGGCGCCGGGAAGTCGAGGCCGGGGAGCCCGTCGTACTTGGCGGGGCTGTAGAGCCTCAAGGTGTCCCACTGCTGCCGCCAGTTGTCGCCGACGCGCTCGTTGCCGTCGACGATGAGGAACGGCCTTCCGAGTCGCTGGAGGTGGTGACCGGTGGAGAGGCCCGCCTGGCCCGCGCCGATGATGAGCGTCTCGATGTGTTGGGTGGTCATCACGTGCTCCCTCTGGTGGGTTCGGTCCCGGACAACCACACGCTAGGAATGCCACCGACTCCGCCGCGTCGGGCGATCCACGCATCTGCGCCGCGGGCGGCATGGGTAGGAACACGCATCCGCCCCGACGCCTAGATTGGGGAGATGTCGGCGCTCTGGGATCGGCTTCCGCTCCCGGCGGAGCACGTGGTCGGCGTTCTCGCCGCCCTCGCCCTGCAGCACCGGACTCCTCGGCGCCGACTTCCCCAGGCAGTGGCGGCCGGAGGCTGGCCGCTCGTCGCGGCGGGAGTTGCCTTGAACGGGTGGGCGGTCCTCGCGCGGGGTGCCGGCGATCTCGAGCGACCGGACCGGCTCGTCACCGACGGTCCGCACGCCTTCACCCGCAACCCGATGTATCTCGGCTGGAGCCTGATGCATGTGGGGCTCGGGATGTGGTTGCGCTCACCGTGGGTGCTCGCGTCGTGGCCGATCTCGTTCGCCCTGGTGCACCGTGGCGTGCTGCGCGAGGAGCGCCGGCTCGCGGCTCAGTTCGGTCAGGAGTTCACCGACTACCAAGAGCAGGTCGCGCGCTACTGGGGCGTCCGGCGACGTGGTACCTGAGGAACCAGGTCAGCATCAGCCCGGTGCTCAGCAGGTAGAACGAGTGCAGCACCCAGAGAGGCCCGGCGGGCAGGCTGAAGACGTACACCGAGTGCACGGCGTTGCCCAGGTTGGCCAGCAGCATGTTGCCGAGGCTGTACGACGAGAGGTCGCGGGTGCGGTGGGCCTTCACCAGCATGGGAAGGGTGCTCGCGGCGAAGATCACCGTGGAGACCATCCCGGCAAGGACTGGCAGGCTGCTCATGCGGTGACTCTGCTGGCCCACCCAGCACCTCCGCTTCCGCAGATGTGCCCATCCTCAGGGCGAGCTTCGTGGGTCTTTCGAGACGACTCAGTCGGTCCCGACGAGCCGGGCCAGCCGGGCCATCAGCGCGGGCCTGCGGTCGGCGTTGCCGCTCAGCCCCACGTAGCGCTCCCCGAACGCCGCCAACAGGGCGTCGTCGAGGCGGCGTACGGCGCCGGGCGGGTAGCGGTAGTCCATCCGGTCCACGAGCTCAGCGGAATCGAGCGGGCGCAGCACGTCGCCGAGCTCGTCGAGTGAGGTGATGCCCAGCTCGAGCAGCAGCCCCGAGATCCAGGCGTAGTGGTCGGTGCGCGACCAGCCCGCGTCTGCGTACTGACCGGCGAGGAACGCCGCCAGCTCTCGCGGACTGATCCGGGGGTCGTCGTCGGGCGGCGCCGTCGGCTGCTCGGTCATGCCGGCCTGCAGGCGGTCGCGGATCGTGGAGAACTCCTGGTCGGCAAGCTCGAGCAACCCCGCCGCGAGCGTGAACCTCCGGTCGAGGTCGGGCGCATGCTCGTCGGGGATCGTGCCCTTGTAGCGGATGTCGTGCTCGAACTCCGCCCACGCGTGCTGGAGGACGGTGCGGATCTGCACCTGGGCGCGCCGGCCGGTGAGGGCGGCGTACGCCGGCTGGCTCTCGCGGACCGCGTCGAGGCCGACCAGGAGGTGCCGGCTGGCGTAGCCGAAGCGCCCCTCGCTGGCGGTCTCGCGGCCCATGTCGCGGTCGTCGTGCACCACGACCTGGTCGGCGAGGAGGTCGGCGACAGCGGCGACGTCGCTGTGGACGTAGGTGATCACCCGGACGCCGATCTGGTCGGTGATCTGGGTGAGCGGATCGGGGAAGCTGGGCACGCCCTCGACGGTGCGGCCGGCCTTGGCCGCGAAGGACGAGACGCTCTTGGCCCGGCCGGCGACGCTGAGGTAGTTGATGCCCGCGTCGTCGAGGACGGCCGTGACCAGCTCGACCCAGCCCTGCGCCGCTTCGCTCAGCACCTGGTGCTGGGCGGAGTACTCCGCCACGGCCGCGCGGACCACGTCGAGCGGTGGGGCCGCCGCGGGGGCGGTGCGTCGCTCGCGAGCGGTCGGGACCAGGTCGGGTGGCAGCGTCGGGGTCACGATGTAGCCCGTCTCGTAGTCACCGTAGGTCGTGGTCCGCTCGGGCGCGCGCTCGGCGTGCAGCGCGACATAGGCCGCCACCACGGCGTCGACCTGGTCCTCGACCACCCGCAGCTCGGTCTTCCGGGTGGCGGCCTCGACGGCCTTCCGCAGCATCGACCACGGCGGCGAGGCGAGATGGAGCGCCGGGTCGGCGTCGTCGAGCCCCTCGAGCAGGCCCATCAGCACGAGCAGCTCGGCGCGCAGGGCCTCGAGGTCGCGGCCCGGCTTGTGCTTGTACTTCAGGGTCCGGCCCAGCCTGAACAACGCCACCGTCGCCGGGTGCGGGTAGACCTCGATCGCCCGGCGCCGGCGCCCGGACTTGGGGTTCATGTCCAGCTTGAGCTGCGCGCACAGCCGGGCGCCTCGGGTGCCGTCGCGGAACTCCGGCTTGCCGGTGTTGGAGGGGTGCGCGCCGGCGTCGAAGCGCGCGAAGTCTCGGTTGAGCTCCGCCTCCGCGGGCCGGTTGCCGGTGGCGTTGGTGACGACAAGCGGGGCGTCGATCGCCACGAGGCAGTCGGCCTCGACGTACGGCGCCAGCACGGTCGCGATCTGGTCGTCGGTGCGGACGGTATCGACCAGCACCAGCCCGCCGTGCTCGTCGAGGACGGCGAGTCCCGTCGCGTTCCGCTCGCCCCATGCGAGGTCGACGCCGACGAAGTACATGGGCTCACCCTGCCCTACTGGCACTCGGGAGCACCGCACGACGCGGGCCGTAGCGTGCGTCAGCCGAGCCGGGTGACCGGGACGGTCGCCGTTCCGACGGCGAGGTCGTGGAGGCCGCGGCCGTCGGGCTTGTAGATCATCGGCGGCACGACCAGGCAGACGAGCACTACCCGGAAGAGTGATCGCAGCAGGTCGAGCGGCCGGTCGCTGTTGTCGAGGCGAACGACCCGAAGTCCCGTGACCAGCTTGCCGAACGAGCCGCCCACGAGTGCGGTCAGCAGCGCGGACTCCAGGATGAAGACGCCCATCGTGTAGAGGCCCGAAGCGCGGTTCTCGCTCCAGCCGTCGAGACCCAGCACCGCCACCACGACCAGCTGGGAGGCCGTCCAGTCGATGAAGAGGGCCAGGATGCGGCGCCCCCAGGACGCCGTACGGAGCCCGACCTCGGCGTCGGGTTGGCTGCTCACCCGGCCAGCGTAGACAGCCGGTCCGACTCGTCGACGCACCACCCTGACTGCGGCCCGGGCATCTGTTACACGGGCGAAACAAAAGGGATACGGTCGGGAAACTGGCCCTGCCTACGTTGCAGGCAACGCCCGGAGCAGGAGCAGCTCCGGACGCTGCACCTGCCCAACCACTAGACCTGAGACCTGTCGGCTGCTCGCAAGCAGCCAAGGAGGACAGATGTTCGCTAACAGCGACGAGCTGCTGAAGTACGTCAAGGACGAGGGCGTCGAGATGGTCGACGTACGGTTCTGCGACCTGCCCGGCATCATGCAGCACTTCACCGTGCCGGTGTCGTCGTTCGGCCAGGCGGTCTTCGACGACGGCCTCGCCTTCGACGGCTCCTCGATCCGCGGGTTCCAGGCCATCCACGAGTCCGACATGTCGCTCTTCCCGGACCCGACGACCGCCTACATCGACCCCTTCCGCACGGCCAAGACGCTGGTCGTCAACTTCTTCATCCACGACCCGCTCACGGGTGAGGCCTACTCGCGCGACCCGCGAAACATCGCCCGCAAGGCGATGGCGTACCTCTCGAGCACGGGCATCGGCGACACGGCGTACTTCGCCCCGGAGGCCGAGTTCTACGTCTTCGACTCGGTGCGCTTCGAGACCAAGCAGAACGCCGGGTACTACCACATCGACTCCGAGGCCGGCGCCTGGAACTCCGGCTCGGAGGTCAACAACCGCGGCTACAAGGTCAAGTACAAGGGCGGCTACTTCCCCGTGGCGCCGTACGACCACTTCGGCGAGCTGCGCGACGAGATGGTCATGGAGATGGAGAAGGCCGGCCTCCACGTCGAGCGGGCGCACCACGAGGTCGGCACTGCCGGACAGGCCGAGATCAACTACCGGTTCGACGAGCTGCTCAAGGCCGCGGACGACGTGATGAAGTTCAAGTACATCGTCAAGAACGTCGCCTGGCGCAACGACAAGACCGCCACGTTCATGCCGAAGCCGATCTTCGGCGACAACGGCTCCGGAATGCACTGCCACCAGTCGCTCTGGAACCAGGGCGAGCCGCTCTTCTACGACGAGACCGGCTACGCCGGCCTGTCCGACATCGCGCGCTACTACATCGGCGGCATCCTCAGCCACGCACCCTCGCTGCTGGCGTTCACCAACCCGACGGTGAACTCCTACCACCGGCTGGTGCCCGGCTTCGAGGCGCCGATCAGCCTGGTCTACAGCCAACGGAACCGCTCGGCGTGCGTGCGGATCCCGATCACCGGCCCGAACCCGAAGGCGAAGCGCATCGAGTTCCGCTGCCCCGACCCGTCGGCCAACCCCTACCTCGCGTTCTCCGCGCTGCTGCTGGCCGGCCTCGACGGCATCAGGAACAAGATCGAGCCCAACGACCCGATCGACAAGGACATCTACGAGCTCCCGCCGGACGAGATGGCCGAGATCGACCAGGTGCCGACCTCGCTGGGCGCCGTGCTCGACAACCTCGAGGCCGACCACGACTTCCTCACCGTCGGCGGCGTCTTCACCTCCGACCTGATCGAGACGTGGATCGACTACAAGCGCCAGAACGAGATCCTGCCCGTCCAGCTGCGCCCGCACCCCCACGAGTTCGAGCTCTACTACGACATCTAGGCCCGACTAGCCCGCTGACCTGCGGCGTTAGCCGTCACCACCTTCCGCTGTCCTTAGATTGTCCTCACGAGCCGCCATCACCGCTTCGATGGCGGCTCGTGTGCTGTCGTCAGAGTCCGGCCAGAGGTGGCCGTAGGTGTCGAGCGTCGTCTTGGCGCTCGCGTGCCTCATGCGCGCCTGGACGACTTTGACGTCGGCGCCGCTGGCGATCAGCAGACTGGCGAAGTAGTGCCGCAGGTCGTGGTACCGGAAGTCGGGCGGCAGGCCGGGCACCTTGGCGCGGGCCGTGCGCATGGCGCGCTCGGCTTGAAACCGCCCACCCAGGGTCGCGCCTCCGGCCATAGGAGGACCCCGGTGCTGCACCTTCTCGGGAAAGTGGCATCGGGGTCCTGGCGGCCCGCAGCCCCCGTGTCTACCTTCGTGCGCGCCGCCTGCGACCGATTTTGCGGCGCCGGGTGACGACGGTCAATTGGCCGATCGGACAGATGTGAGGCCCTGTCGCAGCGCCAGGAAACCCGCTCGGGGGGATACCCCGGCGATCACAAGGACGGGGGACGCCCCGAGGACCACCGGGGTCCGGGCCGGGCGTCCTACCCATCTCGGGGGGGTTGGGCCGTGCCCTGGCCTGGCCACAACTGTCCGACGCTTCACGGCTCTGGTCAAGCGAACCGTCTCCGGCAATCCCCCATGTCACCGGGAGACGGTCCTGGTCTGGCGTTCCCCCACGCCGTCAGGCCACCGAAAACTTGACCCGAGCTAACAACTTAAGTCCGCACGATCCCAAGGGGTAGGGCCAGAAGGCCCCCTGCGCGCGGGGTGCGACCAGGCATGAACAAGCGGGGGCGGGCACAGCTACGGCACGATGGCCGAGCGGATCGCGGCGACCCGCGGCGAGCAGCCGACACCGGTGGGGCCGACCCCACTCGAGCGGCTGCGACATTGTTGGGTGACCGACGAGCATGGCCGACGCCCGGCGCTCCTGTTGGAGTGGCGCCAGGTCGGCGAGGTCTGGCAGGGCCGCGTGGTGCTGCCTGTCCTCGAGGATGACCGCTGGGAGCCGGCCGAGGTGTGGCTGCCCGCAGCGCATCTCGAGCACGGGTAAGGCTCTCCGCCCACCACACGGCGCCGAACGTGAAAGCGCCCTACCGCTACGGGAGCGGTAGGGCGCCGGGGCCGCCGGGTTAGCGTGCGTGCTGGGGCGGCCCCCTTCGACGAGAATCGCTGCTTGAGGTCCTCGCCAAGGTGGGCCCCACTCCGCCTGTGAGAGGAAGTTCGGAGCGAGGCAATCCAAACAGTAAGACGCAGGCGCCCTGTGCGACTTCACCCTCACGGGTATAACGGCATACCCCCAGTTTGGGTCTGCGGTCCACCGGCGCCGCGAAGACATGACGAAACCGCCCACCCGGCTCGGGCTCGGGTGGGCGGTTCTCTCGGAAGCGCGGGCGGGTTGTCTCTCCGGAGCCACGCCAGCGGCCCCCTTCGGGGCCTGCGATTCGGAGCCTACGACGAGCCGCAGAGCTGGCACTAGAGAGTCGCAACACCCGAGAAATACCTAACGTTGTGGCACCTTTTCGGGGGCCACGCCTACGCCTGGGGACCTCCGACGTCCGAGTCAGCCGCCGATCAGGTGCATGATCGCCGCCACGGCTGCCGCCATTGTGGCGCAGATGATGATCAGCGCTCCCAGCCCGGGCACCGGTCCCACGAAGGCGAGGAACACGCCGAGGGCCAGGGCGATGAGCGGGATGCGCAGGGTTTGGAGCCAGGTCGCATGGTGCTCGGGCTTGCCCGGGTCCGTGGGGTCATTGGCGTTCTTGTATAGGAAGGAGAAAGCGCTAGGTTCACCCGGGTCCCAGTCGCGGTCATCGGGCATGTCGCCCACCTCCTCCGTCTGGCGCTGACTTGTGTGGCAAGACGATGCAGAGCGCCTTCATGTCCCCATCGTCCTCCACTTCACTGTCGCTGACTGTCAGCGCGAAGACACTCGGGACCAGCCACTTCAGGTCTTGCCGAGGACCAACAAATAGACCTGCCGAAAGTTCTCTGATCGGAAGTGCGCGTGACCGTTCGGGATCGGGTCGCCGCACTCCCTGCACTTGTGTCTATCCATCTCGATTGTCCTCACGTTGTCCTTACGACGTTCACAAACGGTCAACGGATGCCAACGGTCCGGATCGACGTCTGTGCAGGTGGGAGGCACTTTCCTCACACCGTCACCGCTAGTCACCTACGCGGGGCGAGTTCGAGCTCTACTACGACATTTAGGCCGCTCTAGGCCTCTGACCTAGGCTTTTGTCTGAACTGCGTCGCTGTAGTCCGCAGGGATTCCGCCAGTCGGCACCGCCATCACGGCTACTCGGCGAGCAAGATCTCGACGTCGTGGGCAGCGAGGTCGGAGGCCAGGTCGGAGGAGGGCCCTTCATCGGTCACGAGCAGGTCGATGTCGCCGATCGGGCAGATGGTGGCGAACGCACTGTGCCCGACCTTCGAGTGGTCCGCAACGACGGCCACGCGGCGGGCGCGGGCGGCCAGCTGCCTGTTGACGCTGGCCTCGCCCTCGTGCGCTGCGGTGGCGCCGTGCTCGACGTCGATTGCGTCCACGCCGAGGAACATCAGGTCGAGGTTGACCCGGCGCAGGGCGCTTTCCGCGAGCGGACCGATCAGCTCGTAGGACTGCGGTCGGGCTACCCCGCCCACCACCACAATCTTGACGTGCCGGCGTACGGCGAGCTCGGTAGCGATGTTGAGGGCGTTGGTGACCACCGTGAACGCCGGCCCGTCCTCGCGTGCGGCTAGGTCGGAGCGGCGTACGAGTGCGCGAGCCACCTCGGTGGTCGTGGTGCCGCCGTTCAGGCCGATGACCTGCCCGGGCTGCACGATCGCCGCGCAGGTCCGCGCGATCCGCTGCTTGGCGTCGACGAACCGGTTCGCCTTGTAGCGCAGGGGCAGCTCGTACGACGCGGCCGTGGGCACGGCGCCACCGTGGGTGCGGGTGAGCAGCTGCTGCTCTGCCAGGGAGTCGAGGTCGCGGCGCACGGTCGCAGCCGAGACCCCGAGGGCCTCCACCAGACCTTCGACGTCGAGGTTGCCCTTCTGGGACAGCATGTCCAGGATCGTGTCAAGTCGGGTATGCCTGGACACTGCGCGCTCCTCAGTGCTCGAAGTTGATCGTTCTGCTCCCCCAGCCACCAACTGGGCGTCGACCTCGGCACTCATCTCATGTCTCCGTCATCCGGAAGTCGAGATGCCGCGGGATCGGGGTGCCTGGATGCAGCGCCTGCCAGAGGTCGCCGAGCACGCGTTCGCCCTCCGCGAGGTCCTCGACCGTCAGGTCGTCGAGGATCGCGGCTGCCTCCGTGGGCGAGCCGGCCGCGAGGAGGGCCTGCGCCTCGAGCAGCCGCGTCCGCCCGTGCCGGCGTACGTCGGGCGGTTGCTGGCCGACGAGCCGCAGGCACGCGGCGGGTTGTCCGGCGCGCAGCAGCAGCTGCAGCTCCTCGGTGACGAACGGGCGGGCCCCGTGAGCCGTCCGGGTCGCGCGGGCGTGCAGGTCGGCTGCGGCTTCGTATCGTCCGGCGTCCGCCTCGAGCAGGGCAAGTCCACGCAGCGCGGCGGGATGCTCTCGAACCTCGAGACAGTCTCGGTAGGCGTGCGTTGCTGCCGATGCGTCTCCGCGCAGGTGGGCGTTGACGGCCCGCGCGTAGTCGACCCACCAGTGGCCGTCGACTTCCTCGAGCAAGTCACGCCAGCGGTCGGAGACCGGAGGGATCGACGGACCCTCCGCGGTGCGGTCGAGCGCCGCCCGGTCGGCCGTCACGAGCGCCCGCGCCGTGCGGCTGTCGTCGTCGACGTCCGGGAAGAGCAGGCCCGCCGGAATCCTCGCCTGGCCGGCACGCAGTCGCAGCTCGACCGCGCCCCACCCGGAGCCCACGGACAGCGTCTCGTCGACCGGCGTATCGGCCACCTCCGCGAGCCAGCCGTTGTGCCGTCGGCGCAGCAGCTCCGGCGGCGCCGCCGCGAGCACAGCGTCCCGGGCGTGTGCCGCGGCGCGGGAGTGTTCCGCGATGCACGCGTCCGGGTCGAGGTCGACGGCACCGAAGGACTCGGTCCACGCCACGGCGTGGTGGCCGTCGATCCGGTCGTGCTCGAGCTGGGTGGTGCAGCGCCCGGCCTGGACCTCGGCGTAGCGGCCGCCACCCAGCCACTCCTGCCAACGTCGCCCGCCGGGGCCGCGGCCCCACTGGAACATCTTGCGGCCGGTCAGCTCGCTGGTGCTGGTCTGCGAGAAGCCACGTCCGTCGGGCTCCACCGCGACCAGGTGCGCACCGGTCCGGCCCGCCACGTCGAAGAAGTAGTCGGCAGAATGGGCTGCCCGGCCGGGGTAGCTCACGTCGACGAGTTCGTCGTCGGGATGTGGCCATGCGACCCGGCGCAGGGTCCCGTCGTAGTGGGTGCGCCAGGCGTGGTCGGCCGTCGTGAGTACCCGGGTGTCATCGGTCTCCGGAACCGCGACGTTGGTCCAGTAGTACAGAGGCTTGGGCTCGGGGTCGGGGTTCACGACGCGCCCCGAGGCCAGCAGCCGGTCGGACCCGGCCGGGAGCCAGAGGTCCACCTGCATCACCAGGTCGCGGGTGCGCTCCCACTCCCACAACCGGAGGACGTCGCCGTCCGCGCTGTGTACGACGCCCGCGTGCATCGGCCGGTTGCTCAATGTGGTGTGGCCGGTGGAGCCGAGGTTCCACTCGATGCCGCCAGCGAACCAGGCGTCGGTGAGCCCGAAGTTCGCGAACCGCAGGCGGGGGTTGACGAAGAGAAGCTCGCGTCCCCGGCGCTGGTCGAGCAAGGACCACACCCGCCCGCCCAAGGTGGGCAGGACCACGGCGCGGAGGACACCGTTGTCGAGCTCGATCGCGGGGAGCTCGACCGGCCGGTCGGCGCGGTCGTAGCCGTCGTACACGGCGCAAGGCAGGGGCGAGGTGAGGCGTCCGTACTCCATCCGTTCCCGCATCGCGGCGGGTGCGTCGTCCTCCGGGCTGGACGTGGGCAGCGCGCGCAGCGGCGTGAACCGGGGCAGCGGGTTCGGCTCGCCCAGCAGGGACCCGACGACGGTGAGCGTGGTCGCGCGTACCCGGGCTCTTGCCATTCCCTCACCGTGATTGTTTTTGATCGCAAAGTCAATGATATTGACAGAATCAATCACCACCATCCATCCTTGGTCAGTGACAGTTCCTCGCACCACCATCGCAGCCCCGGGCCACCTCGCGACCGAGCTCGCCACCCAGCCTGCGGCCTGGCTGGCGGCGCGCGACCTCGCCCGCGAGCACGCCGCCGTGCTCCCCCAGCCCGGCGAGCGGGTGGCGGTGATCGGCTGTGGATCGTCGCTGTACGTCGCCCGGGCCTTCGCCGCGCTGCGCGAGAAGGCCGGACTTGGCGAGACCGACGCCTGGCCCGGCGGCGACCCGATGCTCAGTCGCCCCTACGACCGGGTGCTGGCGATCAGCCGGTCCGGCACCACCACCGAGATCCTCCGAGCTCTCGACGGCCTGGCGGCACGGGTCCCGGTCACGGTGATCACCGCCGACCCGAAGACACCGATCGCCGATCTGGGCGTGGTGATCTCGCTCGAGTTCGTCGACGAGCAGTCCGTGGTGCAGTCCCGGACCGCGACCACGGCGCTGGCGCTGCTGCGCTGGCACCTCGGCGAGGACCTCGGGCCCGTGGCCGAACAGGCGCAGTCGGTCCTCGACCTCGATGAGCGCTGGTTCGACGAGGTGCGGGACGCGGAGCAGGTCAGCTTCGTCGGGATGGGCTGGACCTACGGCGTCGCCGAGGAGGCAGCCCTGAAGCTCAAGGAGGCCACGCAGTCATGGACCGACGCCTGGTACCAGACCGAGTACCGCCACGGGCCGATCTCGATCGCGGCGCCCGGCCGGGTGGTGTGGGCGTTCGGGCCACTGATCCCGGGCCTGGCCGCCGACGTGACCGCGACCGGGGCCACCCTCATCGACTCCGGGATCGACGCGCCTTGCTGAGCTGGTCAGGGTGCACCGACTCTGCGTGCTGCGGGCCGCCGACCGGGGTCTGGACCCCGACCGTCCCCGGGGACTGGCCCGATCGATCATTCTGGACTCGTGACCTCAGAACTCGCCCTGGCGTTCGACGTCGGCGGAACCACCATCAAGGGCGAGCTGGTGGACCGCAGCGGCGCGGTGGCACATGCCGCCTCGGCCCCGACTCCCCCCGGGCGCGAGGCCCGCGCAGCGGTCGCGGCGCTCGGGCGAGAACTGCTCGACCGCGCCGGAACCCGGACGATTGTGGGTGCGGGCGTGGTCGTTCCCGGAATCGTCGACGCCGACGCCGGGATCGCGTCGTACAGCGCGAACATCGGGTGGCGCGACCTCGAGCTCGTGGATCACCTCGAAACGACCTGGTCGCTGCCGGTGCGCATCGGAAACGACGTCGCCTCCGGGGGCGTGGCCGAGCACCGTGCCGCCGCCCACGACGGCATCGAAGACCTCGTGTTCGTGCCCATCGGCACCGGCATCGCAGCCGCCGTCGTCTCCGGCGGGCACCTGCTGCGGGGGCACCGCGGCGAGACCGCGGAGATCGGCCACCTCGCCGTACGCCCTGGGGTCCGCTGCGCCTGCGGCGGCGACGGCTGCCTCGAGGCGGTGGCGTCGGCCTCGGCCATCGTGCGCCGCTACACCGCCCTCACCAACCGGGCTGTCGACGGTGCCGGTGCCGTGGCCGCCCGGCTCGGCAACGACGAGGCGGCGCGCACCGTCTGGACCGAGGCCGTCGAGGCGCTCGCGGACGCCCTGACCGCGGTGTCGCTCCTCGTGAGCCCCGAGCGCGTAGTGATCGGCGGCGGGCTCAGCGACGCCGGGGCTCTCCTGCTCGATCCCCTCCGCACTGCGCTCGAGGAGCGCGCCCGCGTGGTGACCGCCCCGGCGGTCACCGCCGCCGTGCACGGCCGCCGAGCCGGCGTCGTGGGTGCCGGCCTGCTCGCGTTCGACGGCTGGGCCGTGGAGGCATGAGCACGGCGCTGCGTGGCGGGGCGTGGGTCTCGTGATCGTCACCGTGACACCGAACCCCGCGTACGACGTGACCTACGAGGTCGCCTCGCTGAGCCCCGGCGAGGTGCACCGGGTGTCGACGGTCCGCCGCCGGCCCGGCGGCAAGGGGGTCAATGTGGCCGCCGTCCTCGCCTCGCTCGGGACGCCGGTCATCGCGACAGGCCTGGCCACGACCGGGTTCGGCCAGGACGTGGAGCGGATCGGCGTCCGCGCGGCGTTCGTCGCCGCCCTTCCCCGCGTACGCAGCACCCTCGCCATCTCGCACGGTCCGACCACATCGCTCTGGGAGCCGGGGGTGGCGCCGCGGGACCCGGTCGCGGCGGCGGCCGCCCTCGAGGCGGAGGTCGCCCGGCTGTTGGTCGACGCACACTGCCTGGTCGTGTCGGGCAGCCTCCCCCCGGGCGTGGACCCAGCGCTCCCGGTGGCGCTTGCCCGGCTGGCAAGGGAGCACGGTCTCCCCTGCGTGCTCGATGTAGCGGGCGAGGCCCTCGGGCTCGCCGCCGACGGCCCCGGGGTGGTGCTGATGCCCAACGCCGAGGAACTCGCCGAGCTCTGCGGTCCCTCGCGCAGTCTCGTCGAGGTCGCGGACGCGTCACGCCGCCTGCTCGAGCGCGGCCCGTCGATGGTCTTCGCGACCCGGGGTGCCGAGGGCCTCGTGCTGACCACCTCTGAGGGGTCCTGGCATGTGCCCGCCGTCCCCGGCGTCACGGGAAACGCGACGGGTGCCGGCGACGCGGCGACCGCGGCGGTTGCGCGGGGCCTGGCCGCGGGCCACTCCCCGGTGGCCGTGGCGGAGGAGGCCGTGGCGCTGGCCGCCACCGCCGTGGCCGCGCCGGTTGCGGGCGTCGTCGACGTGCCGCTCTATCTCCGGCTCCGGACCGGCGTCGCCGCTCAGCCGCTGACGACCGAAGGAACCCGATGACTCTCGTCGCGATGACAGACCTCGCCCGGCGCGCCCGACATGCCGGCAGCCCGACCGGGATCGGCGCCTTCAACGTGATCCAGCTCGAGCACGCCGAGGCGATCGTCGCGGGCGCGGAGGCGGCGAACCGCCCCGTGATCATGCAGGTGTCCGAGAACACCGCGGCGTACCACCGGTCATTGGTGCCTCTGGCGCTGGCCTGCCTCGCCGTCGCCGAGGAGTCGTCGGCCGAGGTGGTCGTCCACCTCGACCATGCCACCGACGCGGGGCTGGTCCGTCAGGCGGTGGCGCTCGGGGTCGGGTCGGTGATGTACGACGCCTCGGCGCAGCCGCACGCGTCCAACGTCCGGTCAACCCGCGAGATGACGGTCGAGGCGCACGCCGCCGGCGTGTGGGTCGAGGCTGAGCTCGGTGAGATTGGCGGCAAGGACGGCGTGCACGCGCCCGGCGCCCGGACCCGGCCGGACGAGGCGGCGACGTACGTCCTGGAGACCGGGGTCGATGCGCTCGCGGTGGCGGTCGGGTCCTCGCACGCGATGCTCACCCGCGACGCCGAGCTCGACCACGACCTGATCGCCGAGATCGCCGCCGCGGTGTCCGTCCCCCTGGTCCTGCACGGCTCGTCCGGCGTGCCGGACGACGGCCTTCGGGCCGCTGTGGAGCTCGGGATGACCAAGATCAACATCGCCACCCACCTCAACGCGTTGATGGCTGCGGCCGTCCGTGGGGCCCTGCTCGACGAGCGGCTGATCGACCCCCGTCAGTATCTCGGGCCGGGGCGCGAAGTAGTGGCCGCCGAGGTCGGTCGCCTGCTGACCCTGCTGGCCACCTCTCCCTACTGACAGGCGCCCGCTGGGCATCCCGCGGTTTGCGGCCCGGCACTCCATGTAGAACGTGTGCGTGGATGCATCTCCTCGTGGTGGGGTTCGCCCGGGCTCACCGCTGATCGAGCGGCCTTGGAAGAAGTACGCATCCACGTTGCGCACGGGGAACTGACCACACCGCCGGCTCACCCCGAGAACGCAGCCTCGGAGACCTGGCGCCAGGCGTCGTAGTCGGCGGTGCGGGCGGCGAAGTCACCGGTGATCCACTCGTAGGGCCCTCGGCCCAGCAGGAACCGCAGCGGCGGCTGCTCAGCGTCGGCCAGAGCGAGGATCGCGTCGGCGGTGGCCGCGGGATCGCCCCACTCGATGGTCGCCATCATCTGCTGGAGCTGCTCGTGCAGGGCGGCGTACGCCGACATCCGCGGCGCCACCACCATGGCGTCGGTGTCGTAGAAGCCCGTGGAGTAGCCCGCCGGCTCGACCAACGTGACCGCGATGCCGAACGGCGCCACCTCGGCTGCCAGCGCGGTGGTCAGGCCCTCGAGTGCCCACTTCGACGCGGCGTAGAGGCCGCCCCACGGCATGGAGACCTGGCCGAGCTGGGAGGACACCATCACGATGTGTCCGTGACCCTGCTCCCGCAGGATCGGCAGGACCGCCTGGATCGCCGACAGCGCGCCGAAGAAGTTTGTCTCGAGCTGCGCGCGGACCTGGGCCTCGCTGATCTCCTCCACGGTGCCGAACGAGCCGTACCCGGCGTTGTTGACGAAGACATCGATGCCTCCGAAGTGCGCTGCGCCCCGCTGCACGGCGGCGAACACGGCCGCCCGGTCGGTGACATCCAGTCGCAGCGGCAGCACCAGGTCGCCGTACTTGTCGGCAAGCGGCTCGATCGCCTCCAGGTGTCGGGCCGTGGCGACCACGTGATCGCCGCGGCCCAGGGCGGCGTCCGCCCACACCCGCCCGAAGCCCTTCGAGGTGCCGGTGATGAACCAGGTCTTGCTCATGGATCGCTCCTTGGTCGAGGGGCCCACCGGGCCCGGTGAACCGAGCACACCAAGAGCCGCTGCAAGGCCGCTGAAGCGGCGCTGCAAGGTGGCGGCCTGCCTCAACGCGCGCCGGCGGACACGGCAGCCGCGTCGGCGTCGGCGAGGTCCGCCTCGACCGGCTGCCCCAGCGCGCGCCAGCGCTCGGCGGCGAGCAGCAGCAACGCCGGGTCGCGCTCCACGAGGCCGTTGATGTGCGGGGTGAGCGCAGCAGCGAGCGGGGACGACTCATCGGTTCGCCGGAGCACGGCGTAGTCGCGGTGGGGGGCCAACCGGATGAGCCGCGGCAGCAGCTCGACGGCGCCGTCGCGCTCGGCGTACGACGTCAGGTCGCCGAGACCGTCCACCAGATCATCGACCCTGTCCGGGTCCCAGATCGCTTCCACCAGCATCGTGCCGAGGACGTGACGAAGGTCGTCGTCACTGGCCGGGGGGGTACGGCGTACGAGCTCGACGTCGGCGAGGGTGAGCTCGCCGAGCTCGTGCAACGCCAACGCCCGTTGGACCGCCGCCCAGCGTGGCTGTGCCTCGGCCAGGTCGACGGTGTCGGCGAGGGCCACCACCTCACGCCACCGGCCGAGCTCGGCCAGGCACCGCACCCGCTCCGCGATGCTGTAGGAGACGGACCAGTGCGAGTTGTGCGCGACCGCCCAGTCCTCCATCGCCTCGCGGGCGGCGAGCTCAGCCGCGGGTCCACGCCAGTGGTGCATCGAGGCCGAGAGATAGATGCGCGCGACCACCGCCAGCATCGGCCGATCGTGAAGCTCGGCGAGCTCGACACCCATGATCATCTCGTCGATCCCGTCGCCGTCGCCGAGCCCCACCCGCGCTCGGCCGCGCACGGTGTGCAGCGTCCCGGCGTGGTCGCGGAGGCCGAGCGCGTCCGCCTGAGCGAGGTGGCGTTCCGCGATCGCCAGGGAAGCGGTGAAGCCGTCCGGCGTCTGCCTGACCAGCTCGCAGACCCCGTCCATGCAGTAGCCGAACATAGATGCAGCGGTCATGGGGACCTCGGTCAGGCCCTCTCTGAGCAGTGCGACGGCGCCCTCGAAGTCGGTCCCGAGTCCGAATCGCGCACTCGTCAGGAAGCCCAGCGCGACGGCTCGCCACTCATCGGCCTCACCCCCGAGGCCGGATACGCCGGCCGTGAGTAGCTCGTCGGCCTCGACGAACCGACGGAGCTCGTGCTGGGCGACGCCGGCCAGCGCCTGTGCCCAGGCCTCGTCGAGGCCGTCGGGTGAGGCAGCGGCGAGAGCGCGCTCGAAGAAGCGGAGCGCGGTCCGGTTGTCGAACAACAGCGAGTCCTTGCCGGCTGCGATCGCCGCGGCGTACACCAGGGGCTGGCTCTCCTCGACCATCGCCGGCGCACCGGCCGCCTCGGCCAGATCCGCGCCGGTGAGGGCGTGCCAAGCCCACCAGGCGTTGCCCATCTGGTGCTCGGCCCTGCTCGCCCAGGCGGCGACGGCCAGATGCTTGCGAGCCCGGTCACGGCGCACCAGAGTGGCGTACGCCGTCTCGCGGACCACGTCGTGCGAGAAGCGCAACCCCTCCTCGTCACGTCGCAGGAAGTCACGCGCGACGAGCTCGTCGAGCAGGCCGCCCACGCGGTCCACCGGGACGCTCGCGATCGATGCGACCGCCTCGGGCACCACGACGTCGCCGACGACCGAGACATCCACCAGCAGCTCCCGGGCGGACCGCGACAGCGTGTCGATCCTGGCTGCCACCACCGCCCTGAGCGAGTCGGGCGTTGCTCCGCCGACTATCCGGGTGAGCTCCAGGGCATGCAGCGGGACGCCGCCGGTCCGCGCCACCACGGCCTGGTCACCACCGAGCTCGCGCACCAGCTCCGCGATCTCCTCGTCGCTGAGCCGAGCCAGCCGCATCGTGCGGGCCGCAGGTGCGCGCGATCCCCAGTCGGGCCGAGATGTCGTCAGCTCCGGGCGAGCAGCGACCAGCACCTGCAACGGCCGACTCGCGGAGTGCTCCAGCAACCCGCCGAGGAAGTCGACGAGCAGGTCGTCGGCCCAGTGCAGGTCGTCGACGTGCACCACCTGCGGTCGTCCGCCGGCCATCCGGGCAAGCTCCTCGAAGCCGAACCGGAACGCGTCGTAGCGGCTCGGCTGGCCCTCCTCGATGTCTCGCCCGACCAGCTCGGCGATGACCTGTCGCCCCGCGGCCTCGCCGTACGCCGGACAGCGCACGCTGACGACGTGCACGTCTGGCGGCAGCATCCGCAGGAACTCACGGGCGAGCCTGCTCTTGCCCATCCCCGCCTCGGCCACCATCGTGACCAGCTGCGAGCGTCCGCGGACGACGGAGCGCTGGAACTCCTCGTCCAGATCCGCCAGGTCGAGCTGCCGGCCCACGAAGTGCGACGGCTCGGCACCGCGGGCCGCCCTCAGCACGGCACTGGTCGGATCATCGGCCTCCAGGCGGCCGGCCTTGCTTGCCAGGCAGAGCGCCTCCGCACGTCTGGCCACCGAGGTGCCGGCGACGAGGACGCCCTCCTCGTCGACGACCCCAGGGCCGGTGGCCAGCCCGGCCCGCCGGGCGAGTCTCCGACCGAGGGCCGTGCGCCCGGCGTTCAAGGCGCGCTGCGGGTCGTCCTCGTGGACGCGGGGTGTGCCGAAGGCGGCATAGACCAGTGCACCCGGTGAGGAGAGCGCGGTGCCGCCGTGGCCGGCGATCAGCTCGTGGAGGGCTCTGCGCTCCGCGGCAAGGTCCTCGGCTGCTTCGTCATCGGCCTCCATCGGCTCGATGACCAGCACGGTCACCCGCCGCCGCTGCGAGCTCGTCTCGCTGCGGTCCGGCGACGGAAGCAGCGTGGGGTCACGTGTCAGGATCCGATGCTCCAGGTCGCGTAGCCGCTCGCCCGGGTCCACGCCGAGCTCCTCGCGCAGCGCCAGGCGGGCGCGCTGGTACGCCGTCAACGCGTCGGCTTGGCGGCCCTGCCGGTACAAGACGAGCACCAGCAGCTCCCACAGGGGTTCCCGCGTGGGCTGCGCGGCGAGGGCCGAGTCCAGGAGGGTGTTCAGACCGTCGAGACGATCGGCGTCCACGCGTGCCCGGGCAACCCGGACGACGGCATCGGTGCGCATGGCCTCCAGTCGATCGGACTCGCGGGCGAGCAAGCCGTCGTCTGCCAGCCCGTCGTACGCCGGTCCGCGCCAGGCACCCAGCACCGCGACCAGGCGGTCGGTGTCGCCGCGGGCCAGCGCCCGCTCGAAGTCCTCCGCGTCCACCTCCGCGTGCAGCCGGTAGCCCTCGGCGCACGTCTCGATGGTGCCGTCAGGAAGCTGTCGCCGCAGTCGGGCCACATGGGACTGCAACGTCTGGGTGGCCCCGGGCGGAGGCTCACCACGCCACACCGCATCGGTGATCCGGTCGACCGGCACGGTGTGACCGACGGAGCTGGCGAGTACAGCCAACAGCCGCCTCGGGAGTGGACCGGAGATCTCGACCGGCACGCCCTCGACGGTGACCCGCAGCGCTCCGAGTACGCCGATCTCGACTTGCGGCACGGGCGCGAGCCTACGGTGCGACCTCCGCCTTGAGGGGGGACTTGCAGCCGATGTCCAGTCCCCTTGCAGCGGGCGCTCCGCTCCGGGCGCCGGATTGTTGGGCGCCGGGGGGACATTCCAAACCGGTCCCTGCTGGACTTCTCCGATCAAGCGGACCGTCTCCGGCAGCCCCGCGTCGGGTACAACGTCGAGGAGAGAGTGCCTAGGGTCACCGGAATATCTCGCCATCGAACGGGGTAGGGATGATCGCGGTCCCCGGGGGTATGGCCGGGGGGACTTGCCCCCGGGGGCCGTTCGAGGTCCGGGCTCGAGTACGCCCCGTCACCTGCGCGCCGGCGACGGGGCGTTGACGGGAATTCCCTCCCCATCCTCGTCACCCCAAGTACGGGGGATACCCGAGATGACGAGCAACTCCAGGCTACGTCCCGCTCGAAGGTAAAGAAAGGCTTGTGCCTGGGGCCGCCCACGACGAGAGAAAGCCGCCCGTTTCCCTGTGTTGAAACGAGCGGCAGAGTCCGACTCTTCCCCCGTGGACACCCCTGTCGCCGACTCCCACAACCCCCCCGACTTAGGTGTCGAAGCGACGTCGCCATCATGGCACGGCTCCGACGAGCGGGAAAGACAAATCGGGGAGCCAGGGCCCCTCGCTCGCACCGACCGAGGCCGACGTCGCGATTGACGCACGGCAGCGGTGCTCTAGACCGCCCGACTCAAGCGATTCCCGAACACTGGTGGGGTCGAGACAATCGAGGTCCTGTGGTGGCCCGCGAACAGGAGGTGGGGCCGGTGCTACCCACAAAGTGGCCGGGCTCCTGGGCCTGGTCGATAGCGGTGGCGCTCGTCGCGCTTTCGGCATGCACCTCGTCGTCAGAAGCGCCGACGGAGGAGCCGAGCGCGTCCGCGGCCGCCCCGTCCGAGTCGGACTTGCCCGAGGCCGCGGAGCCGAGCGCGTCCGCAGCCGCCCCGTCCGAGTCGGAGCTGCCCGAGGCCGCAGGGGACGATCGGATCGCGTTCACGCGATGGGCCATCGACAACACCCACCCGCTCCTGTGGACGGCCAACATCGACGGGAGCGACCCCGCGCCAGTTGGTGACCAGGTGGCCTGGTTCCCGGACTGGAGCCCGGACCGCAGGCTGCTTCTCTTCGACTTCGCCGACGAGCACGGTGACGAGCAGATCGCGACCATCCGACCCGACGGCAGCGACCTCACTCTCCTCACCGAGGGAGTGGGGTACAACGAAGCGGCCGACTACTCTCCCGACGGAGGGAGCATCATCTACGCCCACGCCGACGTGCACGTGGACGACCCCGGCTTCGGCGGAACGGGCCTTTGGCTGATGAACAGCGACGGCTCCGAGCAGCATCCGCTCCGGCTCGCCGACGGCGGTGGGGACGACAGTGAGGCCGAGTTCTCACCGGATGGAACGCAGATCGTGTTCGTCAGGTACCGACACGACGCGGGCGACACCAGGGCCGTCCACGTCGCAGCCGCCGACGGTTCCGACGTACGCCGGCTGACACCCTGGCAGCACATCGTCGAGCATGCGCGATGGTCGCCCGACGGCCGCACGATCATCTACAACATCGAGAACGACGACGACGCGCCGAGCAACAAGGGCGAGGGGATCTGGACAGTGCCCGCCGCCGGTGGAAAGCCGGCTCTGCTGCTCGGGTCGACCGACCACCTGCACGGTTTCAAGCCCGACTACTCATCCGACGGCAGCCGCGTCGTCTTCGCCTGCGGCCTCGACCACCGCACGACCGAAGACATCTGCGTCATGAACGCCGACGGAACCGAAGTGAAGCAGGTCATTGACGACGCCACCTTCGAAAACCACGTCGTCTGGCGCTGAAGGCGCACGAGTCGCTGGCAGCCATCGTCGTCGCGCTGATCTCGCGCATGTCGGAAGCTGCGGGCCGGCATCCCGAGCACCTGAGCCGGACCTGACGTGGACGTCTGAACTCCAGCGGGGCTACGTGGCTATCCTTGGCGCATGCTGATCCTCGCCATCATCTTGTTCGGCATGCTCGTCGGTGCTGGGGCCCAGCTGGTCCTCGGACGAAAGGGCGGCAGAGTCGACTGGACGATGGCGATCGTGGCCGGACTCGTGGGCTCGTTCATCGGTGGGTTGCTGATCAGCCTGCTGTCCGGTGACGGCCTCGACCTGAGGCCGAGCGGCATCATCGGGTCTTTGGTCGGCGCGATCGTGGTAACGGCGGCGTGGCGCTGGTGGGACGGCCGGCACAAGCCGACCGCGGCGGACCGTGCCGCCAAGCGGTCGGGAGACCCCCGCAAGTCACACCCCCGCTGACAACCCACCGCGGCGTCGTCGCCGACATGTCAGTTTCCGGTGCGCCCGTCGAACTGATCGGCCGACGTAAACCGCGAGCATGAACGGGGCCGACCGGGCCGCCAAGGCCGCAGACGACAGAGCTCGGCGACGTCAGTTCGGATCGCGGGGATCTCGACGTCCTCAACCGCCGCGCCCGGGCTAGACAAGACCACGTCTGCTGCAGCGAGCGCAGCGCATTGGGAGGACACTTGCCGGTTCGCGCGCCATGCGCGAGACCTCTCAGGAGTCCGGTTCGCCGGGGTCGAGGGGACGAGTCGACACGCCTCTCCAAACGGGGGTCGAAGGGAGTGCCCGATGGCATTGTTCCTGTGGATTTTCGCCGTCATGCTGGCGGTCAGCGGGCTCGGGTTGCTGATGCGCGGACAGGTGCTCTGGGGGATTGTGATCATCCTGACCGCGCTGCTGGTCGGTCCGGGCGGGGTCAGCCTGTTCACCTGAGGTGGGCGCCGCTCAGTGGTCCCCAGGGGGCGGGACCATGAGCGAGCCTCGCCTGCTCGAAAGACTTGGAACCGCCTCGGCATCACCTGCCGAGGCGGTTTCCAGCCTGAGCTTCCACTGGAGCGGCACTGCCCCCCGGCCTAGCGCTCACTGTGGTCGCCTGGGATGAATCTATCTCCTGAGACACCCGGAGTCAGCCATTGACGGGTTCACGCCTCGCGCCGCTGCCGGCTCAGCGGAGCCGGCAGGCCGGGGTGCCGCCCGGCAGCCGGTGGCGGTAGCGGGCCACGAGACGGTAGACCGCGTCGGCGAGCGGCCGGATGAACGGCACCAGCAGCACTCGCCCGGCCCAGGACCACGGGGCCCCACGGGCGATGAGCGCCCGACCGATTGCCCGCGAGGAGTGCTCGACCGCGCGGTCGTCGACGAGCCACCAGACCGACGTGGACGCCTGCTCCGCGCTCAGTCCGACCGCGTCGAGGTCGAGGAACTGCCACGGCACGACCTCCACCTGGCCGGTGCGAGCCAGCCAGTTGGCGCAGGTCGTGCAGAAGCCGCAGTCTCCGTCGAAGACGAGCCGCTCGGTCATGGGCCCATCGTGTCAGGTGGCCGGCCTCAGGCGGGGGCAAACGTCAGGCTCGACATCGAGGGCATCGGGAGGTCGAACACGACTTCGAGACGTCCCGCGTCGTCGGCGACCAGTGTCTCGTCGGGGCCGAGCGGATCGAGGCGGTCGGCCGCGCGCAGGGTCGCCCACTGGTCCGCTGTCGGCCAGTCCTGGTCCTGATCCTTGATCCGGCCCCACACCGCCGCGATGTCGGAGTGGTCGTCGTCGACACGGTCGTGGTGGACGACGTACGACGCCCCCGGCTCGAGGCCGGTCACCGACAGGGCCACCGGCCTGGCCAGGTCGGGCGAACCCGAGGCCTTGGTCTGGTCGAGCGTGAGGTTCCAGGTCAGGATGCCGATGGTGCCGTCGTCGGAGCGGGCGGCCAGCGCCTCGACCAGTGAGCCGGCCCCGTCGCCGTCGAGCTCGAGGCCGACGCGGGTCCGGCCCAGGCGTTCGAGCAGTGCCAGCGCCCACCAGCGAGGCTTGCGCAGCTCGCCGACGGTGCGGGTGCCGAAGCCGCCGTGCAGCAGTGCCGGCGGCCGGCCGAGCTCCTCGAAGTGGTCGGAGACCACCCAGTAGGACAGCGACTCGATGCGGTCCATCGACGACGCCATCCCGCGGAGCAGGAAGGTGCCGGCGAAGACGGCGTCGCTGATCTCGTTGAAGTGCGTCGGGGTGACGCCCCACTCGGTCCACCAGATCGGAGTGCCCTCGCGGCCGTAGCGCTCCAGCATCGGCCGGAAGTCCAGCGGCGGGCTGCCGTAGGTGTGCGTCGTGACGAAGTCGACCGGCGAGCCGGACCGCTCGGCGTGCGCGAGCAGCTCCTCGACCCAGCCGGAGGCCGCCGAGGACGGGCCGCCGACCCGCAGGCGGTCGTCGACCGACCGGACCGCGTCGGCGGTGACGTCGTAGAGGCGCAGGTAGTCCTCGGGCGTGCCCGACCAGAAGACCTCGAGGTTGGCCTCGTTCCACACCTCGAAGGACCAGTTCTCGACCAGCTCGTCGAGGCCGTAGCGGTCGGCGAGGTGCGCGGACCAGGTCGCTGATGAGCGCGTGCCAGCGGTCCCAGTCGCGCGGCGGCGACACGATGGCGGCGTAGTCGAACACGGTCTTGCTCGGGTCGGAGGCCAGGTCGTGAGGCATGAACGACAGCTCCACGACGGGGTAGAGCCCGATCGACCGCAGATGGTCGTAGACCCGGTCGACGCCCGCGAAGTCGTGGACCGGCTCGCCGTCGACCTCACGGTAGACGCCGAGGTCGTCGCCGAGGATCGCGTGGGCCCGCGCGTGGGTGACACCGAGCTCGTCGTGCGCGGCCTTCAGCGCTGAGGTCAGCTCCTCGCCGATCACCTGGCCACCGTTGGTGTCGGTCGAGAGCATGTGGGAGAGGTGCTCGCTGCCGATCATCGGCCGCCACGGCCGGGGCAGGTCGCCTCGGTCGTCGGTCGCGTCGACGCGCAGGGTGACGGCCTCGGGCGGGCCGGCGAGGGGCGTTGCCTCGATCGGCTCGGACCGGTCGCCCTCGACGTGCACGTCGGACAGCGAGGCCACGGCGTACCACCGCGACTCCCCCGGCGTCCCCGTGGTGTCGGCGTACGGCGGATGGGGCACGGCGAGCACGTCGCGACCGGCGTGGTCGAGCGGCTCCCACGGGCCGGCCGCCGCCGGGGCGGCGTACACCTGGTAGCCGATGGCACCCGCCACCGGCTCCCAGGTGAGCGTGACCTGGTGAGCCCCCGGGATGGCCCACAGATCCTTGGGCGGGTCGAGCCGCGGGGCGTTGCCGCCGAAGGCGGCCCCGCTCCGCTGCCCGATCCGCTGCTCCCAGTCGGAGCGTGCGCCAGCCGGATCAACGCGGCCCCGCCGAGAAGACCTCCTGCCGCATCAGCGGCTCGAGCTTGTCCTGCATCGCGCCCTGGGAGACGTAGCGGCGCATGTCGTCACCGGCCAGCGCGTTGCCGAGCGCGGCCATGATCATGCCCTGGTCGAGCGACAGGTAGCGCTTGCTGACCTGACCGCTGCCGACGGCGATGGCGTCGTAGAAGCCACCGGGCCCGTAGGCGTCGAAGTTCGCGCGGAGCTTGGCCAGGTTGGCCAGCGCGGCGTCCGGCGCGTAGCGGTAGGCCAGGAACGACGCGTGCGGGGTGACCACGCCGTCGCCGTACGTCGTCGGCGGGACCGGGTCGCCGTCACGGCAGCCTTCGTAGGGCTGGTTCCAGAGCGTGCGCTGCTGGTCGCTGGTGTAGCCACCACCGTCCGGGCTCCCGGCGTCCATGCCGAGCGCGTCGACGCCGTACTCGCGGTAGCCGCCGGCCGGGTTGTTGGACGGCGAGAAGCCCCAGTAGCCGTAGTGGGCGTCGTCGAGGCCGTGCTCGATCTGGCCGCTGCACGTAGAGCGGGTGGTTGACGCCCCAGCTGCGCGGGCCCCACGTCTCCTCGGGCACGAACAGCGGCACCATCAGCGCCTCGAACATGCTGCCGCCCCAGGTCGGCACGACGTTGATGTCGCGGTAGGGCTGCGCGCCCTCGAAGACCGGGATGCCGTCGTAGGTCTTCCACTCAGCCGATCGGCTTGGTCTCGGTCCAGCCGTAGTCGCAGTTGTCGTTGTAGAACGTGCGGACGGGACCCCAGTAGTGCTTGGCCGGGATCTGGCCGGCGGCGATGCCGAGGTACGACGCCATCCGCGGCTCGGTGTTGAACGCGCCGTAGCGGTGGCAGGTCTGGTAGACGGGGTCGGTGCCCGGCTTGAGGGCGACGAGCTGCGAGCAGCCGGGCGGCTGGCTCGACCCAGAAGCCGCCGCTGATCTGGCCGCCGACGGGCTGGTCGGCGGTCAGCTTCGCGCCGGCGTTCTCGTCGTAGAACCAGCTGAAGTCCATCTGGTTGCGGATGGCGTTGGCCCGCGACGCGAGCGTGGAGTCGGACCGGGCCACGACCAGCAGCCCCGTGGCCAGCCAGCCGTTGTCGACGCTGGAGAGGAACGGGTGGACGTCGCTGCCGTCCGTCGGGCCAGGTCGTGAGCTTGTCGCCGTTGACCGGGTCGTACCAGTTGTAGAACATCCCCGACGGCTCGTGCTTCTCCAGCGTGGCCAGGGTCTTCAGCGTCTGCTTGATCCGCGCGCGGGCCTCCTTCTGGCTGATGAGGCCGGTGTCCTCGGCGACCGTTGTCGACCACAGGTAGGCGCCGATGTTGGTCGGGGAGGTGTAGTGCGCGCGGCTGTTGCCGGCCAGGCTGCCGGCGACGTTGTCGGAGACCAGGCCGGTGCCGGGGTCGACCATGGCGGTGAAGGACTTCCAGGTGTCGCGCAGGTAGGTGTCAAGCACGTCGGGCTCGGCTGCCTGGGCAGCGGCCGGGCCGACCGTGCCGGAGGCCGCCGGAGTAGTGCCGGCGCCGCTCAACAGGCCGAGGGCCAGGGCCGAGGCCGAGAGGATCCCGGCGATGGGAGTGTGCAAGCGCATGGGGTGGTGCTCCTTCCGAGAGTGAGCGCGGGGATCAGGGGACGGCCTACTTGATGCCCGTCATGGCGATGCCTTGCATGATGTGGCGCTGCAGGAACAGGAAGATCACGAGGACCGGGAGGACCACGACGACCGACCCGGCGAGCAGCAGCCCGTACTGGGTGGCGTTCTGACCGACGGCGTAGAGAGCCAGCGCCACGGGCAGGGTGTACTTGTCCTCGGTCTGGGCCACGACCAGTGGCCAGAGGAAGCTGTTCCACGAGCCGAGGAAGGTGAGGATGCCCAGCGTGGCCACGGCCGGCCCACACAGCGGCATGATCACCGAGGCGAAGATCCGCAGCTCTCCGGCGCCGTCGATGCGAGCGGCCTGGATGAGCTCGTCGGGAAGACTGGAGATGTACTGGCGCATCAGGAACACCCCGAACGGCGCGGCCACGAACGGCAGGATCATGCCGAGCAGGGTGTTGGACAGGCCCATCTTGGTGGTGAGCACGAAGAGCGGGACGAATTGGACGACAAACGGCACCATCAACGTGCCGAGCACGATCACGAACAGAGCCCGCTTGCCCGGGAATTGCAGCTTCGCCAGGGCGTAGCCGAGCATCGAGCAGAAGACCATGTTGCCCACGGTCACGGCCACGGCCACGATCACCGAGTTCATGAAGTAGGTCGGGAAGTCCAGCTGGGTGAAGAGCCTGTCGTAGTTGTCGAGGGTCAGCGTCTCGGGCCACCAGGTGGGCGGCACCGCGCGCACCTCGGCCTCGGGCTTGAACGACGAGACCAGCATCCATAGGAACGGGACGACGACGAGGAACAGCCCGACCCCGAGCACGGCGTAGATCCAGCCAGGAGTGTTGATCTGGTCGTCCCGAGGGGCCGTGGGCGCCTCGAACTGTTCGTCAGTATCCGGGACCGAGACCGTCGGGGTGGCGCGGGTGGTGACCGTCATGACTTCTTCTCCTCCCGCTCTCCGAGGAAGCGGAACTGGACGTAGGTCAGCACCACGATCGCCAGGAAGAGCAGATAGCTGGCCGCCGCGGCGTAGCCGAAGTTGCCGAAGCCGAACTGGTCGTAGGTGTAGTAGGTGACCGACCTGGTGGCGTCGAGCGGACCGCCCTTGGTCATCACGAAGGCCTCCTCGAAGAACTGGAGGTAGCCGATGCCGGTGAGGACGGCACCGAAGAGCAGCACCGGGCGCAGCATCGGCAGCGTGATGTGCAGGAACCGGCCCCACCCGGTCGCCCCGTCCATCTCGGCAGCCTCGTTCATCTCCTTGGGAATCGTCTGGAGACCTGCGAGGAAGATGATCATCAGGGCGCCGAAGCCGCGCCAGACCGACATCACCGCGAGCGAGGGGCAGCGCCAGCGTGGTGCTGTCGAGCCACCCGGGCCCGTCGATGCCGACCCAGCCGAGCACGGTGTTGAAGAGCCCGCCGTTGTCGCGGTAGAGGAACTTCCACACCACCGAGACCGCCACGATGCTGGTCACGACCGGGAGGTAGTAGCCGACCCGGAAGAAGCCCTTGGCACGGTTGAGCTTGTTGATGAAGACGGCCACGGCCAGGGCGACGGCCATGGTCAGCGGTACGCCGAGCAGCAGGTAGAGCAGGGTGTTGAGGGTGACCTTGCGGAAGAGCGGGTCCTCAATGAGCTTGACGTAGTTGTCGATGCCGATGATCTCCACCGCGAACGGGTTGCGGATGTCGGTGCGCTTCATGTCGGTGAACGACATCCCGAGACTGGTCAGCAGCGGCCCCGCCGTGAAGGCGAGGAACACCAACACGAACGGCAGGGCGAGCACCCACGCGGCGACGGCCTGCTGCCGCCGCGTGGGGTCGACGTGCCGTAGCGTCGACTTGTCCCTGATCTGGGTGCTCGCGTGCGCGCTCATGTCACAGACCGGTGCCGATCGACTCGGCCTGCTTCTGCATCGACGAGACCGCTTCGTCGACCGGCGTGTCGCCGCGGGTCGCCTTCTCGATCTCGCTGTCGATCGCCGCCGACAGCTGGTCCCAGGTGGGCACCGCGGGCGGAGCCTGCGTCGTGTCGAGCTGGCCACCGAAGACCTGCAGCTGCGGGTCGTCGGCCAGCTCGCCGGTGTCCCACGCGGACTGCACGGACGGCAGGTCGCCGACCAGGTCGTAGAACCCCTGCTGGGTCTCGGGCTCGCTCAGCCACTGGACGAACTTCCAGGCGCTTTCCTTGTTGTCGGAGTCGCTGAAGACCGCGAGGTCACCACCGCCGACGAACGAGGTGCCGGGTCCGCTGTCCTTGCCGGGCAGCGGCGCGACGGCGTACTGGTCCTGGGTGACGCCGGCGTCCTCGACCAGCCCGGTGTGCCAGGGGCCGGAGATGAAGGAGCCGTAGGTGCCGTCGGCAAAGCCGCTCTCGAGCTCACCGGCGTCGAGCGTGCGGGTCGGCGAGAGCCCGTCGTCGAAGAAGGTCTTGAAGTACTCGAGCGCCTCGGTCATCTCCGGTGAGTCGATGGTGTACTCGGACCCGTCCTCGTTGGTCAGCGCCGCGCCGTTGGACCAGGCGAACGGCATGAACGTCTGCCACGAGCCGGTGCCGCCGGCCGGGAGCTGGATGCCGTACTCGGCACCACCCTTGCTCTGGAGGTCGGTGGTGAACTGGGTCAGCTCGTCCCAGCTGACCGGAGCCTTGTCCCAGCCGGCCTTCTTGGCGAGGTCGGTGCGGTAGTAGAGGACGCGCGTCTCGACGTACCAGGGGACGCCGTACGACGTGCCGCCGACCTCGGTGGAGCCCCAGGCGCCGGGGAAGAAGTCGGCCTCGTCGACGAGGCCCTCGGGGATCGGGTCGATGCCGCCGGACTTGGCGAACTCGCCCATCCACGTGGTGCCGACGAGCGTGACGTCGGGGGTCTCACCCGACGCGATCGCGTTGGCGATCTTTTCGTGCGCGGCCTCCCACGGGATGGCGGTCACCTCGACCTTGGCGTCGGGGTTCTCTTCGCTGAAGGCCTGAGCGAAGTCACCGAGGGCGTCGCCCTCCGTGCCCATCGCCCACACCTCGATGGTGCCGGTGGCCGCACCCTCTTGGACGGCCTCACCCTGGGCTTCGGAGCCGTCACCTCCCTCGTCACGGCCGCAGGCGACCAGCGAGAGGCTCACAGCGGCGAGCAGGGCGACGGCACGGACCGTCGTGGATCGGTTGGGTTTCATGGGCGGGTTCCTCCTGGGGGTGTGGTGCTCGTGCGGACGATCAGGTCGGTGGCGAGGACCTCGTGGACTGGCACCTCGCGGGTGCGCTTGATGAGCTCGTCGAGCAGCAGGGCCGCCCGGGCTCCGAGCTCGCGCATGGGCTGGCGAACCGTGGTCAGACCGGCATGACGGGCGGCCATCACGTCGTCCCAGCCGGAGATGAGGGTGTCGTCGGGCACGGTGACGCCCGCCTGGCGTAGTCCGAGCCACAGGCCGAGGGCCAGCTCGTCGTTGGCGCAGGCGAAGGCGTCGGGCAGTCCTGAGCCGGAGACGGCGTCGGCGGCCACCCGGAGGCCGGCGTCCTCGCCGAACCCTGTTGTGACCTCGACCGTGACGTCGGCGCCGCGGGCGCCCGCCGTCGCCGCAAGCGACTCGTAGCGCTCGGCGGCGTCTGTGGTCGCGGTGGGGTCGCCGACGAACCGGATGGTCTGCGCGCCGGAGTCGAGGAGGTGATGGGCGAGCCGGGCCGCGGCGCTGGTGTTCTCGGCGTTGACCGAGTCGGCGCCGTCCACGGGCTTCCTCGCCACCAGCACCACGGGAGTGCCGCGGCCGACGAGCCGCTGCACGAGGGCGTCGGAGACCGTGCCAGCGAGCACGACGAGCCCGTCGGTGCGGGCGGCCAGCCGGGAGGCGAGGGCATCGGCGTCATCGCGGCCGTGCGTGGAGAGGATGAGGACGGCGTGGTCGAGCTCGGCCGCTGCCGCCTCGTAGCCCAGCACCACCTCGGCGAAATAGGGGCCGGACAGGTCGGGAAAGACGATCCCGTTGGCGGCGTGCCGACGCTCGGCGAGCTGGCGGCCGAGCTGGCTGGGCACGTAGTCGAGATCGGCGGCTGCGCGGGTGACCCGGGCCCGGGTCTCGGCCGTGACGCTGTCGGCGTCGCGCAGGGCGCGGGAGACGGTGGCGATGGAGACGCCGGCACGGCTGGCCACGTCGCGGATGGTGGTCGCCATGGCCGCTCGTCCAATCTCGGATGTGGTCGATGTAACCGGTTTCTGTAAACGGTTACATCACGTTGCCACGATCCTTGCTCCGCTGTTCTTCACCCCAAGGGGTGAGCGGCCGGGGCGTCCGGGCGTCCGGCTCGAGGCCAGCGCGGGGCGCACGAACGTGATGGTGCGCGGGCCCGGGAGGAAGCCGATCCGCTGGTAGACACGGGCCGGAACGGGATAGCCGTCGTCGCCGCGCGGGCACACCAGACCGTGGGTGGCACCCTGCTCACGGGCCGCCGCGAGAGCGGCCAGGCTGACGGCGCCGGCGAGCCCGCGTCCCCGGTGCTCGGGAGCGCAGCCGACCGGCTCCACCAGCGCGACGCCGGTGGTCTCGTCGAGCCACACCAGACAGGAGGCGACCATCTCCCCCGACTCCTGGTGGATGGCGACCCAGTCGAGCTCGCGACGGTACGGCGGAGTGGCCATCAGCCGCTCGTAGGCCTCGGTGACCACGCGAGACGCCCCACCCGGTGGGGTCCACGCGGCCCGGTGGCAGGCCGAGCGAGCCGCCGCCTCGGCTGCCTCGACGTGGCGGAACCGGTAGCCGGGCACCGCCGGCACGGGTGCGAGGCGGACCAGGTCGAGGAGGTGGTGGGTGAACCACGGCGCGTCCTCGACCACGAAGCCGGCGCGATCGAGCGAGGCGATGACGTGCTCCTCGGTGTGCAGGGTCATCATGCGCACCGCCCGGTCGCCTGCCCGGTCGAGGAACCAGGCGATGGCGTCATCCCCTGCGGCAGGAGCCGCGGGATCGACACACAGCTCCATCCAGTCGTCTGCCTCGGCCCAGGCCCAGGCGACGATCTCCTCGTCGCGCCTCACCACGACCGCCGGCCCATGTCCGAGGACCTCGGGCAGGCCATAGGCGTAACCCCAGGCCAGCTGCCCGGGGTGGTGGCGCGCCTGCGGCGACCAGATCCGCGACGCGAGGGACTGCATCGCCGGCAGCGCCTCCGCGATCGGCAGCGCCGTCGACGTGTGGAGAGCCACCGACCTCAGGCGTCGCGACGGAGCAGCTGGGGTCCCTCGGGGGTCTCGACGATCGCCATGGCCAAGTCGGTCAGGCCCATCCGCTCGCGCCGGGCGTATGTCCGCATCAGTTGGAAGGCCACCTCGACGGTGACGCCGAGCGACCGCGCGACGGCTCCCTTGGCCTGCTCGATGACCACCCTGCTGTTGAGAGCGAACTGCAGCTGCTCGGTGAGGACCTCGGCCTGACGGATCACGCGTTCCTGGATGATCGCGATGGTCGCGAGGTCCGCCAGCGCCTGGACGATCCGCGCCTCGTCGGGCTCCAACGCCCCGGACGCCGCCCCGAAGATGTTGAGGGCGCCGATCACCTGGTCGCGCAGCCGCATCGGGAAGGCATGGACGGAGACCACACCGATCTCCAGGGCAGCGGGCGAGAACTCCGGCCACCGGGAGCCCGCCGCGGCCAGGTCGCCCTCGGTGACCTGGCGCGCCGGTGCGGTAGCAGTCCAGGCACGGCCCTTCCTGGTGCTGGATCTGGAAGAGCTCGAGGACCCGCGCGCTCTCGTCGGAGGCGCCCATGTAGTGCAGGCCACCGTCGAGGTCCGAGAGCATCAGACCCGCCGCAGCCGCACCGGTCATCTCCGTCGCATGGCCAGCGACGCTGTGCAGGAAGTCGATGACGTCGAAGTCGTCCACCAGAGTGTCGGCGACCTCGACGAAGACGTCCGCCAACCGTTCGATGTCGATCATGGGCCCTCCTCGTTCTTTCAGGATAGTTCAGTGTCTGCGACACTCACGGAGTGGTATCGCCGTCGGTCCAGGGCTCGGTGACCATGGTGCCTGCAATGACCTCGTAGGCGAGCTCGAGCAGGGTGATGTTGCGGGCGAAGGCGCGGGCGCGCATCCGCGACAGTGCCTCCGCCAGGGTTACCCCGAGGTCCACCATCACCATCCCCTGGGCCTGGTGGATCGGGGCCCGGTCGCGCAGCGAGTCGCGCACGCCGGAGTCGAGGTCGCCGCCGGCGGTGATCATGCCCCCGTCGAGGATGACCTCGGTGGCGACCCGCGCGAAGGCCGCCGCCATCGCCAGGTTGTCGGCATCGAGCGGTCCGGCCCGGTCGGCGTACAGCTCGAGCACGCCGAACGAGACCGCGCCCTCCTGCAGTGGGAACGAGAACACGGCACGTACGCCGCGCTCGAGCGCCATGGACGCGAAGCCCGGCCATCGCTCCAATGCAGCGTCCAGGTCGGCGACGAGCACCGGTCGCTGGGTCGAGAATGCATGGTTGCTAGGGCCTTCGTTGGTGGCGAACTCCAGCTCCGCCAGGGCCTGCGTGGTGGCGTCGGAGAACGCGGCCACCCCCTCTGACTCGGTGGTCATCAGGTGGACGGCGGCGCCCGTCACGGGCAGCCGTGTGGTCGCCGCGCGGCAGACGCGCTGGAGGGAGGCGGTGAGCCCGTCGACGCCGTCGTCCGCCGCGGCGACACCGACCAGGGACCAGGCGAGGCGCCTTCGGTCCTCTGGTCCTGCAGGCGGTGGCTCGGTGCTGTTCACGCGACACCTTCCGCACGAGGTAGTCGTCAGACGGAACCCGGGAACACCGCTGCCCGATCGACCCTACCCCCTTGCCGGGCTCGGACCCGAGGCGTACGTTCGAGAGGTTCCAGTCGTCCCGGACCTCGATGACTCCATGGCTGACAGCGTCAGGGGGTGTGTCCGTGCGGATCTGTTTCGCTCAGGAACCCCCGGCCTCCGTCTCCTCGCGAGTTCCCACTCGCGACAGGGACGACGCGCTGGCGTGCCAGGGAATCGTCGAGGGGCGGGATCTGTGGGAGTTCGCCGCCGCCCTCGACCCGCTTGTGGCGTCCCCCGTCGCCACGGCGCCGGTCGACGTGGGCGTGGAGGACTGGTCGGCGCCGGCACAGGCGGTGGTGCTCGCCACTGCCCGCCCGCCGGGTAGCCACGACCACCGGCTGCAGGCGCTCGATCCGAGCGTCCGGCTGTGGCGGCGAACCCCCCTCACGGATGTCTCTGGTGGCCGGGGGCGACATCCCCGCTAACCCCCGCTAACCCCCGACCACCTCGGTCAACCACGCGGCGACCTCGGCGGGCTCGCGCGGCAGCGCGGCCGCATGGACGGCGACCTCGCAGGTGGCCAGGCCCGGCACGCCGGCGGGACGCCACGCGCCGCAGGGTTGGATGCTGGTGCGCTCCATGAACGAGACGGCCCGCTGGTTGATGTCGTCGGCCTCGCCCGTCGCGAACAGCTCGAACGTGTTCGTCTGCGGTGGGTCCGGGTTCACCCGCACGCCGCCAGCGGCCAGCTCTCCCGCCAACGACCGCGCCCACGCGACGTACTCCGCCATCCGGGGCAGGTGCTCGCGCAGCCCGGTCAGGGCCGAGACGGCGAGCGGCGTCAGGTGGAAGAGCGTCCCGCCCATCCGCTTGCGCCAGCGCCGGGCCTCCTCGACGACGTCCTCGTCGCCGGCCAGGCAGGCGCCGGCGAGCCCGCCGAGGCCCTTGTAGAACGACACGTAGACGCTGTCGGCCAACGAGGCGATCTCGGCGAGCTTGCGGTCGTAGAAGGGCTGGCTCTCCCAGATCCGAGCGCCGTCGAGGTGCAGTGCGGCGCCCGAGGCCCGGACCTTCTCCGACATCGCGACCAGGTCGTCCCAGTCGGGCAGCAGGCAGCCGGCGTCGCGCAACGGCAGCTCGAGGAGTACGACGCCCAGGCCGGCCCCGAGCCGGTCGAGGTCGTCGACGGTCGGCAAGGCGCGGCCCACCGAGAGGTGCTCGAATCGGAAGCCGTGCACCAGCCGCGGCCCGTCGTCCTCGTGCTGAAGGAGGTGGGACAGCTCGGGGATCGCCACCCGGAACGAGCCCTTCCGCTCGCACCAGACCCGGAGCGCCGCCTGCTGGGCCATGATCCCGCTCGGGAACATCGCGGCCGCCGGCTTGCCGAGCAGCTCGGCGACCTCCTGCTCGAGCCGGGCCACCGCGCCCCGCTCGGCGTACACGTCCCACGTGTCGATGCCGAGCTCCTCGGTGGCCCGGGCGATCGCGGCCATCGACTCGGCGGGCGTCCTGAGCGCTGGCCCGAAGACGTGGCCCTCGCAACCGCGAGCGACCTCGCGGAAGCGGTCGAGGATCTCGTTCACCTGCCCACCCTGCCCGGGGAGCGGTGACTGAGCAACCGATCCCTCGCCCGAAACGGTTGCCGACTCACCGCCGCCCCGGCGTCGGTCACGGGAGCGGTGACTGAGCAACCGATCCCTCGCCCGAAACGGTTGCAGGCTCACCGCTCAGGCTGGGCACATCACTCCCAGAAGATCCGCTCCACCACCACCCGGGCCCGCCGGGTGATGCGCAGATAGTCGTTGACCATCTCGTCGGACCCGCCGGGCTGGTAACCGAGGACGGCGGCTGCGGCCGCCCTGGCCCGGAGGTCCCGCGGCAGCTGGTCGCTGCCCTTGCCGAGCACCAGGGTGATCGCGTTGCGCAGCCGGCTCACGGTCCGCCAGGCGCGCACCAGCACGGCCGCGTCCTCGGGCGGGAGCAGCCCGGCGTCCGCGGCCGCCGCCAGGGCGTCCAGGGTGCGGGGCGTGCGCAGTCCGGGGACTTCGCCCGCCGAACGCATCTGCAGCAGCTGCACCGTCCACTCGATGTCGGCCAGGCCGCCGCGGCCGAGCTTGAGGTGGGTCTTGGGGTCGGCTCCGCGCGGCAGCCGCTCGTGGTCCACCCGCGCCTTGATGCGGCGTACCTCTTCCACGTCGGCGTCGGTGATCCCGTCCGCCGGGAAGCGCAGTGGGTCGATCAGGTCGGTGAAGCGCGCCCGCAGGCCCGGGTCGCCCACCACTGCGTCGGCGCGCAGCAGCGCCTGGAACTCCCAGACCCGGGACCACTTGGCGTAGTAGGCGGCGTAGGAGTCCAGGGTGCGCACGAGCGGGCCCTGCTTGCCCTCGGGTCGCAGGTCGGCGTCGACCTCCAGCGCCGGGTCGGTCATCGGCAGGGCCAGCAGCCGGCGCAGCTCGTTGGCGACGGTCTGGGCGTACGTGGTCGCGACCTGCGCGTCAGCCCCGTCGACCGGCTCGTGCACGAACATCACGTCGGCGTCGCTGGCGTAAGACAGCTCGAAGCCGCCATAACGGCCCATCGCGACGACCGCCATCACCGTCGGCGCCTCGGCGAGGCCCTGCTGCTCGCGGACCGCCCGCCCGGCCGCGTCGAGGGTGGCCTCGAGGGTCGCGTCCGTCAGCCGGGACAAGCCGGCCCCGACGTCGGCCACGTCGACCTCGCCGAAGAGGTCTCCGGCGGCCAGCCGGAGCAGCTCGCGCCGGCGGATCGCCCGGATCGATCGTGCGGCCTCGACGGGGTCGTCCTGGCGCCCGGCCGAAGCGACCATCTCCGCCGTCAGCTGCTCGGAGCCGCGCGGCGTCAGATCCTCGGCCAGCATCCGCACGCCCTGCGGTTCGCGCTCGATGAGCGTGGTGGCGAACCGGGAGGTCGCGAGCACCCGAGCCAATCGCTCGGCCACCTGGCCCTCGTCGCGCAGGGTGCCGAGGTACCACGGCGTCGACCCCAGCGACTCGCTGAGCCGTCGGAAGCCGAAGAGCCCCGCGTCCGGGTCGGGCGAATCGGCGAACCAGCCCAGCATCGCCGGCATCAGCGCCCGCTGGATGCTGGCCGTGCGGGTGACGCCACTGGTGAGGGCCTCCAGGTGGCGCAGCGCTGCCTTGGGGTCGGCGAAGCCCAGAGCAGCGAGCCGCGACCCGGCCGCCTCCGGTGAGAGGCGGACGTCGTCACCGGGCATCCGAGCGACGGCCGAGAGCAGCGGGCGGTAGAAGAGCTTCTCGTGAAGGCGGCGTACCTCGAGCCGCCAGCCCTGCCAGGCCTCCTCCAGCGCCGCGGAGGAGTCCTTGACGAAGCCCATCGAGCGGGCGAGGCGGCGCAGTGCCGTCTCGTCTGTCGGCACCACGTGTGTCCGCTGCAGCTGGAACAGCTGGATGCGGTGCTCCATCGTGCGCAGGAAGGCGTAGGCGTGGTGCATCGCCTCACCGTCGGCCCGGCCGACGTAACCGCCGGCGGTCAGCGCCGCCAGGGCGCTCAGGGTCGCCGATGATCGGAGCGTCTCGTCGCCGCGCCCGTGCACGAGCTGCAGCAGCTGGACGGCGAACTCGACGTCGCGAAGGCCGCCGACCCCGAGCTTGAGCTGCCGGTCGGCGTCGCGCGCGGGGATCGTGTCCACGACGCGGCGCCGCATCGCCTGCACGTCCTCGACAAAGCCTTCGCGGCCGGCCACGTCCCACACCATCGGAGAGACCATGTCGACGAACGCGCGGCCGACCTCGGCGTCGCCGGCGACCGGCCGGGCCTTGAGCAGGGCCTGAAACTCCCAGGTCTTGGCCCACCGCTCGTAGTAGCCGCGGTGGCTGGCGATCGTGCGGACAAGTGGGCCGGCCTTGCCCTCCGGGCGCAGGGCGGCGTCGACGGGCCAGATCGTGCCCTCGGCGGTGTGCTCCGAACAGATCCGGATCACCTGCGTCGCCAGCTGCGTCGCCGCCCGGGCGGCGTCGTTCTCCGCCGCGCCCTCGACGGGTTCGAAGGCGAAGATCACGTCGACATCGGAGACGTAGTTGAGCTCATGGCCGCCGCACTTGCCCATCGCCACCACTGCGAGCCGGGTCGTGGTCGCGGCCTCGCCGACGTGCGCCCTCGCGACGGCGACGGCCGCCTCCAGGACGCCGGCCGCGAGGTCCGACAGCTCCGCAGCGACGTCATCGACGCCCAGGTGGTGGGCCAGGTCGCGCGCGGCCAGCCGCAGCAGGACCCGGCGGTACTCCACGCGCATCGCGTCGAGAGAGGCGGGCTCGGGGACGGTGGCCACGGGTTCGGCGTCGGCCGGATCGGCGCCGACAGCGGCGAGCAGCCCGGACCGGACGGCGTACGACGCCGGTCGGGTCGAGCCGAGCGTCGGGTCGGTCAGCTCGCGCCAGTGGACCGGGTGCCGGACGAGATGGTCGGTCAGCGCCAGGCTGGCACCCAGCACGCTGAGCAGCCGCATGGCGGTGCCCTCGTCGTCGGCGATCTCCCGCAGCAGCGCGTCGCGGTCCTCGACGGCGTCCGCGAGGCGGAGCAGCCCGGCCAGTGCCAGGTCGGGGTCGGCCGTGCGGCCGAGGAGTGCCAGCAGTGGTTCGGCCGCGTCCCCGAGGAAGCGAATGCCCTCGAGGGTGCGCTCGGAGTCCACGAAGCCCTGCCGGAGCAGGTCGCTGCGGCTCGTCGCGGCCCGGGTCATGGGTCGACGGACCGGGCGGCGGCCAGCTGCACGAAGCGGGTCGCCAGCGGCCGCCAGGCCGCATCGAGCTCGGCACGGGCGGCGTCGATCTCGGCCAGGACGGCGTCCGGGTCCACGCCGATGGCTGTGTGCGCCTGGCGGTCGTGCTCGGCCCACGGCCGCAGGATCGGCTCGTCGACCTCGGGGTGCAGCTGCACGCCCCACACCGTCGGCGCGAACCTGGCGACCTGCACCTCGCCGGTCGTGGCCCGTGCCAGCACGACGGCGTTCGGCGGCAGCGCGGTCACGATGTCGTCGTTCCACTGCACCCCTCGTCGCGGCGTGGCCACGGGCGCCATCAACGCGTCGACGTGCGCCTCCGGTTGCCAGCCGACGTCGAGGAGGCCGAACTGCTGGCCGTTCGGGTTCTTCGCGACGGCGCCGCCGAGGGCGACGGCGGCGAGCTGGTGGCCCAGGCAGATGCCGAGGACGGGGACGCCGTCGGTGGCATGGTCGCGGATCCGTTCCTTGGTCGGGCCGAGCCAGGGGTGCTCGGCGTCGTCGTTGGCGCTCATGGACCCGCCGAGCACCACAAGACCGTCGTACGACGCGGGGTCGGGCAGGGCGTCACCGGCGTACGGGTGGTCGATGGTGACCGTGGCACCGGCGTCCGCCAACCACGTTCCGACGAGGTGTGGCGGGCAGTCCTGCTCGTGCTGGACGACGGCGATGCGGGTCACCGCAGGTGCTCGCGCTTGAGCATGATGGCCGCGGTCAGCGTGAAGAGCCCGGCCGCGACCAGGACGCAGGCCGAAGACCGTGGTGATCACGGGCAGGGCGGCGAGGATGGCGAAGATGCCGGTGAGGATGCCGAAGAGCCGGGCGCTGACGACCTGGACGGCGAGGCGGCGGTGGGCCGACCGGGCGGTGAAGAACACGACGGTGCCGGGCAGCACCAGGAAGACGATCGCGACCTGCATCGCCGCGGCGCGGGTCCGGTCGCCGTCGCCGTCCCACGCCGCCGCCACGTAGACCACCGCGTAGGCGATGAGCAGCGCCGCCGCGACCATGACGACAATCAGCCCGATGTTGAGCTGACGCTGCATCGGGCTCCGGGCCGGGGCGTCGGACATCGCGGTCACCGCACCCTTCACAGGACCGGCAGCATCCGGTCGCGCTCGAAGGCGGAGACCTGCGTGCGGTACTCCTCCCACTCGGCACGCTTGTTGCGGAGGAAGAAGTCGAAGACGTGCTCGCCCAGGGTCTCGGCCAGCAGCTCGGACTTCTCCGCGATCGCGATGGCGTCGTAGAGGCTCTTGGGCAGCGGCGCGATGCCCATGCTCGTGCGCTCGCGCTCGGTCAGCGTCCACACGTCGTCCTCGGCCTCGCGCGGCACCTCATAGCCCTCCTCGATCCCCTTCATGCCGGCGGCCAGGATCACGGCGTAGGCGAGGTAGGGGTTGGCCGCGGCGTCGAGGCTGCGCACCTCGATGCGGGTGGACTGGCCCTTGTTGGGCTTGTACATCGGGACCCGGATCATCGCCGAGCGGTTGTTGTGGCCCCAGCAGATGTAGGACGGCGCCTCGCCGCCGCCGAGCAGCCGCTTGTAGGAGTTCACCCACTGGTTGGTGACGCAGGTGATCTCGCTGGCGTGCCGGAGGATGCCGGCGATGAACTGCTGGCCCGTCTTGGACAGCTGGTACTGCGCGCCGGCCTCGAAGAAGGCGTTGCGGTCGCCCTCGAAGAGCGAGACGTGGGTGTGCATCGCCGAGCCGGGGTGATTGGTGAACGGCTTGGGCATGAAGGAGGCCCAGATGCCCTGGCTCAGCGCCACCTCCCGGATGACCGTGCGGAACGTCATGATGTTGTCGGCCGTCGACAGCGCGTCGGCGTAGCGCAGGTCGATCTCCTGCTGGCCCGGACCGCCCTCGTGATGGCTGAACTCCACCGAGATGCCCATCGCCTCGAGCATGGTGATGGCCTCGCGCCGGAAGTCGGCGCCCATCGACTGGGCGGTGTGGTCGAAGTAGCCGCTGCGGTCCACCGGCACCGGGTCCACCCCGACCTGCGGGTGGTCCTTGAAGAGGTAGAACTCGATCTCGGGGTGGGTGTAGAAGGTGAAGCCCTGGTCGGCGGCCTTGCTCAGCGTCCGCTTCAGGACATAGCGCGGGTCGGCGTACGACGCGGAACCGTCGGGCATCACGATGTCGCAGAACATCCGCGCGGTCGACGGGACCTCACCGCGCCACGGGAGGATCTGGAACGTCGACGGGTCGGGCTTGGCCAGCATGTCCGACTCGTAGACCCGGGCGAAGCCCTCGATCGCCGAGCCGTCGAAGCCGATGCCCTCGTCGAAGGCGGGCTCGAGCTCGGCCGGCGCGACCGCGACTGACTTGAGGAAGCCCAGCACGTCGGTGAACCACAGCCGCACGAAGCGGACGTCGCGCTCCTCGAGTGCCCGGAGCACGAAGTCTTCCTGCTTGCCCATAAGCGAAGCGTAGGGCTATCCCGCTCAAGCGCTGGGCAGTGGCCGCCTTGGTGGCGAGCCAAACGTGCGGAGGACGTGTTCGAGGGTGGCGGTGAGCAGCTCCTCTGTTGCCTTGCGGGTGGCGTCGCCGCGTAGCCAGCGCCGGGTCGCGGCGCGGTTGAGCCCTGTCCAGCACTCCAGCGCGTAGCGCAGCCGCGGCGAGTCCTGGGCGATGTCGGCGTGAAATGTCGTGAGCAGCGCGACGGCGCGGCCTCTGAGGTCGGCGACGACCCGCCGAACTTCGGGATCGGCGATGTCCTCGCCGGGCGCGATCGTGCCGAGATAGATCAGGCGGTTCGCCTCGGTCCAGTCGAGCCAGCGTGACACCGTGTCCGCCACGCGTGCGCGGGCGCTGCGCCCCACTGGCGGCCGCAGCCGTTCCTCTCGAATGGCGTCCAGCCTTTTGAGCAGCGCCACGTACACCTCCGTGCGTCCGCCGAAGTAGTGGTGCACCAGCCCGCGCGTGACACCTGCCGCGCGCGCTATCTCTTCGACCGAGACCTCCTCGTAGCCACGCTCGGCGAACAGGTCGTTGGCCGCGTCAAGCATCTGTTCGCGCCGCTGCGCGGGGTCGAGGCGGTGGTACTTCCGCGTCGTGCTCACCAGAGCAGTGTGCCAGGAATTGGCGATCCGTCAAGACACTGTTAGCGTTTCGCTTGTAAAGCAGCGGCGTGGCCGCCCTCGCGTCGCAGGTCGCGCCGCATCGACAAAGGACACCCATGCGCAAGATCCTCTTCGGCCTCGCGGCGCTCATCGCCGTGCTCGCCACCCTCGGGCTGGCCTCCTCGGCCAACGCCTACACCGCCCCCGACGGCGCGCCGTCCTACCGGCCGTGTCACCGACCCGGCACCGACGTCCAGACCACCATCCAGAACCTCGACATGGACGTCCACCTGACGGACCTCCCGACCTACTACCACGAGTACGACCTCACCTTCACGCCCGCCGTGGACGGCGTGGTCACCTTCACCGGCGTCGGCAAGCAGTTCGACAACGGCGGCGAGACTGATCACCGGCAGCATCGACACCACCAACCACACGGTCACCTGGCTGTCGCACGTACCTGCAACTGCGACGGCGCGTCCACGGGGCCGGCAACACCTGGGGTGTCACGAACGGCTCCCTACGTCGTGAGCGCGAACGGCGACTTCGACTGGACCGGCGTCTCTGACCAGCGCCAGAGCGGCTACGACGCTGACCGGCGGCTCCGCAACGTGCCCGCCGCCACTGGTCGCTCCGGTCGCTGGCAACCACGGCGAGTGCGTCTCCGGTGCGTCACCACGCGGGCATCAAGGGCAAGGCCCTGGCCGCGATCGCCGAGGACAAGACCAAGGTCGGCGCGTTCGGCAGCGCCACCTGCAAGGCTCGTCCCGACTTCCCCGCCTGGTCCAGCTGACACTGCAGCGCCCCCGGCCCGCAAGGGTCGGGGGCGCTGGCGTTTCCGCGGCACGGCCTCGCTGACGCGGCTGGGTCGTCGGCATGACCGCGTCGCGGGCCGCTCTTGCCTGGGCGGACTGCTGGCTGGGGAGGACGGGACAACGTGGCGACCGACAGAGCCGCGGCGGCCAGGAGCGAGATGGTCTTCATGCCCGTGTGACGCCACGCTCCGGCGGTTGGTTGTCGGTGCTGGTCGTCGCGCTAGCTGCTTCCGGGAGACCCCGGCGCTCCGACGACCTTGCAGAGGATCACGTCCTGGCCACCCAGCACGCCGCCGTAGACGGGGTAGATCGGCCGCAGCCACACCTGAGTCGTCGGCGCCCAAGCGATCTGGCCCGGCACGCGCTCGTGCACGCCCGGTACGTTCACTCGGCGCACCTTGAAGCGCAGGGTGACTTCTTTCTTGTTGGTGCCCGCCCAGCAGCCGCTGGCCTTCTTCATCGTCCGGGCCCGGTTGAAGCCGATGCGGTCGCCCGGCACGAGACCCTGGTAGCGGAACACCATCATCGTGGCGTAGCCGGTCTGACCCTCCCAGGGCGTGTGCACCATCACGCTCATGCCGGCAGTCCGCTCGGTCGGCACCACGAACGCCGCCTTGCCGTTCTGGACGACGTGGGCGTCGGAGGCCCAGCCGTCCTGGGGGTTCGCGTCGCTGTAGCTGATGAGCGTGACCTCGCAACCCTCGCACGAGCGGATCGCGATGGTCAGCGCGGTCGTCTCCGCCTGGGCACCCACCCGCGGGTTCGAGGCCTGCGCGGTCGACGTACCGACGGCGGCGAGCGTGGCACCGACCGCGAGAGCGAGGACGAGAGCGAGCAGGCGCCTGGCGCCGAGGCGGGGCTGGGACACGGGTTCCTCCTTGATGGACGGCGTCGGCCGAGCATAAACGCCCGAGCGGTGCGCCACGCCGTACGGTTGACCGGGTGCGGCCGCCTGTCGAAGTTCATGTGTGGTGGGCCCACACCGGCGACCTGACACAGACCCACCTCGACCTGCTCGACCACGAGGAGCGGGAGCGGTTGTCACGGTTGAAGCGTCGCGATGACCGGGACCGGTTCGTCCTCGGGGCCGCGGTGCTGCGCACGCTGGTCGCCGGCCTCGACGGCACGGAGCCCCGCCTGGTCACGCTCGACCGGACCTGCCCTCGCTGCGGCGCCCAGCATGGCCCGGTCCGGGCTCCAGGACGTCCGTGGCACTGCTCGGTCTCGCACTCGGGTCCGTTCGCGGTCGCTGCCGTGGTCGCCGTTGCGTCGGCCAACACCGTGGGGGTCGACCTCGAGACGACCTGCCCTCCGGACTGGCACGACCTGCTCCGAGACGTCCTCGGCCCGGGTGAGGCCGCGCCGGCCGACGAGGAGGAGTTCCTCACTTTGTGGGTCCGCAAGGAAGCGGTGGTGAAGGCGACGCGCGAAGGGCTGACGCGGCCGCTGTCGTCGGTCGACCTCGGTGCGCCGACCGACGGTCTGAACGTGCTCGACCTCGACGTCTCCCCCTTGCTGGCGACGGGATCCGTCACTCGTGCGCGGGCGGCCGTCGCCGTCGACGGCCACGCCGGCGTCCAGCTCCAGCGGGCGACGATCTAGCCGGTCACACCGAAACCGGTTCCCGCAGCGGGACAGCCGCCAGGGGTGTCGCGTTCCGCGCGGGCCGGCACTCCGGGCAGCCGGTGTCGGTGCCGAGCTGTGGGCGCGCACCACGCGTAGCGACTCGTTCCGCGAGCGCGTCGGCCTGCCGGTTGCTGCGGTAGAGCGCCGTGATGTAGAGACCGGCCAGCTGCTCGGCGAGCGGGTGCTGGGCGACCAACGGAGCCAGGAACCCGACGAGCCCGCGATGGTTGCCCATGGCCAGCTCGACCTCGCGGCGCCTAGCTCCTCACGGCGCCGTGGCCGCGCCCATGCCGTTGCGGAGCGGGTTGCCGCGCCCGGTCGGCCAGGGCAGGCACCCGGTGCCGGAGCCAGGGACGGTGTAGACGTCGACGCCGTGGTCGAACGTGGTGAGGACGATCTCGAGCGTCCCGTTGCCGGTGAGGTCCCCGATCGAGGGGGCGGCGGCCACGCCGATGCCGTTGCCGTCCTGGCCTTGGTGGCTCAACCGGGTGACGGAGAGCTTCTTCCCGTGGGCCGAGAGCACCACCAGCCGCCCGGCATTGCGGCGCAGTGCATAGGTGCCGAAGACCAGTTCTGGGGTGCCGTCCTTGTTCAGGTCGGCCGCGACCACCTCCGAGGCAAACGTCTTCGAGCGCCGCGGGGCATATTCGGTGGCCCACAGCCGATGGCCGTCAGGCCCCACGGCATAGACCTTGCCGCCGGGAAGCGCCGCGACGATCTCGGGCCGGTCGTCGCCGACGATGTCGACGACGGTCGGCGCAGGGATGCCGTCGGGCGGGTACCAGTCGCCGCTGGGTCGGTAGACCGGATGGTTGGACATCGGGAGGTTCTCGAAGCCCGCATGCCGCCGCGCCGAGCGACTCCCGTCGCCGTACGCACCGTCCAGCACCATGAACGCGTAGCCCTGCGTGCGGTAGGGGATGTGCCGCTCCACGTTGGGGATTCCGATCACCTCGTTGCGGCCATCACCGTCCAGGTCGGCCACCGCGGGCGGTGATGCGGTCCACTGCAGCCACGGCTGGCTGGCCGGGCTCGGCCACTGTCCGGTGTGCAGGTGATAGTGGCGCCGCTCGACCTTGGGATCCGCCCACCGGATGAACTGCCCCCAGCCCATCCTCTTCCCGGCGGCGTCGGACTCGCGGTTGGTGAACCAGGGCGATGCGAGGATCGACGTGCCGTCGAGGTTGAACGCGTTGATCTGGTGGTTGTCGAAAGTGGTGATGATCTCCAGATCGGCGTCGTCATCGATGTTCCCGATGGCGACGTTCTCGCCATAGGCGCCATAGCCGTGGTTGCCCACCTCGTTGAACCGCAGGTCGTTGCCCGGCCCGGGAAGCCCGTTGTAGCGGGGCCAGGCCGGGGTATGACCGCCCTGCGGCTGGAACAGCCCGCCACTCGCGTCGAACACGAAGACCTGTGCGCCGGAAGGAGAGGTGTTGGTCGTCGTCGCGACGACCTCGACGCGGCCGTCGCCGTCCAGGTCCGCGGCGGCGAGCCCGCGGGCCTCCGGGGACTGGCCGCCGCTGTCGGTGGAAGCCGGCCAACCGTCCTTGACGTGCAGCCCGCCGCCTCGAAACTCGTACGCCGCCACAGTGCCTTCGTTGCCCGCGACCACGATGTCGGCGATGCCGTCGCCTTCGAGATCGGTGACCACTGACGGCGGATAGACCCTGCCCTCGCTTGCGGTGCCACGGCCCAACTGGTGGCCCTTCGCGTCGAACACGAACGTCGAGTAGAACGGTGCGACGATCTCCAGCCGGCCGTCTCCGTCGAGGTCGACCAGGCCCGGCGAGGAGAACCAGCCGGTCTCCCCCGTGGCGATCTGTCGGACGAGCTTCGGAGGTCGCACCGCACCCGTGCCACCCTCGTCGGTGCATGATGCGGCCGCGACCCGGACGCGACTGCTGGCCGGCGCGAAGGCTGGGCTCACACCAGCGGCGACCTCGGTGCCGTCAGTGCCGTCCGTGCCGACGGCAGCGGTGGCGCCCGGGACGAGCCCGGCCACCAGGAGTACGCCGAGGGCGCTGGCGGTGTGGCGAGGCAGCTGCATTCCCCGGACCCTACTCACGTGGATCGGCCCTTCGAGGCAGGTCCGGCGCGGTTCGCAGGGAGCACTACCCTCGCGAGTATGAGCCGGATCTTCACCACCAGCTTCGCGTCGGTGTATCCCCACTACGTGACGAAGGTGGAGAAGAAGGGGCGCACCCAGGCCGAGCTGGATCAGGTAGTCGAGTGGCTGACCGGTTTCGACGAGTCAGGGTTGAAAGGCCATCTGGCCGCGGGCACGACGTTCGAGGACTTCTTCGCCGAGGCACGACTCAATCCGCATGCCTCGTTGATCACCGGCGTGGTGTGCGGGGTGCGCGTCGAAGACGTCGAGGACCCCTTGATGCAGAAGATTCGCTACCTCGACAAGTTGGTCGACGAACTGGCCAAGGGCAAGCCGATGGACAAGATCTTGCGGGCGTAGACGGTCATCCGGACCACGACTGCCTGTCACGTCCGTCTGGTGAAGGAAGTCGGTAGCCCGCCTCCAGAGGCACATGACACATTGACCGGCATGGCGCGCGTGCTGTTCACCTCGTGCCCGGCGTACGGGCACCTATTGCCGATGCTGCCTCTGATCCGGGCGGCCGAGCGTGCCGACCACGACGTGCGGGTCGCAACGGGCCCGGACATGAACCTTCCGCTGACCGGTCGCGGGCTGGATGTCCACGCCGTCGGGCCGACATGGGAAGAGGCGTGGTCTGCGCACCAGGCGGTGTGGGCGCAGCCGGGCCCGCCCGAGGAGCAGAAGATGATGGACGGGGTGATCGCTCTATTCGGCACTCCGGCGCTCGCACGGCTCGCCGATCTGGTCGCGATGGCCCGGGAGTGGCGCCCTGACATCGTCGTCCACGAGGTGCTGGAATCGGCGGGACCCTTGCTGGCACGCAGACTCGAGGTGCCGGGGATCGTGCATGGCATCGGACCGATGTTCCCGTTCTATGCCCAGCTGATCGGCCCTGCGGGTGCCGCGATCGGCGAGCCTGAGCTGTGGGCGCACGCTTCATCCGAGCAGGCCTTGGACATCTGCCCGCCTTCGCTGCAGCCCGACGACGGCCCACCGCCTTGGCCAGTCGCGACGCCACTGCGGCCGAGTGCCGGCGAGCCAGGGCGGGTCCCCCGCCGGGTAGCCGATGCGCTCGCAGCCGACAAGCGCGTTGCCTACTTCACCCTCGGCACGGTCAAGAACACCGAGACCGCCGACTTCAGGATCGGGCTCGCCGCGTTGGAGACGTTCGACGGCGTCGTGATCGCAACGACGGGCCGCCATCTCGATCCCGCGGAACTCGGATCCGTACCGGACAATGTCATCGTCGCGGAGTTCGTACCACAGGACGCCGTGCTCGAGCGTGCTGACCTGCTGGTCTCGCACAGCGGGTCGGGCACCATGCTGGGCGGCTTGGTGCACGGCGTTCCACAGGTTGCCCTGCCGAGGGGCACCGATCAACCGCAGAACGCCGCGTTGCTAGGGCGCGCCGGCGCCGGTGTGATCGTCCAGCCGGAGGACTACGCCGTCGAGACGATCCAGACCGCCGTCAGGGAGGTGACCGGCGACCCGTCGTTCAGAGAGGCAGCCGAGCGTGTGCGCGACGAGATCGCCGCCATGCCCGACGCCGACGCGGTGTGGGCCGGTATCGCCGTCTGACCCGTGACCACGGTCGGCGCGAATCGTTCTGGACAACGCACCGCGCCGCAGCCCGCCCACGTTCACGATCTCGACACGACCTACCTGCGGCATGTGCGGACGGCTCATCGTGCCCCTACGGCACTTGACGAACGCGACTCCGAACCATATCGTTTCTCGATATCCATCTCGTTTTTCGATACGCTTGGAGTTCGCATGTCCTTGAGTCACACCACCTGGTTGCGCTGGCTACACGCCACCGCCACCTTCGTCTACATCGGCGCCCTGTGCCTCGCAGTCGCGGTGCTGGTCATCGACTTCATTCCCGGGTCGAGTGTCAGCCAAGACCTACCCGCTGCCACGCTGACCGGGTTGAACGGGATCGGCGGGGTCACCGCCGGGGTCGTGGCCGATCCCTCCGGCTGGATGGCCTTCCATCTCCACGACCCGTCGCTGACCCAGCGGCTTCTCTACATGGTGACCGAGGTGCCCGGCCTCCTCCTCATCGCGGAGATAGGCCGCCGCATGGCCAAACTCGTCCGCGCCGCACAAGACACCGACCCGTTCACCACGCACACCGCGCGGGCGCTCGCGACCCTCGCCAAGCTCACCGCCTGGGGCGGCCTTGGCACCTGGATCCTGAGCCAGATCGCGCAGGGGGTGCTGTCCGCCATGATGTTGACCTCGTCGTTCACCTACAAGCCTCATCACACCCCCCTGGCCTGGCTTGCTGTGGGGCTGATCTTCGCGGCCTTCGGACGGATCCTCGACCGAGGTGTGGCCATGCGAGCCGAGCTCGACACCGTCATCTGATGGCCGCCACCCCCGAGCATCGGATTGCCGTCCACCTCGACGAGCTCCTCGAAGCCAACGGGATGACACTCGTCGAGTTGTCGTCCCGCGTCGGGGTAACCGTCGCGAACCTCTCCATCCTCAAGAACAGCCACGCCAAGGCAGTCCGCTTCAGCACCCTCACCGCGATCTGCGACGCCCTCGGGTGCACCCCCGGCGACCTCCTCAGCCTGGAAAGCTGACCGGGGTCACCCGTCGGCAGATCCAGTCGTCTCGGGCGTCCCGCGATTCACCCAACTCGTGCAAGCCGTGCGCAGAGTTCTTCGACTACCTCTACTTCTTCGTCCCAACGTTTGACTCGCAACGCAACCCGCATGAGCGGATGGCCGCAGCGAAATGCTGGCTGCGGATCCGCGCGTTCCGCACTACCGTCTGGGGCCACACAACCATCAGGAGGCGCACATGATTGCCCGCGTAGCCGTCTGGGAGCCGATGCCTGACGACGACCGCCAGTGGGTCATCGACGCGGCCAAGACGGTGCCCGGTGTGCTCGACGCCTACCACCTCGTGGATCCCGAAACCGGCAACGGCTTGTCCATCGCCTTCTTCGATGACGACGTCGAGGTGGCCAAGGTCAAGGCCGCCATCGCCAAGAAGGCTGAGGACATCGGCTGGTATGACGTTCCTCGGCCAGCACCGAGGTCAGAGGCCATCTACCGCGTCGTGCGGCGGGGATAGCCGAGCCCCTCGGCCGCGACCGCCCATCGGCAGTCCGCGCACACTCAGCGGCTACTGAGAGACTTGGCGCAGGATCGGCGACTGGCCAGACATCGACTTGAACCAGGCGTCGGCCCTCCGGTCGCCGTAGCGACTATTGCGATGCGGGCAAGGTGGCCCCGTCGGGCCATGCGCAAATGCACACACGGTTGCCGGCGCCGTCGGCGAGCGTCCACTGTTCCGGGGCTTCGGAGTCGTCAACGATGCGGCCCCCCGCGTCGAGCGCCGCCACGAGACGCGCCTCTACGTGCTCGCGCGCGACCGAGACGTCGACATGCATTGCGTGCCGCAACGGCTTGGCCGCGTCGAGTTCCTGCATCCAGACCGACGAACCGTGGCCCAACGGGTCGACCGCGCTGACGTCGGCCACGCCCGTATACCCGAGCACGGCGCGCCAGAACCCACTATCGACCGAGTCGGGCTTCGCAGCGATCGCGAGTTGGACCTCCTGCGCAGCAGCTCGATCCGGCACGGCTTCATGCGCCTGTGTCACCGCTGTGATTGCCCGCGCAAGGTCGAGATGCTGCCGCTCCAACTGTGAGAAGTGGCGACTCAACCGCACGGCGAGATGGCGATCTGCGATCGTCAGCACTACGCCCGAGCGCTCAAGACCTGGAACCTGCGCTACCGCCCTGGCAAGTTCCACTGCTTCGCCAAGCGACCGGACACGGAACACAGCCGTCGCTCCACCGTGCAACACCACCCAATCCTCGACGTCCCCGGCGTCGAGAAACTCCCGCCATCCCTGTTTGCTCATTTCGACCTCCCACAGGGAACGTAGCGAAAGACAGTCCCGGGCAAGGCCCTCCCATGACACCGCTCATCCGCAGATCCGCGCACGCACAGCGCATGAGCGGACGCCTCTGGTCGGCGTCGCCGCCCTGCGAAGGCCTTGAGGGCGACGGCTCGGGGCCGGGCGCGGGGAGTCGAGGCTGTCGCTTCTAGTTGGAGCCCCAATCGATGTTGCGTGGAGCGAACGGCAACGTCGCGATCAGGGTCCGGTGGCTGCCGTCTGGTCGGATCTTGAGGAGACGGAACGTTTGGCGGTCGAGGTTTTCGACGCGGAAGACGATCCAACGTCCGTTGGGTGAGTAGGAGCCGGCGAAGGCTCCTCTCTTCCCACCTTCGTAGGTGGTGAGCATCCGCAGCCGGGAACCGTCGGGCCTGATGGTGGCCACGTTGGGGGACCGCCCCTGCGGATAGTCGGCGTCTCGGGTGATGACGATGTGCCGCCCGTCGGGAGCCCAGTCATGCTTCACCCCGACCTCCAACCCGAAGGAAGTCAGCTTGCGCTCGTGTCCGCCGTCGATGTCGACCGCGAACAGCGCCTGCTCCCGCCCGTCCTTGCGGACCCGGACAAAGGTGACGCTCTGACCGTCGGGCGACACGTTCGGATCGGTGTCGAAGCCGTCCGGGAAGGGATTGTTCGTCAGTCGCCGGGCGCCGGTCCCGTCTTCGTTGATGACGAAGATTCCGTCTCCGCCCACGCACGTGAAGCACTCGTAGGCGAGTTGCTGGCCGTCCGGGGTCCACGCGGGCTCGGTTTGGATGCCGCCCGGCGTGAGATCAACCATCTCGCTGCCGTCGGCGTTCATGATCGCCACGCCAGCATGCTCCCCACCAGAGAGCTCGAAGAGCTCGAACGCCAGCCGGTCCCCCTCCGGTGACCAGTCCGCGCGTGATGCCTCTCGGTCCACGTTCGTGAGCTGGTGAAGACCATCGCCATCGGGTTCGATCGTGAAGAGCTGGAAGCCCTGGCCAAGATCGGCCGAGAACACGATCGTTCCGTTCCCTCCCGGGGTGGTCCCCCGCGCTGCCGGCGCGACCGCCACCGTCAGGCAACCCAGCAGCAACACGCCCGCCACGACTCCGGACAGCCCCCTTCTCCCGATCTCGACCCCTTCTCGGTCCACGTCCTCGGTCACGACTGCTCCTTTGACATCGATGACTGCTGAGCGCCGCGCGCCGCCCCGGCGCTGTCGGCCGATATCGCGATCACCCGAGGATCTGGTGTCCTCCGACCCTATGGAGACCGGCGCACCTCGTCGTCCGGGCGAGCACCGGACCTGGCGTGCGTGCTGCTACGGAGTCTGTTCTCTGAGCACGAACAAGACAGACCTGGACTCCGTGGACACGCTGCGGGCGTATCCGCACATCGGCAGATCCGCGCGCACTCAGCGGCATGAGCGGGCGTCCTGATCCTCGGAATGGCACGCCAAGGGTCACAACATGACGCCATCCCCGGCGGTTCACCGACCTCCTTGCCGTCTGAGTGGGCTCCCGCGAGGATTCGCGGCATGGACGCTCCCCCGACGATGTACACCAAAACGGCCACCGGCGTCCACGTCGCATATCAGGTGTCCGGCAGTGGGCCGCTCGATCTGGTCCTTGTCACCTCGGCCTACACCTCGAACATGGAGATCGGATGGGGATGGGATTCGATAGCGGATGGCTTCCGATGGTTAGCCAGTCGCGGTCGTTTCGTGAACTTCGATCGACGGGGGACGGGCCTTTCTGACCGGGTGCGAGGCGGAATGCTTCCGTCCGTTGAGGCGAGGATGGACGACATCCGAGCCGTGATGGATGCCTGCGGCGTCGAGCGCGCGGTCCTGTTCGGGGTAGACGATGGGGCGGCGCAGTGCTTCCTTTTCGCGGCCACGTACCCGGAGCGGACCGCCGCTCTTGTGACTCTTGAGGCGACCTCGCGCGGGCTTTGGGCCCCCGACTCTCCGTGGCATTGGACCGAGGAAGACTGGGGCGACTGGCTCGCCAAGCTGGATGACGGCTGGGGTTCGTTCGAGCTCGCGTCACAGCTGACGGACGAGCTCAGGCCTGACAAGGCGGGCGATCCGGCGTACATCCGGTCATACGCTCGCATGATGCGTCACTCGATGAGCCCCGGCGAGGCGCTCGAATCCGAACACATGTACCGGGATACCGACGTGCGGCACATCCTGTCCGCAATCCAGGCACCGGCCCTGGTGATCCACGGGGCCGGTGAGGCTGACACCTTGGAATCGATCGAGGAGGCTCGCTGGATAGCTACCCATATCCCGGGAGCCAAGCTCGTCGCCGGCGACTTCCATTGGTGGCCACTCGCGCTCGTTGAAGCGTCCGCGCAGGTTGATCGATTCCTCGGCTCCCTGCGAGACGTGGAGGCCGAGTTCGAGCGGTCGCTCGCCACGGTGATGTTCACCGACATCGTGGATTCGACGAGTACTGCCGTCCGCCTCGGCGACCGCGCCTGGGGCGCACTCTTGGAACGCCACCACACATTCGCCCGCGCGATGATCGGCCGATACCGCGGTGTCGAAGTGGACACGGCGGGCGACGGGTTCTTCGCGACATTCGACGGACCGGCCCGAGCGGTCCGCTGCGCCCAAGCGATCGTGGAGGCGGTCCGGGCGCTTGACATCGAGATCCGAGCCGGCGTGCACACCGGCGAGGTCGCGACAATCGACGGAAAAGTCGGAGGGATCGCCGTCAATATCGGCGCTCGCGTGGGAGCCCTGGCCGGTGCGTCAGAGGTTCTGGTATCCCAGACGGTCAAGGACCTAACTGCTGGCTCCGGCCTCATGTTGGAAGAAGCCGGAGAATACGAACTCAAGGGCGTGCCCGATCGGTGGCGTGTGTACCGGGTCATCAACTGAGGCTTCCGCACGTCCTCACATCGCCGTCAGGATCAGGTTGGTCAGCTCGTAGCGGCCGTGCCGCGCGACGAAGACGCGGCTCGGGTCGTTGATCCATAACTGTGCCCGGTGCGTTGAGAACCGTTGGTTCAGTTAGCGATGCGTCCCTCACCTGGGGAAACGCCAATCAGAACCGGTGACAACCGGTGAGCGCAAGTGACAGTTCTGCGGACTCTCGCGGACTGACACAGAAGACGGCAGTCGCAGGTCAGCCTCGCCAGAGTCGTCTCACCAACCCTCACGTTGCGACCTGGCGGGCGCACTGGCGATTACCCTGCCGGCTCTCTCTGCGGACTCAGGGGCGACCGTGACCTTCACGCCGCCAATGTCGACAGATCCGCCCGGCGCTGTGTAGACAAGTACCACGGAGCCCCGAAGCGGGGGGCGGGGACTCCGGGACAACCCTCGATCCAAGGCCCCATCCAGGGCCCATCCACTGGGAGAAGTGGTAACCCCCCACTAGGAAGGCACCCCCATGCCCAAGGCCAAGATCATGGCCATCCTGCTGTTCCTGTTCGTCGCCACGTCTTTCTCGGCCCTCGCCGCTGGCGGCAAGGGGCCGCCGAGCGACTTCTGCACGCGGAAGCCCAACCATCACAAATGCCAGACGCCGTCTCCATCTCCATCCCTATCGCAGTCACTTACGGCATCACCGAGCTCTGCCCCGCCGAGCTCTGCCCCGACCGAGCTCTGCCCCACCGAGCTCTGCCCCACCGAGCTCTGCCCCACCGAGCTCTGCCCCACCGAGCTCTGCCCCACCGAGCTCTGCCCCACCGAGCTCTGCCCCACCGAGCTCTGCCCCACCGAGCTCTGCCCCACCGAGCTCTGCCCCACCGAGCTCTGCCCCACCGAGCTCTGCCCCACCGAGCTCCGCCCCACCGAGCTCCGCCCCACCGAGCTCCGCCCCACCCAGCCCGACACCCACGGTGACGCCAGGGCCATGCACCAACGGTGATGTCATCGGTGAGGGTGAGGCTGCCTCGTACTTCGAGACCGATGGCAGTGAGTACTTGATCCACAACAACAACTGGAACGACAGCTACGGTGGCACGCACGTCATCCACGCCTGTGACTACAACAACTGGTATGTGGACGTGAACGTGGCCAACCATCAGGACAACGCGGTGGAGGCATACCCGAACGTGCATCGGGACTACAACGACCGTCCCCTATCCACCATTCAGAGTGCTGACTTCGCTGGCGTAGGACCAAAGTGTGCTGGCTGCGTCTACAACACTGCGTTCGACATCTGGATCGGTGACGGCTTCAGTCATGAGCTGATGATCTGGACCGAGAACTTCGGTCAGCGTCCCGCTGGCAACCAGATCGCCACCACCACCATCGGCGGGCACGACTATCAGGTGTGGCGCTCTGGTTCTGGTGATGGCGGGATCTTCACCTACGTGTCCACTCCCGAGCAGTTGAGTGGGAACATGCCGCTCAACCTGTTCTTCGCTGATGTTCGCGCTCGGGGTTGGACCCCGACGACCACGTGGCAGGTCGACTTCGGCGTGGAGACAGTGGACACCAACGGCACCACCCAGCGGTTCACCTTCACCAACTTCTACATCTACGACTAGCGTGGAGGAGACGTTCTGACGCTCGCAACCGGGGTCCATCGACCGATGAGTACCCGCCGTGCTCTGCTCGGAGAGCCAACCCAGCGGAAACCGAGAAGCCGGCCACCGTTCCTCGTTGGGGGGTGGCCGGCCTGGTAGTTCGAACCCCGACGCCAGCCCAACGGCGTGAGTCAAGCAGCGCGCCCTGACGCGCACTCTCATCGCGAGATGAGTGCGAGTCGCGTCGGCGTAATCGGACGTACCAATCGGTTCTGAGGGGCACCGCTCACGCGTGGACGAGCGTCCATCAACGGTGGTTGGTACGTCCGTCTACGTGTGCACCCTCATCAGCGTTCCGCTCGGTCCTCTAGGACGTCGTACGGAGGTGCGACCGCTTGCTCCCTCCGCATGAAACCTGCGGCGGACCCCGTCGCGACTCAGAAGTAGTCGCGGATGTGGATCGGCCGGGGCACCAGCACCCGGTCGAGGGCCTCGTCGTTCTCCATGCCGCCGGAGAGGTGCCCGGCCATCCGGAGGTTGGCGCAGGTCTGGGCGCCGGCCCAAGCCAGCGCGAGCCCGCCGGGTGTCAGGACGGGACCGTCGGCCGCCGCGGCCGGCGCGCAGGTGGCCTTCCCCCGCTCGATCACCAGGCGCCAGGCCCCGTTGGTCGTCCCGACGTGATCCCCGGCGACGGAGAACGCGACGTCGCCGTCCACCGGCCAGTCGCGGCCGGCGAACGCGCCGGGCACGTCGTGCACGCGCAGCATGTACGGCTCCCGCTCCACGACCTTCCAGTGCGCAGACGGGAGCCACAGCCGGGCCACGTCGTGGCCCGACGTACACAGCCGCACCTGGCCGACCACGCTGCCGAACGACCCGAGCACGCGCCACAGGGCGCCGTAGGCGTCGCCGCTCAGCGCGAGCAGGTCGAAGACCTCGAGCGTCGAGGAGTCGCCGGACCCCCGGCCGCGCCGCCAGCTCGCGAAGCCGACCACGTCGCCCGCGTGGTCGACCGCGAGCGTGACCCCGGTGAACGCGTCGATGAAAGCCCTGGCATCGGCCGGGAACGCCGGGCCGCGGCGCGTGAGCGGGCCGTTCTGCGCGGCCGCCCAGGCGTCGTACACCTCGCAGACCGCGTCGAAGTCGGCGGGCGTCGCCCGGCGGGTGCGCACACCGGACGGGGCACCGATCCGGGCCAGCGTTGCTGCGGGGACCTCGACCGTGTCGTAGGAGGAGACCAGCTCGTAGCCGAACTTGCGGTAGATCCCGGGCGCGGTGCAGAACAGCGTCGACACCGCCTCCCCGCGCTCCCGGAGGCCGTCCTCGAGGACCACCCGGAACAGCTCGTCGAGCAGCTTCTCGCCCCGCCGCTCGGCGGCCACCGCGACGCCGGCGATGCCTCCGGTGGGTACGGCGCTGCCGCCGAACCACGAGTGGTACTCACGGGTCGCCACCCGCGCCACGAGGTGGCCGTCGTCGAACGTGCCGAACGCGTGGTAGCCGGGGCGCGGGATCGTCGGCGCTCGGCGGCGTCGCGCCCGGCGGGAGATCGCCGAACGCCTCGCGGATGAGCGCCATCGACTGGTCGAAGTCGTCCCGGGTGAGCGGCCGGGTGGTCAGTGGCATGGCCGCAGCCTAGGAGGCGTCGCGGTTATCCGCTCGGCAGTCACGTCGAGGGGCACATCTCCGCGATGCTTGGAGAGCCGATAGCCAGCGATCCCGAGCAGGGCAAACGTGAGGATGATCAGGCCGAGCAGCACCTCCATGGCGCACCTCCCTTGAGTCCCTCGACGCTACGGCCTCGGCGTCGTTCCGTATGTGGCCGCTCCGGGAGGTTCAGCCACCGCACGTCGAGGGGGCCTCCCTTGATTCCGATTCGGCGTCCGCTCATCGGCAGAGTCGCGCACTGTCCGCGGCAGATGCGGATGGTGGACCAGGTGCTTCCGTGTGCCACCGACACGGTGCTTGCTAGGGTGCACGCCGACGCCGAAGCACCGGGCCAGGCATTCGATCGGACGTTCTCCGCCGACGACGTCGGACGCGCAACCCCGAGGAGTCGAATCGATGTCAGCGCAGTCCGATCTGGACTACCTCCGGCGCGCGATCGCCGTGTCGCAAGCCGCCCGCGACCACGGCAACCATCCGTTCGGGGCGGTTCTCGTGGCTCCGAGCGGCGCCATTGTGCTGGAGGCAGAGAACAGCGTCACGACCGAGAACGACGTGACGAATCACGCTGAGACCAACCTCGTCCGCCTGGCGTCTCGAACGATCCGGCACGACGACCTTCCGCACTACACCTGCTACACGTCGTGCGAGCCTTGCGCGATGTGCGCGGGCGCCATCTACTGGGCCGGGATCGGCCGCGTGGTCTACGGACTCTCCGAGGCCGGGCTCCTTGAGCTCACCGGGAATCACCCGGGCAACGCGACCCTCATGCATCCGTGTCGCAGCGTCTTTGCGGACGGACGCCGGGAGACCGTCGTCGCCGGCCCACTCATCGAAGATGAGGCTGCTGCTCCCCATCGTAATTTCTGGATGTAGCAGAGACGGCGCCACGCCACGCACGGACATCGGCATGACCGCGCTCATCGCGGCATGAGCGTGCATTGCTCTACCTGTTCGCCCCATCACCCGACCACGCAGCAGACCCTGGGGATTCGGAGTATGTTGGCAATGGCGAGAGTGGCCGCGCCGACCGTCGAGGCGGAACGCAAAGTTAGCTCTTCTCCAGTAAGCGAAGCCGTCTCCGAGGTACGTCCTCCAGGGGGCGGTTTTTGCGTCCCGGGAATCGCGCACGGCGCGTCACCGACGAGCCGCAGCGCGAGAAGGACCAGCGTCGCTTACAGGACTGCGCCGCGGGGAGCGACCTCCACAGCGGCGACACCCCTCGCATACAGCACCACGAGTCGCTCGCCGTGTCGACAGCGCAGAACCCCGGAGGCCTCGGACAGCGTGCAGACCACGGTGTCGATGACCTCGCCTTCGCTGCCCGCATCGCGATCCTCGTACGTGACATCCATGCTGTCACCGCTGATTAGTCGCACACGAAGCACAATCGCTTCCACGATCCGCACACTAGACGCGCTTGACGCCAACCGCGATGACTCTCCCCATCAGTCGCGGACTCAAGAGCTTGTGGAAGTCACCGAACGATTGTGCATCAGCTTGAGCGCGGTCAGCGGCATGAGAGTGCGTCTCAGCCGGGATGCGACGCTGGACCCTCGGCTCAGATGCCTCCGCCTCCGCCTTGGGCAGCCGTCGGATTGTCACCACCGTGGACCGGATGATCGACCTTCGGCGGGCCAGCGGCTGGACAGGCTGAAGATCCCCCAGTTGTTCGCGTGCCGACAGACAGTGACAGTGGACCGGGGGACGCTGGCCACATGACGGTGAACATGTGTGGCAACGCAAGGCACAGGGAGGAGCAAGGGTCATGGGCATGATGCAGGCGATTCGCTGCAAGTTCGGCCACCACGATTGGGGGCCCATCACTGGCGATATCGAGCACGTACGTCACGAGTGCGAGCAGTGCACCAAGGTGAAGCCGGTGAAAGTCACCCCGTCACGCGGCTACCGCAGCCCCCACGCGAAAGGGATTGGCTTTTATGAGGGCGGCGGGGGCGGGGGCTTTGATGACGGCGGCGGGGGCGGCGGGGGCAACTAGGTCGGATGAAGAACCCGCGGGCAATGACCTGTGGCGGACCAACGGCTGGACCGGATAGCGGTTGCGACGCCACCCGATCAGCGGCATGTCCGGACGTTCTTCCTTACCGACGGTGGCCCGCGTAAGCGACGGGTCCAGGCGTGGAAGGTCCCCTAGCTCCCTGCGATCGCATTGATGACGGGGGCCTCAGAAGTGGGACCCTCGGGCAAGAACGGGGGACGAACGTGGCGACGATGAGACTTGGGCTCGCGGCGATGCTTTGTGGTGTTCCGCTGGTGGCCTGTTCGCTCGGCTCCCCGACGTCTGAATCCGAGTCGAAGAAGGCGACGACGTCAGTGCCTGTCCCGACTCGTGCCTCCAGCCGCCCATCCGACGCCGCACCCCCCTGGGCCGACTCCCGGGACCTTCGTGTGCGCACTGCGAGCTACAAGGGGAAGAAGTGCTTCGGCGACCGACCGACCCTCGTTGGCACCCCGGGTGACGACCGAATCCGCGCCACGTCTGGAAACGACGTCATCGTCACCCTCGGCGGTGACGACGTCATCGTGGGGCCCAAGGGTGCGGAGTGGATGGATTCCTACTGCACCGGCACCGGCGATGACCAAGTCTTCTACTATCAGGGCCAATACACCACCAGGTACTTCGGCAGCATCGATTTCAACATCGACCTCGGCCCGGGAAACGACCGCGTGACGGTCCTCAGCCGCCGTTCCGACTTCGAGCAAATTCTTGCCGGGCCCGGGAACGACACGATCATCTTGGGGCCCAAGAGTTCGGCCAGCGTTCATCCCGGCCCCGGCGACGACCTGATCCGCACACCCGCTTCCCGCGGTAGCCGACGCACCCCGTGCATCAACCTGCGTAATGCGTCAGGTCCGGTCCGGATCGACCTGGCCCGCGGACGCGCAACGGGCCAGGGACACGATCGATTTGCCCCAAACATCCGATGCGCCGTCGGCGGACGGTTCAACGACGTGCTGCTCGGCACCCCCAGCAACGACGAACTCTACCCCGGATACGGCGCGGACCTAGTACGTGCCGGAGCCGGTAACGACCACGTGTGGAGTGGATGGACCTGGTACTCCCCAGTCCGTGGCGAAGGGGGCGATCGGATCTATCTGGGACCCGGGGACGACAGCGGTGACGGCGGCCCCGGTGCGGACCGGTTGTACGGAGGGCCAGGCTCCGACTACCTCGCAGGTGCCCCCGGTAGTGACTACCTCGATGGCGGACCCGGTGACGACTCCCTACACGCCGGCAGCGGCTGCATCAGCACGAAGGAGGGGGAACCCCCACCCTTCCTGTCGGAAGCGTGCTGGGACGCCGCGCCCAACGAGGTGTTCGGCCGAAGCGGAAACGACCTCTTGTCCGGGGACCTAGGCAACGACCGCCTCGACGGAGGTCCCGGCGTCGACAGCGGTAGCGGTGGCTACCACGACGGACGGATCGACTGGATCACTTCGGTCGAACGCCTCCGCGAGTGAAGTTGACCCCGCACCAAAGCGCGCACATCGGCAGATGAGTGCGGACCGACGCCGTCGCGCAGGTCACGGAGAGTTGACTGCCTGTCACGTTCGCCTGGTGAAGGTGGTCTTCCCGTTGGGCTGGTGATGCGCGGTCCAGCCGGGGTCGTGGGCGCGGTGGTGGTGGAAGGGGCAGAGCAGCTTGCTGTCTTGAAGGCTGGTCTTGCCGCCTTGCGACCACGGGACGATGTGGTGGGCCTCGCAGAACTCCGCGGGCATGGTGCAGCCGAGGGTGGTGCAGCTCTGGTCGCGGACGTTGAGGGCTTTGCGGATCGCATCGGTGACGAGCCGTTTCGTCCGGCCTACGTCGAGGATCTCGCTGTCTCCGCCGAGGACGACGGGGATGATCCCGGCCTGGCAAGCGAGTCGGCGGGCTTGGCCGGCGGTGATCCGGTCGCCGGTGGAGGTGGTCGCGAGCCCGACCCCGGAGGCGAGGGAGGCGTAGTCGAGGGTGATCACCACGCTGGTCGCGGTGCCGCCGTGCCTGGGCAGGCCGGTGGTGGGGATGTTCTCCAGGAACGCAACGAACGCATCGCCTCGCTGCCGGTCAAGCGACAGCTGGGCAAACTCGTCCGTCTCCACCGTTTCTCGACCCGCGCGGCCGACGTGGCGGCGGCGGGGGGCGGAGTAAGCGTTGAGGTAGGCCCGCAGCCGGTTGGCGGCGTGGTCGGGGACGCGGGCGTTGATGTCGGTCGACCCGTCGCCGCGAGGTCGGAGGTGCAGCCGGGTGGTGGCTTGGGCCCGGCGCTCCTCGGCGAGCAGCTGTTGGTAGTCGTGCTCATCGGCGATGTCAGGGGCGATCACTTCGAGCAGGCCTCGTCCGAGCCTGCGCAGCTCGCGTGGCCCGAAGTCCGCGGCTTGCTCAACCAGGTGCGCCTCGGCTTTGTGGCACTGGTCGTCGCCGAGGTCCTTGGGCAGTGCGTCCAGAGCCTCGACCATCACCCGCGCCTGGGCCAGGTTCACCGAACCGGACGCAAGTGCGTAGCCCACCTGCACCCAGCGCGACTCCAACCCACCCGCCAGCGCCGCAAACCGTCGTACGGTCCCGTGAGCCTGACGCGTCTCGTCAGCCAGCCAGTCCGCGGTGGACCGGGCACCCGTCGCTTCGGCGATGTCGTCGGCGGCCGCGAGCACCCGCAGCTCTGCGGCCTCGATGCGCGCGCGTGCCCGGCTCAGCTCGGTCAGGGCGCCCTGCTTCTCGGCGGTGGTCAGGTAGATCGGGTCGACCGCACCGATCTCGTCCAGCACGGCGTGCAGCGTCCCGATCGGGAGCCGCGAACCGGTGGACATGGGACAACCCAAGCACCGACCACCGACAGTGCTCTCGGCTCAGGAGCCCTTATGCACAAGGGGATTTGAGACCTTCTTGGTACCGGTCAATCAGGGGTCGGAACGTTGGCCTCGAGCTCGGCAAGCCAGGCGGCGGCGCTTGCGTCAGAAGGCATCCGCCAGTCGCCGCGCGGGCTCATGGTGCCGCCGGAGCTGACCTTGGGGCCGTTGGGGAGGGCGCTGCGCTTGAACTGGTTGGCGAAGAACCGCTTGCAGAAGACCTCGAGCCAGTGCCGGATGGCCGGCAGGTCGTACGCCGCCCGCCGCTCGGCCGGGTAGCCGGGCGGCCACTCCCCCGCCTCGGCATCGTGCCAGGCGTGCCAGGCCAGGAAGGCGATCTTGCTCGGCCGGTAGCCGCGACGGATCACGTGGAACAACGTGAAGTCCTGCAGGGCGTAGGGACCGACAGTGTCCTCGGTGGCCTGCGGCTTGACGCCCTCCTGGTCCGGGATCAGCTCCGGGGTGATCTCCTGGTCGAGGATCTCCTCGAGCACGTCATTGGTGTCCTCGGCGAACTGGCCCGACGCCATCACCCACCGGATCAGGTGCTGGATCAGGGTCTTGGGCACGCCGGCGTTGACGTTGTAGTGCGACATCTGGTCGCCCACGCCGTAGGTGCACCACCCGAGGGCCAGCTCGCTGAGGTCGCCGGTGCCGAGCACGATGCCGCCGCGGTGGTTGGCCAGCCGGAAGAGGTAGTCGGTGCGCAGCCCGGCCTGGACGTTCTCGAACGTCACGTCATAGACGGGCTTGCCCTCGGCGAACGGGTGGTCGAGGTCGGCCAGCATCTGCCGGGCGGCCGCGGTGATGTCGAGCTCCTCGAAGGTCACTCCCAGCGACTTGGCCAACCGGGTGGCGTAGGACTTGGTGGTCTCGCCGGTCGCAAAGCCCGGCATGGTGAAAGCGTGGATGTCGCTCCGGGGACGGCCCAAGCGGTCCATGGCCTTGGCGGCGACGATCAGCGCGTGGGTGGAGTCGAGGCCACCGCTGACACCGATGACGACCTTTGGCCCACCCGCTGACCCGCCGATGGCGTCGAGCCGCTGCTCGAGTCCGGAGACCTGGATGTTGTAGGCCTCGTAGCAGTCCAGTGCCAGTCGTTCGACATCGTCAGGCACGAATGGATAGCGGTCGACCTTGCGGCGCAGGCCGAGGTCGGAGGAGGGCGCGCCCAGCACGAACTCGATCGTGCGGAACTCGGCGATGCGGCCGCCGTAGGTGCGCCGGTTGTCGTCCTGCGTGCCCTGACGGACGCGCTCCTGGCGTACGCGGTCGAGGTCGATGTCGGCCACCGACCGGCGCGGGCCATCGGGGAAGCGCTCGCTCTCGGCCATCAGGTCACCGCACTCATAGACCATCGTCTGGCCGTCCCAGGAGAGGTCGGTCGTCGACTCCCCCTGGCCCGCGGCCGCAAAGAGGTACGCCGCGTTGCAACGGAAGCTGGCCGAGCGCACGAGCAGACGGCGGTCCTCGGCGCGCGCGACCGTGATCGGGCTGCCCGACAGGTTCGCGAGCACGGTGGCCCCGGCCAGCGACGCCTCGGCGCTCGGCGGGATCGGCACCCACATGTCCTCGCACACTTCGACGTGCGTCGCGAAGTCCGGGAGGTCCGCCGCCCGGAAGATCAGGTCGGGGCCGAACGGCACCGCTTGCCCGGCGACCGTGATGGTCCCGCCGCGAAGGTCGTCGCCGGGCGCGAACCACCGGCGCTCGTAGAACTCACGGTAGGTCGGCAGGTAGGACTTCGGTGCCACCCCGAGGATCCGGCCCTTGTGCACCACGACCGCGCAGTTGAACACTCGGCTGCCGTGCACCAGCGGGGCGCCGACCACGATCAGCGGCAACAGGTCCTCGGAACCCTCGACGATCGTGGCGATGGCCTTCTCCACCCCGGCCAGCAGCGTGTCCTGGAGGAACAGGTCATCGATCGAGTAGCCGCACAGCGAGAGCTCGGGGAAGACCGCGAGCGCGACGCCCTCCTCGTGGCACTCACGGGCCTGGGCCAACACGATCTCGGCGTTGCGCGCCGGGTCGGCGACGGCGACCGGCACCGTGCAGGCGGCCACCCGCACGAATCCGTGGTGGTACGCCGACCAGAACTCCATGCCTCAACTGTATGGCCCGACGGTTGTCAGGCGGGCGTGGCACGCCCCGCCGTCCGACCGTCGAGGAGCCGCAGCCCCACGCCGCGGACCGCCTCGATGGTCAACGGGCTGCCGAGGAACTGGAGCTTGCGTCGCAGCCGCTTCACCGTCGACTGCAGGTCTGACCGGCCCCCGAGGTGGTCGTTGCCCCACACGGTGCGGTGCAGCGTCTCGAAGGTCAGGGTGTGCCCGACGTTGCCGAGCAGGCACAGCAGGAGGTCGTGCTCCAAGGGCGCGAGGGTGATCGACCGCTCCCGCCAGCGGGCCACGCGCGCGTCCGAGTCGACCTCGACGCCGCCCTCTTCTATGTCGGCGGGAGCGAGCGGCAGCGCGAAGGGCAGCTCCCCCAGGAGCGCGACCGCGTCCGCCGCGTCGGCCACCAGCAGCACCGGCGCCTCGTCGTCGACCAGCGCAGCGAGGCGGGCCCGCTCGGCCTTCGACGGCGAGATCACCATCACCAACGCCTGGCCGGCGCCTCCGGGCAGCCCAGCAGACCCCTGAACACTCGATAACGGCCGGGGGGAGGCCCATGGTGGTTCCGGATCAGACGACACTCCTGCTCTTTCCGTCGTTGCCCGAGGCGGCGGTGAGAGATCTTCGGCTTGTCCAGTATTCACTCTCGGCTCATTCGTCCCAACGGTCAAGGGCAGCAGGATTTCCGATGCGACCGGGAATTGCCCACAACCCGCCTGCGTCTTGCCCGCTTTGCGCATTGCTGGCCGTGTAACCGGTTCCCTACCGTCAAGCGCGCCGCCTGGTCACAAACCTTGGGCGGCATCACTCTCGGGAGGAACAACTACATGTCACGCAACGGTGAACGGGGCGGGCGACGACGCCTGACCCTCGCGCTCGCGGTCCTGGGTCTGGCGGTGGCGACCTTGGCGGTCGTAGCCCAGCCAGGCACCGCGCAAGCGGCGGCCTCAGACAAGATCAAGCCGGCCCTGGCCCAACAGCTGGCCAGCAAGGGCGAGGCGAGCTTCTGGGTCCGCTTCCAACAGGCCGACCTGAGCTCGGCCGCGAAGATCAAGAACTGGAACAAGCGCGGCCAGGCGGTCTACGACGCCCTCAGCGCCGCCGCCAAGCAGACCCAGGGCGAGACCAAGGCGCTGCTCGACGGTGAAGGAGTCAGCTACCAGGCTTTCTGGGCGACCAACGCGATCCGCGTCAACGCGGGCGACTCGGCTCTGGTCGACAAGGTCGCCGCGATCTCGTCGGTGCAGGCGCTGTACCCGACGTTCGACTACGCCTTGGAAGAGCCCACCAAGGGCAAGGTCCTGCACCAGGTCAACTCCGTCGAGTGGGGCGTCGCCAACATCAACGCCGACGACGTCTGGTCGCAGTTCGGCGTCACCGGCGAGGGCATCACCGTCGCGAGCATCGACACCGGCGCGGACTACCAGCACCCTGCGCTGGTCGGTAAGTACCGGGGCAACAACGGCGACGGGACGTTCAACCACAACTACAACTGGTTCGATGCGGCAGGCTCGTGTTCGGGAGCGCCCTGCGACACCAACGGCCACGGGACCCACACCATGGGCACGATGGTCGGTGACGACGGGGCCGCCAACCAGATCGGCGTCGCTCCGGGCGCGAAGTGGATCAGCGCCAACGGCTGCTGCCCCTCCGACGCGGCCCTGATCTCCTCCGGCGAGTGGATGCTCGCACCCACCAACCTGGCGGGCCAGAACCCCGACGTGACCAAGCGTCCCAACATCATCAACAACTCGTGGGGCTCGACCGTCCCGAGCAACGACCCGTTCATGGAGGACATCGAGCTCGCTTGGGCTGCCTCCGGAATCTGGGGCCAGTGGTCCAACGGCAACAGCGGCCCGAACTGCTCCACCAGCGGTTCGCCCGGCAGCCGGATCATCAACTACTCCTCCGGTGCCTACGACATCAACAACAACATCGCCAGCTTCTCAGCGCGTGGCACCGGCCAGGACGGCGAGATCAAGCCCAACATCGCCGCCCCTGGCGTCAACGTGCGCTCCAGCCTGCCCGGAGGCACGTACGGCGCGTTCAACGGCACCTCGATGGCCTCGCCGCACGTCGTCGGCGCGGTGGCGCTGCTCTGGTCGGCGGCCCCGTCGCTGGTCGGAGACATCGACGCCACCAGGGCGCTGCTCGACGACACCGCCATCGACACCGCGAACTCGCAGTGCGGCGGCACGGCCGACGACAACAACGTGTTCGGTGAAGGACGCCTCGACGCACTGGCCCTGGTGGAGGCGGCGCCCACGGGCGACACCGGCACCCTGGCCGGCACCGTCACCGGTGCGGGATCGCCGCAAGAAGGCGCCACGGTGGAGATCACCGGCGACTCGGAGCGCACCCTCACCACCGACGACGACGGCACCTACTCGACGCCGTTGACCGCAGGTAACTACACGCTGACCGTCTCGAAGTTCGGCTTCGTGACGCAGACCCGCGACGTGACCGTCATCGCAGACGAGACGACCACGGAAGACTTCGCGCTCGCGACGGCGGGGATGACGACGCTCAGCGGCACGGTCACCGACGGGTCGGGCCACGACTGGCCGCTCTACGCCAAGGTCGCGATCGAGGGCCCAGCGCCCGACGTCTACACCAACCCGGAGACCGGCGCCTACTCGGTGCAGGTGCCCGACAACGCGACGTACACACTCACCGTCACTGCCCAGTACCCGGGCTACCTCGTGACGACTGAGGACGTCGACGTCAGCGGTGCTACCACCCATGACGTCGAGGTCCTGGTCAACTCGGCCACCTGCGTGGCTCGCGGCTACCGGTTCAACACCGCCGGTGTCACCGAGAACTTCGACGTCAGGCGCTCTGCCGGCTGGCTGGGCGGTCGTGGACAACCTGAACAACGGCCAGGTCTGGCGCTTCGACAACCCGGGGAACCGCACCAACATGACCGGCGGCACCGGCAAGTTCGCGATCATGGACAGCGACTTCTACGGAGGCGCGGGCCACCAGGACACCTCCTTGGTGACTCCCACGATCAACATGTCGTCGCTGACGGCACCCGTGGTGGGCTTCAAGCAGGACTACAACAACCTCGGGGACTTCGCCGACGTCGATGTGAGCATCGACGGCGGGACCACCTGGTCGACGGTGCTGCACCAGACCACCAGCCAGAGGGGCCCCCGCGAGAACGTGATCCAGCTGCCCACGGCGGCGGGCCAGTCCGCAGTGAAGGTTCGCTTCCACAACTACGAGGCCGACTTCGACTGGTGGTGGGAGGTCGACGACGTCTTCGTCGGCAACCGCACCTGTGACCCGATCCCGGGCGGCCTCGTGGTGGGCACGGTGCGCAACGCCGTGACCCACGATGGCGTGGTGGGCGCGACCGTCACGAGCGTCGACAAGCCCGACGAGAAGGCCACCACCGTGGCGACGCCGGACGACACGAAGCTGATCGACGGCTTCTACTCGTTGTTCTCCACGCTGGTCGGTTCGCACCAGTTCCGGGCCGCGGCCTCGCAGCACGGCTCGCAGACCAAGAGGATCACGGTCGACGCGGACGACGCGACAGGGCTGAACTTCCAGTTGGCGGCCGGCCACCTCACGGTGTCTCCGACCGCCCTGACCGGCACCCGGCAGCTCGGCGGGGCCACGCTCAACCGCACGGTGACGCTCACCAACGACGGCACCCTGCCGGTGAATGTCGAGCTCTCCGAGCAAGACGGCGGGTTCGTCATGCTGGGCGCGGACGGGTCGAAGACCAACACCTCCAAGTTGGCCGACGCCCAAGGCGCACCGCTCCAGGAGATCAAGGCGCCGACCTCGCTGACCGCGACCGGCCAGCCGGGCAAGTCTGGCAACGTCGACTCGCAGGCGTCCCCTCAGGACGCTCCGTGGGCCAACATCGCCAACTACCCGGCAACGGTGATGGACAACCGGGTCGTCTACGTCGACGGCATCGCCTACTCCATCGCCGGCGGCAACGGCTCGGCGTCGACCGCCAAGGTCTACGCCTACGACCCTGCCACTCTCGCGTGGACCGAGAAGGCGAGCCTCCCCCAGGCCCGCAATGCGGTCGCCGCGGGAGTAGTGGGCGACCAGGTCGTGGTGACCGGGGGCTGGGCGGCAGCAGGTCCGAGCACGAACACGTGGCTGTACGACCCGGCGGGTGACGCCTGGTCCGCAGCCGCGGCCGCGCCCGTGGCCCTGTCGGCGTCCGGCCAAGCTGTTGCCGACGGCAAGTTCTACATCGTCGGCGGCTGCACCACGAGCGCCTGCACGCCGATGTCGGCCAAGGCCGCGGCCTATGACCCCGGCACCGACACGTGGACCCCGATCGCCGACTACCCGCTCGCCGTGGCATTCGCGGTCTGCGGTGGGATCGACGGGAAGGTCTACTGCACCGGCGGAAACGGCGGCGCGGCGGGTACCAAGGCGAGCTACGTCTACGACCCCGGGGCCGACGCATGGGAGCCGATCGCTGACGCTCCCGTCGACACCTGGGCGAGCGGCGCAGCCGTAGCCAACGGCACGCTGGTCGTCAACGGTGGTGTGCAGGGCGCGGTGATCACCAACCGCACCTTCGCCTACAACCCGTCGGCCGGCACGTGGTCCGACATGCCGAACTCCAACACCGCCCGCTACCGCGGCGCGATGGCATGCGGGCTCTACAAGATCGGCGGTTCGTCGGGCGGATTCACGGCGACGGTCGACAGCGAGACGCTGCCCGGCATGGAGGACTGCGGCTCGTCCGCCTCCGACGTCGAGTGGCTCACCGTGTCGCCCACGACGGCGACGATTGCGCCCGGCCAGTCCCTCCAGGTCCACGTGACCATGGACCCGGCCGTCGCGCAGCCCGGCACCTACTCGGCCGCCATCGGCATCGCCGAGGACGCACCGGGGTCGGTCGACGCGGTGGACGTCACGATGACGGTGACACCGCCGGCCGCCTGGGGCAAGTTGGTCGGGACGGTCAGCGGACGCTCGTGCGCCGGCGCCGTCAGCCCGCTCGCGAAGGCGACGGTGCAGGTGGACTCGTGGGCCGGATCATGGACCTTCGACACCGACACCGCGGGCGAGTACGCCTACTGGTTCAACGCCGGGGCCAACCCCCTGTCGTTGATCGTGGCGAAGGACGGCTACCAGCCGCAGATGAAGCAGGTGAAGTTGATCCGCGGTGCGACCGTGACGGCCAACTTCACCCTGCAGAAGCGGGGGTGCTAGTCAGAAGATACGAGCTAGGCGGGGTCGCGATGGGCTCCGAAGGGAGCTCGTCGTGACCCCGCCCACCCCCTGGCTGTGAGTTGACGCAACCCTGGAGAAGGCCGAGCAGTTCCGCTGCTCGGCCTTCTCCGCGTCCATTACTACTGGGAGACGCTGATGGTCGAGGTGGCCGCCGGTTCGGCGAGGCGTGGCACTTCTTGCCGGTCGACCGGGACCCGCAGCAGGAACATCCCCGCTAGGCACACCACGCCGGTCCCGAGCACCAGCGCCCGCGCCCCCATAGCGCCGGCCAGCGCGGGCGCGACCAGCGCGCCGACCAGCGCGGCGGCCACCATCGCGGTGTCCGTGATGCCCAGCACCGTGGCCCGCATCTGGTCGGGTGCGTGCCGCTGGATCGCCGAGGTGGCCGCCGTCTCCGCCTGCACCGCTGCCGCGCCCCCCATCGCCAGCGGCAGGACGGCAAATGCCAGCCCGGGGCTGACGGCCACCAAGCCCAGGCAGCCGGCCAGCAGGGCCAGCCAGGCGCCCGCACCCAACTGCCGTCGGGCGGCAAGCCGGGCCAGCAGTGGGCCGCCGAGGGCGCCGAACCCGAGGGCGCCGATCGCGACGCCGTACGCCACGCCGCCGGGTGCTGCCCAGCCGGTCTCGGCCAGGGGCAGCAGCGCCAACCCGACCGTGGCGGCCACCATGTTCACCAGCGACACCGCGGCGATGGCGACCAGGATCGGCCGCGACCGGCGCATGGTCGACAAGACGCCGGCGTTTTCGCGCGCCGCGACGGTCCGCGGAGTCGGCAGCGAGATGTCGATGAGGAGGCCGGCGGCGCCGGCCAGCATCGCCACGGCGAGCCACGGCACTGCGGCGCGGGTGCCCGGACCGAGCAGCAGCCCGCCCAGCGCAGGGCCGACGACGAACGAGGCGACCTCGCAGGTGACGAGCAAGTTGGTCGCCCGCTCGGTCGTGCGCCCGGCGACGGCCGGCATGGCCGCGGCCAGGGCCGGGTACGCCGGGGTGGCCGCGGCGACCGCGAGGGTGGCTGCCCCCAGCGCCACACCTGTGGCGCCGGCCTGCAACGCGGCCGCCACCCCGATCATCAGCACGATCCGGACGGCGACGCTGAGGCGGACGATCCGGTCGCGCGCGTAGCGGTCGGCGAGCCGTCCGGCCGCCCAGGAGAACGCGACGTACGGGAGCATCCGCGCTGCGCCCGCGGCACCCAGCAGCAAGCTGCTGTGGGTCTGCTCCCAGACCAGCAGCAGGAGCAGCGGCCACGGCAGCGACATGCCGACGGCCGCCAGCGCGTGGCTGGCGACCAGCTTGCGGACTACTGCGCTCATCGGTCGTCGAGGAGCACGGTGGGCAGCGGGTCGAACCCGTTGAAGCCCACGGTGGAGTAGCACGTGGTGTAGGCGCCCGCGGACCAGAGCACCACCTCGTCGCCCTCTACCAGGGCGAGCGGCAGCTGCACGGGCGTCTTCTCATAGAGCACGTCGACGCTGTCGCACGTCGGGCCGGCCAGCACGCACGGGCCGGTCGGCCCGGGCGCGTCGGTCTCCAGCCGATAGCGGATCGCCTCGTCGAGGGTCTCCACCAGTCCGGTGAAGACGCCGGCGTCGAGATAGACCCAGCGGGTCTCGCCCCGGCGGACCACGGCCACGACCGAGGTGACGACGCGGCCCGCGTCGGCCACCACCGAGCGACCGGGCTCGATCAGGGTCTGCGGCCGGCGCTCGACGAAGTGCCGCTTCAGAGAGCCGGTGATGGCAGCGCCGTAGGTGTGGAGCGCGGGCGCGCCGCCCTCCAGCGCGGCCGGGAAGCCGCCGCCCAGGTCGAGCAGCCACGGCGACAGCCCGTGGTGGCGCAGCGCGGCGAAGACCCGTGAGGATGCCTCGATCGGGGCGTCCCAGGCCGACGGGTCGCGCTGCTGGGAGCCGACGTGGAAGGACACCCCGGCCGGGTCGAGGCCCAGCTCCGCGGCGAGCCGGAGGACGGTCACGGCCTCGGCGGTCGAGCAGCCGTACTTGCGCGACAGCGGCCAGTCCGAGCCGCGGCCGGACGTGACGATGCGGCACAGCACCGACGTGCCGGGAGCCGCGGCCGCGACCTTGTGGGTCTCCTCGGGCGAGTCGACGACGAACAGGCGCACGCCGAGCCCGGCGGACTCGAGGATGTCGGCGCGCAGCTTGATCGGGTTGGAGTAGACGAGATCGTCGGGCCGGGCGCCGGCCTCGAGACAGGCGCGCACCTCGGCCGGGCTGGCGACGTCGAAGCTGGCCCCGGCCGCGACGAGGGCGCGCAACACCTCCGGATGCGGGTTGGCCTTCACGGCGTAGTGCACCGACGTGCCAGGGAGCGCGGCCGACAGCTGCCTGAACCGGGTCACGGCCGTCGGCACGTGCAGCTCGAGCCGCGGCGTCGTCACGGCGACGAGCCGGCGCTGCGTGGGCTGGGAGGTGGCGGTCGCAACGGGGTCGAGCAGGGTCATGGCGGACTCCTCGGCGGAGGGCATCTGGTGCACGTCGCCCGAGCGGTACCTCCAAAGAGCCACGGGCTCCTCCACAGATACGGCGGGCCGCGAAGCGGTGGGCAGCCCGGGCGGTCATGATCGGCGGGTGCGCGAACCTCCCTCCGACGTGACCGACGACGACGTGCTCGCCGAGGTGCGCCGGCACTGGTCACCCGAGGTGGACGCGGTCGAGCACCTGCCCGTCGGTTTCGGCGCCCATCACTGGGCCGCGTCCTCGGCCGGTCGGCGTACCCACTTCTTGACGCTCGACGCGCTGGGCGCACGGCACAGCGCTGCGTCGATCGAGGCGTCGTACGCCACCGCCGCAACGCTTGCCCGCGACCTCGACTTCGTGGTGGCGCCACTGCCGTCGTCGACGGGGGCGTTCACCGCACCCCTGGGTCCTCGGGCGCTGTCGGCGACGTCGTGGCTGGAGGGCGAGTCGCCGGAGGCGATGGACGCTGGGACCACCGCGGCGATGCTGTCGAGGCTGCATGCGGCCGCGCCGCCCGCGGGCACTCCGCAATTGGGTGCCGATCGTGCGCGAGGACCTCGCCGAACACCTGACCACCCGCTGCTCTGCACCGTGGGCGTCGGGCCCCTACGCCGACCGCGCCCGGTCAGCGCTGCGCGGGCGACTCGACGCCGTGGCCGAGTGGACGGCGACCTACCACGTGCTCGCCGAGCTCGCCCGGCGACGGCCTTGGGTCGTCACGCACGGCGAGCCCGACGAGGGCAACCAGCTGCTCGTCGACGGCCGGACCCTGATCCTCGACTGGGAGTCGGTCAAGCTCGCGCCCGTCGAACGCGACCTCCGCACGTTCGTCGACCGCGGCCACTCTCTTCCCCTCGGGCCTCTCGGCGCCGCCGACCCGGCGATGCTCGAGCTCTTCGACCTCGAGTGGCGCCTCGACGAGATCGGCCAGTACGCCGCGTGGTTCGAGGCCCCGCACAGCGGCACCGCCAGCGACCGGGTCGCCATCGGCGGCCTGCTCCACGAGCTGACGCGTTAGCCGGAAGGGATCGCGTCGAACGGCAGCCGCCAGACGCGGTCGATGTCGTGCGCCGAGACCCACACCGCGTCGTCCCCGACCGTCACGGCACCGCTGCCCGACGGCGGCCCGTAGGTCTCGACAACCTTCAGGCTGTTCGGATCGATGCGCACGAGCAGTGGGTTGCCGCCACCACGGGCCCAGACCCAGCCGCCGCCGACGGCCAGGTCACCCCCGCCGCCGGGCACGCCCGCCTCGATGATGCTGGTCTTGCCCGAGCGGGGGTCGACCCTGGTAACCGTCCCGTCACCCTGGTCGAGCGTCCACACCGCACCCAGGCCGACGTCGAAGAACCGAGGTGTGTCGCCGGTGTCGGCGGTCTGGACGACCCGCTCGGTCGCCGGGTCGATCTTCTGGACCAGGTCCTGGCCGGGGTTGACCACCCAGACGTGCCCGAACCCGTAGCGCACCGACGCGGCCGCCGGCTCGACCGGGATCATCGCGGTCACCTTCATCGTGTCGGCGTCGATGCGGGCGACCCGACAGTCCTGGCAGTCCTCTCCGTCGGCCGCGATCCACACCGAGCCGCTGCCGACGCCGATGGTCCCCTCGCTGTCGAGGAAGGTGCCGTCGGGCAACTTGGCATGGCCGGTGACCTTGTTGGTAGCCGGGTCGATCCGCACCACGCCGGGCTCCGCGCAGGTTGCCGTCCACACGAACCCCAGCCCGGTCGTCGTCGACTCGCAGGCTCCCTGCGGAACCGCGATCTCGGCCACCTGGTCGCCCGTCGCAGGGTCCAGTCGCACGATGCCCGTGTCGTTGGTGAGCCACACCCCGCCCTCGCCCGCGGTCAGCCAGTCGCCGTACAGGTCGAGCGGGGTCGCGACCTCGTCGAGATCCGTGAACGACGGTTCGGCCGAGGGCTCCGCCGACGGAGTTGACGTCGAGGCGGCCGGCGACGCGGTCGGGTCGGCATCTGCTTCGGAGCTCGCGTCCCCGCCGCAGGCGGTCAGCCCGACGAGCAACAGCAACGTCGCGGTGATGAGGGACGAGCGGCGGCAGGTGTGCATGTCGTGGCCTTTCCACCACCGATGGTGACCCTCCGGGGGCCGCCGCGCGACCGTGGTGGCCCGGAGAACTTGACATGCAACCGAACGGTTGCATAATGTCGACGGCATGAGGTCCTCGGTGTTCGATGCGCTGGCCGACCCGGTGCGCCGCGACCTGCTCGAGCAGCTGCGCGAGCACGGCCCGGCGTCCCTGGGCGGGCTGGCGCACGGGCGACCGATCACCCGCCAGGGCGTCACCAAGCACCTCGACGTGCTGGCCGCCGCGGGCCTCATCCGCGTCAGCAGGCGCGGTCGCGAGCGGATCCACGAGGTCGACCCCGAGCCGCTGAGGCAGCTCGCCGACTTCCTGGCGCCGTACGCCGCGGCTTGGGACGACCGCCTGTCCCGACTCACCCACCACCTGGAGGAACACCCGTGAACAACACGACCGACACGACCATCCCGCTCGGTGCCATCGAGCGGACGCTCGAGCTCGACCACCCAGTCGACCGCGTCTGGCGAGCGATCTCCGACCCGACCGAACTCGCGCAGTGGTTCCCCAACGAGTCCGCGACGCTGGAGGTCCGCCCAGGCGGCACGGGCGAGTTCGTGTGGAACATCGACGGCAAGGAGATCCGCACCGATGTGCACGTGCTCGAGGTCGAACCGCCGCACCGCTTCGTGTGGAGCTGGGGTCACGAGGCCTCCAACACGGATCAGCCGGTGACGACCGTCGAGTTCGAACTGACCGAGCGCGCCGGTGGCGGCACCACCCTGCTGGTCCGCGAGTCCGGCTTCCTCGACGAGAAGCACCGGGCCGGCAACCACGAGGGCTGGGGTGAGGAGACCGCCGAGCTGGTCGCCTACCTCGACCGGTGATGCTCGCGGGCGGCGGCTATCCGCCTGAGGAGGCGGCAGCCGTGGCGGCGATCGCATCCTTGACCGCCTTGGCGGCCCACTGCCCCTCGGCGACCTGCTTGGCCCGCTTGCGCACCTGACGCGACCCGAGGCCCTGGTGCGGCACGGTCTTGTGCGCTCGGTCGACGGCGTGCAGAAGCGCGACGAGAGCCCCGGTCCGGGCGTCCGGCCTGGCGCCATCGACGAGCACCACCGTGAGCGCGCGACGTACGGACTGTTCATGGGAGTTGTCGCGGGCCGGCCAGCGGGTCCGCGGGAACAGCCCGAGCAACTTGCGATCGCGCCGTTGCAGGATGCCGCGTTCGGCCAGTCGCCCGGCGAGGGTCGCCGTGAGCCCCTTACCGAGCAACGTGGCGAGGGCCTGGGCGGAGCGCTCCTTCTCGGCGATGGTCGCAACGGCACCTGCGAGCACCGGGTCTTCGGGCGCCGGGCCGGCCCCCGGTCGCACCTTGGCCGATCGCCAGAGAGACGCCTTCTCGGACAGCTCGACAGCCTCGACGAGCGCCAGCTCGGCAAGCAGGGCTCCGCCGAGCGCCGCCTCCAGGGACGATGTGGCGGGCTTGCCCGTCCGGTTGTCGAGCAGCAGCAACAACAGGTCTTCCGCGATCAGCATCATGACCCTCCCCTCGTCCGGGACCGGCCAGATTAGCCCGACGTGACGCGGCACACATCCCTCGTCGGGCCGCCCCGGGACTAGCCTGGACAGGGTCCGTGGACTCCAGCCGGGGAGCCGCGAGATGGCGAGGAGCAGCAGATGACGAGCAGCGGCGCAGCCCCCGAGGAGACCGCCCCCTACGGCAGCGGCCCGGGCACGCAGGGCGCGGCCGCCGCTCCCGTCAAGCGGGTCCGCACCCACCACCTGCGCGAGATGAAGGAGCGCGGCGAGCGGTTCTCGATGCTCACGGCCTACGAGCAGTACGCCGCGCAGACCTTCGACGAGGCCGGCATCGAGGTACTCCTCGTCGGTGACAGCGCCAGCAACAACGTCTACGGCAACGAGACCAGCCTCCCGGTCACGGTCGACGAGCTGATCCCGCTGACCCGCGCTGTCAGCAGGTCCGTACGCCGCTCGCTCGTGGTCGGCGACCTGCCGTTCGGCTCCTACCAGGCCTCCCCCGAGCAGGCCTACGCCACCGCGGTGCGGTTCATGAAGGAGGGCGGCGCCCACTGCGTCAAGCTCGAGGGCGGCCGCGAGATGACCCCGCAGATCGAGCTGCTCACCCGTGGCGGCGTCCCGGTGATGGCCCACATCGGCTTCACGCCGCAGAGCGAGCACGCCCTCGGCGGTTACCGCGTCCAGGGCCGCGGCGACACGGCCTCCCGGATCCTCGACGACGCCCACGCCGTCGAGGAGGCCGGGGCCTTCGCGGTCGTCATGGAGATGGTGCCCGGCGACGTCGCCGGGCAGGTCACCAAGGAGCTGGCCATCCCCACCATCGGCATCGGCGCCGGCCCCGAGTGCGACGGCCAGGTGCTGGTCTGGCAGGACGCCTTCGGCCTCCGCACCGGCAAGATGGCCCGCTTCGTCAAGCAGTACGCCGACGTGCACGGCGTACTGCTGAAGGCTGCCCGCGACTACGCCGCCGAGGTCCGCGACGGGTCGTTCCCCGGCCCCGAGCACACCTTCTGACCGGCGCGCAAACGCGGACTCGCCAGAGCAGTCATCGACCGTCTTCCGCGGACCGACCTGTACTAACGGACACAGGTGAGAAACGAGACGCTGGCGTACGGTGACGGAATGCTTCGGACAGCTGCCGCCGCACTCTGCCTGACCCTCATCCCCGCCCTGGGCTGCTCGGCCGCGACGCCACCCGCCGCGACGCCCGAGGGGCCGACGGGAGGACCGATCCAGTCCGACTCGTCGGTCCAGCTCAAGGTCACCCGCGTGGTTCGCGGCCTCGACCACCCCTGGGACGTCCAGCCGATCGGCCAGGGCCGGCTCCTCATCACCGAGCGGGCGGGCCGCCTCTCGGTGTGGAAGAAGGGCAAGCTGACCGACATCCCGCTGCCGAGCGGCCTGGTCTGGGCCGAGGGCGAGACGGGCCTGATGGGTCTGGCCGTGGACCCGGACTTCCGCGACAACCGCCGCTTCTACACCTGCCTGGGCCACACCACGGCCGGCGGTCATGACGTGCGAGTCATCGCCTGGCGGCTGGGCAAGCCGGCCACGTCGGCCCGCATCGTCAAGACGCTGATCTCCGGTTTCCCCACGTCGAGTGGACGGCACGGCGGTTGCCGGGTCCTGGTCCTCGAGAACGGCGCCCTCCTCGTCGGCACCGGCGACGCCGCCATCGGCACCAACCCCCAGGACAAGACCTCGCTCGGCGGCAAGACCCTGATGCTCGACCGCTTCACCGGCAAGCCGTGGCCGACCAACCCGTTCGTCAACGCCAGCAACCACAACGAGCGCTACGTGCAGACCTACGGCCACCGCAACGTCCAGGGCCTGGCTCAGCGCAGCGACGGCACGCTCTGGTCGGCCGAGCACGGACCCGACCGCGACGACGAGGTCAACCGCCTCGTCAACGGCGGCAACTACGGCTGGAACCCCGTCCCCGGCTACAACGAGTCGGTCCCGATGACCGACCAGGGACTGCCCGGCAAGCAGATCGAGGCCAAGTGGAGCTCCGGCTTCCCGACGGTGGCCACGTCCGGCTCGTCGTTCGTCGAAGGATCCGAGTGGGGCTGGTACGACGGCACGCTCGCGGTCGCGGCCCTCAAGGCCGGCGAGCTGCTGTTCATGAAGTTCGACGCCAACGGCAAGCTGTTGGGCGTCCGCTCCCCCGTCGCGATGCAGCAGTACGGCCGCCTGCGCGCCGTCACCCGGGCCCGCGACGGCAGCCTCCTGATCACCACCGACAACGGCGGCACCGACGCCGTGCTCCGGGTCCGCCCCGTCGCTTAAACCTCGTTGGTTGAGGAGGTTGCGCTAGCAACCGTCACGAAACCACGGCAAGAGGTCTGCACTCCGGTTTACGGGGTTTCGAGACAGGCGCTAGCGCGCCTTCCTCAACCAACGGAAAGCGCCTTCCTCAACCAACGGAGAGGGCGCGCCTTCCTCAACCAACGGCAAGTGTGGTCAGGCCGTCCAGCCGAGCCAGGCGCCGCCGGCGATGATCGCCGCGAACCACAGCACCACCGCGACGATGGCCAGCAGCGGCAGCCGCTTGGGGTGCGGCGTCCACCAGCGACAGCCGACGACGAAGAGCACCAGCCAGACGAGGAGGAGCAGCACCACGCCCCACCAGGGCGCGACCAGTCCGGAGGCGGCGTACAGGAAGAACGCCGCGGCCATGCCGGCCATCCCGACGAACGGCCACGGGGAGGCCGGCGTGCTGGCGATGTCCTAGGCCCGCTTCACTCGGACTTGTCCTCGTTCCAGTTGGGGTCGTTGTCCCACTCCTCGTTGCGCTCCGCCGCCTTGGCCAGTGCGCGCGAGGCCTCCTCGTGGGTGGGATACGGGCCCAGGCGGTCGATGGGCGGGCAGATGTCCTCGCCCGACTCGACCCTGCTGTGCTTGACGCAGTACCAGAACTTTCCCGACTCGCCGTCGCTCATGTCGGCCGAAACTACACCTTCAAATACCCGTCAATACACTGGAGTCGTGACCCCGCTGGCCCCTGCCCTGATCTCTCCGCGTCGTCCGGTGCCCGACGGCATCGCGCGTCCCGAGTACGTCGACCGGGCGGCGCCCGAGCGGTTCACCGGGCCTGAGGTCAAGGACGCCGAGACGATCGAGCGGATGCGCATCGCTTGCCGGCTGGGCGCACAGGCCCGCGACCTGGTCGGCTCCCATGTCGAGCCGGGAGTGACGACCGACGAGCTCGACCGGATCGGCCACGAGTTCCTTTGTGACCACGGCGCGTACCCCTCGACGCTGGGCTACAAGGGCTTCCCCAAGTCTTTGTGCTCGAGCGTCAACGAGGTGATCTGCCACGGCATCCCCGACTCCCGGGTGATCGAGGACGGCGACATCGTCAACATCGACATCACCGCCTTCATCGGCGGCGTGCACGGCGACACCAACGCCACCTTCCTCGCCGGCAACGTCGACGAGGAGTCGCGGCTGCTCGTCGAGCGGACCCGCGAGGCCCTCCTGCGCGGCATCAACGCGGTCAGGCCCGGCCGCCGGCTCAACGTGATCGGCCGGGTGATCGAGTCCTACGCCCGACGGTTCGGCTACGGCGTGGTCCGCGACTTCACCGGCCACGGCATCGGCACGGCCTTCCACAGCGGCCTGATCGTGCCCCATTACGACACCCCGCTCTACGACGACGAGATCCAGGTCGGGATGACCTTCACCATCGAGCCGATGCTCAACCTCGGCACCCACGAGTGGGAGATGTGGAACGACGGCTGGACGGTCGTCACCAAGGACCGGCGGCGCAGCGCCCAGTTCGAGCACACCCTGCTCGTGACCCCCACCGGCGCCGAGATCCTGACGCTGCCGTAGCCGCAGGTTTCGAGACAGGCGCTAGCGCGCCTTCCTCAACCAGCCGGGGTGTAGACGTCCAGCGCCTTCTTGGTCACCGTCCGCCGGCCGACGGCCGCCTGGTGGTAGCGCACCATGACGTCGCGGAGGGGCTCCCAGGCCTCGCACGCGTCGTACCAGCGGTAGGCCTTGTTGCCCTTGCCCTCGATCTGGGCGAAGGGCACCTGGTCGTCCAGGACCTTGCCGAGCTTCTGGATCGTCATGCCGGAGTGGATGAGGCCGTACTCCGCCTTGCTGACGCAGGGTGCCGCCGCGGTGCTCGGCGAAGACGGCACCAACACGAGAGCGGACGCGACGATCAGGCCGACCGAGCCGGCGAGGCTGCAGGACGATCGCGACATCGGTTCTCCCATGGCCCGGCGCACGCACCCGAGGACATCAACGCTAGCCCCGTGACACCCCGGTGCGGTATGACCCGATCCAGTCATCCCGCATAGCCCAGATGGGTGGTCCCGCGGTGCGGAGCCTCATCTTCGTGCAATGCACAAAGATGAGTGCGCCCGTCCGTTGCCCTCGGACGCTGCCGTTGCGAGGGTTCGCAACGGCCCCCCACATCCGGGAGGGCGCCGGACGGCTGCGCACCCCCCGAGGCCGTCCGTTGGCGGGGCCCAGGTGGCCCAGACAACAGGAGTAGGTATGTCCAGGAGACACCTCGGCGGCATCGTGGCCGCCGTTCTCGCGGGAGCGTTGCTCACGGTATCGCCGCCAGGCGCCCAGGCCGGTGGCACCGGCGCCGGCACCGGCGGAGGACGCCAGGACCCCCAGGCGATGGCCCGCAACGCGGCCCGCGCGCTGATCGCCCAGCAGGCCCCTGCCCTCAAGATCAGCAAGCACGACGGCTTCGTCGCCAAGTCGGTGATCTCGTCCAGCGGCCTCCAGTACGCGCCCTACGAGCGCACCTGGCGCGGCCTGCCCGTCGTCGGCGGCGACTTCGTCGTCGTCACGGACTCCGACGGCCACCTGCTCAACACCTCGGTGGCGCAGACGCGCAAGGTAGCCCTGGCGACCATCACCCCCCGCGTGCACAAGGGACAAGCGACGACCGTCGCCCGCGACCAGCTGAGCCGGGTCACGAAGAGCGAGGCGCCGCGCCTGGTCGTGTGGCAGGGCAAGACCTCCCACCTCGCTTGGGAGACCCGCGTCTCCGGCCGCGACCACGGCGAGCCGTCGATCAAGAGCGTGTACGTCGACGCCCGCTCCGGCAAGTTGCTGGGCAGCCGCGAGCACGTTGCCGCGGGCACGGGCAACGGCAACTGGGAGGGCACCGTCACCATTCCGACGTCCGGCTCCGGCACGTCGTTCTCGATGACGAACAGCAGCGCCTCCACCCTGAAGTGCCAGAACTCCACGGGCAACGCCACGTTCACCGGCACCGACGACGTCTGGGGCAACGGCGTCGCCACCGACCGTGAGACCGGCTGCGTGGACGCCTTCTACTCGGCGGAGAAGATGCGCCAGATGATGTCGACGTGGCTCGGCCGCAACGGCATGAACGGCTCCGGCGGCTGGGTGCCCATCCGGGTCGGCCTCAACGACGTCAACGCCTTCTACGACGGCACCCAGGTGCAGATCGGGCACACCCAGACCGGTGGCAAGTGGATCGGCTCCCTGGACGTCGTCGCGCACGAGTTCGGGCACGGCGTCGACGACCACACCCCGGGCGGCATCTCGGCGGTGGCACCCAGGAGTTCGTGGGCGACACCTTCGGTGCCTCGACCGAGTGGTTCTCCAACAACCCTGCCGACGCTCCCGACTACCTCGTCGGCGAGGAGATCAACCTGGTCGGCCAGGGCCCGATCCGCTACATGTACAACCCGTCTGCGGTGGGCGACCCCAACTGCTACTCGAGCTCGATCCCGGGCACCGAGGTGCATGCCGCCGCTGGCCGGGCAACCACTGGTTCTACCTCCTCGCCGAGGGCACGAACCCGACGAACGGCCAGCCGAACAGCACCACCTGCAACGGCACGACCATGACCGGTGTCGGCATCCAGACCGCGAAAGATCATGTACATCGCGATGCTGATTAAGACCTCGTCGTCGTCGTACCTGAAGTACCGCACCTGGACGCTGACCTCGGCGAAGAACCTCGACGCGACCTGCGGCCTCTACAACAAGGTCAGGCCGCGTGGAACGGCGTCTCGGTCCCCGCCCAGACGGCCGACCCGACCTGCACCACGTCGGGCGGGGTAACACGTCACCAACCCGGGCAGCAAGTCCGGCACGGTCGGCACGGCGATCTCGTCGTTCACGCTGAGTGCGTCGGGCGGCACCGCGCCGTACACCTGGTCGGCCACCGGCCTCCCGCCGGGCGTAACCATCAGCTCGTCGACCGGCACCGTTTCCGGTACGCCGACCCCGCGGGCACCTACAACGTGACCGCGACGGCGACGGGCAGCGGCGGCAGCGGTAGTGGCAGCACGTCGTTCACGTTCACCATCAGTGGTGGTGGCGGCGGTTGCTCGGGCCAGCGGCTGGGCAACCCCGGCTTCGAGACCGGCTCCGCTGCTCCGTGGACGTCGACCGCCGGCGTCGTGGACAGCTCGACCAGCCAGCCGGCCCGCTCGGGCAGCTGGAAGGCCTGGCTGGACGGCTACGGGACCACGCACACCGACACGCTGAACCAGTCGGTGACGATCCCTGCCGGGTGCGGCGCGACGTTGTCGTTCTACCTGCACATCGACAGCGCAGAGACCACGACCAGCATCGCCTACGACAAGCTGACGGTGAAGATCGGG
>CAVXJG010000001.1:0-260553 GCA_963762105.1 uncultured Actinomycetota bacterium | reverse complement strand
TCCCTTGCCGCCTGACGCCACCTAACGTGACCTGGGCCACACCCTCTCGGACCCAGGAGCAACGGCCGACCTGATCAACGCCAAGACGGCAGCGACGGCGGCGGCCGCCGGCTTCCGGTTCGCGAACCCGACCACCCCCTTTGTGGGGCACGCGGTCTGCGACAGCCCGGAGTGGTTGAACGGGCTCTCCTCGCCGATCTCCGAGAGCTATCACCCCAACAGGTCGGGACACGCCTCGGGCTACACGCCGACCGTCAGTCCGCAGCTCACCGGCGCAGTCGTCGCGGTCACCCGCGCCGTGTTGTCGGCCGCGCGGGCAGCGGGCGACGAGCAGGCGGCGTTGCAGAGCACGTACGCCGGCGGCGACTCCCGGATCGCGCCCGAGTCGTTCCGGCTGCCGGACCTGCGCTCGGCCAAGTTCCGGGCTGCCGCGGATCGACACGGGGTCGACCTCGACCGCTGGCTCGCTCGGCACGCCTGACCGTCAGGTCACGTCGCATGACGCATGCTTATCCGCGCGCAGCGGGGTGTCAGGCCGTCTTCACTGTGTCGGTGGCGTTCGAACTGTCGGCGTCGGCGTCGGTCCGCGACCCGCGGCGAAACAGCAGGATGCCGCCCACGAGCGCGAGCACGCCGATGCCCAGCAGGACCCAGGGCAACACGTTACGGATCAGGTTGAGCTGGGTGCCCTTCGGGCCGTAGTCGTCGGCGTTGCCCTCGATGGTCGCCGCGTCGTAGCCGGAAGTCACTCTGGTGGTCGTGACGCGCGTGGTCCCGTCGTAGTCGAGGGTGTTGTTCTGCTCCTCGACGCGATTGATGATGACCCCGGTGTTGGGCTCGGCCCACAGGGTGCGCACGTTGGAGTACATGACGTCGGCGTCGAGGTTCCCCTCGTCGGACTCACCGAGGATGGAGGCCGGAACCTCACGCGTGCCGATGTTGGTCGGGGGGATGGTCTGGGAGTACTTGTAGGTCGTCACTCCCGCGACCTCCTCGGTGCCGACGTACTCGATCGGGACCGCCTCGCCGAGGTCGGCGTCCCACCAGTCGTAGGTCGTCTTCTGAGCGTTGAACGGGAACTTGACGAGCAGACCCTCGCGCTGGACCGGCACGTCTATGCCCTCGGTCGTGGAGACGAACTCGCCGCAGCAGTTGACGGCCTCGGCCGTGGTGGCGTTGAAGGCGCTGCGGTCGATGTCACGCGAGCGGACCACGCCGTCGGAGGACCGCGTCGACGTGGTCGAGAGCCAGACCACGACGTTGTTGCCCTCCTCGTCGGCGGCCTTGGTGTCGCCGACGGTCGCGACCTTGGTGGTCAGCTCGGTGGTGATCTCGGTCAGCGTCGTGGTGTCGAAGATGGTGGCGTCGGGGCCGACAAAGGTGGTGATGCTGTTCTGGTCCTTGGGAGCCACCGCCAGCTTGGGATACATGTAGAAGCGCATCATCGGCGCAGCGACGAGCATGAACACGCCGAGACCGATCAGCACCAGACCCAACTTGCGCACTGCTGCGCTCCTCCCAGGTGACGGAAGCGGCCCAGCGATACCCCGATGGCCGCGCCGCAGGTTACCACCGAGTCACGTGCGCCAGCGGCGTACCCGTCGCGGCTTTTCAGAGGCGTTGGGCACCGGCCTTGCGCACCACCATCCAGAGGTTCCAGGTCAGCACCTCGCGGAGGCCGGGAACGCGAAGCAGCAGCCGCGACGACGGTGGCAGGTAGCGCGGTCTGAGCTCGAGCACCTCGAGGTCCGGTCGCGACGCCAGCCAGGTCAGACCGTCGCGCACCGATGCGGGGAACATGCTGGTGCCGTAGACGTTCTTGGGCGGCCCGCCCTGCTTGCGGCGGTATCGTCTGGCGGCCCGGTGGCCTCCCAGGTAGTGCCACGGGGAGGTCTCGTGGCCGCCCCAGGGGCCCAGCCAGATCGTGTAGGAGAGGACGCCGTAGCCACCCGGTCGGACCACGCGGAGCATCTGGTCGGCCACGGCGCCCAGGTCCCGGACGTGCTCGAGCAGGTTGCTGGAGAAGGCGATGTCGAAGGTGCCGTCGGCGAACGGCGGCTGCTCGGCGCGGGCCACCAACGACCCGGCCGTACGCCGACCGTGCAGCCGGATCTCGTCGAGATCGGCGTCGACCACGACGGAGGTGGCGCCGGCGCGCCGGAAGGCCTCGGAGTAGTAGCCCGGGCCACCGCCGAAGTCGGCCACCGACGCCCCCGCGAGGTCGAGATGCTGGCCCATCAGGAAGACGGCGTCCTGGGCGATCAACCCGTAGAATCCGTCCGGATCGGTCTGCTCGGTCAGGAACGACCTGAACAGCCGGACCGATCTGCCCACTCCGTCGGCGGACCGCGAGTACTCGGGCACCGCGTCACTCTACGGGTTCATCGAAGGAAGGTTGGCCGCCCTGTGCGACTCCTGCGAGGCCGCTCCGAGCGTGCATTTCCCGAGGCGGCAGCGGGCCACGTGCTGGTGCTCAACTGGCGCGACGAGTGGCATCCCGAGGGCGGTGGCTCCGAGGTCTACGTCCGCCAGATCGCCGAACGGCTGCTGACCTCAGGCATCGGCGTGACGTGGATGACGGCGCGCTACCCGGGGTCCCGGGCCGACGAGACCGTCGGCGGCATCCGCTACGTGCGTCGCGGCGGCCACATCACCGTGTACCTGTGGGCCGCGCTGCTGCTGCTGACCCGACGCCTTGGTCGATTCTCCGCCGTGCTGGAGGTGCAGAACGGCATGCCGTTCCTGGCCACCTTGTTCACTCGACGTCGCGTCGTGGTGCTGGTCCACCATGTGCACCGTGAGCAATGGTCCGTCGTGGGCCCGGTGCTCGCGCGGTTCGGCTGGTTCATGGAGTCGGTGGCGGCCGTGCGTGCCAACCGCGACAACCGCTACATCGCGGTCTCGCAGACCACCCGCCGCGAGCTGATCTCCCTCGGGGTCGACGCCGCCAGCCTCGATGTCGCCTACAACGGGCTGCCGCCGGTCCCGGACTTCGAGGCCCGCGAGCGCGCCACGGTCCCGACCTTGGTGGTGCTGAGCCGGCTGGTGCCCCACAAGCAGATCGACCACGTGCTGAGGATGCTGCCGCTCCTCGCGCAGCGCCACCCGGACATCGCCGTGCGGATCGTCGGCTCGGGGTGGTGGGCGGACACGCTGACCGACCTGACCGCCGAGCTCGGCCTCGGCGACCGCGTCACCTTCCTCGGGCACGTGTCCGACGAAACCAAGTTCGAGGAGCTCTCGGGTGCGTGGGTGCACCTGCTGCCGTCGCTGAAAGAGGGCTGGGGCCTCTCGATCGTCGAGGCGGCCCGGGCCGGCACCCCGTCGGTGGCCTATCGCAGTGCGGGTGGGGTGAACGAGTCGATCCTCGACGGCGTCACCGGGGTGCTGGCAAGCGACCTCGACGACTTCGCCGAGCAGGTCGATGCCCTGCTGGCTGACCCGGCGCTGCGCCAGCGAGCTCGGCGAGAAGGCGCAGGTGCGCGCGGAGCACCTCACGTGGGAGGCCTCGGCCGAGCGGATCAGGATCGCGCTGTTCGAGGATGACCGGCAGCTGTACGCCGCCGCGAGCGACTAGCGCTCAGGCGTCGGCGTAGCCGACGGTCTCGGCAGAAACGGTGGACGGCGGCGGCTTGTCCACGGACGAGGCGTTCATCGCGACGTTGGTCCCGGCGATCACCGTGATGACGGCTAGCGCGGCGCCGACGCCGCCGGAGATCAACGTCGCACCCAGTCCAGCGGCCAATGGCATTGTGTCCTCAGTCTCCCTCGAAGTGTTCAGGCATCACTATAGGGGTGGCGCGAGCGGGGTCGCACGACCACGGCGGCACAAATGATCAGCAGTGTTGCCAGCAGGACCGCTCCGTCGACCACCCGCACCAGCACCGCGTGCTCCCCGGCCGGCGTACGGCGCGAGCCGCCGAGGTCGACCAGCATGAGCTCGTCCCCGTCGTGCAGCACGGTGCCCGAGACGTCCGGCGCGCCGGCCGCGCCCGGCACCCGTCGCTCCAGCAGCACCCAGCCCACGCCCAGCTCCCGCAGCCCCTCGGCGGGGTCACCTCCGGCGGCGAGCACGGCGGCGACGGACGCGCCGAGAGTGTTCTCCCCCGCCACCACCGTGTCGGCGTCGATGACGAGGTCGTCGCTGGTCAGCACCTCGCCGGGGAAGAAGCGGAACGCGGGGTCGAGCACGGCGTGGCCGTGGTTCCAGGAGAAGCGACGGTAGGCCGACCACGGCAGCACCACGGTGCGGCCATCGTCGGCACCGGCCTCGTCCATGGCCGCCGCGACCTGGCTCCACTCCTCGGGATAGACGCCCGGACGGAACAGGCCCGAGAGCCCCCAGACCATCGTCGGCACGGCCAGCACCGGGATGAGCAGCGCCGCCACGCCGATCGGCCATCGCGGCGTGCCCGGGCCCGCGGCGCGCACGCCGGCTCAAGGCGCTTTCCATGCTGCGCGCCCAGCCGCAGGCCACCAGGAGCGCCAGCGGCGCGAGCCACTTCTGGCTGTCGCGCAGGATGCCTGCACCCGGCACCGCGGTGACGACGGTCTCCAGCACGGACCGCCCCGCACCTGTCGTCGGCAGCAGGGCCAGGACGAGGCCCAGCACAGCGACAACGACGAGGCCCCACTCGCCGGCCGGGTGGCCGTCGCGGGAGCGCCGCGCGAGCAGCACGCCGAGCAGGCCGAGCGCCGCGATGGTCAGTGACAGCAGTGCGAACAGCCACCCCGGCTGGAGGTCCGGGGCGACGGAGACCTTCCACATCCCGCCGAGGGTGAGCACCGAGCCGACCACGCCGAACGGCGTGTCGGCCCGGGCGGCGAACTCCGCGACGCCGGGGTTGCCGCCGGTCGCGGTGGTGTTGAGCACCCCCGGCAGCAGCCAGGGCAGGTTGACGAGGACGGCGGTCGCCAGGACGACACCGGCCGCCCTGACCGCAGGGAGCACCAGGGCAAGCGCCAGCCCGGCCGCCAGCACTCCCCCGGTCGGGCTGGTCCATGCCGCCACTGCCATGGGTGCGACCAGGACGGCGAGCCCCGCGGCGGAGGGTCCGCGTCGACGTACGGCGATCGCGGCGGCCGCGACCCACGGCAGGCACGCGTAGCCACAGAGCAGGGCCCAGTGCCCGATGGCGAGCCGCTCGTAGACATAGGGGTTCCAGGCGAACACCACGGCCCCGCCGAGCCGAGCCACTGTCGGCGTTTCCGCGAGCAGGTGCAGCATCCCCCATCCGGCAGCGGCCACGATCAGCACGATGACGGCCTTCTGCAGCAGGTCGCCGGGGACCACGGTGGTCAGCGCGGAGACGATCGCGTCACCGGGGACGGCCCGGGGCACGGAGCCGTCGGCGCCGAGCCACTGGTCCTTCCAGGGCTGGTGCGGCACGAAGACCATGTCGCCGACGAGTGCGAACCCTCGAGCCGTGAGCAGCGGCCCGGCCACGAGAAGGGCGAGGCCACCGATGACGGCGGCCGTTGCCGCGGTGATGCCGCGAGAGCGCACGGTCACTGGGTGTGAGGTGTCGGGAATCCGACCTCGACGTCTGAGAAGCACACGACACCTCTGCCTCGCACGAACTTGAGAGTGATCGTGGAGATCGGACCTTCCACCATTGCGTAGAGGTGATGGGCCCCATAGCCAAGTCCGGCGCTGACCGTACCGCCGGCCGTCGTGATCTCGAGCTCGCCTCGCCCGTCAGTGAAGTAGTCCATCCGAACCCACCAGGTGCCCTCGGGCAGTGGCTTGGTCAGGGGGAGAGCCGCAGCCTCCCGATGGGAGAGCCCCAGGGCACAATCACCGTCCCCCGGAAGAGGCACTTGCGAACCGAACACGAGGTCCACAGGCCGAGCGATCCCGAGATCGTCGAGCATCCGCAAATCCTCGGTCGGCAGGTTGTAGCGCGGATGGACGTCGTAGGCATCCAGAGCCGACGAGACGTGGCGATATTTCGGGGCGAACCACGGAATCATGACGTGGCCCGGGAGAAAGCCGTCGAAGAGCACCAGGTTGGGATTCCTCGCCAGCTCGGCCCGAGCATTGGTGACGAACTGCTGCACGTGGTCGCGGTGGTAGAGGTCGATCATCGAGCCAGCACTCACCATGCTGCTGTTGAAGAGCACCAGCGAGGTCATGACACCGACCCCCAGCTGATGGCTCCGCACCCACGTCAGCACCCGCGACCCCCCGGTCGGCTCGAACGTGAGCAGGTAGGCAACCGCAACGCAGACGATCGGGATGACATCGCTGGCGTATCGAGGGTCCAGGGCGACCGCGTCGCCCCAATAGCCCCGACCCCGCAGGGTGATGCCCATCGTCACCGCGACGTAGCCGAAGACGGCGCCCCAGGCCAGCAGACTGCGACGACCATGCAACCTCCACCCGACGAACGCCAGCGCCGCCACCACCTGAAGAAGGAGCAGGCGAGTCGCAACGGTGTTGACTGGCCACGTCGTCCCATCGAAACCGGGCGTCCGCCAAGGTCCCCCGAAGAACGACGGTAGGAGCAGATCGACCAGTTGGATGCGGGCGAACCGCACGGCAAGGCCGAATGACTGGACTGCCGCGCCCCCGACGTCCGTGAGCGCGAGGTAGCCCGCCGAATACGCCGCCGTGATGATGATGTAGCCCGTCCACGCGGGCCAGGAGCGCGTCAGATCTCGCAGCGTCTGCCCTGGACCCCGTCGGATGACGAGGATGGCGACCATCCCGACGAACCATGGGATCAGGACGCCCTTCTCCCAGAAGGCAAGTCCCAGGACCAGGCTCCCGAGGGCCAAGACGAGCCAACGAGTCTGACGCCCTTCGCTATAACGCAGGTGACAGTAGGCCGTCGTGGCCATGAAGAGCTGTAGAGGCAGCATCTGCGTCGCTGCGGCCCACCAGGTGACGCTGGCGATCATCAGGGGATTGAAGAGGTAGATCGCCAACCCCACGATGACTCCCATGGAGTCCCCGAACGCCCGACGAAGGAGCAGGAACATCATGATCGACGTCGCGAGTTGCAGTCCGACGATGGTCAGCGCAGCCGGAACGTACGACCCGGGAAGACTGGCCATCACCCAGTTCAGGGCGAATCCCGCAGGCATCAGGTGGCTGTTGTAGTCCTCGAAGAGAAGACCCGCGGTGAACCCCCGCTCACGCGCCAACCACAGATAGGCGAAGTCGTCCATCCAGTATGAACCCGGAACGACCTGCCAGACTCGCAGCGCCGTTTGAGCGGCGATCATAAGAGCGGCCACCCTCACGTAGGGGCTAGCTTCGCTCCAATGCCTGCGAAGGCCCCACCGGGACTCGGTCACGAGCCGCCTCCTGTTCCTCGCGGGCGGGCCAGCGCTGTCACCACAACTGCACCGACGGCGAGGGCGACCAGTGCGTTGGCGGGTTCGGGCGAGGCCAGCGTGGTGTGCAGGCCGATCGCCCCGAGGACCGTGGCGACGAGCAGCATGAGTGCCACCACCGCGAGCGTCCTCCCGGCCCGCCGGCGCGCGACGAGCGCGGCCAGGCCGCCCACCAGCGCCGGCACCGAGATGACCGCCAGCAGGGCGAGCAGACCGACGGCGTACGCCGCTCGGGGCTCGCCTGGGACCTCGGCCAGCGTCGGCCGCTCGCGCCAGCGTCGCCGTCGGAGCAAGGTCACCGCGGCGAGGAGGACCACCACGGCCGCCACCACGAGGCCGCCGAACAGCCCCACGAGATAGGGGACTTGCGGCGCGAAGTGCAGCCGGACGACGCCCCGGGTGCCGGCGGGGAGTCGCCATCCCTGCATCCAGCCGTCGATCTCGACCGGCGCGAGGCGCTTGCCGTCGACGGTGGCGACCCAGCCCGGGTTGGTGCTCTGGGTGACCGCGAGGATGGCGTCCTCGTCGACGTCCACGGCGACGTCCCTGTCGACTCCTCCCCAGGCCCGCACCGTGGCCGACCCCTCCACGGGCTCGGTCAGGGTCGGGAAGGCAGGGGTGAGGACCAGGTCTCGGACCTCGAACCCGCCGACGTTCTTGACCCGGACGGTCTGCGCACCGGCGCTGACATCGGTGCCGGCAGCGCCCTTGGCGCAGCCCTCCAGGCGCATCGGTGCACCGCTGATCAGGTCGCCGATGTGGCCGGTGATCTGGGTCTGGATGCGGGTGTCGCCGACGAAGATGGTCGGGCCCAGGCCGCAGGTGCGTCCCGTCGGCAGGCCGGTATCGGCGTGGTACTTCAGGCCTTGCAGCCCTTGGACCCGCAACTCCGACATGCCGAGGGGGCTCCCCTCGGCATGGTCGCCGGGCAGCAGCGTGATGCGCAGCCGGGTGGTCGTCACGGGGTTGATGATGCCCGTCCCCAGCTCGCCGAGGGTGATGACCTGGGTCCCCTCGTCGCTCTCGATGCGCAGCCGGCTGGGCAGAGCGGCAGGCGTCCCCGGGGCCAGCATCGGCAGGACGCGGGTGATCCGGCGCGGGGTCTGCCAACGCAGGTCGAGGACCGGCTCGGTGTCGGTCTCGGCCGCGACCCAGGTGGTGCTGGCCTTGCCGTCGACCGCGTTCTGCGGGATGACCGCGGGATCGCCGCCGAACCACGACGTGGCGGTGACCCGCACCTTGCGGGGGTCGAGCGGGCCCATCAGGTCGGCCACGTCCTGCCCGCCCGCGGCGACGACCGTGCCGCTGACGAGGAACGCGGTGTCCTCGTCCACGGTCAGCTCGCGCCGCCAGCCCTGGCTGTCGGTGGTCAGCAGCTGGTAGTCGGCACCGCAGTTGAGTCCACCGAAGAAGCCGATGCAGGCGGGTCGCTGGATGCCGCCCTCCAGGGCGACCGAGGAGCCGTCCGCGACGTGCCCGGGCGGGACCAGCGTGCGGGCCACGGTGACCCCCTCGATGCTGATCTCGTTGAGCGTCACGGGGCGGATCGAGCTGTTGGTGTCGGTGATCGTGAACCGGATGCTGCGGGTCGGCGCGGTCTCGACGCTGAGTCCCTTGACGTCGCCGTTGCGGTCGACAGTGACCGCGCGGGTGCCGCCGTCGGTGTCGACCCGCAGCTTGCGGACGCCGGCCCCGTTGAGCAGGTCGAAGCGCAGGCTGGTGCGGCCGACGATGGTGGGCTCGGGGAAGCGCAGCTCGATCCAGCTGCCGCGCGGGTCGACGAAGGGCGCGGTGATCCAGCTGGTCAGCAGGGAGCCGTCGACCGCGGCGTACGGCCCCTCCTCGGGCTGTACGGCGCCACTGGTGTCGGCGTACCCCTTGGAGCTGGACGCGAGGACCTCGGAGATCCCTGAGTAGCGGGCGACGGTGGAGCCGCCGGAGTCGGGGTAGAGGTAGTCGTGGGCGGCGCGCTGGTTGCGATAGGCGGCGCCCTCGGTCATCACGTCGGACGCGGCGAGGTGGACCCTGCCGAAGTTGCGCTCCACCCGGCGCAGCGAGTCGGTGACGACGTCGACCGGCTTGTCGGGGGCGGTGGACCGGAGCATCGGCTTGCTCGGGTCGAGGAGCTGGCCGGTGAGGAGCTGGCGCATCGTCTCGGCGCCGCCGGACACGGTGACCGCGTCGTCGGCCGCGAACAGGTGGATCCGGGGGTCGGGTGTTGACGCTGACACCGCATAGATCTCGACGGCGGGATAGATCGTCTCGGACCGCCCGAAGTTCGCGACCTGGAGCAGGCCGGGCGCCCCGTCGAACACCCGGTGCACCAGCTCCGGACGAGGCGAGTCGACGTGCCGGTAGTCGAGGTCGTTGCGGAGCACCACGTGGGTGATGCCGGCACGGGCGATCAGGGCCGACAACGTGGGTTCGGGACGGCCGGCGACCAGGGCTGCCTCGAGTCCGTCGAGCATCCGGATGGTGCCCGGTGGCATGAGCGGGGTCTGGGAACGCACCGACCAGGGCGCCGAACCCAGGACCTGCAGGGGCTCGTCGATGGTGCGGCCCCAGGTCTGGATCGCGAAGCCGGCCCCGGGCAGGACCAGGGCGCGGACCGGGCCGGGTTGCTCCCTGAGGTAGTCGGCAGCCTGGTGCCAGGAGTCGGGCACGGCGCTGAAGCCGGCGTCGTCACGCAGGTCACCGCCCCACGACGGCGCGCTGGTCGCCAGCAGCGGCACGGCCAGAGCGGCCAGCACCACCGCGGCCGGGACCCGCCGGGACCGAGAGTGGGTACGGCGACGCGTAGCCCACGCCAGCGCGGCCTGTGCGGTCGCCGCGAGCCCGAGGGCCAGCACCACCCGAACCACAGGGTCGAACTTGTGCACGTTGCGGAACGGGGCGAGGACGCCGTCGAGGGCAGCCGTCCAGGGATGGTCGAGCAGCGAGCCGGACAGGCTGCCGCTGCCGGCGGTCAGCGCGAACAGTCCGACCAGGAGGGCGACCACCAGGGCACCCCGGTTCGCCAGCCGACGCGAGCACAGGCCGAGCAGTCCCAGCCCGGCCACGAGCGCGGTGGCGACGAGCAGGCTCGGCCGCGCGGACAAAGCGAAGCCGGCCTGCCAGCTCGAGCTGTCGCCGGGGGCCAGGAAGGTGACCCAGTGGTCGGTGCCGCGCAGCGCCGAGAGCCACCCGATCAGGTCGGTGGTCGTCCGCGCGGACTCGACATAGCTGAGGAAGGGCGAGCCGTAGCGGCCCAGCATCAGCAGCGGCAGCAGCCACCACAGCGACACCAGCACGACGAGGCCTGCCCAGCGACCGAACAAGGCCAGCCGCGGACGCCACGGCAGCCCGTTGACCAGCAACAGGATCGTCGGGAAGGCCAGCGCCGCCAGCACCTCGGTGGCGTTGTGGCCACCCATGAACGGGACCGTTGCCGCCGAGAGCAGCGCCGCGCGACCCGGCGCGAGCCGACCCCGCAGCGCAAGCACCAACGGCAGCACGGTCCACGGGAGGACGCAGGTGGCGAGTGCCTCACCGGTGAGCGCGCCGACGGTGCTCAACAGTCGCGGCGCGAGCATGTAGGAGAGCCCGGCGAGCACGGCAGGCCAGGCGCCGAGGCCGCCCCAGGCACGCACGACCCGGCGCATCCCTTCGTACGCCAGCAGCAGGAGCAGCGCGCTGAACAGCCGCTCCCACACCCACACCGGCACGTGCAGCACGTGTCCGAGCAGGTAGACGGGACCGAGGGGGAAGAGGTAGCCCGAGGCCTGGTTCTGCAGCTCGCCCAGCGCCGAGTCGGGGTTCCAGAGCGTGAGGCTGCGCACCAGGAAGCCGCCGGGGTCGAGCTGCAGGTCGAGCTTGGTGTCGAAGGTGATCCGGCCGGCCTGCTGGGCCAGGTTGACCGCGACGACCGTGAGCACCAGCAGGGGGTGGAACCAGCGCGGGACGACCGGCCCGGTGGCGAGGTCAGCTCCCCGGGACACGTCGCTGTGCACTGAGACGCTTCCTCCGGGGCTGGGGTGGACGACCGCGATCGCTCCGGCGGCCACGGGTAGTGTACGGGTCGCTCAACCGACCCTGATCCCGGACGCCGCGAGATTGGCAGGCTGCGATGGACCCGTCCTTCGAGGACGTGTGGCGCCGCGCCGATGAGGTCCCGGGATGGCTCAAACCGGGGCAGGCGGCGATTCTCTGGGACGAGGCCTTGGCGCTCCCGGCCGCCTCCATCGTGCTCGAGATCGGCAGCCACCAGGGCCGCTCCACCGTGGTGCTCGGCGAGGCGATGCGGCGCATCGGTGGTCGGGTGATCGCCGTCGACCCGTTCGTCGAGGGCCGGCTCTTCGGTGGGGAGTCAACCCGCGCCAAGCTCGAGCGACACCTGGCCGAGAACGACCTGACCGGCGTGGTGGAGCTCGTCGCCGACTACAGCACGCGGCTGCGCCCCACGTGGAACCGGCCGTTCGACCTGCTCTACATCGACGGCAAGCACGACTACTGGACCCTCTCGGACGACCTTCGCTGGAGCAGCCACCTGCCAGCCGGCGGCGGGGTCGTCGTCCACGACAGCTTCTCCTCGATCGGGGTGACCCTCGGGATCCTCCGGCATGTGTTGTTCTCGCGCCGGATCGCCTACGAACGGCGCAGCGACTCGCAAGCGTTGTTCCGCGTCCGCCGGCCCACGACCACGGACCGGCTGCGGATCCTGGCGGAGCTCCCCTGGTGGCTGCGCAACGTCGGGTTCAAGGTGCTGCTGCGGCTGCGACTGCGACCCGTCGCCAGGATGCTGGGCCACGACTCGGCGTACGACCCCTACTAGCCCCCGACGGTCGGCGACCTCCCGGCGCGCTCGACCTGCTCGCCGACCAGCTCCATCAGCCGTGCTGCCTGCGCGTGGTCGAACCACGACCGGCGGACGCGCACGGTCACCGAGGTGACGCTCGGGCTGCTGGCCAGCCCGAGGCACACGCCGGCCGGCCCCGTCGCGACGGGCCAGAAGTCGACGCGCTCGACGCCGTCGTGGGCGACCAGACCGAGGTTGGAGACCAGCAGCGTCGAACCCAGGCGCGACGACAGGAGTCTGGCCAGCCGTGGCCCCCATCCTCGCCCGTCGGTGACCGGGAAGGCCGGCTCGGGCCGAGTCTCGGCGACCACGCGGGCCGCTTCCTCCCGGGTGCGTACGGTCGCCACGGGCACCCGTGAGTAGGCAGTGTCGCGGTCGGGCGCCGGAGTCGGGTCGCCGGGACGGCGCGAGAGCCCCAGGGCGAGGACGGGACGTCGACCGGTGGTGCGACGCCCGGCGTTCCAGGCCTCCACGGAGCGGGTGGCCGCCAGCACGAGCGACGCCGTGCTGGGTCGCTCGATGGCGACCGGCGTGGTCAGCAACCAGTCGCCGTGGTCCGCGCGGCGGCTGCTCGCCAGCCGCACCGGTGGGCTCACCAGGGCCTCGGCGAGCCGGTGCAGGCTGCGCACGGCGAAGCTGCCGGCTTCGGCATCCGCTGCCAGGCCGCGTGCGTTGGAAGTCAGGGACAGCCCGGTCAGGGCTGCGGCCACGCCGAGCATCCCGAGTCCGTCGACGGCACCGTGATGGGCACCCAGCACGACCGTCCTGCCATCCGATGTCAGTGCGACTCGGAGCAACGGGTCGTTGTCGCCGTACGGGCTGTTCGCCGCCCGGTCGAGCGTCGGGCCCAGATCTGCCGCGACCACCTCCAGAGCGGCGGGCGGCCCGAGATGTGGGTGGTCCCTGTTCAGCTGCGTCAGCCGGTCCGCGACCGCGACGGGATCCAGGGGCTGGCGGAGCCGGAGGGCCAGCACGATGCTCCAGGTGACGTCGGGGTCGCCGTACAGCCCCACGACCTGGCGAGCCCGGCGGACCGCCGGCTGCGGGCTCGACGCCGCGCCTCCTCGTTTCTCAGCCGGCACGGCCGCCAGCCTAGGGTGTCGGGCATGCCCGAACCCCTCCGCTCGCGGTCCTTGGCTGCGGTCAAGCGGAGCGGCGCGGCCGTGGCCATCGCGATGCTCGTGATGAACCTCGCGCTCTACGTCTACACCGTCATCGCGGCGCGGCTGCTCGGCCCGCAGGCCTACGGCGCCCTGGCCGCCCTGATGGCCGTCCTGCTGGTCGTCTCGGTGCTGCAGCTCGGGGTCCAGGCCACCGCGGCGAGGCGGATCGCCGCGGACCCTGGCCATGTCGCCCAGATCGAGCGGGAGATCCTCGGCCTCACCTACCGGGCGGCCGCGGTCGTCGGCCTGGTGCTGCTCCTGCTGACCCCGCTCATCGACCGGATCCTGCGCCTCGACAGCCTGGTGACGGCGTCGGTCGTGGCGCTGACCGCGGTCCCGATCACGATCCTCGGCGGCCAGATCGGCGTGCTCCAGGGCGAGCGCCGCTGGTGGCCGGTGTCCGTGCTCTACCTCGCGAGCGGCGTCCCCCGACTGGTCCTCGGTACCGCCCTGATCCTGTGGCGCCCGACGGAGCTGGCCGCCATCGTCGGCGTCTTGCTCGGCGCCCTCGTGCCCGTGGTGCTTGGTGCCCTCATCCTGCGCCGCACCCGTGAGCCGGGGCTCGTCAGCGACACCCACGCGACCGGCCCGATCGTCCGTGAGATCGTCAGCAACTCCCAGACGCTGCTCGCCTTCTTGTCGTTGAGCTGCTGTGACGTGATCCTGGCGCGCAACATCCTCGACGAGCACGACGCCGGGCTCTATGCGGGCGGCCTGATCCTCACCAAGGCGATGCTGTTCCTCCCCCAGTTCGTCGTCGTCGTCGCCTTCCCGGCCATGGCCACCGCACACGAGAGACGCACGGCACTGTTCCGCAGCCTGACCCTCGTGGCCGGGCTCGGCGCCGTCGGCGTCCTGGTCGTGCGCGCTGCTGCCGCAGCTCGCCCTGATCTTCGTCGGCGGCGACGACTACGCCGAGCTGGACGACCGGCTGTGGATGTTCGCCGTGCTCGGCACGGTGCTGTCCCTCATCCAGCTGCTGGTGTACGCCGTGCTGGCCCGCCAGGGCACGCGGTCGGTGTACTTCGTCTGGGGCGCCCTGGTCGTGCTGGTGGTTGTCGGGCTGCAGCTCTCCTCGCTGGAGGCGTTGCTGCTGACGGTCCTGGCCGTGGACTCCGCGCTGTTCTTGACGTTGCTCGTGATCAGCCTGCGTCGACTGCAGGAACCGCTCGTCGTCCAGGTGCCGTTGGCCGAGCCGACTGTCTAGCAAGCCGAGCCCTTGGCTAGTGGGCAGCCTCGTGCCAGCTCCGGCCGGTGCCGACGGACACGTCGAGCGGCACGGTCAGCGACGCGGCGCCGCCCATCTGCTCGCGCACCAGGGCCTCGAACGCCTCGCGCTCACCGGGGAACACCTCGAAGACCAGCTCGTCGTGGACCTGGAGCAGCATCCGCGACTGGAGCCCGGAGGCAGTGATCGCCTCCTGCACGCGCAGCATCGCCACCTTGATCAGGTCGGCGGCGGATCCCTGGATGGGAGCGTTGAGGGCCATCCGCTCGGCCATCTCGCGGCGCTGCCGGTTGTCGCTGATCAGGTCCGGCAGGTAACGGCGCCGACCCCAGAGCGTCTCGGTGTATCCAGAACGCCGGGCCTCGTCGACCACGCTGGCGAGGTAGTCGCGGACCCCGCCGAACGTCTCGAAGTACTCGTCCATCAGCCCGCGCGCCTCACCCGGATCGATGCGCAGCTGCTGGCCGAGGCCGAACGCCGACAACCCGTAGGCCAGGCCGTAGTTCATCGCCTTGATCTTGGCCCGCTGTGCCGAGTCGACCTCCTCGGCGGGCACGCCGAACACCCGCGCCGCGGTGATCGAGTGGAAGTCGTAGCCCGACTTGAACGCCTCGATGAGCAACGCGTCCTCGGACAGGTGGGCCATGATCCGCATCTCGATCTGGCTGTAGTCGGCCGTCAGCAGGCACTCGTAGCCGTCGCCGACCACGAAGCCCTCGCGGATCCGGCGGCCCTCCTCGGTGCGGATCGGGATGTTCTGCAGGTTGGGGTCGGTGCTGGAGAGCCGGCCGGTGGCGGCGATCAGCTGGTTGAACGTCGTGTGGATGCGGCCGTCGGTGGCCACCGTCTTGAGCAGGCCCTCGATCGTCTGCCGCAGCCGAGCGACGTCACGGTGGCGCAACAGGGCAGCCAGGAAGTCGGCACCCTTGGTGCCCTCTTCCACCTTGGCAAGCAGGGTCACCAGCGCGTCGGCGTCGGTGGTGTAGCCGGTCTTGGTCCGCTTGGTCTTGGGCATGCCGAGCTCGTCGAAGAGCACCACCTGGAGCTGCTTGGGCGAACCGAGGTTGATCTCCTTGCCGATCGCGGCGTACGCCGCCTCCGCCGCCAGCTTGACGCCGCCGGCGAACTCGGCCTCCAGCGACTGGAGGTGGTCGATGTCGACGGCGATGCCGGTCTGCTCCATCAGCGCGAGCAGGTCGATGAGCGGCAGCTCGACCTCGGCGAGCAGGCGGGTTCCGCCGCGCTCCTCGATCTCGGCATCGAGGGCGTCGGCCAGGTCGAGGACGGCCCGGGCGTGCAGCATCGCGGTGTTGGCCGCTCCGGAGTCGGCCGGGTCCTCGATGCTGTCGAACGTCAGCTGCCCGTCGTCGACCGTCTCCTGTTTGAGCTCGCGCTTGAGGTAGCGCAGCGTGAGGTCGGCGAGGTCGTAGGAACGCTGGTCGGGCCGGGCGAGGTAGGCCGCCAGCGCGGTGTCGCTGACGAGCCCGCGCAGCGACCAACCGCGCGCAGCCAGTGCGAGCATCGGCCCCTTGGCGTCGTGGAGCACCTTTGCCTTGGCGGCGTCGTCGAACCACGTCGTCAGCGCCGCGTCGTCCTCGGGCGACACCTCGCCGGCGTCGACCCACGCGGCGGTGCCGTCGCCGGCGGCCAGGGCCACCGACCACACCTCGCCGGTGCCCGAACCCCAGCGGCCCTGGATGCTGACGCCGGTGCGTTGGTCGACCGTGTGGGCGCCGAGCCAGTCGGCCACCTCGCCGGCGCCCAGGCGGCTGCCGGCCAGCTCGAAGCCGGAGTCGTCGATCGGTTGGACGTCTTGGACGTCCCACGACTCCAGCAGCCGTTCGCGCAGCACGCGGAACTCCAGCGAGTCGAAGAGGGTGTGCACCAGCTGGCGGTCCCACGACTGCGCCTCGAGGTCGTGGGGGCCGACCTCGAGGTCGAGGTCGCAGACCAGGGCGTTGAGCTGCCGGTTGCGGATCACGTCACCGAGGTGCTCGCGCAGCGACTCGCCCTTCTTGCCGGTGATCTTGTCGGCGTGGGTGATCACGTTGTCGAGGCCGTCGTACTCGTTGAGCCACCGAGCCGCGTAGCCCGGCCCCACTCCGGGGACGCCGGGCAGGTTGTCGGAGGTCTCGCCGACGATCGCCGCGAGCTCGGGATAGCGCGCCGGGGGCACGCCGTACTTGGTCTGGACGGCCTCGGGCGTCATCCGCGCCAGCTCGGACACGCCGCGCATCGGGTAGAGCACCGTCGAGTGCTCGGTGACCAGCTGGAGCGAGTCGCGGTCGCCGGTGAGGATCAGCACCTCCATCCCCTCGGCGAGGGCCTGGGTGACCAGGGTGGCGATGATGTCGTCGGCCTCGTAGCCGTCCTTGTCGAGGTGCCTGATCTTGAGGGCGTCGAGCACCTCGTTGATCAGCGGGAGCTGGCTGGAGAACTCCGAGGGCGTCTTGTTGCGGCCGGCCTTGTATTCGGCGTACTGCTCGAGGCGGAAGGTCTGCCGCGACTTGTCGAAGGCCACGCCGATGTGGGTGGGCTGCTCGTCGCGCAGCACGTTGATGAGCATCGAGGTGAACCCGAAGACCGCGTTGGTGTGCTGCCCGGTGGTCGTCGAGAAGTTCTCGACCGGGAGCGCGAAGAACGCGCGGTAGGCCAAGGAGTGGCCGTCCAGGAGCAGCAGGCGTGGGGTCTGGTCGCTCACGTCCGCGACTCTAGTCGGCGGTGGGGACACTGCGACCGTGGGCCAGAATGGCCACCATGACCGACACCGCGCGCTCGCCCGAGGTCGAGGCGTTCCTCGCCCAGATGCCCCAGGGCATGGGGGCCCTCAACGAACGGATGGGCATCGAGCTGGTCGAGATCTCGCCCGACGCGCGTGGTCGCGACGATGCCGGTCGAGGGCAACACCCAGCCCTACGGCCTCCTCCACGGCGGCGCTTCCGTGGTGCTCGCGGAGACGCTCGGGTCGGTGGGCTCCGCGATGCACGCTCACCCCGACCGGCTCTCCGTCGGCGTCGACATCAACGCCACCCACCACCGGTCCGCGACCTCCGGCACCGTCACCGGCGTGGCCACCGCCATCCACCTCGGCCGGTCGATGGCGTGCTACGAGGTCGTCATCACCGACGACCAGGAGCGCCGCCTCTGCACCGCCCGCATCACCTGCGCGTTGCTCCCGAGAGAACGCTTCGCGGGCTGACCCGGTCCGATGAGTCTCGCAGTGGGTCCTGGTCTGCACCCACATCGATCAACCGCACTCGAGGAGGGCGACATGACCGCGACCTATACCTTCGACGTCTTTTCAAGCCTCGACGGCTACGGCGGCGCCAGCGGCGACTGGACCGGCTACTGGGGCAAGCAAGGCCCGGAGCTGCTCGACCACCGCCTTGCCGTGTACGGCGCGGAGCAGCGGATGGTCTTCGGGGCCAACACGTATCGGGCGTTCGCGCAGATGCTGGCAGCGAGCACCGAGGACTCCGACGTTCGTGACGCATGGGTCACCCGGATGAGGAGCCTGCCGGCGACGGTGGTGTCGACGACTCTGGAAGGACCGCTGGACTGGCCGGACGCGACCCTCGTGAGCGGTGACGCCGTCGACGTCGTCGCCAGGCTCAAGGAGGAGTCCGAGGTGCCGTTGCGCTCGCACGGCAGCCTGTCGTTGAACCGGGCGTTGATGAAGGCCGGCCTGGTCGACCGCGTGCAGGTGACGCTCTTCCCCGTCATCACCGGTCAGAGCGGGCAGGACCCGATCTTCCAGGGTGCGGCCGACTTCGACCTGGAGCTGGTTGAGAACCGGACGCTCGACGGCCACATCCAAGAGCTCGTCTACCGACCTACGCTCCATTGAGCCAATTCGCAACTAGCCCTTCTCCGCGCCGACGTTGGCGCCTTGCGTGAACCACCGCTGGAACAGGATGAACACCAACGCAGTCGGGATAGTCATCAGCAACCCGGCGGCCATGGTGATGGGGAACTGGTTGCCCGCGCCCAGGCCGCCCGAGGTGAGACCGGCCAGTCCGCGGGTCAGTGTGTAGAGCTCGGGCCGGTTGGTCGCGACGATGAAGTGGGTCAGCTCGTTCCATGACCCCTGGAACGACAGGATCGTCAACGTGATCAGCGCCGGCTTCGACATCGGCAACACGATCGACCAGAAGATGCGGAACGTCGAGGCGCCGTCGATCCGGGCGGCCTCCTCCACCGAGACCGGGATGGTCTCGAAGAACTGTTTCATGATGAAGACCCCGGCCGCGTCGATGATGAGTGGCAGGAACAGCGCCGGAAACGTGTTGTAGAGGTTCAGGTAGTTGAGCACCAGGAACTTCGGGATCAGCAGCACGACCCCCGGCACCGCCATCACCGCGATGACCGCGGTGAAGATGCCGGCGCGACCGCGGAACCGCAGCCGCGCCAGCGCGTAGCCCGCGAGGGAGTCGAAGAACACCCGGCCCGCCGTGACCAGGAGGGAGACGAGCGCGGAGTTCTGGAACCAGGTCGCGTACTGCGTGTCGGCGAGCCGTTTGAACGCTGCCAGGGTGAACGGGTCGGGCCTCAGGCTCAGCGGGTTCGCCACCGCGTCCGCGTTTGTCTTGACGGAGGTCGCCAGCTGCACGATGAACGGGTAGATGTAGAGCAGCGCGAACAACAGCAGCAGCGTGTAGACGAGCACTTGGCGGCCGACGCTCGACCGGTTGATGACGTTGCCGTCGTGGCGGGGCGGCCGGGTCAGCACCAGCGCTGCGGCCGACTGGGTCTGGGCCTCCCTCGAGTACGCGGGGGTCACGTCGGTCATGCCGCCACCCTCGTACGCCGCAGCTCGCGCCGTTGCGCCCGCAAGGCCTTCTTGCGGGCGGACTCGTCCTTGTCGCGCAAGATCCAACGCTGGAGACCGGCCAGCACCACGATCAGCGCGAAGAGCAGGAACGCGATCGCGGCGCCCTGGCCCCAGTGCTGCTGGGTGAACGCCGACTGGTACGACAGGTACGCCGGCGTCAGGGTGGTCTTGGCGGGGCCGCCCTGGGTCATGACGTACATCTGGTCGAAGACCTGCCAGGTGCCGATCATCCCGAGCGTGAGCACCAGGATGATCGCCGGTCGCAGGTGCGGGAGGGTCACGTAGCGGAACACGCTCCACTTGGACGCGCCGTCGACGATGGCCGCCTCCTCCACTTCGGCGGGCAGGTCCTGCAGCGCGGCCAGGAAGATCAGCATGAACGTGCCGGCCGTGGTCCAGATGACCTGCACCATGATCGCGCTCATCGCCACGCTGGGGCCACTGAGCCACTCCCAGAGCGACAGCCCCAGGACGTCGTGGTCCGCCAGCGCACTCGGTGGGCTACTCATGTCCCACAGTCCGAGGCTGTTGCCGAGAAGGTGGATCAGCCCCTGGGGATCGGAGAACCAGACGGGGCCGTCGATGCCGAACACGGCGAGCACCTGGTTGACGGCACCCGTGCCGGTGAACAGGAAGAGGAAGATCAGCGAGATAGCCACCGACGAGACCACCGACGGGAAGTAGAACGCGGTCCGGAAGAACGTGCGGCCCCTGAGGAACCGCTGGTTGACGATCACTGCCAGCACCAGCGCCAGGGTCGTCTGGAGGGGGACCACTCCCACCACGTAGTAGAAGTTGTTGCGCAGCGAGACCATGAAGTCCTGGCGGCTCAGCCCGGGTTCGGTCAGCAGGGGCTTGTAGTTGTCGGCGCCGACGAAGCTGACGTCGCTGGAGAACGGGCTGCCCCGGCCGGACCAGTCGCTGACCGAGACCCACAGCGCCATCACGATCGGCAGCACCAGGAACAGTCCGAGCACGATGATCATGGGGGTGACGAACAGCCAGCCGGCGCGGGTCTGACGCTGGACCTTCCCCTGCGCGCCGGTCCGGGGAGGAGGCCCGGTCTCCCGGACCTCCTCCGCCGCACTGGTCGGTGGCGCTGAGCTCACTGACCCCGGTCCTACTGACCCAGGGCGGCGTCGGCGTTGGTGTCGAACTGCTCCATCACGCTGCTGATGTCGGCGTCCTCGAGGCCCTCCAGCTGGGAGTTCAGGTCCGCGATGACCTGCGTCATCCCGGGTGCGGTGACCGGGCCGTGACCGTAGTCGCCGCCCGCGATGAACGCCTGGTCCTCCGGGAACTTCGCCTCGTAGTCACCCGAGGCGCTCTGCCGGCTAGGCATCACGCCGAACGCGTCGGCGAAGGCGAGCTGCTGCTCATTGGTGGTCAGGAAGTCGACCAGCTCGACGGCCTGGGCCTGCAAGTCGGAGTCGGCGGCGATGCCCCAGCACTGGGTGAACAGCAGGGTGCCCTCGCCGGCGGGACCGGCGGGCATCGGGACCACGGTGTACTTGACGTCGGGGTAGTCGGCGCTCATCGCTCCCTTGATCCAGTTGCCCTCGATGGTCATCGCGGCCTTGCCCGTGCCGAACGCCTCGCCACCCCACCCCGCGTCGAGCTGGCTGGCGAAGGCGAAGCTCCCCTTCTTGAGGTTGTCCTGGACGTAGGTCAGCGCGTCGACCACGGCGGGGTCGCTGCCCGTCGCCTCGGTGTTGTCGTCGTTGAGCCACCAGCCGCCGTTGCCGACGACGAAGGCGCCGAGCCGGTCGATGCCGGTCGACAGACCCAGGCCCACCTGGTCGCCGGTGGTCAGCTTCTCGGCCACCGTGGCGAGCTGGTCCCAGTCGGTCGGGATGTCGGCGTCGGTGAGGCCGGCCTTCTTCCACGCGTCGGTGTTGATCTCGAGCGCGAGGGTGCTGAAGTCCTTGGGCGCGCAGACCAGCTGATCGTCGTAGGTGAAGGTGTCGCGCAGCGCCTGGTAGAAGTCGTCGGGCTCGTCGACCTGGTCGCCGTACGAGTAGAGGCTGCCGTTCTGGGCGTAGTCGGCGAACAGCGAGGCGTCCATGTAGAACACGTCGGCCGGACTGTCGCTCGCGAAGCCCTGGGCGAGCTCCTGGCCCATGTCGCTGGCCACGGTCACCTTCACCGTGTTGCCGACTTTCGTCGCCCCACGCCTTGACGGCGTCCTGGACGGCCTGGGTCTCCGCGTCGCCAGACGAGGCGATCAGCATGTTGAGCTCGACGGAACCTTCGGCCGCGGGCTGGTCGCCGCCGCCGCCCGTCGCTGCTGTCGCCGCCGCCACAGGCGGACAACACCAGGCCCATCGTGACAGCGGTCGCCACGAGAAGACCCTTCCTCTTCACGATGCTGCTCATTGCTTCTCCTTTTCCTTCATCACTCGCTGGTTCAACGGGGGAATCACGGGGTACGTCGCGCCGTGCTGGCGCGGACGGTCAGGTGGGGGCTCAGCAGCACGCCGCCGGTGCGGCCGGCGTCGGCGCCGCCCAGCGCGGCTGCCACCAGGTCGAGGGCGATCGTCGCGACGTCGGCCAACGGTTGGGCAACGCTGGTCAGGCCGTGCATCCGAGCCAGCTCGGAGTCGTCGAAGCCGACCACGCCGACGTCGACGCCGGGCCGCAGTCCGGCGCGCCAGACGGCGTGCAGGGCACCGACGGCCAGCACGTCGGTGGCGCAGACGACCGCGCCACCCACCCCGAGGGCGCCGACGACCACGTCTGCCACCTCACGGACGGAGTCCAGCTCGTCGGGAGCGGAGCCGTCGGGGCCAGGCGCGCGACCGGCGGCCCGGCAGGCGTCCTGCCAGCCCGCGCGGCGGGCGTCGGCCACGACCGAGACACCTGACGGGGAGCCCAGGTAGCCGACGGTGTCGTAGCCCGCCCCGAGGCAGTGGTCGACGGCGAGCGCGGTGCCGTGGTGCCCGTCGACGTCGACCCAGCGAAGGAACCCAGGGTCGTCCCAGATCCGCCCGAAGGAGGAGAACGGGATGCCCTGGTCGCGCAGCCACGCCGGTCGTGGATCCCCGGCGTGGGTGTCGGCCAGCACGAAGGCGTCGACCACGCGGCCGCGCCACATCTGCTGGTAGCCCTCCAGGGTCGGCGTGTGGTGCTGCGAGCCGAAGGTGACGATGTGGAAGGCGTGGGCCGGCGCGGCCAGGGTGAGCGCGGCGACGAACGGCGCCATCACCGCGTTGTGGTAGTCGGCGCCGAGCGCGTTGAGCTCGACCCCGATGGCGCCGGCTCGCTGCGCCTGCAACGACTGGGCCGCGGACGACGGGCGGTAGCCGAGGCGGACGATCTCGGCCTGCACCCGGCTCAGCGTCTCGGGGCGGACCCGCTCGGGGTGCCGCAGCGCGTTGGTCACGGTCTGTCGGGACACCTGGGCAGCCTCGGCCACGGTGTTGACGTTGACCCGGCCCGGTCCGGTGCCAGGCGGCGGGCTCGCGGTGTCCGGCATCGACTCCCCTGCCGTTGAACCTTCAAATCCGCAGGGGGCTGAATTTGAAGGTTCAAATGTGTACGGTGTGGACTGTGCTCCGCATCACAGCCGATGTCAAGAGTCGCCACTGCCGCCACCGAACCGAGGAGACGACCGGTGTCGGCCCGGCCTGAGAACTCGGGACGCCAGCCCTGGCTGCACGACCTCGAGATCGCCGCCCACGGCAACCTGACCTGCGTCTCGGACCGCTCGGGCGACCTGGACTCCCCCGGCACCGGCCTGTTCGTCGACGACCGCCGGGTGCTGACCCGCTGGTCGCTCACGGCCGACGGCGAGCTGCCTGTGCGCGTCTCGGCCCACAGCAGTGGAGCGACCACCCGGGTGATGTCGGTGGCGCGCAACCTCGGCCACGAGGGACCCGACCCCACGATCGAGGTGCACCGCGACCGCCTGCTGGTCGACGGCGGTCTGCGCGAGGAGCTCGCGATCGCCTCGCGTTGGGACCGACCGGTCCGCTGCCGGCTCCGGCTGGAGGCGGCCGGCGACGGCGCCGAGCTGCGCAGCGTGAAGGGGGGCTGGAGCCCGCAGAGCCTCCTTGTCATCACCGCCGAAGGCGACACCCTCACCTGGCGCGACGCCCGTCACGAGACCCGGGTCCAGCTGTCCGGAGCCCACGCCGAGGTCGCGGAAGACGGCGTCGGCGCGCTCGTCTGGGACGCCGATGTGCCGCCCGGCGGCCGCACCTGCTGGGTCGCCGAGGTGACGGTCACCCGCACCGCCGACACCGACTTCGACGCCACGCCCGGCGGGCACCTCGTCGACTGGGGCGACGTCCGCGCCCGGGCCACCGACCGGCGGCTCGACCTCGTCGTGGAGCACGCCTTCGCCGACCTCACCGAGCTGGTGCTGGCCGACCCCGACTCGCCGACCGACCCGTTCGCGGCCGCCGGCACGCCGTGGTACCTGACCCTCTTCGGCCGCGACTCCTTGTGGGCGGCCCGGCTGACGGTGCCCTTCGGCACCGACCTGGCCGCGGGGACGCTGCGCACCCTGGCCCGGCGCCAGGGCCGCGTCGACGACCCGGCCACCGAGGAGCAGCCAGGCAAGATCCTCCACGAGGTGCGCGTCACCCCCGTCGGCGCGCCGGTGGCCGGCACCCTGCCACCCCTCTACTACGGCACGGTCGACGCGACCCCGCTCTGGATCGGCCTGCTGCACGAGGCGTGGCTCTGGGGGCTCGCCGAGCCGGTGCTGCGCGAGCTCCGCCCACATCTCGACGCCGCGCTCGGCTGGATCCGGCGGGCAGCGGAGGACGGCGGGGACGGCTTCCTCCGCTACGTCGACGCCACCGGCACCGGCCTGAGCAACCAGGGCTGGAAGGACTCCGGCGACGCCATGCGCAGGCGCGACGGCAGCATCGCCCCCGCGCCGATCGCCCTCGTGGAGACCCAGGCGTACGCCGTCGCGGCGGCCACCGGCGCGGCCGAGCTGCTCGAGGAGGTGTTCGGCGAGCCCAGCGAGGAGCTGCGCGACTGGGCGCGCGCGCTGGCCGACCGGGTCCGCGAACGATTCTGGGTCAGCGACGACGACGGCCCCTACCTGGCGATGGCGCTCGACGCCCACGGCGACCCCGTCGACGGCGTGGGCAGCAACATGGGCCATGTCCTCGGCACCGGCACGCTCACACCCGAGGAGAGTCACCGGGTCGCCGGCCGGCTGTCCGGCCCCGACCTGCTCGGCCCGTTCGGGGTGGGCACCCTGGGCCGCGCCAACCCGGCGTACAACCCGATCGGCTACCACACGGGCTCCGTCTGGACCCATGACACGGCGATCTCGGCTCTCGGCCTGGTCCACGACGGCCACGCGGCCGCCGGGGCGGGCCTGCTGCGGGCCCTCGTCGACGCGGCGACCCACTTCGACTACCGGTTCCCCGAGCTGTTCGGCGGCACCGCCGAGTCGGGGATCCCCATCCCCTACCCCGCGTCGTGCCGGCCGCAGGCGTGGTCCGCCGCCTCAGCCGGCGCGCTGATGACGGCCTGCCTGGGGCTGCGGGCCGACGCGCCGCGCGACCGGCTCGTCATCCAGCCGCTGCGACCCTCGCCGTTCGGCGACCTGAGCGTCCGGGGCCTCCGGGTGCGTGGCGAGGCCGTCGAGGTCGACCTCACCGACGACGGCGACGTCCGCGACGTTCGGGCGCCCGCCTGGCTCGATGTCGAGGTCCGCTGAGGGCGTGGAGGTCCCCGACGGGCTGCGGCAGTCGCCGCTTGTTGACGGACGGAGCGCGGCTGGATTGACGGCCTGCCAGCTCTCGTGCCGACGTCTGCGACGCGCTGGGACCTCCGCGTCGACGGCGCGACCATGCACGGGTCGCAACGCCCTGGTCGTCCCGGTCGTCGCGCCGTCGGACTCGGACGCGCTGCGGCTGACGCCAGCAGACGCGCGAGCGGCCGCCGAGCTGCGGGCCTTGCGGTTCTGGGCCGGCGCCCCGGTGGTGGGCCTGCTGCGCGCCGAGCCGGACGGGTCGGTGCTGCTGCTGGAGCGGCTCGAGGCGTCCGGACCGCTGGCCGAGCGACCCGTCGACGAGGTCGCCGCCACGATCGGCGACCTGGTGCGCCGACTCGCGCTGCCCGACCCGCCCGGCGACGTACCGTCGACCGCCGAGGCGGCCCGCGCCCTGGTGGAGGACGGTCCGCGGCGCTGGCAGACGCTCGGCCGGCCCCTGCCCGTGGCCGTGCTCGACTCAGCCGTTGAGCTGGCGCGGTCCCTGTCGGACAGGGCACCCGGCGTGGCGGTCGACGGCGACGTCCATGCCGGGCAGGTCCTCCGGGCATCCGAGGGCGGGGCGTGGACCGTGGTGGATCCGCTGCTGATGCGGGGAGACCCGGGCTACGACCTCGCGCGCAGCCTGTGGACGCTCGTCGATCGGCTGCCCGACCGGGCCGCCGTACGTCGCTACGCCGACGTGGTCGTCGAGGCGGCGGGTGGCAGCACCCAGCGGTCGCGGGGCTGGCTGGTCGTCCGGACCGTCGACTACTGGCTGTGGTGCCTGACGGCAGGGCTCACCGAGGACCCCGTCCGCTGCGCGCGGGTCATCGACGCCCTGATCTAGCGCGCGTGCGTGATGCGGTCAGCGCGTGGTCTGTGCCTCGGAGCGGCGCAGCGACCTGCGGACGGCGAGCACCTGGGTCAGGTGGCGGCCGGTGGCGCGGGTGGCGGGGGTACGCCGGCTGGTGAGCTTGGCGCGGACGGCGGTGGTCGGTGCCATCCGCAGGGTGGCCCGTGCTCCGAGCGCCAGGCGGGCCAGGAAGCGGTTGGCGTCGCGAGACCCGGCAGGCGCGGCGGTGGCGACAAAGCCGGCGCCGCGCTCCTCGGCCCAGCTGACGGCGGCCTCCATCAGCGCCCTGCCGACGCCGTGCCGGCGGTAGTCGGGCAGCACGGTCGGCGACATCACCTGGACGGACAGGTCGAGGTTCAGCGGGGTGACGGTCTTCAGCCTGAGGTGGACGGCGCCGGCGACCGCGCCGTCGTACTCGGCGACCACGATGGACTGCTCGGGATCGGCACCGACCATCCCGATGATGCGGGTCATGTCTGCGTGCTGGTCGTCGGCGTCACCACGTCGCAGCACGTCGGCCCACAGGGCAGCCAGCCGGGCTGCGTCCCCGGGCTGTGCCTCGCGAAGGTGCACCAGTGACCGGCTCATGCTCCGCCTCCACGCCATCGACCCACGGCGCGCGCTCGGTCCCCGTCGCCGCCGTTGGGGCCGACCCTACGCGCACGCGCGCCTGGTTGTCCCGGGAGTGCCCGGATCTGCCCCCTGACTGCCCGCTGACCGGCCCCGGGACAGCCTCGAGACAGCCTCGAGACAGCCCCGTCGTGGCCCGCCCGCACCTGCGCCGGAAGCCACGCCCGGACCAGACGGCCGCGGTGATTGACGTAACGGTTCGCTAACGACAGGGTTCGGTGTGCAGTCCCGTCGCATCTCCGGTCTACGGTGACTCCGCTAGCCCCTTCCTCCGGGGGACGTGGCAGCGGTGATCGTTCACCCGAAAGAAAGGTCCCACCTGTGAGTCGAACCAATCCCGCCACCTGGGCGAAGGTCATGGCCGGCACCGCCGTGCTTGCCATGTCCCTTGCCGCATGTGGCTCCGATGACAGCAGCTCGCCCGAAGCTCAGGACACCGAAACGCCGTCCGACACGGCGTCTCCGTCCGAGTCCGAGTCGAGTGCACCCGCCGACGTCTTCACCAACGACAAGTGCAAGGGCAACCAGTCCAGCGCCAACGCCTTCTACGCGGGCGGCATCCTGCCCCTGACGGGCAACCTGGCGTTCCTCGGCCCACCGGAGATCTCCGGCGTCGGCCTGGCTGTGTCGGACATCAACGCCGCCGGTGGTGTCAACGGCGCGAAGGCCTGCCACAACATCCAGGACTCCGGAGACTCCACCGACATGTCGGTCAGCTCCGCGTCCGGCCAGACCCTGGTCGCCGCCAAGCCGTCGGTCGTCATCGGCGCGGCCTCGTCGTCGGTGTCGCTCAACGTGGTCGACACCTTCGCCGACAACAAGATCACCGAGGTCTCCCCGGCCAACACCGCGGTCGACCTCAGTGGCTACTCGGACTTCTACTTCCGCACCGCTCCGCCGGACACGATCCAGGGCAACGCCCTCGGCACGCTGATCTCGTCCGACGGCTACCAGAAGATCGCGTTCCTGGTGTTCAACGACACCTACGGCACCGGCCTGCGTGACGTGGTCGAGGAGACCGTCTCTGGTGCCGGTGGCGAGTGCGTCTACGGCTGCAAGGGCGACGGCAACGAGTTCCCGGCCGGTCAGACCACGTTCTCGACCGAGGTCGGAGCCGCGCTGGCGTCCAACCCCGACGCGATCGTGATCCTGGCGTTCGACGAGACGAAGGCCGTCGTGCCCGAGCTCAAGGGCCAGGGCTGGGACATGACGAAGACCTACTTCTCCGACGGCAACACGTCCGACTTCAGCAAGGACTTCCCGGCAGGCACGCTCGAGGGCGCACAGGGCACCGTGCCCGGCGCCGACGCCTCGCCGGAGTTCAAGGAGCGCTTCAACGGCTGGTACCAGGCTGCTGAGGGTTCCGAGCTGTCGGACTACCTGTACGCCGGTGAGTCCTACGACGCCACCATCCTGGCTGCTCTGGCCGCGGTGAAGGGCGGGTCCAACGACTCGGCCACCGTCCAGAAGAACTTCGCCGCCGTCTCAGGCGCCACTGGCGGCGAGGAGTGCACCACCTTCGCCGACTGTGTCGCCCTGCTCGAGGCAGGTTCGGAGATCCGCTACGCCGGCCCGTCGGGTATTGGTCCGATCAACGACCAGAACGACCCGTCGTCCGCCTTCGTCGGTATCTACAGCTTCGACGAAAACAACACGCCCCAGCACGTCAACCAGGTAGAGGGCAGCCTGGAGTGATCGACTGAACAACGCGAGAGGCCCCGGACCGCAAGGTCCGGGGCCTCTTTCGTGTTTGGTCCCGCGTTTGGTCCCGCGTTTGCAGCGGGTCACTCGTGAGTGGTCGTGGCTCCCTGCGGGGTGTCGGTGCGCGCCTCGTCGACGTCCTTGGCGAGGGTGCCGAGGTAGAGCTGGATCACCTTGGGGTCGTTGGCCAGCTCGCGGCCCGTGCCCGTGTAGGCGTCACGACCCTGGTCGAGCACGTAGCCGCGGTCACAGATCTGCAGGCAGCGCCGGGCGTTCTGCTCCACCATCACCACGCAGACGCCGGTCTTGTTGATGTGGCGGGTGCGCAGGAACGTCTCGTCCTGACGGACCGGGGACAGGCCGGCCGACGGCTCGTCGAGCAGCAGCACCGATGGCTCCATCATCAGGGCCCGCGCCATGGCCAGCGACTGACGCTCACCGCCGGACAGCGCGCCGGCGCGTTGGTTGCGGCGGTCGTGCAGCACGGGGAACAGCTCCCACATCGCTGCCAGTCGCTCGGTGAGCTTCTGGGGGCGCATGTAGAGCCCCATCCGCAGGTTCTCCTCGATGGTCAGCGTCGGGAAGACGTTGTTGGACTGCGGCACGAAGCCGACACCCATCTCGACCAGGCGGTTGGCCTTGAGGTTGGTGATGTCCTGGTCGCCCAGGGTCACCTTGCCTTCGTGCACGCGGACCAGGCCGAACATCGCCTTCAGCAGCGTGGACTTGCCGGCGCCGTTGGGGCCGATGATGCCGATCATCTCGCCGGGGTACGCGACCAGGCTGCAGCCGTTGAGGATGTTGACGCCCGGCAGGTAGCCCGCCACGACGTCCTTGGCCTCGATGACGGCGTCGCCGCGGGCCTCCGTCGGCTGGTCGGTGGTCATTTTCGGGGTCCCCTCGTAATTCGGAGCGAAGCGGAGAATTTCGTGGGGTGATCATTCGGACTCTCCCTCGCGCTCGGCGTCCTCGGCAGCGACTTCCTCGGTCATCTTCTCCAAGGCCTCGTCGCTGAGCAGCGCGTCGTCGCCCAGGTCGGTGTCGTGGTGGGCGCCGAGGTACGCGTCGATGACGGCCGGGTTGGACATCACCGTGTCGGCAGAGCCCTCGGCGACGATACGGCCCTCGGCCATCACCACGACCCAGTCGGAGATGTGGCGTACGACGTGCATGTCGTGCTCGACGAAGAGCACGGTCATGCCCTCGTCGCGCAGGCTCTGGATGTGCCCGAGCAGTGACTGCGTCAGCGCCGGGTTCACGCCCGCCATCGGCTCGTCGAGCATGATCATCGTCGGCCTGCTCATCAAGGCCCGGGCCATCTCGAGCAGCTTGCGCTGACCGCCCGACAGGCTGCCGGCGTAGTCGTCCTTCTTCTCGAGCAGCTTGAACCGCGCGAGCAGCTCCTTGGCCTGTTCCTCGACGTCGCGCTCCTGCTTGCCCCAGGTGCCGCGGAACATGCAGGTGAGCAGGTTCTCCCCGCGCTGCTCGCGGGCGCCCAGCATCATGTTGTCCATCACCGTCATCCGGTTGAGCGCCTTGGTGAGCTGGAAGGTGCGCACCATGCCGGCCAGCGCCACCGACGACGCCGACGTCTTGTCGAGCTTGCGCCCCTCGAACGACCAGCTCGCCCCCGTCTTCGCCGACGACGGCCTGTCGAAGCCCGTGATCAGGTTGAAGAACGTGGTCTTGCCGGCACCGTTGGGCCCGATCAGCGAGGTGATGATGCCCCGCTGCACCTCGAGGTGGTCGACGTGGACGGCAGTCATGCCGCCGAAGTTGCGGGTGATGTGGTCGACCTCGAGGATCGGGTCGGGCTTGGAGGATCCCGGAGTGGCGTCGACGCCCGACATCAGGGCCACCCGGGCGGCCGGGTCGGCCAGCGGGGACGGCGTACCGACCGTCATCTGGTCAGACATTGAACCGCAGCTCCCTCTTGTCGCCGAGTATCCCTTGTGGTCTGAAGATCACCAGCAGCATCAGCGCCACGCCGACGCAGATCCAGGCGAACTGGGCGGTCTGAGCGGTGTTCATGACGCTGTTGGGCACCACCGCGTCGGAGACGCCCTGCACGAAGATGCGGACGGCGAAGAACAGGATCGTGCCGAGCACCGGACCGAAGACCGTGGCCGCGCCACCCAGCAGGAGGGCGGTCCAGCAGAAGAACGTCAGCGACCGGCCCATCGCGTCGGGCTGCATCGACGCCGGCAGGATGTAGACCATCCCGCCCAGCGCGCCGAAGAGGCCGCCGATGATCAGCGCCTGCATCTTGATGGCGAAGACGTTCTTGCCGAGGCTCCGGATGGCGTCCTCGTCCTCGCGGATGCCGCGAAGCAACCGGCCCCACGGGCTGCGCACCAGCAAGTAGACGAGGTAGGTGCAGATGGCGACCACGATCCACGCGATGAAGCGCACCCACCAGCCGTTGACGCCGGTGGACTGGAGGTCGGGCCCCCATCCCCAGAACGAGAAGGTGCCGTTGCCGAAGAAGGACAGGCTGGTGAAGGGCTCGCGGTACTGCGACCCGGGGATGCCCTGGGCCGCGCCGGTGAAGTCCTCGAGCTTGGCGAGCCGGCCGACGTAGCGCAGGATCTCGGCGGCGGAGATCGTCACGATGGCGAGATAGTCACCGCGGAGCTTCAGCGTCGGGATACCGAGGATCAGCGCGAACACGAAGGCGGCGAAGAACCCGATCAGGATGCCGACGATCATCGGCAGGCCCTCTTTGATGGAGATGGCGAACCCGTAGGCGCCGAGCAGCATGAAGCCGGACTGACCCATGTTGAGCAGGCCGGTGTAGCCGAAGTGGATGTTGAGGCCGATGACCGCGATGGCGACGGCCGCAGTCTGGGCGGAGATCGACTCGCGCAGCATGTTCTGAGCGATGCTGCCGACCTCGCCGGGTGCGAAGCGGGCCACCAGGATCACCACGACGAAGTAGCCGATGAAGATCGACGCCGCGATGAAGGCGCGCCGCTGGGGCGGCGGCGCTTCGGGGTCGTTGGGGTCGAAGACGCCGGCTGCGTGGTCGCCAGCCTGGACCTGGTCGGGCTGCGGGATGGAGTCGGAGACGGTAGTCATTGGTTCCCTCCTAGCCAACCCGCTCGGGGCGTCCCAGGATGCCCTGCGGGCGGACCAGGAGCAGCAGGATGAGGATCAACAGCGCGGATGCGTACTTGAGGTCACCGGGGGCGCCGAAGACCGGCGCGAGCTCGACGACCAGGCCGATGATCAGCGACCCGACGAGGGCGCCGAACGCCGTGCCGAGGCCACCCAGGGTGACCGCGGCGAAGAGCAGCAGCAGGATCTGCAGCCCGGAGTCCCAGCGCATGCCGTGCTGGATCACCAGGGAGTAGAGGATCCCCGAGAGCCCGGCGAGCGCGGCCGAGACCGTCCACACCAGCCGGATCACCTTGTCGACGTCGATGCCCGAGGCCGACGCCAGGGCCGGGTTGTCGGAGACCGCCCGGGTGGCCCGGCCGACCCGGGTGCGGAGCAAGGCGTAGCCGACGGCACTGATCACCACGATCGAGACCACCATCGCCATGATGTCGAAGTTGTTGAAGACGATCGGGCCGACCGTCTGCGGGGACGGCTCCTGGAGCACGATCTTCACCGTGTCTGAGGCGATGAAGTACTGGTAGACGTACTGCAGCGAGAGGGCCAGGCCGATGGTCACGATCATCATCTGGGCCAGCCCGAGACCCCGCCGTCGCAAGGGTTGCCAGATGACGCGGTCCTGGGCGTACCCGAAGGCGCCGGCGACCACGACGACGAGTGCGCAGCCGACCCACGCGTTGACGCCCCACTGGTTGACCACCAGGTAGCCGAGCATGCCGCCCATCGTCACCAGCTCGGCGTGGGCGAAGTTGGACAGCCCCGTCGTGCCGTAGATGAGCGAGAGGCCGATCGACGCGAGCGCCAGCAGCAGGCCGAGGCGCAGCCCGCTGAAGGTGCTCTTGATGATGCGGTCCAGGGTGCTGACGCTGGCGCTGTAGGAACCGGTGCGCACGTCGAAGCTGACGGCCTTGCCCTGGCTCAGGCTGGTGATGGTCACCTTGACCGTGTCCTGGTCGCCGGTGACCACGACTCCGGACGGCAGCGACTCGGCGTCGATCGTGGCGGTGTACTCGCCCGGCTCGGTGACCGTGACGCTCCACTTGCCGCGGTCGTCGCTGACCGCCGTCTCGTCGAAGGAGTTGGGCCCGGTCACGTTGACCTCGGCCCCCTCGACGACGTCGACCTCGGTGCGGATCGTGCCGCTGATGCAGCCCAGATCTGCCGTGCCCGCGAAGCACGTCTCGGCACTGGCCGGCGAGGCGGCCACGAGGAGGGCGAGGGGTGCGAGCAGCGCGGCGAGGATCAACCCGGAGATCCGTGCCCCTGTGCGTCTCGGGCGTCCGCTCGGACGCATCGGCCGTCCTCGTTCTCGGACCGTGCGACGAGAGTTCACGCGGGGCCTCCCTCCGGGCGTCGGCAGGGCGGCCGACGACGTTGCGCGCAGTCTAGGGGGAGTGCCCGTGACAAGCACCACATCCCGGACGTGATCAGGATACGGCGTGGCGGGGCGGATGCCGACTACCTGTTCGCGATGCCCGGCCCGTGCGTGATCACGCCGTCCGCCACCTGGCGCATTGTCAGCCGGAGATCCATCGCGGTCTTCTGGATCCACCGGAACGCGTCGGGCTCGCCGAGCCCCAGATCCTTCTGCAGCACGGCTTTGGCTCGCTCCACCGCCTTTCGGGTCTCCAGCCGCTCGTGGAGGTCGGCGACCTCGGCCTCGAGCATCGAGATCTCGCCGAACCGGCTCACCGCCATCTCGATGGCGGGCGCCAGGTCGCTCTGGGAGAAGGGCTTGACGAGGTACGCCATCGCGCCGGCGTCGCGGGCCCGCTCGACCAGCTCGCGCTGGGAGAAGGCCGTGAGGATGACCACCGGAGCGATCCGCTGGGCGGCGATCCGCTCCGCCGCCGCGATCCCGTCGAGCACCGGCATCTTGACGTCGAGGATGACCAGGTCGGGCCGCAGCTGCTCGGCGAGCTCGACGCCCTGCTGTCCGTCGGTCGCCTGACCGACCACCTCGTAGCCCTCGTCGGCCAGCATCTCCGCGAGGTCCATCCGGATCAGCGCCTCGTCCTCGGCGATGACGACGCGGAGAGGTCCCCGCGGCGGGCTCGTGGGGGTCTGGCTCACCCGCCCAGGCTAACGGGGCTCCCCCGATGCCCCGGCGCCAGGACGGGTGAGCGTCAGGCCAGTAGTGACGGTCGGTCGAGCCGCTCGCGCGCGGCCAGCAGCTCGGCGACGTACAGCTCCACCTCGGCGCGCTCGACGCGAACCCGGCTGCACTCGACCGCCGCCATCCGCGCGTTCTCGATGGCGGTGGCGTGGCGCGCACGGCCCCACCCCGACCCCCATGCCCACGGCCTGCCCAAGACGCTGTTCCTCCACTCCATACTCAAAGTCTATCAACATGATTGACTTAGGTAAATAACAGGCTCGCACCGATGTCGTCCGGTACGGTTTCTTCCGACAAGCCCGGGTTGGCGGAACGGCATACGCGATGGTCTCAAACACCATTGCCCGCAAGGGCTTGTGGGTTCGAATCCCACACCCGGCACCGTTGTCGGTGGCACGCGCGAGCATGTGCTCGTGCCACATGTTCGACCAGCCGCGACCGTGGCAAGCGCCCTCGAAGCCTCGGACGCGGGCGTGCCCGATGCGGAGAACGCCGCCCGCCACGGCGTCGCCGTCAAGACGATCCGCCGGTGGCGCCGGCTCTACCAACGGCGCGGGTTGGCGCGCGGACAGCAGCACCTTGCGCCGCCATGTCCGCGGTGTGACGACGCGATGCTCGACGGCTCGGCCTACGCCGAGCTCTTGGCTGGTATCTCGGCGACGGTCACATCACCGAGGCGCGACGGAAGGTCTTCAACCTCCACGTCTTCAACGACATCCGCTACCAGGATCTGAACGCCACGATCGCCGACCTGATGCGAGCGGTGAAGCCCGGAGGTCGACCACACGTCCCGCGTGACGTCCCCGGCTGCCTGATCACCACGGTGTCCTGGAAACACTGGGTTTGTCTCTTCCCGCAGCACGGTCCCGGGCGCAAGCACGAACGCACGATCCGACTGGAGGATTGGCAACAGGAGATCGTCGATGAGCTTCCGGGCGACTTCCTGCGCGGGCTGTTCCACAGCGACGGTTCGCGTACCAACAACTGGGCGAGCCGGATGGTCGGCGGCGTGAAGAAGCGCTACGACTACCCACGCTGGGAGTTCGTCAACTCTTCCGACGACATCATCGACCTCTGCACGGCCGCGCTCGATCGTGCCGGCGTCCACTGGACCCGGCCACGCATCAACGCGATCTCGGTGGCGCGCGCGGGCGACGTACGCCGCCTCGATGAGCTGATCGGCCCGAAGACCTGACGTCCAGCAGGTCAGCGGTGGTAGGCGGGGGCGACCTCGTTGATGGCGTCGCCCATCTGATGGATACGCAGCGCGTTGGTGGAGCCGGGGATGCCGGGCGGGCTGCCGGCGATGATGACGACGACGTCGCCCTCGACGACGCGACCGATCTGGAGCAGCTGCTCGTCGACCTGGCGCACCATCTCGTCGGTGTGCTCGACATCGCCGATCTTGAACGTCTCGACGCCCCAGGTCATCGACAGCTGCGAGCGGGTCCGGGTCTCGGGGGTGAACGCGAGCACGGGGATGTGGCCCCGGTACTGCGCCAGCCTCCGAGCGGAGTCGCCGCTCTGGGTGAACGCCACGAGGTAGCGCGCGCCGCTGCGCTTGGCCACGTCGACGGCCGCCTGGGCGATGATGCCGCCACGGGTCTCGGGGGTCCAGTCGATGGCGGCCATGTGAGCGAGCCCGTGGTCCTCGGTCGACTCGATGATGCGAGCCATCGTCTCGACCGTCTCGATCGGGTAGGCGCCGACGCTGGTCTCCCCGGACAGCATCACCGCGTCGGCGCCGTCGAGCACCGCGTTGGCGACGTCGGAGGCCTCGGCCCGGGTCGGCGCCGGGGAGTCGATCATCGACTCCAGCATCTGGGTGGCCACAATGACCGGCTTGGCCCGACGGCGGGCCTTGTCGACGAGCAGCTTCTGGTGCACCGGCACGTCCTCGAGCGGGCACTCCACGCCGAGGTCACCGCGGGCGACCATGATGCCGTCGAAGGCCTCGACGATCCCGTCGATCGCCTCGAGCGCCTGCGGCTTCTCGATCTTGGCGATGACAGGAATCGAGATGCCCTCCTCGTCCATCACCTTGCGCACGTCGTCCGCGTCGCCGGCCGAGCGCACGAAGCTGAGTGCGATGAAGTCGACGCCGAGCCGGAGCGCCCAGCGCAGGTCCTCGATGTCCTTCTCCGACAGGGCCGGCACGGAGACGGCAACGCCCGGGAGGTTGATGCCCTTGTTGTTGCTGACCTTGCCGCCGACCACGACGGTGGTGTGCACGTCCGGGCCCTCGACCGAGGTGACGACCAGGCGGACCTTGCCGTCGTCGATCAGGATCGGGTCGCCCTCGGAGACATCGTCGGGCAACCCCTTGTACGTCGTCCCGCAGGCGGTGGCGTCACCCGGCACGTCGCGGGTGGTGATGGTCCACTCCTGCCCCTTCTTGAGCTTCACCGGTCCGTCGGCGAAGGTCTCCAGTCGGATCTTGGGGCCTTGCAGGTCCGCGAAGATGCCGACGCCGTGACCGCTCTCGTCGGAGGCCTGCCGGACGAGGCGGTAGACGCGCTCGTGGTCGGCGTACTGGCCGTGGCTCATGTTCAGGCGGGCGACGTCCATCCCCGCGTTGACCAGCGCCCTGATCCCCTCGGGGGTCGCCACGGCCGGGCCCATGGTGCAGACGATCTTGGCTCTTCGCACTACCTCAGCCTAGCGGTCGTTGGATCGATCAAAGACTTCGTCCGTCCGAGCCCTGGGACCGGTTTACACCGCCAGCGGTCGTTCGGTCGGCGGGATGGGCGACGGGAGGGCGGTGGCGCCGGTGAGGTACTGGTCCACGGCAGCCGCGGCCGCCCGACCCTCGGCGATCGCCCACACGATCAGCGACTGGCCGCGCCCGCAGTCGCCGGCGACGAAGACGCCGTCCACGCTCGCGGCGTACGACGAGTCGCGGGCCACGTTGCCGCGCTCGTCGAGGTCCACGCCCAGCTGCTCGACCAGCCCGGTCTGCTGGGGGCCGGTGAAGCCCATCGCCAGCAGCACCAGGTCGGCCGGGATCTCCCGCTCGGAGCCGGGCACCTCGACGGGGCGCCCGCCCTCGAAGACCACCTCGACCAGTCGAAGCGCCCGCACCCGGCCCTCGTCGTCGCCCAGGAACTCCTGGGTCGAGACGGCGTAGACCCGGTCGCCTGCCTCTTCGTGCGCCGACGACACGCGGAACACCATGGGATAGGTGGGCCAGGGCTGCCCGGAAGGCCGGTCGGAGGGCGGCTCGGGCAGGATCTCCAGCTGCGTGATGGAGGCCGCCTGCTGGCGGGTGGCGGTGCCCAGGCAGTCGGCGCCGGTGTCGCCGCCGCCGATGATCACGACGTGCTTGCCCGCGGCCGTGATCTGGTCGGGCACCTCGGTGCCGAGTGACGCCCGGTTGGACTGCGGCAGGAACTCCATCGCCTGGTGGATGCCGGTCAGCTCGCGGCCCGGGGCAGCCAGGTCACGCGGCAGGGTGGCGCCGATGGCGAGGACCACGGCGTCGTACCGCTCGCGCAGCACGCCACCGGTGAGCTCGGTGCCGACGTCGACGCCGGCCCGGAAGATCGTCCCCTCGCGGCGCATCTGGTCCAGGCGCCTGTCGAGGTGGGACTTCTCCATCTTGAACTCGGGGATCCCGTAGCGCAGCAACCCGCCGATCTTGTCGGCCCGCTCGTAGACCGCCACGGTGTGGCCGGCCCTGGTCAGCTGCTGGGCGGCGGCGAGACCGGCAGGGCCGGAGCCGATGACGGCCACCGTGCGACCAGAGAGCCACTCGGGCGGCTGGGGCCGCACGTAGCCGGAGTCCCAGGCCTTGTCGATGATCGCGACCTCGACGTTCTTGATGGTGACGGGATCCTGGTTGATGCCGAGCACACAGGCGGTCTCGCACGGCGCCGGGCACAGCCGACCGGTGAACTCCGGGAAGTTGTTGGTGGCGTGCAGCCGGTCCATCGCGCCGTCCCAGTCGTTGCGCCAGACCAGGTCGTTCCACTCCGGGATGATGTTGCCGAGCGGGCAGCCCTGGTGGCAGAACGGGATGCCGCAGTCCATGCACCGGCCGGCCTGCTTGGTGATGATCGGCAGCAGAGCGCGACCGGCACCACCGGGGTAGACCTCCTGCCAGTCGTGCACACGCTCGTCGACCGGTCGCCGCTCGGCGACCTCGCGGCCGTCCTTGAGGAAGCCCTTGGGGTCACCCATGCAGCACCTCCATGATCCGCGCCCCGGCCTCGTGGTCGTCCAGACCCTCCTCGATGGCCTCCGCTTTCGCCTCGAGCACCCGCTTGTAGTCGCTGGGCATCACCTCGGTGAAGCGGGCCAACGCAGAGGGCCACTCGGCCAGCAACGCGGCGGCCACCACGGAGCCCGTCTCCTCGCCGTGTCGCCGGACCAGGTCGTGCAGCTCGGCTGCCGCGTCGCCCTGGACCGGCGCGAGCTCGACGAGCTCGGGGTTCACCCGACCGACGTCCAGATCCAGCACGAAGGCGTAGCCGCCGGACATGCCGGCCGCGAAGTTGCGCCCGGTCGGGCCGAGGATGACGACTCGGCCGCCGGTCATGTACTCACACCCGTGGTCGCCGACGCCCTCGACCACCGCGCTGACGCCGGAGTTGCGCACGCAGAACCGCTCCCCCACCTGCCCCCTCAAGAAGATCTCGCCCGCGGTCGCGCCGTAGCCGATGACGTTGCCCGCGATGATCTGTTCCTCGGCGGCGAACGTCGCGGACCGGTCCGGCCGGACGATGATGCGGCCACCGGAGAGGCCCTTGCCGAGGTAGTCGTTGGCGTCGCCCTCGAGCCGCAACGTGATCCCGCTCGGCACGAACGCGCCGAACGACTGGCCGGCCGAGCCCGTCAGCGTCAGGTCGATGGTGTTCTCCGGCAGGCCCGCGCCGCGGTAGCGCTTGGTGACCTCGTGGCCGAGCATCGTGCCGACGGTGCGGTTGACGTTGCGGACCGCCAGCGCCGCCCGCACGGGCTCCCCACGCTCGAGGGCGTCGGTGGCCAAGGCGATCAGCTCGTTGTCGAGCGCCTTCTGCAGCCCGTGGTCCTGCTGCTTGGTGCAGCGCGGGTCCTGGTCGGGGAAGAGGTCGGCGACCGCGGGCGCGTGCAGGATCGGGGTGAGATCGAGGCCGGCGGCCTTCCAGTGGTCGACCGCCTCGACGACGTCGAGCGCGTCCACCCGGCCGATGGCCTCGTCGAGGGTGCGGAAGCCGAGCTGCGCGAGCAGCTCGCGGACCTCCTGGGCGACGTACTCGAAGAACGTGACGACGAACTCGGGCTTGCCGGTGAAGCGCTCGCGCAGGACCGGGTTCTGCGTCGCCACTCCCACGGGGCAGGTGTCGAGGTGGCAGACCCGCATCATGATGCAGCCGCTCACGACGAGCGGCGCGGTGGCGAAGCCGAACTCCTCGGCGCCCAGCAGCGCCGCGACGATCACGTCGCGGCCGGTCTTGAGCTGGCCGTCGGTCTGCACGACGATGCGGTCGCGCAGGCCGTTGAGCAGCAGGGTCTGCTGGGTCTCGGCCAGGCCGAGCTCCCAAGGCCCGCCCGCGTGCTTGAGCGAGGTCAGTGGCGAGGCGCCGGTGCCGCCGTCGTGCCCGGAGATCAGCACCACGTCGGCATGGGCCTTGGAGACGCCGGCGGCGACGGTGCCGACGCCGACCTCGGAGACCAGCTTGACGTGCACCCGTGCGGCGGGGTTGGCGTTCTTGAGGTCGTGGATCAGCTGGGCCAGGTCCTCGATGGAGTAGATGTCGTGGTGCGGCGGCGGGCTGATCAGCCCCACGCCGGGCGTCGAGTAGCGGGTCCGCGCGATCCACGGGTAGACCTTGTGGCCGGGCAGCTGGCCACCCTCCCCCGGCTTGGCGCCCTGGGCCATCTTGATCTGGATGTCGGTGGCGTTGGTGAGGTATTCCGACGTCACGCCGAAGCGGCCCGAGGCGACCTGCTTGATCGAGCTGCGGCGTTCGGGGTCGTGCAGCCGGTCGGTGTCCTCGCCGCCCTCGCCGGTGTTGGACTTCGCGCCGATGCTGTTCATCGCGATCGCGAGCGTCTCGTGCGCCTCCTGGCTGATCGACCCGTAGGACATCGCCCCCGTCGAGAACCGCCTGACGATCGCGCTGACCGGCTCGACGTCGTCGATGTCGATCGGCTCGCGGCCGGACTTCTCTGCATCGGCGAACCGGAACAGCCCGCGCAGCGTCATCAGCCGCTGCGACTGCTCGTCGACGCGGGCGGTGTACTGCTTGAAGATGTCGTAGCGGCCGGCGCGGGTGGCGTGCTGGAGCCGGAAGACCGTCTCGGGGTCGAACAGGTGCGGCTCGCCCTCGCGGCGCCACTGGTACTCCCCGCCGATCGCCAGCTCGCGGTGGGCGGGCGAGATGCCGCCCCGCGGGTACGCCGCGGCGTGCCGGCGCGCGACCTCCTCGGCGATGGTTGCCAGGCCGATGCCGCCGAGCTTGGAGGTGGTGCCGGTGAAGTAGCGGTCCACGATCTCCTGGGAGAGGCCGACCGCCTCGAAGATCTGGGCGCCGGTGTAGGACGCGACGGTGGAGACGCCCATCTTGGACATCACCTTGAGCACGCCCTTGCCGAGCGCCTTGATGAGGTGCTTGACCGCGACCTCGGGCTCGACCTTCACGTAGTAGCCGTCGCGGGCGAGGTCCTCCACCGACTCCATCGCCAGGTAGGGGTTGACCGCCGCGGCGCCGTAGCCGATGAGCAGCGCGACGTGGTGCACCTCGCGCACGTCGCCGGTCTCGACGAGGAGACCCACCTGGGTGCGTTCCTTCTCGCGGACCAGGTGGTGGTGCACCGCAGCCGTCAGCAGCAGGGACGGGATGGGCGCCAGCTCGGCCGTGCAGTGGCGGTCGGACAGCACGATGACGCGCGCGCCGTCGGCGATCGCCCGCGACACCTCGGCGCAGATCTCGTCGATGCGGCGGGCCATGGCCTGGCCGCCGCCCTCGACGTCGTAGAGGCCGCGAGCGACGTGGGTGATGAAGCCGGGCATGTCGCCGTCGCGGTTGATGTGGCGGATCTTGGCGAGGTCGTCGTTGGAGAAGACGGGGAAGGGCAGCACCACTTGGCGGCACGAGGCGGGCGTCGGGTCGAGGAGGTTGGCCTCCGGCCCGATCGAGCCGGCCAGGGACGTCACCAGCTCCTCGCGGATGGCGTCGAGCGGCGGGTTGGTGACCTGGGCGAAGAGCTGGCTGAAGTAGTCGAAGAGCAGTCGCGGCTTGTCGCTGAGCGCCGCGATCGGGGTGTCGGTGCCCATCGAGCCGAGCGGCTCGGCGCCGGTGTTGGCCATCGGGGTGAGCAGGATCCGCAGCTCCTCCTCGGTGTAGCCGAAGACCTGCTGGCGGCGGGTGACGGAGGCGTGCGTGTGGATCACGTGCTCCCGCTCGATGACGTCGTCGAGGTGGATCAGCCCGGCGTGCAGCCACTCGTCGTACGGGTGCTCGGCGGCGAGCTCGGTCTTGATCTCCTCGTCCTCGATGATGCGGTGCTCGTCGGTGTCGACCAGGAACATCCGGCCCGGCTGGAGCCTGCCCTTGCGCACGATCGTGGCGGGGTCGAGGTCCAGGACGCCGACCTCGGAGGCGAGCACGACCAGACCGTCGTCGGTGACCCAGTAGCGGGAGGGGCGCAGGCCGTTGCGGTCGAGGACCGCCCCGATCTGGGAGCCGTCGGTGAACACCACGCACGCAGGGCCGTCCCACGGCTCCATCAGCGTGGAGTGGAACTCGTAGAACGCGCGCCGGCTGGCGTCCATCTCGGCGTGGTTCTCCCAGGCCTCCGGGATCATCATCAGCACGGAGTGCGGCAGCGACCGACCGCCCATGTGGAGCAGCTCGAGCACCTCGTCGAACGACGCCGAGTCGGACGCTCCCGGCGTGCAGATCGGGAACAACCGGTCGAGGTCGCCCGGGATCAGGTCGGAGGTCAGCAGCGCCTCGCGGGCCCGCATCCAGTTGCGGTTGCCCATCACCGTGTTGATCTCGCCGTTGTGGGCGATGTAGCGGAACGGGTGGGCCAGCGGCCAGCTCGGGAAGGTGTTGGTGGAGAAGCGCGAGTGCACCACGGCCAGCGCCGAGGCCATCCGTGGGTCGACCAGGTCGGGGAAGAAGTGGTCGAGCTGGTCGGTGGTCAGCATCCCCTTGTAGACCAGGGTGCGCGACGACAGCGAAGGGAAGTAGACCTCGGCGTCCCTCTCGGCGCGCTTGCGCAGGCAGTACGCCAAGCGCTCCAGGCCCATGCCCGAGATCCGCCTCCCCGCACCGGCCACGAACACCTGGGTGAAGGTCGGCATCACGCCCCTCGCTGTGGCGCCGAGCTGGTCGGGGTCGACGGGGACGTCGCGCCAGCCCAGCACGGCGAGGCCCTCCTCGGCCGCGATCTCCTCGATCCGCCGGCGGGCCTTGGCGGCGTCGTCGGGGTCGGCGGCGAAGAAGCCGGTGCCGACGGCGTAGGAGTGCTGCGGCGGCAGCTCGAAGTCGACCACCGCGCGCAGGAACGCGTCGGGGATCTGGATGAGGATGCCGGCACCGTCGCCGGAGTTGACCTCGGCGCCGGCGGCGCCACGGTGGTCGAGGTTGCGCAGCGCGGTCAGCGACTTCGCCACGATGTCGTGGCTGGGCTCGCCGGTGAGCGTCGCCACGAACGCCACCCCGCACGCATCGTGCTCGAAGCGGGGGTCGTAGAGCCCTTGGGGCTGCGGGAACGCGTCGTGTGCGCGCATGGAGGCAGGCTCCCGTCGTCGTCTGCCGACCGTGGTCGGCTTCGGCTGGCAACTGTCAGGCGTGCAGGCGGGAGGGGACGGCACTGGCCCCGGGAGGGTCACAGTAACAACTTCGCGACCGCGCCCGGAGTTACGCGCTCAAAGCGCGGACAGGGCGCCCTGACACCGACTTGTCAGCATTCGGCCTGCGGTGAGGGCCCCTCAGACCGCTGACGAATCGGTGTCGGGCTCGTCACCGGCCGACTCGGGCTCGGGCTCGGGGCCGCGCCCCTCGACGTACAGCTGCTCCTCGCGACCGGGTCGGTTCTTGGTCGCCCAGACGAAGTACGCCGCCGCGGCGAGGAACAGCACGATCGAGGTCCACACGTTGAGCCGCAGCCCCAGCACGTTGTTGAGCTGCACCGTGTCGATGCGCAGCATCTCGATCCAGCCGCGACCCAGCGTGTAGGCCATCACGTAGAGCGCCAGCACCCGGCCGTGGCCGAGGCGGAAGCGCCGGTCCAGCCAGATCACCACGAAGAACGCGGCGACGTTCCACACGAACTCATAGAGGTACGTCGGGTGGAAGGTCGCGAACTGTTCGTAGCCGGGCGGCCGGTGGTCGAGGTCGATCTGCAACCCCCAAGGCAGGTCGGTGGGCTTGCCGAACAGCTCCTGGTTGAACCAGTTGCCCCAGCGGCCCAGCGCCTGGGCGATCAGCACACCGGGCGCCAGCGCGTCGGCCATCGGCAGCCACTTGATGCCGCGCAGCCGGCAGCCGATGAGCACGCCGACCGCGCCGAGCGCGATCGCGCCCCACACGCCGAGCCCGCCGCGCCAGATGTAGAGCGCCTCGATCGGGTGGCCGCCGGCCCCGAAGTAGAGGTCGTTGTCGGTGATGACGTGGTAGATCCGGCCGCCGACGACACCGAACGGCACCGCCCAGACGGCGACGTCGGACACCTCGCCGGGCCGGCCACCGCGGGCCACCCAGCGCCGCTCGCCGATCCAGATCGCGGCGACGATGCCGAGGATGATCGAGAGCGCGTAGCCACGGATCGGCACCGGGCCGACGTACCAGACACTGTCGCTCGGGCTGGGGATGCTGTCTGGAAGGAGGGCCGGAAGCAGGGCGGGGAACAGGTGCGGGATCAGGTCGATGAGCATCGGCACGTCCTACGTGGCGAGAAGCTGGTGGATGTCGGAGGCGAACTGGGCGGCCGAGGTGCCCTGGGTCCACACGATCGGGACCTGGTCGTTGCCGTCGATGCCGAGCACCGCCGTGCCGTGGGTGACGTCGTAGCCGCCGCTGGCCAGCTTGGCACCGTGCTCGACGGGGATGGCCAGGCTCTTGCCGAGGGCCGCGATCGTCGCCAGCTTGCCCGTCAGGCCGAGGAAGCCGGGGTCGTAGTGGTCCAGGTAGTTGCGCAGCACCTGCTCGGTGTCGCGAGCCGGGTCGGTGGTCACGAACACGACGTCGACCTGGTCGCGGTCCTGGTCGTCGAGGCGGGTCATCGCGGACGCCAGGCTGGCCATCACTGCCGGGCAGATGTCGGGACAGTGGGTGTAGCCGAAGAAGACCAGGGTCAGCCGGCGGTCGGTGCTGCTGGCCAGGGAGTACGACGCGCCGTCGGTGTCGGTCAGCGAGCGTGTCGGGCACGACGTACGGCTCGCTCAGCACGGCCCCGGTGAGCTGCTCGTCGTCGCCACCGCACCCGGCAAGCAACAGAACGGTGGGCAACAGCAGGGCCACGAGTGCCCGTCGGCCGGGACTACGCACGCCGGACGCCCTCTGCCAGGTCGGCCGTCAGCGTCGCCAGCGCGCGCAGCCCGGCGGTCCGGTCGTCGGGGTGGTCGAGGAGTGCCCGGACGAACGCGCTGCCGACGATCACGCCGTCGGCGTACGACGCCACCTGCGCGGCCTGGTCGGCGGTGCTGACGCCGAGGCCGACCCCGACGGGCAGGTCGGTGGTGGCGCGGGTGCGGGCGACGAGTGGCTCGGCCAGGTCGCTGGTGGTGGTCCGGGCGCCGGTCACGCCCATCACGGCGGTGGCGTAGACGAAGCCGCGGCAGGCGGCGGTGGTCATCGCGATCCGGTCGTCGGTGGACGACGGGGCGACGAGGAAGACCTTGTCGAGGCCGTGCTCGTCGGCGGCGGCCAGCCACTCGGGCGCGAAGTCGGGGGTCAGGTCGGGCGTGATCAGGCCCGCTCCCCCGGCCGAGGCCAGGTCGGCGGCGAACCGCTCCACGCCGTAGCGCTCGATGGGGTTCCAGTAGGTCATCACCAGCGTCGGGGTGCCGGTGGCGGCGACGGCCTCGACGGTGGCCAGCACGTCGCGGGTGCGGACGCCGCCGTCGAGGGCCTGTTGGGCGGCGGCCTGGATGGTCGGGCCGTCCATCACCGGGTCGGAGTAGGGCAGGCCGATCTCGATCAGATCGCAGCCGGCCTCGACCATGGCGCGGAGCGCGGCGATACCGCCGGCGACGTCGGGGAAGCCGGCCGGCAGGTAGCCCACGAGGGCGCTCCGGCCCTCGCCACGGGCCTTGTCGAACGCGACGGAGACGCTCACTGTGGGTCCGCTTCCGGCGCACCCAGGTCGAACCACGAGATCGCGGTCTCCATGTCCTTGTCGCCGCGGCCGCTGAGGTTGACCAGCAGCACGTCGTCGGGGCCGAGGCCGCGGGCCACCCGCAGCGCACCGGCCACCGCATGAGCCGACTCGATCGCAGGGATGATGCCCTCGGTGCGGCTGAGGAGCGCCATGGCGTCCATCGCCTCGGCGTCGGTGACGGGCTCGTAGGTCGCCCGGCCGCTGACCGACAGGTGGGCGTGCTGCGGACCGACGCCGGGGTAGTCGAGCCCGGCCGAGATCGAGTGCGACTCGATGGTCTGGCCGTCCTCGTCCTGGAGGACGTAGGTGCGGGCGCCGTGCAGGACGCCGCGGTCGCCGGCGTGGATGGTGGCGGCGTGCCGGCCGGTGTCGACGCCTTCGCCGCCCGGCTCGAAGCCATAGATCGCGACGTCGGCGTCGTCGAGGAACGCGGTGAACAGGCCGATGGCGTTGGACCCGCCGCCGACGCAGGCGGCGATGGCGGTCGGGAGCGCGCCAGTGAGCTCGAGGCACTGGGCGCGGGCCTCGTCGCCGATGCCGCGCGTGAAGTCGCGGACCATGCTCGGGAAGGGGTGCGGCCCCGCCGCCGTGCCGAAGAGGTACGCCGTGTGGTCGACGCTGGCGACCCAGTCGCGCAGCGCCTCGTTGATGGCGTCCTTGAGGGTGGCGCTGCCGGAGTCGACGGGCACGACCTTGGCGCCGAGCAGCTGCATGCGGGCCACGTTGAGGGCCTGCCGCTTGGTGTCGACCGAGCCCATGTAGACCGTGCAGTCGAGGCCGAAGTACGCCGCCGCGGTGGCGCTGGCCACGCCGTGCTGGCCGGCGCCGGTCTCGGCGATCACCCGCTTCTTGCCCATCCGGCGGGTCAGCAGCGCCTGGCCGAGGACGTTGCGGATCTTGTGGGCGCCGGTGTGGTTGAGGTCCTCGCGCTTGAGCAGGATGCGGGTGCCGGCGTGCTCGGAGAGACGCTGGGCCTCATACAGCGGGCTGGGCACACCGGCGTACTCGCGCAGGATGGTCTCGAACTCCGTCAAGAACCCGGGATCGGCCATCGCCTCGTGCCAGGCGACGGTGAGCTCGTCGAGGGCGGCGACCAGCGCCTCGGGCATGAAGCGCCCACCGAACTCTCCGAACCAGCCCTGCTCGTCGGCGTCGTAGGTCACCTCGCGGCTCCCGTCCGGGTGGTGATCGCGGACATCGCGCGGACAGCGCCCGCGGGGTCGCCGGCGCGGACCAAGGCCTCGCCGACGAGCACGGCACGGGCGCCCTCGGCGGCGTAGCGCACCACGTCGTCGGGCCCGGCGATCCCGGACTCCGCCACCAGCACCCGGTCGCCGGGCACCAGCGGCGCCAGCCGGCCGAAGGTGGCAGGGTCGACGGCCAGAGTCTTGAGGTTGCGGGCGTTGACGCCGATCAGCTCGGCACCAAGGGAGACGGCGCGCTCGGTCTCAGCCTCGTCGTGCACCTCGACCAGCACGGTCAGGCCGAGGTCGCGGGCCTGGTCGTGCAGGCGGCGCAGCTCGTCGTCGCCCAGGGCCGCGACGATCAGCAGCGCCAGGTCGGCACCGGCCGCCCGGGCCTCGACCAGCTGGTAGCCGTCGACGATGAAGTCCTTGCGCAGCAGGGGTGTGTCGACCGCGGCGCGCACGGCACGCAGGTCGTCGAGGCTGCCGCCGAATCGACGCCCCTCGGTGAGCACGCTGATCGCCGCCGCGCCGCCCTCGGCGTAGCAGACTGCCAGCGGCGCGGGATCGGGGATGTCGGCCAGGTCACCCTTGCTCGGGCTGCGCCGTTTGACCTCGGCGATCACGCTGACCGTCGGTTCCCGGAACGTCGGCATCGGATCCCGTGGCGCCGGCGCGTCGGCCAGGGCGGCCCGCAGGTCCCGCTCGGGCACGGCCGTCCGCCGCCGGGCGAGGTCCTCCCGCACGCCGGCGACGATGTCGTCGAGCACGGACATGGGGACCTTCCTCGGGTGCGAGACTTCTCAGCGACGGGCCGAGGGCAAGCCTCTCATCCCGGGCCAACGTGGCTGCCGGGGCGTCCGCTCACCGACGGTGCGAACAGCTAGTCGTTCATCCCCATCTTGGCCATCACGGCGAACACGATCAGCGAGGCGACACCGATCGCGCAACCGACCCAGAACAGCGGCATGCTGACCGGGCTGAGCATCAGGGCGACGCCGCCGACGACGAACCCGACCATCGCCACCGTGACGGCGGTCCAGGCTGCGGGAGTGTTGCCGTGGTGGGACATGCGGGCTCCTTCGGCGGGCGGTTCGGCGGGGTCAGTCTAGGGGTCGCGATGACCGTCGTTGGGGAGGGTCGGGTCGTGGCCCTGGTCCATGGCCCGCCACAGATCGAGGCTGTTGTCTGGGTCGTCGGGGTCGGCCGTCACGGGGGCCGCACCCGGGGCGTCGTACCGGCTGCTCATCTCCGGCCAGGACGGTGCCAGCCGTACGGCGGCGGCCGCCGCGGCCACGCTGAGCAGTGCCGCGGCGAGGTAGATCCAGAACCACGCCAACAGGTGAGTGGACACGTCCTGGACGCCGAGCTCGGCAAGTTCCGCGTGCAGCCCGTCGGTCGCCGAGCGTTGGCCCAGCACAGCCGTCACGACCATGCCGACCGCCACCAGGAGCCCGAGTCCGGCCACGACCCGACGTACCCGGGCGCGAGTCACGAGCAGCACGCCCCAGCACGCGAGCAACACCAGTGCGAGCGCGCCGGCGAGCGGCACGGCGGCCACGTCGTTCCCGCTGAGTGTCAGCAGGGAGCTGGGCTCTTCTCGCGCGGCGGACCAGCCCACCCAGTCACGGTTGCCGGCGACGGCGGCGAGCCCGGCCGAGGCGAGCCCGACGAGCACGACCGGTCCGAACGTGCGGCGGCGCCCGTCGCCCTGCTCAGCCATCCGGTGCCAACAGCACGTCGGCGTCGAAGCAGGTGCGGTCGCCGGTGTGGCAGGCCGGCCCTTCCTGGTCGACCTTGACCAGCAGCGTGTCGCCGTCGCAGTCCAGGCGGACCTCCTTGACCCACTGGCGGTGGCCGGAGGTCTCACCCTTGACCCAGTAGTCCTGGCGGCTGCGGCTCCAGTACGTCGCCCGCCCGGTCGTCAGGGTCCGGGCCAGCGCCTCGTCGTCCATCCACCCCAGCATCAGCACCTCGCCGGTGTCGTGCTGCTGCACCACCGCGGGCACGAGGCCGTCTGCCGACCGCTTGAGGCGGCCGGCGATCGCGGGATCCAAGGTGGTGGTCACGCGGGCCAGTCTCTCAGGCCGTTGTTCCCTGCTGAGCGACCCAGGAGGCGTGCAGGTTGGCGTAGACGCCGGGTTGGGCGGCCAGCACGGCGTGGTGGCCACGCTGGACGATGCGGCCGCGGTCGACGACCACGACCTCGTCGGCGTTCTCGGCGGTGGAGAGGCGGTGGGCGATGGTGACCGAGGTGCGGCCGCTCATCAGCCGCTCGAGCGCCCGGCCGATCCGCATCTCCAGCTGCGGGTCGACGGCGGAGGTGGCCTCGTCGAGGACGAGCAGGTCGGGGTCGGCGAGCTGGGCCCGCACCAGCGCGACCAGCTGCCGCTCCCCCGCCGACATCGACTCGCCGCGTTGGCCGACCCGGGTGGCCAGGCCGCGCGGCAGGGTGGCGAGCCAGTCGGCCAGGCCGAGCTCGTCGGCCGCAGCCAGCAGCTCCTCGTCGGTGGCCTCCAGCCGGCCGTAGCGCAGGTTGGCCGCCAGGGTGTCGTCGAAGAGGAAGCCCTCCTGCGGGACCAGCACGACGCTGCGGCGCAACGACTCCTGCCGGATCTCGCGGACGTCGACGCCGTCGAGCAGCACCCGTCCGGACGACGGGTCCATCAGCCGCGTGAGGAGCTTGGCGAAGGTGGACTTGCCCGAGCCGGTCTCCCCCACGATGGCCAGCCTGGTGCCGGCCGCCACGTCGAGCGTGACGTCGCGCAGCACGAGGGGTCCGTCGGGGTAGGCGAAGTCGACATCCTCGAAGCGCACGTCGATCGGCCCGCGCGGCAGAGTCTCGCCGTCGGGGCCGGGATCGACCAGGTCGGCCGGCGTGTCGAGGATCCCGATCACGCGGCGCCAGCCGGCGATGGCGTTCTGGGCGTCGGTGAGGATCTGGGTGCCCATCTGCACCGGGCCGACGAACAGCGAGACGAGGAAGGCGAAGGCGAGCACTTCGCCGGAGGTGATGTCACCGGCGAAGCCCAGCCAGACGCCAATCACGATGACACCGGCGTTGGCGAGCCCGGCCGAGATCCCGCCGAGGGAGAACGAGAACGCGGTGAACCCCTGGGCCCGGGTGCTCGCCCTCTTGAACTCGTCGATGGCCTCGTCGATGCGGGCCTGGGTGCGGGCCTCGATGGCATAAGACCGGACGACCGCGGCACCGACGACGGGCTCGGAGATCGCCGACAGCAGGAGCCCGACCTGGCGGCGTACGGTGCCGTAGGCCGCGGAGAGCTTGCGCTGGAAGTAGCGCAACGAGAGGAAGAGCGGGGCGAAGCACAGCCAGACCACCAGCGCGAGCTGCCAGCTGTAGAACAGCATCACGACCGTGGCGACCATCACCTGGCCGACGCTGACGACGAAGATCAGGCCGCCGAAGACCAGGAACTGGCTGACCTGGTCGACGTCGCTGGTCACCCGCGAGACCAGGGCACCGCGGCGCTCGGTGTTCTGGGTCAGCAGCGGCAGTTCGTGGACGTGGCGGAAGGCCTTGATGCGCAGCGTCGCGAGGCCGCGCTCGGAGGTGGTGAACAGCCGCCGGGTCATCAGGTACGACGCCGTGCTGGTGACGATGATCGCGGCCGTCGCCGCCAGGCCCATCCAGACCACGAAGCTCACGTCTGGCCCGTTGTCGCCGTGCATCCCGCGGTCGAGGGTCTGCTGCACGGCGATGGGCACCACGACCTGGCCGAGCGAGGCGATCACGGCGAGGACGAGCGTGAAGCGGACTCCCTCCTTCAGCTCCGGGGAGAACAACACCCCCCGCCGGATGGTGGCCATCGCCCCGATCTCCTCGCCGGAGTCCATCCGGGTGCCGGAGGTGCGCAGGTCGACACTCATGACGGGTCACCGGCCTCGACGGCCTCGCGGGCAGCCTGCTCGTAGGCGTTGACCAACCGGGCGTAGGCAGGACTCCGGGCCAACAGCTCCTGGTGGGTGCCGCGGTCGGCGATCCGGCCTTCCTCGAGGTGCACCACCTCGTCGGCGAGCCCGATGGTCGCCTTGCGGTAGGCCACCACGACCAGGGTCGACTCGGCCGCTCCGTCCCGGAGGGCGCCCAGGATGCGGGCCTCCACCTCGGGGTCCACCGCCGACGTCGCGTCGTCGAGGATCAACAGGCGCGGGTGCCGGACCAGCGCCCGTGCCAGCGAGATGCGCTGTCGCTGGCCACCGGACAGCGACGTGCCACGTTCGCCCAGCCTGGTGTCGAGGCTCTCGGGCAGCGCGGCCACGAAGCCGTCGGCCTGCGCGGTGCGCAACGCCTCCCAGACCTCCGCGTCGCTGATGTCGGCGCCGAGCGTGACGTTGCCGCGGACGGTGTCGTCGAAGAGGAAGGCCGACTGCGGCACCACGGCGACCCCGCGGGCCAGCTCGCCACGGCCGAGGTCGCGCAGGTCGAGGCCGTCGACCAGGATCCGGCCGGAGTCGGGGTCGATGAGCCGGGTCAGCAGCGTCGTCAGCGTGCTCTTGCCGGAAGCCGTGGCGCCGACGATGGCCACGGTCCGACCGGGCTCGACGGCGAAGGTCAGGTCGGCGAGCACGCTCTGCTCGGGGTCGTAGGAGTAGCCGAGCGACTCCACGTCGAGACGCGCGCCACGGACGCCCGGCGGCAGGCTGCGGTCGCCGTACGGCATCTCGCCGGTGGCTGCCAGCACCGAGGACACCCTGCGGAAGCCGACGACGCTGCGGGGGAACTCACCCAGCAGCCAGCCGATCGAGCGGATCGGGAACGAGACGATCGTGAGCAGGTAGGCCACCGTGACCACGTCGCCGGCGACCGTCTGGCCGTTGAGCACACGGATCACGCCGACGGCCAGCACCAGCAGCACGCCAAGGTTGGGCAGCGCCGCCAGTGCCGGGTCGAACGCCGCCCTGATCCGGCCCGCTCGGATGTTGACGTCGCGCAGCTCCTCGGCGCGCTCGGCGAACCGACGGGTCTCCTCACCCTCGCGGCCCAGGGTCTTGACCACCATCGCCCCGTCGAAGGACTCGTGGGCGATCTCGCTGACCTCGGCCCGGAGCTGCTGGGCCTGGGTCATCAGCGGCGAGGCCAGCCGCTGGTAGAGGATGTTGGCGGTGATGACGGCCGGGAAGACCAGCAGGCCGACCACGGCGAGCACGATGTCGGCCCACAGCATCTGGCCGATCGCGATCACCATCATGGCGACCGTGCCCACCGCCATCGGCAACGGTGCGATCGGACCCCAGGCAGCCTCGACGTCGGAGTTGGCGTTGGAGAGCAGCTGGCCGGTGGGGTGGCGCTGGTGCCACTCCATGGGCAGGGAGAGGTACTGGCGGGTGACGGCCCGGCGGTAGTGCGCCTGCATCCGGTACTGCATGATGCCGGCACCCAAGCGGCGCGCCACGATGCCGACGGCGCGCAGGACCGCGACCCCGAGGAACAGCGCGACCACCGCCCACAGCAGGCGGCTGTCGATCTCGCCGGTGCTGAACGCCGGGAGCACGACGTTGTCGGTGGCCCAGCCGAGAACCCAGGCGTCGGCCACCGTGAGCGCGCCGAACAGGACGCTGCCGAGGGTCGAGAGGGCGAAGATCCCGGGCTCCCGCTTGATCGCGACCCACAGGACCGCGAATCCCTCCCGGGTGGTGGCCCCCCGGGGCCGCCCCTGCACCTCGCTCACGCACGCTCCTCTTCCCCGGGGCCAACCGACCCGAGCGTCCACGCTATTCCCGGGCGCCGACCATCCCCACATCCGCGCACCCGCACGCGGCTCCTATGCTCCGGCCATGGCCGCACGCCTCCCCTCGCTCCCTCCGATGCCCTCGCTGGACCCGACGCTGGCGCGCCACGAGCGTGCGGCCCTGTGCGCAGCCGCCCTGGCGGCCGGTCCCGAGGCCCCCACGCTGTGCGGCGACTGGGACGTGAAGGACCTGGTCTGCCACCTGCTGGTCCGGGAGAGCAGCCCGATCGGGGCACCCGGGATCGCCATCTCGGCGCTGTCCGGCCTGACCGACCGCGAGATGCGGCGGCTGCGCCGCCAGCCGTTCCCGAAGCTGGTGGAGAAGGTCCGCAAGCGCCGGCTGTCGCCGTCTGCGATCGGGCCGGTCGACGCGGCGTTCAACACCGTGGAGTTCTTCGTGCACCACGAGGACATCCGCCGGGCCCATCCGCGGTGGCGTCGCCGGGCGCTGTCACAGCAGGCGCGCGACTCGCTGTGGAAGGCGGTCCAGGCGCCGGCGCAGGGGATCGTGCGCGAGGCCCGGGTGCCGGTGGTGATCCGGCGTACCGACACCGGCGAGACCGCGACGCTGCGGGCTGGGCGCGATCCCGTCGAGGTCGCGGGCCCGGTCTCGGAGGTGGTGCTGTTCCTCTACGGCCGCGACCAGGTGCGCGACCTCGAGCTCAGCGGCCCCGAGAAGAAGGTGGCTCGCCTGCGCGGCGCCGACCTCGGCATCTGACGTGCAGTTCGTCCAGTTTCGGGCGGGTCAGCGGACTGGGTGGCCGGCGTCGGCCAGGGCCTGCTTGACCTCGCCGATCGACACGGTGCCGAAGTGGAAGACGGTGGCGGCCAGTACGGCGTCCGCGCCGGCGTCCACGGCCGGCGGGAAGTGGGCGGCGGTGCCGGCGCCGCCGCTGGCGATGACGGGGACGCTGACCTCGCGGCGTACGGCCGCGATCAGGTCGAGGTCGAACCCGTCCTGGGTGCCGTCGGCGTCCATGGCATTGAGCAGGATCTCGCCGGCGCCGAGCTCGACCGCGCGCACCGCCCACTCGAGCGCGTCGAGGCCGGCCGACTTGCGACCGCCGTGGGTGGTCACCTCGAAACCGGAGTCGGTGCCCTGGGCGCGGCGGGCGTCGAGGGACAGGACCAGCACCTGGTTGCCGAACCGGTCGGCAATCTCGGCGACCAGCTCCGGCCGCTGGATGGCGGCGGTGTTGACCGCGATCTTGTCGGCACCGGCCCGCAGCAGCGTGTCGACGTCGTCGCTGCTGGAGATCCCGCCGCCGACGGTGAGCGGGATGAACACCTGCTCGGCGGTGCGCGAGACCATCTCCAGCGTGGTCGCCCGACCCTCGTGGGAGGCCGAGATGTCGAGGAAGGTCAGCTCGTCGGCGCCCTGGGCGTCGTAGAGCGCGGCCAGCTCGACGGGGTCGCCGGCGTCACGCAGCTCGCGGAAGTTGACGCCCTTGACGACCCGGCCGCCGTCGACGTCGAGGCACGGGATCACCCGCACGGCCAGCGTCACCGCGGCCCCCTCGTGAGGTCGAGCGCCTCGCGCAGGGTGAAGCGGCCCTCGTAGAGCGCGGTGCCGATGATGGCGCCTTCGACGCCGATGTCGGTCAGGCCCATCAGCGCCTCGAGGTCGGCGAGCTCGGTGATCCCGCCGCTGGCGACGACAGGCCGGTCGGTGGCGGCGCACACGTCGCGGAGCAGCTGCAGGTTGGGGCCTTGGAGCATGCCGTCCTTGTCGACGTCGGTGACCACGTAGCGCGCGCAGCCCTCCTTGTCGAGCCGCGCGAGGACGTCGTACAGGTCCCCGCCCTCCCGGGTCCAGCCGCGCGCGGCGAGCGTCCGGCCGCGTACGTCGAGCCCCACGGCGACCCGATCGCCCCAGGTCGCGATGGCCTGGGCGCACCACTCCGGTTGCTCCAGCGCGGCAGTGCCGAGGTTGACCCGGCGGCAGCCGGTGGCCATCGCCGCGGCCAGCGACTCCTCGTCGCGGATGCCGCCACTCATCTCCACGTCGATGTCGAGACGACCGACGATCTCGGCTTGCAGCGCGCGGTTGTGACCGCGGCCGAAGGCGGCGTCGAGGTCGACGAGATGGATCCACTCCGCGCCGGCCTCCTGCCAGCGGTGGGCGGCCGCGACCGGGTCACCGAACCGCTTCTCGGAGCCGGCCACGCCCTGCACCAGCTGCACGGCCTGGCCCTCGGCGATGTCGACGGCAGGCAGCAGCTGCAGGTGCCCGGGTTCGTGGGTCACCCGCCGCATCCTAGGGACGCCTGACGAGCATGACGTGCAGCACGGGTGCGACCAGGACGCTGACGACCAGGGCGCCGACGCGGGATGGCCAGTCGGGGCGGACGATCCAGACCAGCAGGTTGAGCGCGAGCAGGATGCACACGGTGACCGTGACCTCCTTGCGACGGCGCGCGGCGAGCGTGCCCGGCGTGAGCCGTGGCCGGGGCACCCAGCCGGTGAGGGCTCGGCGGCGGGCCGCGCTCCGCGAGCGTCGCTCGGCCTCGCGCGCCCTGGCGGCGGCCTTGACCGCCGCCTCGCGTTCGCGCTCCTCGCGGCGCTTCGCTCGTTCCCTGCTCACAGCGAGCCGACCCAGTTGCGCAGCAGGGCAGCGCCGGCGTCGCCGGACTTCTCGGGGTGGAACTGGGTGGCCGAGAGGGGTCCGTTCTCGACGGCCGCCACGAAGCGGTCGCCGCCGTGCTCGGCCCAGGTGACCAGCGGCGGCTTGGTGCGGGTGCCGGTCTGCAGCACCCACTCGCGCACGGCGTAGGAGTGCACGAAGTAGAACCGCTCGTCCTCGACGCCGGCGAACAGCGAGGTGCTGTCGGCCGGCGTGACGGTGTTCCAGCCCATGTGCGGGACCACGGGCGCCTGCAACCGCTCCACGACGCCCGGCCACTCGTCGCAGCCGGGAGTCTCCACGCCGTGCTCGACACCCCGTTCGAAGAGGATCTGCATGCCCACGCAGATGCCGAGGACCGGCCGGCCTCCCGCCAACCGCCGGCCGATCACCTCGTGACCGCGAACGGCCCGCAGCCCGGCCATGCACGATGCGAAGGCGCCCACGCCAGGTACGACGAGTCCGTCGGCCTCCTGCGCCAGGGTGCGGTCGGCCGTCAGCGTCACCTCGGCGCCGGCCCGCTCCAGGGCGCGCACGGCCGACCTGACGTTGCCCGACCCGTAGTCGAGCACCACCACCCGCGTCACGACGACATCAGGGCAACCCTCAAAGTGTGCCCTTGGTGGACGGCACGCCCGTCTCCCGCGGGTCGAACGCGACCGCGTCACGGAGAGCCCGGGCCAGCGCCTTGAACTGCGCCTCCACCAGGTGGTGCGGGTCGCGACCCGACAGCACCCGCACGTGCAGCGTGATCTGGGCGTGGAAGGCGATGGTCTCGAAGACGTGGCGGGTCAGCGAGCCGACGTACGCCGGACCGGAGTCGCCGCCGATGAGGGCGTACGCCTGCCCGTATGGCTCGCCGGTGTGCACGCAGTAAGGACGCCCCGACACGTCGACCACCGCCTGCACGAGGGCCTCGTCGAGCGGCACGGTGGCGTCGCCGAAGCGCTGGATGCCGGTCTTGTCGCCAAGCGCCTCACGCAGGGCGTCGCCGAGCACGATCGCGGTGTCCTCCACGGTGTGGTGGGCGTCGATGTGGGTGTCGCCCGAGGTGTGCGCGACCAGGTCGACCAGCGAGTGCCGGGCGAACGCGGTCAGCATGTGGTCGAAGAAGCCCACGCCGGTCGAGACGTCGGAACGGCCGCTGCCGTCGAGGTCGACCTCGACGTGGACCTTGGACTCCTTGGTCTCGCGGTCGACCAATGCCGTACGTGCGGGGGCGGGGTTCATCTCGACTCCATCCGTTGTGACTCGCCGAGCGAGGTCAGTGCATCCCTGAATGCTGCCATCTCTTCGGGGGTGCCGACCGAGACGCGCAGCCAGCCGTCCGGTCCGGTCTCGCGGATCAGCACGCCCTGGTCGAGCAGGCCCTGCCAGACGGCGTGCCGGTCGGCGTAGCGGCCGAAGAGCACGAAGTTGGCGTCGCTCTCGGCCACCTCGAGGCCACGTCCGGCCAGCCAGCCGGCCAGCTCGTCTCGCTCGGTCCGCAGGGCGTCGACGCGGCCGAGCAGCTCGTCGGTGTGCCGCAACGCGGCCAGGGCCGCGGCCTGGGTGACGGCGCTGAGGTGGTACGGCAGCCGCACCACCCGGATCGCGTCGCAGATCTCCGGTGCGGCCGCCAGGTAGCCCAGCCGAGCGCCGGCGAACGCGAACGCCTTGCTCATCGTGCGGGTGACGACCAGGTTGCGCAGGCCCGGCAGCAGCTCCAGGGCGCTGGGGGTGCCGGGGCGGCGGAACTCGGCGTACGCCTCGTCGACGACCACCAGCCCGTCGCCCGCCGCCTCGCAGAGCGCCTCGACGACGTGGAGCGGCAGCGCCGTCCCGGTGGGGTTGTTGGGCGAGGGCAGCAGCACCACGCTGGGCCGGTGCTCGACGACGAGCTCCCGGGCTCGCGCCGGGTCGAGGGCGAAGTCGGTCTCGCGCTGCCCGACCACCCAGCGGGTGTTCGTGTCGCGGGCGTACTCCGGATACATCGAGTACGTCGGCGCGAAGCTGATCGCGGTCCGGCCCGGACCGCCGAAGGCCTGCAGCAGGTGCAGCATCACCTCGTTGGACCCGTTGGCGGCCCACACCTGCTCGGGCCCCACGCCGTGCCCGAGATAGGCGGCCAACGCGGCGCGCAGCTCGGTGAACTCGCGGTCGGGATAGCGGTTGAGACCGGCCGCTGCCGCGGCCACCGACGCGGAGATGTCGGCCACCACCTCGTCGGAGGGCGGGTAGGGGTTCTCGTTGACGTTGAGGCGCACCGGCACGTCGGGGTGCGGGGCGCCGTAGGGCTCGAGGCCGCGCAGCTCGTCGCGCAGCGGAGGCCAACCGCCGAAGGCGGAGTGGGTGGTCACGTCGTCGCCTCAGTCGGCGAAGCGGACGCGGACCGCGGCACCATGGGCGGGCAGGTCCTCGGCCTCGGCGAGGCTGACGACGTGGTCGGCGACCTCGACCAGCGCGTCGCGGCCGTAGTCGACGACGTGCACGGACTTGAGGAAGGTCCGCACCGACAGGCCCGAGGAGTGGCTGGCGCAGCCACCCGTAGGAAGCACGTGGTTGGACCCGGCGCAGTAGTCGCCCAGGGAGACCGGGGCGTAGGCGCCGACGAAGATCGCGCCGGCGTTGCGGACCCGGCTCGCCACGGCGGCGGCGTCCTCGGTCTGGATCTCGAGGTGTTCGGCGGCGTAGGCGTCCACGACCCGCAGCCCCTGTTCGAGGTCGCCGACCAGCACGATGGCCGACTGACGGCCGCCCAGGGCGGTGCGGATCCGCTCGGTGTGGCGGGTCGCGTGCACCTGCTTCTCGAGCTCGGCCTCGACGTCGTCGGCGAGCCGCTCGCTGGTCGTGACGAGGACGCTGGCGGCGAGCACGTCGTGCTCAGCCTGGCTGATCAGATCGGCGGCCACGAACGCCGCGTCGGCCGAGTCGTCGGCGAGCACGGCGATCTCGGTCGGCCCCGCCTCGGAGTCGATCCCGACGACGCCCTTGAGCAGCCGCTTGGCCGCGACGGTGTGGATCGAACCGGGTCCTGTCACCAGGTCGACGCGACGGCACGGGCCGGCGCCGTAGGCGAACATGGCGATCGCCTGGGCGCCGCCGACGGCGTAGACCTCGTCGACGCCCAGCAGCGCGCAGGCCGCCAGGATGGTCGGGTGCGGCAGCCCGTCGTGGTCCTGCTGCGGTGACGACGAGAGCGCGATGGAGCGCACCCCCGCGACCTGGGCGGGCACCACGTTCATCACCACGCTGGAGACCAGCGGCGCGATGCCGCCAGGCACATAGAGGCCGACCCGGTCGACCGGGACCATCCGGTGGGTGACGGTGGCCCGTCCGAAGTGCGTCACGGCGTCGGTCTCGCGCTCGGCCTCGCACGTCGCGCGCAGTCGGGCGATGGACTCCTCGAGAGCCGTTCGCACGACCGGGTCGAGCGCTTCGAGGGCACCCTGCAACGCAGCGAGTGGTACGACGATGTCGTGCTGGCGGACGCCGTCGAAGCGCTCACTGAAGTCGATGATGGCGTCCACCCCGCGAGTGCGGACCGCCTCGCAGATCGGCCGGACGACCTCGAGAGCGGCCTCGACGTCGAACTCCGCCCGCGGCACGGCCGTCAGGTAGTCGAGGTCGCCCGAGGCGCCCCGGAGGTCGATCCGCCGCATCATGGCCCCGATTCTAGGTGCGCGAGACACCGCGACCGGCCAAGGTGCCAGCCGGCGGACCGCCCGCGGGCTAGGGTTCAGAGGTGAGCACGACGCTCCCCATGTTCCCGCTGAACGCGGTGCTGTTCCCCGGCGTCAGTGTGCCCCTGAAGGTCTTCGAGGACCGCTACCGCGCGCTCGTGCACCACCTGCTGCGGGCCGAGCCGAACGACCGGCTCTTCGGTTCCGTCGGCATCCGCGAGGGCTACGAGGTCGGCGAGCACGGCTCGCAGTCGCTGTTCCGGATCGGCTGCCGCGTGAAGATGACAGACGTCGAGGCGCACGCCGACGGCACGTTCACCATGGTCGCGGTCGGCCTCGACCGGATCTCCCTGCAGCACCTCGACACCACCGGGACCTATCCCGTCGGCCACGTCGAGGCTCGGCCGGAGGTGCCCTCGGACGTCCCGGCCGAGATCGTCGAGCGGGCCCGGGCGGTCTTCACGGCCTACCGGGCTGCCTTGTCGGAGTTCCGCGACGACCCCTTCACCGGCCCGCTTCCGCGCGACCCGGCGTACCTCTCCTGGACGTTGGCCGCCGTCGCCCCCCTCCCGTTGCAGGAACGCCAGGCGCTGCTGGAGGCCGAGGACGCCGCAGTCCGGCTCCACATGGTGACCGAGCTGCTGCGCACCGAGCTCCGCGCGATGAACGTGATCCCGTCGCTGCCGGCCACCGAAGTGGCCCGCACCCGCTGGTCCCCCAACTGAGCCCGGACGATCAACGGTGGCTCGCAAGGCTCATGGAGGTACGCCGGCCACGGCAGCGCTGACCGCAGCCGGGGTCGCGTTCACGCTGCATGAGTACGCCCACGACCCGAGGGCCGAGTCCTACGGCCTCGAGGCGGCCGGAGCGCTCGGGTTGGACCCGGCACAGGTGTTCAAGACGCTCGTGGCCGACCTGGACGGCGCGCTGGTCGTGGCCGTGGTCCCCGTCGGGGGCTGGCTCGACCTCAAGGCGCTGGCCCGCGCCCTCGGAGGCCGCAAGGCCGCAATGGCGGCACCACGCGACGCGGAGCGTGCCACCGGCTACGTCACCGGAGGCATCTCCCCCGTCGGTCAGAAGCGTCGGCTGCGAACGGTCGTCGACTCCGGCGCGCTGGACCACGACACGGTGTTCGTGTCGGCGGGACGCCGCGGGCTGGACCTGGGGATCGCCCCGGCCGACCTGGTGGCGGTCACCGCTGCGACCACCGCGCGGATCGGCCGGGCGTGAGACTCGATCAGTCGGTCGTCAGCCGCAGCACCGAGTGGGCGTAGTCGCCGTCCTTCCAGGCGGTGACGCCGAAGCCGGCCAACGGAACGAGGTTCTCCTCGACCGACTTGTCCTCCTCGCCGACGGCGCTGGCGAGCCAGTCGTCGTTGACGTTGAAGTTGATGAAGAAGACGGCGCTGGCCCGGTCGGCCTCGCGGACCACGTCACGGAAGACTTCGGAGTCGCCCAGCGTGCCGCGCGTCAGAACCTTGGCGCGGTAGTCGGCGTTCGGGCCGATCACGATCATGTCGCCGTCGGAGTCGTTGGCGAGGTAGGTCTCGACGTCCGGCTCCTGCTCGATGAGCTTGGCCAGCACGCCCTTGATCTTCTCGGGGTCTCCCTGGACCTTCACAACGATCGGCAGGTCGCTGCCGTCGCTGCTGTTGATCAGGTTCTCGACGTCGAACTCGCTCCCCACGGCCACGGCGGCGGACTGACCCAGCAGGGTCTCGATGTCGGCCGGCACGTCGAGGCCCGTGGTGTCGGACGCCTCTTGGAGCAGCTCCTCGGCCGTCATCTCACCGCCGGTGAACGACGCCCCCTGCTCGGCCAGCTCGGTCAGCCAGCCCGGCTCGAAGCCCGCGCCCATGGCGAGTGCGGTGTCGTCGGGCAGGGTCTCCATGACGTCGGCGCCGCGGTCGGAGGAGTAGAGCGTCGACAGGCCGAAGGCGGTCGTGTCGCCGGCCGACTCGACCTCCAGCGCACCGTCGTCGAAGCGCACCGCCACGGCCAGTCCCTTGAAGTTCTTGAGGGCGTCGGTGAACGGGTCGGCCGCGCTGTCCGCCTGCACGAACGCCGCGGGGGCCGCCGAGTCGCTGCCCGACGACGAGGAGGAGCCTGAGCCCGAGCTGTCGAGGCCGGTCAGACCCTCGAGCGGGCCCAGTCCCATGCCGCCCAGTCCCATGCCGCCCAGGCCCATGGCCCCACCCATCAGGTCGGCCATGTACTGGCCGGCCTCGGGGGCGGCGTACAGGTTCACGATGCCGATCTCGCCGGCCGCTGAGGTGAGGTCCTGGTACTCCGGGTCGTCGGCCAGGGTGCCCTTGTCGGTCAGGTCGGACACGGCCTGGGCCGTCTCCTGGTCCTCGGCGATGATCGCCCAGTCGCCATCGAAGACCCACCCGCCCGTGGTCGCGGGGGTGTCCCCGCTGCCGCAGTCGCGCACCTTGGCCAGCCCGGCGTCGGCCTTGTCGGCGTCCTTGACCTGCACCACGAAGACCGGCGCGGGGGTGTGCCCGCCGGTATCCACCGCGGCAACGGCCATCCGGTCGCCGAGCCAGGGCTCGACGTCCTTGGCGTAGTCGAGTCCGCAGTCGGCGCTCTTCTCGAACTCCTCGAAGAGCCGCTGGCGGATGTCGTCGTCGGTGTCGAGGCCGAGCTCGTCCTTGAACGCCGGGAACTTGTTGAGGGTCTTGAGCGCCTCGATCTTCTGCACGCCACTGGGGTCGAGGTCGATCGAGGCGTAGCCGATGGTGGTGCTCGGCAGCGCTTCGTCGGGCTGGGCACCGGTGGCGAGGAACGACACGGCCGCCCAGGCTCCGACGCCCACCACGGCGAGAGCCGCCACGGCGGCGCCGATCAGGAGGGCCCGCTTGCGGCCGCCGCCGGACGCCACGGGCTTCGCCGCTGGGTCGATGGGGGACCCGCCACCCGCCTCGAGGTACTCGGTCTGGGACGGCTGGGCCGGCTGGACGGGAGGGACCGCGAGGGGGTCTGACTGCTGGCCCGGGAAGGGCGGCTGGCCGCCCGCGGGCGGGGTGGTGTCGGACACGTGGTCCCCCATGGTCGGGCGGCGCTCGAGAGGGGCCGCAGGTAGGTCTTGGGACGCGAAGCCTACCCGCGCGGTTCCTTGCTCACGCCTGGATCAGGCGATGATCCCGAGAACATCACGTAGACCAGAGCCACGGCGGCGAGCGATCCCATCGGGAGGACCAACAAGGGGCTCAGCCCGGAGACCCGCAGCGTGCTGGGGAGCTTGTCGCCTTCGTTGGCGGTCTTGGCCGCGACGTGCGGATCCTCGGCCGGGCTCAGCCCCTCGCCGACGAGCACCATCAGCCAGGCCGCCAGGGCCGAGCCCGCGACCACGGCCACCAGCGTCAGCATCGGACGGCGGCCACCGAAGAAGGCGACGAGCAGACCGAGCAGCAGGCCGGCGCCGGCGGCCACCAGGACGTAGAGGCCGGTCCCGGAGAAGTCGCCGCGCAGGCCCGCCTCGTCGGGATACCACCCGTGCTGGATGACCCGGCCCACCGTCGGGTCCCACAGCGCGTGCCAGAGCCAGCCCGCGGCAGCCCCGACCGCGGCGTACGACGCCACCACGATCAGCACCCAGAGAACGGGCGCACGCAGGCCGGCCGAGGGCCGGGTGCGCCCCTCGGTCAGCTGCTCAGACATCCGGGCCCGAGCAGCTGCTTGAGGTCGGCGAAGAGGGCCGGGGTGGGCGTCACCCGCAGCCGCTCGTCGAGCCGCAGCACGGTCGTGGAGGTGCGGGTCAGCAGCTTGAGCTGCACCTCGGTCAGGCCGGGGTGGGTGGCCAGCACCTCCTTGAGCTGGTCGACCACCGGCGGCGTGCACCGGGTGGACGGCAGGCTGATGACGACCGGGCCGGACGGGCCGTCGGAGAGGTCGGGGACGGTGACCTCCTGGGCCTTGATCGTGGGCTGGTCCTTCTCCCGCGAGAGGAAGCCGCGCACCATGATGATCGCGTCCTCGACGAGGTAGGTGCTGGCCAGCTGGTAGACGCTGGGCCACATCATCACGTCGATGCCACCGTCGAGGTCCTCGACCGTGACGATGGCCCAGGAGTCGCCCTTCTTGGTGATCTTGCGCTGCACCGAGGTGACCAGGCCGCTGATGGTGACCGAGCTGTTGTCGGGCCGTTCCTCGTCGAGCAACAGCTGGCCGATCGTGGCGTCGGTGCCCTGGGACAGCACGTGCTCGAGGCCGAGCAGCGGGTGGTCGGAGACGTAGAGGCCGAGCATCTCCCGCTCGTGGCCCAGCAACGTCATCTTGTCCCACTCGTCGATCTCGGGGACCGTCACCGAGATGCCGAAGCTGCCGCCGAGGGCGTCGTCGAGGCCGCCGAAGAGGGAGTCCTGGCCGATCGCCTCGTTGCGCTTGATGTCGACGTACTGGTCGACGGCGCTCTCGTGGATCGCCACCAGGGCCCGGCGGCGGTGCTTCATCTCGTCGAACGCGCCGGCCTTGACCAACGACTCGATGACCCGCTTGTTGCACACGAGCGCCGGCACCTTGTCCATGAAGTCGTTGAAGTCGGCGTAGCGCCCCTTCTCCTCGCGCGCCTCGACGATCCCTCCGACGACGTTGTGCCCGACGTTGCGGACCGCGGTGAGACCGAAGCGGACGTCGGTGCCGACCGGGGTGAACGACGACAGCGACTCGTTGACGTCGGGTGGCAGGACCTGGATCTTCATCCGGCGACACTCGTTGAGGTAGATGGCCATCTTGTCCTTGTCGTCCTTGACGGACGTCAGCAGCGCGGCCATGTATTCGGAGGGGTAGTTGGCCTTGAGGTACGCCGTCCAGTAGGACACCATCCCGTAGGCCGCCGAGTGGGCCTTGTTGAAGGCGTAGTCGGAGAACGGCAGCAACGCGTCCCAGAGCGCCTTGATGGCGCTGTCGGAGTAGCCGTTGGCCTTCATGCCCTCGGAGTAGGCGACGTACTCGGAGTCGAGGATCTCCTTCTTCTTCTTGCCCATCGCCTTGCGCAGCAGGTCGGCCTGGCCCAGGGAGTAGCCGGCGACCTTCTGCACGATCGCCAGCACCTGCTCCTGATAGACGAGCAGGCCGTAGGTCTCGTCGAGGATCTCGGCCAGCGGCTCGGCGAGCTGGGGATGCATCGCGACGATTGGCTCGCGGCCGGTCTTGCGGCGGGCGTAGCGGTTGTGGGAGTCCATGCCCATCGGGCCGGGACGGTAGAGGGCACCGACCGCGGAGATGTCGGCGAAGCAGTCGGGCCGCATCGAGCGCAGCAGCGCTCGCATCGGTCCGCCGTCGAGCTGGAAGACGCCGAGGGTGTCGCCACGCTGGAGGAGCTGGTAGGTCGCCGGGTCGTCGAGCTCGAGCTCCTCGAGGACCACGGTCTCGCCGCGGTTGGCCACGATGTTGTTGATGCAGTCGTCGAGGACCGTGAGGTTGCGCAGCCCCAGGAAGTCCATCTTGATCAGGCCCAGCGCCTCGCACGTCGGGTAGTCGAACTGGGTGATGACGGCGCCGTCGGCCGGCCGCCGGAGCAGGGGGATGACGTCGGCGAGCGGCTCGCTGGACATGATCACGCCGGCGGCGTGCACGCCCCACTGTCGCTTGAGACCCTCGATCCCGATGGCCGTCTCGACCACCCGCTTGACGTCGGGGTCGGACTCGACGAGCGACCGGAACTCGCCGCCCTCGCCGTAACGCCGGTGGGTGGAGTCGAAGAGCTCCTTGAGCGGTACGTCCTTGCCCATCACCGCTGCCGGCATGGCCTTGGTGATGCGGTCGCCCATGGCGAAGGGATAGCCGAGGATGCGGGAGGAGTCCTTGATCGCCTGCTTCGCCTTGATGGTGCCGTAGGTGACGATCATCGAGACCCGGTCGTCGCCGTACTTGTCGGAGACGTACTTGATGACCTCGCCCCGCCGGCGCTCGTCGAAGTCGATGTCGAAGTCGGGCATCGAGATGCGCTCGGGGTTGAGGAACCGTTCGAACAGCAGCCCGTGCACCAGCGGGTCGAGATCGGTGATGCGCATGGCGTACGCCACGATCGAGCCTGCCCCGGAGCCGCGACCGGGGCCGACGCGGATGCCGTTGTCCTTGGCCCAGTTGATGAAGTCGGCCACCACGAGGAAGTAGCCGCTGAAGCCCATCTGGGTGATCACGCCCAGCTCGAACTCGGCCCGCTGACGTACGTCGTCGGAGATGCCGCCGGGGTAGCGGAACTGCAGACCCCGCTCGACCTCCTTGACCATCCACGACGTCTCGTCCTCCCCGGGCGGGCAGGCGAAGCGCGGCATGTAGGTGCCGTTGCCCTCGGTGAAGGTGACGTCGCAGCGCTCGGCGATGAGGAGGGTGTTGTCGCAGGCCTCGGGCAGACCGTGGCGGTCGGACCACAGCGCCCGCATCTCCGCGGGGCTCTTGAGGTAGTAGTCGTCGCCGTTGAAGGCGAACCGCTGGCCGGGCCCGTCGCCCGCCGGGATGTCCATGGTGCTGCCGGAGTTGATGCAGAGCAGGTGCTCCTGCGAGGGCGCGTCCTCGCGGTTGACGTAGTGGGAGTCGTTGGTGGCGATCAGCGGGATCTTGAGGTCGGCCGCGAGCTTGAGCAGCCCGTCGCGGACCCGCTTCTCGATGGCGAGGTCGTGGTCCATCAGCTCGAGGAAGTAGTTGTCGCGGCCGAGGATGTCCTGGAAGTCGGCGGCCGCCTGGCGGGCGGCGTCGTAGTTGCCGTAGCGCAGGTGGACCTGCACCTCGCCCGACGGGCAACCGGTGGTGCCGATCAGGCCGGTCGCGTGCTGGGCCAGCAGTTCGCGGTCCATGCGGGGCTGCTTGAAGAAGCCGTCCTTCCAGGCGCCGCTGGAGAGCCGGAACAGGTTGTGCATGCCCTCGGTGGTCTCCGAGAGCAGGGTCATGTGCGTGTAGGCGCCTCGCGCGGAGACGTCGTCGGGACCGCCGTCGTAGAAGTTGACGCCCTTGCGCTCGAAGCGGGAGATGTCGGGGGCGAAGTAGGCCTCGATGCCGATGATGGGCTTGACGCCCGCCTCGCGGGCGCACTTGTAGAACTCGTAGGCGCCGAAGACGTTGCCGTGGTCGGTCATCGCCACGGCCGGCATGCCGAGCTCGGCCGTGCGCTGGGTCAGCGCGCCGAGCCGGGCGGCGCCGTCGAGCATGGAGTACTCGGTGTGCACGTGCAGGTGGACGAAGGAGTCGTTGGCACTCGTCGTCCCTGATGTCATGGGGGTGAGGACTCCTCGGCGGATCTGTCTTCGGGCACGGCTGCGCAGCCTCGGCTGGACGCCGGGCGGCCTTCGTGGGGAAGGACGCCAGACTACGCGACCACTTCGCCGCATCGTGGCAGGGATCGCCGACATCTCAGCACCCGCGGCCCGGTCGGGTCGCCGGCACCTGCCCCTGGACTGCCACCCAGCCAGGACTGTCGGCGCGGCGCAGTACCTTGACCGTGTGCGTGGTGACCGGGTGGAGATCGTCATCGATGCGGGCGATGAGGTCCGCACCTACGAGATCGTCGCCAGCCGGAACGGCCGTCGGGTCGAGATCGAGACCGGGCGCGGGATCGTCACGGTCTCCGAGGTCACCCGCACCGGGACGCCGGTCCGCACCGCACGCTTCATGGCGACCCGGATCCTGGCGCTCGTGGAGCACCCCGCCGCGGACCAGAACATCGCGCGCCAGATCCCCGAGCCGTCGCCCGCGGACTCATAGCGCTCGCGAGGCCGTCCAGAGGAGGCGAGGCATGCCGATCGTCGACGTGCTCGGGGCCAGGTTCACGTCGGAGACACCGGGGCACCGTTAGCCCGGCCGGACGCCCCGGCCGTCCTGTTCGGGCACGGACGGACTGCTCTTCAGCGGCCGGTGCGACCCGGGCCATCGTCATCTTGACGTCCGGCGCCTTCTCATCGTTGCCGCTCGACCTGTACGGGCGCACCCCATCGGCGTAGCGTCGAAAGATTCGAAAGGAGCCCATCATGGCCACCACCTCCATCAGTCGCCGCGGTCTTCTTCAGGCGGGCGGCACGGCAGCAGCGGGATTGTCGGTGTTGCAGATCTCCGGACCGGCCGAGGCGCTCGGGGCGGGAAGCCCCGACTCAGTTCCCTGGCTGCGCAACCACGGGGACCCACCCGAGACCTACCCCGGGAACCCGAACGACGAAGTGATCCTTTGGGAGGACCAACCGCCTCCCTTCCCCCCGGGCATGGGGGTGGGGAACCAGCAGGTGTGGGAGGAACTCTCCACGCGCCTGACGCCGGCTGACAACTTCTTCTTCGTCAGCCACTACGGCCACCCGGTGATCGACGCCAACGCATGGCGACTCGGCATCGACGGACTCGTGGCGCACCCCGGCTCGCTGTCCCTTGCCGACCTCAAGTCACGCCCGCGCAAGCAGGTCGAGTTCACTTTGGAGTGCTCGGGCAACACGGCCTTCCCCGTCTTCACCGGCGCTGTCGGCAACGCGGTATGGGGAGGCGCCCGGCTGGGACAGGTACTGAAGAGTGCGGGGCCGCTCGAGTCCGCGACGGAGGTGGTGTTCTGGGGCACCGACTCCGGCACCGTCACCATTCGCGACAACCCGGGCATCGTCACTCCACCCACGTCGGGGACCGCGACGCCGGACCCGGACATCCCCGGGCGCTGGGACATCACCATCACCGAGCAGTTCGCCCGCAGCATGACCATCGAAGCAGCGATGGCGGAAGGCAACCTCCTCTGCTATGAGATGAACGGCCAGCCACTGCCCGTCGAGCACGGCTTCCCGGTCCGCCTCATCGCCCCCGGCTGGTACGGCGTTGCGAACGTCAAGTGGCTCAAGCACATCGAGCTGATCGACCACCGGTACGCGGGCCGGTTCATGGCCCGCGACTACGTCACCTTCCGCGAGCACACCGACGCGGCCGGCAACACCACGTGGACCTTCCAGAACGTAGGCCCGTACCGGCTGAAGTCCGCGCCCGCCAAGGTCACCCGGAAGGTCCAGGGGAACACGAGCACGTACCGGGTCATCGGGATCGCCTGGGGCGGACCGATCGCCCGGGTCGAGGTCTCCATCGACGGCGGCCCGTGGCGCCAGGCAAGAGTGGTCGACCCCGACTCGCACGGTGGCCCGTCCAAGGAACTGGCGTGGAACTTCTGGACCTACAACTGGGGCCAGGCCGCCGGCGGGCACCACACCGTGACCTCGCGCGCCATCGACACTGACGGAGCCATCCAACCCGCACCAAACGACCCGATCATCACCGACCGGCGTACGTACTGGGAGGCCAACCAGCACATCACCCGCACGATCGTGCTGCCCTGAACCCCTCAGCGGACGCAAACCGCTCGCCGAGCACCGGCCCGATGATCGACGATGTCGCCCATGCGGCTGCTCGTGATCTTCGGGCCGCCCGCCGTCGGCAAGATGACGGTGGGCCGGGCCGTCGCGGAGCGCAGCGGCTTCCGGCTGTTCCACAACCACGCCACGATCGAGCCGCTGCTCGAGGTCTTCGACTTCGGTACGCCGCCGTTCATGCGGCTGCTGGCCGAGTGGCGGCGTCGGCTCGTGGAGGAGGCCGTCGCCTCCGGGACCGACCTGCTGCTGACCTACGTGTGGAACCTCGAGGACGAGGCGGACGCCGAGGCGATACGGAGCCAGATCCGAATGTACGTCGAGGCGGGCGCGGAAGTCGCGTTCGTCGAGCTAGCCGCCGACCTGGACACCCGGCTGGAGCGCAACCGCACCGAGCACCGGCTGGCCGAGAAGCGGTCCAAACGCGACCTGGCCTGGTCCGAGGACAACGTCCGCGAGATGGAGGGCCTGGTCATGAACACCGATCCGTCTGCCACGACCCCAGCGAGCGAGGTTCTCGACGGACACCGTCATCTGCGCCTGGACAACACGGCTCTCACGCCGGAGCAAGCGGCCGAACAGATCCTGGAGTGGCTCGACGAGCGCCGGTGAGCCAGGGTCGGTTGACCTCGCGGAAACCGACCCTCAGTCACCGCCGCGGCCTCAGAACCGACCCTGACTCACCGCTGCTGAGCGACCTCGAGGAGCTCGCCGATCACCAGCTGCATGATCCGGCCGAGCCGGTCGGCGCCGATCTCGGGCACGACCGCGGCCATCGCCTCGGCGATCTGGCGCTCGCGGTCCGGGTCGCGGGCGGAGTCGCGCTTGTGGTCCTGGACGGCCCGGGTCAGCGCCAGCCGGCGGGCCAGCAGCTCGGCGAGAGCGCCGTCGACGTCGTCGATGAGGCCGCGGTAGAACGCCAGCGGGTCGCCGCCGGGCCACGCCATCTTGATGTCGGGCGCCTTCTCCTCGTTGCCGGAGCCGTCGGTGCGCTCGAGCTCGACGAGTCCGCGCCGGGCATAGAACGCACGCGCGGGCAGGTTGATCTCGAACACCCACAGGAGGAACCCGGCCGGACGCACCGCCTTGACGACGTCGAGCAGCGCGCCGCCCACGCCCTCGGCCTGGTGGTCGGGCTCGACGAAGAGGTGGTCGAGCCAGGTCTCGGTGGCCAAGGCATAGCCAAGGATCCGGTCGTCGCGCTCGGCGACCCACGCCTCATGCTCGCCGTCGGCGAGCCTGGCGGCGAACCAGCCCCGGTCCTCCTCCGGCGTGTGCACGCCGGGCGGCATGGCGGCGGCGGCACGGGACCGGCCGAAGACGGCGGCCAACCGGTCGGACTCGGACGGGTCTGCGAGACGGACCGTCAGGTCAGTGGGCATCGCGGACGATCTCCAGCGCGGCGGCCAGGTCAGCGGGATAGGTCGACTCGTACTCGACGTACTCACCCGAGTCGGGGTGCTCGAAGCCGAGCCGGAGCGCGTGCAGCCACTGCCGCTCCAGCCCGAGCCGCTGGGCGAGCACGGGGTCGGCGCCATAGGTCAGGTCGCCGACACAGGGGTGCTTGAGGGCGGCCATGTGGACCCGGATCTGGTGAGTGCGTCCCGTCTCGAGGTGCACCTCGAGCAGCGACGCGAACCGGTGGGCCTCCAACGTCGAGTAGTGGGTGACGCTGTGCCGGCCGTCGGTCATCACGGCGTACTTGTAGTCCGCGCGGGGGTGCCGGCCGATGGGCGCGTCGACGGTGCCCTCGAGTGGGTCGGGGTGGCCCTGGACGAGCGCGTGGTAGACCTTGTCGACCGTCCGGTGACGGAAGGCGTTCTTGAGCACCGAGTAGGCGCGCTCCCCCTTGCAGATCACCATCACACCCGAGGTGCCCACGTCGAGGCGCTGCACGATGCCCTGCCGCTCGGACGCGCCACCGGTGGCGATCCGGAAGCCGGCGCCGGCGAGATGGCCGACCACCGTCGGGCCCGACCAGCCGGGCGAGGGGTGCACGGCCACACCGACGGGCTTGTCGATCACCACGATCGAGTCGTCGTCGTGGATGATCTTGATGCCCTCGACGATCTCGGGCACCACCAGCAGCGGATCGGCCAGCGAGGGGATCGACACCTCCAGCAGGGTGCCGGGCACCAAGCGGTCGCTCTTGGCGACCGCCGCCCCGTCGACCGAGACATAGCCGTCACTGATCAGGTCGGCGGCTCGGGTCCGGGAGACCCCGAACAGCCGCGCCATCGCGGCGTCGATCCGCTCTCCCGAGAGCCCCTCGGGCACGGTGACGGCGCGGTGGTCCTCGGTCGTCATCACGAGGTCCCCGGACGGCTGCCGTCGATCCGGACGCCGCGGAACGCCTGGAGCAGGATCAGCGCGGCTGCCACGTCGATGCAGATGTCGGCCACGTTGAAGATCGGCCAGTGCGGGATCGCGAAGAGGTCCACCACGTGCCCGCGCAGGGGACCGGGGTCGCGCAGCAGGCGGTCGGTGAGGTTGCCGGCGATGCCGGCGATCAGCAGGCCGAAGGCCACGGCCCAGATCCGGTCGCCGACGCGGCGGCTCAGCCAGAGCACGACGCAGAGGGCCGTGATGGCGACCAGGCTGAACACGATCGTGAACTCGGTGCCGGTGCTGAACGCGGCTCCGGCGTTGCGGGTCAGGTGCAAGCGGAACCAGTCGCCGAAGACCTCGATGTCACCCTCGGCGAGCCGGTTGACGGCCCAGATCTTCGATCCGACGTCGAGGGCGTACGCCGCCACCGCGACGAGGACGAAGAGGTTTCGGGTTGACCGGCGGTGCGGCGCGGTCGGGCCGGACTCCCCTGCGTCGCTGGAACTCAGCGACGCTCCTCGCGCTGCTTGCATGTCATGCACAGTGTGGCACGGGGGAAGGCCATGGCCCGCATCTTGCCGATGGGGTTGCCGCACGACTCGCAGATGCCGTAGGTGCCGTCGGCGATGCGCGCCAGGGCGCGGTCGATCTGGGCCAGCTTCTCGCGTTCGTTGTTGACCACGATGATCTCCTGGTCGCGCTCGAAGCTGGTGGCGCCCATGTCGGCCTGGTCGTGGCCCGCACCGTCGCCGGCGTCACGCATCAGCTTGTCGAGCTCGGCCTCCTGGCCCGAGAGGGTGCGCACCACGCGGTCGCGATCGTGGTGCAGCTCGCCGAGGACTTCCTTGATCTCGGCCTTGGTCCAGGCGCCCTCGCCCTCCTTGACCACCAGCAGGCTCACGGGCCGCCGGCTCGCGGGCCGGGTGGGACGGGTCGCCACGGTCGCGGTGGCCGAGCGGGCGGGGGTGGCCTTCTTCGTGGTCTTCGCGGGGGCCTTCTTCGCGGGGGCCTTCTTCGCGGGAGCCTTCTTCGCGGGAGCCTTCTTGGCCGGGCGCCTTCTTGGCGGGAGCCTTCTTGGCCGGCGCTGCCTTCTTGACGGCCGCCTTCTTGGCCGGCGCTGCCTTCTTGACGGCCGCCTTCTTGGCCGGCGCTGCCTTCTTGACGGCCGCCTTCTTGGCCGGCGCCGCCTTCTTGACGGCCGCCTTCTTGGCCGGCGCCGCCTTCTTGACGGTCGCCTTCTTCGCCGGGCGCCGCCTTCTTCGTGGTGGCCGTCTTCGTGCGGCGGCGGCCTTCTTGGCCGGCGCCTTCTTCGCAGGCGCCTTCTTCGCGGGAGCCTTCTTGGCGGGTGCCGCCTTCTTGGCAGCGGAGGCCTTCTTGGCCGGCGCGGAGGTGGTGCTGCGCCTCGATGAGGTGGCCGCCGAAGTAGCCGGGCGGGCGGTCGTCCCGGAGCCGGGTCGCCCGAGCATCCGACCGACGGCCGAGGCCGCCTGAGTCGCGAGGTAACTGGTCGTGGAGCGAGCCATCGGGGTGCCGGCCTTCCTGGGCCTTGGGTGGCACCTCAGGAGGATCGGTGCCACGCGTGTGCGTGGGAGGGTAACGCCGGACCGGAGGGGACTCAAACAGGCTCGCCACGGCCCTGGACACCTACCGCGATCCCGACGCGGCCCCTGACACGAAAACGACCGGCCCCAGAGGGCCGGTCGTCGTCGACGTGCGGTCAGGTCGGGAGGATGCTCAGCCCTCGTCCTCGCCGAGGATCGACCGGAGCCGCTTGGGCTGCGGAGCCTCCTCGCTCGGCGGCGCGCTGGACTCGCCGCCACCGTTGAGAGCCTCCAGCTGCTGGGTGAAGTAGCTCTTGAGGCGGGAGCGGTACTCGCGCTCGAACGAACGAAGGTTCTCCACCTCCATGTTGAGCTTCTCCTGCTCCTTCTCCAGGTCGCCGAACAGGATCTGACGCTTCTGGGCGGTCTCGGAGTCGAGCATCTGGGCCCGGCTGCGGGCGTCGGCCTCGAGGCGGTCGGCGTTGGCCTTGGACTCCTGCTCGAGGCGCTCGGCCTTGGTGCGGGCCTCGCCGATGATCAGGTCGGCCTGGTTCTTGGCGTCGTCGACCAGCTCGTCGGCGTTGCGGGTGGCCAGCTCGAGCAGGCGGGCCGCGGCGTTGGAGGCCTCGGGCACGGTCTCGACCCGGATCGTCTCGATCGGCTTCTGGCCGTACTCGGCGGCCGGGGCGGGCTCCGGCTCGGGCTCCGGTTCCGGCTCGGGCTCTGGCTCCGGCTCGGGGGCGGCCACGGCGTACGGCTCCGGCTCCGGCTCGCGCTCGGGCTCGGGCTCGGGCGCCGAGAGGGCGGGGGTGCCGCCCGACTGGGCGCTCGACAGCTTCGTGCGGAGGTCGTCGTTCTCCTTCGTCAGGCGGGCGAGCTCCGCCTCCACCTCGTCGAGGAACTGGTCGACCTCGCCCATGTCATAGCCCTCACGCAGGCGCACCGGAGTAAAGCGCTTGTTGCTCACGTCCTCAGGCGTCAGCGGCATGACCTCACCCATTCATCTCAAGAGAAGTTCTGTCGGTGGAAACCATAGCGCTTGGGCTGCGGGTTAGCGTGCCACCCGAACCCCGTGGCGCGACGGAGCCGCAACACTCGCAGACGCCCTTGGCCGACGCGTACTCGCCCCGCCGACGAGCCCGCGACGACTTGTCGGACATCGGCTCAGGAGAGCAGCACCCCACGGTTGATCCGCAGCAGCACGTAGGCGCCGACAAACACGATCAGCATGCTCAGGTCGAGCGCGAAGTTGCCGATCCGCAAGGGCGGGATGACCCGGCGCAAGCGCCTTGATCGGCGGGTCGGTGACCGAGTAGACGAACTCGAGCAGCACCAGCAGGATGCCGCGCGGGCTCCAGGACCTGGCGAACACCTGGACCCACTCGGTGACGAACCGCACCCACATGAAGGCGATGAAGAACCACAGGAGGCCCTCGATGACCTCACCGGCAACGTGCACGGACGCTCAGCTCTGGTTGAAGAATCCGTTCTCCGCGATCCGCTGCTTGTCCTCGGCTGCGACCGAGACATTGGGCGGCGAAAGAAGGAAGACCTTGTTGGTCACGCGCTCGATGGTGCCACGGGTGGCAAAGACCAGGCCGGCCGCGAAGTCGACGAGCCGCTTGGCGTCGGAGTCGTCCATCTCGGAGAGGTTCATGATCACGGGCGTGCCCTCGCGGAAGTTCTCTCCGACGGTGCGCGCCTCGTTGTAGGTGCGTGGGTGCAGGGTGGTGATCCGGGACAGCTCGGCCACGACGCCGACAGGACCTGCCGAGGGGCGGCGTCGCTCGGACAGGTCTGCGACCGGAGCCGCCCTGCCTTCGCGTGGCGCGGCCGCGCGCACCGGGCTCGCGCCCACGGCAGCGGCCTCGTAGGCGAGGTCCTCGTCGAGCTCGTCGTCGTAGCGGCCGGTGTCCTCGAGCAGGCCGAGGTACTCGCCGATCTTGCGCATCGCGCCGCTCATGGTCTTTTCCTCCGGTTTCGCCAATTTTCCTGTGCCCGCGGTGGCGGACTCCAGTGGTGGTGACATTACTTGTTGGAAGGCCTCGGACCGAGGACCGCCGTGCCCAACCGCACGTGTGTCGCGCCGCCTTTGACGGCCGCTTCCAGGTCGTCGCTCATCCCCGCCGACAGCCAGTCGGCCTCGGGGTGCTCGGCGACGAAGGCTGACCTGATCTCCGCGAGCCGCGAGTACGCCGCCACCGGGTCCTCGCCGAGCGGCGCGATCGCCATCAGGCCGCGCAGCCGCAGCATCCCGGCCGCCTCGACACCGGCAGCCAGGCCGGCCAGCTCGGCCGGGTCGGCTCCGGCCCGGCCCGACGCGTCGGGGGGGTCGAGGCTGACCTGCAGCAGCACGTCGACGGGGTGCGAGCGCTGGTGGGCTCCGCGGTTGAGCGGTGTCACCAGCTTGGTGCGGTCGACCGACTCGACGACGTCGGCATAGGCCGCGACGGCGGCGGCCTTGTTGCTCTGGAGCCCGCCGATGAAGTGCCAGCGCAGGTCCAGGTCGGCGCAGTCGGCCGCCTTGTCAGCGGCCTCCTGGTGCCGGTTCTCCCCCACGTCGCGGACGCCGAGGTCGGCGAGCAGCCGCACATCGGAGGCCGGGAAGAACTTGGTGACGGCGACCAGCGTGATCTCGTCGGGGTCGCGGTCCGCCGCCTCGGCGGCCTCCGCGATCCGGCGTCGTACGACGCCCAGGTTGGCCGCGAGCTGCTCGCGGCGAGCGTCGGTCCCGACGCCACGCACGGGCCCGGTCATGGCAGAGCCATCCGGATGATGCCGGCCTGGCGACCGGACTCGAGGTGGTCGCGCCGGTAGGAGTAGAGGTCGGGCGACTCGCGCGTGCACCGCGACACGTCGACGCACTCGACCCCGTCGGCCGCCAGCTGGGCGCGGATGCCGGCGCCGAGGTCGATGGACGGCGTGCCCCACGAGGTCATGGCCCGGCTTTGCGGGGCGATCTGGGCCACGTCGTCCTGGAGCTCCTGCGGCACTTCGTAGCAGCGCCCGCACACGTGGGGCCCCAGCCAAGCGGTGATCTCCCGCGCTCCGAGCTCGCGCATCCGCGCCACGGTGGCCGGCACGACTCCCTTGGCCAGGCCCGGGCGGCCGCAGTGGGCGGCACCGAGCACCCGAGCCCCTGGGTCGGCCAACAGCACTGGGGCGCAGTCGGCGCCGCGCACCATCAAGGTGACCGCCGGCTGGTCGGTGACGACGCCGTCGGCACGTGCGTGCAGATGCCCGTGGAGCTCGTGGGACGGTCCGTCCGGGCCCACCACGGCGACCTCGTTGCCGTGCACCTGGCTGAGTGCCGCCACGGCGTCCCCGGGGGCGAAGTCGGCGATCAGGCGACGGTGGTTCTCCTCCAGGGCGACGGGGTCGTCGCCGGCCCAGGCGAGGTTGAGGGAGTCGAACGGGACGGCACTGACCCCGCCGAGCCGGTCGGTGAAGGCCAGCTCGACGGGGCCGTGCGTCGCTCGATGGGCGTACAAGCGCTACTTCAGGAAGTCGGGCACGTCGAGGTCGTCGTCGTCGAACTGCAGCGGTCGGGGCGCCCGCGGCGCGCTGGCCGCGTCGCTGCGGTTGGTCGCGCCCGCACCGACGGGCTCGGGCTGGCGCGAGGCCGTGGTCCCGGCCGGTTCGGCCTGCTTGGTGGCCAGCGCCTGCGCAGCGCGCCGGGTCTCCTCCTGGGTCTGCTGCGGCTTGGCCGGGCGACGGAATCCGGACTCGGAGTCGCGACGCTTGGGCTGGCCGCCGTCGAAGCCGGCCGCGATCACCGTCACCCGCACCTCGTCGCCGAGGGCGTCGTCGATGGTGGCGCCGAAGATGATGTTGGCGTCGGGGTGTGCCGACTGCGCCACCAGCGCCGCCGCCTCGTTGATCTCGAACAGGCCGAGGTCGGAGCCACCTGCGATCGAGAGCAGCACCCCGTGGGCGCCGTCGATGCTGGCCTCCAGCAGCGGGCTGGAGACCGCCATCTCGGCAGCCGTCACCGACCGGTCGTCGCCGCGCGCCGAGCCGATCCCCATCAGGGCCGAGCCGGCGTTGGCCATCACCGACTTGACGTCGGCGAAGTCGAGGTTGATCAGGCCGGGCGTGGTGATCAGGTCGGTGATGCCCGAGACGCCCTGGAGCAGCACCTGGTCGGCCTGCTTGAACGCGTCGAGCACCGAGACGCTGCGGTCGGAGATCGAGAGCAGCCGGTCGTTGGGGATCACGATGAGGGTGTCGACCTCCTCGCGGAGCCGGGCGATGCCCTCCTCGGCGGAGTTGGCGCGGCGCCGACCCTCGAAAGCGAACGGGCGGGTCACCACGCCGATGGTCAGGGCGCCCAGGGAGCGGGCGATCCGGGCCACGACCGGCGCGCCGCCGGTGCCCGTGCCGCCACCCTCGCCGGCGGTCACGAAGACCATGTCGGCGCCCTTCATGACCTCTTCGATCTCTTCGGCGTGGTCCTCGGCGGCCTGGAGGCCGACCTCGGGGTTGGCCCCGGCGCCGAGGCCCCGGGTGAGCTCGCGGCCGATGTCGAGCTTGACGTCGGCGTCGCTCATGAGGAGTGCCTGGGCATCGGTGTTGATCGCGATGAACTCCACGCCCTTGAGTCCGACCTCGATCATCCGGTTGACGGCGTTGACCCCGCCGCCCCCGATACCCACGACCTTGATGATGGCCAGGTAGTTCTGCGCTGCTGCCACGGCGGATGCGCCTCTCGCTGATCGCGTCCGGCCAGGATGGGAGCCGGACTCCGGGTGAACGTCTGTGGTGATGCTCGTCGCCTGCTGCTGCTGTCTGGTGCCTGGGGAAGTCGACCGCGGGTCTGGGAACCTTCACCCTCATCCTGAGGGTTATAGTTATGTCAACCTCGCGATGCCCATGACATTAGGCAGCGCGGGCCGGTCGGCCCCGCAGACACGCCGGGAACTCGCTGACCCGCCCGAAACTTTCGGGCGGGTCAGCAGGTGTTGCGGCAAGTTCGGGCGGGTCAGTTGCGGGTGGTGGGCTGGCTCGGCACCGAGACGTCGTAGATCTGGGCTGGCTGGTCGAGCAGGGCGAGGAGCACCTCGGCCTTCTGCCTCGAGTCGTCGGAGCTCCCCCACACGACGGTCCGCCCGTCGCGCAGCACCAGCGTGATCTGGTCGACGGTGAGCACCTCGACGTGGTCGACGAGGCGGCGCAGCCGCTGCGGCAGGGCCGCGATGACGGTGGCCGCCTCCTTCAGCGCCTCGGGGGTGGTCTGGGTGGTCGAGCTGACCCGCGGCAGTCCGGGTGGCGGCTTGGCGTACTCGTTGAAGACGACGCCGTCGGCGTCGAGGCCACGGAGCCGGCCGCCGATGTCGATCACCGCGATCGCCACCCGCTCCTCGACGATGATCCGCACCGCGTCGGGCCACTTGCGCGACACGTCCACCGTGCGGATGGCCGCCACCGAGCGCAGGCGGTTCGCGATCGCGTCGATGTCGAGGCGGGCGAGCTGCTCGCCTTCGGGCACGTTGGCCTGGGCCAGGATCTGCGCGCGCGTGAGCGACGTCTCCCCTTCGACGTCGACGCGCTTGACGGTCAGCACGGTGGAGAAGTAGACGAGCCAGATGCTGCCCGCGACCAGCGCGAGCAGCAGGATGCTGGCGACGACGTAGCGCCAGGCCAGCCACCTGCGTCGCCACTGCCGGCGGGTGAAGCGCTTGCGGGAGCGCAGCGCGGTCCGCTCCGCCGAGCTGGTCGCGTCCTCGCGCCGTCGCAGGCTCGTCACTCCGCGGCTCCCAGGAGGGCGAGCACCAGCGGGCCGACCTCGGTCACGGTGCCGGCGCCGAGGGTGAGCACCAGGTCTCCGGGCCGGGCGCGGGCCACCAGCTCGGTGGCCGCCTCCTCGAGGTCGGCCACCAGAGCCACCCGTTCGGGCGGCAGGGGTACGGCGTCCGCGACCAGGCGACCGGTCACCGCAGGGTCCGCGCGTCTCGCGGGCCAGGTAGACGTCGAGGACCACCACCTCGTCAGCCGCGCCCAGGGCCTCCCCCATGGCCGGACCGAAGATCCGCGTGCGCGAGACGAGGTGGGGCTGGAAGGCGACCACCACGCGACCGTCTCCCGCGACGGCGCGGGCGGCCTCGAGGTCGGCGGCGATCTCGGCGGGATGGTGGGCGTAGCTGTCGTAGACCCGGACGCCCGCCACCTCGCCCTTGGCCTCCATCCGACGTCCCGAACCGACGAACGACTCCAGCCCTGCCCGCAGGTCCTCGAAGTAGTAGCCCAGCCGCAGCCCGGCGCACAGGGCGGCCGCGGCGTCGAGTGCGTAGTGGCGCCCCGGGACGCGCAGCGAGACCCGTGCCTGGACGACGCCGTCGACCTCGACGTCGAACGACGTTCCCCCCGCGTCGACGCGCAGGCCGGCCACGCGCAGGTCGGCGCCCGCCTCCCCGTAGGTCACCACGTCGAGGGCGCGCGCCTCGGCTCGGGAGGCGAGGGCTGCGGAGCCCGGGTCGTCGGCGCACAGCACCAGGAAGCCAGCGGGGTCGACGGTGTCGACGAAGTCCGCGAAGGCGGCGCGGTAGGCCTCCTCGGTGCCCCAGACGTCGAGGTGGTCGGCGGCGACGTTCGTGACGATCGCGGCGAACGGGCGGTAGACCAGGAAGGCGCCGTCGCTCTCGTCGGCCTCGGCGACGAACAGGTCGCCCGAGCCGGCGTCGGCGTTGCGCCCGGTCGCCAGAATGCCCCCGACGGCGTACGACGGATCGGCCCCGGCAGCAAGCAGCGCCGAGGTGAGCATGGCGGTCGTCGTGGTCTTGCCGTGGGTGCCGGCGACCGCGACCACTTGACGGCCGGCCATCACCGACCACAGCCCGGCGGACCGCGGGAGCATGCGGAGTCCGCGTCGCCGGGCCTCGGCGACCTCGGGGTTGTCGTCGCGGGCCGCGGTGGTGACGACGACGGTGTCGGCATCGCCGACGTGCTCCGCGGCGTAGCCGAGATGACAGGTGACGTCGAGCTCCCGCAGCGACGGTAAGAACGGGGTGTCCTGATCGTCGCTGCCGGTCACCGGCAGGCCGCGCGCAGCCATGATGCGGGCGATCGCGGACAGCCCGGCGCCACCGATGCCGACGAAGTGCACGCGGCCGAGCTCCTCGGCCGGCAGCAGCACGTCGGGGACGGGCACCTTCATCGGCCGCCCTCCTCGAGGATGATGCGGGCCAGCCGCTCGTCGGCGTCGCGGGGCACCAGGGCCGACGCGGCCGCGCCCATCGTGGCCAGCCGCTCGCCGTCGTTCGCCAGGATCGGGACCTGCGTCGCGACCCAGTCGGGCGTCAGGTCGGCGTCGGCCACGAGCAGCGCACCACCGGCGGTGACGATGGGGCGGGCGTTGTGCTCCTGCTCTCCGTTGCCGATCGGCAGCGGCACGAAGATCGCGGGCAGCCCGACCGCGGCAGCCTCGATGACGCTGTTGGCGCCGGCGCGACAGAGCACCAGGTCGGCGGCGGCGTAGGCCAGGTCCATCCGGTCGACGAACGGCACCACGACGTACGGCACCCCGCTCACGACGGGTGCCGCCTCGCCCTGCGGGCCGACGACGTGCAGCACCTGCACGCCGGAGGCGGCCAACGCGGCCGCGGCGGCCGACACCGCCTGGTTGATCCGGCGGGCGCCCTGCGAACCGCCCGTCACCAGCAGGGTCGGCCGGCCGGGCTCGAGCCCGAAGAACGCGCGGGCCTCGGCACGGAGCGCGGCCCGGTCGAGGCCGGAGATCATGGCGCGCAACGGCAGGCCGACGTACTCCGCCCGCCGCAGCGGCGTGTCGGGGAAGCTGACGGCGACCCGGCGGGCGATCCGCGCGCCTGCCCGGTTGGCCAGCCCCGGCACGGCGTTCTGCTCGTGGATCACGATCGGGACCTTGCGGCGCCGGGCGGCCAGGTAGGCCGGCATCGAGACGTAGCCGCCGTAGCCGACCACCACGTCGGTCCGGGTGCGGTCGAGCACGGCGGTGGCCTCGCGGACGGCGCCGCGCAGCCGCCCGGGCACGCGCAGCAGGTCCATGCCGGGCCGTCGCGGCAGCGGCACGGGCGGGATCAGCTCGAGCGGGTAGCCGGCCTCGGGGACGACCCGGGTCTCCAGGCCGCGGGCGGTGCCGAGGCAGGTCACCTCGACGCCGAGGTCGAGGCGCCGCAGGGCGTCGGCCGTGGCCAACAAGGGAGAGGTGTGCCCGGCAGTGCCGCCGCCGGCCAGGAGAACGCGCATGACGCCGACGACTCTAGAGTCCCCGCCCTGACACCCGGCCCGCGGACAGGCCGGCTGAGCGCGAGCGGCGTCGCTGGCGCAGCGCGGCCGCGGCCTCGGGCTCGCGTCGGGCGAAGCCGACGAGCAGGCCGAGTGCGACCAGGGACGGCACCAGGGCCGAGCCGCCGTAGGAGACCAGCGGGAGTGGGATGCCGATGACGGGGAGCAGCGCCAGCACCATGCCGACGTTGATGACCATCTGGCCGAGCAGCCAGACCACGATGCCGAAGGACATGTAGCGCACGAACGGGTCGGCGGTGCGGACGGCGACGCGGATGGCGGCGTACGCGATGGTGACGAAGAGGCCGATCACGAGCAGGGTGCCGACCAGGCCGAGCTCCTCGCCGAGGACCGCGAAGATGAAGTCGGTGTGGGCCTCTGGCAGCACGCCCCACTTCTGCTGGCTGGCGCCGATGCCCTGGCCGAACCAGCCCCCGCTGGACAGCGCGTAGAGGCCGTGCGCCGGTTGCCAGCCGGTGTCGTGGTAGTCCTTGAACGGGTCGACGAAGGTGGTGATCCGCTGGAGCCGCTCCTGGTTGGTGGTGGCCAGGAAGATCGCCAGCACGCTGACCACGGAGATGCTGAAGGCGAAGAACCTCGCGGGTGCCCCGACCACCCAGAGCATGCCGAGCAGGATCGCGAAGAGCACCAGCGCGGTGCCGAGGTCGTGGCCGAACACCACCAGGCCAGTCGCGACGAGCAGGCCGGGCACCACCGGGATCATGATCTGGTGGGTGCTGGCGAGGCGCCGGTCCTTGTTGGCGTAGACATGGGCGGCCCAGAGGATCAGGGCCAGCTTGGCGATCTCCGAGGGCTGGATGACGATCGGGCCGAGCGCCAGCCAGTTGGTGTTGCCGTTGCGCTCGACGCCGAGGAAGGCCGTCAGGAGCAGCAGCGTCAGCGAGATGGCGTAGCCGGGGTAGGCGAGCCGCCGGATCCACCGCAGCGGCAGCCGGCTGGCCAGCCACGCGCAGGGCACGCCGATGGCCACCCAGAGGAGCTGCTTCTCGACGATCGCGTAGGAGTCGTCGTAGACCCGGAAGGAATAGACGCTCGACGCGCTCAGCACCATGATCAGGCCGATGGTCAGGAGCAGGGCGGAGGCCCCGAGCAGCAGGTAGTAGGACGTCAGCGGCCGGTCGAGCGCGTGCCGCAGGGCAGTGGTCCAGGACCGGACGGACCGGCGGGCGGGGGGCGCCTCGGTGCCAGTGCCGGGGGCCTGGGCGGTGGTGCTGATCGCGGCCCCCTCTCAGTTCGGCTCGGTCATCCCGTCCGGCGTCGTACGGCGTCGGCGAACGCGTCGCCGCGCTCGGCGTAGTTGGCGAACATGTCCATGGAGGCGCATCCCGGGGCCAGCAGCACCGTGTCGCCGGGTCGGGCCAGACGGGCTGCTGCCTCCACGACCCGCTCCATGGGGTCAGGTCCATTTTCAGTGCCGCCAGTCTCGCCGTCACCGGTGTCGATGACCGGAACATCGGGGGCGTGTCGCGCAAGCGCCTGCGCCACCACCGCGCGGTCGCGGCCGAGCAGCACCACGCCGCGCAGCCGCCGACGGACGGCCGCCACGAGATCGTCGAAGGTCGCGCCCTTGGCGAGCCCGCCCGCCACCCAGACCACGGGGTCGTAGGCCTGCAGCGAAGACCGCGCGGCGTGCGGGTTGGTGGCTTTGGAGTCGTCGACCCAGGTCACGCCGTCGGTCACCGCGACCGTGGCGATGCGGTGACCGTCGGGCACGAAGTCACGCAGGCCGTGGCGGACGGCGGCCTGGGAGATGCCGTGGGCGCGCGCCAGGGCCGCGGCGGCCAGGGCGTTGGCGACCATGTGCGGAGCGGGGGTGGCCAGGTCGTCGATCGAGCACAGCTCGGCGGCGCTCGTGGCGCGTTCGGCGACGAAGGCCCGGTCGACGAGGAGGTCGTCGACGACGCCGAGCATGCCCACGCTCGGGGTGCCCAGGGTGAAGCCGATGGCCCGTGCGCCCTCGGTGACGTCGGCCTCGCGCACCAGCCGCTCGGTCTCGGGGTCGGCCACGTTGTAGACGCAGGCGCGCGACACCCGCTCGTAGATCCGGCCCTTGTCGGCGGCGTAGTCGGCCATCCCCGTCGGCCCGGGGTACCAGTCGAGGTGGTCCTCGGCGACGTTGAGCACCACGGCGGACTCGGCGCTCATCGACTGGGTGTAGTGCAGCTGGAAGCTCGAGAGCTCCACGGCCAGCACGTCGTACGGCGTCGGGTCCATCACCGCCTCGGTCACCGGACGGCCGACGTTGCCGACCGCGGCACTGCGTAGTCCCGCGGCGCCGAGGATCGCGTCGAGCATCTGCACGGTCGTGGTCTTGCCGTTGGTGCCGGTGACGCACAGCCAGGGCGCGGGAAGTCCTGTTCGAGGATCGGCTTCGCGCAGCCGCCAGGCCAGCTCGACCTCTCCCCAGACGGGGATGCCGCGAGCCCGGGCCTCGGCCAGGAGCGGCGCGTCGGGGTGGAACCCGGGCGACGTCACGAGGACGTCGAACTCGTCGTCCGGGAGCGCGGCCGTCGTGCCCGCGCCGAGCCGGACGTCGGCGCCCAGGATGCCGAGCAGCTGGGCCCGCTCTGCCAGGTCGGGCGTCACCCTCTCGTCCAGAGCGACGACCGAGGCCCCGAGGTGGGTCAGCGTGTCGGCCGCGGCGAATCCCGTGACGCCGAACCCGGCCACCACCGCGCGCACCGGCGACCAGTCGTCGTGGCGTCCGAGCGCCTCGACGTCGGAAGCGGTCATGAGCCGGCGACCCACTGCGCGTAGAAGACGCCGAGCCCGGTGGCCACGCAGAGGCCGGTGATGATCCAGAACCGGATGACCACGGTGACCTGCTCCCACCCGAGCATCTCGAAGTGGTGCTGGAGCGGCGCCATCCGGAACACCCGATGCCCTGGCCCGACCCGGAAGACGCCACGCACGAAGGCGAAGCGCCGGGACGCCTTGAAGAAGCCCACCTGGATCATCACCGACAGGGTGACCAGGACCAACAGTCCGCCGATGATCAGCAGCAGCAGCTCGGTGCGGGTCAGGATCGCCAACCCGGCCAGCGCGCCGCCGAGGGCCAGCGAGCCGGTGTCGCCCATGATGATCGCCGCCGGGTGGGCGTTCCACCAGAGGAAGCCGAAGCAGGCCCCGGTGATCGCGGCCGCGATCACCGCGAGGTCGAGCGGGTCGCGGACCTCGTAGCAGGAGCCGCCGGGGGTGGTCGCGCAGCTCTGGTTGTTCTGCCAGATGTTGACCAACGTGTAGGCCGCGAAGACCAGGATCGACGCGCCGGTGGAGAGGCCGTCGAGCCCGTCGATGAGGTTCATGCCGTTGCTGGTGCCGGTGATGATCACCCAGAAGAGCACGATCGCGACCGCCGTCGGCAGGGCCAGCCAGCTGATGTCGCGCAGGAAGGAGATGTGCGTGGATGCGGGCGTCAGGCCCCGGGAGTCGGCAAGCTCGGGCCACAGCGCGAACACGCCGAAGACCAGCGCCACCAGCGTCTGGCCGATCATCTTGGCGCGGCTGCGCAGGCCCAGGCTGCGCTGCCGCCTGATCTTGATGAAGTCGTCGAGGAAGCCGACCGCGCCCAGGCCGACGAAGAGGAAGAGCAGCAGCAGCGCCGACGCAGACGGCTTGTCGTCGGTGATGATCTTGGCGGCGAAGTAGCCGACCACCACCGAGAAGATGATCACCAACCCGCCCATGGTCGGGGTGCCGCGCTTGGTGTGGTGGGTGGTGGGGCCGTCGTCGCGGATCTCCTGGCCGTAGCCCAGGCGGGTGAACCAGGTGATGGCCACCCGGGTACCGAGGAGCGAGATCAGCAGCGCCAAGCCCCCGCCGAGGAGGATGGCTCTCATCGGCTCATCCCCTCCCCTTCGAGTGCGTCATCGATCAGGCCGGCGGCCACGGTCTCCAGGGCTGCTCCCCGTGACGCCTTGACCAGGACGACGTCGGCAGCGGCGACATTCTCGCGCACCCACGCGAGCGCCTCGCCACGGCCCGCCGTCGTCAGCGCAGTTCCGTGCCAGCCGGGCGTGCCCGATGCGCCGGTCGCGATGCCCGCGGCCGGGTCGCCGACCGCGACCACGACGTCGATCCCGCATTGCGCGGCGTAGCGACCGACCTCGGCGTGCGACTCGTCGTGCGCTTCACCCAGCTCGAGCATCTCGCCGAGCACCGCCACGGTGCGGGCGCCCCGACGCTTGCCGATGGCGGCCAGGGCGTCGATCGCGGCCATCATCGAGGCGGGGTTCGCGTTGTAGGCGTCGTTGATCACCACCAGCCCGTCGGCCCGCTCGTGGAGCTCCATCCGCCAGCGCGACGTCGCGACTGCGGCGGTCAATGCCCGGGCGCTGTCGCGCAGGTCGACACCAGCGGCCAGCGCCATAGCGGCGGCCGCCGTCGCGTTGGCGACTTGGAGCAGGCCGGGCTGGGAGAGCCGGACCGGGTGCCACTCCCCCGCGTGTCCGAGCTCGTACGACGGCCGCCCGAGGTCGTCGAGCACGACGTCGCGCCACGCGACGTCGACCCCCTCGCCGACGGCGCCGAAGGTCAGCGTCCGCGCGTCGGTGCGGTCCGCCATCGCCATCGTGAGCGGGTCGTCGGCGTTGAGGACCGCCGTACCGTCGGGGCCGAGCGCCTCGACGATCTCGCCCTTGGCCCGTGCGATCGCCTCCCGGGAGCCGAACTCGCCGAGGTGGGCGGTGCCGACGTTGAGCACGCCGGCCACGTCGGGGGGCGCGATCCTGCACAGCTCGGCGATGTGGCCCACGCCCCGGGCGCCCATCTCGACGACGAGGTAGTCGGTCTCCTTCGTGCAGCGCAGCACGGTGATCGGGACGCCGAGCTCGTTGTTGAGGTTGCCGACGGTGGCCACCGTGGTGCCCGCGCCGTCGAGCACCTGACCGAGGTAGTCCTTCGTGCCGGTCTTGCCCTGCGAACCCGTCAATGCCAGGACCGTGGGCGTCACCGTGTCGAGCACGTGGCGCGCCAGGGCCGCAAGCGCTGTCACCGGGTCGTCGACCACGACGGTCGGGGGCGCGGTCGGCCGAATGCCGAGGACGGCGGCGGCGCCGGCCGAGGCGGCCTCGTCGGCGAAGTCGTGGCCGTCGACATGCTCCCCCGCGATCGCGACGAAGAGCCCACCCGCGACCGGTTTCCGGGTGTCGACGAACGCCTCACCCGTCACCTCGGTCGACGCGTCGCCCGCCACCTCGCCGCCCACCACGGCGGCGATCTCGGCCAGCGTCATCGCGATCATCGACCGTCCCCCGGACCCGTCGTCGCCGTCAGCGCGGCCAGCTCCTCGCGGGCCACCTGCCGGTCGTCGAAGGGGTGCACGGTTCCGGCGACTTCCTGCCCGGTCTCGTGACCCTTCCCGGCGATCAGCACGATGTCGCCGGCGGACGCCCGGCGAACGGCAGCCCGGATCGCCTCCCGGCGGTCGCCGATCTCCAGGACCTCGGCCCTGCCCGAGACCTTGGGCCCGGACTCACGGGCACCGGCCAAGACCTCGGCCCTGATCGCGGCCGGGTCCTCGGTGCGCGGGTTGTCGTCGGTGACGATCAGGACGTCGGAGCCGGCCGCCGCGATCGCCCCCATGATCGGCCGCTTGCCGTGGTCGCGGTCGCCGCCGGCGCCGAGCACGACGATCAGGTCGCCGGCGGCCAGCGGCCGCAGTGCGTCGAGGGCCGCGGCGACGGCGTCGGGCTTGTGGGCGTAGTCGACGACCACCACGAACTCCTGTCCGGCGTCGACCTCCTCGAGACGGCCCGGCACGCCGGCACCGCCGGCCATCGCGGCGGCGACCTGCACCGGGTCGAACCCCGCCAGCGCGCAGGCCGCCACGGCCGCCAGGAAGTTGGCGACATTGAAGTCCCCGAGGAGCGGGCACCTCGTCTCGATGCGCAGGTCGCCGGGGCCCAGGATCGTGAAGCGGGTGCCGTCGGTCCACGAGGAGTGGTCGGTGGCCCGCCAGTCGGCGTCCGCGCCCGAGGGCGAGAACGACACCGTCGGCACGGTCGCCTCGTCGAGCAACCGCCGGCCGTGCTCGTCGTCGAGGTTGACCAGTCCGACGCGGGACCGTTCGGGGGTGAAGAGGGACGCCTTGGCCCGGAAGTAGTCCTCGACGTCCGCGTGGAAGTCGAGGTGGTCGCGTCCGAGGTTGGTGAACACGGCCACGTCGAAGACCACCCCGTCGACGCGGCCCTGGACCAGCGCATGGCTCGACACCTCCATCACGCAGGCCCCGATGCCGCGTTCGCGCATCATCGCGAACAGGCCGTGCAGGTCGGGGGCCTCCGGCGTGGTGAGAGTGGTCTTGATGTCGGCGCCGTCGACGCGCGTGCCGATGGTGCCGATCGCGGCCGTGTGCACACCGGTCGCCTGCAACGCCCCCTCGGCCAGTCGCACGGTGGTGGTCTTGCCCTGCGTCCCGGTGACGCCGATCATCCGCAGCGACGCGGCCGGGTCGTCGTACACGAACGACGCGAAGCGGCCCAGCAGGAGCCTCGGAGAGTCGACCACGAGGACGGGTACGCCGGCCGGCGCGCGCTCCGCCCCGGCCGCGTCGGTGAACACGGCGACCGCTCCCGCGGCCACGGCGTCGGCGGCGAAGTCGATGCCGTGGGCCCGGCTTCCTGGCAACGCTGCGTAGACGTCACCCGGCAGCACCCGCTGGGAGGACAACGTGATCCCGGAGACAACGCGATCCTCGTCTAGCGTGTGGCCGCGGAACGACTGGTCGGCCGCGGCCAGCCAGTCGGCGAGCGCGGCGACGGAGTGGCGGGGGGGCCTGGCCGGACGGCTCGCCGCGAGAGGGTCGCTCATCGCGGCTGACGCTACCGTCCGCGCGAGCGCCACATGACCGGGAGCCGCGAGGGCTGGGTGCCGGTCGGGGGGACGCCGTAGCGGCGCAGCGTGTAACCCATGATCTTGGCGAACGCCGGGCCACCGACCGAGCCGCCGCCCCCGCCGTTGCGCGGGTTCTGGACCACGACGTAGATGGTGAAGCGGGGCTTGTCGGCCGGAGCGAAGCCGGCGAACGACACGGTGAACGTGCCGTCGTAGCAGCCACACTCGCCGACGCGCTGGGCCGTGCCGGTCTTGCCCGCGACGCGGTAGCCGGGCACCTGCGCCCTGGGCGCGACACCGACCTCGTCGTCGACGACCCGCTCCATCATCAGCATCATCTGGTGGGCGGCCCGCTTGCTGACGACGCGGTCCGTGGTGGTGTTGTCGGTGCCGACGACTTGGCCCTCGTCGGTCTTGGCCGAGCCGCGGACCAGGCTGGGCGAGACCCGCACCCCGCCGTTGGCGATGGTGTTGATGGCCGCCGCCATCTGCAGGGCGTTGACGGAGAGGGACTGGCCGAACGCGATGCGGTCCTGGGTCATCGGGGTCCAGATGCTGGGGTCGGGCAGGATGCCCTGGGTCTCGCCGGCCACGCCGACGTCGGTGCGCGAGCCGAGGCCGAACTTCGTCAGGTAGTCCCGCAGCTGGCCGCTCTCGAACCTCCGGGAGGCGAGGGCCGTGCCGATGTTGGACGACTGGGCGATCACGCCGGCGAGCGTCATGTGCAGGGTGCCGTGGCCGAACCAGTCGTGGATGACCCGGTCGCCGCTGGGGAGGCCCGGGGGCACGGTGATCTTGGTGCGGTCGGTGACCTTGCCGGCGTCGATGAGGGCGGAGAGCGTGAGCACCTTCTCGACCGAGCCGGGCTCGTAGACGTCGGTCAGCGCCCGAGAGACCAGGTCGTCCTTGCGGGTGGCGGTCAGCGGGTTGCGGGCGTCGAACGTGGGGAAGTCGGCCAACGAGAGGACCTCGCCGGTGCGGGTGTCCATGACCACCGCGAAGCCGGAGTCGGCCCGGGCGTCCTCGACGGTCTGCCGCAGGACCCGCTGGGTGTACCACTGCAGGTCGAGGTCGATCGTGGTCTGCAGGTCCTCGCCGTTGACGGCGGGGGTGACCGTGGCCGAGCCGAGCGGGATCCGGTTGCCGCCGCCGATGGCGTAGCGCTCGGTGCCGTCGGTGCCGGCCAGATGGTGGTCGAAGTTGCGCTCGAACCCGGCCAGCGCCTCGTCGGTCCCCATGAAGCCGACGAGGTTGGCGGCGACGTCGCCTGCGGGGTAGTCGCGAACGGGGTCGTGTCGGGTGTCGAGTCCCTCGTAGCCCAATGCCTTCGCCTCGGCGAGCACGGACTCGGCCTTGCTGGCGGGCACCCGACGCGCGACGTAGGCGAACCGCTTGTCCTTGGTGCGCAGCGCCTTGAGGGTCGTGAAGTAGTCGATGTCGAGCCGGCTGGCGAGGAACTTGGCCAGCTCAGGTGCTTTCGCGGCGGTCATCGCCGGGTCGGCCACCACCATCTTCCCGTCGACCGAGTCGGCGAGCGGCCGGCCGTTGCGGTCCAGGATGTCGCCGCGCTCGGCCGGCAGGTCGACGGTGACGGTGCCCTCCGCGGCGGCCATGGCGGCGTACGACTGCGGGTCGACGCCCTGCAGCTGCACGAGCCGGGCGCCGAAGACCGACAGCACCATGGCGATGATCACGAAGCCGAAGCGCAGTCGCAGCTGCGGCGAGCCACGCAGGGTGCCGCGAGGCCGGAGTGGGTTCCGGCCGGTGACCCGCAAACGACGCACGAGGTCCTCCGCTCTCAGCGCTCGTTGTTGGCGTGGTGGTGGTTGGGCTTGTGCCGGTGGTTTCCACCGGCTCGATGGCCGTTGCCTCCCGAGCCCGTCTGCTCGGTGCTGGGCGGCCCGACGACCGTGACGACGTTGGGCGCGGGGTCGAGCACGGCCGGCTTCCGCGGCGCCTCGGGGAGCAGCCGCAGCGCGCCGTCGCGCGTCGCCGGGGTGGGCGTGCCGAGCACCTTGCCGTCGGAGAGCCGAAGGAACGCGGGCGTAGCGGGAATGACCATGCCCATCCGCTGGGCCTGGCGGGCCACCCGCTGAGGGTCGCGCAGCCCGTCGAGCTCCATCCGCAGGGTCTGCTCCCGGGCGGTCAGCGTGCTGGCCTGCTGTTCCATCGAGGTGGCCGCGAACGCCGCCTGCTGCATGGAGGTGTTGAACATGAGCAGCCCGACCACCCCGGCCAGCAGCACGAACGACACCAGCGTCACGAACGGCAGCCGGCTCGTCCGAGTTCGGGTCCGCGGCACCACGGTGAGCCGGGCCTTCTGCACGGCAGCGCCGGCGATCCCGGAGACCCGCGAGGGGGCGGCGGCCGAGCGGAGTCGGCCGGAGCGGATCTGGAAGGCGGGGCTGCTCATTCTTCGGGGTCCCCGTTCAAAGCGGAGCGAAGCGAGCATTTGAATGGGGTGTTCATTCTTACGCGACTCCTCGGTGCGGGTGCTGTGGGGAAGGGGCGAGGCGTTCGATGGCGCGGAGCCGGACCGAGGCGGCTCGCGCGTTGTGGGCGATCTCGGCGTCGTCGGCCTGTACGGCGCCGCGGGTCACCAGCCGCAGGGCGGGCTCGTGGCCCTCCGGCACGAAGGGCATGTCGACCGGGACGTCGCTGCGGGTGGCCTCGGCGAAGGCCTGCTTGACCAGCCGGTCCTCCAGCGAGTGGTAGGACTCCACGACGACCCGGCCGCCGACGGCGATCACGTCGATGGCCGCAGGCAGCGCCCGGCGGAGCACGGCGAGCTCGTCGTTGACCTCCATGCGCAGGGCCTGGAAGGTGCGCTTGGCCGGGTGTCCGCCGGTTCGCCGCGCCGGCGCCGGGATGGTGGCGTACAGGAGCTCCACCAGACGGCCCGAGGTGGTGAACGGCTCGACCTCGCGGGCCCGCACCACGGCCCCGGCGATCTGGCGGGCGAACCGCTCCTCGCCGTAGTCGCGCAGCACCCGGGTCAGGTCCGGGGCGGAGTAGGTGTTGAGGACGTCGGCGGCGGTCGGTCCCCGGCTGGTGTCCATCCGCATGTCCAGGGGTGCGTCCTCGCGGTAGGCGAAGCCGCGCGCGAGCACGTCGAGCTGCAGGCTCGAGACGCCGAGATCGAAGAGCACCGCGTCGACGGTGTCGAGGCCGAGCTCGGCCAGCACGTCCGGGATCTCGTCGTAGACGGCGTGCACGCCGGTGAACCGGGCGCCGTACGACGCCAGCCGCTCCTCGGCGAGAGCCAGCGCCTGCGTGTCGCGGTCGATGCCGACCACGCGGGCCAGCTCGCAGCGCTGGAGGACCGCCTCGGTGTGGCCGCCCAGGCCCAGGGTCGCGTCCACGAGCACGGCGCCGTCGTGGTCCAGGGCGGGGGTCAGCAGCGCAACGACCCGGTCGAGAAGCACCGGAACGTGAGACGGGGAGCTCATCTTCGCCGCTGCCTACCGTCCCAAGTGGGCGAGCAGGACGAGGGCGGCGGCCAGGGCCAGGGAGGTGCCGGCCGAGAAGGCCATCAGGGCGACCGCATCACGAGCCTGGTGGCGGACCCTGCGAACCGTTGGCCCAGCGGGCGTGACCGGCGTGATGCTCATGAGCTCGACCCTGTTTCCTGCTGGTGCTGCGCGGACGTCCTGCCGGTGGTGCTGGGTGCTGCTGGGTGGTGGAGCGGAGTGGAGTGGAGATCCGAGAAGCTCGTCGAGCCAGGTCCCCGCCCGCTGGGCGCCATGGGGAAGAACACCGTCTGGAGCCGGGGAAGTGGTCCCAGGTGGTGTGCGCCAGCGGGCTGAGACCTCGCCGGACGAGCCGCTGTGTAGTTGGTGAGAGTTGGTGGGAGTTAGTAGGAGTCGGTGTCGTTGGGTGGTGCCGGTTACAACCCCGGGAAGACCTCTTCGCTGATCTCGGCGAAGGTCTCCTTGTTCTGCTGGTCGTAGGCCTGCCAGCGAGCGGGGTCCCAGATCTCGATCCGGTTGATGACCCCGAGCACCATCACGTCCCGCGTGAGCGAGGCGTACTCGCGCTGCACCGGCGTGATGGTGATCCGGCCCTGCTTGTCAGGGGTGTCCTGGTTGGCGTTGGCGCCGAGGAAGCGGCCGTAGTCGCGGGCGCCCTTGACGGTGATCGGAGCCGCCTGCACGCGGGCGGCGAGGTCGGCGAAGTCGGCGAGCTTGTAGACGGTCAGGCAGCGCTCCTGCCCCGTCGTCACCACCAACCCCGTCATCAGTTCCTCCCTGAACTTCGCCGGGAGGAAGAGCCGGCCCTTCTCGTCCAGCTTGGGGGTGTAGGTACCCAGGAACATCGGGTCGCCTCCACATTCCCTCTGTCTTCCTCCACTTTCCCCCACAATAACCCACGTTGCTCCACCGTCAACCACATTGCGGTGTTTCCGCTCCCTTTTCGGCGGCCTCTTCTGCAGCGGACCGCCGGGGGCGCCTGGGGATTGCGCGGGTAGCCTGGGGAGGCATCGCCCCAGGTCTGTGGACTCGCAGCCCGAAGCCGCAACCAAACCGTGATCCACCGAGTCAGAGGGAGCAGTGGGTGCGGCGCGTAGGTTTCTCCCAGCGCCTCACTCGTCGAGTACACGGGTGGGGCGTCCGCCGCCGGACTTGGGAAAGGGACAGCACGTGGGAGCCGTCGAGAGGACAGCGGGCGCGGGTGGCGCCGACCTGGAGACCGTGATGAGGGTCGTGGAGCGGGTCCGCTCCAACATCAAGAAGGTCATCGAGGGCAAGCCCGACGTCATCACCTCGGTGATCATCGGCCTGCTGGCCGAGGGTCACCTGCTCATCGAGGACGTGCCGGGCGTCGGCAAGACCATGCTCAGCAAGTCGCTGGCCCGCAGCATCGAGTGCACGGTGCGCCGCATCCAGTTCACCCCCGACCTGCTGCCGTCGGACGTCACCGGGGTGTCGGTCTTCAACCAGAACACCCGCGAGTTCGAGTTCCGGCCGGGCGGGGTGTTCGCCAACATCGTCGTGGGCGACGAGATCAACCGAGCCTCGCCCAAGACCCAGTCGGCCCTGCTGGAGTGCATGCAGGAGCACCAGGTCACCGTCGACAACACGACCTACCACCTCGAGTCGCCGTTCATGGTCATCGCGACCCAGAACCCGATCGAGATGGAGGGCACCTACGCGCTCCCCGAGGCCCAGCGCGACCGGTTCATGCTCCGGCTGTCGGTGGGCTATCCCGTCGAGGCGTCCGAGATCGCGATGCTCGACTCCCACACGCAGACCAACCCGCTCGACGACCTCGAGCCGGTCACCGACGCCGCCGAGATCCGCAAGCTGATCGGGATCGTCGGACAGGTCTACGTCTCCGACGCGGTGCAGCGGTACGCCGTCGCGCTGACGTCCGCGACCCGGCGCTCCGACGAGCTCACGCTGGGCGCCTCGCCCCGGGCGACGCTGCACCTGGTGCGGGCCGCCAAGGCCAGCGCCGCCATGCAGGGGCGCGACTACGTCCTCCCCGACGACCTGCGCACCCTGTCCCGCCAGGTGCTGGCCCACCGACTGCTGCCGAGCGTCGAGTCCTCGATGAGCGGCCGCAACACGGGCACCATCCTCGACGGCATCGTCGCGGGCGTGCCGGTGCCCGAGGGGACCCGTGCGTGAGGCACTGTCCGGTCTGACCGTCCGCGGACGGGCGTTCGCCGCTGCCGGCGTGACGGCCATCGTGTGCGCGATCGTGCTGGGCCAGGAGGCGCTGACCCGCGTCGGGGTGCTGGTGCTCGCGCTGCCCCTCGTGACGGCGTACGTGCTGGGCCGCAGCCGTTACCGGCTCGCGCTGGTGCGCACGCTGTCGCCGCAGATCGTGGCCGCCGGCCAGCCCGCGCGGCTCAACCTCACCCTCACCAACGAGGGTCGGACCCCCAGCGGGGCGCTGCTGCTGGAGGACCAGGTGCCCTACGTGCTCGGCACCCGGCCCCGATTCGTGCTCGACGGCATCGGTCAGGGCTGGCGCCGGCACGCGTCGTACCAGGTGCGCTCCGACGTGCGGGGCAAGTTCGACATCGGCCCGATGAGCGTCCGGGTCAGCGACCCCTTCGGCCTGGTCGAGCTGGGCCGGGCCTTCCACACCACCGTCTCGCTGACCGTCACGCCGCGCACGGTGCCGCTCCCCCAGATCCCGTTGGGCGGCGCCTGGACCGGCTCCGGCGACAACCGCCCCCGCGCCTTCGCCACGGGCAGCGCCGAGGACGTCACGGTGCGTGAGTACCGCCGCGGCGACGACCTGCGGCGCGTGCACTGGCGCAGCTCGGCCCGCGTCGGCGAGCTGATGGTGCGCCGGGAGGAGCAGCCCTGGCAGTCCCGGGCCACCCTCTTCCTCGACAACCGGATCCGCGCCCACCGTGGCCAGGGCATCGCGTCATCCCTGGAAGCAGCGGTCTCCGCCGCTGCCTCGATCGCGGTGCACCTGAGCCACCGCGGTTTCATGGTGCGCTTCGTGACCGCCGCCGGCGAGGACCCCAACAACGCCTGGCACTACCGCGACGCCGACCTCAACACCGCGCCGCTGCTGGAGGCGCTGGCGGTCGTCCAGCCCCTGCAGCTGCCACGCCTGGACACCAGCTGGCTGGCCGAGGCCTCGCAGGGCGGCCTCATCGTCGCCGTCGTCGGCGGCATCGAGGACCACGACCTCCCGGTACTTCGTCGGATGCACCACCACGCGGCCGCCACGCTGGCGATCGCCCTGGACGTCGACGCGTGGGGCGGCTCGACGCGGAGCACGGGCGGCGCGACCGCGACCCTGGCCAGTCAGGGCTGGCGCGCGGTGGGTCTGGGCCCCCGCGACCGGTTGGAGAGCGTGTGGCAGGGCCTGGGCCGGACCGGACGCTCCCGGCCGGTCAGCGACCTGCGCAGCGAGGTGGCCCTGTGAACGCGCTCGGCACCTCACGTCCGCTGGCGTTCCAGCATCCGTTGAGCCGGGTGCGCGGTGGGCTGCGCGACGCGCTCGTGCTGGCCCTGATCGGCGCCTTCACGACGTGGGTGGCGCTGCTGTCGTGGAAGGGCTTCGCGATGTCGTGGGGCGGGTACATGGGGCCGCTCGTGACCGTGGCGATCGTCGTCGCCGTCTCCGGCGCCGTGCTGCGCTGGCTGCGGGTGCCCGGTCCGCTGCTGGTGCTCGCCCAGGTCGTCCTGGTCGGCATGGTCGTGAGCATGCAGATCGCCGGCACCCCGTTCCCCATCGGCGAGGGCTGGGAGCGGATGGATGCGGCGTTCGCGGCCGCGATCGACACCGCCAACCAGTACGCCGCCCCGGTGCCGACCAACGCTCCACCCATCGACCCGCTGCTCATCGCCGGTGGCGCCGCCTGCATGCTGATGGTCGACATCGTCGTCGGCACGATGCGGCGGGTCCCGCTGGCCGGGCTGCCGCTGCTGACGATCTACAGCATCCCCGTCAGCCTGCTCGGGGGCGGCGTCTCCTGGGTGATCTTCACGCTGACGACGGTCGGCTTCCTGCTGATGCTCTATCTCCAGGAGAGCCGGCAGATCGCACGCTGGGGGCGGCCGCTCGGCCAGGACCCGACGATCGCCGACCCCAGCGGTTTCGGCGTCAGCAACGGCGCGCTCCGAGCGTCGGCCTCGACGATCGGCGGCGTGGCAACCGCGCTGGCGATCGTGGTCCCGATCTTCATCCCGACCTTCACCGTGAGCCTGTTCGGCAACGGTTTCGGCCCGGGCGGCGGCGACCAGATCCAGATCGAGAACCCGATGGCCGACCTCAAGCGGGACCTCGTTCGCGGCGAGGACACTGACATGATCCAGATCCGCACCGACGACCCCAACCCGTCATACCTGAGGATCTCGGTGCTCAACCGGTTCACCGACAACACCTGGAGCTCCGGCGACCGCAAGGTGCCGACCGAGCAGCGCGCGATCGGCGAGATGCCGCCCATCCAAGGTCTCGGCGGGGGCGTGCCCACCAAGTCCTACGACTACGAGGTGCAGGTCACCCAGGACTTCATCTCCACGTGGCTGCCCACCCAGGCACCGATCTCGCGCATCGACGCGCCGGGCGACTGGCGCTACGACCTCTCCACGATGGACTTCATCCGCGGTGACGACGAGCTGACGACCGCTGGCATGTCCTACACGATGACGGCGGTGCAGCCCGACCTGTCGGCACAGCAGATGGCGGCGGCGCGGGCCCCGACTGAGCTGACCGGCACCCAGCTCACCGAGACGCCCCCCAACCTGCCGGGGATCGTGCGCGAGATCGCCACCGAGCAGACCCGCGACCTGCCCAACAACTTCCAGAAGGCCGTGGCCCTCCAGGACTACTTCCGCGGACAACGGCACCTATGACCTGTCCGTGTCCGCCGGCAACGGCAGCGACACGCTGGAGCACTTCCTCTCGGACGGCCCCGACGGGCTCACCGGCTACTGCGAGCAGTTCGCCTCGGCCATGGCCGTGATGGCGCGGACCCTGGGCATCCCGGCCCGGGTCGCCATCGGCTTCCTGCGCCCCGAGCCGCTCGGCGGCGGCGCCTGGGTCTACAGCGCCCACGACCTGCATGCCTGGCCGGAGCTCTACTTCCCCGGGTCGGGCTGGGTGCGTTTCGAGCCCACCCCGGCCGACCGCGCCACGGCCGTCCCGGACTACACCACCGTGAACCTGCCGGTGCCCGAGGTGACCGACTCGCCGACGGCGGCGCCGTCCTCCGGTGACGTGGCGAACCGCCCCGAGCTCTCGGAAGGCGCCGACCCGGGCGCTGCAGATGCGGCTGGCAACGCGGACAGCGGGTTCTCCGTCCCGTGGCGCGGCGTGCTGATCGGGCTTGCCATCACCCTCGTCGTGCTCGCGCTGGCCTGCCTTCCGCGGCTGCTCCGGCGCCGGCGACGTGTACGCCGGCTGGCGCTGGGGCCGGAGGACGTGTGGACCGAGCTGCGCGACACGGTGGTCGACCTCGGCCTCACCTGGCCGGCGGGACGGTCACCGCGCGAGACCGGCTCGCACCTGGTCCACTACTTCGGCCAGCCGGTCGGCACCGACACGGCCCGGCTGCCGCGGCACGGCGCGGACGTCGCCCCCGAGGCCGAGACCGCCCTCGAGAACATCGTGTCGACGATCGAGCTGGGCCGCTACGCCCGCCACGGCGCTGAGCCGGCCGAGCTGCGCGAGGACGCCGAGGCCGTGATCGCGGCGCTCACCGGTGGCGTCACCGCGGGCGCTCGCCGACGGGCCGAGTGGCTGCCTCGCTCGCTGGTGCGGGGGGACCGGGAGCCGGTGCGCATCCAGGCGGCGAACGAGGAGCAGCTGGTGTTCAGCGGAGGCGTCGACCACGCCGGGTGACCCTGCGTGCTGCAGGAGGTGGTGCGGGAGTCAGAGCCCGTTGTCCTCGCGGCGGCGGCGCCAGCGCTCTTCCATGCGGTCCATGAACGAGGCGCCGCTGCGCTGCCGGCGGGACTTGCCGGCGCGACCGCCCTCGATGACGGTGAAGCCGCCGCGGGTGGCGCTGCCGGTCGCGGGGTGCGCGCCCTCGGCGGAGACGCCGCGCTGCCCGCGCAGGACGGTGAGGCCGACGGTGGCCGAGACCAGCATGATCACGAAGCCGGCGATGCCGAGCGCGATGATCCCCGTGATGGTGCCGGTCATCATCACGGCGATCCCGGCCAGGAACACCACGCCGGCGAGGATCGCCTTGCGGCGAGCCGACTGGCGCAACGTGGTCCCGCGCAGGGTGGAGGCGAACTTGGGGTCTTCCTCGACGAGGGCGCGCTCCATCTGCTCGAGCAGTCGCAGCTCTTCCTCGGAGAGCGGCACGGTTGCCTCCCTGTCGCCGACCAGTCGCACCTGGCTTCCGCCAGTCTAGGCAGCGCCCCGGGCGTTCGGTAGGCGCGTAGCGAAATTGTGCCCTGAAGGGTGAGGATCTCGTGTCACCCGTTGCAGGTGATCAGGCTCGCTGGCCGGATCGCATCGGTCCCGAACCGGAACCGGGCGCGGTCCACCGCCCGGTCGGCGTCGGGCCAGCCGTGCTCGCGCTCCCCCAGCACCAGCTGGCGGTGCACGCTCGCGCGGGGCACCAGCCCCTCGACCCGGACCCCGACGAGCCGGAGCCGGGCGCGCTGCAGGCCGAGGGCGTCGTACAGGCGGACCGCCGTGCGGTGCACCTCGTGGGTGACGTCGGTGGCCTCCGGCAGCGTCGTGGACCGGGTGATGGTGGTGAAGTCGGCGAACCGGACCGTGATCGTCACGGTGCGACCGGCCACGCCGGCCACCCGCATCCGGCGGGTCACCTTGGCCGTGAGCCGCAGCAGCTCGCGGGTGATCACGTCGCGGTCGTCGGTGTCGCGGCCGAAGGTCTCGTTGGCACCCATCGACTTGTCGGGCTCGTCGGAGGAGCCGCGGGGGACGATCTCCCGACGGTCGTTGCCCCAGGCGAGCTCGTGGAGGTGGCTGCCGAGGTGGTCGCCGACCGCGCGCTGCAGGGTGCGCAGCGGGGTGTGCGCGACGTCGCCGACGGTGACCAGACCGAAGCGGTGCAGCAGGTCGCGGGTCTTCTCCCCCACCCCCCACAGCTCGCCGACCTCCATCGGGTGCAGGAAGGAGGTGATGGCCTCGGGGGGTACGACGACCACGCCGTCGGGCTTGGCGCGGCGGCTGGCGAGCTTGGCCAGCGACACCGTGGCGGCCACCCCGACCGAGCAGGTGATGCCCTGCTCGTCGTGGATGACCGCGCGCAGCTGCTCGGCGATCTCGCGCGGGGTGCCCAGCCGCAGGGTGGAGCCGCGGACGTCGAGGAAGGCCTCGTCGAGGGAGAGCGCCTCCACGAGCGGGGTGACCTTGCGGAAGTTCTCCATCACCGCCGCGGACACGCTCGAGAAGAGCTCGAAGTCGGGACTGATCGTCACGGCCTGCGGGCACAGCCGGCGGGCGCGGGTGCTGGGCATGCCGGAGCGGACGCCGTACTGACGGGCAAGGTAGTCGGCCGAGAGCACCACCCCCCGGGAGCCACCGCCCACGATGACCGGCACGTGCTGGAGGTCGGGCCGGTCGCGGGTGGCCACGGAGGCATAGAACGCGTCCATGTCGACGTGCAGGATCGGGCACATGACATGACGCGTCAGCGGCGCTCATCGGACCACGGCCTGTGAGGGAACAGCGGACGGCGCCCGTCAGGGGTTGGTCTTAACCGCAACCACAGGGTGTGCTCCTTGTCATCGCTGCGCGAGGACGTGGAGCTGCGTCGCCAGCGGCAGGTATTCGGGCCGGTCGGCCACGGCGCGTTCGAGCTCGACCAGGGCGGCGGTGGCGCCGGGCTCGAGGTCGAGCAGGGACCCGGGGACCAGGTCGGCGAAGACCCGGACGGCGTGGGTCGCGACGAGGGTGAAGTCGGCGTCGGCGAGCAGCGCGGCGACCTCGTCGGCGGTGTAGCGGCGACCCGATCGCCCGGCAGCGGCGGCCGGGTCGTCGAGCAGGGCGAGGGCCTGCTGGAAGTGACCGGCCATCGCCCGGGCCACCACGGCGGCGTGCCGCTGGGCGACGAGCAGGCTGAGCAGTCCGCCCGGACGCAGCACCCCGGCGATGGTGCGCAGCGCGGCGGCCGGGTCGGGCACCACCTCGAGCACGCCGTGGCACAGCACCACGTCCGCCGCGCCGGCCTCCACGTGCTCGGCCAGGTCGGTGAGGTCGCCCTGGACACCGGCGACCAGATCGGCGACGCCTGCCTCGTCGGCGCGCCGGTCGAGAGCGGCGAGCGCATCGGGACTCGGGTCGACGACGGTGACCGCGTGGCCCTGCTGGGCCAGCCGGACGGCGAAGCCGCCGGTGCCGCCGCCGATGTCGACGATGCGGGCGTTCTCCTCGAGCCGGGTCGCGACGGCGTCCCAGACGACGCCGGTGCGACCCCAGCTGCGGCGCTCGCTGGTCGACATGGCGCCCAGCCTAGGGGTCCCGCGGATCGAGCCGCAACGGACGCGATCGGGAGGAGTGTCATCCTGGGCTCCCGGGGCTGCGGTGCCACAGCTTGCGGGCGACGTCCTTGACCGCTTCGCCGGCCGGCTTGACGTCGGCGTACGGAGACATCTGGAAGCCGCTGGAGTGCACCAGCACCCGGCTCCGGACCGGCGCGGGGCTGTTGCCGTCGGTCTGACCGGTGGGCTGCTCGACGCCGACCCCGGCATAGCCCTCGGGCACCGTGGCGATCCGCTCGCGGACCGCGGCCATCCCGTGGTCGCGCCACAGCGCGTGCAGCTCGGCCAGCTCCCAGGCGCCGGTGGCGCGCAGGGAGACGCCACGGCGACCGGTACGCCGCAGCTCACCGCGCACGACCAGCAGCCAGGAGCCGAACACGGTGGCGGCGTAGGGGCCCTGGGCGTCCTCGAAGAAGGTGGCGTCGACGGGACCGGTGCCGTCGTCGAGGGTCAGGAAGACGACCCGGCGTCCCGACCGGATCGGCGGGGTCTGGGTGGCCACCTTGACCCCGGCCACCAGCAGCTCGGAGCGGCTGCGGCGGTGCAGCAGGTCCTTGCTGCGGGTCGCTCCCAGGGCGTCGAGGAACTCGGCGTAGGTGTCGACGACGTGGCGGCTGACGTCGAGGCCGAGGATCTCGAGCTCGGCGCGCATCCGGTCCTCGGGACCCATCTCGGGCAGGCCGGTGACCAGCTCGCCGGAGGCACCGGCCACTCCCCGCTCATCGGGCTCGTCGCCGAGCTCGAAGGTCAGCTGGACCGAGGTCACCGGCCGCGGCGCCGGGGTGGCCTGGGTCTGGGCCGAGGCCCGCGCCCAGACCCCTTGCTGGGCGAGCGGGTGGCGCTCGATGGCGTCGGCCTGCTCACGGGTCTGCGGGTCGGTGCTGTTGCGCTCGGCTGCCGCGTCGGCACGCCGGGTCGCCGGTGTCTGCGGTGTCGCAGCCGGCCGCGCCAGGCCGCGGCCCCGCAAGCCGCGACCCTGGGCACGGTCCAGCGCCCGGGCGTGCCGGTCGAGCTGGGCGACCTGGAGCAGCAGGTCGCGACGGGTGATCCGGCTGCGCCGGCGGACGGTGAGGGCCTTGGCGTTGTCGGAGCCGATGCCGTAGAGGGAGTCGAAGCCACCGGCGAGCACCAGCCGCTCGGCGATCGGCCGGGACACCTGGGCGCGGTGCCAGAAGTCGGTGAGCGACTGGTAGGCCGAGTCATGGGTCCGGGCCGCGACGATGCGATCGACCTCGGCCTCGTTGATGCCCTTGACCTCGGCCAGCGCCAGCCGGATCCCCCAGGCCCGGCCGTCGGGGACGCCGGAGGGCGGCACCGGCGGCGGGTCGTACGACGGGTGGTGCACCGGCGGGTGGTGGCGGCTGCCTTGATCGTCGCCGGGTTTCGTGACAGGCGCTAGCGCGCCTTCCTCAACTCAGCGATTCGACGACGTAGTCCTTCTCCGACGCGTTGACGTCGAGACCGAGGATGGTGATGCCGCACTGGCGGGCGTCGTCGAGGATCAGCCGCTTGGGATACATGCCCGGGTCGTGGGTGAGCACCCCGGCCAGGAAGTGGGCCGGCCAGTGCGCCTTGAGCCAGGCCGACTGGAAGGTCGGCAGCGCGAATGCCGCGGCGTGGGCCTTGCAGAACCCGAAGGACGCGAAGGCCTCCAGGATCTTCCAGATCCCCTCGACCACCGGCAGGGAGTAGCCGTGGCCGAGCGCGCACGGGAAGAACCACACCTTGGTCTCGGCCATCCCCTCGACGTCGCCGAGGGCGCGCCGGTGTTCGTCGGCCTCGGCGTTGGTCACCCGGGCGAAGCGGGCGATGATCTCGATGACCTGCTCGTGGAAGACCACCACGCCCTGGGTCTGCTCGAGGATCGGGCGCAGGTCGTCGTGGAGGTAGGTCGGCTGCTTCCAGCCCTGCTTGGACTCGAGGTAGGGAGTGATCATGTCGCTCTTGACCGGGCCGGGCCGGAACAGCGAGATGTCGGTGATGATGTCGTCGAAGGAGTCGATGCCGGACTTGCCGACCAGCTCGCGCTGGCCCGGCGACTCGATCTGGAAGACGCCGAGGGTCTTGGCCGCCGAGATCATCCGGTAGGTGTCGGCGTCCTCGAACCGCACCTGCTCCTGGTCGTCGAGGTCGATCTCCTGGCCGGTGGTCTCACGCACCAGCTCGACGGCGTGGGCCATCGAGGACTGCATGCGGATGCCGAGCACGTCGAGCTTGAGCAGGCCGAGCTCCTCGACGTCGTCCTTGTCGAACTGGCTCATCGGGAAACCGGCGTAGCTGGCCTCGACGGGTGTGCGGTCGAGGAGGGTGGCGTCGGAGAGCAGCACCCCGCACGGGTGTACGGCGATGTGGCGGGGCAGCCCGTCGAGCCGCTCGACGAGGCCGAACATCAGGTCGAGCCGCTGGTGGTCGAGCCCGCTGGCGCGCAGCTCGGGCAGCTCGCGCAGCGCGACCCGGGCGTCGCGGGCCCGGATGTGCGGGAAGGCCTTGGCGATCGTGTCGATCTCACCGGGCGGCATGCCGAGCGCGGCGCCGACGTCACGCACGGCATGGCGGACGCGGTAGGTGTCCATCATCGAGACGCACACGCACCGCTCGCCGCCATATTTGTCGAGGATCGCCTCGTAGATCTCGGTGCGCCGGGCGGACTCGACGTCGACGTCGATGTCGGGCAGCGAGGCGCGCAGCGGCGAGAGGAACCGCTCCATCAGCAGGCCGTGGCGGATCGGGTCGACCCCGGAGACCCCGAGCAGGTAGTTGACCAGGCTGCCCGCCCCCGACCCGCGCGCCGCGCAGCGCACCCCGCGCTCGCGGATCAGGTCGGTGACGTCGCCGACGGTCAGGAAGTACGACGCGTAGCCGAGCCCGGCGATCAGCTCCAGCTCGTCGTCGAGCCGCTTCCAGATCCGCTGCCGCGGCGCCGAGCCGTAACGTCCGCCGACGCCCGCCTCGCAGCGAGCCCGCAGCGCGGCGTCGGCGTCGGTGACCCCGGCCTCGCGGAGCTCGGGGAAGTGCACCTCGCCCAGCCCCAGGTCGGCGCGCGGGTCGAGGGCGCACCGGTCGGCGACGGCGCGGGTGCGGGCCAGCAGCCGGTGCACGTCCCGCTCGCCGCCCGCGCCCTCGAGGCCGGCCAGCCGACAGATCTCCTCGGCCACCTCGTGCATCTGCTTGCCGGACTTGAGGAAGCCCTCGGCGTTGCCGCGGTCGACGTGGCGCCGGTCGAGGGCGACCAGCCGCCGGGCCGCGTCGAGGACGTCGACGATCGGGGCGTCGCGGCGGTCGGCGTAGCGCACGGCGTTGGAGAGCACCGTGCCGATCCCCTCGCGGTGGGCGAGCCCGGCCATCCGGGCGGCGTGAGGGGCGGTGCCGGGACCCCACTGGCCGGCTCCCCTGGCACCGCCGCCGCCGAGCCGGTGGGAGACCAGCTCGACGAGGAGGTTCTCGGCCGGCACCACCTCGCGCCACGGGGCGAGCGCTGCCAGGGCCAGGTCGTCGCGGCGCCGGGTGACCGCCGCCCCGAGCTCGGAGGCCGGCCCGAGCAGCACCGTGACCGCGCCGGAGGAGAGCCACGGGGTCAGCAGGTCGAGGGTGGCCACGGGCGTGCCGCGCTCGCCGGCCAGGTGCACCGCCGCGACCAGTCGGCAGATCGCGGCCCAGCCAGCCCGTCCTCCCCCGGGACCGCCGGCGGTGGCCAGCAGGGTGACCCGGGGCAGGCTGTCCCAGGCCGGGTCGCGGAAGGCGCCGCCGCGGACGGGGGTCCGGGCTCTCGACCGGCCGGACCGGCGGGAGTCGGCCGCCACCGGCCGGTAGGCCAGGTCGACGCCGAGCACCGGGCGGATCCCGGCCGCCCGGCAGGCCTGGGCGAACTTCACCGCGCCGTAGGTGCCGCCCCGGTCGGTCAGCGCCAGGGTGTCCATCTCCTGCTCGGCCGCCCGCTCCACCAGGACGTGGGGGTGGGAGGCGCCGTACTGGAGGGAGTAGCCGGAGGCGACGTGGAGATGGGTGAAGGGGTCCATCGGGGAGGTCGCCGGGTCAGCTTGCGGAGCGCACGGCCAGGTGGCCGGTGGCCACGACCCGGCCGGCGTGCGGCAGGTGCGGGGCCAGGCCGAGGGCGTGCTCGACCACCCCGAGGAACCGGTCGGCGTCGCGGAGCAGGTCGTCGGCCTCGCGCTCGGTGACGGCCCGGGTCGAGCCGGCCTCGGCAGCGGCCCGCTTGGCGGCGCCCGCCGCGAAGAAGGTGGCCCACTCGGCCAGCTCGGGGGCGACCTCGGCCAGCAGCACCCAGGCGTTCTTCTGCTGCCGCCGCCGGGTCGGCGCGGGATGGGCGCGCGCCGCCAGCAGGGCCGCCGCCGCCCGGAGCGCCGCGACGTGGGCGCAGGCGTAGCGGGTGGGTGTGTCGGTGGCCGTGATCGCCTCGCTCAGCGACTCGGCCGCGCGGGCGAGGTAGGAGTGGGTGGTCGCCGGGAGGGCGTAGGGGTTCAGCGGGAGGCCCAGGGTCTGCGTGGTCTGCGTGGTGGTCATCGCGTCTCCTAGTCGGCGCAGCCGACGAGCAGCCAGGTGCCGTCGTTCCAGTCGAAGGACAGGTCGAAGACGCCGCCGCCGTCGGGCTCGGTGGCGACCGCGCGGCCCCGGGACGCCTCGACCCGCCACACCTCGCGCTCGGCCAGCAGGTCGGCCGAGTTGCCGGCCGAACTGTTGGCCGAGTTGTTGGTCAGGCTCTCGGCCGGGTCGTCGGAGCCGATCACCGCCCGCACGCCCCCCGACTGCCACCAGGGGCCGGTCTCCACCCAGTGGGCGAGCACCGCCCGCACCTTCCACAGCCGGCCACGCCACAGGAACTGCTCGGGGCTCTCATCGCCCCGGCGCACCTCCACGGGGTCGTCGTAACGTCGCATCTTGTCCACCTCCGGCTCGTCGACCCCGGTCGATCCGGCGGAAGCGGGGTCGAGGTCGCTCCCACCGGATCGGATCGAACATGTGTTCGACTAGAGGAACGATACAGGCCCACGCCGACAGCGCGTCAAGGTCTCGACACATGTATCGGTGGTCGAGCCGCCGTGAGGGACGAGCGGCGTGTCGAGACCCGGCTCGACCACCGCCTGAGACTCGAAATATCAGCCGGCGTCGGAGACGTCGGCCGCGTCGTGGTGGACCAGCCAGGCACCGTGGATGTAGTCGGTGGTGTCGGGGTGCGCCAAGAAGACCAGCAGCGCGAGGTCGACGAGCATGGTGAGGACCGAGACGACCACGAACACCAAGGGCGGGTCCTCGCGGAAGGCGATGATGCCGGCGCCGAGGCCGACCAGCAGCGCGACGGCCGCGAGCGACACCCGGGCCCACTCGTAGCCCTCGCGGAGGAAGACCCGCAGCACCCCCAACAGGCACAGCATCACCACGAACAGCACGACCACGACCGGCACGAAGGCAGGCGGGGTGATCGAGCTGTTCTGGAGCGCCTCGACGCCGCCCTCGCGCAGGATCTCGCGGGCGCCCGGGTTGCCCTCGGCCCATGACCGGATCAGGTCGTCCTCGAAGATGATCGTGAGCACGGTGCCGAGCGCCATCAGCCCGGCCAGGGCGGTCACGCACCGCAGCGCGTTGACCACCGAATCCGGCCACTGCCGACCCATCGAGCCCTCCGTCGTCCTCGCTAGGGTCGGCCCATGCCGAGCGAACCCGCAGCGATCACCCGGTTCCGTGCCGCCCATGCCGCCCGCGGGGGTGCGGGCGAGATCGTCATCCTTCCAGAGTCGGTGCACACCGCGGCACTCGCGGCGGCGGCGCTCGGCTGTCCGGTCGGGGCGATCGCCAACAGTCTGCTCTTCGACGCCGACAACGCGCCCGTGCTCATCCTCACCTCGGGCGCCCACCGCGTCGACACCGAAGCGACGGCCGAGCGGATCGGCGTACCCGCACTGCGTCGCGCCACGCCGGAGTTCGTCCGCCAGCACACCGGCCAGGTGATCGGCGGCGTCTCCCCCATCGCCCACCCCTCCACCGTGCCGACGTGGCTGGACCGCGAGCTGCGCCAGTACGACGTGATCTGGGCCGCCGCGGGCCACCCGGCGGCGGTCTACTCCACGACGTACGACGAGCTGCTGACCATGACGGGCGCGACCGAGATCGAGGTGGAGTAGAGACATGGAGCTGTGGCTCAACCCCGCCTGCAGCAAGTGCCGCGTGGCGGTCGAGGAGCTCGACGCAGCGGGCGTCGACTACACCGTGCGCCGCTACCTCGACGACCCGCCCGACGAGGCGACGCTCCGCGACGTGGTCGCCCGGCTCGGCCTCGAGCCCTGGGACATCGCACGCCGCAAGGAGGCCGCCGAGGAGGGTGTCGACGTGCCGCGCGAGGCCGAGCACCGCGACGCCTGGTACGCCGCCCTCGCCGCCCACCCGCGGATCATCCAGCGTCCGATCATCACCGCCGCCGACGGCACGACCGTGGTGGGGCGCGACGCCGAGGCGCTGGCGCGGGTGATCGCTGCGGAGGACTAGCCGGGTCACTAGATTTGGGGACCATGGACGCACTGCCCCTGGTCTTCTCGAGCGGGTGGGCCAGCGGCGTCAACGCCTACCTGGTCGTGCTGGTGCTCGGCATCGCCGACCGGGTCAACGACTTCACGCAGATCCCCGACGTGCTTGGCCAGTGGGACGTGCTGGCGGTGGCGGCGTTCTTCTTCGCGATGGAGTTCATCGCCGACAAGATCCCCTACATCGACTCCACGTGGGACGCGATCTCCACGGCGATCCGGCCGACCGTCGGCGCGGTCATCGGCGTGCTCCTCGCGGGCGACGCCTCCTCCCTCGACCAGGCGGTGCTGGGCGTGGTCGGCGGCGGGACGGCGCTGCTGTCGCACCTGGTGAAGGCCGGCAGCCGGCTGGCGATCAACTCCTCGCCCGAGCCGGTCAGCAACATCGCGGCCAGCATCACCGAGGACATCACCGTGCTGACGCTGGTGTGGTTCGCGATCGAGCACCCGCGGGCGGCCGCGGCGATCGCCGCGCTGTTGTTGATCCTCGGCCTCGGGATGCTCTACTTCCTCGCCAGGCTCGTCCGCCGCGGCTGGCGTCGCTGGAAGAACCGCGACGCGCCGGAGCCCACGACCACACCGGGTTGAGGACTGCCCACCCCTCAGGTCAGCGCCACCCGGAGCAGGATCGACAGGCCGGCCACCACGCAGAAGACCAGCACCACGACGCGCATCCGCTCCGCGTCGATGCGCCTCGCGACGGGCCCCGACAACAGGTAGCCGACCACGAGGAACGGCACGAAGAGGGCGCCCCAGAGCAGCTGTTCGGGGGTGAACTCCCCCGCGATCACCAGCGCAACCATCGAGACCATCGACCCGACGGTGAAGAACGCCGCCAGCGTCGAACGGATCCGCGCCGGCGGCTCGTGCTGGAGCGTCATCGCCACGAACGGGCCGCCGACCGCGGCCGACGTACCGGAGACGCCCGTCAGCGCGCCGGCCAGCAACAGGTTGCGCGGCCGGGCGGGGAAGGCCGGCGCCCACGCCGACGCGAGCGCCACCACGAGCACGAGCAGCCCGACCATGGCCGCGATCAGGCGGGTGCTGAACACGGCGACCAGCCAGACCCCCACCGGTGTCAATGCGATCCGCCCCGCCAGCGATGCTCGCAGACTGGGCCAGTCGATCTCCCGCGGCCCGGTCGTCAGCTGGATCAGCGGCATCACGAACCCGCACACCAGCATGGCTCCGGGCATCAGCTCGGGCGCCACCCACACCACGAACGGTGCCGCCACCACGGCGATCCCGAACCCCACGCTCGCCTGTACGACGGCACCGACGAGGACGCTCGTCCCGAGCAGCAGCACCAGGCTCGGGTCGGGCACCCGCGCCAACCTACGCGGCCCGGCTAGCGTGCGGGCATGGACCTGGCGGACGACCACATCCGCGCCCGGGTCGCCCGCCGCCTCGGCCAGCGGTACGCCGACCGGCCGGTCATCTTCGGACCCGGGATCCTCGCCGCCCAGACCGAGCCCGTCGGCTGGGTGCGCGAGCTGGGCGGCAGCGCGCTGGCCGTGGTCACCGCCCGCGGTGCCGGGGTGGTTCCGACCGAGCAGGAGTGCGCCGTCGTCGAGGTGGCACCCCCGCCGACGGCCAACGTCACCGAGGAGATGCGCGCGCTCGACCAGTTGGCGCGCTCCCTGCCGCCCGAGGTGTCCGCCGCCATCGACTCCTTCGACCCCGAGCGGCGGGGTGGCTGGCACTGCAGCCCGTTCGTGACCACCGACGAGCCGATCGATGGCCGACCGGTGCTGTCGGGTCGGCCGGCGGCGTACTTCGCCCTCGAGGACAAGATGCTCGCCGACGGGATCTGGGCCGCCGCCGACGTCGACCGGGCGCCGTACGCGATCGTCCCGACCGACGCCGACGCCCTCGCAGCGGCCACCCGCGAGCTGGCCGGCCCGTTGGGCGCGGTGTGGTCCGGCGATGCGCGCGACGGGTTCAACGGCGGCGGCAACTACGTGCGCTGGGTCCGCGACGACCACGACCGGGCCGAGGCGCTGGCGTGGTACCTGCCGCGTTGCGACCGCGTGCGCGTGATGCCGTTCCTCGACGGCGTGCCGTGCTCGATCCACGGCCTGGTGCTGCCCACGGGGACCGTGGCCCTCCGACCCGTGGAGATCTCGATCCTGCGCGACGAAGGCGCACGCAGGTTCCAGTACGGCGGGTTGTCGACCTACTGGGACCCGCCTGCCGACGACCGGGCGGCCATGCGAGCCGCGGCCGTGCGCGTCGGCGAGCACCTCCGGGCGGCGTACGACTATCGCGGCGCCTTCGGCATCGACGGCGTGCTGACCGCCGACGGCTTCCGGCCGACCGAGCTCAACTCCCGCGCCTCGGCGGGGGTGACGCACGTGACCAGCGTCGACCGACGGCTCTTCGCCTTCCTCCAGGACGCCCTGGTGCTCGGCGAGGACCCCGGCCTCGGCGTCGCCGACATCGAGACCCTGCTCCCGATGATGGACGCCCAGCCCAGTGGGCGGCCGATCGCTCTGTGTCCCGACATCGTGATCGGTGGCGACGCCGGCTTCCCGGTGTCGTGGGCGAACGGCCGCTTCGTCCGCGCCGACCACGAGACCGGTAGCAGCCTGGTGATGGCCGACACTCCATCCGGCCTCTTCGCCAAGGTGGACCCCTGCGCCGCCCTCGTCCCCGGCGTGCGGCTGGCCACCCTCAACGTGGCGCTCTACGAGTTCCTCGACCGCGAGTACGGCTCCGACTTCGGCACGCTCACCGCACCTCCCGACCTCCGCTGACCTGGTGGACGTCGGGCGCCGGTGGGTGAGCAACCGATTCCGCGACGAGAACGGTGCCTAGCCCACCGCTCGGATGCGCGGCTGGGTGGCGGCGCCCGGCGGCGGTGAGCGAGCAACCGATCGCGCGACAGGAACGGTTGCCAACCCACCGCTCCTGTGCGCCAGCCGGTGGCATCCGCCGCTGGCTAGGGTGCGCGCATGGCGCGGGTGGTGGTGGTCGGGGGTGGGTTCGGCGGGATGGCCGTGGCCGTCCGGCTGGCCAAGCTCGGACACGAGGTCACCCTGCTGGAGAGGGCGGAGCGGCTCGGCGGGGCGCTGACGACCGTCGAGGCCGACGGGTTCACCTGGGACGCCGGGCCGACGCACACGATGCTGCCGGCGGTGCTGCGCGACCTGTTCCGCAAGTCCGGCCGGCCGCTCGAGCGCGAGCTCGAGCTGGTGCCGTTGGAGGTGTTGCGCGAGCACCGGTTCGAGGACGGCTCGTCGGTGCGCCTGCCCGGCGGCTCGCGGGCGGCGCAGATCGCGGCGGTCGACGAGCTCGGCGAGGGGCTGGGCCGACGCTGGGTCGACCACGTCGCGTCCTACGACGACGACTGGGAGGTGCTGCGCCGCGAGTACCTCGAGCGCCCCTGGGACCGCGACCACCTGCCGGCTCCCTTGGCCGCCCGGCTCAGGAGCCGGGAGACGCTGGGTCGGCGGGTCCGCGGCCTGAAGGACGAGCGGCTCCAGCTGATGGCGACACACCCTGCGACGGCCGACGGTCACGAGCCCCGCGACGTGCCGGCCTGGGTGGGGGTGACGGCGTACGTCGAGCAGCGGTTCGGCGCCTGGACGGTCCCTGGCGGGATGGCAACCATCACCGCAGCCCTCGAGCGGCGACTGGGCACCCGCAAGGTCGAGGTCCGCACCGGCATGGAAGTGCACGACGTGCTCGTGCGCGACGGCCGCGCGGTCGGCGTGACTACCGACGACGGCCCCGTCGACGCCGATGTCGTGGTCGTCGCGGTCGACCCGCGTCGGCTGCCCACGCTCGCCCCTCTCGTGCGCGCGACGATGCCCGCCCTCCCCCCGGTCGTCTGCCACCTCGGGCTCGACGGCGAGCCCCCGGTCCTCTCCCCCGAGACGGTGCTGCACGGCGACCCGCTGCTCGTCCTTCGCACCGGCGGCCAGGCCCCCGACGGCCGGTCCACGTTGACGGTCCACGGGCGCGGCCGGCTCGCGGAGGACGTGCTGCTCGCGCTGACGCGGCGCGGCGTCGACCTGCGTCCCCAGGTGGTCGCGCGCATCGACCGCTCCCCCCGCGACCTCGTCGACCTGTGGGGCGGGTCTCCGCTGGGGGTGCGCTGGCAGGGCCGGCGCACGACGTTCCGCCGGTTGGGTCCCCAGACCCCGATCCCGGGTGTGTACGCCGCCGGCGCGCACGCGACCCCCGGGGCCGGCCTGCCCTTCGTCGGGCTGTCGGCCGCGCTGGTGGCCCAGCTGGTCGGTCCGGCCCAGGAGGCCTAGGTCTGGGTCAGACCATCATGAAGGTGATCGTCAGCGACGCTGTCAGGGCGGTCTCCCCCGGCTCGATCGCGACGGACTTGGCCATCTGCCGCCCGCCTGCCGCCAAGTCGGTGAACGGCGACGGCATGACGCTGCCCTCGGCCATCGCCTGGACCTCGCCCAGCCGGGTGCCGGCCAGCTCGGCGAGATGGCCCGCCTTGGCCACCGCGTCGGCATAGGCAGCGGCGCGCGCCTTGATCAGGGCCCGGCCCGGGTCGGAGACCTCCATGCCCAGGCTCTCGACCTGGAGCCGGTCGCCCACGGCCGTCGCCAGCTCGGCCAGCAGCGCGCCGGCCTTGGTGACGTCGGAGCACGAGAGCTGCAGGCTGTGCCGGGCCTCGAAGCCGGACTGCTTGCCCTGGTTGTCGTAGGCCGGCCAGACGTTGAGGTTGGTCGAGGAGATCTGCGCGGGGTTCGTGTGCCGACCACCGACGGCGACGATCTCGGTGGCCGCCGAGTCGGCGCCGGCGAGCGCCTCGGCGACGCCTGCCGCTCGGTGGGCGGCCGAGACGCGGACGACGACGGTGTCGGGGACCTCCTGGGCCCTGCCCTGGCCGATGACGGTGACGGTGCGCATGCGCCGAGGCTAGCGACCGGGGTCGGGTCAGACGGTGATGCGCAGCGCCTCGAAGATCTCGAGCGTCGCGCGGGACCGGTTGAGCGTGTAGAAGTGCAGGCCGGGAGCGCCGAGCTCGAGCACCTGCTGGCACAGCTCCGTCGCGATCTGGACACCGACGCGGCGTACGTCGGCCGGCTCGGTCAGGCCCTCGAAACGGCTGGTGACCTCGTCGGGCAGGTCGGCGCCGGACAGCTCGGCCATCCGGGCGACCTGGCGCAGGTTGGTGATGGGCATGATCCCCGGGAGGATCGGGATGTCGCAGCCCAGCGCCCGGACCCGCTCGACCAGCGCGGCGTAGTCAGACGACCGGAAGAACAGCTGGGTGACCGCGAAGTCGGCGCCGGCCTCGGCCTTGGCGACCAGCACCCGCGCATCGGCGTCCTTGGAGGCCGCTCCCGGGTGAGCCTCCGGGAACGCGGCCACACCGATGCTGAAGCCACCCATGTCGTGGGCCATCGCCACCAGCTCGTGGGCGTACGTCAGGCCGCCGGGCGTCGGCGTCCACGGCGCCCGCGGGCCCTCCTTGGGGTCGCCGCGCAGGGCCAGGACGTCGCGGACACCCGCGTCGGCGTAGGACCGCAGGATCTCGGTGAGCTCCTCCCGCGTGTGCCCGACGCAGGTGAGGTGGCCCATGGCCCGCAGCGAGGTCTCGCGGGCGATCCGTCCGGTGATCGCCACCGTGGTGTCGCGGGTGGTGCCGCCCGCGCCGTAGGTCACCGACACGAACGTCGGCTGGTAGGGCTCGAGGTCGCGGATCGCCGCCCAGAGCTGCTCGACACCGGCCTCGTCCTTGGGTGGCATGAACTCGAACGAGATCGACCGTTCACCCTCGCGGATGAGCTGGCCGATGGTGCGTACGTCGTCGTCCATACGCACGAGTCTAAGGAAACGGGCGGTGCCGACCGGGCAGAGGTCCATCTTCGGCGGGCCACTAGCCTCGTCGCCATGACGTCGTGGGACCAGGCCGGCTTCCGCGAGCGGCTGCAGAAGGCCCTCGACGAATTCCTCGACGAGATGGCCGAACGGCTGGCTCCGCTGGGTTCCGACGCCGCGCGCCTGCTCGAGGAGGGGCGGCGCTGCGTCTCCGGCGGCAAGCGCTTCCGCGCGGCGTTCTGCTGGTGGGGCTACCGGGCGGTGGCCGAGGTCACCGACGAGGACGCCCCCGACGAGGAAGCACTGCTCCGGGCGTGCGCGGCGCTGGAGATGCTGCACGCCAGCGCGCTCGTGCACGACGACTACATGGACGCCTCCGACACCAGGCGCGGGCGCCCCGCCACCCATCGCGCATTCGCCGGGGCCCACCGCGACGACCGCTGGCGCGGCGACCCGGACCAGTACGGCGCCGCCGCGGCGATCCTGCTCGGCGACCTGCTGCTCAGCTGGTCCGACGAGCTGCTGCGCCGCTGCGGCCTGCCGGCCGAACGGGTCTCCGCCGCTCTCGAGATCTTCGACCTCTGCCGCACCGAGGTGATCACCGGCCAGTTCCTCGACGTCTCCGTGCAGGCGCGCGGCCGGGCCGACGTCGACGCCGCGATGACAGTGCTGCGTTACAAGTCGGCGAAGTACTCCATCGAGCGGCCCCTCCATATCGGCGCCAGCCTCGCCGGTGCCGGGCCCGATCAGCTGGCCGAGCTGACGGCCTTCGGGCTGCCGCTCGGCGAGGCGTTCCAGCTCCGCGACGACCTGCTGGGCGTGTACGGCGACCCGGCAGCCACCGGCAAGCCCGCGGGCGACGACCTGGTCGAGGGCAAGCGGACCGTGCTGGTCGCCCTGGCGCTCGACGGTGCCACGGCCGAGGACGCCGCCCGGTTGGACGCAGCGCTCGGCACGCCACTCGCCGAGGACCAGGTCACCGAGCTGCGCCGGATCATCGACGACTCCGGCGCGCACGCCCATGTGGAGAAGGTGATCGGCGAGCTGGTCACGCATGCTCTGAGCCGCCTCGATGCCTCGTCGGTGCGAGAGCCGGCCCGCGTGGTGCTGCGCGAGCTCGCCGCCGCGGCCACCGACCGGGTCGTCTGACCTGGCTAGTCGAGGCTGGGCACTCCGGCCACGACGGGGCCCTCGCCGCGGAGCACCACTGCGAACGGTCCGCCCCGGTCGGCGTTGACCCGGCCGCCGAGCACCGAGAGGGCGACCGAGAACGCGCGCTCGTCGATGCGGGCCAGCGGGCCCCAGCCGTCCCAGAGCAGCAGCCAGCCGTTGCTGTCTCCGGCCACCACGTCGCCCAGGCAGTCGGCCAGGGCGTCGAAGTTCTGGCCGTAGTGGTCGGGGAAGGACAGCGCCTCGCCGACGGCCCGCAGGAAGTCGGCCTTGGTGTCACCGTGCCAGCCGTCGATGTGGGCGAAGTGCCAGCCCGCATGCTCGACCGTGTGCCGCACGTCCTCGGGGCCGAAGGCGCCGTGCCACTGGTAGATGCCCGGCTCTTTCCGTCCGGCCAACAGTCCCGCCAGTCCGCTCATCTGGTCACCCTACGATCCAGTCGTCGGTACGCCGCTCAGAAGGCCATCGCCTGGGCACGGCGCTTGACCTCGGCGCCACGGTTCTCGCGCAGCGCGTCGATGGGCCGGCCCGGGTAGTCGTCGTCGAGGTAGAGCCACGCGATGCACTCGCGGTCGTCGTACCCACCGTCGTGCAGGACGGTGAGCAGCCCTGGCAGACCCTTGACGACGAGACCCTCCTGGACGAAGCCCGCGGGCACCTGCTGCCCGGCGCCGGGCGTCGGGACGGCGGCTGCCAGCTCGTGCTCGCGGATCATCGTGCGCACGCGGGAGACGGTGACGCCGAGGTGCTCGGCCACCGCGGCCCAGTCGAGCCACTCGTCGACGAGGGTGGCCAGGTCCATCTGGGCGAGGGGCTGGTCGTTCATGGGTCCAACTCTGTCAGGAGGCAGTGACCCGCGCCACGCCGGGAGTGGACGTGGAGTGGCGGTCCGAGCTGGGCTCCGTACGATGGGCCAGACCGGATCCTTCCCCGACCGGTGCACAGGAGGGTCGAGTGCAGCCAGCTGGGCGCGCCCGCACGGGCAGTGGCGCCGTGATGTCCGATCCCCTCGTGGGCACGGTCGTCGACGGTCGCTACCGCATCGGCGGACGCATCGCCCGCGGCGGGATGGCCAGCGTCTACCTGGCCGAGGACCTGCGCCTGGACCGTCAGTGCGCCGTCAAGGTGATGCACCCCGGGCTGGGCGACGACGAGGAGTTCGCCGCCCGCTTCGTGCGCGAGGCTCGCTCCGCCGCACGGCTCGACCATCCCAACGTGGTCGCGGTCTTCGACCAGGGCCACGACGAGGGCACGGTGTTCCTGGTCATGGAGTACGTCGCCGGGCACACGCTGCGCGACGTGATCCGCAAGGAGAGCCCGATGTCGCCCGCGCGAGCGCTGGCGCTGGTCGAGCCGGTGCTCTCGGCGCTGGCGAGCGCCCACCGGGCCGGCCTGATCCATCGCGACGTCAAGCCCGAGAACGTGCTCATCGCCGACGACGGCCGCGTCAAGGTCGCCGACTTCGGGCTGGCCAAGGCCGTCAGCGCCGACACCCAGCACACGGTCACGGGCGGGGTGCTGATCGGCACCGTCTCCTACCTCGCGCCAGAGCTGGTCGTCGACGGCCGCTCCGACGCGCGCGCCGACGTCTACGCCGTGGGCGTGCTGCTCTACGAGCTGCTCACCGGAAGCAAGCCCCACGAGGGCGAGTCGCCCATCGCCGTGGCCTACAAGCACGTGCACGAGGACGTGCCGCCGCCCTCGCGGCGCGCGCCCGGCCTGCCGGCGTACGTCGACGCCCTGGTCGCCCGGGCCACCGCCCGCGACCTCGACCAGCGGCCGGCCGACGCGGGCGTGCTGCTGCACCAGCTGCACCGGGTGGCGCAGGCCCTCCGCGACGGCGTCCGCGAGGACCCCGAGCTGACGAACGACCTCGCGCTGCGCGCCGGGCCGGCCCACCCGCCGGTCGAGCCCGTGGAGATCCGCTACGACACCGAGCCCGAGCCCTTCGACGCGGACGAGTTCGCGGCGCTGATGGCCACCGACATCGCGTCGCCCGCGCAGGCGCCGGCCGCGATCAGCCGGACCACCGCCCTCGACCGCCGGCCCGTGCCGCCACCCCCGACGGTCGCCCGCATCACCTCCGCCCGGCGACCGCGGCGTTCGCGACGTGGCCCGATCCTCCTGATCCTCGCCCTGCTCCTCGCGGCGACCGCGGGCGTCGGCGCGTGGTGGTTCGGCTACGAGCGCTACACCTCGACCCCCGGTGTGCTCGGCATGATGGCGAACCCCGCCGAGAAGAAGCTCGAGGCGGCCGGGCTCGACGTCACCGTCGGCGACCCCGTCTACTCCGAGACCGTGCCGGCCGGGCGCGTGGTCGCGGCCGACCCGGCGGCCGGCTCGCGGATCCTCGACGGCGACTCGGTGACGCTGACGCTGTCGCTCGGCAAGGAGCGATACGACGTCCCGAAGACCCACGGCCGCAGCGAGGACGCGGCGCAGGACGCCCTGCTGACGGCGCACCTCGCGTTCGGCAAGACCATCGGCCGCTGGTCGGAGACCGTGCCCAAGGGCACCGTGCTGCGCAGCGACCCGGCCGCCGGCGCAACCCTGCGGCCGGGCACCGTCGTCGACCTGATCGTCAGCAAGGGCCGCAAGCCGCTGACGGTCTCCAACTGGACGGGCAAGAGCTTCATCGAGGCCCGCACCGCCCTCGAGCGCAAGGGCTTCGAGGTCACCGTCGGTTCCGAGGAGTACTCCGACACGATCGCCACCGGTGACGTCATCTCCCAGAGCCCGCCCGACGGCACCCTGTTCCGCGGCGACGAGGTCACCTTCGTCGTCTCGCAGGGCCCCGAGCTGGTCGAGGTGCCCGGCGGCCTGGTCGCCTCCGGCGTCAACGCGGCCCGGGCGAGCCTGGAGGAGCGCGGCTTCGTCGTCGCGATCGAGCACGTGGACAACTACCTCGGACTCGGCTTCGTCTACTCCGTCGACCCCGGCTCGGGCACGGACCTGCCCAAGGGTTCGACCGTCACGCTCTGGCTCATTTCGAGGGTCTGATCTGAACCGCCGCTAGCGTGGCGCGCATGGAGCCGGCCGGCCGCAGCACCTCGCGGCGTACGAAGCTCCTGGCGACCGCGGCCCTGCTCGCGATCACCGCGTCCTGGGGCAGCACCTTCATCCTGATCAAGGACCTGCTCGACACGATCCCGCCGCTCGACTTCCTGGCCGTCCGGTTCGCGATCGCCACCATCGTGCTCTTCGTGCTGTCGCCGCGGGCTGTCGGGCGGCTCTCGCGAGACTCGCGTCGGCACGCCGCCGTGCTCGGCCTGCTCTACGGCGTCGCGCAGATCATGCAGACGACGGGGCTGGCGCACACGCCGGCCACCGTGTCGGGCTTCATCACCGGCATGTACGTCGTGGCCACGCCGATCTTCGCGGCGCTGCTGCTGCACACCCGCATCACGCTGGTGACCTGGGGAGCGGTGCTGCTGGCCCTCGTTGGTATCGCGGTGCTGACGCTCGACGGGGTCTCGGTCGGCTACGGCGAGGCGCTGACGTTCGTGGCCGCAATGATCTATGCGTTGCACATCGTCGGCCTCGGCGCCTGGTCCAAGCCCGGCCAGGCGATGGGCATGGCGATCGTGCAGCTGCTGGTGATCGCGGTGATCTGCCTGGTCGTGACGGCGCCCGACGGGATCGTGCTGCCCGACCAGCCATCCGAGTGGGTGTCGCTGCTCTACATGGCGGTCTTCGCCGGCGCGCTGGCGATCGTCGGGCAGACCTGGGCGCAGTCCCACCTGGCGCCCACCCGGACGGCGATCATCATGAGCATGGAGCCCGTCTTCGCGGCGTTCTTCGCAGTGCTGCTCGGCGGCGAGTCGCTCACCTCGCGGATGCTCCTCGGCGGGGCGATGGTGCTGACGGCGATGCTCGTGGTCGAGCTGGTGCCGCGCCGCAGGGTCGAGGCCGAGGTCACCCACCTGACGGTGTAGGCCGGGTAACGGAACGGGTCTGTGGGCTAACGGTTCGGCGTCATCGGTCCGGATGCCGATATCAGGCCGCGCCGCCACCCCCGGTCCCCTAGCGTCACGGCGTGGTGATCGTGATGGCACCCGGCGCCACGGACGCGGACGTCGCCCACGTCGTGGAGCGGGTGGAGAGCGTCGGTGGCGAGGCATTCGTCAGCAAGGGCGTCACGCGCACGATCATCGGGCTCGTCGGCGACATCGACTCGTTCCACCACCTCAACCTGCGCACGCTCCCCGGCGTGGCCGATGTCCATCGCATCTCCGACCCCTACAAGCTCGTCAGCCGCCAGCACCATCGCGAACGGTCCACCGTGTGGGTCGGGCCGCCCGGCCACCAGGTGCCGATCGGTCCCGACACCTTCACCTTCTTCGCCGGGCCCTGTGCCGTCGAGACGGCCGCGCAGACCATGGAGTCGGCCCACATGGCGCTCGCGGCCGGGGCCACGATCCTGCGCGGCGGGGCCTTCAAGCCGCGCACCTCGCCGTACGCCTTCCAGGGACTGGGCGTCGCGGGACTCAAGATCCTGGCGAAGGCGCGCGAGGCGACCGGGCTGCCGGTCGTCACCGAGGTGGTGGACGCCCGCGACGTGGCGGTCGTGGCGGAGTTCGCCGACATGCTGCAGATCGGCACCCGCAACATGGCGAACTTCGGGCTGCTGCAGGCCGCCGGACAGTCGGGCAAGCCGGTGCTGCTCAAGCGCGGGATGACCGCGACCGTCGAGGAGTGGCTGATGGCGGCGGAGTACATCGCCCAGCGCGGCAACCTCGACGTGGTGCTGTGCGAGCGAGGCATCCGCACCTTCGAGCCGGCCACCCGCAACACCCTCGACATCTCGGCAGTCCCCGTGGTGCAGGCCACCAGCCACCTGCCCGTGATCGTGGACCCGTCCCACGCAGCCGGCCGCAAGGATCTCGTCGTGCCGCTGGCCCGGGCGGCCATCGCCGTCGGCGCCGACGGCGTGATCGTCGACATCCACCCGGACCCGGAATCGGCCCTGTGCGACGGCCCCCAAGCGCTGGTCGGAGCCGACCTGCGCGAGCTCGCGTCGGCCGTGCGACGGATCCCTCCGCTGCTCGGGCGGGTCGACGCGGCCGACCGCACACGCACGGGCTAGGGCACCTCCGCCGGGCGGAGAGTTGACCGGACGGCTCGCAATGCCCCTACATTGGCGGGTTGGCACCGGCCTTCGAGGTCGGCTCGCCTGGTGGAGGGAGACTCGCGATGACGACCTGCGCTCGGTGTCGCGCCGAGGTCGGCGACGCGCCGTACTGTCCGCGCTGCGGGCAGGCCGTGCTCTCCCCGCAGCACGTTGTGTCCGACGAGCCAACGACGCAGGAGCCCCAGCCCCAGGGTCCTGACGAGCCGGGCGACTGGCGGACCGACACCCTGGAGCGGACCCCGGTCCGCGCGCCGGTCGAGCCCGCTCCGGCAGAGACGACCCCGACCCCCGCGCGCTACCCGCTCTTCGCCGACGAGGTCGGCGGCCCAGACGACCCAGCCGACCCCGTCACCGCACATCGCGCTCCTCTCCCGCCCGAGCCCGCGTCGCCCGAGGCCACTGCGGTCGCGCTCGAGCCCACGGCGTACGACGACGACTCGGGCCGGCACGCCCGCGAGGTGCCGATGGTCTGGCTGCCCTGGGCGCTCGCCGCCGTCTTCCTGCTGCTGGTCGCCGCGGGTGGCGCCTGGCTGTTGCTCGCCCCCGGCGACGACACCTCGGCCGCGGACACGCCGGCGGCCGAGACGACCCAGTCCCAGGCGACCACGGACCCGGCGACGGCGTCGACCGAGGCCGCCGAGACCCCGAGCCCGACACCGGAGCCCAGCCCCATCGAGACCATCCCCGCAGGCGACCCCGTCGACGTGGCGGCCCAGGCCTCCGCCCAGGCGCCGAGCACGGCCCCGGCCAACCAGGACGTGGCCGGCAACCCGGTCACCTACGTCGCCGGCAACATGCTCGACGGGCTGCCGGACACGTGCTGGCGGATGCCCGGCGACGGCACGGGCACCGAGCTGACCTTCACGCTCGCCGCGCCGACCACGCTCACCCGGGTCGGGATGATCAACGGTTATGCCAAGACGGCGGCCGAGGGCGGTCGCAAGCTCAACTGGTACATCGGCAACCGCCGCGTGCTGGCCGCCACCTGGATCTTCGAGGACGGGACCGAGGTCGCCCAGCCGCTCGGTGCCACCAAGCAGATGCAGACCATCGACATCACCGCGGTGACCACCTCGACCGTGCGGCTGAGGCTCGACGCGGTCAGCGCACCGGGCACGGGCCGCTCGGCCCGCAACTACACCGCCGTCAGCGAGGTCACCTTCGTCGGCATCCCCGGCTGACCCGTCAGAAAGTTTCGGGCGGGTCAGCGGCTAGAGGTCGGCGAGCACCTTCGCGGCGCGCTGCGCGTCGGCACGCGTGACGTCGAGGTGGGTGACGAGGCGGACCGTGCGGGGACCGACGGCCGCGATCAGGACGTCCGCCTCGCGGGCGGCGGCCACGAAGCCGGCGGCGTCGGGCCGGTCCACGACCACGATGTTGGTGTCGACTCCAGCGGGGTCGACACCGCACGCCTCGGCCAGCAGCCGCGCGTGGTCGTGGTCGTCGGCGAGCCGCTCGACGTGATGGTCGAGGGCGTGCGTCGCCGCCGCGGCCAGGATCCCGACCTGGCGCATCCCGCCGCCGAGACGCTTGCGCCACACCCGGGCCTCGGTGATGGTGGCGGCCGAGCCGATGAGCATCGACCCGACGGGAGCCCCGAGGCCCTTGGAGAAGCACACGCTCATCACGTCGGCGATCGCGCCGTACGCCGCCAGCGGCGTGCCGCTGGCGACGTGCGCGTTCCAGAGCCGGGCGCCGTCGAGGTGGACGGACACGTCGACCGACGACGCCCACGAGCGGAGCGCCTGCAGGTCGGCCAGCGGGAGCACGGCACCGCCGGCGAAGTTGTGGGTGTTCTCGACCGAGACGGCCGCGGTGCGGACGAAGAACGGGCCCATGTCGGGGGCGAACAGCCCGGAGATCGCCGCCAGGTCGACCTCGCCGCGCGCGGAGGTCCAGGTGCGCATGGTGACCCCGCCGACGGCGCCGTGGGCGCCGAGCTCGGCCCGCGCGATGTGGGCCGAGGACTCGCAGAGCACCTCCTGCCCCGGCGCCACCACGGAGCGGACAGCGAGCAGGTTGGCCAGCGAACCGGTGGGTGTGAACAGCGCGGCCTCGTGACCGAACATCCCGGCCACCCGCTCCTGCAGGGCGATGACGGTCGGGTCCTCGCCGTAGACGTCGTCGCCGACCTCGGCAGCGGCCATCGCGGCCCGCATCGAGTCGGTGGGACGGGTGACGGTGTCGCTGCGCAGGTCGATCACGCGAACATCAGACCACGGCCGCCCGGGTAGGAGTTACCCCTCAGGGGACGGGAAGCGTGAGCACCGGCGACCACCCCGACCGCGCGAACGACCCCTTGACGGACCGGGCTCGCGCCTGCCACTTCCCCGAGCCCGGGTCGAACCGACCGCTGCCCGTCGTGGTCCCGGCGCGGAACTTCTGCCACGTCTTCGTGCCGAGGCGCCGGACCTGGACGTCGTACGACCGGCCCTTCGGGCTGACGCCGGCCAGCCAGCGCAGCTTCCAGCCCGCCTTGGGCGAGCCGGTGGCCGCCATCGGCACGGTCACCCTGCCGTGCATCATCGAGTGGAAGGTGCAGTGGTAGGCGTAGCTGCCGGCCGAGGCGAAGCGCACCGACCTGCTGGCGCCACCCGATGCCGCGCCGGTGTCGAAGAAACCCTGGTCGGAGGTCGCGGTGTGCGACGTGAGGTCCTGGAAGGTCCAGGTCACCGTCTCCCCGAGCCCGACCGTCACCCCAGCCGGGTTGAACGCCATGTTCGCCACGGTGACGGTGGCGCCCGCGGCCGCGGGCGTCGCCGGGGCGGACGAGGTGGCGACGGCGGAAGAGAGCGGAAGCACCAGGGCAGCCAGCGCCACGAGGACGCGTGAGGTTCGCATACCAGCGCGTACGACGGGGGCTGCGGGCCGGTTCAGGCCTGGGTTTCGAGACGGCACGCGCAGCCCTCGCTCCGCGAGGTCTGCGTGCGCCTCCTCAACCTCCTCGCCTATCGCTCGTGCCGCGCACGCGCGGCCCGAGCGGGCTCGGACAGCATCTCCGCGACCAGGAACGCCAGCTCCAGGGACTGCACGCGGTTGAGCCGCGGGTCGCACACCGACTCGTAGCGGTTGGAGAGGTCGATCTCGGCCAGGTCCTCGCCGCCGCCGACGCACTCGGTCACGTCGTCACCGGTCAGCTCGACGTGGACGCCGCCGGGCCAGGTGCCGAGCGCGCGGTGCACGTCGAAGAAGCCCTGGACCTCCTCGATGACGTCGTCGAAGCGGCGGGTCTTGTAGCCCGACGACGCCTCGAACGTGTTGCCGTGCATCGGGTCGCACACCCACGCCACGTCGACACCAGCGGCGGTGACCTTCTCCACGAGGTGGGGCAGCCCGTCGCGGATCCGGCCGGCACCGAAGCGCGTCACGAACGTGAGGCGGCCGGCCTCGTTGTCGGGGTTGAGCTTGTCGGCGAGTGCGAGGGCGTCGTCGGCCGTGGTGGTCGGCCCGAGCTTGACGCCGATCGGGTTGCGGATGTGGCTGAGCAGCTCCACGTGGGGGCCGTCGAGGCGGCGGGTGCGGTCGCCGATCCAGACGAAGTGTGCCGAGACGTCGTACGGCGTCTGGGTGCGCGAGTCGATGCGCGTCATGGCTTGCTCGTACTCGAGCACCAGCGCCTCGTGGCTGCTGTGGAAGTCGACCCGGTGGAACTCGTCGGGGTCGGCGCCGATGGCCTGCATGAAGGTCAGCGCCCGCTCGATCTCGTTGGCCACCCGCTCGTAGCGCTGGCCCACCGGCGACTCGCGCACGAAGTCGGTGTTCCAGGTGTGCACCTGACGCAGGTCGGCGTAGCCGCCGGTGACGAAGGCGCGCACGAGGTTCAGGGTGGCCGCCGACGAGTGGTAGACCTCGACCAGGCGGGCCGGGTCGGGGATCCGCTCCTCGGCGGTGAACGGGAAGCCGTTGATGGCGTCGCCGCGGTAGGCCGGCAGGGTGACGCCCTCGCGGGTGTCGAGGTCGGAGGAACGGGGCTTGGCGTACTGCCCGGCGATCCGGCCGACCTTGACCACCGGCACCGAGGCGGCGTAGGTGAGGACGACGGCCATCTGGAGCAGCACGCGCAGCTTGTTGCGGACGTTGTCGGCGGTCACGCCGGAGAAGGTCTCTGCGCAGTCACCGCCCTGGAGCAGGAAGGCCTCGCCGCGGGAGACGGCCGCGAGCTTCTTCTTGAGCTCGTCGCACTCGCCGGCGAAGACCAGCGGCGGCATGGTCCGCAGACGGGCCACGGCCGCGTCGACGGCGGCCCGGTCGGGGTAGCTCGGCTGTTGTGCGGGTCCGAGCGCGTGCAGCGCCTCGAGCGTGGGGATGGTCGACCCGGCCGATGCCACGGACGAGCTGTCCCCCAGGGCGGTCCCTGAGGAGGCGAGGGACGAGCCGTCTCGAAGGGTCACCGGATCAGCGTACGCGGGCGGCCGCCGGGCTGTGCACGCGACGGCCGCCCACGGACGCGTCAGTCCCCGCCGACGAGGATCCACACGAGCATCATCAGGACCATGGCGCCGCCGAGCACGATGCCGGTGACGGCGGCCCAGCGGCCGGGTGCGCCGTTGCGGACGGCGTAGATGCCGACACCGACGGCGAGCAGCGCGGGCGGCAGACCCCAGGCGAAGCCCTGTCCCGGCAGGGTGTCCCAGGTCAGGATCGAGCCGGGCACCGAGAGGATGCCGAGGATCAGGCTGATGTATGACACGCGACTGGGCGTGGCGGCGACGTCGACGCCGTGGTTGACGGGCTGGTGAGTGGTCATGGTGTCCTCCGTTGGTGGGTGTTGCTGGCTCCTCCAACGCTAGGAACGGCGGCACCTCGCGGCATCGAGGCGAGCACTCCACCTGGTTTGCGTGCTGCTACCGATGGGCGCGCTCCTTGGTGGGCGACGCCGGGCAGCGGTGGGCCAGCAACCTTCCGGACGAGGAACGGTTGCCAGGTCACCGCTCCTTGGGGCAGACGCCGGGCAGCGGTGGCCAGCAACCTTTCCGTACGACGAAACGGTTGCCAGGTCACCGCTAGCGGGGCGTGCGCAGGTACGACAGCACCGCGAGCACCCGTCGATGGCTGTCGCCGTCGCCGTGCAGCCCGAGCTTCATGAACACGCTGCGGGTGTGGCTCTCGACGGTCCGCTCGGTCAGCACCAGCCGAGCCGCGATGCCGGCGTTGGTCAGGCCTTCGGCCATCAGGCCGAGGACCTCACGTTCGCGGACGCTGAGCCGGCCGAGCCCGTCGTCGTCGCGCCGGACGAGCGTGGCCACCAGCTCGGGGTCCAGCGCGGAGCCTCCGCCGGCCACGCGTTCGGCGGCGTCGAGGAAGTCGGCCACGTCGAGCACCCGGTCCTTGAGCAGGTAGCCGAAGCCGCGTTGGCTGACCAGGTCGACGACGCCGCCGTGCACGTGCTGGGAGAGCATCAGCACGCCGACGTCGGGATGGTGCTCGCGCACCCGGCGGGCCAGCTCCAGCCCCTCCTCGGAGTGCGTGGGCGGCATCCGGATGTCGGCGACCAGCAGGTCCGGAGGGTCGGCCTCCAGCGCGCGGCGGGCCTCGTCGGCGTCGCCGGCGAGGCCGACCACCTCGTGGCCGGCGTCGAGGAACAGCCGCGCCAGACCTTCGCGCAGCAGCGCCTGGTCCTCGGCGATCAGGACTCGCACGGCAGCTCCACGCGCACGCTGGTGCCGCCGGTCGTCGGGCTGGCCACGGTGAGCTCCCCGCCGAGCGCCGCGATCCGGTCACCCATGCCCGCCAGCCCGCTGCCGGGCACGGCAACGGCCCCTCCCGGTCCGTCGTCGGTGACGGTGACGACCAGGCGTCCGTCCACCCGGTCGGCGAGCACCTCGATGAGCGCCGGCGTCGCGTGTTTGAGCGCGTTGGCGAGTGCCTCGCTCACCACGAAGTACGCCGCCGCCTCGACCTCGGCCGGGAACCGCTCGGCCGTCACGTCCAAGACGGTGCGCACCGGCGAGCGCCCGGCCAGCTCCGAGAGCGCCGAGGCCAGCCCGGCGTCCAGGGTCGACGGACGCACGCCGCGGGCCAGCTCCCGCAGCTCGCGGACGGCGTCGCCCAGGCGGCGTACGGAGTCGTCGAGCTGACCCTGCAACGGGTCGCCGGGGTCGAGGCCGGCCTGCACGTGTCGCAGGTCGAGGCCGATCGCCACCAGCTGCTGCTGGGCGCCGTCGTGCAGGTCCCGCTCGAGTCGGCGCCGCTCGTCGAGGGCGGCGGTGACGATCCGGGACCGCGAGCCCTCGACCTCGGCCAGCTGGCGCAGCACCTCGACCCGCAGCCGGGCGATCTCGATCGCCAGGCCCGCCCTGACGAGCAGGTGCGCGAGCTCGCGTCGTACGCCGGCCCGGTCGGCGTGCACGACGGTCCCGAGCAGCAGGTCGCCGCGGCGCACGGGCGTGCGGCCCCGGGGCTGAGCGGGCAGCTCGGGCACCAGCGTGCCGGTGGCGTCGGCGTGGGCCTCCTGGGTCGGCAGCCAGTAGTAGAGGCAGAGGGTCTCGTCGCCGACGGCCGCGGCCAGCGCCTCCCCCACCGCCTCGGGTTCGCGTCGGCCGGCGCGCAGGTCGACGAGGAAGGCGTCCACGGCCTCCTGCCCCGACCAGCGCCGGGGGTTGAACGTGCGCTCGACGCGCGCCTGCACGAGCGACCGGACCGGCCGGAAGGCGACGGCGACGCCGAGCGTCGCGGCGGCGGTGGTGATCGGGCTGCCGCCACCGAGGAGCACGCCGCCCAGCAGGATCACCGCGACGAAGCCGGCCGCGAGCAGGACCGTGAGGACGACGTAGACGGCCGTGGTCGCGACGACCTGGTCGACGTCGTAGAGGCGGTAGCGGAGCACCGCGACGCCGATGCTGACCGGGACGGCGACCAGCACGAGAGAGAACGGAAGCCAGGTTGCGGGACCCGACGAGTCGGGCATCGGGTCGAGGCTCGAGCTGATGATCGCCACCGGGATCAGCAGACCGGCCAGTGCGACCCACTTGAGCTGGCGTCTCCCGGTGGGGTCGGCACGGCGGTAGCGCAGCGCCAGCGACACGGCGGCCAGGAGCAGGGTCACGATCATCCCGAGCAGGCCGAGCACCTGCATGGCCGTGCTGACCGGATCGCTCACGAGGCCCCAGGGCTGGACGTCGTCGAACGGGCGGTCGAGCGTCTCCGACGACGTCACGCCGCCCACCGTGGTCGCCGCGAAGGCCGCTGCCCCGAACCACGCCACGGCCCGCCACCGACGCGACAGCAGCCGGCCGTCCGGGACCACGAACGCGATGGCCACCACGCCGGCGAACAGCAGCGGCCACCCATGGGTGTCCCAGATGGCGGCCGCCCGGGCCCCCGGGAGGTCGTTCCCGGTGCCGTAGGCGTAGCCGGCATAGGTGCCGGCGATCCCGGCGATGGTCAGCACCAGCCAGTTGCCGACGAGCAACCAGCCGATCACCCCACCGGCGCGGCGCAGCACGAGCAGCCAGCCGACGACGAACGAGGCGAGGACGCCCGGCTCGAAGGTGAGGATCTCCTGCGGGCTTCCGCCGTACCAGCCGCTGGCGCGCTCGAGGGCGACGTCGATCGGGAGCCCGATCACGTAGAAGAGCGCGGCCGCGCCCGCGAGCACCCATCGCGCTCTCATGGCGGCGATGATCCTCTGCCGGGCGCCGGACCACCACCGTGCCACTACGCAGCCCGCTTGGCATCATGGACGGATGTCCACGAACCGTCTCCGCCCCAAGCTGGTGCTCAGTGACGCCGCGTCGGCACTGGACTTCTATACCCGTGTGCTGGGCGCCCGGGAGATCGTCCGCTACGAGGTCGCTGGGTCCGTCGTCTTCGCCGAGACCGAGATCTTCGGGACCCACGTCACCCTCAAGGATGCGGACGACGCTGACCCCCTCCCGATGGGACCAGGGCCGATCCTCGACGTGCTGCTCGACGACCCGGACACGGTCGCCGCAGCCGTGCTGGCGGCGGGCGGCGAGGTCGTCTTCGCCATGTCGGACCAGCCGTTCGGCGGGCGCTGGGGACGGGTGCGCGACCCCTTCGGCGTCCAGTGGCTGCTGCGGACCGAGGCGACGATGAGCCCCGACGAGATCCAAGCAGTGCTCGACGGCGAGTGAGCAGCCCCGGGTACACCTACGTCTTGTCCTCCAGGTGCTCGATGTCGCGGAAGCCCGTCTTCTTGGCCCGGATGCCGCGGTTGACCATCCACGTGATCGCCCACAGCACGATCCCGAGGACGAGCAGGCCGCCCGCGATCTTGTACTGGTCCAGCTGCTCGTCCGTGCGGGCCCACGGCCCGGCCAGGAAGAAGCACGTCGCGGCGCCGACATAGGGAAGGAACGTCGGCGTGCGGAAGTGCTCGTGGTCGACCGGGTGCCGGCGCAAGATCAGCAGCGCGATGTTGACCACCGTGAACACACAAAGCAGCAGCAGCGCCGTGGTCCCGCCGAGCAGGGCGATGTTGGCGGCGCCGCCCTCGGAGGCGTTGGCACGGACGACGTAGATGATCAGCCCGAAGGCGATCAGCGTCGTGAAGATGATCGAGACCCACGGCGTACGCCGCGTGGGGTGCACCTCACCGAAGACGCGCGGCAGCACGTCCTGGTTGGCCAGTCCGTAGAGCAGCCGGCTGGCCATCAGCATGTTGATGAGCGCGGAGTTGGCCACGGCGAACAGGCCGATGAACGGGAAGATCTGGTCGAAGGGCAGGTCGGGTGCTCCGGCCGCCACGACCTGGGTGAGCGCCTGGCCCTTCTCGGGGTCGGTCAGGTCGCCGACCGGGACCAGTGCCACGGCGGTGATCGAGACCAGGATGTAGATGGTGCCGGTGATGCCGAGCCCGGTCAGCATCATCCGCGGGAAGTCGCGGACCGGGTCCTTGCACTCCTCGGCCATGTTGACGGAGTCCTCGAAGCCGACCATCGCGAAGAACGCCAGCGAAGTCGCCGCGGTCACCGCGAAGAAGACGCCCCGGTCGTCGGAGCTCTCGAAGACGACCACCCGTGAGAAGTCGGCGTTGCCCTGCGTGACGGCGTACAGGCCGATGAAGATGATGAGCAACAGGCCCGAGAGCTCGACCAGCGTGAGCACGACGTTGGCCTTGACGCTCTCGCCCACGCCGCGGAAGTTGACGATCGCGACGAGGGCCATGAAGCCGAGGGCCAGCAGCATCAGGCCGGTGCCGCCCACCTCGAGGCCGAGGTCGAAGCCGTCGTTGAGGAAGCCGGCGAAGGCGTTGCTGGCCGTCGAGGCCGAGGTGATGCCCGAGCACATGACCGTGAAGGCGACGAGGAACGTGACGAAGTGGATGCCGAAGGCCTTGTGCGTGTAGAGCGCGGCGCCGGCGGCCTGGGGGTACTTGGTGACCAGCTCGAGGTAGGACATCGCGGTGATGGTCGCGACCGCGAACGCGACCAGGAACGGCGCCCAGGCGGCACCGCCGACCTCGCCGGCGACCGAGCCCGTCAACGCGTAGACGCCGGTGCCGAGGATGTCGCCCACGATGAACAGCAGCAGGAGCTTGGGGCCCATCACCCGCAGGAGATCGGGCTCCTCGGCGTTGACGTCGTAGCTGCCCGTGGGTTGCGTCTGGCTGCTCATGCGGTCTCCCTGGGTCCGAGGTCGAGGGTGCCCACATCGTTGCCCAGATCACCGAGAGAAGCCACCACCTCGAGCGCTGGCTGAGAGGGGCGCCGCCTCCGTTGGTTGAGGAGGTCGCCGCCTTCGTTGGTTGAGGAGTCGCTAGCAACGGGCTGCGCGAACGTCTCCGAAACCATGCGAGCGAAGAACCGACCGCATCGAGCGTTCGATCGAGTGGCGCCTTGATCCCGGAGGCGTACGGGGTGCTCGGAGATCCTGCTCGTCGAGCCGCGAACTGATGGGCGTGCAACGTGGTCACTTCGGCCAGGAAGCTGTCGATGATGGGGTACGCCGCGTCGGTGAGCTGGACGAGAACCACACGCCGGTCGGAGGTGTCGCGGATCCGCCGGACCAGGCCCCGTCGCTCGAGGGTGTCGACCAGCGAGGTGACGCTCGCGCCCGTCACGAAGAGCCGTTCGGCGATCGCCGAGTGCGAGAGGGGTTCGCCGGCTCCCTCCAGGGTGCCCAGGAGGATGCGCGCGGGGATGGAGAGCCCGTGTCGCCGCAACGCACGCGAGTCGGCGTCGAGGAAGAGCTCTGCGGTGCGTACCAGGTTCTGCGCGCACTCGGTGGCCGTCGCGTCCCCGGAGGGGAACTCGCGCCCGAACGCGACGCGGTCGACGCGACGCGGCCTGCCGGCGGCGGCCTCCTCGCCGGGGCCGCCGCTGGCGTTCCTGGGCTGAACCCGAGACTCTCCCATGTGCGCTGACCCTCTCCTCGAGACTTTGTTTAGAGTACTGAAGATCAGATGCTTTCGTCGTACCTACGGCCGGATCCCGAACGGACCGAGGGCTCCCGCATCGATGCGCAGCGACTCGAACAGCACGGCCGCGTTGTCGACCGTGAAGACGTCTGCGCCGCCGAGCACGCCCACGTACTTGTCGACGACCGGGGCGGCGGCCTGGATCGCAGCGGCATCGAGGTAGCCCTTGAAGATCGCCCACGCGTTGCCCGACGGGCCGTACTGCTGGAAGTACGGGGTCGGGTCCAGGCTCGCCAGCGTCTGCCTCACGCTGTCGTCGAGGTCACGGATGTACTGCCGCTGCAGCTCGCCGTCGGCGCGGACGCCGAGGCGACCCAGGTGACCGCCCACCAGCGTTGTCCAGCCGTAGTCCATCGCGACGTCGTGTGCCCGCACCCAGCCGGGGATGTCCTGTGACACCGCCAGGTTCTTGAACGGCACCCAGCCGGGGAAGAGCACGTCGACCACCATCAGCGTGCGATGCCTGGGCAGGTAGACGAAGATGTTGTCCGGCGAGTGGTTTGGCCCGTGGAACTCGAGCTCCAGCCGATCGCGGCCGAACTCGAGGACGCGATGGTCCTTGAACGTCATCGTCGGTGGCGGACGATTCGGGTCGCCGGCCTCGCGAAGCAGCCGGCGCGTTTCCTCGTGTCCGACCCGGACCACGTTGTCGCCGAAGATCGAGGATGCCCCGATGTGGTCGGCGTGGAAGTGCGAGTACACCAGGTGGGTCACTTTCGACGTGGTGCCCGTCTCGGTGGTCACCTGGTTGATGGCTCGCAGCAGGTTGTGGCCGATGGTCGGTGGTGCGTCCACGACGACGACACCCTTGGCGCCGGCGAGGAACATGGACTGGTAGAAGCCGTCGGTGACCCAGTACAGGTTGTCGTGGATCTGGCCGACGTAGTAGCCGTCGGCGTTCAGTGCGGGACCGAACGCGCTCGGCGGCACGGGGCGTACGACGGCAGGTCACCGTCGTCGGCGAACGCGCTGCTCGCGAAGAGCTTCGGGCCGACGATGGCTGCCGCTGTCGGCGCGGCAGCGATCATCGCTGCTCGACCGAGGAAGCCACGCCGGCTCGACGTGTGGTTGCTGGGCGAGATAGTGGTCATGACTTACTCCTGATTCGTGGAAGTTGGTCAGTGCTTGTAGGCGATGACGGCGCTGGTAGGCCCGGCCAGGTGGAGGACCTCGGTGCGGGCGAACCCGGCTTTGCGAGCCCAGGAGTCGAACTGGGCGCCGGTGTAGTCGAACCCGCCGGGCAGTTCGATGAGCATGTTCAGCGACATGAGGAGCCCGAACGCGTTCGTCCGACGGGCATCGTCGATGACGTTCTCGATGACGACGAGAACGCCGCCGGGCGGCAGGCCCGCGTACGCCTTGTCGATGAGGGCTTGCTTCTCGGACTCGTCCCAGTCGTGCAGGACGTTGCCCATGAAGTAGACGTCGGCAACCGGGAAGTCGTCGGCGAAGAAGTCTCCGGCGACGGCGGTGACACGATCGTCGACGCCCTTCGCGAGCGAGGTGGGCGTTCGCGATCGGCACGACCGGCGGAAGGTCGAACACGAGGCCGGTGAGGTGCGGGTTGGCGGCCGCGACGATCGCCGCCAGCTCGCCGTTGGCCCCACCGAGATCACAGAAGGTCGTGTGGCCGCTGAGGTCGAGCTTGTGCGCCAGCGCGGTGAAGGCGCCGAGCTGAAGGCCGGTCATCCCGTCGAGGAAGGTCTCGAGGTGCTCGGGATCGGCGTAGATGCCCTCGAAGAGGCCCGGTGCACCGGTCTTGATCTCGTTCTGCGGGAGGCCGGTGCGCAGGGCTTCGGTGAGCGAGCCCCAGAAGCCGTAGAGCCGGGCCGAAGACATCTCCAGGATGCCGCCGACGTACGCCGGCGATCCCTTGTCGAGGAACACCGCCCGACGCCTTCGGTGCCGAAGTTCCCGACCCGATCGGGACTGGTGCCCCATGCCCTTGGGTCCCGGCCAGGTCGAGATTCCTCCTATGTGGACGCGCAGCACAGGTGGCACGCCGCCGACGAGCAACTCGTCGCCCGGTGCTCGAGGCGTCCGGGGGCGTTGATGGTCGACGTCCATGTGCACGTCGGTCTGCCCAAGACGGGGACGTCGTCCATCCAGGCGGCACTCGACGCGCGCGACGCGTCGCTCGCCGAGGCCGGCGTGCTGTACCCAGGGGGCCGGCACCGCGCGCACCGGCTGGCGGCGTACGACCTCCTCGGCCAGCGGGTCCGAGGCGACGACGCCGACCTGGTGGCGGGAGCCTTCAACAGCCTGGTGGAGGAGATGGCGGGGTACACCGGTCGCAGCATCGTCGTGTCGGAGGAGGAGCTCGCGCTGGCCCGGCCACGCCACGTCAGGAAGTTGGTCCGCAGCCTTGCTCACCATCGCGTCCACGTCGTGATCGGCATCCGGGACATGGCAAGGACCGTGGTGTCCGCCTGGCAGCAGGACGTGGTGACGGGCAAGACCACGACCTGGCAGGACTTCATCGGCGCCGTTCGAGAACCTCGTCAGAGGGTGGTGCCTACCGCCACGGCGTTCTGGATCCGCCACGACCCCCTCCGTGTGATCGACGCCTGGAGCACCGCTGTCCCGGTCGAGCGGATCAGTGTCATGACCGTGCCGCCACCTGGTGCAGGCAGTCGAACGCTGCTCGAACGGTTCGCCGTGGCCACCGCCCTGCCGATCGAGCTATGGGACGTCGCGGAGCCCAAGCCGCGCAACGTGTCCCTCGGTGCGGCCGAGCTGGAGGTGATCCGGAGGCTCAACCCGAACGTCCTCGCGCGACTGAACCAGGAGCAGTACCGCTTCGTCATCGAGCAAGGCATCAGGTCACGGCTGGCGGTCGAACGATCGCGGCCGCTTCGACTTCCGCCCGAGCACGTGTCCTGGGCACGTCAGTACGGCGAGGGACTGGTCGGAGAGCTCCAGCGGCGCGGCGTCCGGGTCGTCGGTGACCTCGCGGACCTAGTACCGGAGCAGCTGCCCGTGTCGGACCTGCCGTTCGACGTCGTGTCCGATACCGAGCTCCTTGAGGCAGCGGAGGCGGCATTGGCGTCCCTCGCGCTCGCGCACGGCACTCTGTTCAGGCGCTATCGACGCGACTTCTCCCAGCGAGCGGGCAGGCTTCCCACGGCACAGGAGGTGTTCGGCAGCGGTGTCCGCGCGGCCGGTTTCCACCTCCAGAAGGCGGCGCTGCGGCGTACCAGCGACAACCGCCTGCTCGCCTGGGCCGCGCGGACCTACGTCGAGCGCACGTCCGGCAGAAGGCCGTGATCGGGACGGTCACCACCGGCTCAGCCGAAGAAGACCTCGGCCTCGGCGTACTCGTCGGGGCGCACCAGCTTGAGCTCGCCGGTGCCTTCCAACAGCTTGACGCGGACGATGTCGGTGCCGCGCAGCGCGACCATCACACCGAAGTCGCCGTCGGCGACCGCGTCGATCGCGTGCAGCCCGAAGCGCGACGCCAGCCAGCGGTCGAAAGCCGACGGCGTGCCGCCGCGCTGGATGTGCCCGAGCACCACGGCTCGGGCCTCGGCGCCGGTGCGTGTCTCGATCTCGTGGGCCAACCGGTCGCCGATGCCGCCGAGCCGCACGTGCCCGAACGCGTCGAGCTCGCCGGAGACCAGCGTCATGTCGCCGCCGTCCTTGGGCACGGCGCCCTCGGAGACCACGATGATCGGCGAGTACTGCGTCTCGAAGCGCTTCTTGACGTGCTCGCAGACCGCGTCGATGTCGAAGGGCTGCTCGGGGATCAGCACCGCGCTGGCGCCACCTGCGATGCCGGCGTGCAGCGCGATCCAGCCGGCGTGCCGACCCATCACCTCGACGACCAGGACCCGGTGGTGGGACTCGGCCGTGGTGTGGAGGCGGTCGATCGCCTCCATGGCGATGTTGACCGCGGTGTCGAAGCCGAACGTGAAGTCGGTCCCGGACAGGTCGTTGTCGATCGTCTTCGGCACGCCGACGACGTTGACGCCAAGGTCGGCCAGCTTGGTGGCCACGCCCAGGGTGTCCTCCCCGCCGATGGCGACGAGGGCGTCCACGCCTTCGGCGGCCATGTTCTTCTGGATCCGCTCGACGCCGCCCTCGATCTTGAACGGGTTGGTTCGGCTCGAGCCGAGGATGGTGCCGCCGCGCGGGAGGATTCCCCGGCACTGCTTGATCCCGAGCGTCATGGTCAGGCCCTCGAGCGGGCCCTTCCAGCCGTCGCGGTAGCCGACGAACTCGAAGCCGTGCACGTTGACGCCCTTGCGGACGACGGCGCGGATGACCGCGTTCAGGCCGGGACAGTCGCCGCCACCAGTGAGCACTCCGACGCGCATGGTTGGGTCTCCTGCGGATGAAGGTTGGATCGTTCAAGGGGCCCGTCGAGCCTAGAGCAGCAATAGGAGCCTTGCCACCCGGCGCCGTACGGCGGGACGCGGGCTTCGCCAGCCTTGGAGCGGCCCCCGGGGTCTAGACCGATAGTCGATTCCATTCCCAACATTGCGCTCGAGATGGCACCCTGGGGGAGCCGGATCTTGGGGGGTCCGCAGCTCTGATCTGGGGGGATCATGTCACTCGTCTTCGCCGTTCCGTCGTTCGCCGATCTCGAAGCCGTCACCGGCCAGGACGTGATCGTGCTCGGCGGCGGCCACGCCGCCACCCGGCTGCGCCTCGACAAGGTGTTGCCCGTGCGGCGCGGGAACTCGGTCTTCTTCCGGGCCCTGCTGAGCGGCCCGGCGACCGAGGCGGTCCGCAACGGCACCCACCTCAGCCGCGTCGGCAACTTCATGGTGCGGCTCCGCCTCAAGCACACGACGGGCGACGACGGTTCCCAGCGCTACGAGGCCCTGGCCCAGGCCGACCTGGCGGAGATCGAGAGCAACGAGGACCTCGCCTCCTGACCCCGCTTTCGCGGCTCAGGCCGTGACGGCCTCGGCCTGGTTGGTGACTCGACGGTCGGCGTGCGCCAGTCGGCGTCGCATCGGCACCGTGACCAGCGCGCCGACGAGCGCGATGGCCGTCAGGCCCAGCATGGCGGGCGCGCTGCCGCGCGCCAGCAGCCAGGCATAGAGCAGCGGGGAGACGCCGGAGGCGGCGTTCCACGACAGCTGCCAGGTCGCGACATAGCGGCCGCGCAACGCCGGCGGCGGCGACTCCGCGGCCAACGTCGCCAACACCGGCCCGCCAACCATCTCGCCGAAGGTGTAGACGACCGCGGCAACCAGGATCACCACGATCGCCGCGGCCACCCCGAGGGGCTCCGCGCCCAGCAGCATCAGGAACGACGCGGCCGTCAGCACCGCGCCCAGCGCGACGATCCGGGCGCGGATCGCCCCGGTCATCCGCTGGACGACCAGTCCCTGGCCGACGCCGATCATCAGGGTGTTGATGACGAAGACCGACGCGGAGACCCAGCCCGGCAGGTCGAGCATCTCCACGACGTAGACCGGGATCGCCACGTTGAGGGCACTGGAGGTCATGGCGTAGCAGAAGTTGCTCGCGATGAACCACCGGTAGCCGCGGTCGCTCAGCACCGTCGCCCCAGCCGCCTACGACCTCTTTCGGGTCGGCGTGGCGGACTTCCTCGGCGCGCTCGTCGACCCTCACGCCGGCGAGCAGCACGAGGGAGAGCACGTACGACGCGGCGTTCAGCAGCGCAACCGCGTAGTACAGCGCGGTGGCATCGACCGTCAGGGCCACGCCGGCCACGACACCGCCGATCGCGAAGCCCGCGTTGCGCAGCGCCCCCAGGAAGCCGAACCACTTCTCCCGTTCACCCGGCGGCGAGATGAGCGTGACCATCGGCGAGTACGAGCCCCAGAACGCCGTGCGCCCGATGACCGACGCGGACACGACCAGGGCAACCGACCAGACCTGGTCGACGAACGGGTAGAGCAGGAAGCTCACCGCCTGCAGCACGTTGCCTGCCTGCAGCACGGTCTTCGACCCCAGTCGGTCGACCTGCTGGCCGACCAGGATCGCCGCCGGCAGCGAGAGCAACGCCGAGAGCGAGAGGGCCAGCCCCACCTGCACCAGCGACAAGTCGGTGGTGGCAAGGAAGAAGATCATCGAGACGGGCATCCACACGCCGGAGCCGATGGCGTCGATCCCGATGGCGGTGACGAACCGCCGATGCGCGCCCGACGTCGTGGGAACCCGAGTCTCTGGAGCATCGGAGCCATCGTGCAACCTGAACTGCGCTTGAAGGCAAGTGGATTTCGAGACGGCTCGCGCATCCCGTCGCTTCGCTCCGGTGTGCGCCGACCCTCCTCAATCTCCTCGCTTCAACCGTGTCTCGCTCGCAGGCTCGCGAGCCACAGGGCTCGGATCGCTAGGGTCGCGTCATGACCTTTTCCATCGTGGCCCGCTCCGCCGACGGCGAGTCGTGGGGCGTGGCCGTCGCCTCCAAGTTCCTGGCCGTCGGGTCGGCCGTCCCGGCCGCGGTGGCCGGGGTCGGCGCCATCGCCACCCAGGCCGACGCCAACGTCGCCTACAAGGGCCAGGCTCTCGCCCACCTCGACGACGGCGCCAACGCATCCGTCGCCATCCAACGCCTGATCGAGGACGACCCCGGCCGCGACCATCGCCAGGTCGGCATCGTCGACGTCGACGGCGGAGCCGCCAGCCACACCGGGCACGCCTGCCTCGACTGGGCCGGTGGCGTGACCGGCGACGGCTACGCCATCCAGGGCAACATCCTGGCCGGCGAGGAGGTCGTGCTCGCCATGGAGGCCGCCTGGGAGACTCTCCGACGACGACGCCCCGCTCGGCCGGCGTCTGCTGGCGGCGCTGACCGCCGGCAACGACGCCGGCGGCGACAAGCGCGGCAAGCAGTCGGCCGCTCTGCTCGTCGTACGGGAGGAGGCCGGGTACGGCGGCTTCGACGACATCGCGGTCGACCTGCGGGTCGACGATCACGAGGACCCGGTGACCGAGCTGGCCCGGCTGCTCGACCTCAACGACCTCTACCTGACCGCCTCGACCGAGGAGGAGCGGATCTTCCTCACCCCCGAGCAGAAGCGCGAGGTCGAGGAGAAGGTGCACGCGCTCGGGTTCCCCGACCTGAACGCCTGGGTCGGCACCGAGAACTACGAGATGCGCGCCGACCCGGCCGGCGAGTGGCTCGACGAGCGGATCCTGGAGATCCTCCGCAACACCTCCGGCCACCATGACGCAGTCGCTCGGCCATCGACGCCGGCACCACCGGCGTCACCGCGTTGGTGGTCGACGAGGCCGGGTCGATCGTGGCCAAGGGCTATCAGGAGTTCGCCCAGCACTTCCCGCAGCCGGGTTGGGTCGAGCACGCGCCCGAGGAGATCTGGCAGGCGACGCTCCACGCCACGCGGGAGGTGCTCGGCCACGTCGATGCCGACGACCTGCGAGCCGTCGGCATCACCAACCAGCGCGAGACGATCCTGCTCTGGGATCGCGAGACGCTGGGCTCGCCGCGGCGCGCGATCGTCTGGCAGGACCGGCGGACGGCCGACATCTGCACCCGGCTGCGCGACGAGGGCCACGAGGAGCGCGTCACCGAGCTGACCGGCCTGCGGCTGGACCCGTACTTCTCCGGCACCAAGCTGATGTGGCTGGCCGAGCACGAGCCGCACACCTGGGCGCTCGTCGAGTCGGGCCGCTACGCCGTCGGCACCGTCGACTCCTACCTGATCGCCCGGATGACCCGGGGCACCTGGCACGCCACCGACGTCTCCAACGCCTGCCGCACCCTGCTCTTCGACCTCACGACCGGCGACTGGTCCGACGAGCTGTGCTCGCTGTTCGGCGTCCCGCGCGACTCGCTGCCCGAGCTGGTCGCCAACTGGGGTGAGGTCGGCACCACCGACGCCGGGTCGTTCTGCGGGTTGTCGCTGCCCATCGCCGGGATCGCCGGTGACCAGCAGTCGGCGCTCTTCGGCCAGACCTGCTTCGACCCGGGCGACTCCAAGTGCACCTACGGCACCGGGTCGTTCATCCTCACCAACACCGGGACCTCCCTCGAGCGCTCCGATGCCGGGCTGCTGTCGACCGCCGCCTGGCGCTCCCCCGACGGCGAGCTCACCTACGCCCTGGAGGGCGCCATCTTCGTGACCGGCGCCGCGGTGCAGTGGCTGCGCGACGGGCTGCAGATCGTCGGCTCCGCGGCCGAGACCGCCGCTGTCGCGGCATCCGTGCCCGACTCCGACGGAGTCGTCTTCGTACCCGCGTTGACCGGGCTGGGCGCCCCGCACTGGGACCCGCACGCCCGCGGCACCATCCTCGGCCTCACCCGCGGCAGCACCCGCGCGCACCTGGTGCGCGCGACGCTGGAAGCCATCGCCTTCGAGGTCCGCGACGTGATGGAGACCATGCCCGTCGACGACCCGGACATCCCCCTGCGTGTCGACGGCGGCGCGAGCGCCAACGACCTGCTCTGCCAGATCCAGGCCGACCAGCTCGGCCGGGTCGTCGAGCGGCCGCGGGTCGTGGAGACCACGGGGCTCGGGGCGGCGTTCCTGGCCGGCCTGGGCGTCGGGGTGTGGGAGTCGACCGACGACCTGCGCGAGACCTGGCAGCTGGACCGCGGGTTCGAGCCCGCCGCCGACCGCGAGTCCGCCGACCGCGCGCACGCCCAGTGGACGCGAGGTGTCGAGCGGGCCAAGGGCTGGGCCGAAGAGCCGCGCGACTAGCCCCGTTTTCCCTTCTTGCTGGTCAGGCGCTCGAGCATGGCCGCGGCCTTCTCGAGCGCCTGCTCGGCCTTGCGCAGCGCGGTCCGCGCCTCGGTCCGGGCCTCCTCGGCCTCCTCGGTCTCCTCGTCGACCTCCTCGGCGCTTTCCTCCAGCTCCGCGATCGCCCGCTTGTGCTCGTCGATCTCCGCCTGCAGCTGCATGGCGCGGGCCTCGAGCTCGGTGACGGCCTGCTCGGCCTCGTCGTACGTCGCCCGTGCGCTCGTCTCGGCCGACTCGGCGGCCTTGACCGCGGCCTTGGCGGACGCGAGCTGCTTGGCGTCGGCGTCCGGGTCGGGCACCACGTGCAGGTCCGGTCGCCCGGGCTTCACCTCCTCCTCGGGCGGTGCCGAGGTCGCGGCGAAGCCCAGCGCCTCGGGCAGCGCCACCGCAGCGCCCGCGGCCGACTCCCCTACCCCGGTCGCGGCCAGGGGCGTGACGAGCAGCCCACTGCGGAGCGCCCTGGCGCAGTCCTCGTCGAGCATCGCAGCGGTCAGGGTGGCCTCGACCTGGTCGGCCACCGCCTGGGTCACCTTGACCCCGAGGCGCTTGGCGACGCTACGGGCCTGGGTGGTGACGGCAGCGGTCAGCTGACGGCGCTGCTTGGTCAGCTCGCGCAGCTCCTTGCCGTCCAGCGACGCGGCGGCCTCGCGCAGCGCGGCGCCGACCGCAAGCACCTGATCGACCTGGTCGCCCTCGTGACGCACCAGCATGTTGGCCACCCAGGCGGCCAGCCCGGGCTTCTTCAGCGCCTTCACCGGTGCGGCCAGGTCGGTGCCCTTGAGCTCCTTGGCCTTGGCGTCACGGGCCGGCGTGAAGTCGGCGAGCGGGAGGGCGTAGAGCTCGTCGGCCACGTCGAGCAGGTCGGGGTGCTGGGGCTCATGTCGGCCGGCCTCCGTCCAGGCACGATGGGTCACCAGGGTGCGGTCCCACAAGTCGCGCAGGTCCTCGTCCTCGACCTCGTCCAGCGACAGCCCGCAGCCGTCCGTCAGCGCCTCGCGCCACGCGTCGTACGACGTCAGCTCGGCCTCGGTCTGACTTGCCGCCGTGACGCGGTGGGCCAGGCAGCCGCGCACCATGTCGATGCCTTCGGTGTCGCGGCGCTGCACCACCAGCACCTTGGTGAACGGGCTGGGTGGCGTGGACAGCGCCGCGTGCCGGTCCTCGATGTCGGCCGCCGACGGCGCCGGGCCGACCTCGACCCCGCGGAACGAGCCGAGCGGGTCGGCCAGGAATGACCAGCCGTCGTCACGGACCTCGGTGATCTCGTAGGCGAAGCCGCTCTGGCCGCACGGCCCGGCCACCAGCGGCAGCGGGTCGACCATCGCGTCGCCGAGCCCGACGTCGACCCACCACTGGCCACCGGGGTTGTCGTCGGTGGGCAGGTCGTCGGCGACCAGCACGAGATGGTTCAACACACCGCTGTGCCGGTCGTCCGGCGTCGTCCACACGTGGCCACCGCGCCGGCTGATCCGGAACCCGAGGTCGGTCAGCACGGTCTCGAAGGCGCCGTTCTGGTGGAAGCAGTAGCCGGCCCGACCGACCCGGCCGACCCGGGCGAGCGAGTCGACCGGGTCGACCGATGGCGGCCGCCCGAGCATGATCTGGAGGTTCTCGTAGGGCACCCTGGCGAGGTGTCTGCGGTGCAGGTCGACGAGCGAGTCGAGCGTCGGCTCCGGGCGGTCGGCGTACCCCAGATAGGAGAGGTACGCCGCCACCTGCTCACGCGGTGCCATCGTGGGTCTCGGGATCGTCGGGGTCGTCGAGGCCCTGCTCGATGGCATAGCGGGTCAGCTCGACACGGTTGTGCATCTGCAGCTTGCGCAGGGTGTTCTGCACGTGGTTCTGCACGGTGCGGTGGGAGAGCACGAGTCGCTCGGCGATCTGCTTGTAGGACATCCCCTTGGCGACCATCTTGAGGATCTCGGTCTCCCGCTCGGTCAGCTGTGGGGTGTCGGGGTCCTTGCTGGCGGGGTCGGCCATCCGGCGGAACTCGCCCAGCACCAGCCCGGCCAGCCCCGGCGTGAACACCGTGTCGCCGGCCGCGACCCCGCGCACGGCCGCCACCAGCTCCTTGCTCGACGCGGACTTGACCAGATAGCCCGTGGCGCCGGCCTTGACGGCCTGGAGCACGTCGTCCTGCTCGCCCGACGCCGAGAGGATCAGGACGCGGGCCGACGGGTCCTGGCGGAGCACCTCGGCGGTCACCTCGACGCCGTTGGGGCCGGGGATCTGGAGGTCGAGCACGACGACCTGTGGTCGGGCCGCGGGGAAGCGGGCCAGCGCCTGGTGACCGTCAGCCGCGACCCCGACCACGTCGAAGCCGGCGGCCTTCAGGTCACGTTCGACGGCGTCGCGCCACATCGGGTGGTCGTCGACGACCATCACCCGGATGGGCGCCTCGTCCGGGTGCGACTCCATGAGCGGACCCTATCGAGGCCCAGCCTCCTGTTCAGTCCGATGGCCGGAGATAGCGGCCGCGCCGGTGCACCAGCGCCTCGCCGTCGCCGACCTGCACCTCGTCGACGACGCAGGTGACCAGCGACGACCAGCCGACGGTGGACGTCGACTCGAGCGAGACGCCCGCCCAGGTCGTGGCGGACTCGAGCCGCGGCCCCCATGGGGTGTCCGCGAACGCCGCCAGCCGGAACGCCCCACCCGGCGCCGGCGCCGTCCCCGCGAAGGCTTCAGCCAGCCCGCGGTCGTCCCAGGTCAGCACCGAGACGACGGCCCGTCCGATCTCCGTCAGCGTCTCGGCCAGGTCGCTGACGGGGTCGAGCAGCGCCAGCACCCGGGCCGGCTCGCCGCCGGCAACCAGCACCGACGTTACGGTCAGCCCGGCGCGATCGTGGCCCGCCCCGGCCGTCCATAACGTCACCGCGCCCCCTAGCCGACCGCGGAACCGGCGGACGGGGTCGGGGTCGGGGTCCGCGAACGGGTTCTCGGTGTGGATCGTCACGCGACAACTCCTTGCTTGCGAGGGACGATCAGCTCCCATTCGGTGCCGGACGAGCCGCTGTTCACCGTGGCAGTACCGCCGAGGTCCTCGATGCGACCACGGATGGACCCCGAGACACCGAGGCGGCCGTCGGCCTCGGCGGCCTCCAGCCGCCCGGCGGGGATGCCCGGTCCCTCGTCGCGCACCGACACCTCGACTCGTTCAGGGAATGCCTCGAGCAGGATCCAGACCGGTGCGCTGCGGCCGACGTGCAGCAGCACGTTGTCGATGCAGGCCGAGACGGCCGCCACCACCTCGTCGACGACGCGGGCCGGCATCGGCACGGGCTCGCCGGGCAGTGAGACGGTCACCGACCCGTGCTCCTCGAAGCGGGCCAGCTCGACGGCCAGGTCCACGGTCGACCCGAACGACGGCGCCACCATCGAGTCCTGGGCACGGATCAGCGCGCGCAGCCGGATCTCCTGCTCCCCGGCCAGCCGGCCGAGCTCGTCCCCCTCGCCGCCGAGCTCGCCGCCGCGACGCTGGACCAGCGCCAGGACCTGGAGCACCCCGTCGTGGACGGCCCGGGCGAGCCGGGCCCGCTCGGCGCTGGTGGCCGCGACCCGCTCGGCGGCCGACAGCGCGATCGCCGAGCGCTGCAGCGACTCACAGACGAACCCGATGATCGGGCCGCCGATCATCAGCAGGAAGACGTTGCCGTAGTTGCTCTGCGTGATGTCGTCGCGGATCACCAGGTCGGTCACGCACAGCACCGTCGCGGCGACCAGGCCTCCGGCCCAGCGCCAGTGGATCGCCCAGGCGAACATCGCGCCCATCACCCAGAACCCGGCGAGGGTGGCGTTGAAGTCGGGACCCTTGAGCCACGGCGTCACGACGAGTCCCGCCCAGGCCACGGACAGGTCGAGGACGAGGAGCGCAGCGGTCCGCCTGGCGCGGTCGGCGTAGGCCCAGATCGCCACGGCCGTCCACGCGACCAGGGCGAGCACCGCCACCACCGCCGCCTGCGGGTGGTCGAAGTTGTCCCGGCGATAGATGTTGAGGATGACCATGTTGATCGTCAGCACGACCCGCAGCACCGCCAGGGCGCGGAAGAGCCGGTCCTCCACGGCGCGCGCCGCCGGGTCGGCGTACGGAGCGAACCATCGCCCCGGGGAGTGGGGGCTCAGGACGCCTTCTTGTGCTCGGCCTCGGCATCCCCCGGCACGATCTCGCCCGCGGGCTGACCGTCCTTCTCGGCCCGCTTGGCGTCCTCGCGGGCCTTGGCCGCGGCCTCCTTGGCCTTGCCGGCGTAGAGGTCGACGTACTCCTGGCCGGAGAGCCGCATGATCTCGTACATGATCTCGTCGGTGATCGAGCGCAGGATGTAGCGGTCGTTCTCCATGCCCTCGTAGCGGGAGAAGTCCAGGGGCGGTCCGAAGCGCACGACCGGACGGGTGAACGTGCCGAACTTCTTGCCGGGCGGGGCGACCACGTCGGTGCCGACGACGGCCACCGGGATCACGGGCACCTTGGTCTCCAGCGCCAGCCGAGCGACCCCGGTCTTGCCGCGGTAGAGCCGACCGTCGTGGGAGCGGGTGCCCTCGGGGTAGATGCCGAAGAGGTCGCCCTCCTCGAGGATCCGTCGCGCCGACGACAGGGCGCCATCTGCGGTCGACCCGGAGGTGCGGTCGATCGGAACCTGCCCGGCCGCACCGAAGAACTTCTTCTGGAACCAGCCCTTGAGCCCGGGAGTGGTGAAGTACTCCGCCTTGGCGACGAACGTGACGCGACGCGGCAGGGTGAGCGGCATGAAGAGCCAGTCGGCGTACGACAGGTGGTTGCTCGCCAGGATCGCCGCCCCCTCGTCGGGCACGTGCTCGGCGCCCTCGACGACGGGTCGGAAGATGATGCGCAGCAACGGTCCGATCGCGATCCACTTGAGGAACCAGTAGAACACCGACGCGCCTCCTTCCCGGCCGCCCGCCAGCCTAGACCTACGCCCGCAGCCGGCGGCCCGCCCGACGGCCCGGACGGACGCCAGTCCGAGCGCCGGGTCGGTGGTGCACAATGCGGCCCATGACGCCAGCGCCACCTCCCGTCTCAGAGCCTCACCAGCCCTTCACCGCGGCCGCGCGGCCGGAGCTCACCGGTGGGCGACCGATCGGCGTGCTGCTCAGTCACGGGTTCACCGGCTCGCCCGTCTCGATGCGGCCGTGGGGTGAGCACCTCGCCGAGCGGGGGTACGCCGTGGAGGTACCGCGGCTCCCCGGCCACGGCACGTCGTGGCAGGACGCAAACACCACGAGCTGGTCGGACTGGTACGGCGAGCTCACCCGGAGCTTCGACCAGCTCCGCCAGCAGGTGGACGCCGTCGTGCTCGGCGGCCTGTCGATGGGCGGCGCGCTGGTGCTGCGGCTGGCGGCCGACCGCACCGACCAGGTCTCGGGGGTGGTGCTGGTGAACCCGGCGCTCGCCAGCAAACGCAAGGACCTGCTCGCGCTCCCGGTGCTCAAGCACGTGGTCGGCGGGTTCCCGGCCATCGGCAACGACATCAAGAAACCGGGCCAGGACGAGATGGCCTACCCCAAGACGCCGCTCAAGGCCCTGCACACCTTCGTCCGTCAGTGGAAGCCGCTCATCGCCGACCTGCCGCGGGTCACCGCACCGATCCTGATGTTCCGATCGGCCGAGGACCACACGGTCGACGAACTGTCCGCTCCGATCATCACCAACGGTGTCTCCAGCCGCGACGTCACCGAACGGGTGCTGGAGGACAGCTACCACGTGGCCATCCTCGACAACGACGCCGACCTGATCTTCGAGGAGTCGGCCCGCTTCGTCGCCCGGGTCACGGAAGAGGTCGCCAGGGAGGGGTGAGCGGACTCCGGCCGGGCGACGTACCGTTGACCCCGTGACGGCGCACAACGAGGACGCGGCCTGGAAGGACATCGTCGACCACTACGGCGACCGTCCGCTCCTGGATCCGGACGAACGCGCCGAAGCCGCCCGGGGAGGGGCAGAGGCAGAGCCCGAGCCCGAGGTCGTCGACCTCACCGACCACGAGCTCCGGGAGACCGCTCGGACCGCGCCCATCGAGGACCGCTTCGTGCCTCCTCCGCCGCCGCCGCTCCCCCGCGTCGCGCCGGACCGTTTGGCCGCCTGGGCCGGCGTGTTCCTGTCCCCGCTGATCCTGCTCGTCGCCACCGTGCTCCGGCTGCCGCTGCCGACGGTCATCGCGTGGCTGCTCATCGCGGCCTTCCTGGGCGGCTTCGGCTACCTCGTGCAGCAGATGCCGCGCGGGCCGCGCGACCCGTTCGACGACGGCGCCCGGCTCTGACCTTTCGGGCGACCCTGCCGAATCGGCGGATCTGAGCCCGCAGGCGGCGATACCGTCGCGGGGCACCAGCCAAACGAGACCGCGGGAGCCACACGTGACCCGATCCGAGCCACACGTGACCCAATCCGCGCGCCCGTCGAGAGCCGCGGCCTCGATGGGCGAGCCGTGGCGCTGGTTCGCCCGGACGTTCGGCATCGCTGTGGTCGCGCACCTGGCCGGCAACCCGCCGATCAGCCGGCCCCCGGAGGGAGTGTGGCCCACAGTCTTGATCGCGGTCTCGGCCGTCTTGGGGTTGCTCGCGGTGGTGCTCATCGTCCGACCGAGCCGGCTAGCCCTCGGTGCCGTCGCCGCCCTGGTGCTGGCCTCGGTGTGGATCGAGGCGCCGTTCTTGAGCAACCACTGGCTGCTTGCCGGCTTCGTCGCGGTGGCCGTGCTGGCCTCACTGCCCCGGCGGGACCCGTGGCCGTGGTTCTCGGTGACTGGGCGCTGGATCCTGCTCGGGTTCTACTGCTTCGCGGCCTTCGCCAAGCTCAACACCGGGTTCTTCGATCCGGCCGTCTCGTGCGGTGTTTTCTATGCCAACCAGTCACTCGGGTCGTTCGGTGCGCCCACGATCCCTCACGACAGCCCGGTGGCGATGCTGACGATCGTCGGGACCGTGATGACCGAGATGTCGGTCCCGATCCTGCTGGCGTTCACCCGGACGAGGCGGATCGGCGTCCTACTCGCTTTGACCTTTCACACCATCATCTCCCTCGACTACGACCAGCACTTCTTCGACTTCACCGCGGTGTTGGTGATGCTCCTGTGCCTGTTCCTACCCGAGTCCACGCTGGCCGGGCTGGAGGCCAGGGCTGCCCGCAGGAGCCTGGGCTTCACGCTAGGCGTCTCGATCTGCGTCCTGGTCGTGATCTCCTCGGTCGCCCCGCCGACCACCCTCGCCGCGGACGTGCTGCGGCTGCTCCCGTTCGTGGCATGGATCCCGTTCGCGGTATGGCTGATCGTGACGGTCGCTCGCGGCGGCATCGGTCCCTCCTCGGTTCCGATGCGATTGCCGGGGCCGGTGGCGTGGGTGCTCGTGGGGCTCGTCATCGCCAACGGCCTGACGCCCTACCTCGAGCTGAAGACGGCCACCAGCTTCAACATGTACGCCAACCTGGTCACCGTCGCCGGGGAGTCCAACCATGTGGTCGTCCGTCGCACGCTGAACCTCACCGACGTGCAGGACCATCTGCTCACGGTGATCGAGACCGACGACGCCTCGCTCCAGAGGTACGCCGAGGATGGCTACCGCATCCCCGAGCGCAACCTGCTCGACTACCTGGCTCGGCACCCCTCGACGTCCGTCGTCGTCAGCGACGAGGATGGCCAGCGAACCCTCGACGGCACGGACGGGGCACGCCTGTCGGTGCTCGTGCAGAAGTTCCAGCTGTTCCGGGCGGTCGACATCCAGGAGCCGCCCCGCTGCCAGGCGGGGTGGCTACCCGCCAACTGACGGCGCCCGCGTCACACGGTGTCATCCTCCAGCAGCTCCCGGGCCAGCACCGCGGCCCCCACCAGCCCGGCCTCGGGACCGAGGGTCGCGGCCACCACGGGAGGCACGACCCGGTCCTCGGCGCCGACCAGCGACCGGGCCAGCGCGGCTCGGGCGGGGTCGAGCAGCAGGTGGCCGGCGTCGGAGACGCCGCCACCGACGACGAGCAGCGCGGGGTCGAGCGCGGCCACCTGGTTGGCCAGGCCGACGCCGAGCCAGTCGCCCACCTCGGCGAAGGCCGCCAGCGCGACCGCGTCCCCCTGGGCCGCCGCCTCGGTCACCATCGGCCCGGTCAGCGCGTCGGGGTCCCCGCCGCAGGCGGCGCCGAGCGCCGGTGAGGCCGCCAGGCGGGCCCGGGCCTCCCGCAGCAGGGCCGAGCCGCTGCAGTACTGCTCCCAGCAGCCCGAGCGGCCACACTGACACGCCCGTCCGCCCGGCACGACCTGCTGGTGCCCGAACTCACCTGCCATCCCGCCCGCGCCGCGCCACAGGCGGCCGTCGAGCATCACGGCGCCGCCGATGCCCGTGCCCAGGGTGATCAGCACCATCGAGCTGGCCGCTCGCGCCGCGCCGTACGTCGTCTCGGCGACCGCCGAGCAGTTGGCGTCGTTGTCCATGAGCACCGGCACGCCCCACGCGGCCGAGAGCCGCGCGACCACGTCTTCGCCACGCCAGGGCAGGTGCGGGGCGAAGAGCACGCGGGTGCGGGTGACGTCGACGAACCCGGCCGCCGCCAGCCCGACCGCCTCGAGGCGCTCCCCCGCGACGACCTCGAGAACCGCCTCGGTGAGGGCCGCCTCGACGAGCGGTGCGGGGACCCGGCGACCTGGCGTCTGGCGGCGAGCCGTCCGGCCGACCTGGCCGTCGGCCGTGACCTCGCCCGCAAGCACCTTGGTGCCGCCGATGTCGACCCCGACGATCACGGGTGCCGAGCCAGGTCAGCGGCGCCGATGAACCCCGCGCGGTTGCCCAGGGTGGCCGGTCGGATCTCGGCGAGAGGCCGATGTCCGCGGCCCGTGAGCTGACGTCCGAAGGCCGCCCGGATCGGGTCGAGGAGGAGTTCGCCGGCCGCGCTGACGCCGCCGCCGATGACCACCACGGCGGGGTCCAGCACGGCAGCGAGCGAGGCGATGCCCTCGCCGAGCCAGGTCCCGAGGGCGGCCAACTGCTCGCGGGCGAACGGGTCGCCCGCCTGCGCGCACTCGGTGATGAGCGACCCGGTGATGGCCGCCGGATCGCCCCCCGCGCGGTCGAGGAGCTCGCGTGCCGCTGGGGAGCCGGCTGCGTCCCGGGCACCTCGCACCAGGGCGGTGCCACTGCCGTAGGCCTCGAGACAGCCGTGGTTGCCGCAGCCGCAGAGGATCCCGTCGGGCACGACCCGCATGTGGCCGATCTCGCCGCCGACGCCGAAGGCCCCGCGGTGCAGCCTTCCGTCGAGGACGACGCCTCCACCGACGCCGGTGCCGACTGTGACGAGCAGCAGGTCGTCCACGTCCTCGCCGGCGCCGAAGGTGAACTCGCCCCACGCGGCGGCATTGGCGTCGTTCTCGACCACGACCGGGAGGTGCACCCGCTCCTCGAGCTCCGCCCGCAGGTCGAGGTCGCGCCAGGCAAGGTTTGGCGCAAACATCACCCGGGAGCGGGCCCGGTCGATGTAGCCGGCTGCGCCGACGCCCACGGCGACCACCTCGTGGCGCGACGCCAGCTCGTTGACCAGACCCGCGATGGCGTCCTCGATCGCCTCGACATCGGTGGCCGGTGACCGCGCCCAGAGCTCTTCGACGACCATCCCCGTCTTGTCGACCACGCCGCCGAGGATCTTGGTGGCGCCGACATCGACGCCGCAGGTCAGCGTCACGAGCGCTCGTCGGTCTCGTCTGTGAGGTCGATGTGCTCCACGTGGCCGCGGCGGGGCCGGGCATCGTCCGGGATATCGGTGGCCATCAGCGCGGCCGCGGCCTGTGCCAGCGACGCGGCCGCCACGGAGAGGTGCTCGCGCACCTCCGGCGAGGCGGTGCGCAGCGCGTGCACGGTCCGGCAGACGGGGCACCAACGGCACTCGGGCGCGCCCGTCGCGACGTGCTCGTCGACCTCGTGGACGGCCGCCGCCATCTGCGCGGCCAGCCCGCCCACGCCGGCACCGAGGCCACCACCGTGCTCGCGCGCCCAGTCAGAGACGGCACCGATCAGCCTGGCGGCCTCCTCGGCCGCGCTGCCCACCGGTTCGTCAGCCCCAGTCGGGTGCCCGGTCGGCTGCTCAGGGTCCTCGCTCACGCCTGCCCCACGGTCCTCTCGGTCTCCGCGAACCGCACCTGCAGCTCGCCGCCCACCACCCGGGCGCCGGCGACCCGGTGCCGGACGAGCCCGGCGGGCACGGTGAGGAGACGACGATACGACCCGACGGTCACGACCAGTTCGTCACCGTTGCGCGCGAGATCGACCTCGGCGCTCGAGACCAGTGGGAGGGCCAGGTGCAGCACCGCTTCCGAGCCGGTCCGGGTCACGCGGAACGGCCCCTCCCCATCCGGTACGGCGAGCGGGTCGCCGCCGGCGTACACCTCACGGGCCATGGCCGTCAGGGCGACCCGCCCGACGGGTTCGGCCCGGCGGTACTCCGAGCGCCACAGGGGCAGCCCGGCAAACGACTCGGCCACCTCGGCGAGCACCGCGTCCTGGGCCAGCACCCAGCCCGCACGCCAGTCGTCGGCGCCCTCGGCCGGAAAGACCCTGTTGGCGATGACGCCGTCGACCCGGTAGCCGAACAGCGACAAGGTCGTCCAGGACCGCCGGGCCTCGGCGAGCACCACCGCCTCGGGGGTCAGCACCAGCCGGACCGTGGAGTCCGGCCCGGTGAGCAGGGTGCGCACCTCGTCGAGCTCGGCGTGCAGCCGCTCGATGGCGTCGAAGACGGAGTCGGTCGGCATCGGCACACCTGCGGCCTTGCTCAGCACCGGTCGCAGTGCCTTGACCACGCGGCGTTCGACCGGCAGCACGCGCTCCATGTACCAGCCCAGTGCCTCGGGCAGCGCGAGCAGCCGCAGTGTCTCGGCCGTGGGTGCGCAGTCGACCACGACCACGTCCCAACGACCCGACGCGGCGTGCAGCCGGAGCTCGAGGAGCGCCAGCACCTCCTCCGCCCCGGGGATGACGGTCAGCTCCTCGGCCGCCACCCGGTCGACCCCCGCCACGTCGAGGATCGTGAGCAGGTAGCGCTGGATGTCGGCCCAGGACTGCTCGAAGCGCAGCTGGGCATCGACCTGCTGGAGCCACAGCCGGTCGCCGACCTCGGTGGGCTCGGGACCGGCCGGGACGCCGAACGCGTCGGCTAGCGAGTGGGCCGGGTCGGTGGACAGCACCAGCGTGCGGTGGCCCGCATCGGCAGCCAGGCCCGCGGTGCCGGCCGCGAGCGTGGACTTGCCGACGCCGCCCTTGCCCGTGAAGAGGAGGACCCGCACCAGCGTCGGCGCGGTCAGGCGAGGGACTCGACGCGCAGCTTGAGCCCCTTGAGCGCCGTGTCGATGAGGATCTTCTCGCCCTTGCGCTTGATCATGCCGATCAACGGGATCGACACGTCCAGAGCCAGGCGGTAGGTCACCTCGGTGGAGCCGTCGCCACGGTCGGAGAGCACGTAGGCCCCGTCGAGAGCGCGCAGCATCTTGCCTTCGGCCAGCGTCCAGGAGACGTCGCGGTCGTCGTTCCAGGTGTAGGCGAGGGTGTATTCGTCCTTGATCGGGGCCACGTCGAGGGCGAAGAACACCTCGCCGGCGCGACCACCGGGCAGCTCCGAGCGCACCGAGGCCTCCTTGACTCCCTTGGCCCACTCGGGATAGGCGGGGAAGTCCGCGATCACGTCCATGACCGCGGCCGGCGGGGCGTCGATCACGATCGAGGAGGAGGTCTGCTCGGCCATCGGGGCCCTTCTGGGTTAGCTGCTTCGGGTCCGGGTCGCCGTGCCGGACCCGGCCGTCGGCGACGTCGTACGGCTCGTGGAGCCTACCGGATCGGCCGTCGGTCACCGTCCGGTGACTGCGCGGTAACCTCGCCCTGGATCGGCCGCCTCGGGGGAGCTTCGGCCGACCGGGACCGATGCCCCCAGGAGGCCGCGTGCGTGAGTTCTCCACGCCCCTGACGACCGCCGTCCCGGCGACCGGGAACCTCACCGACGACGTCGTCCGCAACGCCGCCGAGGCGCCGGACGCGGTGGTCTTCAGCCGCCGGCCGAGGGGCTCCGAGACCTGGGACGACGTCACGGCGGCCGCCTTTGAAACCGAGGTCCGAGGCGTTGCCAAGGGGCTGCTCGCCGCAGGGGTCGAGGCCGGCGACCGGGTCGCCCTGATCTCGCGCACCCGCTACGAATGGACGCTGCTCGACTACGCGATCTGGTACGCCGGCGCGGTCGGCGTACCGATCTACGAGACGTCGTCGCCAGAGCAGGTGCGCTGGATCCTGCTGGACTCCGGTGCGTGTGCCGTGGTCGCCGAGGGTCCCTCCCACCTGACCCGGATCGCCGAGGTGCGCGCCGACCTGGAAGACCTGCGCCATGTCTGGTCGATCGAGGACAACGCGGTCGACGTGCTCACCCGCCTCGGGGCCGACATCTCCGACGACGCGCTGGAGACCCGCCGGCGGGCGGCGACCCCGCTCGACCTGGCCACCATCATCTACACCTCAGGGACGACCGGCCCACCCAAGGGCTGCATGATCACCCACGGCAACCTGATGGCCGAGGTCGGCGTCGCGGTCGAGGAGCTCGGCGAGCTGTTCTCGCCCGACGACTCCGCGACGCTGCTCTTCCTGCCGCTCGCCCACGTGTTCGCCCGCGTCATCCAGGTCGGCGCGGTGAAGGCGCGGGTCCGGCTCGGCCACAGTGCAGACATCACCAACCTGGTTCGCGACCTCGGCCAGTTCCAGCCGACCTTCGTCCTCGCGGTGCCCCGGGTCTTCGAGAAGGTGTTCAACACCGCCTCCCAGAACGCCACTGCCGAGGGCAGGGGGGCGATTTTCGACCGGGCGGCTGAGACGGCCATCGCCTGGTCCCGCGGCGAGGACCGGGGCCGCCGTTCGCTCGTGGTCCGCGCCCAGCACGCCGCGTTCTCGCGGCTCGTCTACGGCCGGATCCGAGCGGCGCTCGGTGGCCGGTGCCGCTACGCCGTCTCCGGTGGCGCCCCCCTGGGCGACCGGCTCGCACACTTCTACCGTGGTATCGGGCTGGTCGTGCTGGAGGGGTATGGGCTCACGGAGACCACGGCGGCCCTCACGGTCAACACGCCCGAGGCTCTCAAGATCGGCACCGTGGGGCGGCCGCTCCCCGGCACGTCGGTGCGCGTCGCAGATGACGGCGAGCTGCTGTTCCACGGGGGTCAGGTGTTCGCGGGCTACTGGAACAACGAGCAGGCCACCGGCGAGGTGCTCGAGCGGGACGGCTGGTTCCACACGGGCGACATCGGGGAGATCGACGACGAGGGCTTCGTCCGCATCACGGGTCGCAAGAAGGAGATCCTGGTGACCGCCGGCGGCAAGAACGTCGCCCCGGCCGTGCTCGAGGATCGCGTCCGTGCCCACCCCCTCGTCAGCCAGTGCATGGTCGTCGGCGACGGCCGCCCGTTCATCGCGGCCCTGGTCACGCTCGACCCCGAGGCGGCTGCGGCGTGGGCCACCACCCACGGCAAGAGCACCGACCCGGCCCTGCTCGCCGAAGACCCTGACGTGCGCGCCGAGATCGACGAAGCCGTCGAGGAGGCCAACAAGGCTGTCTCCAGGGCAGAGTCGATCCGCAAGTTCGCGGTGCTGCCCGTCGACTGGACGGAGGAGGGTGGCCAGCTGACCCCCAGTCTCAAGCTCAAGCGAAACGTCGTGATGCGCGAGTTCAAGGACGACATCGCCGCCCTGTACGTCCCCTGAGGCACCTTCGTCAGTCGATCCCGGCCGTGGCAACGTCCGGCCGGTGAGACGCCCCGGTCGGCCACCTGACTAGCTCCGAGGCTCTGACCTGGGGTTTCCGGGCCTGCCCGCCTGGCTACCTCTCCATCGGGGTCGACGACGGTTTCCAGGATTTTACGAAAAGACCCCACATGCGGCAGGGCGCCTTTACGATTCGGGAGGCGAGCCAGCCACTTGGGCCCGCGCACCACCACCATCATCTGTCTCATCCAGCATCTCGTCCTCGAACCGCACCAGCGCCTGGGGGGTTGCTGGGTCGTCCGCCAGGCATTCGAAAGGGTCACCGCCGATGGATCGCCGCAGGCTCCTCCTCATCATCGCCGCCACAGTTGCCGCGTTCGGCACGCTCCTCGTCTTTCTCTACGTCCGCAGCGCCGACGCTCGTGCGCAGGAGAGCGTCGACGCCGTCGACGTCCTGACGGTCAGCCAGCCGATCGCGTCGGGCGAGAGCTACGACGACGCCCTGACCGCCGGCAAGATCGTGCCGCAGGGTGTGGCGCGCAGCCAGCTGCTGGACAACGTGCAGACCAATCCCGACGCCCTCAAGGGCACCGTGGCCCTGCAGAGCATGTTCCCGGGAGAGCAGGTCGTGTCCGACAAGTTCGGCACCAACGCCGCCGAGGCCGCCTCACCTCTGGGCATCCCCGAGGGCAAGATGGCCATCTCGGTCAACCTCACCGACCCCGACCGCGTCGCCGGCTTCGTCAATCCGGGCTCAGAGGTCGCGATCTTCGTGACCACCGCAGAAGCCTCGACAGACCCCAATGCACCGGCGGCCGAGACTGCAGGCGGTCGTACTCGCCTGCTGCTCGACCGGGTCACGGTCCTGGGCGTCGGCAGCACGACGCCGGTCACGACCACCACCACCACCGCCGAAGGGACTACCGCGACCGAGCAGCTTCCCAGGACGCTGCTGACCCTCGCCCTGTCCCAGGAGGACGCGCAGAAGGTGATCCTGGCGTCCAAGACACTCGAGGTCACGTTCGCCCTGCTCACCAAGGACAGCACGGTGGCCGACGGGTCCGACCACCACCAGCACTGACGTCCTCCCCTGACGGGACCCTCAATTCGGAAGGTAACAATGCCTGTCATCGTCGATCCCGACAGCGGCAGCGTCCGCCGGCTGCTGGGCGCGCTCCCGCCCGGTTGCCAGTCTGTCGACTCCACTGACAGGTTGCTGCCCTGGTTGTCCCAGCACCCCGAAGAGTACGTCGTGGTGCTGGGACCCAACGTCTCCCTCGAGGACGCCTTGACGGTGTGCGAGGGCCTCCGGATCTCCCGACCGACGACCGGGGTCGTCTTCGTGCGCGACACGATCGACACCCAGACCCTGGCCAGGGCGATGCAGGCAGGCGTCCGCGAAGTGGTCGCGGTCAACGACCTCGACAGCATCGCCGGGGCCGTGACCAGGGCCCACCAGTTCTCGATCGCACTCCGCGGGCCGATCGCCGAGGAGCACCACGGCTCGGTCATCTCGATCTTCTCCCCCAAGGGTGGGGTCGGCAAGACGACCATCGCGGTCAACCTGGCCCTGGCGCTGACCGACAAGGGCAACCGCCAGGTCTGCCTGGTCGACTTCGACCTGGCCTTCGGTGACGTCGCGATCACGCTGCAGCTGTTCCCGACCCACACCATCGAGCACGCCATCGGCTCCGAGGACAACGTCGACGTGGCCCTGCTCGACTCGCTGCTCGCGCGTTACCAGGACTCGCTCAAGGTGCTCCCGGCGCCGAGCCATCCCGATGTGAGGGAGCGGATCACCCCGACGCTGATCACCCAGACGCTCAACACCCTGCGCACGATGTTCGACTACATCGTGGTCGACACGGCCCCGGCCTTCGACGAGCAGACCCTGACGGTGCTCGAGGAGGCCGATGAGACGGTCATCATCGCCACCCTCGACGTGCCGACGCTGAAGAACGTCAAGGTGGCCCTCGACACCCTCGAGATGCTCAACATCGGTCGAGGTCACCGTCACCTGCTCCTCAACCGGGCCGACGACGCCGTCGGCATCGACGCCTCGAAGGTGGAGTCGATCCTCGGCATGGAGATCTCCACCCAGATCACCACCTCGATCGACATCGCGGCCTCGACCAACTCAGGGGTCCCGATCCTCACCTCAACGCCCAACCACCCCTCCAGCGCGGCCATCCGCAACCTGGCGGCCATCTTCACCGGTGATCCCCTCACCGCCACCCCCGGACCGGGTCGTCACGCCGACGTCGAGAGTGACCGGTTCTCCAAGATCTTCCGGATCAGGAGGTAGCCCCCATGAGTAGCCTTGCCGAGCGCCTGGCCGCCGCCCGCCGTCAGGCGGAGCAGTCCAATGAGGCCGAGGACGCCCCGAGCGGTGGGGCCCCCGGCCCTGCGGCCGACGAGGACCAGACGGCGGCCGCCGGCCCGGGGTCCCACGCGGCACCTCCGCGCGACGGGACGGCCGCCGACGCCGACAATGCCGGCACGGGCGCCGCCAACGGCGCCGGGTCGACGTACGCCGCTAACGCTTCCGCGAACTCGGCCAACACCGCCGGTGACGGGGACCACCGACGGCGCCAGCAACCGGGCAAGCCCGCGGAGGCCGTCGTCTCCCGACGCCGCGCTGGCAGCACCGAGACGGAGCGGATCGAGGAGATCAAGTCCAGCGTGCACACCGAGCTGGTCAAGCAGCTCGGCCCGCACCTCTACGCCGCCGACGTCGACCAGGCCGACCTCGAGAGCCGGGTCCGCTCGGTGCTCGGCGACGTGCTCTCACGCCAAGACCGACCGATCAGCAACGCCGACCGCAACCGGATCACCCAGGAGATCAGCGACGACATCCTGGGCTACGGTCCGATCGAACCGTTCCTGCGCGACCCGGACGTCACCGAGGTCATGGTCAACGGTTACGACTCGATCTTCCTGGAGAAGAGCGGCCGGCTCACCCACGTCAAGGCACAGTTCGCCGACGAGGCCCACCTGCGCCGGACCATCGACAAGATCGTCTCGCGCATCGGCCGCCGCGTCGACGAGGCCAGCCCGATGGTCGACGCCCGGCTGCCCGACGGCAGCCGTGTCAACGCCGTCATCCCGCCGCTGGCGGTGGACGGCTCCGCGCTCACGATCCGGAAGTTCGCCGCCGATCCGCTGACGGTGCACAACCTGATCGACTTCGGCAGCATCTCGGAGAAGACCGCCGACTTCCTCGACGCCTGCGTGCGCGGCCGGCTCAACATCATCGTGTCGGGCGGCACCGGCGCCGGCAAGACGACCACGCTCAACGTGCTGTCCTCCTTCATTCCAGACGACGAGCGCATCGTCACCATCGAGGACGCCGCCGAGCTCCAGCTCAAGCAGGAGCACGTCGTGCGACTGGAGTCGCGCCCCAGCAACATCGAGGGCAAGGGCGCGGTGAGCATCCGGGACCTCGTGCGAAACAGCCTCCGCATGCGACCCGACCGCATCATCGTCGGTGAGGTCCGTGACGCCTCGGCGCTCGACATGCTGCAGGCGATGAACACCGGCCACGACGGCTCGATCTGTACCCTCCACTCCAATGGTCCGCGCGACACCCTGGCCCGCATGGAGACCATGGTGCTGATGGCGGGCATGGATCTCCCCATGCGGGCCATCCGCGAACAGGTGGCCTCCGCAGTCGACCTGATCGTCCACCAGACCCGCTTCCGCGATGGCTCGCGCCGAGTCAGCCACGTCACCGAGGTGGAGTCCATGGAGGGCGACGTGATCACGCTCCAGGACATCTTCGTCTACGACCACTCGGCCGGCTTCGACCACCAGGGCCGCGCGTTGGGCGGGCTGATCCCGACCGGCCTGCGGCCGAAGTTCCTGGAGAAGATGACCCACTCCAATGTCACCGTCGACCCGCTGATCTTCTCGCGAGGCATGCGGTGACCGTCCAACTGCTGGTCGGCGCCCTGACCGACATGCCCGACTGGGCGCTCTATGCCGGCCTGGTCGGGGTCGGCATCGGTCTGCTCGGCGTGCTGACCATGCTCGTCCCCTACGAGCGCGAGATGACGGCCGAGGAGCGAGTCGGCCTCTACACGAAAGGCCAGCACGGCCAGCAGGTCAAGCAAGAGCAACAGTTCGCGACCGCCAAGACGGCCGCGGCCAACATGCTGCACCGCAACAAGGGCCTGGAGACCAAGATCGCAGCCCGGCTCGAGGCAGCGGGCAGCCAGCTGAACGCCTCCGAATGGCTGCTGTTGCACACCGCTATCTGCCTGGCGGCCGGGTTCCTTGGCACGGTCATCGGCGGAGGCAGGCTGCCCATCGGCCTGATGTTCTTGTTCCTGGGTGCGTTTCTCCCCTGGTTCTACCTCGGCTTCCGTCGCAAGCGCCGCCGCAAGGCCTTCAACACCGGCTTGCCCGATACCCTGCAGCTGATGGCCGGCTCCTTGTCGGCCGGCCTGTCCCTGGCCCAGTCGATCGACACCATCGTGCGCGAGGGGGTTGAGCCGATCTCGTCGGAGTTCCGCCGCGTGTTGGTGGAAGCACGTCTCGGCGTCAGCCTCGAGACCTCGCTAGACGGAGTTGCCGAGCGGTTCGAGAGCAAGGACTTCGCCTGGGTCGTGATGGCCATCAACATCCAGCGCCGAGTGGGCGGCAACCTGGCTGAACTGCTCGAGACGGTCGCGCACACCATCCGTGAGCGCGAATACATGCGACGCCAGGTCTCGGCGCTGGCGGCCGAGGGCAAGCTGTCGGCGTTCGTGCTGGGCGGCCTGCCGCCGCTCTTCCTGATCTACCTGGTGCTCACCAAGTGGGACTACGTCGAGGTCCTCTTCACCCGCCCCCTTGGCTGGCTGATGCTGGCCGGAGGCGCGCTCATCCTCGGCGTCGGCGGCTTCTGGATGTCGCGCATCATCAAGGTGGAGGTCTGATCGTGACCATGCTCTTCATCATGGGCGCCCTGCTCGTCTTCGTCTCCCTCGGGCTGGCCGGCTCCGCGCTGCGCAGCGGTGCCGGCACGTCGACCGGCGTGAGCCGCTCGATCGAGCTCATCGAGGCCATGACCAACGCGCCGCGCGAACTGACCGCCGAGCTCGACAAGACGTTCAGCGAGCGTGTTCTCGCGCCCACTGCAGAACAGGTTCGTGGGCATCGGTCGGCGGTTCTCCGGCGCCGACAGCTCCGAACGCATCCGTCACAAGCTCGACCTGGCCGGCAACCCGCCGGGCTGGACCGTCGAGCGGGTCCTGAGCGGCAAGATCATGGGGGCGATCGCCGGCTTCGCCGCAGGTCTGCTGTTCTCGTTCATGCTGAGCGGGACCCTGACGCGCGTGCTCGTGGTCGTAGGCGTCACTCTGGCCGGCTTCTTCGCGCCCACCTTCTACCTCTACCAGAAGGCCTACGACCGCTCCGCTCGGATCCGACGGGAGCTGGCCGACTCGATCGACCTGCTCACCATCTCGGTAGAGTCCGGCCTCGGCTTCGACGCGGCCCTCCAGCAGGTGGCGCACAACACCGACGGGCCACTGGCCGACGAGCTGTCACGCGTGCTTCGCGAGATGCAGATCGGGTCCAGCCGCTCAGAGGCGCTCCGAGCGCTCGCAGAGCGGAGCAACCTCACCGAGCTGCGCTCCTTCGTCAGCGCGATGGTGCAAGCCGATGCCTTCGGCATCCCGATCGCCAACGTGCTGCGCGTGCAGTCCTCTGAGATGCGCGTGAAGCGCCGTCAGCGAGCCGAGGAGAAGGCTCAGCAGGTGCCGGTCAAGATGACGATCCCACTGATCTTCTGCATCCTTCCGGCCCTGTTCCTCGTCGTCATGGGCCCCGCCGCCATTCACATCATGGACAACTTCAAGGGGCTATGACGAACCGCTCGCCGCGACAGTACGCCTTCCTGGCAGGGACGACTCGCGGCTTCGCCCTGATCGCGCTGGTAGTGGCCGGCGCGCTGAACCAGGACGACGCCGCCCTCTTGGCGGTGCTCGGGATCGGCTGTATCTGGCTGGCGGCCACGGCGGCGGAACAAATGCCGATCCCGAAGCTGGTCACGATCGCGGCCGAAGCGGCGCTCATCGGAGCAGTGAGCGGACTCGCCATCGGCTACACCTTCCAGGTCCTTACGGTCCTCGCCTTCCCGCCGTTCACCGCGGCGCTGCGCCGTGGACCGCGCGGCGCGCTGGTGTCCGTCGCCACCGAGCTGGTGACTTTCGTCGCGGTGGCAGTCGCTGCCTACGGCGGCTTCTCCGATGTCGCCGCGACCAGCGCGCTCACCTGGTTCATCCTGAGCTTGGGACTCGGCCTGATCGGAAGCTTCATCCACATCGGGGTGATGGCGGATCCCGACCCGCTGGATTCCTATCGCAGCGCCCAGGTGCTGATCCGCGAACTGATCGGCCTCTCCGGGAGCCTGAACGCCGGCCTCGAGCCGGTCACCCTGGCTGCGGGCATCGCCGGTGCCGTTCAGGACGAGCTGCCCGTCCGGGCGCTGGTCGTGCACGTCCCACGAGGCGACCTCCTGACACCGATCATCAACGACCACGGCGGCGCCGCCTCCGAGCTCGAGGCATCCGAGGACCTGGCCGCGCGGGCCTGGCGGCACGGCGAGATCCTGGTCGACCGGCACGCCTTCGCGTTGCCCCTGGCCAGCGGCGCCGGCACGGTCGCGGTCGTCTCCGGCTTCCTCTCCCCCGGCCTTGACCCGGTCGCCCTCGGCCTCCGCCAGACCCTGGCCGACCTGTCGGCCCGCCTCGAGCCTGCGACCGTGCACCTCGACACGGCACTGCTCTTCGCCGCCTTCCGTGATGCCGCCACCGCCGAGGAGCGGCGCCGGCTGGCGCGCGAGATGCACGACGGTGTCGCCCAGGAGATGGCGTCCCTGGGCTACCTCGTCGACGACATCCAGGCCGAGGCGACCTCCCCCGAGCAGGCCTTGCGGCTCCAGGTGCTGCGCGAGCGGCTGAGCAGCGTCGTCGGGGAGGTGCGCCGGTCCGTGCGAACCCTGCGCACCAGCGTGGGCGAGAACGAGAGCCTGGGGACCGCTGTGGGCGCCCTGGCCAGACACCTCAGCACCGGCTCGGGGGTGCCGATCCAGGTGACGCTCGACGAGAGCAATCAGCGGCTTCGCCCCGAGGTGGAGGCGGAGTTGTTGCGCATCGCGCAGGAGGCGATGACCAACGCGGTCCGCCACGCCGGGGCGACGGCGATCGAGGTCCAGTGCTCGGTCGCCCCGCCGGCGGCCGAGATCATCGTCTCGGACGACGGCAAGGGCGTCCAGGGGCGACGCGAGGACTCCCATGGCATGGAGATCATGGCCGAGAGGGCTCGGCTGGTGTCCGGCGAGTTCACGGTCGAGACCCGGACGCCACACGGCACGGTCGTGTCCGTGCGGATCGCAGGCACCCGGCCCGAGGCCGCTCCCGTGCCGATGCGGCCTACCGTGGAGAAGCGAGAAGGAGAGGGGCGTGTCCTGCAGCCATGAGCAGGCGTTCGTTGTCAGGCTTGGGCTCATGACTGCCACGCCCACAGACGAAATCCGAGTCCTGATCGTCGACGACCACGAGCTGGTCCGTCAGGGATTGGTCGGGGCCTTCGGCCGCGAGCCCGGCATGACGGTCGTCGGCGCAGCAGCCACCGTCACCGAGGCACTGCGCGCCTACGAGGAAGAACATCCCCACGTGGTCGTGAGCGACCTCCAGCTGCCTGACGGCACCGGCCTGGACATCATCCGGACAATCCGCCGTCAGGATCAGACCGCAGGCCTGGTCGTCGTCACCATGCACTCCGGTGACGAGCAGATCTTCGCCGCCATGGAGGCCGGAGCGTCCGCCTTCGTCGGCAAGGACGCGCCCAGCGCCGAGGTCGTCAAGGCAGCCCGGCACGCCGTCGTGTCGCCGCGCTCGTTCCTGTGCGCCGGACTGGTCGGGGCGATGATGCGCCGCGGCGCCGCGGAGTCCACCAGACTCTCTGACCGCGAGCACCAAGTACTGATGCTGCTGGCCGAAGGGCTGGGCGCGGGTGCCATCGCCCAGAAGCTCTATTTGAGCGAGTCGACTGCGAAGTCCCACATCGCCCGGATCTACCAAAAACTCGGGGCGAACAACCGGGCCCAGGCGTTGGTCACGGCGATGCGGATCGGCCTGCTGTCGAGCCTGCCCAGCCGCGACCTCCAGGACTGACGCCCGCCTGGAGCCGTCGCTCCACGTAAGCGTGGTCCCCACCACGACCGGGTGACCAATCTGGACCATGGCTGCTTAGTCCAAAAAGACCATCCCGAGGCGCGCGTTCGATTGATTCGCCCAGGGTCCTGGCTCAGCACACTTCTCTAGGGGGCCTGCTGGCCTTTCTCGATCTCATCCCCTTAGGAGAAGGAAATGCTGGACTACTTCCGCATCATGCTCAACGCCCGGCTCGCCAAGATGGACGAGCGCGGCGCCTCCGCCGTCGAGTACGGCCTGCTCGTCGCCGGCATCGCCGCGGTCATCGTGGCCGTCGTCTTCCTGCTCGGTGGCACCCTGAACGGCGTCTTCACCAGCACCAACACCTCGATCTCCAACTAGCCACCACATGGACAACCGTCGTTGACGGGTATGTCGGCGTGGTGCAGTAGCAGTGCAATACGAGCTCCCTGTCCAGGGCGCTCGTATTTGCACGTCGGCACCAAGTCGCCAAACTGGCACGCGCGACGTCGAGCCCGGCGGCGTCTGGGCAGGCAACCGCGTCAGCGGACGTCCACAGGCGGGCATAGTCCGAAATGACTACGTGAGTACGGACGATCGGTCGATTGCTCCCCCACACGGACCGAGCAGACTTCTCCTCTGGGGGGCCCCGGCCTTTCGCGAACTCACAATCACTGCGATGAGGAGAAAGAAATGCTGGACTACTTACGCATCATGCTCAACGCCCGGCTCGCCAAGATGGACGAGCGCGGCGCCTCCGCCGTCGAGTACGGCCTGCTCGTCGCCGGCATCGCCGCGGTCATCGTGGCCGTCGTCTTCTTGCTCGGTGGCACCCTGAACGGCGTCTTCAGCAAGACCAACGCTTCGATCTCCAACTAACCTCCCGAACGGGTGACCGTCGCCGACGGGATATGTCGGCGTGGTGCACGAGGCCGTGCAAACGAGCGCCCTGTCCAGGGCGCTCGTTTTTGCATTTCCGGCCACGGGACGCCAGCTCGTTCGGTCAGATGGTGTCCCGACCGAGCTGGCGTCGCTGGTGCGGCTCAACCGTCGTCGCGGCTGGCAAGGCGACGAGTGCGAAGCACACGGCGTCGTCGACCTGCTGCGTGACCATCGCGGCATAGTCCGAATGGACTACTTGACTCCACACGTTCGCTCGATTCGCAGGGGCCCCGCACCAGGCAAACTTTTCTTCGGAGGCCCCCGGCCTTCTGGAACTCAACACCACTCGTTTAGGAGAAAGAAATGCTGGACTACCTCCGCATCATGCTCAACGCCCGCCTCGCGAAGATGGACGAGCGCGGCGCCTCCGCCGTCGAGTACGGCCTGCTCGTCGCCGGCATCGCCGCGGTCATCGTGGCCGTCGTCTTCCTGCTCGGTGGCACCCTGAACGGCGTCTTCAGCAAGACGAACGCCTCGATCGCGCCCGCCAACTGATCGATCGCCCCGTTCGACAGAAACATGCTCGTGGCCGCGGACCTCTAGCAGGTCCGCGGCCACGGCCTCAACCAGGAGCCGACCATGAATGTGCAGCCCCCCTCGCCGCGGCGCCGCAAGGACGAGCGCGGCGCCTCCGCCGTCGAGTACGGCCTGCTGATCGCCGGCATCGCGGCTGTCATCGTGGCCGCTGTCTTCCTCTTCGGACAGGGCATCTTCCAACGAGCTCTTCCAGAACACCTGTGACTCGATCGCTCAGAACATGCCGGGCGGCTGCACCTAGGTCGCTCGCTACTGGTCCGACAGCCACCCGGCGATCGCGATCCTCTCACGCGTCGTCGGGTGGCTGCCGAACCAGAACTGCGACCAGGCCGGCGGCGTGAGGTCCGCGAGTGACCGCGCCGCCAGCTCTCTTTGCACCGCCACGAACGCCGCTGGATCGCCAGTGGCCCGAATCGCGTCCACGTCGGCTCGGGTCTCGATCCGGCGGCTGATCGCATTTTGCAGCGGGCTCGACAACAAGGCCCCGATCGCTACGAGGGCCAACACCCTGGGCACCACGGCTGGGTCGGCCGGGCCAGGGCGCCGACTCTTCTGCCCCAGGCCCAGCGCCAGGGCGAGCAGGCCCATCCCGAAGGCCGCACCGGCCGCCCCCAGCACCGAGCCTGTCAGCACGTCGTCGTGCTTGGCATGCGCCAGCTCGTGGGCCACCACCGACAACACCTGGTCCTGCGGCACGTCGCGCACCAGGTTGTCGTAGAGGACTACACGGCGGGTGCCGCCGAAGCCCGACACATAGGCGTTGAGGGTCGTCGTACGCCGCGACGCGTCGGCCACCAGCACGTCGTCGACCTGCACCCCTTCTTGGTCGGCCAGCCTGAGCACGCCGGATCGGAGCGAACCGTCGGCGAGCGGCGTGAAGTTGCTGAACAGCGGCTCGACCAGCACCGGGTAGACGAACGACCCGATCATCACCAGCGCGGCGGCAACGCCGGCCGCCACGGCCGGCCAGGCTCTCCGCCAGCGGCGGGCAGTGCCGACGACGACCAGGACCACCAAGCTGCTGCCGACGACGTTGACCCCGAGTGACACGGCGACGTCGCGGGACCACGCCGGCCAGCTCTGCGTCGCGAGGCCGTAGTCGAGTCGCCGTTGCTGGAGCAGGACCGAGAAGGCCAGGGTGGCCAGCCGGCCCACCAGCAGCACGGCGGCAACCCCGAGCACGACCCGCACCCACCACCAGCCCCGCAGCCAGCCGACCAGACGGAGGCCCGCCCTGGTGAACCCCAGCCAGCACGTCACCAGCAGGGACACCGCGAGCGACGTCCAGCCGAGCACCCGCGTCCACCCGACGTAACGGTCCGCCCGGGCGATCTGGGCATGGGTGAGCACCGTGTCGGGGGCCGGCAGCGTCAGAGGACCTCCCCCTGGCACCGGGTCCCACGGCACACTCAGGACCGCGAACACCAGGAAGGCGGCGCCCGCGATGGCGACGACGAGCGCGGCTACCCGGCGTTCGCTCGTCACCCAGCCAAGTCTGCCAGGCGGCGCTGCCACCGCCGGGTGAGCTCGGCCTCGCTCAGTCCGAAGCGACTATCCAGGGCGTCGGCGAGAGGCCGGCCCGACGTCACGTCGTCGTAGAGCCCGACCAGGGCTCGCTGCCCACCGAGATCGGCCAGCAGCACGCACGCGAGCCAGGCGCTCTCGTAGGTGGCACCGAGGTGGGTCGTGGCCGTGTCGAACTCGGCGGGCCCCGGCAGCGTTTCGGGCACACCCTCGCGGCGGACCTGACGGATGATCTGACCGGCCGTGGTGGTGATCGGCAGGTCGACGTCGCGCAGCGCGACGTAGTCGGCGAAGCCCTCCAGCAGCCACAGCGGGACGCTGCTGCGGGCGGCGTCGGTGGCCACGTGCACGACCTCGTGACTGACCACGACCTGCGCACCTGTGGTCCGGAGCCGGTCGAAGATGTCCGGGTTGACGAAGACGTGCACGGGCGCCTCCCCCGCGCTCGAGCCGTCGACCGTGGCCGTGACGGCGGCGATGGACCGGTAGTGCCCGGGCTCCGAGCCCAGCGCCCGGTCGAGAGCCGCACCCGAGGCCGGCACCTCCATGACCAGGTTCGCCCGCCAGTCCGGAAGCACCCTGTGTACGACGACGACCGCACGCTCGGCCAGCCGCAGGTAGCGCGTGGCCGCGCTGTCGGCCGACGCGCCCGTGCCCGACACCACCACCTCGACCCCGCCGGCGTCCTGCACCGTGGCGGGACCTGCGAGCCAGACCGGGACGCGCGTGGCGGCGGTGCCACCGAAGCCCGTGACGGCCACTGCGTCGGCTGTGACCGGCCGGAAGCCCACGGTGAGCTCGGCCCGCGCCGAGGCGTGATCGGCGGCGTACCGCCAGGTCGCGGCCACGGCGGCCGACCAGGACCCGTCCGGGTCGACTGCCCCTGTCTCGTCGACGTAGCGCAGGTCGACGACCAGGCCCAGGTCGGCCGCGTTGCCGGCCACGGCCCGCAGCAGGTCGGCGGCTGCCGGGTCGTCGTCGGGGGCCAGCCGGGCAGCGGCCGCCGCGTCGCCCGCGTCCAGGGCCGCCACAAGAGCGTGCAGGGCCACCGCGGCCTGCGCGGGACGGGCTTGGGGTGCGGTACTGCGGGGCGGCGGGGCGACGTACGGCGGGTCGCGCACCAGCGCGTAGGTCGTCACCCCAGCCAGGCCCACCAACAGCGAAAGGCCGGCCACCCAACGACGTGGGTGGCCGGCCTGGACGGGTCGCTGGTCAGCCAGGGCGGACCGCACCGGAGTACGGCATCGAGAACACGCCCGCGACGCGCACGCCGGTGCCGGGGTTGGCGGCGTGCACGATGAGGCCGTTGCCGATGTAGATCCCCACGTGGCTGATCGGGCTGTAGTAGAAGACCAGGTCACCGGGCTGCAGGTCGCCGGACGACACGTGCGGGCCCGAGCCGAACTGGGCGCTCGAGGAGTGCGGCAGGCCGACGCCCGCCTGGGCCCACGACATCATGGTCAGGCCGGAGCAGTCGAAGGCGCTGGGCCCGGCGGCGCCGTAGACGTAGGAGTCGCCGACCTGGGCCAGCGCGTAGCCGACGGCGGCGGCGGCGCGTCCCGAGGCGGGCACGCTGGAGGGCAGCCGCACGTCACCGGAGCGGGAAGCCAGCAGCGCCTCGCGCTCCTCGTCCTGGAGCTTGCCGAGCTGCTCCTTGGCCTGGGCGAGCTTGTCGTCGATCGTCGCCTTCTCGCGCGCCAGCTGCTTCTCCAGCGAGCTCATCTCGGCGCGCCGGTCGGCGGTCGCGGACCGGCGGATGTCGAGGGCCTTCAGCTCGGTCGCGTAGTCGGTGAAGAGCTGTGACTGGATGTCGTTGTACGCCGAGATCGTGGTCAGCTGCGAGAGGAACCGGCCCGGGTCCTCGGAGACCACGGCCTGGCCGACGGCCGAGAGGCTGGTGCCTTCGTACTGGCTGACGATGGAGTCCTGGACCTGCTCGCGGACCGAGGTGAGCCGGTCGTCCTGCCGGTCCTGGTCGGTCTGGAGGGCGTCGAGGTCCTTGCGGAGCTCGTCGAGCTCGACCTTGGCAGCGTTGTAGCGCTCAGAGGCCTGCTCGGCCTCGTGGTAGAGCCGGTCGACACGGGTCTGCACCTGGTCGATGGTGGGCTCGGCCTGCGCCGGCGACGACGGCACGGAGCCAATCGCGACGGCGAGGAGGACGCCTGAAATGGCGGCAGCGAATCGTCTCCGACCGTTCAACACGAGCGGTGCGGTCTCCTTGGTTGTCGTACGCCTACCGGGTGAGCTGACGGGTTCGGGCACGACTTGCCTTACCCCTCTTCCGCGGCGGCCGTGTTGGCCCGTCGTTCTCGGAGGGGATACACCCCAGGTAGTTGGTTCCCCGGCTCCGAACCGCTGCGCGGTGCGTTGCTGGACTCGGCGCGGTGCTCGCGCGGACCCTGGTGGTCCACTTCCACGAGCACCTGAGCGCCTCACACTAGTGCGGCATCAAGCGGCTGAGCAAAGTAACGCGACCATGTCCCTAGGGTGTCGCGGCAGATTCAGGTGAATCGTCGTCACACGGGTCACACCAGTCTCATCCGTCCCACCTGACCATTTCCGTGGTCGAGCTGTGCGTCGCGGCTCAGGCCGACTCCACCTCCGGACCCGTCACCGGCGACACGAGCCGCAGCGGTGGCACCAGGCCCCCGGCAGCGAGCACGTCGAGCGCCCGGCAGGCGTCGTCGTCGAAGGTCAGCTCCGGCGGAGGTCCGAGCAGCACCGTCACCACGCAGTCCCCACAGGCCGGGCCCCGGACCAGGCAGGTGTCACAGTCGATCCTCGTCGTCATGCCATGACTGTGACAGCGACCACCGACACCGGCCTTCCACGCCCGAGACGAGCCCTCGCGAGCCCGGCTCAGCCTCGCGCCAGCAGGGCCACTATGGCCTCCGACGACACCGACCGGGCACCCGCGGCCCGGGCGTCGCGTGCGACCTCCTGGTCGTCGGAGACCACGACGACCGGCCGGCCCTGCGGCTCGGCCGCGACCAGGTCGCGGATCACGTCGTCGGCGATCACCCCGACCGGGCTGAAGACCACCTTGACCCCGCGCGGCGCGGCCACCACCGGCCGCGTGGTCATCCGACCCGCGTCGAAGACCACCGTGGTCTCGGCGCCCGTGCGGGCCACCAGGGGTGCCAGCCCCCGGAGCAGCCGCTGCCGCTGCGCCTCGAGGGAGGAAGACCCCCAGGCGCTCTTGCTGACGTTGTAGCCGTCGATGATCAGCCGCGCGCGCGGCATGGCGAGGAGCTGCTCGAGCAGAGCGGGGCTCGCCGGCCCGAGCGCACCCGCCGCGGTCGGCGTCCGCGACTCGTCGACGGGCTCGGCCAGCGCGGCCTCGACCCGGTCGCCCGGGGCCCCCGCCACGGCCGGCAGAGCAAGCTCCCGACGCAACCCCGCCGCCGCGTCGACCACGGTGTCGAGCAGCAGCCGGGCCCGCAGCGTGACGTCGTCGCGGTCGGCCCTGCTCGTGCGCCGGTACGTCGCCAGGTCGGCCTCCAGCTGCTCGACCCGGGCCCGGAGCCGGCGTACGTCCTTGTCCTGGGCGGCCTCCAGCGACTCGACCCTTCGGCGGGCGTCCTCGGCCACCAACTCGCTCGCGGCGGCCGCCTCGCGGGCCAGCCGCTCGGCGGTGCGGGCCTCGCCGAGCTTGCGGCGGAGCGTCGCGTTCTCGGACTTGTAGTCGTCGACCTGGGCCTTCGCCTTGCTCCGGGCCTCGCGCGCGGCCTGCTCGGCGGCGGCGACCTTGTCCCGCAGCCGGTCGAGCTCAGACGTATCGCGCAGGTCGCCGTTCCTCCCGGCCTGGTCGCCGCCGGCCCGCTCCACGACCTCGGTCCAGCCCTCCCCGCGCGTCAGCCAGGCCCGCGCCGCGGCATCGGTGAGGTCGCCCTCACGGGCGGGTCGGGCCGCCACCTGGGTGGCGACGCGCTCGCGCACCTCGTCGTCGTCGAGGGCGGCGGCGATGGCGCTGCCCCCGAGGCGGGCCCGCCGCGCGGGAGCGAACTCCGCGACCCGGCGCAAGGCCGGCGGCAGCGGCGTCACCTGCGGAAGGGCGTCGGCTGCCAGGACCACGACCCGGGCGCGGACGGGCTCGGGCAGGTCGGCCAGCCTGGCCTGCTCGGGAGTGCCCTCCGCGGGCTCGAGGCCGTCGGTGGGCACGGGATGGGTCACCACGCCGCTGCTCCGGTGGGCCCTCAGCCGGCCTCGGCGCGCGCGACGGTCTCGACGGCGTCGGTGCGGCCGCACCAGCGGCAGGCCACGGACTCGACGATCTCCTCGCGCACCTCGGTGTCCTCGACAGCGGCGGAGCCGGCCAGGTCGACGTGCCAGAACTCCACGGTCCGGCGGGTCCGCGTCACGTCGAAGCGCGTCAGGTTGCCGCACGCCCCGCAGCGCCAGCGCTGGTCGGGGCCCGGGACAACTGGTGTGGCCATCGCTCCTCCTGACGTCGGTCGTTCGGTCGCTGGGTCGGTACCCCAGCCTATTCCGCGTGGCGAGCCGGGAACTGTCGGCGAGCGCCTCTACCGTCGATTTCGTGAGCACCCTGTCCGGCAGCGACGTTCAGGGTGCGCCGTCGCGCTGGGAGTCGCAACGCAGTTTCGACGAGCTGGGCCGGTCGTTGCGCGACCTGACGTTCTGCGTGGTCGACCTGGAGACGACCGGAGGCTCGCCCGACATAGGCTCGATGATCACCGAGATCGGCGCGGTCAAGGTGCGGGGCGGCGAGGTGCTCGGCGAGTTCCAGACCCTGGTCAATCCGCACACCGCGATCCCGCCGTTCATCGCCGTGCTGACCGGCATCACCAACTCGATGGTGGCTGACGCGCCGTCGATCGAGTCGGCGCTACCGGCGTTCCTGGAGTTTGCCGCCGGCACCGTCCTGGTCGCCCACAACGCCCCGTTCGACGTCGGGTTCCTGCGCCACTTCAACGAACGGCAGGGCCGGCCCTGGCCGAGGTTCGAGGTGCTCGACACCGCTCGGCTGGCCCGCCGGGTGATCACCCGCGACGACGCGCCCAACTGCAAGCTGTCCTCGCTGGCCAGGCTGTTCAACGCGTCCACCACGCCCAACCACCGCGCGCTGGCCGATGCCCGGGCCACCGTCGACGTGCTGCACGGCCTGATGGAACGCCTGGGCGGTCTCGGGGTGCACACGCTCGAGGAGCTGCAGACGTTCTCCTCGCGGGTCAGCCCGACCGTGCGGCGCAAGCGCCATCTCGCCGAGCACCTCCCCCACTCACCTGGCGTCTACCTCTTCCGCGACGAGCGCGCCCGGGTCCTCTACGTCGGCACCTCCAAGGACCTGCGCACCCGCGTGCGCTCCTACTTCACCTCGTCGGAGACCCGGAGCCGGATGGGCGAGATGGTCGGGCTGGCCGCGTCGGTGAGTGGGATCGAGTGCGCCACGCCACTGGAGGCCGAGGTCCGCGAGCTGCGGCTCATCGCCGAGCACAAGCCGCGCTACAACCGGCGGTCCCGCTTCCCGGAGAAGGTCCACTTCATCAAGCTGACGACCGAGCCATGGCCGCGCCTCTCGCTCGTTCGCCAGGTGCTCGACGACGGCGCCGACTACCTCGGCCCCTTCCGCTCGCGCCGCACCGCCGAGCAGTGCCTGGCCGCCCTCCACGAGACGTTCCCGGTGCGGCAGTGCTCCGACCGCCTGGCGATGCGGTCCAGCCGGTCTGCCTGCGTGCTGGCCGAGATGGGCCGTTGTCTCTCGCCGTGCGACGGCAGCGCCGACCAGTCGACCTACGCCGCCGTCGTGCGCCAGCTCCGCGACTCGCTGCTGCGCCGACCCGACGAGGTGGTCGAGGCCATCAACGAGCGGATGGCGTCGCTGGCCGGCCTGGAGCGCTACGAGGAGGCCGGCGTCCACCGCGACCGGCTGGCGGCCTTCGTGCGGGCCGCCGCCCGCACCCAACGGATCACGGCGCTCACCCGCTGCGCCGAAGTGGTCGCGGTGCGTCGCGAGGACGACGGCCGCTGGTCGGTCCATGTGGTCCGGTTCGGGCGGCTGGCCGCGGCCGGTGTCATCCCGCCCGGCGCCGACGCTGCTCAATACGTCGCCGAGGTCCGCCTCGACGCCGAGACCGTGATGGTGTCGCCGGGGCCCGTGCCCGCGGCGACCGCCGAGGAGACCGAGCGCGTGCTGCGCTGGCTGGAGTCCCCCGGCATCCGCCTGGTCGCCATCGACGGCGAATGGACCTGCCCCGTGGCCGGCGCCACCCGCCACCTCCGCCTCCACGACGACGCGCAGGCGAGCCGCCAGAGCCTGGTGCCCTTCGCCGACCGACGGCCCCTCGCGACGGTCCACCAGCCCGCTCGCTGACCAGGCAACGGGTTGGTCCAAACGTGGTCCCAACCCGGCGCCGCTCAACTACCGTCGAAACATGGCCCAGGTATCCATCGGTCGGCGGCTGGCGCGCGACCTCTCTCTGGGTCTCTTCCTGGCCTTCTCGTGCGGCCTCGTATGGCACGCGGTGCAGATGACCGACGAGTGGGGCATCGGGTGGGACGCCCACGCCTACTACGTCGCATGGTCGGGAGACCTCTACGACATCGCGCCGGGCACGGTCGACGCCTACAACTACAGCCCGCTCTTCGCTCAGCTCATCTGGCCACTGACCCACCTGCCGTGGCCGTTGTTCTGCGCGGTCTTTGTCGGCGCGGCCGCTCTCTCCATCGCCTGGCTGGTGCGGCCGCTGCCGCTCCCCCTCGCGATCGGGATGTGGTTGTTCTGCACTCCCGAGATCCTCTCCGGCAACGTGTTCTGGCTGCTCGCCTTGTGCACCGTTGCCGGGTTCACCCGCGGCAGTCCGTGGTGCGTGGCGGCGTTCACCAAGGTTGTCCCCTGCCTGGGGCCCGTCTGGTTCGCGCTCCGCGGGGAGTGGCGCCGGCTCGGCGGCTTCGTCGCGACCTTTGTCGTGCTGTTCGCGGCTTCCTACGCGCTGGACCCCTCCCTGTGGCATCAGTGGTGGGACTTCCTGGTGTCCAACGCCGGTGGGTCGCCGAGCATGGCCGGCATCCCACCGCTGGTCGTCCGGCTTCCGCTGGCCGCCGTGTTGCTGGTGTTCGCGGCCCGCACCGACCGCCGCTGGCTCGTGCCGGTCTGCATGGTGCTCGCCAGCCCCGTCATCGGGTGGGGCACCTTCGCCCTGTTGGCCGCGATCCCGCGACTGCGCGGCCGTGGCCCCGCTTCCGAAGCGGCGCCCGCCGACACATCCGCCGCGTCCGAACCGGAGACCCGTACGCTGGCCCCGTGATCACCGCCATCGTGTTCGTGAAGGCCGACGTGGCCCGGATCCCCGAGGTAGCTGAGGCGATCGCGGCCCTCGAGGGGATCAGCGAGGTCTACTCCGTCACCGGCCAGATCGACCTCATCGCGCTGGTCCGGGTGCGCGCCCACGAGGACGTCGCCGATGTGGTCGCCGACCGTCTCAACAAGGTCGAGGGCGTGACCTCCACCGAGACCCACATCGCATTCCGGGCCTACTCTCGCCACGACCTGGAGTCGGCCTTCTCCCTCGGCCTGGACTGAGGTCCGACCGGAGATTTTGCCAAACGCCCACGGGCGGGTCTTGTCCAGACAGATACTTGCGCGGACATTCGTTCGTCCGGGAGAGGACCCCCCGTGCCTGCACACTCGCTCACTTCCTGCGCTCCCTCGCGTCGGCCGCCGCCGTCGCGGCCTGACGCTCGGCGGGCTGCTCGTGGCCGGCCCGTCGGCCCAGGCGCTCGCCGCGCCCGACGGCCTCAAGTCCAACGTCCGCAACTCCAGCACGGCGGTGCTGTCTTGGTCAGGCGGTCGGCAAGGCGACGTCCTACGAGGTGCAGGTCGACAACTGCGTCGGCATTCTCCTCGCCGGAGTTCGCCACCAGGACCCAGAACACCAAGGCCGTCGCCGACCAGCACGCTGGTGCCCGGCAAGAACTACTGGCGGGTGCGCGCCACTCGGCAACGGCAAGACGTCGGGCTGGGCGAACGGCTCCTTCACCGTCGCTCCGGTCACCACGCCCATCCCGCTGGCACCCGCCAACGGCGCGATGCTCGCTCAGCCGCAGAGCCCGCCGCTGCTCCAGTGGAGCAGCAGCCAGGGCGCCGTCTCCTACACGATCGAGGTCGACGGCGACTCCGACCTGCTCGGCGCCAAGATCTACACCACCCGCACCACCTCCTTCGTCGTCACCGACCCGCTGACCATCGGCGACTGGTACTGGCGAGTGACCGCCAACAAGGACGCCGGCCTGACCAGCCTCCCGTCGGCCGTGACCCGCTTCGACATCCAGGCCGCTCCCGGCCCCGCAGATCACCTACCCGGCCAACGACGTCAACCAGGCGATCGAGGACGTCGTCCTCGACTGGACGCCGGTGCCCGGCGCGCGCAACTACGACGTGCAGGTGGCGCTCGACGCAGGACTTCAACAACATCACCTACAGCTATCACCAACGTGACCGGCACTCGCGGCTCTCGCCGCCGACCACCCTGGCCAACGACCAGTTCTGGTGGCGGGTCCGCGCCGTCGACCTCGGCCGGCCAGCCGACGCCGTGGACCGAGTCGCGTCAACGGCTTCCAGCGCCAGTGGCCCGACCAGCCCGCAGCCGGTGTACCCGATCGGGAACGTCGAGCTCCGGACCGTACACCACCGTAAGCCCTTCTACCAGTGGACGCCCGTGCAGCACGCCTCGCTACTACGAGCTCTACGTCGTCGCACCAACGCGCAACTTCTCCACCGGCTCTCAGCAGGTGTGCAGGTCGCTGCGGCACGACGCTACGTGCCGCGCGTCGCCGGCGACTGCGGCATCGCCATCCGGCGTCGACCTGTGCTGGGAGGTCCGAGCGATGGACGACCCTACCCGCCAACGGCCTCCCGGGCATCTTCTCGGTTCACGCAGGCCTTCCAGTGGACGGACACGCCCGGCGCCCGCGGCGCCATCGACCTAACGACCAGGCCGTTGCCGGACCTGAAGGTCGCCGTGGACGGCAGCGGCATCGCTCAACGGCGGCAACGGCTGCAAGGACCCGGTGGCGGACCCGAACGCCTCGTTCATCTGCACGGGCGTGCCGACCACCCCGGTGCTTCTCCTGGGACCCGGTGCCCGGCGCCATCATCTACCACGTGACGTCGCCCAGGACGCGAACTTCACCACCACCGAGATGCCCAACGTGCCATCACCACCAACACCCGATGTTCGCGCTGAGGCTCGGCGACCAGCACAGCGACCGCTGCCGGAGAGCCAGGCCGGCTCGGCGTACTTCTGGCACGTGACCGCCCTGCGGCACCAACGGCTGCATGCCGTCGCCCGTCTCGCAGAATCCAGCACGCTTGCCGGGCTCGAAGGCGTTCCGCAAGGCGTCGCCGGCCATCGCCGGCCTGTCGATCACGTCCAACCCCAACGCCAGCGAGATCACCTTCAGCTGGCAGGACTACTACGACACCAACCTGGCGCACCGTCGTGGAACGGCAGACCGGGCAACCAGACCGCGCGCACCTACCGGATCCAGGTCGCCACCGACCCGTCGTTCTCGGCCGATCGCCGACACGCGCGACGGTCGACCAGACGACCTACACCGCATTTGACCGGCTCTACGCCGACGGCACCTACTACTGGCGCGTGCAGGCCATCGACGCCAGAACAACTTGGGCTCACGTTCTCGCCAGTGCGCCAGCTTCACCAAGGCCAGCCCGCCCGTCGTGCCGAGCTCGCCGGTGGGTGGCGCCCTGGTGTCCGGGACGACCCCGCTGCGCTGGAACGCCCAGGCGTTCGCTGCGTCGTACACGGTTGAGGTCTACAAGAACAACGACCAGACCTTCAGCGCCGCCAACCGGATCTTCACCGCCACAGTGCGGACCACCTCGGTGGCGCCGACGGACCCGATCCCGGCCTCCAGCGCCCCATACCTGTGGCGGGTTCGCCGGGCCGACTCGGCGGGCAACCTGGGTCCGTGGTCGGCGACCGCATCGTTCATCTCGTCCGGCACGGCGCCCAACCTGCTGACCCCGAAGGCCGGCTGCGAAGGTGCGCGGCACGACGGCGTACTTCGAGTGGACCGAGGTGCCGGGAGCGGCGAGGTACGTGCTGAACCTCAACGGCGTGGCCGACAACAAGCTGCCGACCGTGGCGACCGCGTACGCCGCGCCGGCACCTAGCCAGACCGGCGCCTACCAGTGGAGCGTGACGGCGCTCGACGCGGCCGGCAGCCCGCTTGGCACCAGCGCCACGCGCACCGTGAAGATCGACTCCACCTCGCCAATCGTCAAGAAGATCAAACCCGCTCCGATCAAGCCGACCTCCACTATCTCGATCAAGTTCAGCGAGAAGGTGAAGGGCGTCTCGAAGAAGTCGGTAGCTCTTGTCAAGGTCCTGCCGACCGGCAAGTTCAAGAAGCTCAAGGCCAAGATCTCGATCGACAAGAAAAAGACGACGGCCAAGGTCAACCCGAAGGGTCGGCTGCGGCCCGGGACCCCCTACCAGGTGCTCCTCAACACCAGGAAGATCCGCGACAAGGTGGGCAATCCGCTCGCGCCGAGCGTCGTGGCACCGTCGTTCCGCCTGCCGCTCCGGGTGCACGCCGACCCGCTCGGCCGGGCCCCGGAAGCCGGACGGGACCACCGGGTGCCGCGCACCTTCGGCACGGCGCCGTGAGCTGGGCGGCGACCCGGGGCACGGCAGTAGTCTCACGCCGTGACCTGGCTCGCCGACCACTGGCTCGACCTGCTCGGCTGGGCCGGCTCGGCGCTGCTGATCGTCTCGCTGCTGCAGGCGCGGGTGCTGCGCTTCCGGGTGCTCAACCTGGTGGCCGGGCTGATGCTGGTGCTGTTCAACGCGCTGATCGGGGTGTGGCCGATGGTGGCCATGAACCTGGCGACGAGCGGCATCAACATCTGGTTCATCGTCCGGCTGCTCCGCGACCGGCACGACGAGGCGGCGTTCCGGGTGCTCGCGGTCCGCTCGGACGACGAGTACCTCGCCTACGTGCTCTCGGTGCACCGTGCGGACGTGCTGCGGCACCAGCCGGACTTCGCCTGGGACGGCATCCCCGAGGAGCACCGTCGACCGTTCCTGATCTTGAGGGGTGACGAGACCGTGGGTGTGGTCATCATCCGGACCGACGGCGACGTCGCCAACGTCGAGCTCGACTACGTCACCAAGCGGTTCCGCGACTTCTCCCCCGGCGAGTTCGTGTGGCGCGACAGCGGCGTGCTGCGCGACCTCGGCATCGGTCGGGTGGTCACCTCGCCGGCCATGATCAACCCGTACTACGAGCGTGTCGGCTTCCGGCGCGAGGGCGCGTCGTACGTCCTCGAGGTATGACCGGCACCAGCGTGGTCACCGTGCCCGGCGAACGCGACGAGTCGATCCCGCCGACGCCCGCGCGGCAAGGGATCCTCCAGGCGCTCCCCTCCGCCCTGGGACTGGTCCTGACGCTCGGCACGCTGGTCGCGATCACCTGGCACGCCGGGCAGTCGCTCACCAACGGCGACACGTACTTCCACCTGCGGTTCGGGCACGAGTTCCTCACCGGCCACTGGTCTCTGCCCCATCCGGGCAGCGTGACGAGCTTCGGCACCAACGACTGGGTGCCGACCCAGTGGCTGCCGCAGATCGCGATGGCCCAGGCCGAGGACTGGTTCGGGCTGCCCGGCGTCGCGTGGCTGCAGGGCCTGCTCCACCTCGCGCTCGCGGTGACGTTGTGGGTCATCGCCCGCCGTCACGCCGGACCACTCGTCGCGGCGATGATCCTGATCCTGGGGCTGTTCGCCGCCTCACCCGGCCTGTCCATGCGGCCGCAGGTCATCAGCTACCTGCTGGTCGCCGTGACCACGGCAGCCTGGATGTCGAGTCGGGCCGACGGCCGGGCGCGCTGGTGGCTGGTGCCCCTCACCTGGGTCTGGGCGATGTGTCATGGCATGTGGCCGGTCGGCATCGTCATCGGGCTGGTGGCCGTCGTCGGGATCGCCCTCGACCGGGGGCTGCCGCGACGCGACCTGCTCAAGCTCGCGGCGGTGCCGGTGGCCTCCGCGGTGGCGGCGGCCCTCACGCCGGTGGGCCCCGCCCTGTATCCCGCCGTGCTGCTGGTCGGCTCGCGCGGGCAGTACTTCGCAGAGTGGCTGCCACCCGACTTCACGCGGCCGGCCAACGTCGCCCTGCTGGTGTTGTTCGCCTTGGTGTTGGGCCGGATGCTGCGCCGGCGATCGGCGTCCTCGTGGACCGAGATCCTGCTGGTCGGGCTGGCCTTTGCCTGGGCGGTCTACGCGACCCGGACCACCGAGGTGGCCGCGATGATGCTGGTGCCGCTGACAGCCAGCGCCCTGGGCGAGCTGACGCACGCGGAGCGCCCGCAGCGCCGCGAGACACTCGCGGTGGTGCTCAGCGCCGTCGTCTGTCTGGTCGCGCTCGCGGTCGCCGTCCCCCGTTCCGTCGACGACGCTCCGAAGGACCCGCCGTGGGCCGCCACCCTCGACGACCTGCCCGCAGGGACCAAGGTGCTCGACGACTGGGGCGGCGGTGGCTACTTCATGTGGCGCTGGCCGCAGCTGGACCTGGTGATGAACGGCTACGGCGACATCTACACCGACGACGAGCTCGCCCGGAACTTCCGCATGGATGCGACCAACCCGGGCTGGGTGGCCTCCGTGCAGTCGACCGGCGCGCGATATGCGCTCCTCAAACCGGGCTCGCGGCTGGCCTACGCGCTCGAGGATCTCGAGGACTGGAAGGTTCTGCACCGCAGCGACGACCTGGTGCTGCTGACGGCGCCACCCGACTGGCCCTCGAGGTAAGGCGGACCGCGCCGTTCGGGGGTGAGACGACGCGGCCCGCAGGCTTGCCGACGCCCGGTGTCGAAGACCTCGGGGCGAGCGTGCCCACCCGCCAGTGTGGCTCAGCGGACCTGGCCGGACCAGGGGCAGTTCTGCTCCCCCGTCAGCGGGCGGTCGCGGCTACCCAGCGTTCGAGGGTCGCGGCCCCGGCCCCCGAGTCGACGGCCTCCCGCGCCCGGGCGAGCCCGGCGACGAGTGACTCCTCGATCGGACTCGCGGGCGCCGCGTGGACGGCCAGCGCCGCGGCGGCGTTGAGCAGCACCGCGTCTCGCACCGGACCCTCCTCGCCCGCGAGCATCCGCCGGACCACGTCGGCGTTGTGGGCGGTGTCGCCGCCGCGCAGCTCCTCGGGTGTGCTGGTCGCCAGGCCCAGGTCGCGAGGGTCGACCGTGGCGGTGGTCACCTGACCCTCGTGGACGATCCACACCGACGACGTGGTGGTCGTGGTCAGCTCGTCGAGACCGTCGTCGCCGCGGAAGACCCAGGCGTCGGCACCGCGGGCCGCGAACACGCCCGCCATGACCGGCGCCATCCGGGAGTCGGCGCACCCGATCGCCTGGGCGGCGGGCCGGGTCGGGTTGGCCAGCGGGCCGAGGAAGTTGAAGGTGGTGCCGATCCCGAGCTCACGCCGCGGCACCGCGGTGTGCCGCAGCGCGGGGTTGAAGGCCGCCGCGAAGCAGAAGGTGATGCCGGCCTCCTCGGCCACCTCGGCCACCCGGGCCGGGGACAGGTCGAGCCGGATGCCCAGGGCCTCCAGTACGTCGGCCGAGCCCGACTGCGAGGACGCCGACCGGTTGCCGTGCTTGACCACCTTGGCGCCGGCTCCCGCGGCCACGATCGCGGCCATCGTCGAGATGTTCACGCTCATCGACCGGTCGCCTCCGGTGCCGACCACGTCGAGCAGCCGTCCCGGGATGCTGATCGGCGTCCGGGCGGCGTACATCGCCTCGACGAGGCCGGTGACCTCCTCGATCGTCTCGCCCTTGGCGCGCAGGGCCACCGCGAAGCCGGCGATCTGGGCCGGGGTCGCCTCGCCGGCGAGGATCTCCCCCATCGCCCAGGCCGCCTGGTCTGCGGACAGGTCCTCGCGCGCGACGAGCGCCGCGAGCACCTCGGGCCAGGTGGTCATGGCTGACGCGTCGCTCGGCGCGGGCTCAGCGTCCGGCGCCGTCGGCGACGGGCACGCGTGGGAGCAGCAGGCCGACGACGGCCTCGGCGAGCTGGATCGGGTCGATCGGGTGCGGCACGGCCGCCTCGGCGCGCGACCAGGTCGCCAGCCACGCGTCCTGCGGACGGCCGGTGAGCACCAGGACCGGCGGGCACTGATAGATCTCGTCCTTGAGCTGCTTGGCGATGCCCATCCCTCCGGCCGGGGCGGCCTCGCCGTCGAGGATGGCCAGGGCGATGCCGCCGGCGTCCATGTGCTGGATGACGACCGGCTCGGTGGCGATCTCGACGTACGTCAGCTCCGGCAGGTCGGGGTGCGGCCGACGGCCGAGGGCGAGGATGACCTGCTGGCGGGTGTTGATGTCGTCGCTGTAGACGAGCACCTTCAACGGCGTCGGGGTGCCTGTCGTGGGATCACTCACGCGGCCGATGCTACCGGTGCTCGCGGCTCTGTCCGGCCCGGGTCCGCGCCTCCAGCAGGTCGAGCCGCCGGTCCTCCCGAGCACCCTCCTTGAGCGAGGAGCGCACCCACTGGGCGAACAGCACCCCGAAGATCACCAGCCCCAGCAGGTCGCCGGATCCCCACAGGATGCCGCCGGCCAGGTGCTGGTCGGCCAGCGGGTCGGGCAGCCACGCACCCATCGGGCCCTCGTGCAGCTCGGGGTACCAGTCGCCGCCGATCAGGCGGGTCTCGCCCATGATCGTGACGCCCAGGAACGCGTGGAAGGGCAGCGTCATGAACACGAGCAGGAGCCGGAACGGATACGCGACCCGCCCGGGCACGGGGTCGATGCCGACCAACGGCCAGAAGAACAGGCAGCCCACGATCACGAGGTGGACGTGCATGGCCTCGTGCACGTACGTCGACTCGAGCGACGCGTCGTACCAGCCGGAGAAGTAGAGCGCCCAGGGCGAGGTGACGTAGAGCAGGAAGGTCAGCGGTGGGAAGGTCAGCACCGCCGCCACGCGTGAGTGGAGCACGGCCAGCAGCCAGCGTCGGGGCCGGGTGCGCAGAGTGCGGAGCGCCAACGTGACGGGCGCCGACAGCGCGAAGGCCAGCGGCACGACCATCGACAGGATCATGTGCTGGACCATGTGCACGCTGATCAGCGTGGTGTCGTAGGTCGCCAGGCCCGACTGGGTGGCCAGCACGAACGCCCCGATCCCGAGCCCGAACGAGAGGCTGCGGCCGACCGGCCACCGGTCGCCGCGCTCCCGGAGGACCAGCACGCCGACGACGTACATCCCCGCGACCAGCACGGTCAGCGCGGCCAGGAGCGGCGACAGCTCCCACTCGGTGAACACCCGCGCGAGGGTGAAGCGAGGGAGGTCCGCGAGTGAGTGCATCGGCACCGGGAGCGCGGCTTGGTCCACCCGGACAACTTAATGCCCCCGAAACTCCGGGGGTCGGGGTGGTCACAGCGGCGGCTATCGACATAATGAACCCCGTGGCGACAGCTCAAGCGATCCCGGCCTCCCGGCTGCACGGGCATGACGACCGGCCGAGCATGGTCAGCGTCGGCACCATCATCTGGCTGTCCAGCGAGCTGATGTTCTTCGCGGCCCTCTTCGCGTCCTACTTCACGATCCGGGCCGTCAGCCCCGATCTGTGGGCCATCAACACCGCAAAGCTCAACGTCCCGTTCGCCGCGGTGAACACCACGATCCTGGTGCTGTCGTCCCTGACCTGCCAGCTGGGCGTCTTCGCCGCCGAGCGCGGCCAGGTCGGGCGCTCAGGGTCGGTACTCAAGGTCCCCGGCTGGGGTCTGCGCGAGTGGTTCGTCCTCACCTACATCATGGGCGCGGTCTTCATCGCCGGGCAGGCCACCGAATACGTCTCGCTGGTCCAGGAGGGCACCACCATCCAGGACTCGGCCTACGGCACGATGTTCTACCTCACCACCGGTTTCCACGGCCTGCACGTGACCGGAGGTCTGATCGCGTTCCTCTTCGTCCTTGGGCGCACCTACCTCGCCCGTCGGTTCACCCACGAACAGGCCGTCAGCGCCATCGTCGTGTCCTACTACTGGCACTTCGTCGACGTCGTCTGGATCGGCCTGTTCTTCACGATCTACGTCATTCAATAGCCCGACCGCCCCGGATCCGAGGACTCCACGTGCGCCTTCTGAATCGCTCTGCCGGTCGAATCTCGCGGCACCGTCGCGGGCCGCTCGCCGGGCTCGTCGTGCTGCTGTTCGGCCTGCTGCTGACCGGTTCCCTGTACGCCGCCTTCGCACCCGCCCAGGCCGGCCGGGCCGACACCGACGCCGAGCAGGTCGCCAAGGGCCGCGAGCTCTTCCTCGTCGGCTGCGCCTTCTGCCACGGCCAGAACGGCGAGGGCCAGCGCCAGGCGCGCGAGGACATGGTCATCGGCCCGCCACTGATCGGGGTCGGCGCCGCCGCCGTCGACTTCCAGGTCGGCACCGGCCGGATGCCGATGGCGCAGCCGGGCGCGCAGGCCGTGCGCAAGCCCCCCACCTACAACGAGGAGGAGATCGCCCAGCTGGCGGCGTACGTCGCCTCCCTCGGCCCCGGCCCGGCCATCCCCGACGTGGCGGACTACACGCTCGAGGGGCTCACGGCCGAGGAGCGCGAGGAGGCCATCGTCCGCGGTGGCCAGATCTTCTTGACCAACTGCACGGCGTGCCACAACTTCGAGGGCTCCGGTGGCGCAATGCCGCGCGGCGGCTACGCGCCCAAGATCCGGGGCGTCGACCCGAGGTACATGTACGAGGCGATGCTCACCGGCCCGCAGGCGATGGACACCTTCTCCAACGGCAACCTGTCGCCCGAGGAGAAGCGTGACGTCATCGCCTACCTGGTGTCGCTGGAGAACCAGCCCGACTACGGCGGATTCGGCCTCGGGGGCATGGGCCCGGTCAGCGAGGGCCTGTACGCCTGGGTCATCGGCATCGGCGCCTGCGTCGGATTCGCGGTCTGGATCGCGGCCCATACCACCCGTTCGAGCAAAGGTAAGGTCGAAGCGTGACCTCAGACGACCACCTCCCTGAGATCCGCGAGAGCCGGGAGATCGAGCCGATCGCCAACCCGGGGCTTCCGGAGCACCGGTGGCGGCCGACCGACGTCGACCCCAACCAGGAGAAGCGGGCCGAGCGTCAGGTCGCGACGTTCTTCGGCGTAGCGACCCTGGCACTCATCGGGTTCTTCATCTCCTACTTCGTCTTCCAGATCGGCGACAACCAGGACACGATCGGGAATCTGGGCGCCTCCAACCTGATGCTCGGCGGCTGCCTCGGCATCGCATTCCTGTGCATCGGTGTCGGCCTGATCCACTGGGCGCGGAAGCTGATGGCAGACCACGAGATCGTCGAGCTGCGCCACCCCGCGTCGTCCAGCGACGACGACCGCACCGCCACGGTCGGCATGGTGATGACGGGACTCGAGGAGTCCGGGATCGGCCGGCGACCAATGCTGCGCAACTCCATGCTGGGTGCCCTGGGCCTGGTCGGCCTGGCCCCCATCGTGATGCTGCGCGACCTGGGCCCGCTGCCAGGCGACAAGCTCTTCTACACCATCTGGGAGCCCGGCATGCGCGTCGTCCGCGACGTCGTCGGCACGCCCATCAAGGTCGCCGACCTCGAGGTCGGCGACCTGGTCAACTGCGAGCCCGAGGCCATCTTCAACGGTGGTCCCGACGGCGAGCCTCTCGAGGGCGTCGCCCTCCAGGTCGCCAAGTCCAAGGGCGCGGTCATCCTGCTGCGGATGGATCCCGACGACATCATCCCCATGAAGGGCCGCGAGAACTGGTCGGTCCAGGGCATCGTCTGCTACTCCAAGATCTGCACGCACGTGGGTTGCCCGATCTCCCTCAACGAGCGGACCACGCACCACATGCTCTGCCCCTGCCACCAGTCGACCTTCGACCTCGCCGACAGCGCCAAGGTCATCTTCGGTCCGGCGGCGCGACCACTGCCCCAGCTGCCGATCATGGTCGACGAGGAGGGTTATCTCGTGGCGCAGAGCGACTTCACCGAACCCGTTGGCCCGAGCTTCTGGAATCGGAACGCGAAATGAGCATCGACACCTCGAAGATCGCGAGCACCAACGCGACGACGCCGGCGGCCGCGAGCAAGCCGAACATCGTCGGCGCTGCGGCCGAGTGGGCCGACGACCGGCTCGGCCTGGCCACCGCCATGAAGAAGCAGGTGCGCAAGGTCTTCCCGGACCACTGGTCGTTCATGCTGGGTGAGGTCGCCCTGTGGAGCTTCATCGTCCTGCTGCTGACCGGAGTCTTCCTGACATTGTGGTTCGTCCCGAGCATGGGCGAAACGACGTACGAGGGCTCCTACGACCAGCTGCGCGGCATCCACATGTCCGAGGCCTTCGCCTCCACCATGAACATCTCCTTCGACGTCCGCGGCGGCCTGCTGATGCGCCAGATGCACCACTGGTCCGCGATGATCTTCGTGGCCGGGATGATGGTGCACCTGCTCCGGGTCTACTTCACCGGCGCGTTCCGCAAGCCCCGCGAGCTCAACTGGGTGATCGGCTGCCTGCTGCTCCTGCTGGGCACGCTCGAGGGCTTCACCGGCTACTCGCTCCCCGACGACCTGCTCTCCGGCACCGGGATCCGGGCCGCCGACGGCTTCATCAAGTCGCAGCCAGTGATCGGCACCTACATGTCGTTCTTCCTCTTCGGCGGGGAGTTCCCCGGCGAGTCGATCATCCCGCGGCTCTTCATCGTCCACGTGCTGTTGATCCCCGGCATCCTGCTGGCCTTGGTCGGCGCTCACATGCTGCTGCTCGTCTACCACAAGCACACGCAGTGGGCCGGCCCTGGTCGCACCGAGCAGAACGTCGTCGGCTTCCCGCTCCTCCCGGTCTACGCCGCCAAGGCCGGCGGGTTCTTCTTCATCGTCTTCGGCGTGACCGCCCTGATGGGGGCCTTGCTGTCGATCAACCCGGTCTGGAAGTTCGGCCCGTACGATCCCTCGAAAGTGACGGCGGGCTCCCAGCCCGACTGGTACATGGGCTGGCCCGACGGCGCGCTGCGGATCATGCCGGGCATCGAGACCTACTGGTTCGACCGCACGTGGAGCTGGAACGTCTTGCTGCCCATCATCGTGCTGCCCATGGTGATGTTCACGATCCTGCTGCTGCTGCCGTTCATCGAGCAGTGGATCACCCGTGACAAGCGCGACCACCACCTGCTCCAGCGTCCGCGCAACGCGCCCACGCGGACGGCCACCATGGTCGCGCTGATGACCTTCTACGGGTTGATGTGGGCGGCCGGCGGCAACGACATCATCGCCATCAAGTTCCACCTGAGCATCAACCAGATCACCTACTTCATGCGGGGGGCGGTCTTCATCGGACCGGTCATCGCGTTCTGGATCACCCGCCGTTGGTGCATCTCGCTGCAGCGTCACGACAACCAGCAGCTGCTGCACGGCTACGAGTCGGGCATCATCATGCGCTCTGCCGATGGTGGCTACAGCGAGCGGCACCTGCCGGTCAACGACGCCCGTGCGTTCACGCTGACCGCCCGTGATCGCGACGAGGTCTACGAGCCCGGGTCCGAGGTCGACGCCAACGGCGTGGCCGCGCCGGTCGGCCCCCTCGACAAGCTCCGGGCCAGCCTCTCGCGGCTGATGTTCGCCGACAACGTCCAGAAGCCCACCCGCCAGGAGCTCGAGGAGGCCCGGCACCACGCCGAGCACGAGCACGCCCTCCAAGCGGGCCTCGACCACCCTGCCAGCGGTCACGAGTTCGACGACCACTCCCTCCGCACCGCCGACGACGTCCCCCTCCGGGGAGGCGCCAGCGCCGGCGCCGGCGCGGGTGGTCCCAAGGACGACGACGACAACGCCTGACCCTTCAGAGTTCAAGAACGACCGCTGATGTCCCCCCGCGGCGGTGAGCTAGGAACCATTCCGGCTGATCGAACGGTTGCTCACGCACCGCCGCCAGGGACGTCGGGCAGCGGTGGATGCGGGTCGCTTTCGCGGCTCACAACCGACCCTGGCTCACCGCCGCGGGGGCACGCGGGGCCTGAGCGGGGCTAGAGCGCGGAGCCCTTGGCGTACGTCGCGAACGACTCGTTCCAGTCGCCGTAGCCGTTGGTGAACTCCATCTGGCGGTCGGTGCCGGTGTATTCGACCACGTCGCCACGCTTGGAGATCGAGTAGAGCCAGCCGGCGTTGCTGGTGCTCATTCCGGTGCAGCCGTGGGAGACGTTGGCGTAGCCCTGGGAGCCCACCGACCACGGCGCGGCGTGCACGAACTCGCCGGAGTAGGTCACCCGCATGGCGTACTCGACGTTGTCGAGGTCGTAGTACTCGGGGTTGTTCTTGCCGATGCCGATGGTCTCGGAGTTCATCCGGTGACGACGGAACTTCTCGATGATCACCTTGACCCCCGAGCGCGTGGTGAAGCCGGGCTTGCCCGTGGTGATCGGGATGGTCCGGAGCAGCTTGCCGTCGCTGAACACCTGCATCTGGTGGGTCTGGGCGTTGACCTTGTAGATGTTGGCCGAGCCGACGTGGAACTCGACGTGCCGGTCCTCCTGGCCGAAGATCCCGGCGCCGGCCGGCACGCTGTTGATGTCGACGTCGACGGCGACGTCGGTGCCGGCGCGCCAGTAGGACTTGGGCCTCCAGTGCACCTCGTGGTCGGAGATCCAGTGCCAGGCGCCGGGCTGCTTGGGCGTCGAGGTGACGCTCAGGTGCTTCTCGATGGTGGCCTTGTCGGTCACCGCGACGTCGAACGTCACGATCACCGGCATGCCCACGCCCACCGTCTCGCCGGCCAGCGGCGCCACCGACGGGTAGGTCTGCTGGTCCAGGGTCAGGTCGACGGTGTGGAAGCTCGTACGCCGCGTGACGGGGGCCCCGTCGGAGCGCCGGGCCACGGTCGTCACGGCGTAGTCGGTGCCGGGCTCGAGCAACGAGTCGGCGACCCATGTGACGTTGTCGCCCGACATCTTGCCGGGCACCGCGCCGACGGCCGAGTCGACCGTGACCTTGCGCAGGGTGCCGCCGTCGGCCTCCAGGGTCAGCCGGGTGTCGACGGGCACGTCGCGGGCGCCGAAGTCGACGTTGGCCATCACCTTGACCGGTGGCACCTCGGGGGCGGTCGACTCCTCAGCCCCAGGCGAGGCGGCACCGGACGCGCCGGGCTGCTCGGCGGCGTCAGGCGTGTCGTCGACGCCGTTGCAGGCGGCGAGCGTGGTCGTCACGGCGCACGTCAGTGCGACGGCGAGCAGGCGGGACCAGCGATTGGACATGTAGATGGGACTCCCCGGGACGGGCGATGGTTGCCTGCTCAGCCTAACCCGGGCATGTCGCGGATCCCGAATGCTCGAGCGGCGGCGGACTCAGCTCCCGCAGACGCCCCGGCCGTGCCTGTCGTGGGCCCCCTTAGTGGGCGTGCTCGCCGCGGTAGTACTCGAAAACGAGCCCGGAGAGGGCCAGTGCGCCGAGGAAGACGCCGATGATGAACAGCCACCACTGGTGGATCGCGATGCCGTAGACGCACACGGCCAGCGCCGCGCCGCACCACAGCGGCCACCACGAATAGGGCGGGAAGAACCCCAGCTCGCCGGCGCCGTCGGCGATCTCGGCCTCCTTGCGGTCCTCCGGGCGTGGGTCCATCCTCGCGGCATGGAAGCCGAGGTAGAGCGTGATCATGGCGACCAGCAGCGTGGTCATCACCAGGGCGGACGTGCCGGTCCAGTCCTTCGAGAGCAGCCAGTAAGCGGGGCTGACCAGCACGAAGAACACGGTGGACAGCCCGAAGATGAAGGCTTCGATCCTCATCGGTGGTCGTCCTCCCCGTCGGTGTCCTCACGGTCCTCGACGATCACCCCGCCTTCGCTCAGCAGCTCCTCGCGGCCGTCCATGGTGGGGGCGTCGGCGAACCGGCCCTGGCGGGCGGCCTCGTTCTGGGCCAGCTCGACCGCGGCCACCTCGGGGTGGTGCAGGTCGAAGGCCGGCGACTCGGAGCGGATCCGCGGGATGGTGACGAAGTTGTGGCGTGGCGGTGGGCTGGATGTCGCCCACTCCAGCGATCTGCCCCAGCCCCACGGGTCGTCGGTCTCGACCAGCGGTGCGCGCCGGGTGATGTAGACGTTGTAGAGGAAGGGCAGCGTGGAGGCGCCGAGGATGAACGCGCCGACCGTGGACACCTGGTTGAGGGTCTGCCAGCCGTCCTGGGGCAGGTAGTCGGCGATGCGGCGTGGCATCCCCTCGACGCCCACCCAGTGCTGGACCAGGAACGTCGTGTGGAAGCCGAGGAAGAGCATCCAGAAGTGCAGCTTGCCGAGCCGCTCGTCGAGCATCCGGCCGGTGAGCTTGGGCCACCAGTAGTAGAAGCCGGCGAACATCGCGAAGACGACGGTGCCGAACACGACGTAGTGGAAGTGCGCCACCACGAAGTAGGAGTCGGACACGTGGAAGTCCAGCGGCGGGCTGGCCAGGATGATGCCGGTCAGGCCACCGAACAGGAACGTGGTCAGGAAGCCCACCGCCCAGAGCATGGGCGTGTCGAACGTCAGCGACCCTCCCCACATCGTGCCTATCCAGTTGAAGAACTTCACTCCCGTTGGCACGGCTATCAGGAACGTCATGCCGGAGAAGAACGGCAGGTCGACCGCGCCCGTGACGAACATGTGGTGTGCCCACACCGCCATCGACAAGATGGCGATGCCGAGGGTGGCGCCGACCAGGCCGACGTAGCCGAAAATGGGCTTGCGGCTGAACACCGGCAGGATCTCGGTGATGATGCCGAAGAACGGCAGCGCGATGATGTAGACCTCGGGATGCCCGAAGAACCAGAACAGGTGCTGCCACAAGATGGCGCCGCCGTGGGCGGTGTCGAAGACGTGGGCGCCGAGCAGGCGGTCGGCCTCGAGCGACAACAGCGCGCCGGCGAGCACGGGGAACGCGATCAGCACGAGCAGCGACGTGACGAGGGTGTTCCACACGAAGATGGGCATCCGGAACATGGTCATGCCGGGCGCGCGCATGCAGATGATCGTGGTCATGAAGTTGACCGCGCCGAGGATGGTGCCCAGGCCGGCCATCCACAGGCCCATCACCCACAGGTCACCGCCGACGCCGGGCGACCGTACGGCGTCCGAGAGCGGCGTGTAGGCGAACCAGCCGAAGTCGGCGGCACCCTGCGGCGTCAGGAACCCGGAGGCGGCGATCAGGCTGCCGAACAGGAACAGCCAGTAGGACAGCATGTTGAGCCGCGGGAACGCCACGTCGGGCGAGCCGATCTGGAGCGGCATGATCGCGTTGCCGAAGCCGAAGAAGAGCGGGGTCGCGAACAGCAGCAGCATGATCGTGCCGTGCATGGTGAACAGCTGGTTGTAGAGCTCGTCGTTGACGAGCTGCTGACCGGGATAGGCCAGCTCGGACCGCATGACCATGGCCATCAGACCGGCGACGAGGAACCACGCGAACGAGGTGGCGAGGTAGAGGTTGCCGATCACCTTGTGGTCGGTGGTGGTGATCACGCGCACGAGCTGCTTGCCGAGCTGGCGCCGCGGCTCGCCGCCGATGGTCGACTGGGCTGCGGTGGTGGCAGTCATTTTCGGGGCCCCCGTTCGGAGCGGAGCGAAGCGAGCATTCGAATGGGGTGATCATTCGGTGGCCTCCTCATCCGGCAGGCCGGCCTGGTCGTAGGCGTTGGCGCCGCCGAGTAGCGGTGCGTCGGAGACGTTGCCGAGCGCCTCGAGGTCCTGGAGGTAGGCCTCGTAGTCGGCCAGGCTGACGACCCTGACGTTGAAGATCATCCGCGAGTGGTAGACCCCGCACAGCTCGTAGCACTTGCCGCGGTAGTCGCCCTCGACGGTCGGCGTGACGCGGAAGTGGTTGTAGCGGCCGGGGATGACGTCCATCTTCATCAGGAAGCCGGGGACGCCGAAGTCGTGGATCACGTCCGGCGAGCGCAGCTGGAACTCCGTGGTCTGGTCGACCGGGATCACGAGCGTCGGGATGTGGGACGCGGTGCCGGCCTCGTAGACGTTCTGGCCGCCGACCGCATCCTCGTCGGTGTAGTTGAACGTCCACTGCCACTGCTGGCCCGCCACGAAGATGGTGTGGTCGGGGGCGCCGGTGTCGTCGAGCACGGCGTTCTGGGTGTCGACGGTGTGCACGAAGAACACGATCACCATGATGACGGGCGCGATCGTGTAGAAGATCTCGAGCGGCAGGTTGTAGCGGGTCTGGACCGGCATCTCGGGATCGCCCTCGCGGCGGTGATAGCGCCAGATCACCCAGAAGATCAGCCCCCAGACGATGAAGCCGGTGATCAGCGCCGCCACCCAGGCCCAGCGCCACAGCGTGAAGATCTCCTCACCCTGCGTCGTCACGGGGTCGGGCATCGCCAGGTTGCGCCATTCGTGCCGGCTCTGTTCCGAGCAGCCCGTGAGGATGACGACGGATGTCGCCACGACGGCCAGCAGGGCCAGACGTCGCAGCCTCACCGCCGGTCGGCGGGGGCTTCGCGGCGGGATCGGCACACCCACGGACGGCCTCTTTCTCGTGACTTCACCGGACAACCGCACACTAGCCGAATCCGACCCCGGATTCGCGGGTGGGTACCGCCCGTCGGTGCCCCGGTTAGGGTCGCGGCATGAGCACCCCGCGAGAGACGCCCGGGGCCTATCTGGACGCCGCGTCGTCCGAGCCGCTGCACCCGGCCGCTCGAGAGGCCCTGCTCGCCGCCCTCGACCAGGGGTACGCCGACCCAAGACGTCTGCACCGCGCCGCCCGGTCCGCGCGGCTGCTGCTCGACAACGCCCGGGCAGCCGTGGCGGAGGCGCTGGAGGTCCGCGCCGACGAGGTCACCTTCACGGCCTCGGGCACGGCAGCGGTGCACCTGGGCCTCCTGGGACTGCGTCGGGGCGTCCGCAACGCCGGCGCCGTGGCCCACACGGCCGTCGAGCACTCCGCGGTCTTGCACGCGGCGGCCTGGGCGGGCGAGGCCGTGTCGCTGCCGGTGGACCGGCTGGGCCGGGTCGAGGTCGCGCCGCCGCCCGACGGCGTCTCGGTCGTCGCCGTGCAGACGGCGAACCACGAGGTCGGCACCGTGCAGCCCGTGGCCGAGATGGCCGCCGCGGCCGGCGAGCGCGGCGTACCCCTCTTCAGCGACGCCTGCGCGTCCGCCGGCCGGCTGCCGCTGCCCGACGGCTGGGCCGCCGCCGCGGCCTCGGCGCACAAGTGGGGCGGGCCCGCCGGTGTCGGCGTGCTGCTGGTGCGCAAGGGGGCCCGGTGGCGCAATCCCTTCCCCATTGACGAGCGCATCGACGAGCGCTCCCCCGGCTTCGAGAACGTGCCCGGCGCGCTGGCGGCGGCCGCCGCCCTCCAGGCCGTGGTGGCCGAGCGCGGCGAGGTGGACTCCCGCCAGCGCGCGCTCGTCGACACCCTCCGCGAGCACGTGGCCCGGATCCCCGACGTCGATGTCGTCGGCGACCCCGTCGACCGGCTGCCCCACCTGGTCACCTTCTCCTGTCTCTACGTCGACGGCGAGGCGCTGGTGACCGAGCTCGACCGGCACGGCTTCGGGGTCGCCAGCGGCTCGGCGTGCACGGCGTCCACGCTGACGCCCAGCCACGTGCTGGCGGCGATGGGCGCGCTGACCCACGGCAACGTGCGGCTGTCGCTGACCCGCGAGACGACGCCCGAGCAGGTCGAGGACTTCCTCGCGGTGCTGCCCGGCGTCATCAACCGGTTGCGCGCCGAGGTGAGCAAGTGAGCGCCGAGATTGAGCTGGACTGCCGCGGCCAGGTCTGCCCGCTCCCCGTCATCTCGCTGGCCCGGACCGTGGCCGAGGTGGCGGTCGGCGACGTCATCGCGGTGCTCGCCACCGATCCGGCCGCCGCGGTCGACATCCCCGCCTGGTGCCGGATGAAGGAGCAGGAGTTCGTCGGGGCCGACGTCGCAGACGACGGCACGCCGCGCTTCCGGGTGCGCCGCGTCTCGTAGGTGGTTTCGAGGCTCGCTTCGCTCGCACCTCAACCACCGAGAGAGGGTGTCAGGTCAGGTGCGGGGAGACGTCGGTGGCGGCCTCGATGCCGTAGGAGACCTCGATGCGCTTGACGAACTCGCTGGGCGTGAAGTCGTACTCCTGGGTGCCGACCGTCTCCACGACGTACGCCGCGAGCACGCACCCGACCTGGGCGGCGCGCTCGTGCGGCAGGCCCCACTCGAGCGCCGCCAGGAAGCCCGCCCGGAACGCGTCGCCGACACCGGTCGGCTCGACGGCCACCACGCCCTTGCGCAGCCGGCAGCACGATGTCGTCGTGGCCGCGCTGGCGGATCCGCACGCCCTCGGCGCCGAGCGTCGTCACCTGGGTGCCGACGCGGTCGAGCACCTCCTCGGCCGACCACCCGGTCTTGGCCTCGATCATGTGGGACTCGTACTCGTTGGAGAACAGGTAGGCCGCACCGTCGATCAGGTCGCGGATCAGCTCACCGTCGCTGAAGGCCAGCTGCTGGCTCGGGTCCGCGATGAACGGGTAGCCGCGCTGTCGGCACTCGTGGGTGTGCCGCAGCATGCCGTCGGGGTCGTCGGCGGCGATGAGCACGAACGTCGGCGCGCCCACGCGGGCGGCGATCGGCTGCAGCTCGATGAGCCGCGCCTCGCTCATCGCGCCGGGGTAGAACGACGCGAACTGCGCCATGGTGGTGTCGGTGGTGCACACGAACCGGGCGGTGTGGCGAGTCTCGGAGATGCGCACCGAGGAGCAGTCGACACCGTGCCGCTCCAGCCACGAGCGGTAGTCGGCGAAGTCGTCTCCGGCTGCGCCGACAAGCACCGGCGAGAGGCCGAGCCGGCCGAGACCGAAGCACATGTTGGGTGCCACGCCGCCCCGGCGGATCTCGAGCTCGTCGACGAGGAAGGAGACCGAGAGCTTGTCGAGCTGCTCGACCACGAGCGAGTCGCGGAACTTCCCCCCGAACGTCATCAGATGGTCGGTGGCGATGGAGCCGCAGATCAGCAGGGACACGTTGCAACACCCTACCGTCGGCGCTAGGCCTACCCGACGGTAGCCAATACCGTCGAGACATGACCTCGCCGAGCGACGACACCCGCCGGGTCTACGACGAGCTGGCCCCGGCCCGGGACATGTACGCCGACGCACGCGTCGCCCGGCGCAACCTGCGCCTCGAGCGCGCGGCCCGGGCGGCCGTCGAGCCGGCCCCGAGCATCCACTTCGCCGACTACCCCCGCGAGATCGCCAAGCGCGAGATCCGGGTCACCGACGCGGCCCAGCGGCTGGCCAACGCGCTGCACCTGCACCTCGACTGATCTCGCTGGTCGAGGAGGTTGCGCTAGCAACCGTCACGAGACCTCGCAAATGCGAGCAGCCCCAGCCAGAGGCCAGGGCTGCTTACTTGCTTGCGCTGGTAACGAGTGAGGGACTTCGTCCCTCCTCAACCAGCGGATAGATCAGTGGAACGAGTCGCCGCAGGCGCAGGAACCCGTCGCGTTGGGGTTGTCGATCGTGAAGCCCTGCTTCTCGATCGAGTCGACGAAGTCGATCTGGGCGCCGTTGAGGTAGGGCACGCTCATCCGGTCGACCACCACGGCCACGCCGTCGAAGTCGGTCACCACGTCGCCGTCGAGATTGCGCTCGTCGAAGAAGAGCTGGTAGCGCAGCCCGCTACAGCCGCCGGGCTGCACGGAGATGCGCAACTGGAGGTCGTCGCGACCCTCTTGCTCGAGGAGGCTCTTGACCTTGGTCGCGGCTACCGGGCTCAGGTTGATCTGGTCGGTGCGGCGCTCTTCGGTCGTCTGGACCTGCTCGGTCATGTGGTGGGCTCCTTCGAGACGGGGTGCTACTGGGGTCAATGCTCCCACATCGACGGTTATTCCAAGGCATTCCTGCCGCCCGTTGGCCGTCAGTGGGACCAGGTGCGCGCCACCCGCTGGGCGAGCGCCTCCAGCGCGGCCACCGGCTCCCCGAGGGCCTGCTCCTCCCCCACCAGGTCGACGATGGAGTACGCCGCCTCCACCCCGAGGGCGCGCATCTCACGCGAGCCGACCAGCACCTGCCCGGCGAGGGCGACGCACGGCCGCAGCGCCTCGGCGGCGACCTGCGCGACGCCGTAGGGCACCTTGCCGGATCGGCTGGAGAAGTCGAAGGCGCCCTCGCCCGTCAGCACGAGGTCGGCGGCGCGGGCCCGCTCGGCCAGCCGGGTGGCATCGGCGACGACGTCGAAGCCGGGCTGGCGGCGCGCACCGAGGGCGAGCAGGGCGAAGCCCAGGCCGCCGGCCGCACCGGCGCCGGGCAGCAACGCGGTCCGGCGGTCGACCACGGCGGCGTACGCCTCGAGCCAGCCGTCGACGATCGGCAACCGCTCCTCGGTCAGGCCCTTCTGCGGGCCGAACGTCTTGGCGGCGCCGAACAGGCCGGCCAGCGGGCTGTCCACGTCACTGGCCGCGAGCAGGTCGACGCCGGCGAGGCGCTCGAGGCAGGCCGCGACGTCGACCTCGGTGACGCCTGCCAGGCCGGCCGGGCCCTCGTCCAGGGGCCGGTCGGCCGTCGCGCCGAGCGCGGCCAGCAGGCCCGCTCCCCCGTCGGTGGTGCCGCTGCCGCCGAGGCCGACCACTACCGCCGTGGCGCCCGCGTCGACGGCCGTGAGCAACAGCTCGCCCACGCCGCGGCTGCTGGCCTCCTCGGGGCGGTCCCGCAGGGTCAGGTGCAGGCCGCACGCCTGCGCGCTCTCGACGTACGCCGTCCGGTCGACGAGCAGCACCGTGGCCGGGGTGGGCTCGCCGAACGGCCCGGAGACCATGGTGGCCAGCAGCTCGCCACCCAGCGCCGCGGCCAGCACGTCGACGAAGCCGGGCCCGCCGTCGGCCATCGGCGCCAGGTCGAGCTCGTCGTCCGGCGCCTGCCTGGCCCAGCCTGCGGCGATCGCCCCGGCCGCCTGCACCGCGGTCAGCGTGCCGGCGAACTTGTCGGGGGCCACCAGCACGCGCACGGACGTCATCTTGTCCTAGAGGCGCGGACGACGAGGACAGGTATCGCCCGATCGTTAAGGTCCAGGGTCGTGACCGACGCCCGGTTCCGTCCGATGCGCCCCGACGACGTGCCGGGCGCCGAACGGCTGACCGCGGAGGGCTACCACGAGCTCGACTCGCGCTTCGCCCGGCGGAGCGATCCCGACCCCGAGCCGCGCTCGCCCGAGCGCGGCGGCCAGTGGGTGGAGCGGACCCTGCACCTCGTCCACACCGACCCCGGCGGCTGCTGGGTCGCCGAGCTCGACGGCGAGATGGTGGGAGTCGCGGTGTCGGCCAACCGCGAGCTGATGTGGATCCTGGCGAGCTTCGCCGTGCGCCCGCACCTGCAGGGGCAGGGCATCGGTCAGGCGCTGCTCGCTGCGGCGCTGCACCACGGACGCGGATGCCTGCGCGGGATGCTCTCCGCCTCCAGCGACCCCAAGGCCGTCCGCCGCTACCGGGCGGCCGGCTTCTCGCTGCACCCGCAGATGACGCTCCAGGGTGCTGTCGACCGGTCCGCGATCCCGGTCATCGAGAAGGTGCGCGAGGGGTCGGCCTCCGACGTCGACCTGATGGACTCCATCGACCGGCGGATCCGCGGCGCAGCCCACGGACCCGACCACCTGCTGATGCTCGGCATGTGGCGGCTGGTCGTCTCCGACACCTCGACGGGCAGCGGCTACGCCTACGTGGCCGCGGACGGCACGCCCATGCTGCTGGCGGCGACCAACCGGCGTACGGCGACCCGGCTGCTGTGGGAGTGCCTCGCCGCGAGCGGGGAGACGGCGTTCGTGCCGCACGTCACCGCGGCCAACGAGTGGGCGATCGACGTCGGCCTGGCGGCCCGGCTCGACCTGATGCAGGACGGCTACCTGGCGCTGCGCAACCTGCGCCCGCCGGCGCCGTACGTGCACAACGGCGCGCTGCTGTGAGCAACGGCCGCCCGACTACGATCGGGGCATGACAACCGTCGACCTGCCGCTGCTGCCGCTGGGCCGAGGCGTGGATCTGTCCTCCGAGCGCGGCGTGGAGTGCCCCGGTGACCTGCCGGCGGTCTCCGACCCGGACCTGGTGGCCCGGGCCAGGGCCGCGAAGGAGGCGCTCGGCGATCGGCTGTTCGTGCTCGGCCACCACTACCAGCGCGACGAGGTCATCCAGTTCGCCGACGTCACCGGCGACTCCTTCAAGCTGGCCCGCGACGCCGCGGCCCGGCCGGAGGCGGAGTACATCGTCTTCTGCGGCGTGCACTTCATGGCCGAGTCGGCCGACATCCTCACCGGCCCCGAGCAGCAGGTGATCCTGCCCGACCTGGGAGCCGGCTGCTCGATGGCCGACATGGCCCGTCTGGCGCAGGTCGAGGACGCCTGGGACGCGCTCGCCGAGGCCGGTATCGCCGACTCGGTGGTGCCGGTGACCTACATGAACTCCTCGGCGGACATCAAGGCCTTCTGCGGGCGGCACGGCGGCGCCGTCTGCACGTCGAGCAACGCCGACGCGGCGCTCGAGTGGGCTTTCGCCCAGCACGGCCCCGACACCAAGGTGCTGTTCTTCCCCGACCAGCACCTCGGCCGCAACACCGCCGTGCTCAAGATGGGGATGACCCTCGACGACTGCGTGGTGTGGGACCCGCGCCAGCCTGACGGTGGGTTGACCGCCGCCGAGCTGCAGGGCGCCCGGATGATCCTGTGGAAGGGGCACTGCTCGGTGCACGGGCGGTTCTCCCCCGACGTCGTCGACGACCTGCGCGCGACCATCCCCGGCATCAACATCCTGGTGCACCCCGAGTGCGTCCACGAGGTGGTGCTCAAGGCCGACCTCGTCGGGTCGACGGAGTTCATCATCAAGACCATCGAAGCCGCCCCCGCCGGGACCGCCTGGGCGATCGGCACCGAGCTCAACCTCGTGAAGCGACTGGCCGCCCAGCACCCCGACAAGCGGATCGTCTTCCTCGACAAGACCGTCTGCTACTGCGCGACGATGAACCGGATCGACCTGCCCCACCTGGTCTGGGCGCTCGAGTCGTTGGTCGCCGGCACGGTCGTCAACCGGATCCAGGTCGACCCCGAGACCGAGCGCTACGCCAAGATCGCGCTCCAGCGGATGCTCGACCTGCCGGGCAAGTCCCACCGCGACTGACGCTCCCGGTGGACAGGGCATCGCAACGCTACGTCGACGCTGTCGGTGACACGGTCCACCAGGTCCTCGGTTCGAGGACGGTGGGCGTGTACTTGCACGGGTCGGCGGTGCTCGGCGGGTACGACGTGCGGCGCAGCGACGTCGACGTCCTGGTCGTGAGCGACGGGCCGCTCGACGTCGACGAGCAGGGGGCCTTGGCCGAGTCGCTCTCCGAGGAGCGGCTGCCCTGCCCGGCCGGCGGTCTGGAGCTCAGCGTCGTCACGCAGACGTCCGCGCGACGGCCAGTAGCCAAGCCGCTCTTCGAGCTGCACGTCACCACCGCCCCCGCGGACACCAAGGTGGTCGACGGCCACGATCGGGCCGGCGACCCCGACCTGGTGCTCCACTTCGCGGTCTGTCGCAGCGCCGGAACACTCGTCGGACCTGGGATGCCACGCGATTCGGCGTTCGCACCTGTGCCCCGGGAGCTCGTCCTCACCCAGCTCGCTGACGAGATGGCCTGGGGCGCCACTCACGCCGCGACGGAGTACGCCGTCCTCAACGCCTGCCGGGCGTGGAAGTACGCCGTCGACGGCACGCTCGTCTCCAAGGTCGACGGCGGGGACTGGGTCCTGGCGCACCCGGTCGATGCGCAGGTCGAGGAGCTGGTCGGCAACGCGCTGGTGCGTCAGCGCGTGGGCGGCTCGCCTGCCTTGGACGCGGAGACGCTGCACAGGTTCGTCGCCGACGTACGGGAACGACTGACATTGCGCTGACCCGCCCGTAACTTTCGGGCGGGCCGGCCGGGTTGAGACGGGCATCAGATGGTCAGAGGCCGGGCGCGCCCCACAGCGCGAACCAGCGGGACAGATCCGGCTCGATGGGCAACTCGGCGTCGAGCTGGTCACGCACCGACATCTCGAGCAGGTTGTCGCGGATCCGCGGATTGTCGGCCGCGTCGTCGACGCCTGTCGGTTCGCCGGCGGGGGCGAACGCATAGAAGGTGCCCTGCTTGTAGAGGTAGACCAGCCCGACCCGGCGGCCGGACACGTCGGCGAACGGGATGACCGAGCACAGCAGACCCGAACCGAAGCCATGGGACTCCAGGGTGGTGTTGACGGCATGCAGGTCGGTGCACAAGCCGCTCACGTCAGCCGGGTTCCTGCGCACCACGACCCACGTGAAGCCGAACTCGTCGGTGATGACCTTGACCTCCCGCGCCTGCGTGTCCTGGCGGATCAGGGCGACGATGTCGTCCTGGGTCTGCTGGAAGGCAGCGCCGGCGGCGGAGCGGAAACAGACCGAGCCGGTCCCGGTGGGGTTCAGGCCTGCGGCCGTCTGCAGCGTGATGGCCGCGCTCGGCACCAGGAACAGCGCGTCGAGGTCGGCCTGCTTGGCCCGTGACCGGCCCGTCAGCGCCTCCCAGATCTTCATGAGGGGCCGATCACTCCGGGCGGGCCAGCTCGGCCTGGATGCGGGCCAGCTGCTCGAGGCGCTGCTCCAGCGAAGGGTGCGTGGAGGTGAGCGTCTTGAGCGAGGCGCCGGAGATGGCGGGGGCGATGAAGAACGCGTTCATCGCCTGGGTCGCGCGCAGGTCGCGTTGCGGGATGGCGGACATCTCGCCACTGATCTTCTGCAGCGCCGAGGCCAGGGCCGTGGGCTTCATCGTCAGGTAGGCGGCCGCCCGGTCGGCGACCAGCTCGCGGTAGCGCGAGAGCAGCCGGATCAAGAAGAAGCTGATGGCGTAGACGACGAGACTGACGCCGAGCGCGATGAGGAAGGTCGGGGCGCCGCCGTTGTTGCTGCGCCGGCCGAGCATGCCGAGCCCGCCGAACTGGGCACCCCGGGTGAGCATCCCCGCGACGATGCCCGCCGACGCGGCGATGGTCATCACCAGCACGTCGCGGTGGGCGACGTGGGACAGCTCGTGGGCGAGCACCGCCTCGAGCTCCTCGGCCGACAGCTTGCCCAGGATGCCGGTGGTCACGCAGACCACGGCCCGATCGGGCGAGCGGCCGGTGGCGAAGGCGTTGGGCAGGTCGAGGTCGGCCACTCCGACCCGTGGCTTGGGCATGTCGGCCATCGCGCAGAGCCGGTCGATCATGCCGTGCAGCTCGGGTGCCTCCTCGGGCGTCACCTCGCGGGCCCGCATCGCCCGCATCGCGACCTTGTCGGAGTTCCACCACTGGTAGACGGCGAACCCGATGCCGGCGATGGCGAAGAACAAGGCGTACCCCGGGAAGAGATACATCAGCGCGACGATCAGCCCGACGAACGCCGCGCCGAGCAGGAACATGACGGTGGTCATCCGGACGGTCAGGCCGGTGTCGCGGATGAAGCGGGAGTGTGCCATGAATCGATTGTTCAGCCTGGGATCAAACCGTCGTCGCCCAGCAGCTCGCGGACCTCGTCGAGGGTCGCGCCGGCAGGGGGCAGGATCCGGTCGGACTCGTCGAGCGAGTCCGGGTCGTGCGCGGCGCCGATAGACCGTACGCCGTCGTGCAGCGTCACCAGGGCAGCGGCGAACGCCGCCTCGTCGCCGGCCTCGACGGCGACCTCGAGGGCCGTGTCGAGCTCGTTCAGCCGGTCGAGTGCGGAGTCGTCGACGTCGTACTGTCCCTCACCCATGATCCGGACGATCACGGCCGGCCGCCGTCCTCCGTGGCCTGGGGAGCGGGCTGGTCGGCGGCCTTCTCGGAGCCGGCCTGCATGGCCTCGGGCGAGCCGTCGTCCGCGGCACCCAGCTCGCCAACAGAGGGCGCGGACCCGGAGATCGCTTCCGGCTGCTGGGCACCCTTGAGGCGGGCCAGCTCGGCCTCCACCTCGGACTGCGAGCTCATCGCCTCGAGCTCGCGGGTGATGTCGTCACCCGGGCCGATCGCGGTCACGTCGTCGAGCGCACCGGAGGCGATCAGCTCGTCGATGGCACCCGCGCGCGCCTGCATCTGGGCGGTCTTGTCCTCGGCCCGCTGGATGGCCAGCCCGACGTCGCCCATCTCCTCGCCGATGCCGGACACGGCCTCGTTGATGCGGGTCTGCGCCTCGGCGGCCGTGTAGGTCGCCTTGATGGTCTCCTTGCGGGTGCGGAACGCCTCGACCTTCGCCGCCAGCCGCTGCTGGGCCAACGTGAGCTTCTCTTCCTCGCCGAGCAGCTGCTCGTGTTGCGCCTTGAGGTCGCCGATCTGGGTGGTCAGCCCGGACTTGCGGGTCAGCGCCTCGCGGGCGAGGTCCTCGCGACCCACGCCGATCGCCTTCTCCGCCTGCCCCTGGAGCTTGGTCGACTGCTGCTCGAGCTGGTTGACCTGGAGCTCGACGCGCTTGCGGCTGGTGGCCACGTCGGCGACACCGCGGCGCACCTTGGACAGCAGCTCGACCTGCCGCTGGTAGCTGTAGTCCAGCGTCTCGCGGGGGTCCTCCGCACGGTCGAGGACTTTGTTGGCCTTGCTGCGGAAGATCAACGTCGTGCGCTGCCAGATGCCCATGGCGGCGGGCCTCCCTTTGCCTGTCATGGTCCGGAACCGGTGTGGAGACGTGCTCGTCTGTTGCCCTTCACCCTAAGACCTCCGGCAAAGCGGGGCGAGGGTGGCCGCCCGAGTAGGATCGCGGCGTTACCCACTCGACATCTGGTGAGTGACGTCCGCAGCCATCCGTGACAGACAGCCGCCCGAGGTCCACCTTGTTCCGTCGTACCAAGTCCGAGCCCCCCACGCCGCAGACCGAGCCGGTCGAGTCCGAGAGCGCCGGCGGCAAGGGGCGGCCGACGCCGACTCGCCGCGAGGCCGAGGCCGCGGCCAGGGCTCGGGCGAAGGTGCCGCGCACCCGCAAGGAGATCGCCGCGGCCCAGAAGCTCGCGCGCCAGGAGTCGAGCTCCAAGATGCGCTCCGCGATGAAGACCGGCGACGAGCGCTACCTGCCGGCCCGGGACCGGGGCCCCGTCAAGCACTTCATCCGCGACTACGTCGACAGCAGGTTCTCCTTCGTCGAGCTGATGATCCCCGTGCTGCTGGTCACCACGATCATGGCGTGGTCGGGAAACTCGTCGATCGCGGCCTACGGCAACGCACTCCTCTTCGGCATGCTGCTGCTCATCGTGCTCGACCTGGTGCGGCTGCGCTTCAAGCTGCGTCGCGAGCTCGCCACCCGCTTCCCCGGTGAGGACCCCAAGGGCACCACCTACTACGCCGTGATGCGCTCGCTGCAGATGAAGTTCATGCGGCTGCCCAAGTCCCAGGTCAAGATCGGCCAGGAGCTTCCCGAGCGCTACCGGTGACCCTGGGCCTGGTCGCCGGGCTGGCTGCGGCGGCGCTGTTCGGGATCGGCGCGGTGGTCCAGGCCCACGCCGTACGCCGCCAGGACCACCGGTCCGAGGGGCTGGTGCCCTTCGTGCTGAGGTCGGCCCGCGACTCGTGGACGATCGCCGTCGTGGTGGCCTACCTGGCCGGGTTCGTGCTGCACGTGGTGGCGATCTGGGAGCTGCCCCTCTATCTCGCGCAGGCCACGGTCGCGATGTCGCTGCCGGTCACGGCGGTGACCTCGATGGTGCTGCACGAACGGCTCCAGCCCGTGCACTGGTGGGCCGTGGTGCTCGTCTCGGCGGGCCTGGTGCTGCTCGCGGTCGGATCCGGTGAGCCCGGGCCGCGAATCACGTCGCCGGGGTTCGCCGTCGCGCTGTGGCTGGGTGTCGGGGCGCTGTTGCTGGCCTCTCGCGTGGGCCTCGGCTGGCCGGGGTCCACCCTGGCCACCCTGGCCGGGTTCGGCTACGCGGGCTCGGCCATCGCGGTGCGGGGCACGGAGTTCCCGTTGGACTGCGACGAGCGTCGCAGCCGCACTCAGTGTTGGGATCTATGGCCTGACCGCGTTCTGGCTCTACTCGGTGGCTCTCGACCGCATCCCGGTGTCGGCGGCGTCGGCGCCGCTGATCGTCGTCCAGACGTTCGTGCCGGCCCTCATCGGCGTGCTGCTCCTCGGCGACGGAGTGCGCGACGGCTGGTGGCCGGCGATCGTCGCCGGCCTGCTGCTGGCCACGGTCGGTGCCGTGGTGCTCAGCGGTGACGGCATCACCAGTCCGGTGACCGAGGCGACCGACTCCACGCGAGATCAGGCGTCGTAGTCGAGGACGACCTTTGCCGAGGCGGGGTGTGACTGGCAGGTGAGCACGTAGCCCTTCTCGATCTCCTCCGGCTCCAACGCATAGTTGACGTCCATCGCCACCTCGCCCTCGACGAGCAGCGCGCGGCAGGTGCCGCAGACACCGCCCCGGCAGGCGAACGGCAGGTCGGAGCGCACCCGCAGGGCCGCCTCGAGGACGCCGACGTCGTCGGGACGCAGGTCGAACTCGGAGCTGCGGCCGTCCAGCCGGATGGTCACGTGGGCCGCGCCCTCGGGCGACCCCTTCAGCGCGGCGACGGGTGCGCGCGGGACCGGGTCGGCGTGGAAGAGCTCGGTGTGCACGGCGTTGGCCGGTACGCCGTCGTCGAGCAGCGTCTGGCGCAGGTCGACGACCATCTGCTGAGGGCCGCACAGGAACCAGGCGTCGACGCCGTCGGGCGGCACGAGCTCGGCGAGGATGCGGCGCAGCCGATCGCCGTCGAGCCGGCCGGAGAGCAGCTCGACCTCCTGCTGCTCGCGCGAGAGCACGTGCAGCAGCTGGAAGCGGGTCGGGTGGACGTCCTTGAGGTCGTGCACCTCGTCGAGGAACATCACGCTGTTGTGCGTCCGGTTGGCGTAGATCAGCGTCACCTCGGAGTGCGGCTCGCCCTCGAGCAGCGCGCTGATGATCGAGAGCACCGGCGTGATCCCCGACCCGGCGGCGATGGCGACATAGCGGCGCCCGGCCTCGGCGTCGGGAATCACGGTGAACCGGCCCGCCGGGGTCATCACGTCGAGCTCGTCGCCGACCTGGAGGCCGCCGAGCACGCCCTCGCTGAACGATCCGCCCGGGAGCTTCTTCACCCCGACCCGGAGCAAGCCCGACGAGGGCGTCGTGAAGATGGAGAAGCTGCGGCGCTTCTCGTCGGCCCCGCGGATGGAGACGTGCTGCCCGGGTGTGAAGACGTACTCGTCACGCAGGTCGGGCGGGACCTCGAAGGTCAGCGCGACGGCGTCGTCGGTCAGCGGGTCGATCGCCGCGACCCGCAGCGAGTGGAAGGTCGGCATCCGACTAGAGAGCTTTGAAGTGGTCGAAGGGCTCGCGGCAGGACTGGCAGACCCACAGCGACTTGCACGCCGTGGAACCGAACCGGCTGGACTCGCGGGTGTCGAGGCTGCCGCACTGGGGGCAGCGGACCGACAGGCCGATCGCCACCGGCCCGGAGACGTCGCGGGTGGGCTGCGGCGGCGCGATGCCGTACGCCGCCAGCTTGGCCAGGCCGTCGCCGGTGATCTGGTCGGTGGACCAGGCCGGCGAGAGCACGAACTCGACGTCGACGTGCTGGAACCCGGCGAGCGTCAGCCGCTCGACCACGTCATCGGCGATGGCGTCCATCGCCGGGCAGCCGGAGTAGGTGGGCGTGACCTGCACGTGCACCCAGCCGCGGTCGTCGACCTCGACGTCGCGCAGGATGCCGAGGTCGGCGATCGTGACCACGGGGATCTCGGGGTCGGGCACCTCGGACGTCAGCGCCCAGGCCCGGTCGCGCGTCGGGAGCGTGTCGGTCACCATGTCGCCCCCGGGTGCGATCGGGCGAGGTGCTGCATCTCGGCGAGCAGGTAGCCGAGGTCCTCGGTGTGCAGACCGCGGCGGCCACCGCCGATCCGCGGCGTGACCTCCGGCAAGGTCAGGGTCGCCTCGGCCACCACGGCCGCGAGGCGCTCGAGCACGGCGGGGCGCAGGACCGAGGGGTCGGCAGCGACGCCGTCGCCCACGAGCTTGGCGTCGACCGGCTCGAAGAGCTCCTCGACGAACGGCCACTCAGCGTCGAGGGCGCGTTGCATCCGCTCGTGGGATTCCGGCGTCCCGTCGCCCAGCCGCAGCACCCAGTGGGTGGCGTGGTCGACGTGGTAGGCGACCTCCTTGACGGCCTTGCCGGCCACGCCGGCGAGGGTCTCGTCGGTGCTGCCGAGCAGGGCGGCGTAGAGCTCGGCCTGGTAGGTCGCGAAGACCAGCAGCCGGGCCATCGCGACACCGAAGTCGGTCTGGACGCGCTCGACGAGGTGCACGCACCGGAAGTCGCGCTCGTCGCGCAGGTAGGCAAGGTCGTCCTCGCCCCGCCCCTCGTCCTCGAGCCGGCCCGCGTGCGCGAGGAGGGAGCGCGCCTGGCCGAGCTGGTCGAGCCCGATGTTGGCCAGCGCCACGTCCTCCTCGAGCTCGGGGGCGCGGCTGATCCACCAGCCCATCCGCTGGGCGGAGATCAAGGCGTCGTCGGCGAGGCCGAGGACGTAGCCGAGGTGCGGATCCGTGGGGTGACTCATAGGTGCTCCACTCCCTCGGGGACGTCGTAGAACGTGGGGTGCCGGTAGATCTTGTCCGCTGCGGGTCGAAGAAGGAGTCGCGCTCCTCGGGGCTGGACGCGGTGATCGCGGCCGCGGGGACGACCCAGATCGAGACGCCCTCGTTGCGGCGGGTGTAGACGTCGCGGGCGTTGCGCAGCGCCGTCTCGGCGTCGGCGGCGTGCAGCGACCCCGCGTGCACGTGGGACAGCCCGCGGCGCGCCCGGATGAAGACCTCCCAGAGCGGGGAGGACGGCGTGGTGTTCATGCGACCTGCTCGCTGCGAGCCGCTTGCTTCGCGGCGTACGCCGCCGCGGCCTCACGCACCCACGCGCCCTCCTCGTGGGCGCGGACCTTGTGGGCCATCCGCTCGGCGTTGCAGGGGCCGTTGCCGCGGATCACTTCGAAAAGCTCCGTGAAGTCGATCGGGCCGTGGTCGTAGTGGCCGCGCTCGGGGTTCCACCGGATCTCCGGGTCGGGCAGCGAGAGCCCGAGGGCCTCGGCCTGCGGCACGGTCATGTCGACGAACCGCTGGCGCAGATCGTCGTTGGAGAACCGCTTGATGCCCCAGGCCATCGACTGGGCGGAGTTGGGCGAGTCGTCGTCGGGCGGGCCGAACATCATCAGCGCCGGCCACCAGTAGCGGTCGACGGCGTCCTGGGCCATCGCCTTCTGCGCCGGCGTGCCGTGGCTGAGGGTGTGCAGGATCTCGAAGCCCTGGCGCTGGTGGAAGGACTCCTCCTTGCAGACCCGGACCATGGCGCGGGCGTAGGGGCCGTAGGAGCAGCGGCACAGCGGCACCTGGTTGGTGATCGCGGCGCCGTCGACCAGCCAGCCGATGGCGCCGACGTCGGCCCAGGTGAGCGTGGGGTAGTTGAAGATCGAGGAGTACTTCTGGCGTCCGCTGTGGAGCTGGTCGATCAGGTCGGCGCGGTCGGCGCCGAGCGTCTCGGCGGCGGCGTAGAGGTAGAGACCGTGGCCGGCCTCGTCCTGGACCTTGGCCATCAAGATGGCCTTGCGCCGCAGGCTCGGGGCCCGGCTGATCCAGTTGCCCTCGGGCTGCATGCCGATGATCTCGGAGTGGGCGTGCTGGGCGATCTGCCGGACCAGGGTCTTGCGATATCCCTCGGGCATGTCATCGCGCGGCTCGACGCGGTCCTCGTCGGCCAGCAGCTCCGTGAAGGTCTCGGGGTCCAGGTCGGCGGGTCCGGGAGGCATCCGCCTCGAGGATTCGGGCGTCGCGAAGTCGTTGCCGTACACGTCGCCACCGTACCAGCGGATGTAACACAATTCTGCATCGCTGACGGACTCGTGTAACACAGGCGGCGCGGTTGCCACAATGCCGCTCATGACCTCCCCGACGGCCGACCACTCCGTGCGCGTGGCCTGGGCCGACGATGCAGAGGCGATCGCCGCGCTGCAGCGGCAGGCCTGGCAGACGGCGTACGCCGACCTGCTGCCCGCCGATGCGCTTGCCCTGGACCCCGACGCCACGGCGCAGGCCTGGCGGGCGGCGTTCGCCTCCCCCGGCGATGCGCGCAACCGCGTGCTGGTGGCCCTGGATCGCAATCGCGTGGTCGGGTACGCCGTGCTCTCCCCCGCCGCAGATCCGGACTCCGACCCGGTCGCGGACGCCGAGGTGCAGGAGCTGACCGTGGCCGAGGGCGAGCGCGGTCAGGGACACGGGTCGCGGCTGCTGCACGCCGTGGTCGACACCCTGCGCGCCGACCGGTTCACCAGGGCGGTGCTCTGGACGGTGGCGAGCGACGACGACCTTCGTCGCTTCCTGACCGAGGCCGGCTGGGCGCCCGACTCCGCCCACCGCGAGCTCGACCTCGACGGGACCGGCACGACAACGGTGAAGCAGATCCGCCTGCACACGACGCTCTAGTCATGGCGGGCCCGGCCTTGAAATCTGGCCGCCACCGGCAACCATGGAGGGACACAAGTCGCGGCCTCGGGGCCGTCACGGATGAGGGGGCAACTCCATGCTCGGTCCGCTGCCGTTCCTCCACCGCGCGGTCCTGGTGACCGCGGTCCTGCTCACCGCCATCGCGGCGGGCGCCTGGGTCGCCCACTTCACGCCGCTGCCGGTTGCCGGCGGCGTCGGCGCCCTGGTCGGCGGACTCGCCGGCGCGCTCGTCGCCTACTTGTTCGTGCACGACGCCCACCGCCAGCCGGTGCGGGTCAACAGCCGACGCCGCTGACCAGATGACCGACGGCCCAGAACTCAACGTGCTGGGAGACCCGCTCCAGACCTGCGGGACCGAGCCGCTGACCGGGTTCTATCGCGACGGCGAGTGCCGGTGCGGGCCGGACGACGAGGGCCTGCACGCCGTCTGCGCGGTGATGACGCCGGAGTTTCTCACCCACCAGCGGAGCGTCGGCAACGACCTGGTGACACCGCGGCCCGAGTGGAGCTTCCCCGGACTCGTGCCGGGCGACCGGTGGTGCGTCGTCGCGGTGCGCTGGCTGCAGGCCGCCCAGGACGGGGCGGCCGCGCCGGTCGTGCTGGCCTCGACCAACGTGCGCGCCCTCGAGGTGGTCCCGTTCGAGGTGCTGCGCGAGCACTCCGTCGACGTGCCCGCCGACGTGCGCGAGCTCGAGGACTGAGATCGCGTAGCCCGACGCCTCCTCGCCCTATCGCATGCGGTCGGGTGGGCGCTACGTTGCCCGGAAGTAGCCGGTCTTGGGAGGGAGCCCACGGTGGCGATCACGCTCGGGCAGCAGCTGACTCGCAAGAAGCCGATCGCGAAGTCCGATCCAGGTGGACACCAGGGCGGCCATGCCGGCCCCGAGCTCGGCCGGAACATCGGCACGTTCCAGCTGATGATGTTCGGTGTCGGAGCCACCGTCGGCACCGGCATCTTCTTCGTACTCCCGGAGTCCGTCCCGGACGCCGGGCCGGCCGTCGTGGTCGCCTTCCTGCTCGCCGGCCTGGCGGCCGGACTGTCGGCCGTCTGCTACGCCGAGATGGCCAGCGCGATCCCGGTGAGCGGGTCGACCTACTCCTACGCCTACCACTCCCTCGGCGAGCTGGTCGCCATGGTGATCGCCGCCTGCGTCATCCTCGAGTACGGCGTCGCGGCCGGCGCCGTGGCCGTCGGGTGGAGCGGCTACTTCAACGAGCTCCTCGACAAGACCATCGGCTGGAGCATGCCGGACGCGCTCTCCTACTCGCCCATCCCCGTCGAGGACGGCACCACCGGCCTGGTGAACCTGCCGGCCATCGTCCTGGTGTTCCTGTGCACCCTGCTGCTGATCCGCGGCGCCAGCGAGTCGGCCAAGGTCAACACGGTCATGGTGCTGATCAAGCTCAGCGTCCTGGGGCTGTTCATCGTGATCGGTCTGACGGCGTTCCAGGCCGACCGGTTCGACAACTTCTGGGCCGCCGGATCGGCAGGCATCACCGCCGCAGCGGGCACGATCTTCTTCTCCTTCATCGGTCTTGATGCCGTGTCGACCGCAGGCGAGGAGGTCAGGGATCCACAACGCGCGCTTCCCCGCGCCATCATGGGCGCGCTGGTCATCGTGGTGACGGTCTACGTCCTGGTCGCCATCGCCGGCGTCGGCGCCCAGTCGCTGGAGGAGTTCTCGAGCGAAGAGCAGCAGAGCGCCGGCCTCTCGGTGATCATGGAGAACATCACCGGCTCGGCGGTGCCAGGCACGATCCTGGCCGCGGGCGCCGTGATCTCGATCTTCTCCGTCACCCTGGTCACCCTCTACGGCCAGACCCGCATCCTGTTCGCGATGGGTCGCGACCGGATGCTGCCCGACAAGTTCGCCGAGGTCGACCCACGCACGCTCACCCCGAAGTTCAACACCATCGTGGTTGGCATCGTGGTCGCCCTGATCGCCGGCTTCGTCCCCTCGGACTACCTCTGGGACACCGTGTCCATCGGCACTCTCGTCGCCTTCTCGATGGTGGCGATCGGTGTGATTGTGCTGCGGCGCACCATGCCCGACCTGCACCGGCCGTTCAAGGTGCCGCTGTTCCCGGTCCTGCCGATCCTCACCGTCGCCGCCTGCGTCTACGTGCTCTCGGGGCTGGCTGCGATTACCTGGGTGATCTTCGCGGTCTGGCTGACGATCGTGCTCGCCTACTACTTCTTCGTCGGCCGGCACCGTTCGCGCCTCAACGACCCGCAGGTCGAGGCCGACGTCCTATGACACTGCTCGTCGGATTCCCGACCGGTCACGAGGACCGGTCGGGGCTGGAGCTGGCGGCGACCCTGGCGCGGTCGTCGGGGCAGGAACTGGCGCTGGTGACCGTGGTGCCAAGCGCGTGGCCGACGCCGGTCGCCGGGCACACCGACCGAGAGTTCGAGGACTGGGCGCAGGAAAGGGGCCGCGAGGCCGTCCGGGCAGCCGAGGTGCTGCTGGCCGACCACTGCCCCGACCTGCCCGCGACGGCGACGTGGGTGGCGGGCCGGTCAGCTCCCGGCACGCTGGCCACCGAGGCCGAGCGGATCGGCGCGAGCATGATCGTCGTCGGGGCCGGTCACGACGGAGGCTACGGCCGCGTGGTGCTCGGCTCGACCGCGCACCGCCTGTTGCACTCCTCGACCGTCCCCGTGGCGGTGGCCACCCGCGGCTACCGGGCCAGCGACCACGGCAAGGTGGTCCGCGCGACCTGCGCGTTCCGCGGCGACGAGCCGTCCCGCCGTACCCTCGTCCGGACCGCCGAGATCTGCCGTGAGGTCGGCGCCGGGCTGAGGATCGCCACGTTCGCGGTCCGCGGGCGGACGATGTACCCGCCCGAGGTGGCGACGACCTCCGAGGACGTCGTCCAGGAGGCCTGGGCCGAGCAGGCCGAGGCCCTGCAGAACGCCGCCGTCGACGAGATCGCCGCCACGGGACCCCTGCCCGATCCCACGACGCAGGTGGTCGCCGCCGCCCGCACCTGGGCCCACGCGCTCGACGCACTCACCTGGGAGCGCGACGAGGTCCTCGTCGTCGGCTCGTCCTCGGCAAGCCTGATGTCCCGGCTGTTCCTGGGGTCCAACGGCGCCAAGATCCTGCGCCACTCCCCCGTGCCGGTGGTCATGGTTCCCTGAGCTCCGACGCGGAACGGCCCGGACGGCGTAAGCCGTCCGGGCCGCCGCGGTGCCGAGTGTTCAGTTCACCGAGACCGCGCTCCAGGCGGCCGCAACCGCGTTGTACTGCGTCGAGCCGGCGCCGTACAGGTCCCGGGCCGCGTTCAGCGACGCGGTCCGAGCCCCGCTGTAGTTGGTGCTCGACGTCATGTAGACGGTCAGCGCGCGGTACCAGATCTTCCCCGCCGCGTCGCGGCCGATGCCGGTGACGGTCGACCCGTTGCAGGTCGTGCTGTTGTGGGCCACGCCGCCGATGGTCTTGGCGCCCGAGCCCTCGGCCAGCAGGTAGAAGAAGTGGTTGCCGACGCCGGAGGAGTAGTGGACGTCGAGGTTGCCGACGCCCGAGCTCCAGCAGTTGGCCGAGCTGCCGTCGGACGACGGGTTGTCCATGCGGCGGAAGCCGACGTGGTTGGCCAGGTCGAACTCCTCGCCGATCAGGTAGTCACCCGGGTCGTTGGCGTTGTTGGCGTAGAACTCCACGAGCGTGCCGAAGATGTCTGAGGTCGACTCGTTGAGGCCGCCCGACTCACCGGAGTAGGTCAGGTTGGCGGAGTGCTCGGTGACGCCGTGGCTCATCTCGTGGCCGGCCACGTCGAGGGAGACGAGCGGGCCGAAGTCGACGCCGTCGCCGTCGCCGTAGGTCATCTTGGTGCCGTCCCAGAAGGCGTTGACGTAGTTGCTGCCGTAGTGGACTCGGTTGAACGAGCCCTGGCCGTTGCCGAAGATGCCGTTGCGGGCGTGGACGTTCTTGTAGTAGTCCCACGTCACGTTGGTGCCGTACTGCGCGTCGACGGCAGCCGACTCGCGACTGCTGGTCGCGCCGTTGCCGAACGCGTTGTCGGGGCTGGTGAACAGCGTGCCCGTCGAGCAGCCGACCCCGAGGATCTGGCACCAGAGCGAGTCGGTCTGGTTGTTCATGTCGGTCGTGTAGGTGCCACCGCGCGTGGGGTCCTTGAGCTGGAACGTCGCGCCCGACTGCGTCAGCTGCAGCGGGACCGTGCCGCCGTAGAGGGACTGGCCGGAGCCGTCGACGGTCTCGATCCCCTCTTCGCGCCGGATCACCGCGCCGGTGCGGGCGTCGACGTAGGTCGCCAGCCGGCTGGGCGTGCCGTCGGCACGGCGGCCGACCGACGGGACCTGCCAGGCGAGACGCGGGGTCCCGCTCGTGGCGTCCACGACGAGCGTGGGCTTCCCGGCTGCCCGTTGGTGGTTGATGGTGCGGGTCGCCTTCGACGGGGCCAGCGCGGCCGAGCGAGCGGTCTGTGGCGCGACCCGCGTCGTCGTGCCGACGCGCACCGGCTTTCGGAGGGTCTGGCTGACGCCGCGCCAGGCGCCGTCGGCCGCGCGGTGCACGACCAGGTCGCCGCCCAGGACCTTCAGACCGTGATAGGTCCGCTCGATGCGGACGTGCCTGGTGCCGTCGGGGTCGACGACCCGGCCGGTGACCACGAAGTGCTGGCCGGGCGCGGTCAGGGCCACGGCGGGGTGCGCCACCAGCGCCCTCAGTGCGGCCGCGTCCGTGCGGTCGGTGGTCTGCGGTCGGGCCGCCTGGCTCCCAGCGGTCGTGGCTTGCATCCCGAGCGTGCCGGCGGCGAGTGCGGCAGCGGCCGCGAGCCCCCAGGTCGTGCGCACAGTCCTGCGCATGTGTCTCCCTCTCTCCCGAACGAGTGGTGGAGTCCTCCTCCACCTTGGCAAGGGCCCAACGAGCCAGGGAAGTCGAGGTCACCCCCAGGTTTGCGCAACGCAGGAAGTTGCAAGATCTGAGCTACGGCGAGGCGGGCGAGCGGTCTCAGGCGAGGCCGAGGTAGTGCTCGAGCCCGACCGTGAGGCCGGGGTGGTCGGCCACGGCGCGGACTCCGGCCAGCACGCCCGGCACGAAGGAGACCCGGTCGAGGGAGTCGTGACGGATGGTCAGGGTCTCCCCCGGACCGCCGAACAGCACCTCCTGGTGCGCAACCAGGCCGCGCACCCGCAGTCCGTGCACGCGGATGCCGTCGACGTCCGCGCCGCGCGCGCCGTCGAGGGCGTTGGTCGTGGCGTCCGGCACTGGCGGCCGGCCCGCCTCGCGCCGGGCCGCGGCGACGACCTGCGCCGTACGCCGCGCGGTGCCGGAGGGCGCGTCGGCCTTGTCGGGATGATGCAGCTCGACGATCTCGACGGACTCGAAGTGGGCCGCCGCCTGCTCGGCGAAGCGCATCATCAGCAGCGCGCCGACCGAGAAGTTCGGGGCGATCAGCACGCCGGTCGCGGGCGAGTCGGCGAGCCAGCCGCGCAGCGTCGCCAGCCGGTCGTCGTCGAAGCCGGTGGTGCCGACCACGGCGTGGATGCCGGCCGAGACGCAGTGCCGCAGGTTGTCCATCACCGCATCGGGATGCGTGAAGTCGACGGCCACCTGGGTGCCGGCGGCCTCCAGGCTCGACAGGTCGTCGCCGAGGTCGATGGAGGCGACGAGCTCCAGCCCCGGCTCCGTCTCGACGGCGCGACACACCTCGCTGCCGACCTTGCCTCGCGCGCCGATCACCCCCACCTTGATCGTCGCGCTCACGGGACCCAACCTAGCGTTCCGGACCTCGATGGATGGGCGTCCGCCGGTCTGGCAGGCTGGGGTCATGGCGAAGCAGCCGATTCCCCCGCGCATGGTCTGGGCCGTGAACCTGATGGACGTCCAGCCGGCCGACCACGTCCTGGAGATCGGCTGCGGGCCCGGTGCCGGGGCGGAGCTGATCTGTGCCCGCCTGGAGACCGGCAAGCTGTTCGCGATCGACCGCTCGGAGTCGGGCGTGGATCGCACCAAGCGGCGCAACGCCAAGAGCATCGAGGACGGCAAGCTCACGGTGCGCCAGATCGACCTGGCCACCTTGCGGGTGCCGGTGAAACGGCTGCACAAGGTCTTCGCCTTCAACGTGAACCTGTTCTGGGTGCGCAAGTGCGCAGACGAGGTGGCGCTGCTGCACGAGCGCGTGCTGCCCGGTGGGTCGGTGTTCCTCTTCTACGAGACGGGGATGCCCCACCTGGTGCCCAACATCGTCAAGAAGGCCTCGGCAGCGCTCGCGGACGGGGGCTTCCGGGTCTCGGTGGTGGACCAGAAGGCTCCTCCCGTCGTCGCCCTCATCGGGCGACGATAAGGTTCAGACCTGATGATTGCCATAGATTAGGTTTTGATCTAATATTGGTCACTCATCAGGTCAGGACCGAGGAGGCAGCATGCGGGTCGCGGTGCTGACCGTGGACCAGCGGGGCAGTCGCTCCGGTCCCGACCTGGTGCCCGAGCTGATGCGCGCGACCGACGGCATCCGGGTGCTGCTGCCGTTCGAGCGGACCGCCGGCGACGAGGCGCAGGGGGTGCTCGACGACCCCGCGGCGCTGCCGGCCGTCGTCGAGCGGCTGTTGCGCGCCGACACCTGGAACATCGGCATCGGCCTCGGCGAGGTCGACGAGCCGCTCCCCGCCTCTGCGCGGGCCGGGCGTGGGACGGCGTACGTGCGAGCGCGGAAAGCGGTGACCGCGGCCAAGCGGGCGCCCTGGCGGCTGGCCGTGGTGGGCGAGCCCGACGACCCCGACGCCCGCGCGCTGGAGACCACGCTGTGGCTGTGGGCGGCGGTGCTGGCGCGGCGCACCGACCGCGGCTGGGAGGTGGCCGACCTGGTGGCCCAGGGGATGTCGTACGACGAGGCGGGGCGGCGGCTGGGGATCAGCCAGTCGGCCGTCAGCCAGCGCGCGCAGGCCGCCGGCATCGTGGAGTCGCGGCGGGCGCGCGAGCTCGCCGAACGTCTGACCGGCCTGCTGCTGGGGAGGGACTGACCCGTCGTGGACATGGACACCGCTCAGGTGATCGTTCCGGTGCTGCTCGCGGCCGCCGGGCTGCTGGCCGTGGTGGGCTGGGCCTCCGGCAAGCATCGGGCCCTGCTCTCGGTCGTCTGCCTGGCGTTGGTGGGTGCGGCCGGGATCGTCGCGGCCTTCGCGGAGGGCGCCCTCGACGACCACGGAGGGCGAACGCTGGTCGTGGCCGTCGCCTGTCTCGCCGCGGTGGCCGGCGGTGGGCTGCTGACGCCTCAGGTCTTCGCGCTGGTCGACCGCGACTCGCAGCGCGCGGCCACCTCGGTGACCAGTGCTGGCAGCGTGCTCCGCGGCGGCGCGTGGATCGGCGCCCTGGAGCGGGTGGCCGTCTTCGCCACCCTGGTCGCCGGCTGGCCCGCGGGCCTGGCCGTGGTGCTCGGGCTGAAGGGCCTGGGCCGCTACCCCGAGCTGCGCAACCAGGAGCACACCGCGACCGCGGAGCGGTTCATCATCGGAACCTTCACCAGCGTGCTGTGGGCCGCCGCCTGTGCCGCCATCGCCATCACACTGATCGACTGAGGCTCTCGGGGCGGCGGTCCGGGCGGCGTACGACATGTAACGCGGTGTTCGCGCGGCTTCCCCAGCGTTCGGTCACTGGCATAGCCCCGCAAACACCGCGTTACATGGGCTTCGTCAGGCGCTGCGGGCGACGATCACGTGGCCGAGGTCGGAGATGTCGGTGCCGTAGCGGGCCACGGTCGCGGCGTACTCCCGGGCGACCCGCACCAGAGCTCGCTCGCGCGCCGCACCCCAGAAGTCGGCCCACACCAGGCGCGACATGCCGAGCTCGAACCCACAGACCCAGTCCTGCCGCTTCTTCTCTTCCCAGACGACCTGGTCGGGGTCGAGGACGGCGAGTCCGCCGCGGTCGCGGCGTTGGTACTTCTTGTGTCCGTCGAACTCGAACATGTGGCGGCCGACGCGCAGGTCGCAGCGGGCCCAGCCCGTCTGATCGCGCAGCTCGAACTGCGTCTCGACCGGTCCGATCCCGAGCTCGCGCACGAAGAGGCGCGCGAGGGTCTCCCCCACGCTCTCCGCGCCGGCGTCGGACTCGTCGATGGCCGAGCGGACAACGGTCACCTCGGGCCAGTACGCCATCGGGGCGGCTGCATCCCAGAGGTCCGTCAGCGTCGCTCCCGCCTGCCGGGCTGAGTCGCACGCGACCGTCCCGGCGACGAAGCCGTGCTCGCGGGTGATGTCGAGGGCTGTTCTCGCATGCCCGAGAACGGGGATCCCGTCGACGACGACCACCTGGTCGGAGCGGAACGGCGCCAGGTGGTGCTTGACGCCGTGCTCGGTGCGCGAACCACGGACCCCTCGGCGCGTGACGTGGACGAGCTCGCGATCCGGTCGAAGGATCCCCATGCTCAGCTCACGCGCCGCGGACTCGTGGCTGAGTACGTGCGCCCGCCGCATGGTCAGGTGCGCCGCCCTGGCCCGCATCCGCGGCCGGCCGTCGTACGGGTCGAGTGCCTCCCACAGGTGGGTCGGCATGTAGACACCGCGACGTACGAGCACCCAGGCGCCGGTACGCAGCAGCCCACGAAGGTGTTCGGGACTCATGCCGGTGTCGAGCACCTGGCCACGCGTGATCAGTCCGTGTTGCCGGGCGATGGTCCCCTGGATGTCCGGATACCCGGCGTACCTCTCCATCTCACCAACGGTCGTCTTCCCCGCTCAGCGATTCCGTCACCCGGCACGCCCCCCTGTGGAGAGTGCCTGCCGAGCAGACACCTGTGGACACTTGCCGGGCGCCGCGGGGCGCAGGCTCGCGCGATCGCCCATGTAACGCGGTGTTCGCGTGACTTCCCCAGCGTTTGAACACGGAGGAAGTCCTACGAACACCGCGTTACATGGGGTACGCCGCCGCGAAGGCTGCGCGAAAGCTCAGGCGGGACCGACGACGGCGAGGATCTCGGGCTGCGAGAACAGGTCGGCGGCGAGGGTGCGGACGTCCTCGAGGGTGACGCCGTCGATGCGGGCGATCACCTCGTCGATGGTGAGCAGCTCGTCGTCGACGAGCTCGCCCTTGCCCAGGCGCGACATGCGGGAGCCGGAGTCCTCCAGGCCAAGCACCAGTCCGCCGCGCAGCTGGCCCTTGCCGCGGACCAGTTCTTCGGCGGTCAGGCCGTAGGCGGCCACCTTGGCCAGCTCGCCGCGGACCACGGCGAGCACGTCGTCGAGCTTGGCCGGCAGGCAGCCGACCGAGACGCCGACGAGGCCGGCGTCGGCGTGGTGGGAGGCGAAGGAGAACACCGAGTAGGCCAGGCCGCGCTTCTCGCGCACCTCCTGGAACAGCCGCGACGACGTGCCGCCGCCGAGAGCGGTGTTGAGCACGCCGAGGGCGTAGCGGCGGTCGTCGCCACGCGGGATGCCGTTGACGCCGAGCACCAGGTTGACCTGCTCGAACGGCCGCTTGGCCGACGAGCTGCCCGACACCCCGCGCCGGGTCTTGCCCGACCGGGCCTCGGCGGGCCCGGCGTCGGTGTCGGCGAGGAAGCCGTTGCGCGCGAAGGCGCGGCGTACGACGCGCACGGCCGCCGCGTGGTCGAGGTTGCCGGCGATGGCCACCACCATCCGCGGAGCGGTGTAGTGCCGGCGGTAGAACCGGCGGATCTGGTCGGGGCTCATCGCCTCGATCGAGCCTTCGGTGCCGGCGATCGGCCGGCCCAGCGGCGACGTGCCGTAGGCCTGGCTGGCGAACAGGTTGTGCACGACGTCGTCGGGGTCGTCGTCGTGCATCGCGATCTCGTCGAGGATGACGTCGCGCTCGGCCTCGACGTCCTCGTCGGTGATCGTCGAGCTGGTGATCATGTCGCCCAACACGTCGATGGCCAGCGGCAGGTCCTTGTCGAGGACCCGCGCGTGGAAGCAGGTGTACTCCTTGGCGGTGAAGGCGTTGAACTCGCCGCCCACCGCGTCGAGGGCGACGGAGATGTCGAGCGCCGTGCGCTCCGCGGTGCCCTTGAAGAGCAGGTGCTCGAGGAAGTGGGAGCAGCCGTGCAGGGCCGGCGTCTCGTCACGCGAGCCGACGTCGACCCACACCCCGATGCTGGCCGAGCGCGCGCCGGACACGTGCTCGGTGATGATCCGCAGCCCGCCGGGCAGGAGGGTACGACGCACCCGCGACGTCACCTGGCCGGCACCGTCGCGGACCGTCTGGAGGGTCCGGGTGCTCCCGGCCGGCTGGGACGTCGCCGCAGCACGGCCGGCGGCCTTGGCGGCCGCCGGCCCGCTGAGCGAACTCACTCCGAGTCGGCCTCGGGGTCCGGTGTCGCGACGGGACGGTCGGCGTCGACCGACGGCTCCGCGGCGGCGTCGCCGTCCTCGTCGACGACCGGGACCAGCGACAGCTTGCCGCGGTCGTCGATCTCGGCGATCTGCACCTGGATCTTCTGACCGACCGACACGACGTCGTCGACGTTGTCGACGCGCTTGCCGCCGACCAGGGCCCGCAGCTTGGTGATGTGCAGCAGGCCGTCCTTGCCGGGCATCAGCGAGACGAATGCACCGAAGTTGGTCGTCTTGACCACGGTGCCGAGGTAGCGCTCGCCGATCTCGGGCATCGTCGGGTTGGCGATCGCGTTGACGGCGTTCTTGGCGGCCTCGGCAGCCTCGCCGTTGGTGGCACCGATGTAGATGGTGCCGTCGTCCTCGATCGTCAGCTGGGCGCCCGTGTCGTCCTGGATCTGGTTGATGATCTTGCCCTTGGGGCCGATGACCTCGCCGATCTTGTCCACGGGGATCTTGATGGTGATGATCCGCGGGGCGTAGATCGACATCTCCTCGGGGGCGTCGATGGCCTCGGCCATCACCTCGAGGATGGTCAGACGGGCGTCGCGGGCCTGGGTCAGCGCCGCGGCCAGGATCTCGGCGGGGATGCCGTCGAGCTTGGTGTCGAGCTGGAGCGCCGTGACGAACTCCTTGGTGCCGGCGACCTTGAAGTCCATGTCGCCGAAGGCGTCCTCGGCCCCGAGGATGTCGGTCAGCGCGACGTAGGACGTCTCGCCGTCGACCTCACCGGAGATCAGGCCCATCGCGATGCCCGCGACCGACGCCCGCAGCGGGACACCGGCCTGCAGCAGCGACAGCGTCGACGCGCAGACCGAGCCCATCGAGGTGGAGCCGTTGGAGCCCATCGCCTCGGAGAGCTGGCGGATGGCGTACGGGAACTCCTCGCGCGTGGGCAGCACGGGCAGCAGAGCCCGGCGGGCCAACGCGCCGTGGCCGATCTCGCGTCGCTTGGGCGAGCCCACGCGACCGGTCTCACCAGTGGAGAACGGCGGGAAGACGTACTTGTGCATGTAGCGGCGCGTCTTCTCGGGCGAGAGCGTGTCGAGCTTCTGCTCCAGCGTGAGCATGTTGAGCGTGGTGACACCCAGGATCTGGGTCTCGCCGCGCTCGAACAGCGCCGAGCCGTGCACCCGCGGGATCACGGCGACCTCGGCGTGCAGCGGACGGATGTCGGCCAGGCCGCGGCCGTCGATGCGGACCTTGTCGCGCAGCACGCGCTCGCGCACGAGAGCCTTGTTCAGCGAGCGGAACGCCGCGCCGATCTCCTTCTCGCGACCTTCGAAGTCCGTGCCGAGCTTCTCGAGCACGACGGCCTTGATGTCGTCGAGCCGGGCCTCGCGCTCCTGCTTGCCCGAGATCTGGAGGGCGGCAGCGGTGTCGTCCTTGGCGGAGGCCTCGACGGCGGCGTAGACGTCGTCCTGGTAGTCCAGGAAGACCGGGAAGTCCATGACGGGCTTGGCGGCCTCGGCAGCCAGCTGCGACTGCGCCTCGCACAGCTGCTTGATGAAGGGCTTGGCGGCGTCGAGGCCGGTGGCCACGATCTCCTCGGTGGGCGCCTGGGCGCCCGACTGCACGAGGTTCCAGGTCTGCTCGGTGGCCTCGGCCTCGACCATCATGATCGCGACGTCACCGGTCTCGGTGACCCGGCCGGCGACAACCATGTCGAAGACGGCGTCCTCGAGCTGGCCGTGGCTCGGGAAGGCGACCCATTGGCCGTCGATAAGGGCGACGCGTACGCCGCCGACCGGGCCGGAGAACGGCAGGCCGGACAGCTGGGTGGACAACGAGGCGGCGTTGATCGCCAGCACGTCGTAGGGCATCGCAGGGTCGAGCGCCAGGACGGTGATGACCACCTGGACCTCGTTGCGCAGGCCCTTCTTGAAGGTCGGGCGCAGCGGGCGGTCGATGAGGCGGCAGGTGAGGATGGCGTCCTCGCCGGGACGGCCCTCGCTGCGGAAGAACGAGCCGGGGATCTGACCCACGGCGTACATCCGCTCCTCGACGTCGATCGTCAAGGGGAAGAAGTCGAACTGGTCCTTGGGCGTCTTGCCGGCGGTGGTGGCCGACAGCAGCATCGTCTCGTCGTCGAGGTACGCCGTGACGGACCCCTGCGCCTGACGGGCCAGCAGGCCGGTCTCGAACTTGATGGTGCGGGTGCCGAACTTGCCGTTGTCGATGACGGTCTCGACGGCAGAGATGACGGGTTCGGCTGATTGGTTGATCTGGGACTGAGCCAACGGATTTCCTTGTCTCTTCGCGGAGCGATGCCGCGAACTGACCCGCATTGGGTGGCCGGTCTTCGAGAGAGACCCGCAGGATCGCACCGCAGACGCGGGATCCTGAAGATCACTACCGAGGACCGAGACCGAGTTTCGCGGATCGCTCCTGGTGTGATGTGTCGTTCAGTTGTGAAATGTAGCGGAGGGCTCACACAAGTGAGCCCTCCCGGAGTCAGCGGCGCAGGCCGAGACGTTCGACGATCGAGCGGTAGCGCTCGATCTCGGTCTTCTGCAGGTAGTTCAGCAGCCGGCGGCGCTGACCCACGAGCAGCAGCAGGCCACGACGGCTGTGGTGGTCGTGCTTGTGTGTCTTGAGGTGGTCGGTGAGGTGTGCGATGCGGAAGCTCAGCAGAGCGATCTGCACCTCGGGGGAACCGGTGTCGCCCTCGGTCGTGGCGTACTCGGCGATGATTCTCTTCTTGGTATCCGCGTCGGTTCCGATCGACATGCGGGCTCCTCTCGGTTCTCGTTGCGCGGCGCGCCGGGGCCTGTTCACCCGGGCACTTGGAATCCGCGGCCGTTAGACGGCGTCGTCGCCCCGATGGGGCAACCGGTGAAGATTATCAGCGGGCCCGGACGCGAGCCGTAAATCCAGGCGCGCCCCGGGGGTGCGCCACCCCTAGGGTCCGGGCGTGGACATCATCGAGGTCGACCCGCTGGCCGAGGGCGCCGAGCCGATGTTGCACGCGATGTGGGAGGTCTCCGCCGCGGCCCGGGCCGACCGGGAGTTCGCGCTGTTCATGCCGTGGTCGACGGCGTACGTCAGCTGGACCAACCCGCGTAGCGACCGGGCCGAGACGATGTGGGCTGCCGTCGAGGCCGGTCGGGTCGTCGGGATGGCCTCGGTCGAGATGCCGCTGCTCGACAACCAGCACACGGCCGCGACGGAGTTCTTCGTGCACCCCGACCACCAGCGCCACGGGATCGGGTCGGCCCTGCTCGACACGGTCGTCGAGCGGGCTCGCTCGCACGGTCGCACGGTCCTCATGGCCGCGCCCATCTCCCCCGTCGACCATGACGGCCCCGGCCAGGTGATGCTCACGGCCCACGACTTCGAGGTCGCGATCGAGGAGACCCAGAAGGTCTGCGACCTCGAGGCGACCGAGGACGAGTGGCCCGCGCTGGCGGCCGAGGCCGCGGCCCACCACGACGGCTACCGCCTCGAGGCGTGGGAGGAGCGGGTGCCCGACGCGCTCGTCGAGGGCTACTGCCTCCTCGCCGAGGCCTTCGTCGACGAGGCCCCGACGGGCGACCTGGACGTCGAGCGCGAGGTGTGGACGGCCGACCGGGTGCGCAAGCGCGACGATCATTTCGTGGCGACGGGGCGCCACCAGTTCGGGGTGCTGGCCTACGCCCCCGACGGTTCCTGCGCCGCGACCACCGAGCTGTTCGTCAACGAGGCGGCCGACTGGCGGGCGCTCCAGGGCGGCACTCTGGTGCAACCCGCGCACCGCGGGCACCGGCTGGGCATGGCCGTCAAGCTCGTCAACCTCGCGGCCGTGCGGGTCCGGTTCCCCACCTGCCGACACGTCTTCACCGCCAACGCCGGGGTCAACGCCGCCATGAACGCCGTCAACGACCGGCTCGGATTCCGCGACGTGGAGCGGATGGTGGAGATGCAGCGGCACCTCTAGGCGGCTGTCACCGTGGCTTGCGACCGAGCACATAGAGCCGCTCGGTCTCGACCTCGGCGCCGGCGTACGGACCCCGCAGGTACCACTCGACGTCGACCAGCCCGGAGGCCCGGACCGCCGCCAGCACCTCGCCGGGGTCGTGCAGCACGAAGTCGACGTCGACCGGCTGGTCCCAGAGCTCGTCGCGGTGCCGCACCTCGGCTCCGGCGTGCAGGGCGATGGCGAGCCAGCCGCCTGGCGCCAGCACCCGCGTCAGGGACGCCACGGCCGGCGCGATCTCGGAGCCGGCGAGATGGACCAGCGAGTACCACGAGGTGATCGCCCCCCAACCCACGGCGGCGGGCGGCCGGAGCAGGCCGTTGAGATCGCCGACGGCGAACGTCAGCTGCGGGAACCGCTCGCGCGCCTGCGCCACCATGCCCGGCGAGAAGTCGAAGCCGGTCACGTCCGCCCCAGCGGTCGCGACGTACGCCGCCACATGACCGGGCCCGGTGCCGACGTCGGCGACCGGCAGGCCGTCGGCCAGCGCGGCGACGCGTTCGAGGAGCCAGCGGTCGAACGGCTTGTGCTCCAGCTCGTGGTCGAGGGCATCGCCGTAGGCCGCCGCGACCGCGTCGTACGCCGCCCGCACCTTGGCGTCGCGCGCGGCCGCCCCCTCGGCCAGCACGATCTCGCGGTCGACGAGCCCGCGAGGCGCGACGGCGGTCTGCTCCGCCAGCCCGGCCTCGACCGGCCCGAGCAGGTGGACCCAGCGGCGGTCCTGCTGACCGGGCCGGCGCTCCAGCTCACGCACCAGTGGGGTCGGCAACGCAGCCAGCCGCCGGAGCACCGTCTCCACCTGCTCGCGGTCGGCGAACGGGTGCAGGCGCTCGGTGCGCGTCCGCAGCTCGCCGGGCGCCTGGGCTCCGCGCAGGAGAAGCACGGTCATCAGGGCCCGCTCGTCGGGCTGGAGCGCGAGCCGTTCGTCGAGCAGCTGGTGGTACTTCAGGGTGCGCGGCCCACGGTCCGCCCACACCACCCGCACCAGGCCGCGTTCCTTGAGGCTGCGCAGCGCCTCGGTGAGCAACGGCTGGTCGTAGTCGACGACAGGATCGCGGCTGCTGGTCTGGTTGCACGCCGTCTGCAACGCGTTGAGCGTCATCGGATAGCTGGCGGGCACCGTGCGCTGCTTCTCCAACAGGCTGCCCAGCACGCGCTGGTCGACGGCGTCCAGGTTGAGCTCGTCAGTCACGACCACACACCCTACGAAAGTCGCAAGCCATCATTCCTGGGCAAGCAGATCAGCGCGCTCGGCCTCCGCACCCAGCGGTCCGAGGAGTGGCCAGCCCATTCCACCGAGGAGTGTTCCGAAGATCACCAGCGCAGACACCACTTCGACCAGCAGCGAGTCGCCCAGCTCGGTGACCATTCCGACCACCATCGCCACGGCACCGGCGGAGAACCAGGCGAGCTGGAGCCGGCGAGGACCGCGGTAGCGGAACCAGCGGACGCCGTACGCCGCCAGGCTGCCGGCCAGCGTGAGCGCGAGCAACGCGGCTGCCACGATCTCGAGGGCGTCGGTGACACCGCCGAGCGCGTCGACGCCGAGGGGGTTCGGGCCGGTCGCCGGGTTGTCGTCGTCGAGGTAGCCGGGGGCGAGCAGGATCGACAGGGCCATCGTGATGGTCCCGGTCGCGGCCACGTAGCCGACCCAGCGCCAGCGTCGGGACGGAAGCCGTCCGGTGGGGAACAGGGCCAGCGGGGCATACAGCAGTAGGAAGAACGAGGCGACGAAAGCCGTCTCCGACAGCATCCAGGCCAGGCGGGCCGCGGCCGACGTGGGCACTTCTCCGTCGGTGATGGCGTCGCCGATGCCGGCGAGCAGGTAGTTGACCCCCTGCAGTCGCTGCCAGCCATCATCAGCGCCCAAGCAAGACCGGTCGCTCGGTTGCGGCGGAGCAGTTCGGCACCCAGCACCCCGAAGGCGAGCAGGGCGACGAGGTCGACTGCGTCTTCGGCGGTCAGCGGCTCCGCGCCCGGCAGTGGTGCGCTTCGCAGGCTGAGTAGGAAGCCGAGTCCGGCAGCGACGACGGCCACCGCGAGCCAGATGTACGGCGCGCCTCCCGGGGCGATCACGGTGGCGGGCTGCAGAGTGCGAGTCTCAGAAGTGCCTCTCGGGTCCATGGCAGTGTCTTTCTCGAGCAGTGGGTATGACCCCGCCAGCGTGCGGGCCTCACAACCGTGGCCGCGTCCGTCACCGCTCCCCACCTCGTACGCAGGCACGCTGATCGGGTCACCGCGTAGGTCATCGCGCGCGAGGATGTCGCCCGATGGCGGGCCGTCGTACCTTGGGGAGGTGCTGGAGAGCATGCGGACACGCCTCCCCGATCGGCGACGCCGGGACCTGACCGACCTGGCGCTGGCCGGGCTCATCGCCACCCTTGCGGTGGCCGGGACGATGACAGGGGCATACGGCAGGTCCGAGTTTGGCACGGCGCTTCTCCTCGACCTGGCCGTGACGCTGCCCCTCGCCTTCCGACGGCGACACCCGCTGGCCACCTTTCTGGTGATCCTGGCGGTCATCGACCTGCGCGCGCTGTTGCTCGGCGACCTCGAGGGCGCGGGGGTGTTTCTGGGCCTGCTCATCGGTGGCTACTCGCTCGGCGCCTACGCACCCCTGCGCCAGGCCCTGACCGGCCTGGCTGTTTTCGTCCCCGCCATGATGTATGCCAGCTGGTTGGACATCGGCGACCCACTCGACGACCTCGAGTTCATGGTCACGCTGGTCGGCGGCTTCTGGCTGGCCGGTCGGATCGTCTGGTCGCGCAATCGACTGGTCGACCAGCTCGCCGAGCAGTCCCAGGAACTGCGACGCAGCCGCGAGGCGGAAGCCGAGGCGAGGGCCGCGGAGCAACGAGCGCACATCGGCCGGGACGTGCATGACGTGGTGGCCCACAGCGTCACCCTGATGGTCGTACAGGCCGAGGCCGGCGAAGCCCAGATCGATGGCAGCCATCCCTCAGCCGAGTGCCTGCGGACCATCCAACGAGTCGGGCGGTCCACGCTCGTCGAGCTGCGAGCCGTGCTCGGCGCCATGGCCGACGAGACCGTCGCAACCCAGCCGATGAGCTCGGCCGGTCCCGGGCTCAGCCACGCAGACCGGCTCGCCGCCGACCTCACGGAGGCCGGCCTCGATCTGGTGCTCGTGGTCGACCCTGGCAGCGAGCACCTCCCGCCGGAGCTGAACCTGGCCGCGTACCGCATCCTCCAGGAGGCCCTCACCAATGCCCTGCGCCACTCCCCCGGGGCGCACGTCGACGCGCGGGTGCGGATCACTCATGACGACGTCGTCGTGGAGGTCTCGGACAAAGGCGGCGTTCCGCACCGCAGCGGTCGCCCCGGCTACGGACGAGGACTGGCGGGGATGCGCGAGCGCGCGCACGCCCACGGGGGCGACATCACGGCCGGCCCGGTCGACGCTGGCTTCACGGTCCGAGCGCGCCTCCCCCTCCAGGCCAGCCCGGAGGTCGTCCGATGACGATCCGAGTGCTCGTCGCCGACGACCAGGAGCTGGTGCGGGCGGGCCTGGTTGCGGTCCTCGCGACACAGCCCGACTTCGACGTCGTCGCCGAGGCCGCCGACGGGCTCCAGGCGATCGAAGAGGTACGCCGCCACCGTCCCGACGTGGCCCTGGTCGACATCCGGATGCCTCATCTGGACGGGATCGGGGCCACGGCCCAGATCTGCGCCGACGCGCGGCTGTCGACCCGAGTGCTGATCCTGACCACCTTCGACCTCGACGAGTACGTGTTGGCCGCACTGCGCGCCGGTGCCAGCGGCTTCCTGTTGAAGGACGCCCCCCGCGAGACGCTCTACACCGCCGTCCGCACTGTCGCCGCTGGAGACGCGCTCCTTGCGCCGAGCGTCACTCGCCGACTCATCGAGCTGCACCTACGGATCGGCGAACCGCCGCCCCCGCTTGTCCGCCGGCTAGGCACGCTGACAGACCGAGAGCGCGAGGTGTTGCGCCTGGTGGCGTGCGGGCTCACCAACAACGAGATCGCCACCGACCTGCATCTCGGCGAGCCCACCGTCCGCACCCACGTAGGGCGGGTCTACGCCAAGGCCGGGGTGCGTGACCGCGCCCAGGCGGTGGTCTTCGCCTACGAGTCCGGCCTCGTGCGCGCCGGTCAGGCCACGCGCTGAGCCTGGCCACCGACCATCGCCCTCTCGGGGCACGCGCAGAAACGTGGTACCAAGTCCGTTCGGAGCCTCGGTCCCGATAGCGCTCGCCCACACCAGGAGAAACGCATGGCAACCTTCACCCGATCCGACGACCTTCAGGGAGCGGAGTTCGTCGACGCGGACCTGAGTGGCGCCCGGTTCGTCGAGTCCGACCTGTCCGGCGTCGTGATGCGCGGGGTGGAGGTGGCGAGGGCCGACATCGACGCGCCGTGGCTCCCGGAGGGCGAGTTCTTCCGCGTCAACGGCGTCGACGTGATCGCGTTCGTGGAGGCCGAGCTCGACCGCCGCTTCCCCGGCCGCGCCGACCGGCGGGCGAAGGATCCGGACGGCCTGCGCGCGGCCTGGGCCGTGCTCGAGCGCACCTGGGCGGCTACCCTCGAGCGCGTCGCGGCGATGCCGGCCGGGACGGTCGACGTCTCGGTGGGAGGCGAGTGGTCGTTCGCGCAGACCCTGCGACACCTGGTCCGCGCCACGGACAGGTGGCTGGGACGCGGGGTCCTGGAGATCGAGCAGCCCTTCCACCCCCTGGGTCTCGGGCACGCCGAGGCCGAGGACGACACGTCGGCCACACCGTCGTACGCCGACGTGCTCGAGGTCCGGGCGGGCCGCGTCGCCATGGTGCGCGACTTCCTCGCCACGGTCACACCGGCCGAGCTGGCCACCACGCGCAGAAACCCGCACGACCCCGACAACCCGGAGACCACCCTCTCGTGCCTGCACGTGATCCTCGAGGAGGAGTGGGAGCACCACCGCTTCGCCGTGCGCGACCTCGATGCGATCGAGGCGACGCCCGGCGAATGAGCCGGCGACCTGCCCTCGCAAGGTCCTCGAATCAGGGGAAATCTCGAGGCGACGCCCTTGAGGCGCCTCGATCCAACGAGAGCGAACCAGCGGGCTGTGCGCTGCGTGTTGGGGGAAACTCCCGGCACCAGGTCCCGGGAATGTTCCCCAGAGACGCGAGCGCGTCTCACCGCCGCGAGTTTCAGGCGACGGTGACGGGGTGCTTCACGACCGCGTCGAAGAAGTAGCCGTTGTCGTTGTACGGCGCGACGAGCGGTTGGGTGCGGCCCAGCCTGTCCGTGGCCCGCGCCATCAGCACGTGCTCGCCTCGCGCGGGCTGCTTCCAGGTGTAGCGCCATTGCGTCCACGCCTTCCGGTGGGGGCCGGACGGCGAGGTGTGCGCCCGCGACCAGGTCGAGCCGCCGTCGACGCTGACGTCGACGCGATCGACCGGCGCCGCACCGCTCCACGAGCGGCCTGTCAGCTCGAGTGCCGGTCGCCGGGCCAGGGTCGCCCCTGATGCGAGCTCCCACGCGGAGCGCACCGGGTTGACTGTCAGCGGCGGCGCGTCGGCGGGGTAGCTGCCGCCGGTCATCCGGTACCACTTCGTGTTCCAAGGTGAGGTCAGCTCGGTGTCGGCCACCTCGAGCGAGCCCAGCCACTTGATGCTGCCGATGCCGACCCACCCCGGGAGCACCAGGCGCACCGGGAAACCGTGGTCAGGCAACAGCGGCTCGGCGTCCATGCCCCACGCAAGCAGCGCGTCGTCGAGGGCCTTCGCGACCGGGAACGGACGGCGGACCGCTCCGTAGTCGACCCCACCAGTCACGTAGTGCGGGTCCAGGCCGGACGCCTGGATCGACACCGCATCGCGGGCGAGGCCGACCAGGCGCAGCACGTCGGCCAGCCGGACGCCCTCCCAGGTGACGGCGCCCACGGCGCCCAGCGTCCAGGCCGTGCCCGTGGCAGGGGTGCCCTGCTGGGTGGCGAAGAACGACCGGCCATTGCCGGTGCACTCGTGGGTCGCGGTGACCCGGGTGACGGGGAGCCTGCGCAGGTCGGAGTACGAGAGGGACAGCGCCTCGCCCTCCGACCGCGGGGTGGCCAGACCGGTGCCGAACACCCGCAGCCGCCAGGTCTCGCGGTCGATCGTCGGCGTCGACGTGTGGTTGCGGACGAACAGCCGGGCCTGATCGGTCAGGTGCTGCTTCGGCAAGACCGAGCTCCAGCGCATCTCGGCGTTGGTGCCGTAGTCGACGAACCAGTCGGGCGGCAGCGGCTTGAGGATCGCTGGCGCTCCGCCGAACGCAGGGCGAGCCGGGCCGACGAGGCCGGCGACGCCGGCGACCGCGCCTGCCGTGAGCAGGGAGCGGCGAGAAAGTGAGGTGGCAACCATGCTCGTCAATTTAACACTACTAAGTTGATTGACAATGAATTCGCGCCCAGACATGCCGACGGCCGGCACCCTGGAGGTGCCGGCCGTCGTGTGGTCGTGGGGTCAGATCGCGGGCGGCGGGTCGGTCTGGTTCCGCTGCTCGGTGGTGGTCTGCGTGCCGTCGGAGTGCGTCGTGGTGGCCACGCTCGCCGAGCCGCGCGAACGGTTGAGCTGGAGGGCGGTCAGCACGATCACCAGGGCGCCCGCGCCGGCCAGGATCCAGCCGATCAGCGTCAGGTCGATGGCGTCGATGCGGTCCTGCACGGCCAGCGCCAGGATCAGGCCCAGGGCCAGGAGAAATACGCCCAATCCGTATCCCATGGGGGTCCCCTTCAGTGTGACCGTCCGACTGACGGCGTCCGAGGCAGGATATCCCTCCTCACCCCTCCCGGACGGGGACCTGGCAGTCGGGCGGCGTGACAGGATGGCGAGGTGCCCACGCGCATCGGTGTCTGCAACCTGTGCGAGGCAATCTGCGGCCTCGAGCTGACCATCGAGGGCACCGGATCGTCAGCCATGGTGACCGCCATCAGGGGCAACCCGGCCGACCCGCTGTCCCGGGGCTACATCTGCCCCAAGGGCGTCTCGTTGGCCGACGTGCACGCCGACCCCGACCGGCTGCGTCGTCCCATCCGCCGTGTGGGCACGGGAGCGGACGCCGAGTGGGTCGAGATCGGCTGGGACGAGGCGCTCGACCGGGTCGCCGACGGCCTGGCCCGCTCACTCAACGAGCACGGCCGCGACGCGGTCGGGGTCTACCTCGGCAACCCCAACGCGCATGCCCTCGGCTCGGCCACGCACGGCCTCGCGATGGTCAAGACCCTGCGCACGCGCAACCGTTTCAGCGCCTCGTCGGTGGACCAGATCCCCCACCAGCTCGTGGCCTGGCAGCTCTACGGCCACCAGCTGCTGCTCCCGATCCCCGACATCGACCGCACGTCCTACTTCCTCGTGTTCGGGGCCAACCCGATGGCCTCCAACGGCTCCCTGATGACGGTGCCCGACTTCCCGAACCGATTGCGCGCCCTCAAGGCCCGCGGCGGCCGGATGGTCGTGGTCGACCCGCGTCGGACGGAGACGGCCAAGGTCGCCAGCGAGCACCTCTTCGTCCGGCCCGGCTCCGACGCTGTGGTCATCCTGGCCATGGTGCGCACGCTCTTCGACGAGGGCCTGACCCGGCCGGCTCCCTACGTCGACCGGGTCGACGACGTGCGCCGGCTCGTCGAGCCGTTCACCCCCGAGATGGCCGAACAGGCGAGCGGCATCGACGCCGACGACGTGCGCCGACTCGCCCGCGAGCTGGCCGCAGCGGACGGCGCGGCGGCGTACGGCCGGATCGGCGTGTCCACCACGGGCTTCGGCTCCCTGGCGCAATGGGGCATCCAATGCCTCAACATCCTGACCGGAGACTTCGACCAGCCCGGCGGAGTGCTGTTCACCGAGCCGGCCGTCGACTTCGTGGAGCGCGGACTCATCGGACGCGGGCACTACGACCTGTGGCGCAGCAGGGTCCGCGGGATCCCGGAGTACGGCGGCGAGCTCCCGGCCGCGGTCATGCGTGAGGAGATCGAGACCCCGGGCGAGGGCCAGATCCACGCGATGCTCACGATCGCCGGAAACCCGGTGCTCTCGACCCCCGACGGGAGGCGCCTCGGCGAGGCCCTGGGCGGCCTGGACTTCATGGCCGCGATCGATCTCTACGTCAACGAGACCACCCGCCACGCCGACGTGATCCTGCCACCGACCACCGCGCTCGAGCGCGACCACTACGACGTCGTCTTCCATGGCCTCGCGGTGCGGAACACGGCCCGGTTCACCCCGGCCGCGCTGCCCAAGCCCGCGGGCGCCAAGCACGACTGGGAGATCTACCGCGATCTGGCGTCCCGGATCCAGGACCGTCTCGTCCGCCGATCCGGCCTGCGAGCACGCTTGCGGCAGCGCGCCCGACTCGCGGCCAGCCCGACGCTTCTGCTCGCCGGCCTGCTCGCCACCGGAGGCGTCACCACGTTGAAGAGGCTGCGCCGCCAGCCTGAAGGGATCGACCTCGGCCCGCTTCGGCCGACCATGCCCGAGCGGCTTCAGACCCCGAACCACCGCATCGACCTGGCTCCCGACCTCGTGGTCGGCGACCTGCCGCGGCTGGAGACCTGGCTCGCGGACCTGCTCGCGAGCGGACCCGACTCCCTCGTGCTGATCGGGCGCCGGCACAAGCAGGACAACAACGCGTGGTTCCACAACGTCGACCGGCTCAACCGCGGCCGCCCCCGCCACCAGCTGCTCATGCATCCCGCCGACCTCGCCGAGCGTGGCATCGCCGACGGGGCGCTGGTCACCATCACCTCCCGGGTCGGCAGCGTCACGGTCGACGTGCAGGCGAGCGAGGACATGATGCGCGGCGTGGTGTCGCTGCCCCACGGCTACGGACACCAGGTCGACGGCACCCGGTTGACCCGGGCAGCCAAGGTGGCCGGGGTGTCGATCAACGACCTGACCGATCCCGAGCGGCTCGACCTCTCCGGCAACGCCGCGCTGAGCGGCGTACCCGTCACCGTGGCGTCCGCGTGATCGAGGTCGTCGCGATCCCCGGGGACGAGGGCGACGACGGTGCCGCCACCTGGGAATTACGACGGGGCGGGGCCGCCATCGGGACCGCCCGGACGCAGCCACGCAGGAGCGGGCAGCTGCTGACCGCCCTCGACGTGCCGGTCGAGGAGGCGCCCGCCGCGTTCGCGGCCGTGCGTGCCGCGCTGCGGGACCGGGGCGAGGAGACGCTGGCGGTCGACGTGCCCACCGGCCACGCGGTCCTGTCGGCGGCGCTGGCCGGCCTCGACGCCCGGCTCGTGGCCACCCAGATGCTGCTCGACCTCAGCCGGCCCGTGCCGACGCCGGCCCGCGTGGTGCTGCGGCCGATGACCGCCGACGAGTTCGCCGCGTACCGCGAACAGATCGTCACGGCGTACGCGCAGGACATGGTCGACGCCGGCGCGTACGACGACCTGCCCACGGCCCTGACGGCCTCGGAGCGCTCGACCCAGGAGCTGCTGCCCGACGGACCGGCGTCGCCCGGCCACCACCTGTGGTTCGCGGTGGACGGCGACACGGTGGTGGGCATCCTCTGGATCCACGCCGACGGCGCGAAGGCCTTCATCTACGACATCGAGGTCCGCGACGAGCTGCGCCGACAGGGGTACGGGCAGGAGATGCTCGACGCCGGCGGGGCGGCGGCCATCCAGCTCGGAGCGCGGACGCTCGGGCTCAACGTGTTCGGGCACAACGACGGCGCCCACGCGATGTATCAACGCGCGGGCTACGACACCACGGAGCTCTCCTACACCGTCCCCCTGGGTCCGGCGCACCCGGACTGAGCCGAGCGCGCCGGACCTCCGCCTGGCTCTACCGACCCGCCAGCTCGTAGGCCGGGTCGGTCTCCACGACGCGCTCGCCCGCTGGGCGGCTGGGTCGCGTCGGCCACCAGCCCCGGTCGCCGAGCAGGACCAGGACGGCCGGGAGGATGACGAGCCGGATCAAGGTGGCGTCGACGAGGATGGCGGCCGAGAGGCCGACGCCCATCATCTTCATCTCCATCATGCTGAGCGTCGCGAAGATGGCGAACACCGAGACCATCACCGAGGCCGCGCTCGTCACCACTCCCGCCGTGTCGCTGATCCCGCGCTCGACCGCGAGCCGCGTCGGCAGGCCGCGCTGCACGTGCTCACGCACCCGGCTGATCACGAACACGTGGTAGTCCATCGACAGCCCGACCAGCACCACCATCACGAACAGCGGGATCCAGTCGATGACGAAGCCGGGACTGCTGAAGTCCAGGAGCCCGGCTCCCCAGCCGTGCTGGAACACCAGCGTCAGGATCCCGAACGCCACGCCGACCGATGCCAGGTTGAGCACCGTGGACACCAGCGCGATCGGCGCGCTGCGGAACGCGAAGCCCATCATCAGCAAGGTCAGCAGCAGCACGGTGCCGATGACCAGCGGTAGCGCGGCGCGCTCCCGCTCGACCCAGTCGAGCGACTCGGCCGCGCCGCCACCGACGGCGTACGTCGCGCCGAGCCGGTCGAGGGTGCCGAGGGTGTCCGGGACGAGGTCGTCGCGGAGCGTCCGGACGGCGGAGTCCACCCGGGGGTCCGACTCCTCGAACGGGATAGCCAGCTCCAGCACGGAGGTCCGGCCGTCGTCGGATACTCGCACGGGCTCCCGCCCGGACTCCACGAAGTCGTCGGTGCCGACGGCCCGCTCGTCCAGCGCCGCGAGGGCCGACGCCACGGCCGCACGCTCGGCCGCGGGTGCCTTGACGACCACCAGCGCCGTGGCGCCCTCGACGGGGAACTCCTCGGTCAGTCGCGTGAAGGTCTGCACCTCGGGGATGTCGGCGGGCAGCGTCTGGAGGTTGCCCTGATGGATCTTCATGCCCAGCGCCGGCAGCGCCAGCAGCGCGACGACGACGCCGGCGAGCAGCAGCGCGACGACGGGACGGCGTACGACGGGCGCCAGCACCCGCCGGCTGATACCGCCGCGCCCGATCCGGCGGTTGAGCCGCCAGAGCAGCGGCACGCGGGGGCGGTCCACCCAACGGCCCAGCTTGACGAGCAGTGCCGGGAGCACCGTGATCGAGCCGAGCACGGCGACCGCGACGACCACGATCGCGCCCGTGGCCAGCGAGTTGAACGTCGCGTCGCCGATCACGAACAGGCCGGCCATCGAGGCGATCACGGCCGCCCCCGAGACGAGGATCGCGTGGCCCGACGTCTGGGCGGCGATCTCGACCGCGTCGAGGGTGGTCCGGCCGGCGGCGCGTTCCTCGCGCTCGCGCTTGAGGTAGAAGAGCGAGTAGTCGACGCCGACCGCCATCCCGATCAGCACGATCATGCTGCTGACGGTGCCCTCGGCGTGGACCAGGTGGGAGAGCGGTGCGATCAGGCCGATCGTGACGGCGACGCTGGTGGCGGCGAGCAACACCGGGATACCGGCCGCGATCAGGGCCCCGAAGGCCAGCAGCATCAGGATCAACGTGACCGGGACGCTGAAGCCCTCGGCGGCCGAGAGGTCCTCCCCCACGCGCGTGTTGATCGCGTCGTCGATCGTCAGGTCACCGGCTTCGCGGATCTCCAGCCCGGGGTAGGTGTCCTGCACTCCGGCCGTCGCGGCCACCAAGGCGGCCGGGTCTTCCAGGTCGGCCGCCAGCCGGACGGCGATGAGGACCGCCGATCGGTCCGGGTTCCATTGCGGACCCGACACGGCTTCGACGCCGTCGACGGAGCTCATCGCTGAGCGCACGTCGCGGGCCGCCGCCTCGGCCGAGGTCGCGTCCAGAGGTCGGTCCCCACGGGGTGTGATCAGGACGTTCTCGGCGTCGGGGGTGTCGAGCCCGGCGTCCTGCACCATCGCGTCGGCCCGGCCGGACTCGCCCATCCGGTAGTCGGCGTCCGTCGTCTCGGCCGTCGGCACCGTCATCGCGAGTCCCACTGCGACGACGACCAGGCCGAGCCAGGCCGCGATCGCCCGCCACGGATGGGTGGCGCTCCAGCGGGCAGCCCGCAACGGGATCCGGGACAAGGGGTGGTTGGCGGTCATGACTGGCTCCTTCGGACGATGTCGGTCGGTGAGATCTCCAGCCTCGGGACCGCGCCGCCCCTGGTCAGGGGTCCCAGAACCCCGGCCGGGGTGGACTCAACCCCCCTGTCGCGCCGCCGCGGATCGGCAAGGATGAGAGGCATGACGACGAGCCCTCCGCCGAGTCAGCAGCGGCCGAGCCGGCTGCGCATGACGGCGTACGCCGCCGCGCAGCTGCTGCTCGCCGTGCCCGGGGTCGTGGTCTTTGTGCTGGTGGTGGTCGGCGGGACGCTCTCGGTCGTCGTGGTCGGGCTCCCCCTGCTGCTGGTGGCGGTCCCGGCCTGCCGGTGGATCGCCAACCGGCACCGGGTGATGGCGGGTCGGGTGCTCGGTGCCCCCTTCCTCCCGGCCTACCGCGAGCAGCAGTCCGGTGGGGCCGTCCAGCGGGTGGTCGGCTGGGCGAGGGACCCGATGACCTGGCGCGACCTGGCCTGGCTGCTGGTCTCCGCAACCGTCGGCTTCGCCCTCTCGCTCCTCGTGGTGCTGCTCTTGGTGCTGGTCGTGACCGGGGCGCTGTGGTGGTTCGGCGTCGAGCCGATCATGCGGGCCCGGTCGGCGCTTGACCGGTGGCTGCTGTCCTACGGACACACCGAGGTCCTGGAGCAGCGGGTCCAGACGCTGACCGAGACCCGCGCGGACGACCATCGACCACTCCGCCACCGAGCTGCGCCGGATCGAGCGCGACCTGCACGACGGGGCGCAGGCCCGCCTCGTCGCGCTGGGGATGAGCCTGGGCATGGCCGAGGAGATGTTCGCCCGCGACCCCGAGGGCGCCCAGCAGATCCTGCGCGAGGCGCGGGCCACCACCGGCGCGGCCCTCGGCGACCTCCGGTCGGTGGTGCGCGGCATCCATCCGCCCGTGCTCGCGGACCGCGGGCTGACCGGAGCCGTGCAGGCGCTGGCGCTGGACATGGCGATCCCCGTGTCGGTGACGGCGGGTCCGCCGGGGCGGCCACCTGCCCCGGTCGAGTCGGCCGTCTACTTCGCCATCGCCGAGTGCCTCGCCAACATCGGCAAGCACGCCGGAGCCCGTCGCGGCTGGGTCGAGATCACCCATGACCCAACCGCCGCCCTGCTCGGCGTCGTCGTCGGGGACGACGGTCGCGGAGGCGCCGACCCCGCGGCCGGTACGGGCATGCGGGGGGTGATGCGGCGGCTGGCGGCGTTCGACGGCACGATGAGGGTGTCCAGCCCGCCCGGCGGGCCCACCCTCGTCACGCTGGAGGTGCCGTGCGCCTTGTCCTCGCCGAGGACCATGCCCTCCTCCGGGACGGCCTGATCCGGCTCCTCGAGGCTCACGGCTTCACCATCGCGGCGGCGGTCGACAACGAGCCCGAGCTCGCCCGGGCCCTGACCGACCCGACGGTCGAGGCGGCCGTCGTCGACGTCCGGCTGCCACCGACGTTCACCGACGAGGGGCTGCGCGCCGCGATCGCCGCGCGGGCGGCGCGTCCGGGATTCCCGGTCCTGGTGCTCTCCCAGTACGTCGAGCACCTCTACGCCCGCGAGCTCCTCGCCAGCGGCGAGGGCGGTGTCGGCTACCTGCTCAAGGACCGCGTGGCCGACGTGACGGAGTTCGTCGAGGGCGTCCGACGCGTCGCCGCCGGCGGCACGGTGCTGGACCCCGAGGTGGTCGCCGCCCTGATGGCGCGCCGGCGCGAGGAGCCCCTCGACCGGCTCACTCCCCGTGAGCGCGAGGTGCTTGCGCTGATGGCCGAGGGCCGCTCGAACGCGGCCATCGCGAGCGCCCTCTACGTCACCGAGAAGGCTGTCGCCAAGCACACCAACAGCATCTTCACCAAGCTCGACCTGCCGCTCGCACCCGACGACAACCGGCGGGTGCTGGCCGTGCTTGCCTGGCTGCGGGTCTGACTCAGCCCTCCACGAGGGCGAGCACGGCCGCGCGGCCGGCCGCCGGATCGGGCGCGGCCAACGCGGCCTCGGCCATGTCACGACAGGTCTCCAACGTCACGGTGGCCAGCCGGGCGCCGACCGCCTTGACGGCCGCCGACGCCATCGACAGCGAGGTGACGCCCATCCCCACCAGCGCGCACGCCAGCAGCGGGTCGGCCGCCGCCTCGCCGCAGACGCCGACCGACTTGCCGGCCTGCTTGCCGGCCTCGGCGGTGATCGCGATGAGGTGCAGCACGGCGGGTTGCCACGGGTCGGTGAGGTGGGCCAGGTCGGTGGCCATCCGGTCGGCGGCCATGGCGTACTGGGTGAGGTCGTTGGTGCCGATCGAAAGGAAGTCGACGACCTCGAGGAAGCGGTGTGCCAGCAGCGCGGCCGACGGGATCTCCACCATCACCCCGGCCTTGAGGCCGCGGGCGCGCACCTGTTCGGCGAAGTCGGCGGCCTCGGCGACCGTGGCCACCATCGGTGCCATCACCCAGGTCTGGGTGCCGGTGCGCTTGGCCGCCCCGGCGATGCCGTCGAGCTGGTGCTCCAGCAGCGCCGGGTTGGCCCACGAGAGCCGCAGGCCACGCACGCCGAGGGCGGGATTCTCCTCGCCCGGGAGGGTCGCGAACGCGACAGGCTTGTCCGAGCCGGCGTCGAGGGTGCGCACGACGACGTACTGCTCCCCGTCGAAAGGCTCCAGCACCTGCGCGTAGATCTCGGCCTGCTCCTCTGCCGACGGCTCGTCCTGACGGTTGAGGAAGCACAGCTCGGTGCGGAACAGCCCGACACCCTCGATCGGCTGGGCTGCGGCCTTGCGGGCCGACTCACCGTCGGCGACGTTGGCCAGCAGCTTCACCGGCGCGCCGTCCTTGGTGCGGCCAGGGCCGCTCCAGGACGCCAGGGCCGCCCGCTGCTCGCGGTCGGCCGCGACTCGTCGGTCGGCCTCCTGGGGGTCGGGGTCGGTCTCGATCGTGCCGGTGGTGCCGTCGACGAGGAGTCGGGTGCCGTTGGCGATCTCGAGCGCGCCGGCGGTGCCGACGACGCAGGGGATGCCGAGCTGCCTGGCGATGATGGCGGTGTGGCTCGTCGGGCCACCCTTCTCGGTCACCAGGGCGTGCACGACCTCGGCGTCCAGCCCAGCGGTGTCGGCCGGCGCCAGGTCCTCGGCCACCAGCACGCAGGGCGACTTCGGCAGCGACACACCGGGCTCGGGCTCCCCGACGAGGAAGGCGACGATGCGGCGTTCGATGTCGCGCAGGTCGGTGGCCCGCTCGGCCATCAGGCCGCCCATGCTGGTGAACACCGTGACGAACTGCTCTACGGCCGCGTGCACGGCCTCGACGATCGGCGCCCCGCCGTTGAGCGACTTGCGCACGGCGCCGCGCAGCCCCTTGTCGCGGGCCAGGCCGGCACTGGCGGTCAGCACCTCCGCCGCCGCACCCGAGGCCCGGTCGGCCTTCTCGGCGAAACCGGTCGACACGCCCTCGGCCGCCTCGTCGTACGCCGCCAGTGCGGCGTCGGCGTCGACGAACCCGCCGTCGCCGAACTTCTCGATGGCGGCCGGGTCGACCTCGCCCCGGACGCGAAGGGCGGGAGCGTGCGCGACACCCGGGACCACCGGCGTGCCCTGCAAGTGAGTCATGGCGGCATTCAACCCCCGGCGTGCTTGACAGTCAACACATTCGGGCGTAGAACAACACAAACGCAGACCGAAACCAACATGCCGACGTCATCCCCCACCCATCACGGAGGGCCCGTGTATGCAGCGGAGCGCCAGCAGGCGATGACCCAGCTCGTGCGCGAACACGGACGCATGTCCGTGGTCGAGCTCGCGCAGCGCTACGACGTCACCACGGAGACCGTACGCCGAGACCTGTCGATCCTCGAGGACCGACACCTCATCCGGCGCGTGCACGGCGGCGCCGTCTCCGCCGAGGCGCTCACCCTGATCGAGGCCGGCCTCCCCGACCGCGACGTCGCCCGCATTGAGCAGAAGCAACGAATCGCCGCCGCGGCGCTCGACCTGCTCCCCCATGCCGACTCGACCGTCATCATCGACGCCGGCAGCACCACCATCCGGCTCAGCCGACTGCTGCCCCCGACCCTGCGCATCACGGTGGTGACCCACGCCGTGCCCATCGCCGCCCAACTTGCCGGCCAACCGCAGGTCGAGCTGCACCTGCTGCCGGGTCGCGTTCGTCGCCACACCCACGCCGCCGTCGGCCCCGAGACCATCGAGGCGCTGGGCCGGGTCCGCGCCGACATCGCGTTCCTCGGCACCAACGGGATCACGGTCGACCACGGCTTCTCCACGCCCGACCGCACCGAGGCGTCGGTCAAGCAGGCTATCGTCACGCAGGCCCGCCGCGTCGTCGTGCTCGCCGACTCGAGCAAGGTCGGTATCGAGCGCACCATGAAGTTTGCCGAGCTATCCGACGTCGACACCCTCGTCACTGATCGGGAGATCAGCGCCAATGACCGAAGGAGGTTCGAGGCCACCGGTCTCGAAGTGGTGATCGCATGACCATCCTGACGCTGACCGCCAACCCCAGCACCGACCGCACGGTGACCCTGGCCGGACCCCTCGAACGCGGCGCCGTCCAGCGCCTCTTGTCGGTGACGATGCAGGCCGGCGGCAAGGGCGTGAACATCTCCCGGGCCGCCGTCTGCGCCGACCTGGCCACCGAGGCCGTCTTCCCGGCCCGTCCCGACGACCCTTTCGTGCAGGAGCTGACGGCGGCCGGCATCGCCTGCTGCCCCGCCCGGCCCGCCGGCGACATCCGCATCAACCTGGCCATCACCGAGCCCGACGGCACCACCACCAAGCTCAACTCACCCGGCGCGACGATGAGCGAGTCGCACCTGGCCGACCTCGCGGCCACGCTGCTCGACCGGGCGGCCGGCGCTTCCTGGGTGGTGCTCGCGGGCTCGCTCCCGCCCGGCGCACCCGACGGCTGGTACGCCGACCTGGTGCGCTCGCTGCGGCGTACGCAGGCCCGGGTCGCCGTCGACACCAGTGAGGGCCCGCTGTCCGCCCTGGTCGCGGCCTTCCCCGATGCCGCCCCGGACCTGATGAAGCCCAACGGGGAAGAGCTGGCCTCCTTCGTCGGCGGCGACGCCGAGGACTACGAGGCCCGCCCGGAGAGGGCGGCCGACGCAGCCAGGCAGCTCATCGACCAGGGAGTCGGCGCCGTCCTGGTCACCCTGGGCGGCGCGGGCGCCGTGCTGGTGACCGCCGAGGGCGCCTGGCACGCCACGCCACCCTCCATCACCGTGGTCAGCACGGTGGGTGCGGGCGACTCCAGCCTGTTCGGCTACCTGCTCGGAGACGTGCGCGGCGGGACGGCCCCGGAGCGTCTCGCGCTGGCCGTCGCCTACGGGAGCGCGGCCGCCTCCCTACCAGGTACGACGATCCCCCGGCCAGGACAGACGCATCCCGAACAGGCACTGGTGCGCCCGCTAGCGCGGGTGGAGTCTTAGCCCATGTCGCCGATGATCACCGAAGACCTGGTCCGCCTCGATGCCGACCTCGGATCCGAGAAGCACGACGTCATCCGCGCCTTGGCGCGGGTGGTCGACGAGGCGGGTCGGGCGACCGATGCCGACCAGCTCGCCGAGGACGCGCTCGCCCGCGAGGCCACCGCGGCCACGGGTCTCAACGGCGGCATCGCCATCCCGCACTGTCGCAGCGTCGGCGTCGAGGTCCCGACCCTGGCCTTCGCACGCCTCTCCCCCGCCGTGGAGTTCGGCGCCAAGGACGGGCCGGCCGACCTGGCCTTCCTGATCGCGGCTCCGGCCGGCGGCGACGCGTCTCACCTCAAGCTGTTGGCCAAGCTGGCCCGCGCCCTGGTGAAGAGCGAGTTCACCGACAGCCTCCGGGCCGCCACCACACCGGCCCAGATCGTCGCGCTCGTCGGCGAGGTCGTCGGCGAGGAGCCTTCGCCCGCCCCGGCAGCCGCGCCTGCGGCTGCCGCGGCAGCCGCTGTCGAGACGCCACCGGTCGCAACCGGCGCTCGACGCTCGCTGGTGGCCGTGACGGCGTGCCCCACCGGGATCGCCCACACCTACATGGCCGCCGAGGCGCTCGAGGCAGCCGCCGAGCGCGCCGGCGTGGACATCCAGGTCGAGACGCAGGGCTCGGCGGGGTCCAAGCCGCTGCCCCGCGACACCATCGCCGCGGCCGACGCCGTGATCTTCGCCGTCGACGTGGGGGTCCGCGACCGCGGGCGCTTCGCCGGCAAGCCCGTCGTCACCTCGGGGGTCAAGCGGCCCATCGAGGATGGCGACAAGATGATCGCCGAGGCGCTCCGCTACGCCGACGACCCCAACGCCCCGCGCGTCGAGGGTGCGGCTGGTGGCGCCGGCGCCGGCGACAGCGGGGCGACTGGCGGCGAGACGTGGGGCGGGCGCACGCGGCGCGTCCTGATGACCGGCGTCTCCTACATGATCCCGTTCGTCGCGGCGGGCGGTCTGCTGATCGCCCTGGGCTTCCTGTTCGCCGGCTACGAGATCGCCAACAACAATGCGTACGGCGAGATCGCGGTCAACAACACCATCTTCAACCTGCCCGACCCGCAGGCCATGGGTCTGGAGCACGCGCTGTTCGACTCGGGATTCTGCGCCTACCTCGGAGCGCTGTTCTTCATCATCGGCAAGACCGCGTTCATGCTCTTCATCCCCGCACTGGCCGGCTACATCGCCTACGCCATTGCCGACCGGCCCGGCATCGCGCCCGGGTTCGTGATGGGTGGCCTGGCCGCCAACCTGTTCAACGTGACCGACCTCGATGGGGTCGCCATCCCCGTCACCGGCTTCCTAGGCGCCATCCTCGGCGGCGTGCTCGCCGGGTTGCTGGCCCACTGGATCGCCTCGTGGACGGTGCCCATCTGGGCCCGGGGCCTGATGCCGGTGCTGGTCATCCCACTGTTCACCTGCGTCATCGGCGGCCTGACGATGATCATCATCCTCGGCAAGCCGATCGGCTGGTTGATGGAACAGCTCAACGAGGGCTTGAACAACATGAGCGGCGGCTACGCCATCCTGCTCGGTGTCGTCCTCGGCCTGATGATGGCCTTCGACATGGGCGGCCCGCTCAACAAGGTCGCCTACAGCTTCGCCGTCGCCGGGATCGGGGCGGCGAGCCTCTCCGACGACGCACCCGAGCTGAAGATCATGGCCGCCGTCATGCTCGCCGGGATGGTGCCACCGATCGCGCTGGCCCTCGCGACCGTGTTGCGCCCGGGCCTCTTCACCGTCGCCGAGCACGAGAATGGCAAGTCCGGCTGGGCCCTCGGAGCGTCGTTCATCACCGAGGGCGCCATCCCGTTCGCGGCCGCCGACCCGCTGCGCGTGATCCCGGCGATGATGGCTGGCAGCGCCGTCGCAGGCGGCTTGTCGATGGCGCTCGACGTGGGCGTGCGCGCCCCGCACGGCGGCATCTTCGTGCTCTTCGCAGTGATCAACGTCGTGGGTTACTTCATCGCCCTCATCGCGGGGGTCGTGGTCGGTGCCATCGCGGTGATCGGCTTGAAGTCGCAGAACAAGCAGCCCGTCGACGAGATCGCCACCGTCTGACCACTGCCCCTCACTGCCACCGCACCACTCGACCGATCGAAGGAGCACCATGCCCAGCAAGACCGTCGTCGTCGGCTCAGCCGTCGGCCTGCACGCCCGCCCGGCCGCGATCATCTCGGAGGCAGCCGGAGATCTGGACGCCGAGGTGACGCTGGCGACCCCCGGCGGTGACCCGGTCGACGCGAGCTCGGCGCTGATGATCATGACGCTGGGCGCCGGCAAGGGCGACAGCGTGGAGGTCACCTCCGACGACCAGGCCGCGGTCGACGCCATCGCCGCCCTGGTCGAGCAGGACCTCGACGCCTGACTGCGCGCTCTCGAGATAGTCCCTGACGTTTGGGTTGGTTTTCGTGCGTGGAACCAACCCAAACGTCAGGGACTATCCCCTTTCGGCGTGCGCTGCAGCTCGCGGTAGCAGATCCGCACGCCGACCGCCCGCGCCAGCTCGCGCATGATCTTGGTGAAGAACTGCCGCCGGTAGTTGGCGTCGGTCACGGCGTAGACCGTGAAGTAGAGGCCGCTGAAGGCTGCCAGGAAGACCGAGACCTGGGCCAGCTCGCGGCTGACCAGGTCGATGCCCCAGGGGTAGACCGGGTGGCCCTCCCCGAGCCAGGACTCGATCACCTCGTCCTGGATGGCCACCACGCCGAAGACGATGAAGAAGCAGAACACCGCGACTGCCAGCAGCAGCACCTGCACGCCCTGGGCCACCAGGAGTGCCAGCACCAGGTTGGCCTTCTGCAGGCCGGTCACCTCGGCCTCGGTCTGGAGATCCGCGCCCTCGTCGATGAGCCGCTGGGCGGTGGCCGCCAGCGGGGTGTCGGCCATCGCCTCGAGGAGCGCAGTGGGGTCGATCTCGTCGTCGTACTCGTCGAGCTCCTCGTCGAGCCGGGCCAGCAGGAAGCCGCCCGCGGCGATGCCGAAGAACAGCACGGCGCTCCACAGCACCCCGCCGTCCATCGCCGAGGTCACCTGCCACACCTCGGTGTTGATGAACAGGAACGTGACGAAGAGCAGCAGCATCGGCAGCGCGCGGGTCGCCAGCGGGAAGAGCAGGCCGAGGCTCGCAAAGGTCCGGCGCAGGGCCCAGCCGGCGATGGCGTGCATCCTCAGGGCGAACAGGGCGTACGCCGCCACCATGCCGACCAGCACCCAGGCGCCGACGGCCAGCCCGAAGGACACCGACTGGCTGGCCAGCCCGACCGCCAGTCCCGCGGCGCCCGCGACTGCGACCGCGACGACCAGCATTGGCACCACCCGCGGGCGCGAGAGTCGCGCGCGCACCTGCGCCCGGACGTCGTCGACGAAGTAGGGCAGGCCGTGCTCGAGGAACCACGCCTCGGCGGCGCGGGCCTGGTCGGTCACCGGTGGGCTGCTCACGCCGCCAGCAGCTCGCGGGCGCGGGCCACGTCGTCCTTGATCGTCGCGACCAGCTCGTCGACCGAGTCGAAGCGCACCATCCCGCGGAGCCGCTCGACGAAGGTGACCTCGACCTCGACGCCGTAGAGCTCGAGGTCGTCGCGGTCGAGCACGTAGCTCTCGACCCGCCGGTCGCGGTGGCCGTCGAAGGTCGGGTTGGTGCCGACGCTGATCGCGGCCGGGAAGCTCTCGCCGGTGTCGAGCCGCCGCAGCCACCCGGCGTACACCCCGTCGGCGGGGGTGGCCGTGCCGCTTCCAGTCGGCACGTTGGCCGTGGGGAAGCCGAGCTCGCGGCCACGCTGGTCACCGCGGACGACCACGCCGCGGACCGTCACCGGCCGCCCGAGAGCCTCCGCCGCGCCAGTCACGTCTCCGGCGGCCAGGCACATGCGCACGTAGGTCGACGACCACACCTGAGGTCCGCCGTCGAGCGGCACTCCCACGACGGTGAAGCCGCGCTCGGCGCCGGCGGCAGTCAGCATCACCACGTCGCCGGCGGCGCGGTGGCCGAAGCGGAAGTTGGCGCCGACCACCACGGCCTCGGCGTGCAGCAGGTCGACGAGGATGCGGTCGACGAACTCCTCGGGCGACCAGCCCGCGACCTCGCGGGTGAACGGCAGGGCGAGCACCGCGTCGACGCCGGCCTCGCCCAGCAGGGCCGCCCGGTCTTCGATCGAGGTGAGCGTGGTCGGTGCGTGCTCGGGACGCAGCACGGCCATCGGGTGCGGGTCGAAGGTGACGGCGACGACAGGCGTGCCCCGGGCGTCGGCGACCTCGCGGGCCTGGGCAACCACCCGACGGTGGCCGAGGTGTACGCCGTCGAAGTTGCCCACGGTCACCACCGTGCGGCCCAGGTCGGCCGGTACGTCGTCGGGGGCGCGCCAGATCTGCACGCAGGGCAGACTACTGACCTGGACTAGGAGGCCCTGTACCGATGGACGACCGGAAGCGCAAACCACTCCTGCGCGGACGCAGTTTTCTGCTCATCGACGACTTCTGCCTCAACACCGGGCTCGATCGGGAAACCGCGGAGAACCTGCTACGGACCGAACTTCTTGACGTTTCGCTGTGGACCGAGAAGGAACCGATCCGTCCGATGGCGATCTTCAGCGACGCCTTGCCCTCGCGGGAAGAGCTCGCCGCCATGGGACTGCCAGTCTCGGACGACTACGACCCCCACGCCCTGCGCTATGGCAAGTTGACCGACGACCCGCCACTTGGGTCCTGACCCAAGCCAACATGGCTCCCATGTCCTTGCCCACCCCCACGCTGCAGACCGCTCGCCTGCGACTGCGCCCCGTGACCAGCGCGGACGCGGATGCCCTTTTCGCGCTGCACAGCAGCGCCTACGTGTTGCGCTACTGGGACGCGCCACCTTGGAGCGAACGTGCGCGCGCCGACACCTTCATTGCGGCTTCCCAGCAGCTGGCGGAGGAAGGCAGCGGGGCGCGACTGGCCATCGATCGCATTTCCGACGAGGGGTTCATCGGCTGGTGCAGTCTGACCCGGTGGAACCCTGACTATCGCAGCGCGTCGATGGGCTACTGCCTCGACGACGCGGCATGGGGTCACGGCTACGCGACGGAGGCCGCGCGCGCCTTGCTGCGGTGGGCATTCGACACCTTGGACCTGAATCGAGTCCAGGCCGAGACCGATACGCGCAACGTGGCGTCTGCCCGCGTCCTGGAGAAGCTGGGATTCGTGCGTGAAGGGACGTTGAGGGAGGACTGCGTAGTGAACGGCGAGGTGTCGGACTCGTGGGTCTACGGGCTGATTCGGCGGCAGTGGCGGCCGTCGTCCGGGCGGGCACCCAGCTAGACGAAGACGGCGACGGCGCGGGCCTGGTCGCCGCGCGGCTCGTAGAGGGCCAGGAACTCCCCGTCGGGATCGAAGAGGGCTGTCAGGCCGGTGATCGGTAGCTGGAGCGCGCGCCCGAACCGGACGTCGGTGGCCGCCCGCTCGTCGAGCTCCAGGGCCGGGAACGTCGCGCGCGCCGCCTCGCTGAGCGGCACCATCGCGAAGTCGTCGGCGAGCTGGTCGAGGGTGTGCGCGTCGGCGATGCCGAAGGAGCCGACCGCCGTGCGGCGCAGCGCCGTCAGGTGCCCGCCGACACCGAGGGCGGCGCCGAGGTCGCGGGCGAGGGCTCGTACGTAGGTGCCGCTCGAGCAGCGCACCGTGACGTCCAGGTCGAGGGTCTCCACACCCGGCCGCACCTCGTGCACGGTGAGCTCGTGGACGGTGACCCGGCGAGGTTCGAGGGTGACCTCCTCCCCCGCCCGCACCCGGGCATAGGCACGCCTGCCATCGACCTTGATCGCCGAGACAGCCGTCGGGACCTGGTCGAGCTCGCCGACCAGCTCGGCCGCCGCGGCCCGCACCGTCGCCTCGTCGAGGTCGGACGTCGACACGCTCGCGACGACCTCGCCCTCGGCGTCGTCGGTCGTGGTGGCCACACCCAGCCGCATCGTGGCGTCGTACGCCTTCTCGGTGAGCATCAGGTGGCCCAGCAGCCGGGTGGCCCGGTTGACACCGAGCACCAGCACACCGGTGGCCATCGGGTCGAGGGTGCCGGCGTGACCGACCTTGCGGGTCGCGGCCAGCCTGCGGACTCGGGCGACGACGTCGTGGGAGGTCATCCCGCCCGGCTTGTCGACGATGACCAGCCCGGAGGCCCCGTCACTCAACGCCTCACCCGTCCCGGACGGCGTCGTCCTGGTCGTCCTGGTCGTCCTGGTCGTCCTCGTCGTCGTCCTCGTGCGGCTTCTTGTAGGGATCGGGCTCTCCGGCGTACGCCGCGCCGGCCGTGCGCAGGGCGATCTCCTCGTCCAGCGCCTTGGCCTTGGCCAGCACGTCCTCGAGATGGCGGGCCGTCTCCGGGATCGCATCGGGCACGAAGGTCAACGACGGCGAGTGGCGCATGCCGAGCTGCTTGGCGACCTCGGAGCGCAGCAGCCCCTTGGCCGACTCCAGCGCCGCGGCCGTGCTGGTCAGGTCCGCGTCCTCGCCGAGCACGGTGTAGAAGATGGTGGCCTGCTGGGTGTCGCCGGTGACGCGCACATCGGTGATCGTGACGAAGCCGAGCCGCGGGTCCTTGACCCGGCGCTCGAGCATCTGAGCCACGATCACCTGGATCCGGTCGGCGATCTTGCGGACGCGGGGGTTGGCCATCGTTCCTTCTCACTTCACACACACGCCGAGTCGGCGCCGGTTGACACGTGGATGCCGTCGAGCCGGCGCCAGTTTGCGACAACTGGCGCCGACTCGCGCGTAGCTCAGTTGCGGGGGATTTCCTTCATCTCGAAGGCCTCGATGATGTCGCCCTCCTTGATGTCCTGGAAGTTCCGCAGCACCAGACCGCACTCGAAGCCCTCGCGGACCTCGGAGGCGTCGTCCTTCTCACGCTTGAGCGAGGCCAAGTCGAGGTTGTCGGCCACCACGGCGCCGTCACGGATGACGCGCACCTTGGCGTTGCGACGGATGACCCCGTCGATGACCATGCAGCCGGCGATGTTGCCGATCTTGGACGAGCGGAAGATCGCGCGGATCTCCGCCTGGCCCAGCGTCGACTCCTCGAACTCCGGCTTGAGCATGCCCTTGAGCGCGGCCTCGATCTCGTCGATCGCCTGGTAGATCACCGTGTAGTAACGGATCTCCACGCCCTCGCGGTCGGCCAGCTCCGTCGCCTTGCCCTGCGGGCGGACGTTGAAGCCGATGATGATCGCGTCGGAGGCGGCAGCCAGGTCGACGTTGGTCTCGGTGATCGCACCAACACCGCGGTCGATGACGCGCAGCGAGACTTCCTCGCCGACGTCGATCTTGGCCAGCGCGTCCTCGAGTGCCTCGACCGAACCGGACACGTCGCCCTTGAGGATCAGGTTGAGCTCCTGGCTCTCGCCCTTCTCCATGGAGGCCATGAAGTCCTCGAGCGTACGACGCACGCGATAGCGGGCCTGGTTGGCGGCACGCTCGCGGGCCTCACGCTTCTCGGCGATCTGGCGGGCCATCCGGTCGTCGTCGACGACGATGAAGTTCTGCCCGGCGCTGGGGACGGCGGACAGACCCAGCACCATGGCAGGACGCGACGGGTCGGCCTGCTCGATCGGGTCGCCGTGCTCGTCGATCATCGCGCGAACGCGACCGTAAGCCGGACCGGCGACGATGGAGTCGCCGACCCGCAGGGTGCCGCGCTGGACGAGCACGGTCGCGACGGGACCGCGGCCCTTGTCGAGGTGGGCCTCGATGACCAGTCCCTGGGCGTCCTGGGTCGGGTTGGCCCGCAGGTCCAGGGACGCGTCAGCCGTCAGCACGATCGCCTCGAGCAGCTTGTCGAGGTTGAGCTCGGACTTGGCCGAGACGTCGACGAACATCGCGTCGCCGCCGTACTCCTCGGGCACGAGGCCGTACTCCGTCAGCTGGCCGCGGACCTTGGTCGGGTCGGCGTCCGGCTTGTCGATCTTGTTCACCGCGACCACGATCGGCACGCCGGCCGCCTTGGCGTGGTTGAGCGCCTCCACGGTCTGCGGCATCACGCCGTCGTCGGCCGCCACCACGAGCACCGCGATGTCGGACGACTTCGAGCCGCGGGCGCGCATGGCGGTGAACGCCTCGTGACCCGGGGTGTCGATGAAGGTGATGCGGCGCTCGTTGCCGTCGACGTCGGTGGTGACCTGGTAGGCACCGATGTGCTGGGTGATGCCACCGGCCTCCTTGTCGACGACGTTGGCGCTGCGCAGCGCGTCGAGGAGCTTGGTCTTGCCGTGGTCGACGTGACCCATGACGGTCACGACCGGCGGACGGATGACCAGGTCGGTCTCGTCGCCCTCGTCCTCACCGAACTCGAGGTCGAAGGACTCGAGCAGCTCGCGGTCCTCGTCCTCGGGGGACACGATCTGGACGACATAGTTGAGCTCCTCGCCGATCAGCTCGAGGGTCTCGGCGTTGACGGACTCGGTCGCCGTCACCATCTCGCCGAGCGAGAACAGCATCTGCACCAGGGCAGCGGCGTCGACGTTGATCTTCTCGGCGAAGTCGGTCAGGGACGCACCTCGCGCCAGGCGAACGGTCTCGCCGTCGCCCTTGCGGACGCGCACGCCGCCGATCGTCGGGGCCTCCATCTGCTCGAACTCTTGACGACGCGCCCGCTTCGACTTGCGACCGCGGCGCGACGGGCCACCGGGGCGACCGAACGCACCCTGGGTCTGGCCGCGACCTCCACGGTTGGCACCCGGGCGGCCACTGGCGGGCGGACCGAAGCCGCCGGGACGGCCGGGAGCACCGGCTCCCGCACCCGCACCGGCGCCGCTGCGCCCGGGGGCGCTGCTGCGACCTGGTGCCCCGCGGCCGGGACCGCCGGCACCACGGCCACCGGGGCCGGCGCCGGAGCCGGCGCCGAACGCGGCCGGGGACTTGGGCATCATCGCCGGGTTGGGTCGCGGCATGCCGGGACGGCCACCGTCGCGGGCGGCCGGCGGCCGCGGTGCGCGCTGGTCATCGGGGAGCGCCTCGCGGTCGGGCTGAGGCGCGGGCCGGCGACCCATGCCCTGGCTGGACGCGAACGGGTTGTTGCCGGGACGGGGCGCGCCGGCGCGACCCACCGGACGCGGGGCCGGGGCCTTGGGCCGGGCGCTTCCCGGCGTGCCGTCGGCCTCCTCGGCAGCCTCCGTGGCCGGCTGCGCGGACGCAGCCGGGGCCTCGACGGGAACCTCTTCAGGAGTCTCTGGTGTGGCCACGGGGCGCTGCGGACCTGGCCTGGGAGCCGTGGGTGCGCCGGTCTCGGCGACCTCGGGGACCTGGGCGGTCTCGGCCGCGGCCGGAGCCGCGGCAGCCTTCTTGGCGGCCGGCTTGGCAGCTGGCTGGTCGGCGGGCTTCTCGACCGCAGGGGCCGGGGCGGCCGCCTGGGACGCGAGCAGGGCGTCGCCGTACGCCTTCTTGAACTTCATCTCGACGGGTAGCTCGATCGTCGAGGAAGGCGACTTGACGAACTCGCCCATCTCCTTCAGCTTCTCGAGCACGTCCTTGCTCTCGATGCCGTATTTCTTGGCGAGCTCATGAACTCGGGTCTTGGCCACTTCTCTCCTTTTGGCCGCAGACCCGGTTCGGGGTTCAACGACCGTTAGTGCAGTAGTACAGGGCTCATCGGGAGTTACTCATCGCAAGCTCATGAGCTGCTGCTCCAGTTTCTGGTCGGTCAGGATTGATCTGATGGTGTTGGCGCGATGCTGTCGAGGTAGACCCGCACCGGTGCGCCGGAGAGTCCCACCTCGGCCCGCAGGGCCCGGGTGAACGCTCGCCGGCGGACGGCCAGGTCGTAGCACTCGGTCGTGGGGTGCAGATGCGCCCCTCGGCCGGGTGCCGTGCCGTCGGGATCGGGGCGGACGGCTGGAAGGCCGTCTGCGTCCGAGCCTGCGACCAACCGCAACAACTCGTCCTTCGCGGCCCGTTGCCGACACCCGATGCACATCCGGACTGGACCGGGGGCAGGGGACAACGACGAGCGAACCACTCTTGGCGAGTCTAGCCGGTCTCGGGGTATCCACCGAACCGAGGCCCGGCCGGCGATGCTGCGACAACCGGCGACACGGGCGTGACGGGCGACAACGGACCATGAACAGCAAGGTTTGTCCCACCAGGGCTTCCCAACGCACCGAGTGGGCCATAGGTTGCCCGAGCGGCAACGAATTCTTTCGCCCGCTCTCGCCGGGGGCCGCGCCATCCGTCCATCAGCACAGGAGCTCATGTGAAGAGTTCACGCAGTTCGATGCGGCCGATCCTCTTGGCGATGACCACCGTCATCGCGACGATCGTGCCCCTGGCCGTGGTCTCGGCCCCGGCCTCGAGCGGAGCAGAAGCTTCCGCCGCGCCACGCGCCGTACCCGGGCGCTACATCGTGATGACCACGGGAGCCCCCCTCGCCAGCTACCGCGGCGGGGTCGGCAACTTCGTGCGCACCCGGCCGACGCCGGGGCACAAGATCAACGTCCACACGACTGCCGCGAAGAAGTACACCTCCTTCCTCGTCGCCCAGCACCGCGCCGTGCTCGCCAGGGCCGGGGTGCCCAGCAACGTCCGGGTGGTTGACTACTCGGTCGCGTTCAACGGCTTCGCCGCGAAGCTCACCGCCCGCCAGGCTGCGCGACTCAAGCACACGCGGGGCGTGCTCCAGGTGTGGAAGGACGAGCTCCGCACCGTCGACACGATCTCCACCCCGCACTTCCTGGGCCTCGACGGACCAACGGGGGTCTGGCAGCAGCAGTTCGGCGGCAACGCCAACGCCGGCCGCGGCATGATCATCGCCGACCTCGACTCCGGCATCTGGTCGGAGAACCCCTCGTTCGCCCCGCTGGCTTCGACGCCCGACCAGGCGGCTATCGACGCCAAGTGGCACGGCATCTGCGACGTCGGCGTCCAGCAGCCGATCGCCTGCAACAACAAGCTGATCGGCGCGCGTTACTACGGCGCCTCGTTCGGCAACAACATCAGCCTCGACTTCAACTCACCCCGTGACTTCAACGGGCACGGCTCCCACACGGCCTCCACGGCCGGTGGCAACAGCAACGTTCCGGTCATCATCAACGGGGTGAACCTCGGCGCCGCCTCGGGCATGGCCCCGATGGCCCGCCTTGCCATGTACAAGGTGCTCTGGCAGACCGCGGCCGGCACCGCCTCGGGCACGACCACCGGCATCGTCAAGGCCATCAACGACGCCGTCGCCGACGGCGCCGACGTCATCAACTACAGCATCTCCGGTTCGTCGACGTCGATCGTGGGCCCGGACGAGCTGGCATTCCGCGGCGCGGCCGACGCGGGCGTCTTCGTCTCCACCTCGGCCGGCAACTCCGGTGACACCGTGGGCGTCAGCAGCGTGGCTCACAACGCGCCGTGGGAGATGACCGTCGCGGCCAGCACCCACGACCGGGGCGCCACCAAGACGGTGACGCTCGGCAACTTGGCGTCGTACACAGGTGTCGGGCTCGGCCCGGCCGTGCCGAGCTCGCCGCTTATCGACTCGTCCCTGGCCGGCCCCGGATCCACGCCGGGTGGCCCGCTCTCGCCGTCGACCCTGTGCTTCTCCAGCACGTGGCCGGGGGAGGCGGACTTGGTCTCGACCCAGCCAAGGTGACGGGCAAGATCGTGATCTGCACGCGCGGCACCAACGACCGCGTCGACAAGAGCAAGGCGGTCAAGGAGGCCGGCGGCATCGGCATGGTGCTGGCGGACCCCAGCCCCAACTCCCAGACGGCCGACTTCCACTCGGTCCCGACCATCCACGTGAACAACGTCAACGGGGACGCCATCAAGGCGTACGCCGCCTCGGCAGGGGCGGCTGCCACGGCCAGCATCTCGGCCACCGACACCACGCCGGTCGAGGCGCCGGCCATGGGCGGCTTCTCGTCGTTCGGTCCCGCTCTCGCCGGCGGCGGCGACCTGCTCAAGCCGGACATCACCGCACCAGGTGTGAGTGTCATTGCCGCCGTGGCCCCACCGGGCAACGCCGGCATGAACTTCAACTCCTACGACGGCACCTCGATGTCGGCACCGCACATCACCGGCATCGCCACGCTGATCATGCAGAAGCACCCGACGTGGTCGCCGATGTGGGTCAAGTCGGCCATGATGACGCGGCGCCACCACGCTGACCAACATGGGCAACCCGATCAAGCGGGGCGCGGTCGACGCCACGCCGCTCAACTACGGCTCGGGCCACGTCGTGCCCGGCCAAGTCGTTCGACCCGGGTCTGGTCTACGGCTCCTCGCCCGAACGACTGGGTCGCCTACAGCTGCGCCATCGGCCAGTTCCAGCGGCCTCGTCGTGCGCGCTCGGTCCCGAAGATCGACCCGAGTGACCTGAACTACCCGAGCATCGCTGCTTCCGGCATGGCCGGGTCGCAGACGATCACCAGGACGTTCACGAACACCTCGCCCGACCAGGCGTCGCAGTACCAGCCGACGATCGTGGCGCCCCCGGGCACCACGGTGACGGTCAACGACGACAAGATCACGGTGCCCCCGCTTCAGTCGCGCAGCTACAAGCTGACGATCACGCGGACCACCGCGACCTACAACGCGTGGACCTTCGGCTCGATCACCTGGACCGACAAGCGGGGTCACTCGGTGCGCAGCCCCATCGCGGTGCGTCCCGTTGCCGCCGCCGTGCCTACCACGGTGACCGTGACCGGCGGCGGCGCGTCGGGCACGAGGGCAGTCTCCGTGCAGCCGGGCTACACCGGCACGCTCAACTCGGTTGTCGCCGGGCTCGCCAAGGCCCGCGTCGACACGGTCCCGGGCACGAAGAACCTGCCGCCCAACACGGCGCTGGTCAACATCCCGGTCGGCACCACGGTGGCGCGGTTCGCGACGTACGACGCGGACTACCCCGCCGGCACCGACATCGACATCGAGGTACGCCGCGGCGGCGTCCTGGTCGGGACAAGCGGCGGAGCCACCGCCGAGGAGTCGGTGAACTTCAACAGCCCGGTGCCGGGCGACTACGTGGTGACCGTCGTCTACTTCGACGGCGCCACGAACAGCCTGGACATGAAGCTCAACAGCTTCGCGGTCCCGGCGACAGCAACCGGCAACCTCACCGCCACGCCGGCCAGCCAGGCAGTGACGGTGGGCGTGCCGGTCACGGTGAACCTCGCCTGGAGCGGGCTCGATGCCAGCAGCCGCTACCTGGGCACCGTCACCTACGACGACGGGACAGCCGCCTTGGCACGAACGGTGGTGAACATCCTGCCCTGAGCACCAACGACGAGGGGCCCGGACCGCATGCGGTCCGGGCCCCTCGGCCGTCGTGGATCAGGAGCAACAGCCCGGCTGGTAGCCCCTCACCGGGTTTCGACTCGCTCGTGCGACTTCGTTCCTCAGTCGCGTCGCTCGCTCAACCTGGTCGGACCACACGCCGAGTTCGTTCCTCACTCGTCGTTGTCCGCCTCATCGCTGCGGATGTCGATCCGCCATCCGGTCAGCCGGGCGGCGAGACGGGCGTTCTGGCCCTCCTTGCCGATCGCCAGCGAGAGCTGGAAGTCGGGGACGACGACCCGCGCCGACCGGGCCTCGGCGTCGACGACGGTCACCGACGTGACCCGGGCCGGGGACAGGGCATGGGCCACCATCTCGGCGGGGTCCTCGGACCAGTCGACGATGTCGATCTTCTCGCCGTGCAACTCCGCCATGACGTTGCGCACCCGCTGACCCATCGGGCCGATGCACGCGCCCTTGGCGTTGACGCCTTGGGCGTCGGTGCGGACCGCGATCTTGGTGCGGTGACCGGCCTCCCGGGCTATTGCCGCGATCTCGACCGTGCCATCGGCGATCTCGGGGACCTCGAGGGCGAAGAGCTTGCGCACCAGGTTGGGGTGCGACCGCGACAGCGTGATCTGTGGCCCGCGCATCCCCTTGCGCACCGAGACGACGAGGCACTTGATGCGCGCCCCGTGCTCGTAGCGCTCGCCGGGCGCCCGCTCCCCCATCGGCAGCAGCGCCTCCAGCTTGCCGAGGTCGACCATCACGTCATCGGGGTTGCGACCCTGCTGGATGACGCCCGAGACGATGTCGCCCTCCTTGCCGGAGAACTCGCCGAAGCGGATGTCGTCCTCGGCGTCGCGCAGCCGCTGCAACATGATCTGCTTGGCCGTCGTCGCCGCGATCCGGCCGAACCCCTCGGGGGTGTCGTCGTACTCGGCGATCTTGTTGCCCTCCTCGTCGACCTCCGCGGCCAGCACGGTCACGTGCCCGGACTTGCGGTCGAGCTGGACGCGCGCGTTCTCCTGGGCCCCGGGAGACTTGTGGTACGCCGTCAACAGGGCCTGCTCGATGGCCTCGACGAGGACGTCGAAGGAGATCTCCTTCTCCCGTTCCAGCATCCGCAGGATGCTCAGGTCGATGTCCATCAGGCCTCCTCGGGTTCTGGCTTGCGCCGGTTGAACTCGATCTGCACCAGCGCCTTGGCGATGTCTCCGAGCAACAGGGTGCGAGCGTTGCCGTCGACGTCGAGCGTGACGGCGTTGTCGTCGCTGGCCGTGACGCGACCGGTCAGCTTCTCGCCGCCGCGGGTGGTCACCGTGACCAGCCGGTCGTGGTTGCGGCGCCAGTGCCGCGGCAGCGTCAGCGGGCTGTCGACGCCTCGCGAGGTCACCTCGAGGGTGTACGGCGCCTCGCCCATCGCGTCGGTGTCGTCGATGACCCGGGAGACCTCACGGGTGGCCTCGGCGATCGCGTCGAGGTTCACGCCGCCGTCACGATCGACCGCGACCCGCAGCACGCGACGCTTCCCGGCCGGAGTGAGCTCCACGGCCTCCAGGTCGAGTCCAAGCGCGCCCAGGGGGTCGGTGAGGACGGCTTCGACGCGGTCCACGGCGGCGTCCTTGGTGCCCCTGGTGTGTCCTGGGCTCACGGCTACCGACCTCCTGTGCTGTTGTCGATCTCCACGATAGCGAAGAGTCACGGCCGGTTCGCGGCCGCGTGCTGTGGCGCGGGAGGCCCGGCCGGGCCGGGGATAGGGTCGCCCGCGTGAGGGCCCCAGCTACCAGCCGCCGCGCCGCGGTCGGCATCGCTTGTGGCGGCGCCGCCGCCCTCGCCGGCTGCAGCCTCGACCTCGACGGCGACCCGGACGACCCCGCGGCAAACCCGTCCTCGACCGGCAGCACCGGACCGACGTCGGCCGCCGACGACCCGGATGCCGCGGCCGTTGACGAGGCCGTGGCCACCACTGAGGAGCTGCTCGGACTGCTGGCTGCCGGCGGCCCCGCGCTCGACCCCGGCGGGCTGCTCGCCGCCATGCACGCCGCGCACCTCGCCGTACTCACGGACGGCCAGCCCTCGGCGTCGCCCTCCCCCACGACAGACACGCACGGCGCCGACGTACGCCGGCAAGTGGCTCGGCTCCGGCGGCGAGAGCTGGCCGCCGAGCGCCAGTTCGCCCAGCTGGGCGTCGCTGCCTCGAGCGGTGCACTCGCCAGGTTGCTGGCCAGCATGTCGGCCGGGGTGGCCGCCCATCTGGCCGCGACCGCGCCGGCGCGGGAACCGCGATGACCGCTGTCGACGCCCTGCAGACCGCGCTGGCGGCGGAGCATGCCGCGGTCTACGTCTACGGCGCCCTCGGCGCCCGCACGTCCGAGTCGGCCAGTCCGGTGCTCTTCGCCGAGGTGGCCGACGCCTACCGGACCCACCGGGCCTGGCGCGACCTGCTCGTGCGACGGCTCGCCGACGCCGGCGCCCAGCCGACGCCGGCCGCCGCGATCTACGAGCTGCCGCCACCGACCCCGACCGCGGCCGCGGTGGCCCGCGCTGCGCTCGACCTCGAGCTGGCCTGCGCACGCACCTACGCCTACGTCGTGGCCGAGACGGTCGACGAGGATCGGCGCTGGGCCCTCACGGCGCTCACCCGGACGGCCGTCCGCGAGACCGCCCTGGGCGGCGCCCCGGCGGTGTTCCCGGGAGCGGACGACCTCGGCTGAGTCTGCGGGGAACCGACCGCGACCCGAACAAAGAAAGACTGCGATCCGCGACCTCCCGTCGCCGAGGAATTCCCGAGATATTCCTCGACAACGGGAGTGCGCGGACCGCAGCCCTGTGCCCTGAACTTCCACTTCGAGGGCCGGCCCGGGATGTGGGGGTCGAGCCGAAGAATGCCCTCGTGCAAAATCATGCAACGCGGCGTACGAACCCCGTAGCGTTTCGCATCCTCATGTTTGTGCACTGCACAAAATTGCACAAAACGGTAAAGAAAACCCTTGGCCCCTCGGGGCCGCCGTCACCAGCGGAAGACGACCTCGAGGATCTCGGTGAGGCCGTGCACCACGGCGTCGGGATCGCCCTCTGTGTGCCCGATCTGCTCACGGGGGATGTTGCTGAGCGGGATGTGGATGGCCCGCATCCCGGCCTGATGGGCCCCCCAGACATCGTCGAAGAGCCGGTCGCCGACATAGACGCAGCGAGCGGGGTCCTCGGCACCGACCGCGGCCATCGCGGCCTCGAACGCATGCCGCGAAGGCTTCGTCCACGGGATCTCGGAGGTGTAGACATCTCCATCGATGAGCTCGAGCACGCCGTCACGCTCGAAGAAGCCGCGGTGCCACTCGCGTGGCCAGATCGTGTTGGAGAGGACGCCGACTCGGATCCCGGCCGCCCGGAGCGAGGTGAACAACGGTCCGACCTCGGGGTCGGTGGCGGTGTGTGGCTCCCAGAAGTCGTAGTAGGCCGAGAGCAGCTCCGGGTCGTGCTCGAGGCCGGCCTCGGAGAAGAGGTCGGCGATCGTCGCACTCTCCTGGTGGTCGCGGCTGCGGCCCCAGATCACGTTGCCGGCCCGGTGAAGGCGGGGCCCGAGCTGCTCGGGCCCGTGCCCGTCCTCGGCCTGCACCACCGCCTGCGCGAGGGCCAGCGACTCGGCGTGGAAGTCGATGTCGTGCCAGCGCGTGAGGGTGCCACCCCAGTCGAAGATCACCGCGTCGATCCCGGACATGCGGACCAACCTAGCCACGCCGACCGCGGGGCCGAACACCGCGGCGCCGTCCGGATGACACCATGGCGCGGTGCTGCGGAACACCGACCTTGGCTACGGCACCGTGGCCAAGGGGCTGCATTGGCTGACGGTGCTCGCGCTGGTGTGCCAGTTCACGGTGGGCTACCTCCTCGACGACGAGGACGGCTCGGGTCGAGGTCGCGGCCGGGGACGGGGCGAGGGCTCCGGGCACGGACGCGGCGGGGACGACGACGTGCTGGACGACGTTCTCGACGGGGGATGGTCGTTGCTGACCGTGCACGTGAGCCTCGGCGTGCTGATCGTGCTGCTGGCCTGCGTCCGGGTGGCCTGGCGCCGGCTCGACGGCCTGCCGCCCTGGGCGGGCGCGCTCTCCGCCGCGGAGCGCCGGCTGGCCACCATCACGGAGCGCGCCTTGCTGATCATGCTCTTCGCGGTGCCGATCACCGGGCTCACCCTCGTGCTGGGCGACGACGATCTGCTCCCGCTGCACGTGGCCGCCCACGTGGTGTTCTTCGTGGCGCTGGCGGCTCACGTGGGGCTGGTGCTCAAGCACCAGGTCGTCAACCGCGACCGACTGCTGGCCCGGATGCTCTGAGGATCAGCCGCGGACGACCGTCACCAGGTGGTCGACGGCCTCGCCGACGGGGACCTCCGTGCGCTCGCCCGACGCCCGGTCCTTGACCTCGACGGTGCCCTCCGCGAGACCGCGGCCGACGGTGACGATCGTCGGTACGCCGATCAGCTCGGCGTCCTTGAACTTCACGCCGGGGCTGACCTTGGGCCGGTCGTCGTAGAGAACCGTGAGGCCGCGCGCCGACAGCTCGTCGGCCAGCTTGGCCGCCGCGTCGAAGATCGCGTCGTCCTTGCCGGTGGCGACGACGTGGAGGTCGGCCGGCGCGATGGCTCGCGGCCAGCACAGGCCGATCTCGTCGAGGGTGTTCTCGGCGATGGCGGCCACCCCACGCGAAGGTCCGATGCCGTAGGAGCCCATGGTGACCGTGACGAGCTTGCCGTTCTCGTCGAGCACCTGGAGGCCCAGGGCGTCGGCGTACTTGCGGCCGAGCTGGAAGATGTGGCCCATCTCGATACCGCGAGCCGACTCGAGCGTCCCCTCGTGACAGTTCGGGCAGGGGTCGCCGTCCCAGACCTCGGCGGCCTCGATGGTGCCGTCGGGCGTGAAGTCGCGGCCGGCCACCAGGTCGATCACGTGGCTGCCCTCGACGTCGGCGCCGGTGACCCAGCGGGTCCCGTCGACGACGCGGGGGTCGACCAGGTAGCGGATGCCGGAGGCGTTCTTCTCCCCCAGCACTCCGGGGCCGATGTAGCCCTTGACGAGGGCGGGGTTCTTCTCGAACTCCTCCTCGCTCATCGGCTCGACCTCGACGGGCTCGAGCTGACCGTTGAGTCGCTTGGCATCGACGTCGCGATCGCCGGGCAAGCCGATCGCGACCGGCTCACGGGTGCCGTCGGGGTGCTTGAAGACGACGAGCACGTTCTTGAGGGTGTCGCCAGCCTCCCAGGGCCGGTCGTCGCGGGGGAACTTGAGGTTGAGGTGGTCGACCAGCGACTCGATGGTGGGGGTCTCGGGCGTCTGCTCCGCGTGGGCGGCGGGCACGTCGTCGTACGCCACGGGTGCGGGCGGCCGGACGTTGACCGCTTCGACGTTGGCGGCGTAGTCGCACTGCGTGCAACGCACGTAGGTGTCCTCGCCGACGTCGGCGCGGGCCAGGAACTCCTCGGACCTCGAGCCGCCCATCGCGCCGGAGGTCGCCTTGACGATCACGTAGTCGAAACCGAGCCGGTCGAAGATCCGGATGTAGGCGTCGCGATGCAGCTGGTAGGACGCCTCGAGGCCGGCGTCGTCGATGTCGAAGGAGTAGGAGTCCTTCATCACGAACTCGCGGCCGCGCAGCAGGCCCGCACGGGGCCGGGCCTCGTCGCGGTACTTGTTCTGGATCTGGTAGATCGACAGCGGCAGGTCCTTGTAGGACGAGTAGAGGTCCTTCACGACGAGCGTGAACATCTCCTCGTGCGTGGGGCCCAGCAGGTAGTCGCCGCCCTTGCGGTCCTTCAGCCGGAAGATGTTGTCGCCGTACTCCGTCCAGCGGCCGCTCGCCTCGTAGGGCTCGCGGGGCAGCAGCGCCGGGAACTGCAGCTCCTGGGCGCCGATGGCGTCCATCTCCTCGCGGATGATCCGCTCGATGTTGCGCAGCACACGGAGCCCCAGCGGCAGCCAGCTGTAGACGCCGGGGGCGGCCCGGCGGATGTAGCCTGCGCGCACCAGGAGGCGGTGACTCGGCACCTCGGCGTCCACCGGATCCTCGCGCAGGGTGCGGACGAAGAGGCTTGACAGACGCAGGATCATGCCCGTGAGGCTACTTGTGTGCTGGAGTAGCCCGCGAATGGGTAATTCCGACGGGGAGAGGAACCGATGCGACGACTGCTCACGACCACGATCGCCGGCCTGGCGCTGACCGCACCGCTGCTCACGAGTGCCGCCGCTTCGGCGCAGGCACCGTCGCCGCTGGAGATCAAGCCCGGCAAGCTCGCCCGCGGCGCCGATATCTCGGTCCCCCACGTGGACGGCACGACCATCGTCGACGGCGCCATCCGGATCGAGGTGGACGTCAAGCGCGTGCTGCTCTACGGCAAGTGGAAGAACGCCTACATCGCGGCCCTCGGCAACGCCCAGTGGGGCAACGTCCGGCTCGCACGGGTGGCCAAGAACGGCGCCGTGAAGGTGCTGCGCGAGGGCATCGACCCGTTCAACGCCGTCCTCGACGCCGAAGCCGACCAGATTGCGTACTCCTTCGGCGACGCGACCCAGCTGCCGACGCTCGAGGTCTACGACCTCGGACAAAAGGACGAGGTCGCGGCGCGCGGGTTCTCGTCGCTCCCGACCCTTCTTGAGTTCGACGAGGGCCTCGTCGTCGCCTCGTTCGCCGACTTCAAGGTCCGCACCCTGACCTGGGACACCGTCTCGGACGACGTGGTCGTGGTCAACAAGAAGCAGGGCAACTACGCCAGCAAGGCGCACGACCTGGTCGGTTTCTTCAGCAAGGACCCCTTCGACGGCGGTTGCCAGGTGCTGGCCCGCCTCAGCGACCCGACCGACCGGCTCTGGACCAACTGCGACGAGCGGATCGAGGCGGTCTCGACCGACGGCAAGCGGCTGGCGACGGTCGCGCTCCTCAGCGACGGCATCGGCCCTGCTGACATCGGCCTGTGGACCACCAAGGGCAAGATGCTCGCGCACTACACGATCAACGGCTGGTTCGGCGAGATCCTCTTCGAGACGCCGCAGGCGCTGCTCATGCACGCCAACGGCAAGACCCAGTCGGCGGTCGTGCGGTGCGTGGTCACCGTCTGCGACCGGGCGAGCGACCTCGAGCCGACCCCGCAGCTACGCGCCCTCGCCGGCTGAGCGGCGTACGTCGTCGAATCAGGTCCGGGTCGCCCGCAGGGCGGCCCGGATCATCGGCAGTTGTAGCGGCAGCCGGCCGAAGGCGATCGCCTTGAACTTCGTGCTGCGGCTCCGGCGCGCGTCGTCGGCCATCTTCAGGTTGCCCGGGAAGACCGCCACCAGCAGCGCGGCGCTGGCGTAGCCCGCCGAGCGACGGGTGCGTGGGTGCAGCAGGCCAGCGGCACAGATCAGCTCGGCGACCCCGCTGCCGTAGATCACCTCGGTGTGCGCCGGCACCCACGCCGGCATCAGCGGTTCGTAGACCTGCGGCTTGGTCAGGTGCACGACCCCGCTCACGCCGAAGATGCCGACGAGGATCGCTGAGTCCCACGGGAGGCGCATGCCTGTCACGCTAGTGGGGTTGGTTGCCGTCTGGCCGCCGGTCAGTTGGTGGGCAGGCTGATGGTGCCGTTCGGGGTGACGAGGTACGCCGACCCGTGGGGGCCGTGCCAGAGGTAGCCACTGTGGTCGGGGGCGCGTTGGTATCGCCAGATGCCGGCGGTCTTGGCGCGGTGGTGGCGCCTGCACAGGCAGGCGAGGTTCGCTGGGCTGGTTTGGCCGGGTGGTCCGCCGTCGCCGGGGTCGACGTAGGGGTCGATGTGGTCCTGGTCGCAGGCGCGGGCGTCGACCCGGCAGCCGGGGAACACGCAGTGCCGGTCGCGGAGGATGACGATCTCCCGCATCCAGGCCGGTGGGTCGTGCTGGTCGACGGCGTCGCCGCGTCCCATGTCGAGGACGGGTTGGATGGTGACCTGGGCGTGGCCCACCCAGTCCTTGATCTTGGCGAGGGTGGCGGGGCCGAGCCGTTCGACGCCGCCGACCGCCGATCCGGTCGAGGTCGTCGGCGTCGACGTGGAGGTAGAGGCGGACCTTCCCGGCCCGCCGGTGTCGGGACGCAGGGCCGCGAGGTCGAGGGCGGCCTGGCCACAGGCGAGGTCGGCGAGCACGCCGAGGGCTTTGGCCTTGCGGGCGCCGAGCTCGTCGGGGTCGCCGAGGCTGCGGAGTTGGTGGGCGGTGTCGCAGACCAGGTCGTAGAACTTGGTCAGGTCCAGGGTGTCGCCGCGGGCGTGCAGCTCGCTGGTGCCGGTGAACTCGGTCGGGGCGGGGTGGACGAGTTCGACGTCCCAGGACGCCTTGCCTTTGTCCTCGCGTCTCGCGTGTTCCTCGGGGTCGAACCTCGCGATGGCGTCGGCGACCAGCCGGTCCACGAGGATCGGGCCGCAGCCGGTGCGGTCGGCGAGCCGGTCGTCGACCCACCGCGCCCCTTCCAGTGAGAGTTGGTGGGTGTGTTGGGCGGCCCGGCGGGCCTGCCACGCCGGGATCGTGAGCGCCTGGACCCGGGACCACAGGAGGGGGAGGCGGTGGGTCAGGTCGAGGGCGTCGGCCAACAGCCGGGCACCGGCGGCGGGGACATCTGCATGGCGGCGGCGAAGGGTTCGGGGGTGAACGCCGCGACCGCCGGCGTCCCGTCCCGCCCAGCGACTCGTCCAGACCGAGGACGCCGGGCAGGGTGGTGTCGGGGTTGTGGGTGGCCACCCCGGTCTCGGTGGTCGCGGGGTGCAGGACGCACCACTGGACGGCCAGCTCCAGGCGGCGCAGCTCGACCATCCGGGCTTCGTGTTCGGTGGCGGCCGCGGCCGCGAGCACCATGCTCGGGTCGAGGTCGTCCACCTTGCTCATGGCACCTACTCAACCATCGACCACCGACACTCGAGATGGCCCAGAACCCTTTATCCACAAGGGATTCCGGCATCGTGATCGATTCGTGATGAGAACTTTCGGTCGTCACCACTGCGGGCAACCACAAGCAGACGGCGAGCCGCAAGTGGCAGGCTCGACAGGCTCGACCGCGTGGTTGCGGCCGCTCCCTCACCGGGTTTCGAGACGGGCGCTAGCGCGCCCTCCTCAACCAACGAAGGGTGCTAGCGCGACCTCCTCAACCAGCGAAGGGGCGGACTCAGAACATCAGGGTGGAGAAGACGTCGGTCTGGCGGAAGCCCACCTGTTCGTAGGCCCTGCGGGCGGGTTCGTTCCACTCGTTGACGTAGAGGGAGACGCAGGGGGCGATGGTGGCCCGCACCTTGGCCACCACGGCGGCCATGCCGGCCGCAGCCAGGCCCTGACCACGGCGGTCGGGGGTGACCCAGACGCCCTGCACCTGGGCGTTCGCCGCGGTCGCGAACGCGACCTCGGCCTTGAACACGACACGGCCCTCCTCGTAGCGGGCGAACGACCAGCCGAACGAGATGAGCTGGCGGACCCGAGCCCGGTAGGTGTCGGCGCCGCCCGTGAGCTCGGGCGAGATGCCGAGTTCCTCGGTGTACATGGCCACGCAGGCGGGGTATAGGACGTCGAGGTCGTCGGCCCGCGAGGCCCGGACCAGCGGGTCGGGCTCGATGAGGGGCGGACCCTCGATGACCAGGTGTGGCTGCTGCCAGCGCTGCTCGCGCGGCGGCCCCCAGGAGTGGGACAGGTCCTTCCACAGAGCGCGCACGGCCGACTCGCGGCCGACCACCGTGGAGACCGAGCGACCGCGGGTGAGCAGCCGCTCGGCGAAGGCCGCCGCGTCGTCGTCGCCGGTCTCGACCGGGACCAGGTTGGCGCCCACGTGGCAGCCGGCCACCAGGCCGCCGTCGACGAAGCGCCCCCAGACCTCTCCGCCGAGCAGCCGCGGCTCGAGTCGGGTCGTGCGCGCGCGGTAGGCCGCGAAGACGTTGACGGTGGGGTCACGCTCGGTGAGGGAGAGGAAGTCGGCGAGGTCGGGGGTGCCCAGAGGTCGCACCCCGGACCGCACCCCGGACCGCGTCGTACGCACGGCGAGAGCCTACGCTGACCGCGTGCGCCGGCCCGTCGACCTCGCCCGCGACTGCCTGGCCGGCGTGACCGCCCCGCGCATCGCGCTCGTGACGCGCCAGGACCGGCCCGGACTCGTCGACCGGCTCGTGGCGGCCTGCCCCGGTGCCACGGTGGAAACGATCGACCTTCGCGAGGGGATGCCGGCGACCCACCTCGCCCTCACCGTCGGCCGTCCCTGGCACCTCGTCCTCGACCTGGCCCGGGGCCGGGGAGCTGCGCGGCGTTGGCCCGGGCTGCTCCACCAGCTGGTTCCCGGAGGCACGCTCGCGGTCGCGTTGCCCGGCCGCGCCCGGCCGCTGGAGAAGTCGGTGGCCCGGGTGCGGGCGGCGCAGGCTCAGGACGTTGCGGCACCGACGCCCGGCCGTGACCCGCGCGACAACCGGGAGCGTGACCTGGCCGCGCTGGCCGCGTCGGCCGGCGACCTGCGGATCGAGGACGGCTGGCTGCTGGCGACGAACCGGGTGGCCACCCTGGCCAAGGTGCCCGAGGCGGACCTGGACCGGTTCCTCGACCTCCGCCCGGCCGTCGGCCGGGTGCTGGCGACCGTTCCGGGCCAGCGGTTCGATTCTCGGTGCGAGCTGCGCGCCAGCGGCCCGGTCGACCTGCCGGCTTCCTACGACGCGCCGCCGGTCTCGCTGAGGGAGTACGACGACGTCACCTGCCTGCCGCGCCAGGCGGCGTACGGCGATGGGTTGGTGCTGCCGGAGAGCTATCGGCACCACTTCAAGCGGCGGCTCCGCAACGTGGCGTTCGCCGAGTGGGCGCCGCGTTTCGTGCGCGAGCCGGAGCGGCCCGCGGCCCTCCTCGACGGCACCTACTTCCACCTCGACAGCTATGTGCGCGGCCACTTCGGGCATGCGCTCACCGAGCAGGTGGCCCATCTGTGGGGCTGGGCCCCGGCCTTGGAGCGGCACCCCGACCTGCGGGCGCTGGTCTTCGCGCCGCCCGGTCAGAGCCTGGCGACGTGGGAGTGGGACCTGCTCGGGGCCGCCGGCATCGAAGCCGCGCGGGTCACGGTCGCCCCCGGACCGACGCGGGTCGAGCGGCTGGTCACCACGTCGCCGATGTTCGGGATGCCGGCGTTCGTGCACCCGGCCATCGCGGAGACGTACGCCGCCCTGGGCGCGGCCCTGGACACGCGCGCCGGGTCCGACGCGGCGTACCGGCGGCTCTTCTGCTCACGCCGGCCGGGCAAGCGCTCGTGCCACAACGCCGGCGAGGTCGAGGAGCTGTTCGCCGACCACGACTTCACGATCGTCTTCCCCGAGGACCATCCGCTGCCCGACCAGGTGCGGATGGTGCGCCGGGCGGACGTGGTGGCGGGCTTCGCGGGCAGCGGGATGTTCCAGATCGCCTTCGCCGGCGAGCCCAAGCACGTGATCCTCGTCGGCTCGGAGTCCTACACGGCCAGCAACGAGTACCTGATCTCGTCTGCCGTCGGCCACCGGCTCGACCTGGTGCTCTGCCGTCCGGACGTGCCGAGGACGGGGCGCGGTTTCTCCAACCGCTCCTACCAGTCGGACTTCACTTTCGACCCCGACCGCGAGGGCGTCTTCCTGCGCGAGGTGTTGGCCGGGCTCTGAGACCGAGCACCCCGGCGGGGAATGCCGTCTCCGCCGCGCCGGTTGGGAAAGGAACTGTGACGGCTCCCCAGATCGAACGGTCAGCGGTCGGGCTGCGCTCCGAACGCGGCCCCATCCTGCTCTCGGTGATGCTGGCGACCGGACTCGTCGCGATCGACTCGACGATCCTGGCCACGGCGGTCCCGTCGGTGGTGGCCGACCTGGGTGGGTTCTCGCAGTTCCCGTGGCTGTTCTCGATCTACCTGCTGGCGCAGGCGGTCACCGTGCCGCTCTATGGGAAGTTCGCCGACCTCGTCGGCCGCAAGCCGATGATGATGCTGGGCATCGCGATCTTCCTGGTCGCCTCCGTGCTGTGCGGCCTGGCCTGGAGCATGGTGTCGCTCATCGTGTTCCGCGCCGTCCAGGGACTGGGCGCGGGCGCCGTGCTGCCGATGGGTCAGACGATCATCGGCGACATCTACTCCGTCGCGGAGCGCGCCAGGGTGACCGGCTACGTCGCCGGCGTCTGGGCCGCCTCGTCGGTCATCGGTCCCACGCTCGGCGGCATCTTCTCCGACTACCTTTCCTGGCGCTGGATCTTCTTCGTCAACATCCCGATCGCCATCGCAGCCATGGTCGTGCTCCAGCGCAGCTTCCACGAGTCGGTCGAGCGCAAGCGACACCGGGTCGACTACGCCGGCGCCGCACTGCTCGCCATCGGGGGCTCACTACTGATCCTCGGCCTGCTCGAGGGCGGCGTCGCCTGGGTCTGGAACTCCCCCACCAGCATCGCCGTGCTGGGCCTCGCCGCGCTGCTGCTCGTGGTCTTCGCGTACGTCGAGTCGCGCGCCGCCGAGCCCATCTTGCCGATGTGGATCTTCCGACAGCGCGTGCTCGTCGGCGCCAACGCCACGGCGCTCTGTGTCGGTGTCATCCTCATCGGCCTGACGTCGTACGTCCCGCTCTACGCACAGGCCGTGCTGGGTCACGGGGCGGTGGTGGCCGGCTTCGCCGTCGCCGCCCTCACGCTGGGCTGGCCCATCGCCGCCTCCCTGTCGGGGCGGATCTACCTGCGCGTCGGGTTCCGCAACTGCGCCCTGTTCGGCACCCTCTTCGCCATCGCCGGCTCGGCCCTCCTGGTCAGCGTCGGCCCCGGCGACTCGGTCTGGCGGATCGCGTTCGCCTGCTGGGTGATCGGCCTCGGCATGGGTTTCATCGCCTCGCCCGTGCTGATCGCGGCCCAGCAGTCCGCGAGCTGGCAGACGCGCGGGGTCGTCACCGGCACCAACCTGTTCGCCAGGTCGGTCGGCAGCGCCGTCGGCGTCGCCGTGTTCGGGGCCATCGCCAACGCGGCCGTCACGGCCCGGATCGGCGACGCCCACGAGGACCTCGAACACCTGCCGGCCGCCGTACTGGCCCCGGCGATCCACGACGTCTACGTGGCCTCGGCGGTGTTCGCCATCGTGGCGGTCCTGACCGTGCTGATCATCCCCCGTACCGTCTCGACCGAGCAGACGACCTGAGCCTCAGCGGAAACGGGTCGGGTCGAACAACCCGATCGAGTGCCGGGTCGATCCGTCCAGAGCCAGGTCAGCCAGGATCTCGCCGACGACCGGGACGAACTTGAAGCCGTGCCCGGAGAAGCCCGCCGCCACGATCACGTTGGCATGGCCGGGATGCGGGGAGATCACGAAGTGCTGGTCGGGGGTCGTCGTGTAGAGGCACACCACCGCGCGCAGGAACCGGCCGGGCATCGTCGGCAGCATCGGCCGGAGCAGGTCGGCCACCTCACGCACCTCCGCCTCCGTGACGACGCGGTCGAGCGCGTCGGGGTCGGTCTCGCGGCCGTGGTGGTGCAGACCGACCTTCATGCCGCCGTCCGGCCCGTCGAGCGCGGGAAAGCCGTACGGCGCCTTGTCCGACCGCTGCCAGATGAAGATCGGCTGCCGCCCCACCGCGTACGCCGCCGGGTCGCCCGACGGGGCGAACCAGAACACCACCTGGCGGGTCACCCGCAGCGGCACGCCCAGGTCGGCGAGCACCGACGGCGCCCAGGCGCCGGGGCAGACCACCAACCGGTCGGCCTCGATCGTGCTCCGGGTGGTGGTCACCCGAACCCCGCGGTCGTCGGCCTCCCATCCGGTGGCCCGTTCGTCGAACCGCAGGTCGGCGCCGGCCGCTGCCGCGCGGCGTACGTGCTCACGCACCGTCCGCTCGGGGCGGACGAACCCGCTCGCGCTCTCGTAGACGCCGACCTCGTCGTCGTCGGGCGCGAACATCGGGAACCGTCGGCGGATGTCGGCAGCGTCGAGCGTCTCGTGCGGCAGCCCGTGCTGGCGGGCGCTGGCCAGGGAGCCGGCGACGGTCTCGGCGTCTGGCCGGCCAAGCATCAGTCCGCCCGTCAGGCGGAAGATGCCGGGGTCGTCTCGCTCCAGGTCGGCCCACAGGTCGTAGGCGTGCAGCAGCAGCGGGACGTAGGACGGATCCTCGAAGTAGGCCTGCCGGATCACCCGCGAGTCGCCGTGGCTGGAGCCGCGGTCATGGGCGGGCGTGAACTGCTCGACGCCGACGACGTCGGCGCCCCGGCGGGCGAGGTGAGCCGCCGCGGCACTGCCCATGCCGCCGAGCCCGAGCACCGCCACGCGGACCATGTGCCCACACTAGGGCCGCCTCGTTGGTCGAGGAGGGCCGGCAAGGCCCG